>CAZAUR010000024.1:0-91706 GCA_964488255.1 uncultured Spirochaetaceae bacterium | reverse complement strand
CTTCGACCAAATCTTCAACCTTCGGGGTTGACGGAACTGCCTTCATGGAAGGCGGACGGTCTTCGCGCGCTAGGCCGCGCCGTCCCGGGCGCAACGGAAGCCGAGCGAGATGCTCGAGTAGTCCGGTGCGTCTTCGGAGAAGGCGGCACTTCGGAAGTAGGCGGGTATTCGGTCCATCCAGGAACCGCCTTTGAAGATGCGGCGCTCGCCTTCGCCGCTCTCGGTCGCCGTCCACTCCCAGACGCTGCCCGCGAGATCGAGCAAGCCCTCGGGCGTCGCCCCCTCCGGGTACGAGCCGACGGGCTCGAGGCCGAGCCCCTCGGCGCGGACGTCGCGAAGCCGGTTCGCGTCCCACTCGTCGCCCCACGGAAAGGTGCGTCGATCGGTGCCGCGCGCCGCGAGCTCCCACTCGTCCTCGCTGGGAAGCCGCGCGCCCGCCCACTTGCAGTAGCGACTCGCGTCGGCCCAGGAGACGTGCACGACCGGATCGGTCGGGTTGCTGAGCGCGTCGCGCCCGGCCTGGGGAGTGCGCCAGGTGCAGCGTCGGCAGCGCGTGATGTCCCAGCTGTAGCCGCGCTCCTCGGCGGTCGTGCGATGGTCGGTGGCCTCCACGAAGGCGGCGAACTCCCCGTTCGTGACCTCGGTGCGGTCCAGGGTGTAGGGAGCGAGGGTCACCGTTCGCAGTCGTTCGTCCGCGAAGATCTCCCGGGCGCAGGCACGCTCCGATCCGCCTCCCTTCTCGCACAGGAAGATCGCGCGGTCGATCTCTTCGGGGTTGCTCCCGAGCTGGACCGTCACTGGTCCACGCTCGGCGGTCGGGGCGGGCGCCGACGCGTCGCTCTCGGGGAGGATCCCGCCCCAATCGACCCGGAGCAGCGCGAAGACGAGCACCGCCGCCGCGGCCGCGGTCGCGAGCGGTCGAATAGGGAGGGATACGCCCGCGCCGCCGGCTTCGCTCGCGAACGCGTCGGCGAACGCCATGCAGCTGTCGAAGCGATCCTCGGGCTGCCGCGACAGCCCTTTTCGCAGCGCCTTCTCGGCGGACTTCGAAAGCGGTCCCTTCAGCTTCTGGCGATCGATCGCGGGCGGGGTGCCCTTCTCCTTGGCGATCAGGATCGCTTCGTTGGTGTTGCCGCTGAAGGGCAGCTCGCCGGTCACCGCCAGGTAGACGACGGTCGCCAGACTGTACTGGTCGTAGGCCGGGGTCAGGATCCGGTCGATCGCTTCGGGCGGGGCGTAGGCGGGCGAGCCCACGAAGGTCCCGACGACGGTCAGCTCGCGTCGCACCTCCTGGGTCGGCGCGTCCGGGTCCGCGGCGCCGATGGCCGTGGCGATCCCGAAGTCGGACAGAACCGCGTGGCCTTCGCCGTCGAAGAGGATGTTCGCCGGCTTCACGTCGCGATGGAGGGAGCCGTTGCGGTGGACCGCGTCGAGGGCGCCCGCGATCGTAGGCAGCCACTCGAGCACTTCTTCTCGTGTCTGCTGGCCACCCTGCCGCCCGATCCGCTCGCGGAGGTTGCCCCCGCGCAGGTACTGCACGACCGCGTAGGGCACGTCCTGGGTGCCGGGGCCGGTGTCGTCGCCGTGATGGGATCCCGAGTCGACGATCGAGAGGATCGCGGGGTGCTCGTGGGTCGAGAGATCGCGGATCTCCTGGAGGAAGCGCTCGCGGAACGTGCGATCCGCCATCAGGCTCGCGTGCGGGATCTTCACGACCACCTGACGCTCGAGGGTGCGGTCCCACGCGAGATAGACCGTGCCCATGCCGCCGCGGTCGAGGGATTTCCGGATCTCGTAGCGTTCGTCGAGGACGCGACCTACGAGGGGATCTTCGGGATCGCTCGGGGCGGTGTCCGCTTCTTCGTTCGCCCGGGTCTCGTCCACGCCGGCGCGTTCGGTCGCCGTGTCGGCGGCCGCCACCGTCGCTTCGTTTTCCCCACCGTCGCTCAAGCGCGTTCCTCTCCCGGTCGGCCACGCCGGTTCGCCTGCCATGACCGCTCGTCCGACCGAGCCGCGGTATCGTAACGCGGATGGCCGAGACCGGCGCTTCCCAGACCCCGTCCCCGATCGATCGACCGACGTCGCTGCGGGGACTCCGCCGCGGCTTGCTCGCGGCGCTCCGGCTGTTGCCGAAGAACGCGATGTCGCGCGCCGCGGGGCGCATCGCGAGCATCGCCTGGCCCGGGCCGATCCAGCGCGCGGAGATCCGGCTCTTCGCGCGACTCGCGGGCGTCGATCTCGAAGAGGCGCGCGACGACGTCTCCGACTTCGCGACCCTCCAACAGTTCTTCACCCGCGCGCTGCGCGACGGCGCCCGCCCGCTCGAGGGCGACGAGGACGTCCTCGTCTCGCCCTGTGACGGGGCCTGGGGCGAAGCCGGGCGCATCGAAGCAGGAACCCTGCTGCAGCTGAAGGGGCGGCGATATCGGGTCGCCGATCTGCTCGGGCACGCGGGTTGGGCCGCCGCCTACGATGGCGGCTGCTATGCGACCTTCTATCTCTCGCCGCGGGACTATCACCGTTTCCACACCCCGGCCGCGGGAAGCATCACGCGCCTCGACTATCTCCCGGGCGCGCTGTGGCCCGTGAACTCGATCGGACTCCACGGCGTCGACGGTCTGTTCGCGCGGAACGAACGAATCTGTGCCGAGCTGCTGCCTTCGGGTTCCCCGATCGGAGCCGGAATCGTGATGGTGGCGGTCGGCGCCACGATGGTCGGGAGCGTGCGCCTGGCCTTCGACGAGCTGTGCACGAACGTACCGGGGGGGACGCCGGTGACGCGCCGCTTCGAGGGTCGCGCGCCGTCCTTCGCGCGGGGTCAGGAATGGGGTCACTTCGAGTTCGGATCGACGATCGTGATGCTCACGCCGCCGGAAGGGGCCACGATCGAGCCGCGACCGGTCGGGACGGCGCTCCGACTCGGGGAAGCGCTCGGGCGGATCCGCTAGGTCGCGTCAGATCGGCGGCCGAGTCGGGACCTGCTCGGAGAGCAGCGGCCACACGCGCTCGACCCACCGGCAGAGCCGCGCGCGCGTCTCGCGCGGATCGATCAGGTCGTGGACGCCGACGCTCTCGGCGCGAGGGAAGGGACTGCGACCCTTCGACAGCGCGGCCTCGAGCTCCGCCCGTTTCGCCTCGGGATCCGCGGCCTCGGCGATCTGCTTGCGAAAGGCGACCGCGACGCCGCCCTCGATCGGGAGGGCGCCGGACTCCGCGGACGGCCATGAATACACCGTCGCCCGGGGACCCATGTGCGCCGCTGCGGCGACGCCGTAGGCCTTGCGGACGAGGATGGTGCACCAGGGGATCTTCGCGGTCACGACCCGGGAGATCGCCTCGACGCCGAAACGGATCGTGCCGCTGCGTTCGGATTCGGAGCCGATCATGAACCCCGGCTCGTCGACGAGGGTCACGACCGGCAGATGGAACGTGTCGCAGAGGTCGATGAAGCGCTTGACCTTGAGCGCGCCCTCCGCGTCCATCGAGCCCGCGTAGAAGCGCGGGTCGTTCGCGAAGACGCCGACCGGCTTGCCGTTCAGCCGGGCCAGCACGGTGATCAAGCCGCGCCCGTAGCCCTTCGTCGTCTCGAAGACGCTGCCCTCGTCGAAGACCGCCTTCAGGATCTTGCGCATGTCGTAGACCTTGCGGCGTTCGCGCGGGATCACTTCGAGCAGGAAGTCTTCGCGACGCTCGGGATCGTCGGTGGGCTCGACGACCGGCGGCAGCTGCATCACGTTCGTCGGGAGGTAGGACAGGAAGCGGCGGATCTGATCGATCGCGTCGTGCTCGTCCTTCGCGATGTTGTCGACCACGCCCGAGCGGCCGTGGACCTTGGCGCCGCCGAGCTCGTCCTTCGTGAGCGACTCGCCGAGGGCGCGCTCGACGAGCGCGGGTCCGCCGATCAGGACCTGCGCGGTGTCCTTCGTCATCACCGAGAAGTGTGAGGCCGCCAGGCGCGCCGCTGGGAGCCCGGCGACGGCGCCGACCGCGGCGGAGGCGACCGGCGCGACCTGCATGATCTGCGCGATCGACAGGAAGCGGTTGGTCGCGAAGACCGGTTCGCCCATCGGGCGCGGTGCGGGCGACTGCTTCGGCCCCCGGGTCCCGGCGACGCTGCCCCCGCCGCCTTCGAGGAAACGGACCAGCGGCATCCGGAGGTCGATCGCCAGGGTCTCCGCCCAGACACTTCGTCGCAGGCCGGAAGGGGAGGGCGAGCCGCCGCGTTGGGTGAAGTCCTCGCCCCCGACCACGATCGGGCGGCCGTCGAGGCTCGCGAGTCCCAGCATGAAGTTGGCGGGGTGGAAGGCGGCGACTTCGCCGCTCTCGTCGCGCTCGGTCTCGCCGGCGATCGGCGCCTGTTCCTCGAGGCTGCCCTCGTCGACGAGGGACGCGACCCGTTCGCGGACCGTCAGTCGCCCGCGTTCGTGCTGGCGCGCGATGGCTTCCGGACCGCCCATCTCCTTGGCGGCGACGCGGCGCTTCTCGATCTCATCGACTTCGGGCTTCCAGCTCATGGCGCTCTCACGGGTTCGGATGTCGGGCGTTCACGGCGTGGGCGATCAGAATCGCAGCAGCTCGGCTTCGAGGGACACGAGGTCGATGAGGCCGACCGCGTTGCGCCCGGCGAGGAAGCCCGCGCATTCGCCCGGGTTGAAGAAGAGTGTCCCTTCGTGCCACTCGTGGCGATGGCGGTGGGTGTGGCCGTGCAGGACGAGGTGGATGTCGTCGCTCGCGGGCGGCAGGGACGGCGGGTGCGCTTCCGGGTCGTGGACCACGAGGATGCGGCGCTCGGCCCATTCGAGGACCCGGGGCGGATCGACCAGGTCCATGCCGAATTCGTCCGCGTGGCTGGCGAGCGCGTCGCGGGTGGAGAGGTCGTTGTTGCCGAAGACCCCGACGACCGGTCGGCCCAGACGCGCGAAGCGCTCGAGCACGGTCGGCTGCGTGATGTCGCCGGTGTGCACGATGCGATCGACCCCGGCTTCGTCGAAGAGGCCGACGATCCGATCCACGTTCGTGAGCTGGTTGTGGGTGTCGCCGACGACGCCGATCCGCATCGGGCGATCCTAACATCTGTCGTGCGGTGGCGGGTGGACCCCTCGTCCCGCCGCCTTCGGTCGTCGACTCGGAGGGAATCCCGAGGTCGCCCCGGGGACTCCCCCCGTCGCGGGCCCTCCATTCTTCCGGAGGGCGCCTCCGCGGCTCAATCGGTCGAGCGGGCGACCGATGCAGCAGAGAAGGCTGCAGACCGCGGCAGCCGAGCCGCATCGAGCACTGGAGCGCAGCGTGAGTCAGGGAACCTTCGTCGGTCGTCAGCCGATCGTCGATCGCGAACAGCAGGTCGTTGCGTACGAGCTCCTCTTCCGGAGTTCCGCCGAGGCCAAGGTCGCGGACTTCGACGAAGTCGGCCGCGCCGCCGTGCGGGTCATGGTGAACACCTTCGCTGCCCTGGGCATGGACGCCGTCCTCGGTCGCGCGCGGGGCTTCTTCAACGTCACGGGCGAGGTCTTCCTGTCCGAGTCGATCGAGGCGCTCCCCCGCGACCGCGTCGTGCTCGAGATCCTCGAGGACGTCGAACCGACCGACGCGATCCAGGAGCGCTGTCGCGAGCTGCACGCCGCGGGCTTCACGCTCGCGCTCGACGACTGGGTCGTCGACGACGCGCGCGAATGTCTGCTGCCCTGGGCCTCCGTCGTGAAGGTCGACCTGCCGGCGATCCCGCCGAAAGAGCTGCGCAAGCTCGTGCGGCAGCTCCGGCGCGCGGAAGTCCAGCTGCTCGCCGAGAAGGTCGAGACCGCGGAGGAGTTCGAGGCCTGCCGCAAGCTCGGCTTCGATCTCTTTCAGGGCTTCTTCTTCGCGCGGCCGATCGTGCTCGAAGGAGCGGACGTCGATGCGACGAAGACGACCCTGATCCAGCTGCTCCAGCGGATCACCGCGGGCGCCGAAACGACCACGATCGTCGAGAGCTTCAAGCAGGACGCGAAGCTGGGCCTGAATCTGCTGCGCCTCGTGAACACTGCTGGCCGCTCGGCGCGCGTGCGCCTCGATACGATCGAGGCGGCGGTCCGTCAGCTCGGCCTGCAACAGCTCGGCCGTTGGGTGACGATCCTGCTCTACGCCCAGGACAAGGGCAGCGAAATGCGCAGCCCGCTGCTGATCGCCGCCGCCCATCGCGGCCGGCTGATGGAGCTGGTCGTCGGACACGACGCCGCGGGCATCGAAGCCGAGATCGAAGCCGAGCGCGCCTTCCTGGTCGGCATGCTGTCGATGGCCGACGCGCTGCTCGGTCGCCCGATCGAGACGCTCGTCGCCGAGCTGCGACTCTCCGACGAGATCGGCCGCGCGCTCACCCATCACGAAGGCGACCTCGGTCGGCTGCTCTCGATGGCGATGGCGGTCGAGACCGGGGATGTCGCGAAGTTCGAGCCCGAGCTCGTCGCGCGCGACCTGGACTTCGCCGGTCTGCAGGCGATCGACAACGACGCCTATGCGTGGGTGCACGGACTCATCGACCCCGACTGATTCGGCCCGCGACGCGCCACCCCACGCGACCGAATCCAAAGGGTCCGGTATGGTTGCGCCGTGCTCACGGGTCTTCTCCTCGTCGTGCTCGCCGCGGGTCTCGCCGTGTTCGTCCATCGGCGCGCGCTCGCCGGCTACCCGCCGGCGCCGGCGGGTCTCGCGATCCTCCACCGCGGCGAGGCCGCCTTCGTCCAGTCGGTCGCCGAGGTGCTCTTCCCGGGTGGCGGCGCGATGCCCCTCTCGGGTGCCGAGGCGCAGCTGGCGCACTCGATCGATCGACACCTCGCGGCGCTGCCCCGCGCCCAGAGGGTGCAGATCCGGCTGCTCTTCTTCGCGATCGAGCACGCGACGCTCCTCATGCCGGGGAACGAGCCGGGCGGACGGCGGCGCTACTCCAGCCTGTCCGCGGCGGCGCGCGTCAGCCTCCTCGAGCGCCTGTCCAATCACCGTCGCGGACTCTTCCGACTCCTCTTCACCGCGCTCCGCTCGGTGTTCGTGCTCGGCTATCTCGGGCACCCGGGCAATCTCCACGGACTCGGACTCGCGCCCTTCGAGATCGAGCCCGCAGTGAGCGATGCGGAGCTGCTCTTTCCGCGTGTGGGGGCGTTGCCGAGCTCGATTCCGCACACGCCCGACGACCGAACCGACCCCGCGAGTCGCGGCCCCCTCGATCCCCATGGCCCGCGCCATCGCGCGTACGCCCGGGCTGGCCAGCCGGGGAGGGCGGGCTCGTGAGCGCGCTCACCGCGGAACAGGTCGAGGGCGCGCGGGACCGCGTCCGGGTCTTCGCGCAATACGACCACGCCTTCGAGGAGAAGGCGGACGTCGTGGTCGTCGGCTCCGGCCCGTGCGGATCGGTCGCCGCCTACGAGCTGGCCGCCGCCGGACACGACGTGATCCTGCTCGAGGAGGGCCCGCCCTTCACGACCCGGGATCTCGAGCTCGACGGCAACCTGTCGATGACCCGCACGATGCGCGAGGGCGGGCTGCGCATGACCCGGGGCACGACGATGCCGACGATGCAGGCGATCGCCCTCGGCGGTGGGTCGCTGGTGAACTCGGCCATCTGCGTGCGCCCGCCGGATGCGGTCTTCGAGCGTTGGGCGACCCGCTACGACCTCGACCGGACCGACCGGGCGAACCTCGATCCGCATTTCGATGCGGTCGCCGAGTTCCTCGGGATCGCTCCGACGCCGGACGAGGTGCAGGGCAAGCGGAACCTGCTCTTCCGGGACGCGTGCGCTTCGATGGGCGTGTCGTCGGAGCCGATCGAGCGCAACGTCCGGCATTGTCGCGGCAGCGGCGAGTGCTTCACCGGTTGCCGCAGTCGCGCCAAGCAGAGCATGGACGTGAGCTATGTGCCGGCGGCGCTCGCCCAGGGCGCGCGCGTGCTCACGAGCGTGCAGGTGCAGGAGATCCGCCGGAGTGGACGCCGCGTGACCGGCGTGTCCGGCCAGGTCGTCGCGCCGTTCTCGCACGGGCGGCCCTCCGGTCGCAGTCACGCGTTCCGGATCGAGGCCAAAGCCGTCGTGCTCGCCGCGGGCTGCACGGCGACGCCCGTGCTGCTGCAACACAGCGACGACCTCGCGAACGCGTCCGGGCAGGTCGGTCGCAACCTGCAATTCCATCCGGGGGTCGCGATGGCCGGCGTCTTCCCGGAAACGATCGACCCGCAATTCGGCGCGACCCAGGGCTATCAGTCCCTCGCCTTCCTCGACGAAGGCTTCAAGCTCGAGACCTTGTGGGCGCCGCCGCCCTTGCTCGCGATCCGCTTCCCGGGCATCGGCGCCGATCTTCAGGCGCGGCTCGCGGAGCTCCCGCAGATCGCGATCTGGGACGCGATCGCCAGCGCGAACCGCTCCCTCGGTCGCGTGCGCAAACGCTTCCGGAGCCTCGACCCGATCCTCGAGTGGCGGCTCCACCCGGACGACGCGCAGATCCTGCGGCGCGCGATGCACGTCATCGCCCAGCTCTTCTTCGCCGCCGGGGCGCGCAAGATCCTGCCCGGGGTGGGCGGCATCCCGGACAGCCTCGGCTCCGCGGAGGAGGCCGCGATCCTCGACTCGCCGGCGGTCAAGCCCTCCGGACTCGTGATCGGGGGCAACCACGTGTTCTGCACGACGCGCATGCACGGCGATCCGACCCGCGGCGTCGTCGACGAGGACGGGCGCTGCCACGACCTCGAGAACCTCTACATCGCGGATACCGGCATCTTCCCGCAGTGCCCGTCCGTGAACCCGATGTTCACGGGGATGGCGTTGGCCCGACGGCAGGCCGAGGTGCTCTCGAGCCGGCTCTGACGGGATTCGGCGTGGTGCCGGGGGGAGTCTCCCCCGCACTGCGACGGGCATCACTTCAGTCCGCCGTGTGAGTCGCCGATGCAGGACCCATGAAGCTCCAGGCAGTCCTCGCGCATCGGCGTCTCGTATCGACCGTGCTGGTCGGGGTGATCGGGCTCGTGCTGGCGATGCCGGCCTCGATCGGGTTCGCCGACCAGGCGGGCGTGACGAACGAGCTCGGCGCCCGCGGTACCTACCGGGCCCAGTGCCGTCGCCTCACGAAGCAGATCGCGCACTTCGAGGACACGGTGCTCCCGATGGCGGTCGACCGGGGCAACCGCGGCTGGGAGCAGGCGACGAACGCCCAGATCGAGCGCCTGTGGCATCGGCGCGCGGACCTCTGTCCGGAGTACGGCGCCCAGCGCACGATGCTCCAGAAGGCCGCCGACCAGACCCGTCGCTTCAACAAGTTCGTGGCCACCGCGGGGCGCGCCGCACTCGCGTACTTCACGGGTGGCCTGAGCGGCTTCTAGCCCGCGCTACGCGCGCACTTCAAGGGCGGGCTGAGCGGGTTCCCTCCCGCGCGGGAGGAACCGTTCGATCGGCGGTCCTTTCGACGTACCGCCGCGCACTCCGTTAAGCTGAACCGGCCGGGAACTCCGGTGCGCCCACGTGGTCTCACGGGGGCGGGGACGCACGGGAGACGCATGCGCGCGCGAGGTCGTGACAGGGTCGGACGGATCGGATGCGCGGCCGCGTGGGGACTCGTGCTCACCCTCGTCGCCACGTCCGCGGCAGCCGTCGGCGATCGCGGCGCCGACGGCGAGTTCGCGCGCCGGGACTCGTTCCACTTCACGCTCTATCAGGACGTCGACATCGACGAGAGCGCCGGCCTCTACGGCTCGCGGAAATTCGAGCAGGATCTGCTCCGCGAGCTCGAAGCCGCCTTCGATCGACTGGATCAGATCCTGGATCTGCGTCCCGAGAAGAAGCTCGTCGTCTACGTCTGGGATCCGGCGCTCTTCGACCGCGAGTACCGGGGCCTGTTTCGGTTTCCGGCCGCCGGCTTCTATGGCGGTGCGATCCACATCCGCGGCGACGTGCGGATCACCCCGGGCCTCGTGCGCGTGCTCCACCACGAGCTCGTGCACGCGGCCTTCGATGCCGAGGCGCCGCGGCTCGCGCTGCCGGCGTGGCTCAACGAAGGCATCGCCGAATGGTTCGAAGCCCGCGCCCTCGGCAAGCGCACCCTCGGCGGGCGGGAACGCACCGCGATCGGTCGGCTCGCTCGGGCGGGCTCGCTCTTCGCGTTGGGGGACCTGAGCGCGCCGAGTCTCGGCGGTTTCGCGCCCGACGCGGCGACGGTCGCCTATCTCCAATCGTATGCCTTCATCGATCACCTCGTCGCGCGTCACGGGGAGCGATCGCTCGTTCGATTCTGGTCCGCCGTCGTTCGATCCCGCAGCCTCGATCGCGGCGCGCGCCGTGCCTATCGCTCGGAGCTCGCGCAGCTCGAAGCCGGTTTCCTGGCCGCAGCACGGGCCTACTGAGGCGGCTCGACACGTGCGATCCCGCGCGGATCCTGCGGTGGACTGCTAGCTTGCAAGCGTGTCGCCGCCCCTCGCCGCTGCCGGTTCTCCGCACGCTCGCGCGTGTCGGCGTTTCTCCGATTCGCGCGGCGGTCGGGTCACTCGATCGGGTCGCGGGCATCGTCTGATCGGTCTCGTGCTCGCCTCGTGGGTCGCGGCGAGCGTCGCCTGGGCAGCCACGGAAGCCGAAGGATCCACGCCGGCCGACGAAGACGACGCAGCGAAGCCGGCGTCGCGCTTCGGCCCGCCGCCTCCGCCGATGGGCACGCGCTTCGGCGAGACCCTCGAAGGGGATCGCGTCCGCATCGGCTACGCCTTCGAGCGGACGCGCCTCGCAGGGCTGCGCACGCGCGACGATCACATCACGCCGGACCAGGCCCGGGGCTTCGGGTTCAGCGAGACGCCGCGCGCCCTCGATTCGACGATCCACCTGTTCACGATCGCCTGGGCGCCGCATCCGCGGACGACCCTCGTGCTCGAGGTGCCCTACGTCGTGAACGAGTACGAGCGCTTCTCGCTCGCTGGCGGGCGCCGTCAGAGCCAGAGCGAAGGTCTCGGTGACATCGGTCTGACCGTCGTGGTCCCCTTCATCCGGAAGGGGCACGAGAGCAGCCAGGTGCACTTCGGCTTCGATGTGCCGACGGGCTCGATCCGGCGCAGCGACGAGGGCAAGCCGCTGCCCTACTCCGCGCAGCCCGGCAACGGCAGCGTCGATCTCGAGTGGGGCTGGACGTACAAGGGCGAGCTCGACCGCGTGTCCTGGGGCGGGCAGGTCGGCGGCCGGCATCCGATCGGCCGCAACGGACGCGACTGGCGGGGCGGCTCGCGCTTCTCCGGTCGTCTCTGGGGCGTCGTGCGGTTGCTCGGGGGCGTCTCTGCATCTCTGCGGGCCGACTGGGAAAAGCAGAATGAAGTCGAGGGGTTCGATCGGGACCATGAAAGAACGTCGAGCCCCGCGGAGAACCCGGAGCTGCAGGATGGAATCCTGCTCGCGGTGGCTCCCGGGCTGAGCTTCGAGGTCCCCTCTCTCGGCGGACAACGTCTGGGCATCGAGGTGGGCATCCCGATCTACCAGAAGCTCGACGGACCCCAGCTCGAGCGCGACTGGACGTTCCGGGCGGGCTGGCAATGGACCTACTGAACACGCGAAGCCGGTCCGCGCGGGCGACCGCGACCCTCGCTGCGCTCGTCGTCCTCGTCCTCGGTGCTTGCAACGAAGAAGGCGGGCCCGGCGTCTACGCGACCCGGGGCACCGTCGAAGACGTCGACCATGCGGGGGCCCAGGCGCTCGTCGATCACGAGGACGTGCCGGGGCTGATGCCCGCGATGACGATGAACTTCGCGGTTCCGGACGAGGAGGTGCTCGCGCGCCTGGCACCCGGTCAGGTGATCGAGTTCGACCTGCGCTTCACGGGACGCAGCTACGAGATCGAATCCTTCGAAGTCGTTGGGGAGGCCTCCTACGAGGAGGGCTGGCGGCGGCTCGGCGACGTCCTCGTCCGCACGTCGGCGGTGCCCGCTTTCGATCTGATCGACCAGGCGGGTCACCGCGTGACCGATGCGGATTTCGCGGACCGCGTATGGCTGGTCGACTTCATCTACACCGAGTGCCCGGGACCGTGTCCGATCCAGACGGCGACGCTCGTCGCGCTCCAGCGCGCGCTGCCGGAACGCGTCCGTCCCCGGATCCACTTCGTGTCGATCAGCCTGGACCCGGAGGTCGATCGTCCGCCGGTGCTCGAGCGCTATGCGCTCGACCGGGGCGCCGACCTCGCGCATTGGTCCTTCCTGACCGGTGAGCGCGCGCCGGTCGAGGCGCTCGTCCGGGCCTGGGGCGTCGGATCGCTCCGGCAGGCCGACGGCACGATCGATCACACGCTGATCCTGTTCGCCGTGAAGGACGGACGCGTGATGGACCATTACACCCTCGAGGATGCGCGCGATGGCCGACTCGCGGCGGACCTCGTCAGCCTGGCGGACGCGCCCGCCGAACCCGCCCACGTACAGGGGTCGCACGGGTCGTGATCGACGACGTCCTCGTTCTCGGGGCCGGCGTGATCGGACTCTCTCTGGCCGACGCGCTCGCGCAGGAGGGGCTGCGCGTGCGTGTCCTCGACGCGGACCGAATCGGCGGCGGTGCCTCCGGCGCGGCCGCCGGCATGCTCGCGCCGATCAGCGAAGTCCTGGTCCACCGCGGCGCAGACCCCGACGACCCGCTCCTGCCCCTGGGACTCGAGAGCCTGTCGCGATTCGAATCCCTCGCACGAAGGCTCCGGGACGAGACGGGCGTCGACGTCGAGCTCGAGCGGAGCGGGCTCTGGCATCCGGTGTGCAGCGAGACCGAATGGACAGAAGCCGCGGCCGGCTATGCGCGTCTGGGCGAGCGGGCCGGGGCGGTCGAGTGGCTTTCGGGGCGCGCGCTCGCCGAAGCCGCGCCCGGATTCGCCGAAACGATTCGCGGCGCTTTCTTCTCGCCCCTCGAGTGTCACTTGAGACCTCCGCTCCTGGTGCGCGCGCTGGCGGCGAGCCTACGCGCCCGCGGCGGTGACATCGAAGAGGGCGTCGCGGCCCATCGCCTGCACGTCACACACGGTCGGATCGAAGGCGTCGAGACCAGCGCCGGTCCGCGGCGCGCCGCCCGCGTGGTCGTCGCGAGCGGCCCCTGGACGTCGGCGATCCTCGGCGACGTCGCGCCCGTGTCGCTGCCCGAGGTCGAGCCGGTCCGGGGGCAGATCCTCGCGTTCGAGCCGCCGCTGCCCGCGGTGCGCGAGATCGTCTTCGCCCGGGACGCCTACTGTGTGCCAAAGCGGGACGGTTCCTGGATCATCGGCGCGACCGAGGAGCGGGTGGGCTTCGACCGACGCGTCACGGCCGAAGGCGTCGCACTGCTCGTCGAGCGGGCGCGCGCGCTCTTCCCGACGATCGAGGCCGCGACCTTCGTTCGCGCCTGGGCGGGCCTGCGACCGGTCTCGACTTCGGGCTGGCCGCAGGTCGGCGCGGTCCCCGGCGTCGACGGTCTGTACATGGCCGCGGGGCACGCGCGCAACGGTGTCCTGCTCGCGCCGATCACCGCCGAGCGCCTGCGTGACGTGCTGCTCGGCAAGCGGCCCTCGACGACGGATGCGCTCGCACCGGACCCGATCGCCGCGCCGACGGCGTGAATTCCTTTCGCCTCTCTTTCGTCTGCCGGGAACCACCGCTAGATTGACCTTCCGGTCGACGGAGGGGGTGGTGATGGAGATGGACGCGAGCGTTTGCTCCCCTCTGAACGATTTCCACCCCGCCGTGCGCCGCTGGTTCGAAGGCCGCTTTCCGCAGGGCCCCTCGGAGCCGCAGGCCGCCGGCTGGCCCGCGATCCGCCGCCGCGAAGACACGCTGATCGCGGCGCCGACCGGGACGGGCAAGACGCTCGCGGCGTTCCTCGTCTGCATCGATTCATTCTTTCGCGCCCGGGAGGGCGCGATGACTGGGCGGAACGTTGGTGGCGGAGAAGATGACTCTGGCGCTGAACCGTTCCAGCTGGATGGGGCGCCGCCGCCTGCGAAGCGGGAGCGTGCTTCGGTGGAGCGGCCGAAGGGGATCGAGGTGTTGTACGTCTCGCCGCTGAAGGCGTTGGCGGCGGACATCCAGCAGAACCTCGAGACGCCGCTCGAGGAGATCGGCGCGGTGGCGCGGTCGATGGGGCAGGTGATGCCCGAGATCCGCGTCGGGATGCGGAGCGGGGACACGCCGCAGTCGGCGCGCGCGGCGATGCTCAAGAAGCCGCCGCAGATCCTGGTGACGACGCCGGAGTCGCTCTACCTGCTGCTCACCTCGGAGCGCGGGCGGGAGATCCTGCGGCCGGTGCGGACGGTGATCGTCGACGAGATCCATGCGATGGCGCGGGACAAGCGCGGGTCGCATCTCTCCCTTTCCCTGGAACGGCTGGATGCGTTGTGCGACGAGCGGCCGACGCGGATCGGGCTGTCGGCGACGCAGAAGCCGATCGAGCTCGTGGCGAAGCTGCTGGTCGGGGTCGCCCCGGATCGGATCGGACCCGACGGCCGGCCGAAGTGCACTGTCGTCGACGAGGGACACAAGCGCGCGCTCGACCTCGAGCTGGTGCTGCCCGGGAGCGAGCTCGAGGCGGTCGCCTCCGGCGAGCAGATGGGCGAGGTCCTCGACTCGATCGCCGAGCAGGTCGAGCACCACCATACGACGCTGATCTTCGTGAACACGCGGCGGATGGCCGAGCGTCTCGCGCATCAGCTCGCGGACCGACTGGGCGAAGCGGGCGTCGCCGCACATCACGGCAGTCTGTCGCGCAACCGGCGCCTGCGTGTCGAGACGGCGCTGCGTGAGGGGCGACTCCGCGCGCTGGTCGCGACGGCGAGCCTCGAGCTCGGGATCGACGTCGGACCGGTCGAGCTCGTCTGCCAGATCGGTTCACCGCGTTCGATCGCGACGTTCCTCCAGCGGGTCGGCCGCTCCGGCCACTTCCGCGGCGGCACGCCGAAGGGGCGGCTCTATCCGCTCACCCGGGACGAGCTCGTCGAGTGCGCCGGTCTGATCCGCGGCATCCGCAATGGCCGACTCGACCGGCTGCTGCCGCCGGTGGCCCCCCTCGACATCCTCGCCCAGCAGATCGTCGCGGCCTGCGCCGCCGAGCCCTGGAAGGAAGAGGACCTCTTCGCGCTCTGCGCCCGGGCGGCCCCCTTCGAGGGCCTCACCCGCGAGACCTTCGACGAGGTCGTCGAGCTCGTCTCCGAAGGCATCGAGACCGGCCGCGGCCGCCGCGCCGCCTACGTCCATCGCGACCGGATCGGCGGCCAGCTCCGCGCCCGGCGCGGCGCGCGCCTGGCCGCGCTCACCTCCGGCGGCGCGATTCCGGACGTGGCGGACTACCGCGTGATCGCCGACCCCGACGAGACCTTCATCGGCACGATCGGCGAGGACTTCGCGATCGAGAGCCTCCCCGGCGACGTGTTCCTGCTCGGGAGCTCGACCTGGCGCATCCGCCGCGTCGAAGCGGGCAAGGTCCGCGTGGTCGACGCCGAGGGCGCGAGCCCGAACGTGCCCTTCTGGGCGGGCGAGGCCCCGGCGCGAACCGAGGAGCTGTCCGACGAGGTGTCGAGCCTGCGCGGCGACCTCGAGCCGGTGCTGGAGAACGGAGACGAGGCCGCGGCGGTCGCCTGGCTCGAAGAAGAGTGCGGGATCGGTGCCGACGCCGCCCTCCAAATCGCCCGCTACCTGGGCTTTGCGCGCACCGCCCTCGGCGGCCTGCCGACGAAGGACCGGCTCGTCCTCGAGCGCTTCTTCGACGACGCGGGGGGCATGCAGCTCGTGATCCACACGCCCCGCGGTGGGCGCCTGAACCGCGCGCTCTGCCTCGCCCTGCGCAAGAAGTTCTGCAAGAGCTTCAACTTCGAGCTGCAGGCGGCGGCGAACGATGACGCGATGGTGCTCTCTCTCGGGCCGCACCACAGCTTCCCGCTCTCCGATGTTCCGTTCTTCCTCTCGACGAACGGGATCGAAGAGACGCTCTCGCAAGCGGTGCTCCCGCTGCCGATCTTCACGGCGCGATGGCGATGGAACCTGAACCGGTCGCTCGCGGTGCTGCGCTTCCGGGGTGGCAAGAAGAACCCGCCGCCGATCCAGCGCATGGAGAGCGACGACCTGATGGCCGCGGTCTTCCCCCAGGCGGCGGCCTGTCAGGAGAACGTCGCCGGACCGATCGAGATCCCGGACCACGTGCTCGTGCGGCAGACCCTGCACGACTGCCTGCACGAGGCGATGGACGTCGACGGGCTGCGCGACCTGATCGAGCGCATGCGCGACGGGCGCTGCGAGCTGCTCTGCGTCGACACGACCGAGCCTTCGGTGCTCGGACACGAGATCCTGAACGGCAAGCCCTTCACGTACCTCGACGACGCGCCCCTCGAAGAGCGGCGGACCCGGGCCGTGCGCATGCGACGTGGGCTGCCGATCGAGGAGCGCGACCTCACGCAGCTCGACGCCGACGCGATCGCGCAGGTGCGCGAGCAGGCGGCGCCGGATCCGCGCAACCCGGACGAGCTGCACGACCTGCTCCTCGGCGCCGGGCTCTGGCGCGCGGACGAACGTTGGCAGGCGCATTTCCGGGTGCTGGAAGGGACGGGGCGGGCGTTCGCCTTCGAGGTCTTCGACCTCGAGGATCGGTCGGGCCTGCGCGACGGCGCCGGACGGAGCGCGCAGCTCGCGAGCCAACCCGTGCGGTACTGGGCGGCGACCGAACGCGCGGCCTGGGCGCGCGCGTTGCATCCCGAACCGGTGGCGGCCTACGGCTTCGACGTCGAGGGTGCGATCGCCCGGGTCGGGGACGCGGCGGCCGGCGATTCCGATGTCGATTCCGACGCGGAGGGGGGCGCGATCGCCCACGTCCTTCGCGGACACCTCGAGACCACCGGACCGATCGATGCGCCGACTCTCGCGGCTCGTCTCGGGGTTCGGACCGGGTTGGTGGAGATCGGGCTCGCCGCCCTCGAGGCGGAGGGGTTCGTGTTGCGCGGTCGCTTCGAGCGGCCGGCCCTCGGCGATGGGCCCGAACAGTTCTGCGCGCGACGGCTGCTCGCGCGGATCCACAGCGACTCCCAAACGCGACTGCGCGCCTCGGTCGAGCCGGTCACGGCCCAGGACTTCGTGCGCTTCCTCTTCGAGTGGCAGCACGTGGCGAAGGGCAGCCAGCGCGACGGCGCGCCCGGGGTCGCCGAGGTGATCGAGCAGCTCCAGGGCTTCGACCTCGCCGCGGGCGCCTGGGAGAGCGAGGTCCTCGCGGCGCGGGTGCGGGACTACCGGCCGGAGTGGCTCGATCCGCATTGTCTCTCGGGGCGCGTTTCCTGGCTGCGGATCGCGCCGCCAGAAGAGGGCGACGACCCGGACGAGACCGAGCGCCGGTCGAAGGCGACGAGCCGCTCGACCCCGCTCTCGCTGGTGCTGCGCGACGACCTGCCGTGGCTGCTCGAGGCCCACCGCAAGGCGACGCCGACGCCGGCCGCAAAGCGCGACGAATCGGCGGATGCGCTCGTCCCCTCCGACACTGCCCCCCTCGCAAACCGGATCGAGGACCTGCTGCGCACGCGCGGCGCGCTCTTTCATGCGGAGCTGGTGGAGACGCTCGGTGCGCGACCGGTCGAGGTCGAAGGGGCGCTCTGGGACCTGGTCGCGCGCGGGCGCGTGGGCGCCGACGGCTTCCAGGCCCTGCGCTCGTTGCTCGGCGCGCGCGGGTCGACGAAGAAGACGCGCGCCGAGTCGCGTGCCCGGCGTGGCTTGCGGCGCGGACTCGCGGCCGGCGCGACGTCCGGAGCGGAGGGGCGCTGGAGTCTGGTGCCCCCGCGCGCGGTGACCGAGGAGACCGACGCGCTCGCGGAGGCGATCGCGGAGCAGCTGCTGATCCGCTGGGGCGTGGTGTTCCGCGACGTGGTCACCCGGGAACACTTCGCGGTGCCGTGGCGCGAGATCGTCTGGGCGCTGCGACGACTCGAGGCGCGGGGCGCGATCCGCGGCGGGCGCTTCGTGTCGGGCTTCACCGGTGAGCAGTTCGCGCTGCCCGAGGCCCTCGACGCGCTGAATCGCGTGAAGCGGAAGCCTCGGGACGGCGAGCGGGTGCGGGTCTGCGCCAGCGATCCGCTGAATCTGGTCGGAATCCTCACGCCGGGCGCGCGGGTGCCCGCGGTTCGGACGCGGGAGGTCGTCTACCTCGACGGCCTTCCCGTCGACCTCGCGGACAAGGAGAGCGCGCGGATCGCGGAGTCGACGCCTAAGGACGCGGACGCGCGACGGCTGAAGTCGGCGGCCAAGAAGGCCGAGCCGCGTCGTCGGCGCCGGGACCGGCGGCGCGCGGCGGAGTCCGCTCCCGAGCCGGCGCCTGAACCGGCCCCGGAGAAGGGGCAGCTGGAGCTTCGATGACGGCGGCGAATGCATTCGGCGCGGCGCCGATCGAGCGTGTTGCGTTCCTGTGTCTCGGTGTGATGGGATATCCGATGGCAGGGCACCTGGCACGCGCCGGGCTCGACGTGGCGGTCTACAACCGCACGCAAGCGAAGGCCCAAGCCTGGCGGGGTGAGTACGGGGGCGGCGTCGCGGCGACGCCCGCCGAGGCCGCCGCCGGCGCCCAGATCGTCTTCGCGTGCTCCGGAGCCGATCCCGACCTCGAGGCGATCGCGATCGGCGAGGTCGGCGAGGTCGGCGCGTTCGACGCGATGGAGGCCGGCGCGATCTTCGTGGACCACACCACCGCGAGCGCCAGCCTCGCGCGGCGCCTCGCCGACGAAGCGGCGGAGCGCGGCCTGGGCTGGCTCGACGCACCGGTCTCGGGCGGCCAGGCCGGCGCCGAGAACGGCACCCTCACGATCATGATCGGCGGCGAGCCCGCAGCCTACGACCGCGTGGCGCCGATCCTCGACCACTACGCGCGCAAGCATCGCCTGCTCGGTCCAGCCGGCCATGGCCAGCTCGCCAAGATGGTGAATCAGATCTGCATCGCCGGTCTGGTCCAGGGCCTCTCGGAGGGCCTCGAGTTCGCGGGGCGCGTCGGGCTCGATGCCGAGGCGGTCGTCGACGTGATCTCCGCAGGAGCGGCGGGCTCCTGGCAGATGGAAAACCGCGCGAAGACGATGCTCGCGAACGAATTCGACTTCGGCTTCGCCGTCGACTGGATGCGCAAGGACCTCGGGATGGCGATCGAGGAGGCGTCGCGGGTCGGCGCGTCGCTGCCGATCACGGAAGAGGTCGATGCACGTTATGCGGAGGTCCAGCGGCGCGGCGGCGGACGGCTCGACACGTCGAGCCTGATCCTGGCGCTCCGTGAGCTCGACGAGGACTGACGGGATGCGCGCTCGCCCGTGGCCGCGGACCTGACTAACGCCCCGGCGGCCGCGAGAGTGCGAGCTGGACCCGGATCAAGTCTGCCTCGTCGACACGACCATCGCCGTCGAGGTCGTGGTCCGGATCGTAGGGGCCGTTGCGCGCCGTGAGGGTCACCGCCTCGAGATCGCCGCGCGCATCGACGGGGTAGATCCGACCCCCCGAGCTGTCGACGTCGCCGTCGTCGTCGACGTCCGCGTCGCACAGGTTGCCCACGCCGTCGCCATTGGTGTCCCGTTGGTCGGGGTTCGGGTCGCGAGGGCAGTTGTCGCTCCGGTTCGCGATTCCGTCGCCGTCCCGGTCCTCGACGAGAGCAGCGGGCAGGTCGGGCACGTCGAGCGCGCGGAGCCCGTCGCCGACGAAGACCTGAGAGCCGCCGAGCAGCGGTAGCCCCTGGAAATGAGCCTCGGCGGCGGTCCGGCCTCGTGCCCAGGCCTCGAGCTGGAGAGCGGGGCGCGCGACGTCGGCGAGGGTCGGGTCGGCGAGGTGGAGCGAGATCGCCGTGGCGCCGCGATCGAGCCAGCGGTCGACCGCGCGACGGAACGCCGACGTGCGCCCCTTTCGCGCGCTCGGTGAATGCGCGACGACCGACGTGATCACGCCCGGGCCCTCCAGGCCAGGTACCCTGTCGAGGGACGTGGCCTGGGCGAGGACGAGACCCGTGACGGTCGCGACGTCGCAGCCGTCGCAGACGCGGTGGCCGAACTCCGGGAGTCGCTCGGCGACCGGACCGAGGAGCAGGCGGGTCGCTGGTGAACGGTGGGCGGCGGGCTGCGCTGCCGCGATCTGCCAGGTGGGTGCTTCCGCCTGCTCCGGTCGAGCGGGGCGGTCGAGGGCTTTGCGAAGGCGCGCAGGCGGCGAGGACGGCGACTCGCCCTCGGCGTGACTGGCGGTGACGCGCGAGACGAGGAAGCGGAGCGCCGCGTCCGGTTCGTCTTCCGTGAAGTCCTCGAAGGGCCGGGGGTCGCCGAAGTAGGGGTTCGGCACGCGGGCGAAGGCGCGCCCGTCCGGGGTGCGGCCGAGCTGCGCGAGGGCGGCGTCGAGGGAGGCCGTCTCGCAGCGGCCGCTGTCGTCGCAGTCCTCGACGACGAGCGGCAGGCCCCGGGTCGTGACGAGCCGGTTCACGTCCTCGCGGGACTCGGTCAACACCAGGTGTCGCTCGATCGGCTCGGCGATCTCTGTGTGGAACGCTTCCGCGTCGATGGACGTCGCGCCGAGGGGAATGGTGAGGGTCAGCTTGAGGACGCTCTCTGCCGCAAGACCCGCGTGGTCGGCGTAGTGGCGCGCGACCGCGTTGGAGCTCGCGTCGCCGCGACGGGCGAGGACGAGCACGTCGTCGCGCGCACCGAGGGGGCAGCCAGCGGTCGCGAGGATCCCGAGCGGGAGAAGTGCGGCGACCAGCCGGTTGATGAGCCGTGCCCCGGGAGGCCGCAGGCGTCGCTTCGTGATCGGCATCGGCCGGTTCGG
Source organism: uncultured Spirochaetaceae bacterium (assembly GCA_964488255.1). Classification (GTDB taxonomy): domain Bacteria; phylum Myxococcota_A; class UBA9160; order UBA9160; family UBA4427; genus UBA4427. Next base: position 70,969 of record CAZAUR010000024.1, on the reverse strand, counting down.
CCGTAGGCGGAGCATCCGTTCGGATCCAGGCTGGCGGGACGGGGGGATTCGAGTCTACCACTTCCCGCGTCCGTCTCCGCCGGGCCAGGGCGAGCGAGGTCGGCCCGGGGGGGTAGGCTGCTATTCTCGCGCGCGACCAGATCCCGGGGGATTCCATCGTTGGCTCACGAATTCGTCTACACCATGAACGACCTGCGCAAGGTCATCGGGGATCGCACGATCCTCGACGGCATCACGCTGTCGTTCCTGCCCGGCGCCAAGATCGGCGTGCTCGGCGCGAACGGCGCCGGCAAGAGCACGTTGCTTCGGATCATGGCCGGGGTCGATGACGACATCCTCGGTGAGGCGAAGCCCGCCAAGGGCCTCCGCGTAGGTTACCTGCCGCAGGAGCCGGAGCTCGACGAGTCCAAGGATGTCCTCGGCAACGTGGAGGAGGGCGTGGGGGAGATCCGCGCGCTGCTCGACGAGTTCAACGAGCTGTCGATGAAATTCGGCGAGGAGATGAGCGACGACGAGATGAACGCGCTCCTCGAGAAGCAGGGGAAGCTGCAGGACCAGATCGACGCCGCGGACGCTTGGGAGATCGACCGGACCCTCGACGTCGCGATGGAGGCGCTGCGTTGCCCGCCCGGCGACGCCGACGTGTCGACGCTCTCGGGCGGCGAGAAGCGCCGGGTCGCGCTCACGCGGCTGCTGCTCTCGAAGCCGGACATGCTGCTGCTCGACGAGCCGACGAACCACCTCGACGCCGAGAGCGTGGCCTGGCTCGAGCGCTTCCTTCAGGAGTACCCGGGCACCGTCGTGGCGATCACCCATGACCGCTACTTCCTCGACAACGTCGCGGGCTGGATCCTCGAGCTCGATCGCGGTCGTGGCATCCCGTGGCAGGGCAACTACTCGTCATGGCTCGAGCAGAAGAACAAGCGCCTCGAGGTCGAGGAGAAGCAGGCCGGCGCGAAGGCGCGGACGCTGTCGCGAGAGCTCGAGTGGATCAAGATGAGCCCGCGCGCGCGTCAGGCGAAGGGCAGGGCGCGCATCAATGCCTACGAAGAGCTGGTCAAGGAGAGCAGCGAGCGCGCCCCCGAGAAGGTCGAGATCGCGATCCCGGTGCCCGAACGCCTGGGAGACAAGGTCGTCGTCGCCGAGACCCTGCGGAAGGCGTTCGGCGACAAGCTTCTGATCGACGACCTGTCGTTCCAGCTCCCGCCCGGGGGCATCGTCGGCATCATCGGCGCCAACGGCGCTGGCAAGACCACGCTCTTCAAGATGATCGCGGGGGAGGAGAAGGCGGACGCGGGCGACCTCACCCTCGGCGAGACCGTCCACCTCTCCTACGTCGACCAGGAACGCAAGGAGCTCGCTCCCGACAAGACCGTCTGGGAGGTCATCTCCGGCGGCGACGACAAGATCATGATCGGCAGCCGCGAGGTGCCGTCCCGGGCGTGGGTCTCGAGCTTCAACTTCAAGGGGCCGGACCAACAGAAGCTCGTCGGCGCGCTCTCGGGCGGCGAACGCAACCGGGTCAACCTCGCCCTTCTGCTGCGGACCGGCGGCAACGTGTTGCTGCTCGACGAGCCGACCAACGACCTCGACGTCGACACGCTTCGTGCGCTCGAGGACGCACTGGTCGACTTCCCCGGCTGCGCCGTCGTGATCAGCCATGATCGCTGGTTCCTCGACCGGATCGCCACGCACATCCTCGCGTTCGAGGGCGACTCCCACGTCGAGTGGTTCGAAGGCAACTATGAGGACTACGAGGCGGACCGCAAGAAGCGGCTCGGCGCCGATGCGGACCAGCCCACGCGGATCAAGTACCGGCGGATCGACGCTTGAAGTTCGTTCCGTCGCAGCTGGCGGAGATCCTCGCCGACGGCGAGGTGAAGACCAACCTCTCCGCGTTGCTGCGCTTCGTCGCGCTCCTCGGGGCGACCATCCTGATCTTCTCCGCGCTCTTCCATGTGATCATGGAGGTGGAGGGGCAGGAGCACTCCTGGGTCACGGGGCTCTACTGGACGCTCACGACCATGAGCACCCTGGGCTTCGGGGACATCACGTTCCAGAGCGACCTCGGCCGCGCGTTCAGCGTCGTCGTGCTCCTCTACGGGATCGTGATGCTGCTGATCGTCGCGCCCTTCGCGTTCATCCGGTGGTTCTACGCGCCCTGGCTCGAGGCGCAGATCCGCATGCGCGCGCCGCGCAAGCTGCCGAAAGAGACCGAGGGGCACGTCATCATCTGCGGCCACGACGTGATCGCGCAGGGCCTCGTGGAGCGCCTCGACGAGCTCGAGATCCCCTACGTGATCCTCGAGCCGAACGTGACCGAGGCGGCCGCCCACCACGTCGACGGGCTCAACGTCGTCGCCGGCCGCCGGGATCTCCAGGAGACCTACGTCCGCGTGCGCGCGGACAAGGCGCGCCTGATTCTCGCCAACCGCTCGGATACCGAGAACACCGCCATCGCGATCACGGCCCGGCAGGTCGCGCCGGACGTGCCGATCGTGGCCTTCGCGAACGACATGGACTCGGTCGACGTGCTCGAGCTCGCCGGGGCCACCCGGGTGATTCCGCTCAAGCAGCGCCTCGGCGAACAGCTCGCCACCCGCGTCACCGCCGGCATCCAGACGGCTCACCGCATCGGTCGCTTCGAGGACCTGATCATCGCGGAGTTCCCGATCCACGGCACCGCGCTCGTGGGTCGCACGATTCGTGACACGAATCTGCGTCAGCTGACCGGCCTCAACGTCGTCGGTGTCTGGGAGCGCGGCCGGCTCGAGCCCGCCGGACCCGAGACGGTACTCCACGAGCACAGCGTCCCCGTCGTCGTCGGCACGGACGAGCAGATCACCGACCTCGACGCGCTCTTCGTCATCTACCAGGAGACGGACACACCGGTGCTCGTGATCGGCGGCGGCACCGTCGGCCGCGCGGTCTCCGAGGCGCTGCACTCGCGGGGCGCGAAGGTGACGATCCTCGACAGCGACCCGGGGCTCCGGGGCGAGATTTCGAAGATCGCCGACCGCGTCGTGATCGGGGACGCCGCCAACCTGCAAACCGTGAAGAACGCCGGGATCGAGGAAGCGCCGTCGGTCGTGCTCACGACGAACTCCGACGAGACGAACCTCTTCCTGGCCGTCTACAGCCGCGGCCTCTCGGCCGATGCGCACATCGTCAGTCGCATCACCCACGACTGGAACCTCGAGGCGATCCACCGCGCGGGCGCCGACTTCGCGCTCTCACGCGCTTCGCTCGCGGTGCAGACCCTGGTGTCGATGATCCTCGAGCGCGAGCTGATCGTGGTCGGAGAGGGGACGGAGCTCTTCGTCGAGCCGATTCCGCCGAAGCTCGTCGGTCGCCAGCTCGCCTCGAGCGAGATCGGCGCCAAGACCGGACTCAACGTGATCGGGATCCGCGCGAACGGGGACCTCACTCCCAACCCGTCCGCGACCACCGAGCTGCCCGAGGGCGGCGAGCTCGTGATGATCGGCACCGCCGACCAGCGCCAGCGATTTCTCGCCCTCGACCCGCGCTGATCGCACGGGCGTTTCCGCTCCGCCCGAGAATCCTCGGCCGCGGCGGGTGGGCTCGCCGTTTGGCGCCCCAACTCCGCGGGAATGCTCGCGATTCAGGAATGCGACAGCGTGTAGGCAATTTTGCCAATTGAGAATCGGACGACATCGACGGATGGTGAGCAAAGGGCGATGGGCGCTGCCGGGACGAATCCGGCGGATCGTGCGCCGCCCTCATCGAGGAGGTCCGCGTCATGTCCAGCCCCACGCCGTCGTTGCCGTCCCTGCCGTCCCTGCCGTCGATGGAAGGTCTCCGCCCGATGCGGCCGCGGATGGCCGCCTCGCGGCTCGAGCCGGAGGAGTTCACGGGGAAGCGCGCCGCCACGCGTCACCGCTTGATGGACGCCTGCGCGGCACTGATCGTCCGGGATGGCTTCGATGCCGTCTCGATGACGGCGGTCGCCGAGCAGGCGGAGATCACGCGCCAGACCGTCTATCGCTACTTCCCGAACGCGCGGGAAGTCGTGCGAGCGACACTGATGCGCGGCGGGCGGGAGCTGCTCGAGGGCCAGATCCTCGTCTTCCAGGAAGAGGGCGATCCGCGGGACCTCCTGGTCGGGGCGGTGATGGCGGCGCTCCAGACGATCCGGCACAACGCGCTCCTGCGCACCGCGTGGGCATCGCGTGACTACCCGCAGGCGATGCTGCGGTCGGTGTTCGACCCGGCCTTCGTCGCCCGAGGCATCGAAGGCCTCACGCCGATCGCGCGCAAGCTCGGCTGGTCCGATGCGGACACCCGCGAGGCCTACGAGATCATCGCCCGCAGCGTGCTGTCGTTCCTGACGATTCCGCCTTCGGATCACCTGTCCGAGGACGCGCTCCGCGACGTCCTGCGACGGCGACTGCTGCCGGCGCTCGGAGTGTCCGCCTAGCGGCGATCGACGACCGCTCGTGATTGCGCCAACCTCCGCTTCCGACAATCGGAGGAGAGCTGCGCATGATTCTGCAGGACAAGGTCGTCATCGTCTCGGGCATCGGTCCCGGTCTCGGTCAGGAACTCGCGATCAACGCCGGGAAGTTCGGCGCGAAGGTCGTGCTCGCCGCCCGCACCCACTCGTTCCTCGAAGAGGTCGACGCCGAGGTGCGCAAGACCGGCGCCGAGACCCTCGTCGTCGCCACCGACATAACAAAGGCGGATCAGACCGCGAACCTCGTCGCGAAGACCACCGAACGCTTCGGTCGGATCGACGCGCTGATCAACAGCGCGTACACGGGGGGCACGTTCTGTTCCTTCGAAGACGCGGACCTCGACGACTGGCGGAAGACGATGGAGGTGAACCTCTTCGGTTCGCTCTCGCTCACCCAGCAGGTCGTGCCCGTCATGAAGCAGCAGGGCAAGGGCTCGATCGTCATGATCAACACGATGGTCGAGCGGAAGCCGCTCCCGATGCAGGCGGCCTACGGCTCGTCGAAGGGCGCGCTGAGCGTGGCGACCCGCATGCTCGCGAAGGAACTCGGCCAGCACGGCATCCGGGTGAACTCGGTCGCGATGGGCTGGATGTGGGGCCCGCCGGTCGAGGGCCACATCAGGATGACTGCCAAGGCGACGGGCACCTCCGAGGAGGACCTCATCGCCGACATCGTGAAGGACATCCCGATCGGGCACATCCCGGACGACTCGGACTGCGCGAACGCGGCGCTCTTCTTCGCGTCGGATCTGTCGGCGGTCGTCACTGGCGCGAACCTGAACTGCAACGGCGGCGAGTTCATGGCCTAGCGCCGCGCCGGCGGCGCCGGGTCATCCGACGTCGTCGAGGAACGCGAGCAGGATCTCGAGGAGCTCTTCGGGCTTCTCTTCCGCGACGAAGTGGCCGCAGGCAGGGATCACGGCGCCTCGCACGTCCCTGGCGCTCTGTCGGAGCGAGACCTCGACCCCCGCGCCGAAGCTCGCGCCGCCACCGACCGCGAGCACGGGCATCTCGAGTGGCGTCTTCGCGTACTCCTTCGCGGCCTCGAGGTTCGTTCGGATCTCCGCGTAGTACGACATCGCGGCGCGGAGCGCGCCGGGCGCCGAGAACGCGAGCACGTACTCCTCGACATCTTCGAGGCTCATCGCGCCCGGGTCCTCGCAGGCTTCGCGCAGGGCCGATCCGATGAACATGCGCTCGCGACCAGTCACGAGGGCGACCGCGAGGTCGGTCTTCGCGTTGAACGAGAGGTGATAGAGCCGCTCGTAGTAGGGGAGCATCTCGGCTTCTTCGATCGGCACCGCGACGTCGAGGATCCCGAGCGAGCGGACCGCGTCGCGATGGTTGCAGGCGTAGGCGTGGGCGACGGTTCCGCCGAAGTCGTGGCCGACGAGATGGATCGACTCGAAGCCGAGGGCACGCACCAGCTCATAGATGTCCTGCTGGACGGTGCGCGCGTCGAAGCCCGTCGGCGGCTTCGACGACTGCCCGAAGCCCCGCATGTCCGGCGCGATCACCGTGTAGCGCTCGGCGAGGGCGGGGATCAGCTTGCGCCACATGTACCAGATCTGCGGATAGCCGTGCAGGAGGACGAGGGGCTCGCCTTCCCCCTCGAGCACGTAGTGGATGCGTTCGCCGTTCACGTACCTGGTGTAGTGGGCGAACTCGGTGAACTGAGACGGCATGGCGATGACCTCCGGCGGCCCGTAGCGAGCGGGTCGTTCATGTTATCGTGTTCGACCCATCCGAGCGCGGCGCAGGCGTCGCGCTCGGAGGTCGATCGGAGGTTTCGATGTCGGATACCGAGGCGAAGTGGTCCGCGTCCCGTCCGTGTCCCGAGCGGGACGTCCCCGCGTGGGACGTCGAGTGCGACGTGTGCGTCGTGGGCTTCGGGGCGGCGGGTGGCTCGGCGGCGATCGAAGCGGCGGAGTCGGGCGCGCGGGTGGTCCTCTTCGAAGTGGCCAGCGGCTTCGGGGGCACCAGCGCCATGGCCGGCGGCGACATCTATCTCGGGGGCGGGGGCGGGACCCCGGCCCAGCGGGAGAACGGCTTCGAAGACGAGACCGAGGACTTCTTCCAGTACATGATGATGGCCGGCGGGCGCGACGCGGACGAAGTGCGGACACGCGCCTACGCCGAGGGGGCCCTCGATCACTACGGCTGGCTGAAGTCGGTCGGCGTGCCGTACCGGAATACGTACATCCCCGGCAAGACGATGATGCCCGGGACCGGGGACTGCCTGATCCTCTCGGGTAGCGAGTTCGCCTGGCCCTATCGCGAGCGGGCGAAGCCCTGTCCGCGCGGCCACCTGCCCGAAGCGACCGGCGAGACCGGCGGCTTCGTCCTGACCGAAGCGCTGGCGGGGCGCGCGAAGGAGCTCGGCGTCGAGGCCTACTACGACAGCCGGGTCGAAGCGCTCGTGCAGAGTGACGGGGGCCAGGTGGTCGGGGTCGTCGTGCGCCGCGAGGGCAAGACGCTCTTCGCCCACGCGACCGGTGGCGTCGTTCTGTGCGCCGGTGGGTTCGTGCTGAATCGTGAGATGCTCGAGCAGCACGCGCCGATCGTGAAGACCCTGGCGGACGATGCCTTGTCCGGGGGCTACGACGACGGATCGGGCATCACGATGGGGACCAGCGTCGGCGGCGTCGCGATCCACATGGACGAGCTCTTCGCGACGTTCACCCTCTATCCGCCCCAGGAGAACGTGAAGGGCATCCTGGTGAACGAACAGGGGGCGCGCTTCATCAACGAAGACGCCTACCCCGGTCGGGTGGCCTATCACTGCATCCGTCAGACGGGCAACGAGATCCACCTGCTCGTCGACGAGTCGATCTACTCTCAACCGACCGAATTGTCTCGCTGGGAGATCGCGGCGGTCGGCGAGACCTGGAGCGAGGTGGAGGCGGAACTCGGTCTGGTGGAGGGCACGCTCGTAGAGACGGTCGAGCGTCACAACCACTACGCAGCGAAGGGCGAAGACCCGCTCTTCCACAAGCAGCCGGAGTGGTTGAAGCCGCTCGACCAGCCGCCCTTTGCGGCCCTGGCGATCCGGGTCGGCGAGGCCTTCTACCCGTTCTTCACGCTCGGGGGCCTGCACGTGACCGTCGACGGCGAGGTCCTCGACGGGGAGGGCGGCGCGATCCCCGGGCTCTACGCCGCGGGACGGACGGCCTGCGGCTTGCCCCGCTCGGCCCTCGACTACAGCTCGGGCATGTCGCTCGGCGACTGCACGTTCTTCGGGCGCAAGGCCGGACTGCACGCCGCGGAGCGCGCGGCGAAGTCGGCCCCCGCCTAGCCCGGCCTAGCCCTCGGCGGGCGTGTACCAGATCGGGGAGCTCCAGGCGCGCTCCTGGATCGTGCGCGGGAGCTCGTCGGTGCAGCAGTATTCGAACCCCTCGGCGACCTCGCCCGCGTCGCAATCGATCCGCTCGTCGACGCACGCCCACTGGGTCCATCGGCAGCTCGGGACCTCGCGCAGGCGGGCGTAGTAGAAGGCGGGCTGGTCGGCGTCGAAGTCGGGGTCGGTCCAGACTTCGCACAGGCTTGTGTGCCCGCTCCCGGTGCGCGCGCAGGTCGTTGCGTCGACCCCCGCCTCCGCGTCGCCGCCGGCGACGGTCAGGACCGTCTCGTGCGTCGCGCCGTCTTCGACCCAGCCCTTCACGATCTCGATCCGGTCGAGGTCCGCGCCGTTCTCGTGCGCATCGCGCCATCCTGCGACGACGAAGGCGGGCGCCGTTGCACCCGAGGGCGGCGAAGAGAGATTGCCGCCCATCGGCACACCCCGGGCGTAGCCCTGGGCCGCGAGGTCCGGCACGTTGCAGATCGTCGGTTCGAAGTCCCAGCCGCCGAAGAGGCGAAGCGCCGGCCGCGTTCCGCTCGTCGCATAGGTCTCCCGCCGCTCGAACGCGGAGAAGACGGCGTCGCGCGTGTTCTCCTCGGCCCAGGCGACCGCGAGTCCACCCGGATTGAGGGCGAGGACGTCCGGCGGACCGGGCGTGTCGAAGACCTCGTTGCCGGGAGATCCCGCGCCGCCGTGCCCCGGGTGACCGCGCTCGGCCACGAGTCCCGGCGTGCCGAGGTGCGTGTCCGTGCTGCCGATCTGTCCGAAGGCGAGCGGGTTGATCCCGAGCGTTCCCTCGAGCTCGAGCCCGTGCACGAGCGCGTTCCGGGCGTAGTCCATCGGGATCGGTTCGATCGCGCCCATGTGGTTCTCGGCCTTCTCGAAGCCGCAGCCCTCGTCCGTCACGCCGGGGAAGAGCGCGCATTCGGACTCGCCCTTGTGTTGCATCATCTCGACGAGTCGCTCGTAGCGCACTCGAAGGGGCGCCTCCTCGGCGGTGATCTCTCCTTCGATCTCGATGCCCGAACGGAAGGCGGTTCCGGCGCTCCAGTTCGTGTTGTGCGGGATCGTGATGGCCTGGCAACCGGGCACTCCGTCGCGGCAGGCCGCGTCGAGCCAGCGCCACAGCTCGATCGCGTACGGCCCGGTCTCCATCGTACTCACGGGCACGCGCGGAACGAACTCGTTGCGGAAGATCACATTGCGGTGGAGGTGCGCCGCCTTGGGGGCGGCGGTCCATTCGTACGCGACGAGGCTCGTGAATCGGCAGGCGGAGGATCGGTCGTAGGCCTGCTCCGCGGCGGCGCGATGTTCCGACCAGACGACCTCTGCAGCGGCGAGGCAATGCTCGCCGTCTTCTCCGCAGAACGCCCAGCGCGTTCCGCCCAGAGAGTACGTGCCGTTGAACCAGAAGAACGCGAGTCGCGGAGCGGCGCGGTACACGCGACACGGGATCGAGTCGTAGCCCTCGTAGCCCGGTGTGTTGCAGATGTGGACTTCACCGATCTGCTCCGCGTGGTCCGTGATGCCGGCGAAGTCGAGGGGGCGCGCCAGCTGGACGCGCCGCAGGGGCCGCCCGTCTTCGGCGAAGGGCTGGATGCCGAGGGGCTCGCCGCGCGCGAAGCGGTAGGCGTCTGCCGGAGACGTGCGCGTGTCCTGGGTCGACGCGTCCTGGGAGCGCGCGGTGTGCACGTGCAGGTCGCCGAAGAGGGGGCGGCGATCCGGGGTGTAGTCCGCGCACGGCTCGCGTTGCTCGGTCACCGGGTAGGGACGGTCGTAGTCGACGGAAGGCCGAACAGTCTCGCCTGCCCGGGGCGACTGCCGTGCAGTGGCCGCCCACATCCGGCTTCGGTCGGACGTGTCGCCGATCAAGGACGTCGCGACGACGAAGACGAGGGCGGCGAGCAGGATCACGAGTCCGACCAGGGACCCGAGGGCGAGCGCGATTCGACGCATGTGCGAATGGACCTCCGCGAGGGCTCTGCACGCTACAGCACGCGCATCGGGGGTGCCGGCCTCACACCGCACGACTGGCCGCTTCGTTCGGGTCGCGAAGGCCTTCGGGATGGACGAAGATCGCGCTGGATCGCGCGAGGGATCTCGCGCGCCGGGGAGGAACGCTCGTGGCGAAGGATGGAGCGACGGGAGGCTTCGCGCCTCAGGCGATGCAGGTCGGTGTGCTGACCGCGGCGCTGCAAGAACTCACGCCGCGCGAGAAGCGCGATCCCGATCCCGACCTCGCGGTCGAGGAGTGGTTGGCGTTCGCCCAGGAGGTCGGCGCCGATTCGATCCAGCTCTCCGCTGCGCTGCATCCGGACGAGGCTGACGTGCCGCCGGAGGCGATGCTCGACCCGGTGGCGAACACCCTCGACCTGCGCGCCCCCCTCGATCGCGCGCGGGCCGACCGGATCCTGTCGGCGGTCAAGCAGACCGGCGTGGAGATCGCCGACGTCGCCTTCTTCGACAACATGCTCCACGCCGATCCGGCGATCCGGCAGAAGAAGCTCGACTTCATGCGGCGGGTCTTCGACGCGGCGGTGCTGCTCGGGGCACCCGCGGTCTGCGGCTTCGTCGGCAAGAACCAGGATCGCACGATCGAGGAGAACCTCGTCGACTTCGAGGCGGTCTTCGTGCCGCTCATGCAGGAGGCGAAGGCGCGCGGGCTCACGTACCGGATCGAACAGTGTCCGATGCCGGGCTGGACTCTCGACGACACGTTCCACAACAACATCGCCTACACCCCCGCCGCCTGGATCGAGCTCCACCGGATCTGCGAGCGGCACGGCGTCGGCGATCAGCTGCGCGTCCACTACGACCCGTCCCACGCGATCCTGATGGGCCAGGACACGCGTTCGATCTTCCAGTATCTGCGTGACGAGGGGTACCCGTTCCTGATCGACGGGTTCCACGTGAAGGGACAGGTGATCGATCCCAAGGGCCTGTCGGGTTGGGGGTTCGGCGGTCAGACCTTCGGTCGTGGCGACTACGTGGATGGCAAGCCCTCCGAGAACCCGGCCGATCACGGCAACGCGTGGAAGAAGCAGACGACGATCTGCGAGCACGAGCTGCCGGGCACGGCACGCCACGACCCGCTCGCCTATCTCACGAATCGGAGCGTCGACTGGCTCGACCACCAGCTCGCCGCCCGCGAGCTGCTCGAGATGGACTTCTCGAAGGCACCGCTGATCGTCGAGCACGAGTACGGCCCCGCGCGCGTGCAGGACAAGGCCGCGCTCGCGCCGATCCTCGAGGGCTCGATCGAGTTCACGCGGAGGATCGACGAGGCCGCGGCGGCGATGTACGCGCTGCAGAACGAAGTGCTGCCCGCCCAGGGGATTCCGGTCCAGGGCGTCGGCCGCCAGGCCTATCGGAGCTAGTCATGTCCAGCGTGAACTCTCGCGTGCATTCTCGCGTGAACGTCGCGATGATCGGAACCCAGTTCATGGGCCGCGCGCACAGCAACGCCTGGCGTCAGGTGCGCGCGTTCTGTGATCCGCCGGTCGATCCCGTCATGAAGGTCGTCTGCGGCCGGAACCCGGAGACGACCGCGGCCGCCGCGGATCGCCTGGGCTGGCAGGAGAGCGCGACGGACTGGCGCGCGGTCGTCGCCCGCGACGACATCGACGTGGTCGACATCTGCACCCCCGGCGACTCCCATGCGGAGATCGCGATCGCCGCCGCCGAGGCGGGCAAGGTCGTCTTCTGCGAGAAGCCCCTCGCCAATACCGTCGCCGAGTCCGAGGCGATGCTCGCCGCGGTGGAACGCGCGGGCGTGCTCCATATGCTCTGCCACAACTATCGTCGTGCGCCGGCGGTCGCCCTCGCGAAGCGGATGATCGACGCGGGCGAGATCGGCGAGATCCGCCACTACCGCGGGGTCTACCTGCAGGACTGGATCGTCGATCCGGAGTTCCCGCGCGTCTGGCGCCTCGAGAAGGCCAAGGCCGGAAGCGGCGCCCTCGGCGACATCGCGAGTCACTCCCTGGATCTCGCCCGACACCTGGTCGGCGAAGTCACCGAGGTGAGCGGGCTGCTCGAGACCTTCGTGGACGAGCGACCGCTCGAAGACGGCAGCGGCCGCGGGGCCGTCGACGTCGACGACGCCGCGCTGACCCTCGCGCGCTTCGAAGGCGGCGCGATCGGGTCGATCGAGGGATCGCGCTTCTGCCCGGGTCGCAAGAACTACAACCGCTTCGAGATCAACGGCAGCCGGGGCAGCCTCGCCTTCGATCTCGAGCGCATGAACGAGCTCGAGGTCTACACCGAACTCGGCCCCGACTCCGGCTTTCGAACGGTCCTCGCGACCGACGAAGCCCACCCCTACGTCGACGCGTGGTGGCCGCCCGGGCACGTGCTCGGCTACGAGCACACGTTCACGCATACCGTGCTCGACCTGCTGCGCGGCATCGATGCGGGCGAGATGCCGACTCCGAATTTCCAGGACGGCGTCGTGAATCAACGGGTGCTGGACGCGATCGAACGATCGAACGCGTCTCGGCAATGGGAGAAAGTCTGATGCGGATGCGAACGGCGACGACGGGAGCGCGCCTCCTCCTCCTCTGTGCGGTCTTCGCCACCGCCTCGGGCTGCGACACCTTGCGCGTGTTCTTTCCTTCGTCCGATCACGACGAAGTCGCGCCCGAGCTTCCCGCGGACCTCGGCCGACCCGCGATTCTCGTCTTCAGCAAGACCAACGGCTTTCGGCACGGCGAAGGCATCGACGCGGGGCTGCCGGTCTTCGACGCGATGGCCGCGAAACGTGGGTGGCACGTCTTCGCGACGGAGAACGGCGCGGTCCACACGCCCGAGCTGCTCGAGCGATTCGATGCGATCGTGTGGTTCAACGTGAGTGGTGACGTCCTCGCGGAAGAACAGCGCGACGCACTGATCGCGCGTCTCGAAGCCGGGGCGGGCTTCGTCGGAATCCACGGAACGGGGGGCGATTCCAGCTACGAGTGGGACGACCACCCGGGGCGATTGGTACGGGCGCAGTTCATCGGGCACCCGATGGGCCCGCAGTTTCAGGAGGGCACGATCCACGTCGAAGCGACCGACCATCCCGTGATGCAGGGGATCGGCCCGACCTGGACGCGTGTCGAGGAGTGGTACTCCTTCGAGGCCAGCCCGCGCGGGGAGGGCGTCGAGGTGCTCGCGACCCTCGACGAGTCGACCTACACGCCGCGGATGAAGATCGCGGTGATCGACCGCGACCTGCGGATGGGCGACGACCACCCGATCGTCTGGAGCCACTGCATCGGCCGGGGCCGGGCCGTCTATTCCGCGCTCGGTCACTTGCCGGAAGCCTACGCCGAGCCGCTCCACGTGCAGCTCCTCGAGCAAGCGGTCGACTGGGTGCGGACGCCGCCGCCGGGCGGCTGCTCGATTCCCGGCTCCTGAACGCGGCGCGCATGTCCCGGACTGAGGGTTCTCGCGCCTACGCGATCGCGATCTCGGTCGTCGCCGCAATCGGCGGCTTCCTCTTCGGCTTCGACAGCGGGGTCATCAACGGCACCGTCGAAGGACTAGAGGTGGCCTTCGGGTCGAGCCGCGTCGGAACGGGTTGGAACGTCGCGTCGATGCTCCTCGGCTGTGCGATCGGCGCCTTCTTCGCGGGGCGGCTGGCGGATCGCTTCGGCCGGCGCGGCCTGCTGCGCGTCGCCGCGCTCTTCTTCGTCGCGAGCGCCTGGGGATCGGGCTGGGTCGACACCAGCGGCGCATTCGTGGTCGCGCGCGTCGTCGGGGGGTTGGCGGTCGGCGCGGCGAGCGTCCTGGCCCCCGCGTACATCAGCGAGATCGCTCCGGCAGCGATTCGCGGCGCGCTGTCGAGCGTGCAGCAGATCGCGATCATCAGCGGGCTCTTCGTCGCTTTCGTGAGCAACTACCTGCTCGCCGGGGTCGCCGGCTCGTCCGTCGAGTCCCTGTGGCTCGGTGCCGAGGCCTGGCGCTGGATGTTCTGGGTCGAGATCGTGCCGGCGCTCTTCTTCGCGACGGCGCTGCTCGGGATTCCCGAGAGTCCGCGTTTCCTGGTGCTGCGCGGCCGAATCGACGAGGCCCGGGCCGTACTCGTCCGTCTCTTCGGTGATGCGGTGGGTGGCATGCGACTCGGGGAGATCGAGACTTCACTCGCCGCAGAGCACCCGCCGCGCATGGCGGACCTGTTGGGCGACGACGGGCGTCCGCGCCGGGTCGTCTGGGTCGGCCTGGGCCTGGCGACTCTCCAGCAATTCGTCGGGATCAACATCGTCTTCTACTACGGCGCGGTGCTTTGGCAGTCGGTGGGGTTCTCCGAGAGCGACGCGCTGCTCACCAACGTGATCAACGGCGCGGTCAGCATCGGCGCCTGCGCCCTCGCCATGGCCACGATCGATCGGATCGGGCGACGCGAGCTGCTGCGGATCGGATCGATCGGCATGACCCTCGCGCTCGGGGCGATGGCCGTCGTCTTCTCCCGCGCGGCCGTCGACGGCGACGGCGGATTGGCGCTTCGGGAGGGCGAAGGGCTCGTCGCGCTGGTGGCGGCGAACGTCTACGTCTTCTTCTTCAACCTGTCCTGGGGACCGGTCATGTGGGTGATGTTGGGCGAGATGTTCCCGAACCGGATCCGCGGGGCCGGGCTCGCAGTGGCCGGCCTCGCCCAGTGGCTCGCGAACTTCGCGATCACCGTGAGCTTCCCGGTGCTGCTCGCGGGGTTCGGGCTGGCCTTCGCCTACGGGTTCTACGCAGCGTGGGCCGCGATCTCGCTCGTGTTCGTGATGCGCGTCGTCCAGGAGACGCGTGGGCTCGAGCTCGAGGAGATGTCGGGAGACTAGTCGACCGCCCGGCTCAGTCGAGGACGGGGTAGTCGCTGTAGCCCCCGGGCCCTTCGCTGTAGAGCTTGTGTCGGTCGAAGCGGGAGAGCTCCGCGCCCGCGCGGAAGCGCTCGACCAGGTCGGGGTTGCCGATGTACGAGCGCGCGAAGGCGACCGCGGCGACCGACTCGTCCCCGACCGCGCCCTTGGCTTCGTCGAGGCTGTAGCTGTCGTTCGCGATGAGCGGCTGCCCATAGGCGTTGCCCGCGAGAGCGACGTTGTCGATGTCCGGCGCGTTGGGGATGCTGTTCAGCCGGATCACGTGGCAGTAGGCGAGGCCCTTGTCGCGGACCGCGCCGAGGAAGGTCTCGAATGTCTCGACCGGATCGGCGTCCGACAGGTCGTTGAACGGGTTGCCGGGGCAGATCCGGAAGCCGACCCGGTCTGCGCCATCGACCGCCGCCATCGATTCGATCGCCTGGACCGCGAAGCGGATGCGGTTCTCGGCAGAGCCGCCCCACTCGTCGTCGCGGGTATTCGGCCCGGTCGAGAGGAACTGCGCCGGGAGGTAGCCGCTCGCGCAGTGGGCCTCGACGCCATCGAAGCCCGCGTCGTAAGCGAGCTCCGTCGCCCGCCCGAATTCGGCGATCACGCCGGGGATCTCGTCCGCGGCGAGCGCGCGGGTCTCGGACATGGGCTGCATGCCCGCGGTGTCGGTGAACATGTCGCCCCGGGCGCGGACGCCCGAGGGCGAGACGAGCTCGCTGCCGGGCTGCTTGTTGTCCGTGTGCCCGACCCGGCCGCAGTGCATGATCTGCGCGACGATCGTCCCGCCGGCGGCATGCACGGCGTCGGTGACCTTCTTCCAGCCGGCCACGTGTGCGGCCGTGACGAGTCCGGGCGTACGGCAATAGCCCTTGCCGTCCTCGCTCGGGTAGATCCCCTCGCTGACGATCAGCCCGGCGCTCGCGCGCTGGCCGTAGTAGTCCGTCATGAGATCGGTGGGCGTTCCGTCGTCGGTCGCCCGCGAGCGCGTCATCGGCCCCATCACGATCCGGTTCGCCAGCTCGAGCCGCCCGAGCTTCGTCGGCGAGAAAAGGTCCGCCACGTCGTTCTCCGTTCGCCTAGCCGAGCTGCCGCGCCAGCTCTTCGAGGAGCGTTTCGTCCGGTCCCGGGGCACCGTCTGCGCGGAAGGCCTGGATGCAGACCTGGTTCGCGCCGGCGTCGAGGTGCTCCTGCAGGTGCGCCGCGATCTCGTCCGGCTCGCCCCAGGAGACGAGCGCGTCGACCAGGGCGTCCGAACCACCGTCCTCGAAGTCCGCTTCGGTGAATCCGAACTGCTTCAGGTTGTTCTGGTAGTTGGGCAGCCGGATGTACATCTTCAGTGCGTTCCGTGCGATCGCGCGCGCCTTCTCGGCGTCGGTCTCGTGAAGCACCATGTGCTCGGGGCAAAGCAGGGCGTCGGGGCCCATCACGTCCCGCGCGCGCTTGGTGTGCGCCGGCGTCACCAGGTAGGGGTGCGCGCCCTGGACCGCCGTCGCGGAGAGGCCGAGCATCTTGTCGCGCAGCGCACCGATCACGATGGGCGCGTCGACCTCGGGCTGCTTCCCCATGTAGAGCGCGCCCTGCATCGCCTCCAGGTAGTCGCGCATGGTCGAGAGCGGCTTCGTGTAGTCGTGGCCGCGCTGGCCCGAGACGAGATGCTGGTGGGACACGCCGAGGCCCAGGACGAAGCGGTTCGGCGCCATCTCGGAGATCGTCTTCCAGATCGCCTTCATGCCCATCGGGTCGCGGGCGTAGATGTTCGCGATGCCGGTGGCGTAGATCATCCGGTCGGTGCGGCCGACCAGGTAGCCGATCAGCGAGAAGGGATCGCGGCCGACCGCCTCGGGGATCCAGATCGCGCTGTAGCCCCAGCCCTCGGCTCGTTGCGCGAATTCTGCCGTCTCCTGAGCCGTCCAGTGATCCAGCCAGGCCCAGACGCCGATCTTGCCGAGTTCCATCGTTTCGCTTCCTCCGAAAGTGCCTGGATCGCCGATTCCGATCCGGCGGCGAACCCTAGCAGCCCCCTCTCGCGGCTTCCGGTCACGATCTTCCGGCCCGCGCGGTGATCCGGGACTCAAATCCCTCGGGCGTTCGGTCGAAGAGAGGCCATTCGATCCGGCCGGACCGCTCTACTCGCGTGTCCGCCGGCCGCATTCGCGAGGAATCAGCACATGGCATTGCAGGCACGACGGAATCGCCCCTCGATCGGCACCGCGCAGATCCGGACAGCATTCACGCTGCTGCTGGGGCTCGCGATGGCGACCGCCACGCACGCCTACCCGGGCGGGACGCCGGACTTCCAGACGGACGTCGGCCCCTACTGCGCCGCGTGCCACTCGTCGACCGCCGAGGACGACCTGGCCGGTCTCGGTGAGCGCGCGCAGGCCGAGCTGCCGGAGGCGAAGCACTATGCCGCGATCCTCCAGGGCCTCGGCAACTACGAAGAGATTCCGGAGGCGGATCGCGCGCAGCTCGTCGAGCTGCTCAGCGCCGTCGATCGCAACTCCACGATCGCCCTCGAGTTTCCCGCGATGGTCGCGCCGGGTGAGACGTTCCAGGTGACCGTCAAGGTCACCGGCGGAGCCGGGCCGAGCGTGGGCGTCGGACTCGTCGACCGCCCCCATCGATTCTTCGCGAAGCCCGCCTCGTCCCTCGGCTGGGAGGTGGTCGGCGCGCCGACGATCCTCGGTCCCAAGGGACCGCAGACCGAGTGGATCGAGCGACGCCCGGAGCGCGAAGGCCGCGACGTCACGTTCGTGAACGTGGACGGCGTGCACTCGAGCGCGGACGAGGATCGCTGGTCGCGCGCGAAGGTGATCTACACGCTGCGCGCGCCGATGATCGAGGGCGAATACCCGATCGTCGGCGCCTACTTCTACGGCACCGAAACCGGCACCGCGATGACGACGCGCATGCACCCGACCTACGGACCGCAGCCCCTCGGTGGCGCGCTCGGCAAGTCGGGTCGCGTGAAGTTCTCGAAGAAGGCCGTGATCAACGTGGAGCAGGCGGACGTCGCGCCGGTCGCGGACATCGCGCCCTGATCCGGACGCCACGTCCGGTCACGCCCTCGAGCGAGTGGGCGTGCCCGGTATGGAGAAGCGCCGCGGAGCCGACGGAGACGTCGCCCGCGGCGCTTCGTGTTTCGGGCGCCAGGTCGCCGCTGGCTAGTGGCGGACGAACGCGCCGGCCGCGAGCTTCTCGAGGTAACGATCGAGCTCGGCCTTCACGATCGGCGCCAGCAGGATCACGCCGGCGATGTTCGGGAAGGCCATGCCCAGGATCATCAGGTCCCCGAAGTCGAGCACGACGGTCGCGTTCCGGAACACGACGCCGCCGAAGGTGAAGGCCAGGAAGATCAGCTGGTAGACGAGGATCGAACCTTCGCCGAACAGGTACTTCCACGAGCGCTCGCCGTAGTAGCTCCACGAGATCATGGTGCTGAACGCGAAGAGCACGGCGACGACCGTCAAGACCTTCGGGAACCAGGGGATGACCGTCGCGAAGGCCGTCGCGGTCATCGCGATGCCGCTGCCGGCCTCCGGGTCGTTCCAGGTGCCGGTCACGACGATCACGAGCGCCGTCGTCGTGCACACGAGCACGGTGTCGATGAAGGGTTCGAGCAGGGCGACCATGCCTTCGCGAATCGGTTCCTCGGTGCGTGCTGCCGAGTGCGCGATCGCTGCGGATCCGACCCCGGCTTCGTTCGAGAAGCCCGCGCGCCGGAAGCCCTGGATCAGCGTTCCGACGAACCCGCCGAGCCCTGCCTCGAAGCTGAACGCATCGCTCACGATCAGCCCGAGTCCGGCGGGCACCGCGGAGGCGTGCATCGCCAGGATGAGCAGTCCGCAGACCATGTAGAGCGCGCACATGCCGGGGACGAGGACCGCGGCGACCTCACCGATGCGCCGGATGCCGCCGATGATCACGAGCGCGACGAGCACCACGAGCACCGCCCCGAAGACGATCATGCCGCCGCTCGACGCGAGCAAAGGCACTTCCTCGTAGACCAGCGCATAGGCCTGGTTCGACTGGAACATGTTGCCGCCGCCGAAGCTGGCGCCGATGCACATGACGGCGAACACGACCGAGAGCACGCGACCGAGGCCGGCCAGGCCCCGCTCCGCGAGCCCGTCGCGCAGATAGATCATCGGCCCGCCGGTCACGTGACCGTTCGAGTCGATCACGCGGTACTTCTGGCCGAGCGTGCACTCGGCGAACTTCGAGCTCATGCCGAGCGCGCCGCCGATGATCATCCAGAAGACCGCGCCGGGGCCGCCGATCCCGACCGCGAACGCGACACCGGCGATGTTGCCGAGGCCGACCGTCGCCGAGAGCGCGGCCGAGAGCGCCTGGAAATGGGTGATCTCGCCGGCCTCGTTCGGGTCGGAGTAGACGCCGCGCACGCAGTCGATGCCGTGTCGGAACCCGCGCACGTTCACGAACTGGAAACGCAGCGTGAAGAAGAGGGCACCGGCGACGAGCCAGGCGACGACCGCCGGGATCTGGATCGCGTCCCCGGCCGCATTGTCGAAACGCCAGAGGTCGAAGAAGATCGTCGCGCTGATCGGGTCGACGACCCATTCTTTGAAGATCGCCTCGGCGACGGAGAAAATGCTCTCGGCGGCGGGCGCGGCGTCGTTGGGCATGGCCCAAATCATACGCGATTCCGGGCAGATGCGAAGCTTGTTGCGAGTCCCCGGCGGTTTTGGCGCGGGAATGGGCGTCGAGTAGTCTCTTCGCCCCATGAGCAACACCGACGCCCCTGCCCAGACTCTTTCCGAGCACGCCTCCAAGGAGATCGTCGCCGCCTACGGCGTGCGCCTGCCCCAGGAGCAGCTCGCCGACGACGCGGCCGACGCGGCGGAGGCGGCGTCTGCGATCGGCTTCCCCGTGGTCCTCAAGCTCGCGGGCGACGGCATCGCGCACAAAACCGAGCGCGGGCTCGTGCGGGTCGGTCTGTCCGACGCGGAGAGCGTTCGGGCCCAGGCCGGGGAGCTACTCGGGGCGGCGCGGCCGGAGGATGGCGACGTCTCGCTGCTCGTGGCCGAGATGGTGCGTGGTCAGCGCGAGCTGATCGCCGGGCTCGTCCGCGATCCGCAATTCGGACCCTGCGTGATGCTCGGTCTCGGCGGCATCCTCGCCGAGGCGGTGGGCGACGCGGTCTTCGCCGTCGCGCCGCTGTCGCGCGCCGAGGCCCTGGCGATGGTCGACGGACTCGAGACCGCCGAGCTGCTGACGAAGCCCCATCGCGGCGAGCCCGCGATCGACCGCGAAGCCCTGGCCGAAGTGCTCGAAGGACTCGGCCGACTCGCCCTCGAGCGGCCCGACGTGGTGAGCGTCGACCTGAACCCCTTGATCGTCGCCGGGGACCAGCCCGTCGCGGTCGATGCCCTCGTCGAGACGACCGGCGGCCCCGCCGCCGACCCTCGCGCACCGCTCGCGAAAGCGCTTGGCGACGACGAGGTGCGCGAGCGATTCCGACCGCTCTTCCACCCGCGCGGGATCATCATCGCGGGCGTCGCCAGTCATCCCGGCAAGTTCGGCTTCGTCACGCTGCACAACCTGTTGAGCAAGGACTTCAAGGGCGACGTCTGGGGCGTGAAGCCCGACGGAGCGGAGGTGCTCGGCGAGAACACGTACGCGAGCGTCGAGGACCTGCCCGAAGGCGACGCCGATCTCGTCTTCGTCTGCACGCCCAACAAGGTGAACGTCGAGCTGCTGAAGTCGTGCGCGGCCCGCGGTGTGAAGGCCGCTTTCGTCACGAGCGCTGGCTACGGCGAAGCGGGCGACGAAGGCAAGGCGATGCAGCGCGAGCTCGTCGAGACCGCGGACGCGCTCGGGATGACGCTGATCGGGCCGAACGGGCAGGGCGTGATCTCGACCCCGGAGTCGATGTGCGCGCAGATCGTCGCGCCGATGCCGCCGGCCGGCCGGATCGGCGTCGCGAGTCAGAGCGGCAACCTCGTCTCCTCCTACATGAACTACGCGGTCGCGACGGGCGTGGGCATCAGCAAGGCCGTGTCCCTCGGCAACTCCGCGCAGACGGGCCTGCCGGATCTGCTCGAGTACTTCGCCGTCGACCCCGACACCGACGTGGCGGTCAGCTACGTCGAGGGCGTCGGCGACGGGCGCGCGTTCTTTCGCGCGGCGCGACGCCTGACCGAACGCAAGCCCCTGGTTCTCGTGAAGGGCGGTGCCCGAGCCGAGGGACAGAAGGCCGCGGCGAGTCACACGGGCGCGCTCGCGAGCGACGACCGCGTCTTCGACGGGCTGTGTCGCCAGCTTGGCATCCTGCGCGCGCCGACCATCGAGGAAGCCTTCGAGTGGGGCGCGACGCTCGCGACGCAGCCCCTTCCGAAGGGGCGGCGGGTGGTGATCTTCACGTCGGTCGGCGGCTGGGGCGTGCTCTCGGCCGACGCCTGCGCCGACGAAGGCCTCGAGGTGGTCCCGCTGCCCGAAGAGATCAAGGCCGCGATCGACGAGCGCGTGCCGGCGCGTTGGAGCCGCGGCAACCCGATCGACCTCGCGGGCGGCGAGACCCGGGACACCATCCCAGAGGTCCTCGACCTGGTCTGCGCGCATCCGGAGGTCGACGCCGTGATCCATCTCGGTCTGGGCATCCAGGCCGCGACCGCGAGCCTGTTCCGGTCGGGGCGCTTCCATCCGGAGTACGGCCTCGATCGCATGGCGGGCTTCCACGAGCGTCAGGACCGCCGCTACGCGGAGGCCGGCATCCTCGCAAGCCGGAAGCACGGCAAGCCGGTCCTGGCCGTCAGCGAGCTCGTGGCGTCGAATCCGGAGAACCCGGCGCCGTCCGCGCTCCGCGAGCAGGGACGCCTCTGCTATCCGAGCGCCCATCGGGCGGTCCGCGCCCTCGGGGCCCTGGTCCGTTTCGCGGAGAGCCGAGACGGGGACGGGGACGGGGACGGGGGCTAGCCGGGCTGCGCGGAGGCCGAAGGGGCCGCCTGGGCGGGATTCCCGCGTTTTCGGGGCCCCGAAAGTAAGCGACCCGACGTGTCTAGGACACGTCGGGCCTCCCTGGGAAGGGGATATCGGCTTGTTCTGTATTGGAAGTGCCGGTTCGTGCGGCTGGGTGGCGGACTTTTTTCCCATCAGATCTCTTTTTTTTTGCGTAAGAATCCCCAAGTGACCGAAATCACAACGGATTTGTAGGATCAAAGGAGGCTGCGATGGCCAGGGCACTGGTGATGACCGTGATCGGAGAGGATCGCCCCGGGCTGGTCGAGGCCCTGGCGGAGCTGATCGCTGCGCACGAGGGCAGCTGGGACGAGAGCCGGATGGCGCGCCTCGCAGGCCATTTTGCCGGGGTCGTCCAGATCCACCTCCCGGACGAGCGCGCCGAGGGCCTGATCGAGGCCCTGCCGGGTCTCGCGAGCCGCGGCCTCACCGCCAGCGTCGTCGACAGCGACTGGTCGCTCGCGGCCGTCGACCACCGGCGCTCGATCCGCCTCGAGCTCGTCGGGCAGGATCGTCCCGGGATCGTGCGCGAGATCTCGAGCGCCCTCGCGCGGCTCGGGGTCAGCGTCCAGGACCTCCGTACGGTCGTCGAGAGTGCGCCGATGTCGGGAGAGCCGCTCTTCCGCGCGGTTGCCGAGCTGGCCCCGCCGGACGAGGTGGACGTCGAGCGCATTCGGGACGCGCTCGAGGAGCTCGCAGACGAGCTGATGGTGGACGTGAATCTCGAGGCCTTCGACTAGCACGCGGGTCCTCGGGTTCTCCCCCGACTCTCCTCGGTCTTCCACCGCGCTTCCGGCGGTCCTCCCGCGTTATTCCCGCGGCGTCCCTCGCGCTCCCCGTCGCGCGCCGTCGGGCGAACGCGGATTCGATCGATGCGTGATGGGTCACGCGCGCGCGCGATGTTATTCCTGCGCTCGATGTCGATCTTCTTCCGCGACTTCGAGCTCGATGTAGACCGCTATCTGTTGATGGAGGACGGCCGCCCGGTCCGACTTCGACCGAAGGCCTTCGACCTCCTCGCCTATCTCGTGAAACATCGGGCGCGGGTCGTGCGGCGGGCTGAGCTGGTCGATGCGGTCTGGGGGCACACGTCGGTGGGACCGGGGTCGCTCTCCGGCCTCGTGAACGAGCTGCGCAGCGCACTCGGCGAAGACGCCGGAAGCGAAAGCTCGATTCGCACCGTGCATGCGCGCGGGTACCAGTTCGTCGCTCCGGTTCGAGACGAACCTGGTCTGGCGACGACGCGGATCCCGCCCCGGCCGCCCCTCGATTCCGCGCCGGCAGGCCCATCCGCGCACGTCCCTGCGTCGGTTCTTGCACACCGTCGCGTGGCGATCCGCGGCGCGCTCCTCGACACGTTGCGCCGCTTCGGTGTAGGGGAGGGCGATCCGGCGACGAGACTGCTGGATCCCGTGTGTGAGGCCGTCGTCGGACGGGAGCCGCTGCGACCGATGCGCAGCGTTCGTCGGGAATCGGAGCGGAGATCGTCGAAGGGCGGCGGCGCCGGGACGTGACGGGCGCGAGGGGTGGGTGTTTCCCCTGACTCTCGGCGTTCGTTCGACGGGGTCGAATGGAAATCTCACACGGGGCGCTGACGTCATGTCAGAATGACGAGTGGGAGGAGGTTGGCGTGGGAAAGGTGATCCGTTTAAGCTCGGCGCGCGTTCAAGGGGGGGCGGCGGACCGTCGCGCACAACCGGGCTCGAGCGATCACGCCGATCGATCGGGGCTGCGGACTCCTCGGCGCGCGAACGCGCGTACCCACCCGTTCCGAGAGGATTCCATGCTCGAGCAACTCGATCGACGCGAACGTCTCCGGCTCGTCGAGTTCGTCTGCTCGTTCGCCTGGGCCGATCTCGAGATCCGGCCGGAGGAGCGCGTGTTCATCGCGCGACTCATCCGCCGCCTCGAGCTCGACGAGGACGAGAACCTGCAGGTCCAGCAATGGCTCGATCGCCCGCCGCAGATCGACGACCTCGATCCGACGTCGATCCCCGCGGCCCATCGCCGGATCTTCGTCGAGGCGATCGAAGGGCTGATCGCAGCCGACGGAGAGGTCTCCGACGAAGAGCGCGACTCCCTCGAGATCTTCAAGCAGCTGCTCTGATTTATTAGTCGGCGCTGCGCGCCTCTCGACGCGCCCTTTCAGGGGGCGCGTCTTGCGCTGGGGGCTCTGGTTGGGGCGCGTGCGTCTCGGTTGCGCTGACTAGCTGCTCGTCTTCGGGCGGCGGGGCGGGAGCGGGATGAGCATCGAGGTCGTGTCGATGACGTCCTGGTAGTTGACGCGGCGTTCGAGGGAGCGCTTCTCGAGCGCCGGGATGCTGAAGCCCAGGAACATCGCGGTCATCGCGATCGGCGCCAGCACCGCGAGCTTCGCCCAGGCGGGATCCGCCGCGAGCCCGAACAGGAAGAGGCTCCACCAGATCATCAGCTCGCCGAGGTAGTTCGGGTGGCGGGAGTAGCGCCAGAGACCGGTGCGGAGGGTCTCGCCGGGCTTGCGGATCTTCGCGAACGCGTGGAGCTGGGCGTCGGCGATCCACTCGAAGGCGATGCCGCCGAGGCCGATGGCGAAGGCGAGACCGTCGATCCAGGAGAGGGCGACGTCGCTGGTGACCAGCGCCGGCCAGGCGGCGACCAGGCCCGCGAAGACGATCAGCGTCGGGAACATGTGGACGCCGCCGAAGCTCACCAGCCAGTACGCGCGCGGGAAGATCTCCCGGAAGTCCGCATAACGCCAATCCTCGTGATCCATGCCGGTCCAGCCCCGGGTCCAGTTCCAGGTGAGCCGTGCGCCCCAGACGAGGAGCACGCCGAAGATCATCCAGGCGCGTGCGTCGACGGCCACGGACTCGGGCAGCCCGATCCAATAGAGCACGACCAGGGGCGGGATCACGCTCCAGTAGGCGTCGTAGAAGCTGGAGTTGTCGTAGGCCATGCTCCAGCCGAAGATCACGACGGTCGCGACGGCGTCCGCGGCGAGGGTGCGCCAGATCGGGTCTTCGATCGGCGCCCAGGCGAGGGTGGCGATCCCGGCGCCGATCGCCATCACGTAGGACGCGACGATCAGGACCAGGGCGCGGGGACGCGGAAGCGCGGAGCTAGCGGAATCGCTCATCGGGCAGGCTCTCCGGTTCGGAACGGATGGATGGGTTCGGATGGATGGGAAGGAACGGCGGGGCGTTCAGCCGGCGACCTTCCGGTCGCCATCCCAGAAGGCCTCGCGCAGCTTGTACTTCTGGAGCTTGCCCGTCGCGGTGCGCGGCAGCTCTTCGACGAAGCGGATCTGCGTCGGGCATTTGAAGTGGGCGAGGTTCGCGCGGCAGTGGGCGATCAGCTCGTCCTCGGAGGACTCGGTCCCTTCGCGGGTCACGACGAGTGCGACCGGCGTCTCTCCCCACTTCTCGTGGGGGACGCCGATCACGGCGCACTCGAGGATCGCGGCGTGCTGGAAGAGGCAGTCCTCGATCTCCGGGCTCGAGATGTTCTCGCCCCCGGAGATGATCACGTCCTTCTTGCGATCCACGATGTGGATGTTCTCGACCTCGTCCCAGACCGCGAGGTCGCCGGTGTGGAAGTAGCCGTCGTAGATCGCTTCGGCGGTCTGATCGGGCTGCTCGTAGTAGCCCGCGAAGACGACGTTGCTGCGTGCGCAGATCTCGCCGACCGACTTGCCGTCCTTGGGCACCGGGTTTCCGTCGTCGTCGAGCAGCTGCAGGTCGACGCCGATTCCGGCCACGCCCGCGCGTGAGCGCCGGGCCCAGTCCTCCTGCTCGGTGTTCGCGTCCGGGCGCGAGATCGTGAGCAGCGGCGCCGTCTCGGTCAGGCCGTAGATCTGCATGAACTGCCAGCCCATCTCCTTCTCGAGTCGCTCGATGAAGGCGGAGGGCGGCGGGGCGCCGGCGACGGTGAAGCGCGGCTTCGTCTTCACGTCGAAGCGGTCCTTGTCCGGTGTGTCGAGCACGGTGCGCAG
Source organism: uncultured Spirochaetaceae bacterium (assembly GCA_964488255.1). Classification (GTDB taxonomy): domain Bacteria; phylum Myxococcota_A; class UBA9160; order UBA9160; family UBA4427; genus UBA4427. The sequence continues at coordinate 45,371 of CAZAUR010000024.1, read as the reverse complement.
CACGGCCGGCGCCATGCAGGCGAACGTGACTTCCTCGTCCGCGATCAGGCGCATGATGTCCTCGCCGTCGATCGCGCGCAGGATCACGTGCTTGCCCGCCAGGGCCGTCATCGCGAAGACGCCGCCCCAGCCGTTGCAGTGGAACATCGGAAGCGTCCAGAGCTCCACGTCGTCGTGGGTCAGCCCGTTGTGGACGATCATGTTGTAGGCGTTCAGGTACGAGTTCCGATGGGTCATGATGACGCCCTTCGGACGGCTCGTGGTCCCGCTCGTATAGTTGATCGAGACCGTCTCGTTCTCGCCGATCGAAGGGCGCGTGGGCGGCGTCGCGCTCGCCTTCGTGACCAGCTCGTTCCAACACGTCCAGCCCGAAGGCACGTCGCCCTCGTCCTGCGCGACGATCCAGTGTTCGACGCTCGGCAGCTTGCCGCGGATCTCGTCGACGACGCCGGTGTACTCCCAATCGACGAGCACGGCGCGCACGCCGGCGTGGTTCAGGATGTATTCGTGATCCGCCGCGACCAGTCGGTAGTTGAGGGGGACGAGGATGATCCCCACCTGAGCGGCCGCGTAGAAGCTCTCCAGGTAGAAGTGGGAGTTCGGGCTGAGCATGCAGACCCGGTCCCCGCGCTCGAGGCCGAGATCCAGCAGCGCGTTCGACAGGCGATCGACCCGCTCGTTGAGTTCCCGGTACGAATACCGGCGGTCACCGTCGACCACGGCGACTTTCTCGGGATAGAGCCGAACGGCGCGATCGAGAAAATCTGTAACGAGCATGGGGACTTCCATCGGAACCTGCCTCTTGCGTGGGGGATTTCGACTTCGACTCGGAGTCGGACTCTGTGGGAACCAGAGTCTGATTCGGGGCATCGATGACGCCCAGATCGCCGGCATGACGCGCTGCGTTAGCGCGCCCGATCCGGAAGCGATCGTAGGAGTCACGAAACGATGAAGCAATCGACGATGCCAGATCACCGGTCCCTCTCCGACCAGCCCTCCGCGGCCGCGCCGACCAACGCCGCGGGGCTCCCGCCAAGTCCCTCCGCGCGCCTCGCCAGGCGCGCGCCCGGACGACACCCACGGTTCGTCCTTCCCTTCACCCTCCTTCTCGCGTTCCTCGCAGCCGGCTGTCACGAGGAGGATCACGAGGGTTGGTTCCCCGACCGGGAAGACACGCCGCGGTCACGATCGGTCGCGACGACGGCGCCTGCGCCCGCGGAGCCGCGACCGAGCGCGACGGGGCCGAAGGTGATCGTCGCCAGCGGCGACACGGTCACGCTCCACCACCCCGGCACCGACGCCGGCGCGTACCTGTTGGTCGGCGCGATCGACCCGGCGACGGGCACCGTGGAACAGAGTGCCGGCCGACGACCGCGCAACGGCATCACCCGCTTGCAGACGGGCGACGGGTTCGTGGCGTGGCTTGACCATCCGCTCGAAGAGGGTGCGCCGGTCCATCTCCGACTCGTCGAGGTCGCGCCCGACGGGACGCCGACGACCGATGCGATCGCCTGGTCGCCCTGGGGCACGTCTCCGGTCGAAGTCGCGGCGTTCGCGCTCGCCGGAAGCCAGCTCGCGTGGATCGAAGCGCCGGATGAGGACGGGAACGCGCGCATCTCCGTCGTCGACCTCGCCTCGACGAACCGCGCGCCGATCGTCCTGGGCGAGTACGAAACGCGGAACGTGTTCGAGATCGCGATGACGGAAACCCAGCTCGTCTGGCGGGACGCCGCGCGCCTCTATGCGCTGCCTGCACCGTTCGAGACGTCCCGCATTCGCGAGATCGGTGACATCGCGTATGCCGGCTCGTCGAGCGCCTTCCGCGTCGGTCTGCAGGTGGCGGGCAACGTCGTCGGCTGGCAATTCGACCGCTCGGTCTTTCTGTATGACGGCGCGCGCCCGGTCGAGCCGGAGGTCAACCCGCGAAGGGTCGATGCGGTCTACCTCCGGTCCGTCACGCCGCGCTACGCGATGTTCTTCACCAACCCCGCGAGCATGTATTGGCTCGATGTCCGCAACCCCGACGCCGAACGCCAGCGCGCCGCCACGAATGGCAGCGGACTTCGGACGCACGTCCGGCTCTATGGTCACCATCTGGTCTACGCGCGTTGCCGCAACTCCGTGACGACGAACGTCTCGTTGTTTGGCGTCGGCCTGGGCTCGTCGACGCGCTGTGCCGCCGACGGCGACGTGGCGATCTGGGCGCGCGACCTCGAAGACGTCGGCGCCGCACCCGTCGAGCTCGCATCCGGCCTTCCCGAGCTCGAAGATCTCGCAGGCGGTCCATTGGGTGTGGTCTGGCGCGCCGGAACCGGCGACGACGAGGTCGTTCAGTACTGGAATCCGGCCGCGCCCGTCGCCGCGAGCGCCAACCCGTTGGGGATCGGTGACGGCACGCGCACGGTGCTCGCCCCGACGTTCACCGACGCCGGCCTCGCGTTCTACACGCGCGGTGAGGGCGGGGACAGCATCGAGTTCATCGACGCGTTGGACCTCCTCCTCGACACCGACGACGGACTCTGATCGAATCCGCCGCGCCGACCCCCGGCGTGCCTGCTAACGTCGGGCACGCCGGGGATCCCGGTGCGGCCGCACTTTTCAACGGCGGCGGATGGACGACTGAGGGGGCGGAGGCCGATGCGAGGCATCGACGGATCGAGCGATCTGCAATGGAGTGACGAGGGCGAGGCGAAGGAAGAGGGCGGCGACGGCCTCGGACTGCGCATGCTCAAGACGCGGACCGTGCTCGTGAACGGGCCGGTCGACCAGAAGCTGGCCGAGAAGGTGATGGGCCAGCTGCTCATCCTCAACGCGGACAATCATGACCCGATCCGCGTAATGGTCACGTCCCAGGGCGGCCACGTGGACTCGGGTTTCGCGATCCACGACATGCTGCGTTTCATCGAGTCCCCGGTCGTGACGATCGGCGCGGGATGGTGCGCTTCGATCGCCGTCCCGATCCTCTTCGGGGCACCGAAGGAGCGGCGCTTCTCGCTGCCCCACACGCGCTTCCTGCTGCATCAGCCGAGCGGTGGCGCCGGCGGGCAGGCGACAGACATCCGAATCGAGGCGGAAGAGATCCTCAAGGTGCGCGAGAAGCTCAACAACCTGATCGCCACCGAGACCGGTCAGGACGTCGAGAAGGTCACCAAGGACAGCGATCGCAACTTCTGGATGGACGCGGACCAGGCCTGCGACTACGGCCTCGTGTCGGCGGTGATCAAGAGCGCGAGCGAGCTCGCGTAGGCGTCGTCGACGATCCGGTCAGCGGTCGTCGTACTCGAGCTGGAGCGCGACGAAGGCCGCGACCCCTTCGCCGTAGCGGTGTTCGATCCCCGCGAGCGCGAGGTCAAGCGACTCGACGGGCGGCGCCTCCTCAGAGAGACGCACGCTGAAGTCGAAATCGGTCTCGTCTGCCACCCGATCGGGTAGCAGGGTGAGGCCTCGCCGCGTGACGATCGGGTCCGACGCCTCCGCGACGGCGAACGCGCGCGATCGATAGGTGCGCGAGTACGCGTCCGCGGTGAACGCGAGTGCGATCTCGTCGACGCCGGTCTGCACCCGCACGCCGATGTCTTCGTGCGCCCAGAACGCCAGGAGGTTGCGGATCGCGAGGGTGATCGATCGCCCGTCGAGCCTGAAGGCGTCGCTGTCGTGGGTGGCTGTCCAGTTGGCCGGTGCGCCGAGTCGTTCGGCTACGGCGGCCGCTCGTTGCTTTCCCGCGATCGCCTCGATGATCGCGAGCGAGATCGGGACGGAAGCCGTGACGCCGGTCGTCGTAGCGATGCCGCGGTCGGCGACGTAGCGACGATCGTCGACGCGCCGGAGCGTCGGATGGCTGCGCTCGAGCGAATCGATGTCGAACCAGTGCGTCGTCGCGGCACGCCCTTCGAGCAGGCCCGCTTCCGCAAGCACGAGGGCGCCGCTGCAGATCGCGACGATCGTCGCGCCTCCTTCGGCCTGCGATCGAATCCAATCGTGCAGAATCGGCACGTCGGTCCGGTGCAGGGCGGGAACGACGACGTAGTCGGCGCCCGTCGGATGCTGCTCGTCGAAGGATTCGAGCGTCTGTTGCGGCGCGACGCGCAGCGCCGGCATCAACTCGATCGGACCCGACTCCGGGGCGACCGCGACGACGTCCGCGACCTCCGAAGCGACGAGCACTCCGTACGGCACCAGGAAGTCCGTCGTCTCGGTGCCGGCGTTGTCCGCGAGGACCGCGATCAGGGGGCGTTCGCGCTTCGGCGGGCGGAGCGCGTCGATCGTTCTCTGGTGTTCTTCGGGGCCGACGGCGATCGGACGTGCGTCGGTCGGGCCGGTGGACACGCGTCCGCCACAGCCAGAGGAAAGGGGCACGGCGACCGCGAGCAGCGCGAGGATCACGAGATTCTTCACGAGCAAAACCGCATCCGCCCGAGGCGCGAGGGGCGGACTCTCGCGAAGAAGCGTCGACGAATGCCAGTGGGGTCACAAGGACAACCAGCCCACGATTTCGGACACCCGTGCAGAGCGCGCTAGAGCCGGAACGACTCGCCGCAGCCGCAGGTCTCTTCTGCGGCCGGGTTCTCGATCTTGAAGCCCGCGTCGTTCAGCTCGTTCGAGAAGTCGATCGTGATGCCGTCGAGGAAGGTCGCGCTCTCGGCGTCGACCCAGACCTTGAGTCCCTGGAACTCGAGCTCGTCGTCATCGTCCCGGCGTTCGCCGTCGAAGAGCAGCTCGTAGCGCATGCCGCTGCAGCCTCCGTTCTTTACCGCGACGCGCAGCGCCGTGTGCGGCTCGGTAGTCGTCGCGAGCAGGCGCTTCGCCTTTTCGGCGGCGGCATCGGTGAGGGCGAGATCGACCATGGTTGGGGATTCCTTCGGCTGGACGGGCGTGACGCCTAATGGGCGGAGCGTGCGTCGGCCGGATTGAGGGTGGGCAGGGGGACGGGGGCAGCCGATTCGAGCTGTCCTGCACAGAGATCGGCGAGGGAGACCGCTTCGAGGCTCGAGCGGATGTCGCGTCCGAGGGTGCGCCAGAGGGAGGTCACGGCGCAGGTCGTGGTGCGCTGGCAGTCGAGGCGTTCGGCGGGGCTGCAGTCGCAGGTCGCACCGGGGAGGAAGTGTTCGTCGAGGCAGTGGATCGCGTCCCAGACGCTGATCTCGGCGGCGCTTCGCGCCAGTCGATAGCCGCCGCTAGCGCCGCGCACACTCTCGACGAGCCCGGCGAGGCGCAGCTGGCGCATCAGCTTCGCTGCGTACACGTCCGACAGGCCCTCGGCTGCCGCGATCTTCGCGATCGGGACCGGGCAGGGGGCATCCCCGTCCCGGCCGAGCTCGGCGAGGGCGACCTGGAGGAGGCATCGGAGCCCCGTCTCTTCGCGGGCCAGGAGGTGCACGGCCGAGATCCTACGATAGACTACCGATTGGTCAAGATTGATCGGCAGCGCGCCGGCAATCTGGCGCGGGGGCGACGCTGCATACGAGCGGCGCGCCCGGATCGCTGTCAGAATGAGCCGCCCGGGCGTGGTCCGACGCCTCGATCGACTCGAAACAAGGCCGTCCATCTGGCCGCCCCGAAAGCCCTTTTCCGCGCCCGCAGGAGTCCCCCGCTCGTGCCTCCGAACGAGTCCTCTGCCAGCCCCGTCGTCCTCGAGGATCGCCACGCGCGGCCGCTCCGCGATCTGCGGATCTCCGTCACGGACAAGTGCAATTTCCGCTGTCCGTACTGCATGCCCGCGGAGATCTTCGGCGAGAAGTATCCGTTCCTCGCGCGCGAGGAGGTGCTCACCTTCGAGGAGGTGGCCCGTCTCGTCCGGCTCTTCGTCCGCTTCGGCGTCGAGAAGCTGCGCATCACCGGCGGCGAGCCCCTGCTGCGCCACGGCCTCCAGTACCTGATCGCCCGCCTCAAGCAGGTGGGCGAGGACGCCGGCGTCGAGCTCGACCTCGCGATGACGACGAACGGCAGTCTGCTTCCGCGATGGGCCAGGGAGATGAAGCAGGCGGGCCTCGACCGCGTGACCGTCTCCCTCGACAGCCTCGACCCCGACGTGTTCCACCGCATGAACGGCGAGCGATTCAGCGTCGACCGCGTGCTCGAAGGCATCGCCGCCGCCGAAGACGCGGGCCTCGGCCCGATCAAGGTCAACTGCGTCGTCCAGAAGGGCGTCAACGACGACGGCCTCGTCGACCTGGCGCGCCACTTCCACGGCACCGGCCACATCCTCCGCTTCATCGAGTTCATGGACGTCGGCACCCTCAACGACTGGAAGATGGACGAGGTCGTGACCGGCAAGCAGATCATCGAGCGAATCGCCGCGGAGCTCCCCCTCGAGCCCGCGGACGCGAACTACCGCGGCGAGGTCGCGTCGCGCTGGCGCTATGCGGACGGCGGCGGAGAGATCGGCGTGATCACGAGCGTGTCTTCGCCGTTCTGCGGCGACTGCACGCGAGCGCGCCTCACGGTCGAGGGGCAGCTCGTGACGTGCTTGTTCGCCGATGGTGGGATCGACCTGCGCGAGCCGATGCGCTCGGGCAAGGACGACGAGACGCTGCGGCAGCTGATCGCGTCGACGTGGACGAACCGGACGGATCGGTACTCGGAGCAGCGCTCGGGATTGCTGCAGATCGACGGGACGACGCCGAAGCGCGACCGGGTCGAGATGTATCACATCGGGGGGTAGCCCCGGCTACTCTGCGTTCGAGCCTAGCCCGTCGGGAGTCCCCCCAGCTCTGCTGGGGAGGCCTTCAAAGTTTGACGGTTCCGGAATTCGAGGAAACCCCGTCCCGTGATTTGCTCGGCGTCACACAGGAGGGAGCCTCTCGTCGAAGAACGCGAGGCTAGGGCACACGGACTGAGAGCGCCGTGTGAAGAACTGTTCCAGCAGTGGATTCAGCGCCAGAAGCTCGAGCGCTCTCAGCGGGGCCAGTCGGAGTTCGGCTGGCCGTCTGCCGCCTGTAAGGCGGCCCAAGGGAAGGCGGTCGCCTTCCCGTCAATCCCGCTTTGAGCGGGTCACCTGGATGCCCCCGGCTTTGCCGGGGGAGGATGTCACCCCGCGGTTCTCGAAGGTGGATGTGATGTCGGTATCCGGAGGAGTTGAATCGGTGGGAATCTGCGGTGTTGGCAATCGATCTGAAGGGCGCTGAAAATTTCGCGGGATCGTCAGCCCGACTCACGCTCGTCAGCGGCCCAGGCTCCGAAGAATCATGATGCCTCGGAGTGATGACGCCCGGGATTCCTCGGCCCGTATCGCGCGTTCATCACGCGCCGCCGCTCGCTCCTCGGCGGTTTGCCTTCGAATGGTCTGCTGTCTCGCCGCCGCGACATCTGCGAAGGTCGTTCGGAAACATCGGATCATCATGTCGCTGAGGGGTTCGAAGCCGGCCAACATGCATTCGTCCACCGATCGCTGGTACGTACCGTTCTGATTCGCCTCGACCATCTCGTCGAGGGCCTCATCCCTCTCCGCGTCAGTGAGAGGGCCGACAACGTTCTTCTCTATGTCGGCAAGGATTGGTCCGGCCTCGTTGCGGATCGCCCGGTCGCGCGCCGCTCGCCTCGCCTTGATGCGTTCCGCTGCCGCGGCTTGCTGAGCCTGCCACTCGCGCTCGTGCTCGCGTCGCTGCCACGGCGTCTGGCATGCGAGCAGGCACGCAATCACCAGCGCTCCGACAATCGCTTGCTTCATTCTGACTTCCCTCCTGCTGCTCGCTACTTCAGCACGCTCGGCGTCTCGCCGCTTCGCTCCGGATCGAGCAGCAGATCCATCCCCACCTGCGCCACTCGCGCCGGGTCGAGGAGCTGGACGCCCTCGAGCGCCGCCGGAACGACCCCGTTCCCGTTCTGCGCGAGCATCGGCGTGTCGACGATGCTCGGACACAGCGCGTTCAACCGAATGCCATTCTTGGCGAACGCCCCCGCGCTCGAGCGAACCAGCGAGACGACCGCCGCCTTCGTGGCGCCGTAGACGGGATCCGGAGGGAAGGGCGTCTTGCCTGCCCCGCTCGCCGTACACAGGATCGAGCCCCCGCCGTTCTCGACGAGCGCCTCGTGCGCGAGCTTCGTCCCAACGAACACCGCTCGTAGGTTGATCGCGAGCACCTCGTCCATCTTGTCGATCGACTGGGCGGGGAAGGGCGGCAGGCCGCTCATGATGGCGGCGTTGTTCATCACGTAGTCGAGACGCTCGTGGGTCGCGCGGGCGTCGGCGAACGCAGCGGTGAGCGCCGCATCATCCGTGACGTCGAGGGCGTGCCGCGAGGCGCGCGCACCGAGCGCCTCGACTTCCTTCGCGACCGCTGCGATTCCGTCCGCGCTGCGGTCGACGAGCGCGATCCCGGCGACGCCGCGCCTCGCCAGGTCGAGACACATGCAGCGGCCGATGCCCGACCCCGCGCCCGTGACGAGCGCGACGCGCCCGGTCGCCGATTCGTCCTCCATCAAGAATCCTCGCGGCTGGCGCCGGCGCGCCGGATCTCGTCCGTGTGCTCCCCGATGTCCGGACAGGCAGCACGCGGCGCCGGGGCCTGACCATCGAAGTCGACCGGCGAGGCCGGACTCGTGAGCGCGCTGCGCGCATCGCACTCGGGGATCTCGACGAAGGCGTGAGCGGCATGGGCCTGCGGGTCGTTCGCGACGTCGCCGAGCGTGTTGACCGGTGCGAACCAGACGCCTTCCGCGTCGAAGATCGCGCACCACTCGTCGAGGGTCTTCGTCGTGAAGATCTCGTCGAAGTGCGCGATCAGCTCACGTCGATGCTCGAAGCGTCGTGCCGCGTTCGCGAAACGGTCGTCGTCCGCCCAGGTCGGGGATCCCATGGCGCGCACGAGGTTCGGCCAGTGCCGATCCGACTCCAGGCAGAGCAGCCAGAACCAACGGCCGTCGCTCGTCGGATAACAGTTCTGGAGCGGGGCCCCGAACTTGGTGCGCGGCGGCTGCGAACGCATCTTGCCGTTCAGGAGCTGGATCGACAGATCCGAAGCGCCGGCGTAGAGCCCGGTGCGCAGGAGCGACGTCTCGACGAGTCGGCCGACGCCCGTGCGCTCGCGATCCGCGAGGGCGGCGCTGATCCCGGCGACCAGGTTCATCGCGGTCAGGTGATCGCCGACCGCCGGCGGCAGGATCGGGGGCGCCTGGTCGCGGACGGTCATGCGATCCGCGAGCCCCGACCGCGACCAGAACGCGCCGACGTCGTAGCTCGCGCGATCGCGGTCCGGACCTTCGGCGCCGAAGCCGGTGATCCGCGCGTAGATCAGGCGTGGCCAGCGCGCGCGAATCTTCGCCGGGTCGAGGCCGAGCGCGTCGAGGGCCTGCGGACGCAGGTTCGTGACGAACACGTCGGCGTCGGCGAGCAGGTCGTCGAGGAGGGATCGGTCGTCGCCGGTCTTCAGGTCGAGCGCAGCGCTTCGCTTCCCGCGGTTGTCGAGCTCGAAGAACGGGGAGCGGGGCGCTTCGATCCCGAGCGCGGCGTGGAAGTGGCGCTGAGGGTCGCCGGTCGGGGGCTCGATCTTCACCACGTCCGCGCCCCAATCGGCGAGTACGCCCGCGGCCGCCGGCGCGGCGATCCAGACGCCGAGCTCGACGACCTTGTAACCGGAAAGCGGGCCGGGATCCGTGTCAGCGCTCATGCCGCGCCTCCGTTCGCGCGGCGGCGGTTGTGCTCCGCGAGGAATTCGACAGCCTTCGCCTGGAGATCCTCGGGCGGGATCGGCAGGAGGACCGGTCCAGTCTCGCGGGAGGGCAGGGCGATCGTCGCTTCCGCCAGCGCGGTCTCGACGCCGCGTTGGTTGGTGGCGACGATCGAGACGTCCGCGAGGGCGCTCGGGCCCTCGCGATAGGTGCGATCGACCCGGCCGGTGAACGTCTGCAGGTCGCCGTGATAGTTGAACTTGCGGATCTCGTCCCGCTGTCGGAGCACGAACGCGTCGTCGCCCATCCAGTCCGTCAGGACGTGATGCAGCCAGAACTCGCGCTGGAGCCCCCAGTCGTAGGCCTCGGGGTTGCCGACCTTCTGGGCGAGCTCGCTGTCCCAGTGGACGCGCGCTTCCGTGTCGAGGACGCCGTGGCGGTTGCGGGAATAGGAATGCCGGAGGCGGACGCGATCCTTGGCGGCGACACGCGAAGTCGCGAGCATCCGGATCGGCGCGAAGCCGTAGCCCGCGCAGTGGGCGAGGATGATGTCGGTCATCGTGAGGGGACCCTTCTGCAGGGTGAGCGTCTCGTCGCCCTCCTTCACGTCCTCCCAGTAGCGTGGCTCTGCGCCGCGCGGCGCTTCCTCGAGGTAGCGCTCGTCGATGGCCGCGATCTCGTCCTTCGACCAGCTCGCCGCTTGCGTGTCCGCGTACTTGCCCTTCTTCCGTGCGGTGTCGCGCTCGGCCATGATGCGGAGCGCGCGGTAGATCCCGACGACTTCGCCGCGCTGGTTGAACTTCACATAGCGGCGGATGATGTGGACGGTCCGCCCGCCGAACTCCGACTCCTTGACCTCGCAGCTCTCCTCGCCCTCGAAGCTGTAGATCGTGTCGCCGGGGTACATCGGTCGGTACCAGGTCCACGTCCCGCCGGACATGAAGATCTGGCAGCCGCGGAAGAGCCCGCGGGCCCGCTTGCGGACCTCGCTCGGGATGCGCTCGCCCAGCAACGGTTCGTTCGTGATCGCCGTCATGATCGACGGAGCGATGACAAAGCCCCAGCGGGTGCCCCCGGCGTGATCCGCGTCGGTGTAGAGCGGGTTGTCGTCGCCGATGCTGATCGCGAAGTTGCGGATCGCGTCGGTGGACAAGCAGGCGTGGAACTCGCGGTCCTTGTTCACGCCATCGAGGCCGTTCAGGGCCTGCTGCGCGGCGATGTCCTCGTCGGTGATCCGGCCGGCGCTCTCGGTGTCACTCGCTCGTTCCGCCAAGGCGCCTCCTTCGAAGCGCCCGCGGACCGGTCGATTGGACGACGGGGGGCGCCCGGGTACCGTAGCGATCTCGATCGGGGTCGGGGGACGCGAAAGCGGACCGCGGGCCCGTCGCAAGCGGGAGCGCGCATCAAGTGGCTGAGCTCGAACGACTCGTTGGCGGCATCGACTTCGGTGAGGGCCCGCGCTGGCGCGACGGCCGACTCTGGTATTCGGACTTCTACCAGCAGTCGGTCTACACCGTCGATCTCGATGGCAAGCGCGAGCGCGTGCTCCGCATCGACGACGCGCCGTCCGGGCTCGGATGGCTCCCGAACGGCGACCTGCTCGTCGTGTCGATGGAGCATCGGCAGGTGCTCCGCTACGACGGAACGACGACTTCGGTCCATGCGGATCTGTCGCAGATCGTCGGCGGGCGATGCAACGACATGGTGGTCGATGCACTCGGACGCGCCTACGTCGGGAATTTCGGGTACGCCGCCGACGAGAAGAGCAGGCCGGAACCGACCGCGCTCGTGCGCGTCGATCCGGACGGCGCGGCGACGCCGGTCGGGACGCCGCTCGCGTTTCCGAACGGCTCGATGATCACCCCGGACGGCGAGACCCTGATCGTCGGCGAGTCCATGGGACAACGATTGACGGCGTTCCGCATCGACGACGAAGGCGAGCTAGGCGACGGTCGCGTCTTTGCGGAGACCGTGGGCCGTGCACCCGACGGCGCCTGTCTCGACGCCGAGGGCGCCGTCTGGTTCGCCGACGCCGGCCGCCCCGGCAACGCCGTCGTGCGCGTCGCCGACGGCGGCGAGGAGCTCACGAAGCTCGACACGCCGATGCCCACCTTCGCCTGCATGCTCGGCGGCGAAGACCGCCGCCTCCTCTTCGTTCTCGTCGCTCCCGGCTCGTCGGAGAGAAAAGCCGCCGGCAAAGCCGAAGGCGCCCTCCTGATCACCGAAGTCGAAACCCCCGGCGCCGGCTTCCCCTGAGCACCGCTCCGACCAAAACAAAGAGCCTTCAGCGCAAGAGACGCCCCCTCAAGGGGCGTCTCGAGAGGCGCGCAGCGCCGACCGTGAGACTCGACTAGTCGAGTCTCACGAACAAAAAGTCCCCGTCCTCGTGCCGCGCACTCCGGATCGGGCCGAACTGCGGCGTCTGGTCCGAGTCGCGCATGATCGGCTCACGGATCTGGGCGTGGAGGCTGGTCGCGTCGAGGACCTCCTCGTTCTCGCGCAGCGAGCGGAGGAAGGCGTTCGCGAAGACCGAGTGGCCACCACCGCCGCCGTCGACGACCGGCTCGTTGCCCCCGGACGTGAGCGCCAGCCGGGTGCGGCGTGAGGCGAGCCGCTCGACGTGGCTCGGGCCCTTGCGGGTGACGGCGATGCCGCGGGTGAGGGTGCCCGAATAACAGCTGTCAGAGACGACCATCACGTGCTTGGCGTCCATCGCGCGGAGGATCGAGGTCACTTTCGAGTTCGAGACCCAGTTGGTCTCGTCGTCGGGATCGGCATCGACCGGGAGCCAGTAGCCGAGGCCCGCGTCTTCGTCGTTCCAACCGTGGCCGGCGTAGTAGATCAGCAGGTTGTCCCGCGGGCCGACCTTGTCCCGGTACTCCGCGAGGGCGCGGATCACGTCCTGGCGGGTCGCGTTCTCGAGCAGCTGGGTCTCGAATCCGTAGGCGCTGCCGAGCAGACTCGAGACCGCGCGCGCATCGGAGACCGCGGTCTTGAGGCGCGGCAGCTGGGCATAGTCGTCATTGCCGATCGCGAGCAGGTAGTACTTGCCGAAATCGACGTCGTGATCTTCCCCGGACTTCGTGCGGTCGAGGATCGCGAGACCCTGGGGCACGAGCTTGGACGCCGGCGTCGCTTCGACCGCGAGGCGGACACGATCGAAGTCCTCGAGGGCCGCCTCGGTCAGCCCGTCGAGCGCCTGGGTCAGCGCTTGTCGCCACATTCCGCGCGTGTAGCCGCCGCGCACGATTCGGCCGTACGACTCGACGACCTTGCCGACCTCGAGGCCCGGAAGCGGTCCGGTCAGTCGCGCGCGGATCTCCCCACGCACGTAGGGCGAGGCGTTGGGCGGGCTCTTCATCAACCACAGCTGCTCGATCGCGATCTGGATCGGCACCGCGCGTTCGAAGCCGTTGTCACCGTCGCGCAGCACCCGGAATCCGGCCTCGCGCAAAGCGCGCGAGATCGCGTCGCCCACGATCATCTCGACCGTGCGATCGGGCTCGAGGAAGACGTTCGCGCCGGGCAAGCCACTCGGCAGCGTCATGCGTCCGATCGCGCGGCTGCGGCGGACGGGGTCGCTCCGATCGCCGGTGAGCGTCGGGACGAGGCGGGTGCCGGCGGTCTCGCCGAACTCGCGTTCGTCGATGATCTCGGCGATCCGGACCGCGACGCCTACGGCCGGATTCTCGGTGAGCCCGGCCTGGGGCGTGGGGATGACCCCGGTATTCGCGCAGCCCGCCAGGAGTGCGAGGGCGGACACGAGGGCGGAGACGGCGAGGAGTCGGGGGAGGAGGTTCGAGAGGGCGCGAGGAAGCATCGTTTCACCTGGATTTCATTCGTTTCGTGGAATCTATCGCACCAGGGGTGCCCGAACCGGTCTGCCGGGTTCCGGAGGCGAGCGGACAGTCGTCGCATCGCGCGGGCCGTCCCTGGGGAGGAATCCCGGCTTGCCGCGTGTTTCAGGTCGGGGGAAATCCCCAGTCTGCGACTTCGTGCGCCGGGAACCTCAAGCGCCCCTCACGGGCTCCGATCCGTCTCTGGGGACCGTGAGGAGAGCGCCTTGGCCTTGTTGGGTCGCAAGAAGAAGAAGCTCGGAAAGTCGAAGGGCGAAGAGGGCTACGGCCAGGGCCAGGCTTCGATCGCCGAGGGGGACGATGTCCTCCTCGACGAAGAGGTCATGGTCGAGAAGCTCCTCTCGATGATCGAGTCACCGGACTATCGCCCGCCGACGCTGCCTTCGGTCGCGGTCGAGCTGATGACCCTGTCCCAACGCGCGGACGTCGAGATCGACGACGTCGTGTCGCTGCTCGAGCGCGACAGCATGATCGCGGGTCGCGTGATCAAGCTCGTCGGGTCGGTCGGACTCGCGGGTGCGGTCAAGATCACGTCGTTGCGGGAAGCGACGATGCGGATCGGACTCGCGCAGATCCGCGACATCGTGATGGAGATCGCGCTCAACATGCGCGTATTCAAGAACGAGGACTACGGCGACACGATGGAGCTGTTGCGACAGCACGCGACGGCGACCGCCCACTTCTCTCGCATCCTCACGCGGTACACGACCCTGGATTCCGAGTTCGCGTTCATGGCGGGTCTGATGCACGACGTCGGGATCGCCGGCACGCTGCTCGCCCTCTCCGAGACCAGGACGCGTCGCAAGCCGCCGCCGGACCTGATCTCGATCTGGCCGGCGGTCGAGCGCGTGCACATGCGCGCGGGCGAGTTGATGGCGAAACACTGGGATCTGCCCGCGGACATCCAGCTCGCGATCGCCAACCACCACCAGGTGATGATCGGCGGACATCCGCACCCGCTCTCGGCGGCCGTCGCCCTCGCGAACGAGATGAGCCACTTCTTCGGCCTGGGCATCCTGCCGAAGGAGGGGGCCGCCCTCGAAGAGATGTCCGAGGACGAGGCGGATTGCATCCGCTCCTACACGACCCTGGACAAGACCGGCGCGAAGACCCTGCTGCAAGCGCGCGAGGCGCTCTCCCTCGATGAAAAGACCCTCGGGTTGATCCGAGAGGAGTCCGAGCAGGCGCTCGAGGTGACGGGTCTCGCGAACCCGTAGGCGAGTCGCCGCGAGTTCCATACGCTTGGCGCATGGAAAAGCTCGCGTATCTGCTCTGGAACGATGACGACTCTCTCGCCGCCGACGCCTTCCGCGATCGGTTGATCGGCGACCTGCCCGACGCGCTCGCGAAGGAGGGCGGGCACGCGCTCAAGGTCTGCGCGACCGACTCCGCGGTCGATGCCGGCGCCAACCTGCATCTCGGAGCGCGCGCGCCGCAGGCGCTCGTCACGTTCTGGCTCGAGTGCTGCCAGGACCGCGCGCCCTCGGAGGCCGTCCTCGCGAACGTGTGTGATCGCCTGGCGGGCTACCTCGTCGTCGAGTCTCACCCGCTCCGCGTCGAGACCCCCGACGGCGGGCTCGGCAAGCGCATGCCGGGGTTCAGCCTCGTCGGCTGCATCGAGGCCCGCGCCGACGTCGACCACCGCACCTTCGTCGAAACCTGGGAACGGGTCCACCGCGACGTCGCGATCGCCGTCCAGAGCACGTTTTCCTATGTGCGAAACGAAGTCGTTCGGCCGCTGACCGCCGACGCGCCCGAGTGGTACGGGATCGTCGAGGAGGGCTTCCCGCTCGAGGCGCTCTCCGATCCTCAGGCCTTCTACGACGCCGTCGGCGACGACGCGAAGTACCGCGACCACCTGAAACAGATGATGGACAGCTGCAACGCGTTCCTCGACATCGAGAAGGTGGACTCCCACCCGATGTCGGAGTACCGCTTCTACTAGCGGACTGGCGAACCCACGTGGCAGACGCGCACGGCGCCACGAAGGCGCCGAATCGACGCTTGCCTAACGAAGAGTTGCTTCCCTGAGTCCATCGAGCGCTTCCTGCAGACCGAGCACGCGCTCGTTGACGACATCGACGGCGTTGTCGACGCGGTCGAGGGCGGCTTCGGCGCTGTCGGCGCGGGCGGCTTCGCCGTCGATCCGCTCGACGGCGGCGGCCAGGGCCTGCTGGTACTCGGAGCTGCGCGCTTCGAGACCGGCGACGTCGCGAGACTGCTTCAGGTTGATCGCGACGGACCCGAGCAGCAGGCCGGCCAGGACGAGCAGGATCAGACCGTTCCGGCCGCGGGACTCGGTCGGCTCGGCTGCCGCGGCGTCGGGCGTGGGCTCTTCGTCGATCTCGAGCGCCGGCGGTTCATCGCCGAGGGTCTCGTCGACCTCGAGCTCCGGGCGCTCCTCTTCAGCGAGGTCGGTCGACTCGGTCTCGAGATCAGCGTTCGGAAGCGTGGAAATCGGGTTGGACATCGGGGGGACTCCTGTCGGGTCGGCGCGGGGACGGGTAACGCGGCGCCATGGTCCGGAGTAGCAAATGCCCGGTTCGGCCGCTGCGTCACACGCCGGATTCCGGGCGGCTCGGCGTCGCATTTTCCGATGGGCCGATCGACGTGTGACTTCCTGCGCACCCGCTCGCGGTGACAGATGGGTCAGTCGGCGACGATCCCGGTCCGGTCGTGGAGCACGTTGCGCACCATCGGCTCGAACTCCTCGAGCGGCAGCGTCTCGCCCGCCGGCTCGAAGGCCGCCTGGTCGTAGAGCTCGCAGAACTCGGCGCAGGCGTCGTACCACGGGTGGTCGGCGAACTGGTCGCGGGCGTCGCGATCCATGCCGATGTGGTGCCAGAAGTAATAGCCCTGGAAGACGCCGTGATTCGCGACGATCCAGTGGTTCTTCTCGGAGACGTAGGGCTTGAGGATCGCGGCGCCGACCTCGGGGTGATTGTTGGGGGCAAGCGTGTCCCCGATGTCGTGGAGGAGCGAGGCGACGACATATTCCTCGTCGCGGCCGTCGCGCAGGGCGAGAGTCGCCGTCTGGAGGCTGTGGGTCAGGCGATCGACCGCGAAGCCGCCGTAGTCGCCGTCGAGCAGCCGCAGGTGGGCGAGGACGCGGTCGGCGAGGCCGGCGCAGAGCTTCGCGTGGTTGGGGCCGATGATCTGCCAGTCCTCCTTCGTGCCCTCCTTCATCTGATGGAAGGTGGCGCGGGGCTCGGGAGTGGGTTCAGCGCTCATCGGGATCTCCTGTTCGGGCGAGGGCAGACCATACCGGATCGAGGCGAGGGCCGGCCTAGGACTCGGGGTCGCGCGGCGGCTCGCGCGGAGGAGGGCGCTTCTGCGATCCTTGCCCCGGCCCGCAATCGACCGGAGGACCCCTGGTGACGAAGATCGACGACCTGCCGACGCCCGCCCTCGTCGCGGATGGGGCGCGCCTCGAAGCGAACCTGAGGACGATGGCGGAAGCCCATCCCGGCGCGGCCCTGCGTCCCCACGTGAAGGCGCACAAGTGCACGGCGCTCGCGAAGCGTCAGGCGGCGCACGGTCACCGGACGTTCTGCGCCGCGACCACGCGGGAGATCGAAGGAATGGCGGCGGCCGGGCTCGGCGACGACCTGCTGCTCGCGAACGAGGTCCTGGACGCCACGCGGCTCGGCGCCGTCGCGAAGAGCGCCGTCGCGAAGAGCGGCGCGCGGGTGACGGTCGCGGTCGACTCCGAGGAGACGATCGAGGCGGCCGCGACAGGCGGCGTGCCCGAAGTCCTGATCGATGTGAACGTCGGACTCCCGCGTTGCGGATGTGCACCGGGGGAGGCCGGCGCCCTCGCGGAGCGCGCGCGGGCGCGCGGTCTCGAGGTCCGCGGCGTGATGGGCTACGAGGGGCACGTCGTGGGCAACGCCGATCGCGCGGCGCGCGAGGACGGGTGCCGCGCCAGCATGGAGCAGCTCGTCGCCGCCCACGCCGACGTCGGCGGTGACATCATCTCGGCGGGCGGCACCGGCACCTACGACTGCAACACCTGGGCGAACGAGATCCAGGCGGGGTCCTACGCGCTGATGGACACGGCCTACGCGACGCTGGGGCTGCCCTTCGCGCAGGCGTTCTTCGTGCTCTCGACCGTCGTCTCGCTCGCGCCGGAAGGGGCCGGCTACGTGATCGGGGACGCGGGGCTCAAGGCCTTCGGCATGGACCACGGCAACCCGGCGCTGCCGGGCGCACGCGTGCTCTTCTGCTCCGACGAGCACATCACGTTCGTTCCGGGACGCGCCGACGAAGACACGGAGGCGTCGCCGATCGACTGGGAGGCGCCGGCGAAGCCGACGGTGGGAGACCGACTGCGGCTCGTTCCGGCGCACGTCGACCCGACCCTCGCCTACCACGAGCGGCTCTACATCGCCGATGGCGAAGACATCGTCGACGAGTGGGCGATCGATCTGCGCGGCTGGTAGGCGGATCGCGTCGGGCGGCGAGCGCGAATATCCGAATCAGGACCATCCGGCTCGCGCGTCGCTCGAGAACGTGATCAGATCGGATCGAAGCGGAGGAAGCGCGCGGTTCGCGGTGAGACCGTCGACCACGCTCCGTCGATCTCGAAGCGCGCGGTCGTGGCCGGCGAGAAGCCCGTTCGAAGGATCTCCGCGGCGTTCTCGTCGCTGCCCGCGAGCTCGAACGCCAGCACGCCGATGCCGGGATTGTGCGCGAGGAGCAGCAGGGTCTGCGCGGCGTCGTCCATGGCCGCGAGTCCGTCGAGGAGTCCCCGGGCCGAGGCGTTGTAGAGAGAATCGTCGAAGCTCACTTCGACGGACGTCTCGAAGGCGGACGACACGCACTCCCAGGTCTCGCGACATCGCTGCGCGGTCGAGGAGAGCGCGTGGTCGGGTACGCAGCCCTCCCGCAAGAGCGCCTCGCCGACGAGTCGTGCCGCCTCACGGCCTTCGGTCGTGAGCGGGCGATCGTGATCGCGCGCCGCGTGCGTGCTCTGCTTCGCATGGCGCATGAGGATCAGGGTCCGCGGCATGCGCAATGACTAGCAGCCTCCGCCCGGAACTGCCGCGTGCGTCGACGAGCTATGCTCCGGCGATCGGACGGTGCGCGGGACGGAGACCTCATGCGGGACGCGAAATTCGGGATCGGCGAAGTGGTCGCCCATCGATTTCGCCCCTTTCGCGGCGTGATCTTCGATGTCGACCCGCTCTTCAACCACACCGAGGAGTGGTGGCTCTCGATCCCTGAAGAGGTGCGGCCCGCCAAGGACCAGCCCTACTACCACCTCTTCGCGGAGACCGACGACTCGACGTACGTCGCCTACGTGTCGGAGCAGAACCTGGTGCCGGACACGGAGCACGGGCCGTGTCGCCACCCCCAGCTCGATCTCGTCTTCGATCGCTTCGAGGACGGCTGCTACGTGCCGAAGGATCGCGTCCAGAACTGACGCATGGATCCGTCAGACGTCGCAGCTGGGTCTCGGCCGCGGCTCGGGTTTCGGGAAGCGCTGCTGCATCTCCTCGAGCGGCGTGTCCTTGAACTGCTTGATCACCGCGATCCGACAGGCGCGAAGCGCGTCGCTGGTCTGGCCTTCGCACAGCTCGGTGACCTGGGCGCTCACGTAGTCGGATTTGGACGGCGTGCGCTCGCAGCTGGCCAGGAGCAGCGCGCCGAGCACGAAGGCAAGGACTCCTGCGTGACGTCGAATCGTCATGGCTCCCCCGTTCGGCGCCGCCCGCTTCAGGGGCGGGCGCCGTAGGCCTGGGCCGGCAGCCAGGTGGCCAGCTCGGGCCATACAAAGATGAGGGCGAGGCCGATCAGCTGCAAGCCCACGAAGGGCAGGATTCCCACGTAGAGGGTCCGCACGTCGATTTCGGGGGGTGCGACCCCCTTCACGTAGAAGAGCGCGAACCCGACCGGGGGCGTGAGGAACGACGTCTGGAGACACACCGCGAAGAGCACCGTGAACCAGACGAGGTCGAAGCCGAGGTCGACGACGACCGGAGCGACGAGCGGGAGCACGATGAACGTGATCTCGATCCAGTCGAGGAAGAACCCGAGCAGGAACGTCACGAAGAGGATCGACAGGACGACGCCATGGGGGCCGAAGGGCAGGCCGAGCAGGACGCGCGCGATCAGCTCGTCCCCGCCGAGGCCGCGCAACACGAGGGCGAAGGCCGAGGCGCCGACGAAGATCCCGAAGAGGTACCCGGTCGTGAGTCCGGTCTCGCGGAGCACGTCCTGCAGGACGGCGCGGCCGAGACGCTTGCGCCAGGCGGCGAGCACCAGGGCGCCGAAGGCGCCGACGCCGCTGGCCTCGGTCGGGGTCGCGATGCCGAAGAAGATGCTGCCGAGGACCGCCAGGATGAGGGCGGCGGCGGGGACGATGTCGCGCAGGACCGAGAGGACGAGGGAGAGCTCGACGGGCTCGGCCTCGTCGGGCGCCGGTGCGATCTCCGGTCGGAAGGCGGGCAGCGCGATGAGGAAGACGATGTAGAGCCCCGCCAGCAGCAACCCGGGGATCATCGCGCCGAGGAAGAGATCGCCCACCGACATCGCGAGGCGGTCGGCCATCAGCACGAGCATGATGCTCGGCGGGATCAGGATGCCGAGGGTTCCGACGGCGCACACGGTGCCCGCCGCGTAGGTTGGCGCATAACGCGCCTCGAGCATCGGCGGCAGGCCCAGCAGCGCGAGGAGCACGACCGAGGCGCCGATGATGCCGGTGCTGGCGGCGAGCACGACCCCGATCAGGGCGACGGTCACGGCGAGTCCGCCGCGCACGCGTCCGAAGAGGCGCGACACGTCGCGCATCAGGTCGGCGGCGATGCCGGCGCGGTCGAGCAGCAGCCCCATGCAGACGAACATCGGGAGCGCGACAAGCACCCAGTTGTCCATCAGGTCCCAGATGCGGTCGGCGACGAGGGACGCATAGCTCCAGTCGACGCCCGTGAAGAAGCCGAAGTCGCGCTCGACGATGATCGCGATCGCCGTGAAGAGGATCGCCACGCCGCCGAGCACCCAGGCGACCGGGAATCCCGAAAGGATGCCCAGGATGAACGAGGCGAACATCGCGACGGCGAGCCACTCGCGGACGCTCACGACGGCGGCGCTCCGAAGAGCTCGTGAACGAGGCGCCGCAGGCGCGCGAGCGTCGCCGCGCCGAGACCGAAGAACGCGAGGGGCAGCGCGCCCTTCAGGAGCCAGCGATAGGGCAGCCCGCCCGCCGAGGCGGATTCCTCGCCCGTGGCGAAGCTCTCCGCCACGAAGGGCAGCGCGCTCCACAGGACGAGGACGACGAGCGGAAGCTGGAAGAGCAGCACTCCGTAGAAGTCGACCCAGCGTCGGGTGCGCGGGGCCATCTGCTCGCGAAGGACGTCGACGCGGACGTGCCGGTCGTGGACGACGCAGCCGACGATGCCCGCGAGGAAGCCCACGGCGTAGAGATGCCACTGCAGCTCTGCGAGCTGGATCAGGCCGACGCCGAACACGAAGCGAAGCACGACCGCGAGCACGATCACTGCGATCAGCGCGAGCCAGATCCAGGAGATCGCGGAGACGATCCGGTCGAGGACGCGCTCGACCGGCGCGGGCTCCTCAACCGCCATCGGGGTCTCCGTCGGAGGCTGCCGGGTAGGCGAGGGCACGCCACTTCGCGTAGGACGCGCGGAACGCACGCTGATGAGCGAGGACCCGCGCGAAGACCTCGTCGGCCGCCGCTTCGTCTGCGAGAACGGCGTTCGACGCCTCCTCGAGGATCGCGAGGAGCGACGGCGAGAAGGATCGCGTCTGGACCCCGGCGCGGGCGAGGCGTTCGATCACCGGCCCCTGGGTGGCTTCGGCGTTCGCGAAGTTGCGGTAGACGCCGTTGCCGCAGGCGAGCTCGATCTTCGCGCGATCGCTCGGCGGGAGCGCGTCCCAGGTCGGCTTGTGCACGACGAGGTGGAAGGTCGTGTGGGGCTGGTGCCAGCCGGGAAAGTAGTTGTAGGTCGCGACGCGATCGAAGCCGAGCCGCGCGTCCACCTCGGGTAGCGAGAACTCGGTTGCGTCGATGGCCCCTTTCTCGAGGGCCTGGAAGAGCTCGCCGCCAGGCAGCATCGTGACCGACGCCCCGAGTCGCTGCATGACGCGCCCGCCGAGTCCCGCGAACCGGATCTTCAGTCCTTCGACGTCCGCCGGCGCGTTCACCTCGTTTCGGAACCAGCCCGCGGTCTCGGGCCCGATCATGCCGCAGAGGATCGGTTCGATGCCGAGGGGCCGATAGATCTCCTGCGCCAACACGTCGCCGCCGCCGCCGACCCACCAGGCGGTGTACTCCCAGGGCGTCATGCCGAAGGGGACCGCGCCGAAGAGGACCGAGACGCCGAGGCGCCCCTGGTCGTAGCCGAGCCACGTGTAGCCGGCCTCGATCTTCCCGCGGCTCACGGCTTCGACGATTGCGAAGGCGGGGACGACCTCGCCCGGGTCGTCGATCGTCCAGTCGATCCGCCCGTCGGTCGCGTCTCGTAGGCGCTCGGCGACCTCGAGCGGGTTGTCGCCCAGGGCGGGGAGGTGGGTGCCGAAGGCGCTCGTGACGCGCCACCGCACGTCCGGGAGGGCGTCGCGCGCCTCGCCCCCCGACGTGGCGACGCCGGGCCCGGAGCGAAGCGAGCCCGCGGCCAGCACGCCGACCACGAAGGCGATCAGGACCGCGACGAGCGCTTCGCGTCTGGACAAGCGGACCTCCTGGGTGGGCCTCCGGCGAGGGCCTCGTGGCGGGTCGACGGAGCGTCGCCTAACGGCCGAGCTCCTGCAGCCGCATCTCGACGGGGATCGTCTCGTCGCCCCGAAGCACACTCAAGACGACCTCTTCGCCCGGCTCGCGGCCGTCGAGGGCGTTCGCGAGGGCGGCGAATCCGTCGATGACCTCGCCGTCGACGGCCGTCAAGATGTCGACGGAGAGGACGCGTCCGCGGCGGTCGAGGTGGATCGGGCGGATGCCTGCGCGCGCCGCCTCGCTTCCGGGCGGGACGTCGCGAATGCCGACCCCCGCGATGCCCCAGCTGCGGACGATGTGATCCGGGAGGACGGTCAGGCCGAGCCCGACTCGGCGCACCTGTCCGTAGCGGATCAGCTGGGGAACGATCCGGCGGACCGTGTCGATGGGGATCGCGAAGCTGATGCCGGCGCTCGCCCCGCTCGGGCTGTAGATCGCGGTGTTGACGCCGATCACGCTTCCGGACGAGTCGAGCAGCGGGCCGCCCGAGTTGCCCGGGTTGATCGACGCGTCGGTCTGGATCACGTCTTCGATCACGAACCCGCCGCTGGTCGGGAACTCGCGCCCGACGGCGCTGATGATGCCGGTGGTCAGGGTACGATCGAGTCCGAAGGGATTGCCGATCGCCAGGACCTTCTGGCCGACGACGAGGCCGGCCGAGCGCCCGATCGGGAGGGGTTGGATCTCGAGGCCGTCGGTCTCGAAGTGCAGGACCGCGAGGTCCTTGCGCGGCTCCGCACCGACGACCCGCGCTTCGCGGGTGACGCCCGTCGGCAGGGTGATCGAGAAGGTCTGGCCGCCTTCGAGCACGTGATAGTTCGTGACGACGTGACCGTGCTCGTCCCAGAGGAAGCCCGACCCGGCACCCTGGGGCACCTCGGTCACGTTCATCGAGAAGAAGTCCCGGCGAAGCGCGTTGTTCGTCACGAAGACGACCGACGGATCGGCGCGCTGGAAGACCTCGATCGTGTTGCGCTCGCTCTCGAGCAGCGCGCGGGCGTCCGAGACGCGCGGCCGCGGTCCCGGCGCCGGGTCGGGCACGGCCGGCGGCGCCGCTTCGGGCTGGGCCTGTACCTCCGCCGGCGTAGAAAAGAACGACGAGCCGATCGCGAGCCCGACGAGGATCACGATCGCGGCGGCGCCAGCGGAGAGAAGGAGGCGGACGAGCGCCGACATCTAGAGCGCGTCCGAGCTCGCGAGCTCGACGGCCGCGCCGGCGAGGGCGTCGACCTGAGCACGGAAGCGATCCGTGTCCCCACCGTCGCCCATCACGCCCTTCAGGTAGCGGGCGAGGACGCCTTCGACGATCGCCGCGAGCCGCCAGTACTGGAAAGCGCGGTAGTAGTCGACGGCGGCGGTGTTGCGACCGGTCAGCTCTTCGTAGCGCGCGAGCATCGTCTCCCGGGTCGGGAAGCCGCCGCAGGAGATCGCCGACTCGCCGGTCCCGCTCGCGGTCGGCCGTTCGTCGCCCGGGCCGTTCCAGTCGTTCATCAGGTACCCGACGTCCGCGAGCGGATCACCGAGGGTGCAGAGCTCCCAATCGAGCACGGCGGCGATCTTGCCGCCGGGCCCGTCCGAGAGGAAGTTGCCCATCCGATAGTCGCCGTGGACGATCGAGGCCCCTTCCTGCTCGGGCATCTTGTCGACGAGGAGCGCGAGGGCCTCGTCCATCGCGGGCAGCTCGCGCGTCTTCGACTTCTCCCACTGCCCCTTCCAGCGCTTCAGCTGCCGCGCGAGATAGGCCTCCCGCCGACCGAGGTCCCCGAGGCCGACGTCGTCGGGCTCGATGTTGTGCAGGTGGGCGAGGGTCTCGATGATGTGCATCCCGAGCGCTTCGCGTCGATCTTCGGGGACCACCTTCGCGGTCTGTCCCGGGCTCGTGAGGACGTCCCCTTCGACGTATTCCATCACGTAGAAGGGGGCGTCGTTGACGCTGTCGTCTTCGCAGAGCGCGAGGACCGGGGCGACGGGACAGGCGCTGCCGCCGAGCCCGGCCAGGATGCGGTGCTCCCGGGACATGTCGTGGGCCGTCGCGAGGACCGCGCCGGTCGGCGGACGGCGGAGCACCATCTTGCGCCCGTTCGCGTCCTCCACGAGGTAGGTGAGGTTGGAGTGACCGCCGACGATCATCTCGAAGCGCAGCGGGGATGTCGCGCCGTCGATGTGTT
Organism: uncultured Spirochaetaceae bacterium; assembly: GCA_964488255.1. GTDB lineage: Bacteria > Myxococcota_A > UBA9160 > UBA9160 > UBA4427 > UBA4427. The sequence goes on along the minus strand of CAZAUR010000024.1, from coordinate 21,006 downwards.
CGTCGAAGTACTTGTCGAGGGAAGCCTGGTTGATGCCCTTCATAGGGCCGCGAGTGTAGCGGGATCGGTGTCGGACGGACGGGCGCGCGCAGGACTCCGGTTCCGTGGCGCGGCCGAGGATTCCGCTCAGTCGTCGGCGTCGACGACTTCGATGACGCCCGGGCCGACGCCCGCGTCGGTGATCGTTCCGATCGGCCGAGGCTCGGGCTCACCCGCCGCGAGGAAGGCTTCCCGGGCGCGATCGACTTCGCCCGGTGCAACCGCGAAGAGCAGTCCGCCCGCGGTCTGAGGGTCGAAGAGCCACGCCTCGTCCAGGTCCGTCGCGTCGCGCACGCGCGAGAGGAAGGCGTCGCGGTTGGCGGGATGCGCGGTGCTGCGCAGCCCGGTCTGCCACGCGTGCATCGCGCCCGGCAGGAAGGGCAGGGCGTGCCGTGCGAGGCGCGCGCCGATCGCGCCCTCGTCGAGCAAGGTCAGCAGATGTCCGGCGAGACCGAATCCCGTCACGTCCGTCGCCGCGTGGGCGCCGAGGCTGATCGCGAGTCGCCCGGCGACGTCGTTCGTGTGCTGCATCGCCGCGTGCGCGGCCTCGACCCAGGCCCCGGGCGCGTGCCCCTGCATGTCGGCGGCGAGCACGACCCCGGTGCCGAGGGGTTGCGTGAGGAGCAGGCGGTCGCCCGGGCGCGCGCCGGCCTGACGCAGCAACGTGTCGGGCGGTGGGCCGTCGCCCGAGACCGCGAGCCCGACGGTCAGCTCTTCGCCGAGGGTCGTGTGACCACCGAGCAGGGACACGCCCAGCGGATCGAGCACCGACCGAACGCCGGCCAGGGTCTGGAAGAGCTCTTCCTGGGCGGCCTGGGGCGCGAGCTCCGGAAGGCCGATGATCGCCTGCGCGTGGCGGGGCGTTCCGCCCTTGGCGTGCAGGTCCGACAGCGCGTTCGCGGCGGCCACGCGACCGACCAGCCACGGGTCGTCGCAGAAGGCACGGATGACGTCGATGTTGTGCAGGGTCGTCGCACCGCCCGGGGCGTGCGTCGCCGCGACGTCGTCCCGGGCGTCGAGGCCGAGCACGACCGAGTCGTCCGCGGGCGGCTTCGGAAGCGCCGCGAGGGCTGCGGAGAGCGGCTCGGCACCGAGCTTCGCCGCGCAGCCGCCGCAGGCCATCTCCTCGTCGTCGTCGCCCATCGCGCCGAGCCGGGCATTCGAAGCACGCAGCGCGCCGTCGGCCTCGAGCATCTGGAAGCGGTCCATGAAGCGCCGGTCGATCCAGTCCTTCAGACGGAAGACCGAGGCGCCCGCCATCGCGCGACCCCACTTCGCGCCGAGGGCGCGGCCGCCTCCGAGGTTGAGGAGCGAGAGGAAGTCGCGCTGGGGGCGATAGGGTCGGAGTGGTCGCTCGGCGAGTCGCGCGCGCAGGTTGCGCTCCAGGAAGGGACCCTGGCGGACCGCGTAGACGCCCGCCTTGGGCACCCATGGATGATCGATCAGTCGCGCGCAGTCACCGACCGCGAACACGTCGTCGAATCCTTCGACCTGCAACGTGTCGCGCACGCGCAGGAACCCGGTGTCGTCGGTCGCGAGCCGGGACACGCCCTGGCCGGCCGGGAAGGCGACGGGCGCGGCTCCGGTCGCCCACACGACGAGGTCCGCTGCGTGCGTGACCTCTCCGGTGTCTTCGTTGCCGCGCGCGATCACCCCGTCGCGCTCGACGCGGACGACACGGAGGCCCGTCCGGATCTCGATCCCGCGCGCGTTCGCTTCTCGCGCGACGGCGCGCCGGGTGCTCCGGACGGCGCCACCCGGGAGCTCGTCGTCCCGGCTCAGGATCAGGATCTCGGGATCGAGTCCGGCTTTCCGGAGCCGCGCGTCGAGGGTGAACGCGAGCTCGACGCCCGCGGCCCCGCCGCCGACCAACACGACCCGCGGCCGTCCGTCGAGGGCGGTGAGATGATCGACGCGCGCGTCGAGCTCCCGGACGAAGCGACCGATCGGTCGCGTCGCGAGCGCGTGCTCCCGGACGCCGGGCAGCTCGAGGCCGCGGACCGTGGAGCCGACGTCGATGCTGGCGAGGTCGAAGCGGATCGGCGGTCGCCCTTCGAGGGTGATCTCGTGTCGGACCGGGTCGATGTCGACCGCAGCCGAAAGGAGCACGCCCGCGCCGGCGCGGCGCGCGAGGGGCACGACGTCGATCTCGAGCTCTTCGTGGGCGTAGTCGCCGGCGACGTAGCCTGGGACCATGCCCGAGTACACCGCGACCGCCCGGTCGAGCACGACGATCGTGCGCGCATCCGGCGGCGGGTCCATCGCCCAGCGCCTGAGCACCTGCACGTGCGCGTGGCCGCCTCCGACCAGGACGACGGTCTTGCGATCGGGCGACGGGCCGGATTTCATCGGCGCATCCGCGGCCCAATCGGCGTTCGGCGCATCCGCGGCCCAATCGGCGTTCGGCGCATCCGCGAGCCGCTCAGATCTTGTGGCGCTCGACGAGCTGGTCGATGTCGCGGACGGCGCCCTTCGCTGCGCTCGTCGCCATCATTCCGTAGGCCTTGAGGGCCTGCGACACCTCGCGCTTGCGGTTCGGCGTCCAGGCCGCCGCGCCGCGCTCGTTCATCGCCGCGCGGCGCGCGGCCAGGGTCTCTTCGTCTATGACGAGGTCGATCGAGCGGTTCGGGATGTCGATCTTGATCCGGTCGCCTTCCTCGACGAGGCCGATCGCGCCGCCCTCCGCCGCCTCGGGCGACACGTGCCCGATCGAGAGGCCGGAGGTCCCGCCGCTGAAGCGTCCGTCGGTGATCAGGGCGCAGGCCTTCCCGAGCTTCTTCGCCTTCAGGTAGGAGGTCGGGTAGAGCATCTCCTGCATGCCGGGACCGCCCTTCGGGCCTTCGTAGAGGATCACGACGATGTCGCCTTCCTTGATCTGGCCGTTCAAGATTGCGTCGCAGGCGCTGTCCTGGGAGTGGAACACCCGGCACGGTCCCTCGAACTGCCAGATCGACTCGTCGACGCCGGCGGTCTTCACCACGCAGCCGTCCTCGGCGATGTTGCCGAAGAGGATCGCGAGTCCGCCTTCGGTCGAATACGCGTGCTCGACGTCCCGGATGCAGCCGTTCGCGGCGTCGTCGTCGGTCGAGTCGAAGTACTTGTCCTGGGAGAAGCCCTCGTTCGTGCGCACGCCACCCGGTGCGGCGAGCGAATAGCTCTTCGCCTCGTCGGTTGCGGTCGGTCGCCGGATGTCGTTCGCGTCGATCGCTTCGCCTAGGGTCTTCGCGTGCACGGTGTGCACGTCGCGGTGGAGCAGGCCGCCGCGATCGAGCTCGCCGAGGATCGTGAAGATGCCGCCGGCGCGGTGGACGTCTTCGACGTGGTACTTGTCCGTGGCCGGGGCGACCTTGCAGAGGTTCGGCACCCGACGCGAGAGCCGGTCCATGTCCTCCATCGTGTAGTCGACGCCGGCCTCCTGGGCGATGCCCAGCAGGTGCAGGATCGTGTTGGTCGAGCCGCCCATCGCGATGTCGAGGGCCATCGCGTTCTCGAAGGCTTCGAAGGTCGCGATCTTGCGTGGCAGGACCGTGTCGTCGCCGTGGACGTAGTGCTGCTTCGCCATCTCGACGATTCGCTTGGATGCACGCTCGAAGAGCTCCCAGCGCCGCTCGTGCGTTGCCAGGATCGTGCCGTTGCCCGGGAGCGCCAGCCCGATCGCCTCGTTGAGGCAGTTCATGCTGTTGGCCGTGAACATGCCCGAGCACGAGCCGCAGGTCGGACACGCCGAGCGCTCCATCTCGAGCAGGTCCTCGTCGGAGACCTCTTCGTCTCCCGCAGCGATCATCGGGTCGATCAGGTCGAGCTTGCGCCCCGCGCGGTCGTGGGTCCCGGCGACCTTGCCCGCTTCCATGGGGCCGCCCGAGACGAAGATCGTCGGAATGTTCAGGCGCATCGTCGCCAGCAGCATGCCCGGGGTGATCTTATCGCAGTTGGAGATGCAGATGAGGGCGTCGGCCATATGGGCGTTCACCATGTACTCGACGCTGTCCGCGATCAGGTCGCGAGAGGGCAGGGAGTAGAGCATCCCGTCGTGGCCCATCGCGATCCCGTCGTCGACGGCGATCGTGTTGAACTCGACGCCCCAGCCGCCGGCGCCGTCCACGATCTCCTTCACCTTCTGCCCGACCGGATGGAGGTGGACGTGACCGGGGACGAATTGCGTGAACGAGTTGGCGATCGCGATGATCGGCTTGGTGAAGTCGCCGTCGGTCATGCCGGTCGCGCGCCACAGCGCGCGAGCGCCCGCCATGTTGCGTCCGAAGGTCGTCGTGCGGCTGCGATATCCCTGCATGGACGGGAGGATAGGGGGCACCCCGTGAATCCGCACGAAGTTGCCTGCGGCCTGCCTGCGGGCACTCGCCGCGGGCTTCGAGCGTCACCTCAGGGTCCGCTTCGAAGCACGCGAAGATGCTCGTCGGGTGCCGCTCGCTCGGCATGGCTGGCGTAGACTGCAGCCATGCTCGAACGATACGACGCCAGCGACTTCGAACACGACGGACTCACCCGCGAGGTCTTCGTCCGGGGCGAGGGGCCAGGCATCGTCGTGATGACCGAGGTCCCGGGGATCTACGACGAGGTCATCGAGTTCGCCGACCGACTCGTCGACGCGGGCTATCGCGTCTACCTGCCCGATCTGATCGGGACACCCGGCAAGCCCTTCTCGAACGGCTACGCGCTCCAGTCGATCGCGCGGGCGTGCATCGCGCGCGAGTTCCACGTCCTCGCGAGCCACGGCTCGAGCCCGATCACGATCTGGCTGCGCGCGCTGGCGCGTAAGGCGCACGAAGAGTGCGGCGGTCCCGGGGTCGGTTGCATCGGGATGTGCCTCACGGGCAATTTCGGCCTCGCGATGATGGTCGACGAGTCGGTGATGGCGCCCGTGCTCTCGCAGCCGTCGCTGCCCTTCCCGTTCGGTCAGGCGCGCCGGGCCGCGCTGCACATCTCCGAAGCGGACCTCGAGATCGTGAAGAAGCGCGTCGAGCAGAACGGTTGCAAGGTGCTCGGCCTGCGCTTCACGGGCGATCCGATGTGTCCACCGGAGCGCTTCGACTCCCTGCGCCGCGAGCTCGGCGACGGCTTCGAGGGAATCGAGATCGACTCGTCGAAGGGGAACCCGCACGGCAATGCGCCGACGGCGCATAGCGTGGTGACCAAAGACCTGATCGACGAAGCGGGGCATCCGACCCGCGAGGCCCTCGATCGCGTGATGGGCTTCTTCGCGGAGCGGCTGCGCGCGAGCTGAATCGCGCGTAGATAGGACTACTCCTCGAGGTCGTCCTCGACCGGCGGCAGCTCGCCGAAGCGGCCGTGGTTCGCCGCGGCCTTGATGAAGTCGCGGTTCAGGTCCGAGATGAAGCTGACCGGGATCTCCTTCGGGCAGGCCGCCGCGCACTCGTAGTGGTTCGTGCAGCTGCCGAACCCTTCGCGGTCCATGGCCTCGACCATGTTGATCGTGCGCTTGGTCCGCTCCGGCTGGCCCTGGGGCAGGCGAGCGAGATGCTCGGCCTTCGCGGCGACGAAGAGCATTGCCGAGGCGTTCGGGCAGGCCGCGACGCAGGCGCCGCAGCCGATGCACTCCGCGGCCTGGAAGGCCGTCTCCGCATCGTGCTTGGCGACGGGAATCGCGTTGGCATCCGGGGCGGAGCCGGTGTTGACCGAGACGTAGCCGCCGGCCTGGATGATGCGGTCGAAGCTGCGCCGGTCGACGACGAGATCGCGGATCACCGGGAACGCCCGCGCGCGCCAGGGCTCGATCGTGATCGTCTCTCCGTCCTTGAAGTGGCGCATGTGGAGCTGGCAGGCCGTGGTGGCGCGCTCCTGGCCGTGGGGAACGCCGTTGATCACGAGCGAGCACATCCCGCAGATGCCTTCGCGGCAGTCGTGATCGAACGCGACGGGCTCTTCGCCCGCGATGATCAGGTCCTCGTTCAGCACGTCGAGCATCTCGAGGAAGGACATGTCCGGGCTGATGTCTTCGACCTCGTACTCGACCATGTGGCCGGACTCCGAGGCGCGGGTCTGTCGCCAGACGACGAGTTTGAAGTTCATTACTTGTAGCTCCGGGTGGCGAGCTCGACGCTCTCGAAGGAGAGATGCTCGCGATGTTCCTGTGGCTTCGTGCCGACCCCGCGAGACTCCCAGGCGCTCACGTGCGTGAAGTCGTCGTCGTTGCGCGCGGCTTCGCCGTCTTCCGACTGGTATTCCTCGCGGAAGTGCGCACCGCAGGACTCCTCACGGGTGAGGGCGTCGAAGCAGAGCACGTCGGCGAACTCGAGGAAGTCCTTCACGCGGCCGGCGCGTTCGAGCGACACGTTCAGGGATTCGTTCTCGCCCGCGACGCGGACGTCGTGCTGGAACTCCTCGCGCAGCGCACCGATCTCCTGGATCGCCTGCCGCAGACCGCCGGCGTTGCGCGACATCCCGCAATGCTCCCACATGATCTCGCCGAGGCGACGGTGGAAGGTGTCGACCGACTGGCTGCCCTCGACCGAGAGCAGCTGCTTGATGTCGGTGCGGACGGAGGCCTCGGCCTCGTCGAATGCCCGATGGTCGGTGTTCACGGGCGGCAGCGTGGCGGAGGCGAGGAAGTGACCGATCGTCGCCGGCAGGATGAAGTACCCGTCGGCGAGGCCCTGCATGAGGGCGCTCGCGCCGAGGCGGTTCGCGCCGTGGTCGGAGAAGTTCGCCTCACCGATCACGTGCAGGCCGGGGATCGTGCTCATCAGGTTGTAATCGACCCACAACCCGCCCATCGTGTAGTGGGAAGCCGGGTAGATGCGCATCGGCACCTTGTACGGATCCTCGCCGGTGATCTTCTCGTACATCGCGAAGAGATTTCCGTACCGGGCACGGATCGTGGACTCGCCGAGCCGGCCGATCGAGTCGGCGAAGTCCAGGTAGACCCCGCGACCGAGCGGGCCGACCCCGCGTCCTTCGTCACAGACCTCCTTCGCCGCGCGCGACGAGATGTCACGCGGGGAGAGGTTGCCGAAGGAGGGGTATTTCCGTTCGAGGTAGTAGTCGCGATCGTCTTCCGGGACGTCACCCGGAGCGCGCTCGTCTTCCTTGCCCTTCGGGACCCAGATCCGCCCGTCGTTCCGGAGCGATTCGGACATGAGCGTCAGCTTCGATTGGTGCTCGCCCGAGGCCGGGATGCACGTCGGATGGATCTGCGTGTAACAGGGGTTCGCGAAGAAGGCGCCCTTCTTGTACGCGCGGTAGGCGGCCGTCACGTTGCAGCCGATCGCGTTCGTCGAGAGGTAGAAGATGTTGCCGTAGCCGCCGGTCGCGAGGACGACGGCGTCCGCAGCCCAGCGCCCGATCCGCCCGGAGACGAGGTGCCGGGTCACGATGCCGCGGGCCTGGCCGTCGATCAGGACGAGCTCGAGCATCTCCGTGCGGGTGTGCATCTTGACGCGACCCGCGTGGATCTGGCGGGAGAGGGCGCCGTAGGCCCCGAGCAGGAGCTGCTGGCCGGTCTGACCGCGCGCGTAGAATGTGCGCGAGACCTGGGCGCCGCCGAAGGAGCGGTTGTCGAGCAGTCCACCGTATTCGCGCGCGAAGGGCACGCCCTGGGCGGCGCACTGATCGATGATCTGGTTGCTGACCTCGGCGAGGCGATGGACGTTCGCTTCGCGCGCGCGGAAGTCGCCGCCCTTGATCGTGTCGTAGAAGAGCCGCCGGACGCTGTCGCCGTCGTTCTGGTAGTTCTTCGCGGCGTTGATGCCGCCCTGGGCCGCGATGCTATGGGCGCGGCGCGGGCTGTCCTGGAAACAGAAGCAGTCGACCTCGTAGCCCATCTCCGCGAGGGAGGCGGCGGCGGAGGCGCCGGCCAGGCCGGAGCCGACGACGATCACGCGGAAGCGCCGGCGGTTCGCCGGGCTCACCAGCTTCATGTCGAATCGGTGGCGCTCCCACTTCGTGTCGAGGGGGCCGCTCGGGACTCTGGCATCGAGCATGGAATCTCCTTGGGCGGGGTTTTGGCTCACGGCTCGATCCAACCCATCGCCGCAGAGACGGGGATCGAGGCGTTGGCGAGGGCGATCATGAGGACCGTGACCGTCGCGCCCACCCGCATGGCGGGGAAGTACGAGGCGTGGTTCAGGCCGAAGGTCTGGAGCAGGCTTGCGAGGCCGTGCAGGAGGTGGAGCGCGAGCACGCCCATCGCGACGACGTACGAGATCGCGACGGCGGGGACGCGGAAGCCCTGGACCACCATGCCGTAGACGTCGTGTCGACCGGCTGCGTCGAGGAGGGTGGCGTGCTCCGGCTGCACGACGCCGAGGGTGAAGTGCAGGATGTGGTAGACGACGAACGAGAGGACGAGCACGCCTGTCAGCACGATGTACCGGGACAGGACGTGGGCGTCCTGGTAGCTCCGGTGCGAGTAGGCGATCGGTCGGGACTTGTGGTTGTCCCAGGCGAGCCGGATGGCCAGGGTCGTGTGCACGAGGAAGATGCCGAGCAGGCCGGCGCGGGCCGCCCAGATCAGCGGGTGGCCCTGCAGCCAATCCGCATAGGCATTCATGGTCTCGCGTCCCTGGAAGATCGTCAGGTTGCCGACGAGATGGGCGACCAGGAAGCCGACCAGCGCGAGGCCGCTCGCGGCGAGGGTGTGCTTCTGTCCGACGGACGTGTTCAGCAGTCCGGTGAGTCGGTTCACGGTGGGCTCTCCTCGAATCGCGCGATCGATCGATCCGCGCGTCGGGTTCGCCTCGTCCATCGGCAGGTCTTGCGCAGCACCTACGCGAATCCGTGGCGCATTTTCACGCGTTCTTGCCGAATGGTGGATTCACCGGGCGCGTACGTCGGGGGATCCGCCGCGTGCGTTCGTGCGAACCACGCAGGCGACCACACGCGCTTGGCGACGACGGCCGCCGCCGTTCGGCGCTAGGCGCGTCGTGTGTATCCGATCCGGCAGGGCCGGTCCGCGCGCGCCACACCACCGATCTGACGTCGCCGGGGCTGCGGGTCGCGGAAGCGCGGGCCGAGCTCGAAGCGCTCGAGCAACGCGCGGGTCGCGATCGCGATCGACGAGATCGAGAAGCGCGCGGCCGGGCAGTAGTGCGCGCCGTGGCCGAAGGTCGTGACAAGCTCGCGCGCGTCGAGCTCGCCGCCCCGCGCGAAGCGCGGTCCGTGGCGGAAGTGGTCGGGATCGAACTCGTCCAGGCCGTCGAGGGCGCTCGTGTTGGTCACGACCATCGTCGTCGCCAGGAAGAGCCCCGGCTCGAGTTGATAGGCCGCGTGTTCGTCCGCGATCACGCAGGGCTTCAGGATCCGCCGCAGCACGATCGAGCGCTGTCGCAGTCGGATCGACTCGTGGGCGCAGCGCTCGAGGAGCGCGTCGTCTCCGTCGCGGACCGCGTCGAGGAGGCGCGGGCGCTCGAGCAGGTGCACGAGGGTCCAGGCCATCGCGGCGAAGAGATTCGATTGGCTGCCCATGTGCACGAGCATGACGTCCCGGGCGATGCCGGTGGCGCGGACGTCCTCTGGCTCTCCCTCCCAGTTCGAGCAGAGGTCCGCGAAGAAGCCCTCGCGGCGTTCGCTCTCCTTGGTCGCGTCCCGCTCCGCGAGGATCTCGCGATAGATCGTCTCGATCTCCCGGAGCGCCGCCTTCTCACGCCGCTTGCCCGTCGCCCAGGTGAGAAAGCCCTTCGAGGGGTGCACGAAGGACTCCGAGCTGTCGAGGGCATCGAAGGCGCGGATGAGCGGCGTGAGTCTTTCCGGCCGGGTCGCGAGGGGCGAGCCCCAGGACGCCAGGCCCATGCGATGCGCGAGGCGGCGGGTGAACGCGAAGGCCTCGATCTCGCCTTCGCCGCCGAGGGCGTCGAGCTCGAGATCGACGGCGTCGCGCAGGTTCGCGAGGTAGATCTCGACGTTCTCCCGCGCGAAGAGGCCGTGGGGGAAGGTCCGGCGCCCGTCGAAGAGCTCCGCCGGAACCTTGTGCGAGAGCATCGCGAAGTCGCCCACGCCCTTGCTCGCTTCGGCCTCGGGCAGCGCCCAGAGGTTCTTCACGCCCTCCGGCGAGAAGACGTTGAAGACGCGATAGCCGAAGGACTCGAAGACGTAGGTGTCCCCGAGACGCTCGCGCTGGCGCTGGAACCAGGCGGTCGGCTCGTTCAGGAGGGCGAGGCCGGGCCCGGCCCAGGGCAATCGACTCGGGACCCGCGGCGCTGCGGTCCAGGGAAGCGGAGCGGACGCGTCCGCTCCGCTCACGCGGCCCCGCTTGCGAACGCGTCGTAGATCACGCGGACCGTCTTCTCGAAGTCGCCGTTCTCGACGCCGACGATGATGTTCAGCTCGCTCGATCCCTGATCGATCATGCGGATGTTGAGGCCCGCTTCGGCGAGTGCGCCGAAGAGACGGGCGGCGGTGCCGGGAACGTGGCTCATACCGCGCCCGACGGTCGCGATCAGCGCGATGCCCGCGTTGACCTCGATCGTGTCGGGCGCACACTCCCTCGCGATCTCTTCCAGGATTTCGTCGAGCCGCCCCTCGACCGCGTCGCTCTTGAGCACGATCGACAGCGTGTCGATCCCGCTCGGGATGTGCTCCCAGGACAGGTCGTGGGCTTCGAGGACGCCGAGCAGTCGTCGGCCGAAGCCGATCTCCGCGTTCATCAGCGTCTTCTCGAGGGCGATGATCGTGAAGTCCTTGCGGCCGGCGATGCCGGTGATGGTGCCCGTGGGCGGCTGGTCGAGGCCGCCGCGGGTGATGCGCGTGCCGGCGTCTTCCGGCGCGTTGGTGTTCTTGATGTGGACCGGGATGCCGACTTCGCGGACCGGAAAGATCGCCTCGTCGTGCAGGACGGTCGCGCCCATGTAGGCGAGCTCCCGGAGCTCGCGATAGGTGAGCTCGTCGATCGTGCGCGGCGAATCCACGATCCGCGGGTCGGTCATGAGCAGGCCGGAGACATCGGTCCAGTTCTCGTAGACCGAGGCGCCGACGCCACGCGAGACGATCGCCCCGGTGATGTCGCTACCGCCACGCGAGAAGGTCTTGATCGAGCCGTCCGGCAGCGCGCCGTAGAAGCCGGGCACGATCCCGCACGCTTCGCCGCCGAGTCGATCGGCGACGGCTTTCTGTGTGTCCTCGGGGAGGAAGCGACCGTCCGCGTCGAATCGGATCATCGTCGCCGGGTCGATCAGCGGTCGGTCGAGGAGCTTCGACAGGATCACGCCCGACAGGAACTCGCCGCGACTGGCGGCGTAGTCCGGACCGGCGCCAGCGGCGATCCGATCGTGGACCTCCGCCAGGGCCGGGTCGAGATCGAAGTCGAGCCCGAGGTCCGCGACGATCTTGCGGTAGCGCTCCACGATCTGATCGAAGAGCGGGGCGATCGAGTCGCCCGCCGCCGCGGCCTCGCTCGTGCGGTAGAGCAGGTCGGTGATCTTGATGTCGTCGCCGTTGCGCTTGCCGGGGGCGGACGGCACGACGAAGCGGCGCTCGTCCTCTGCGTCGACGATCGCGCGCACCTTTCGCATCTGACCGGCGTCGGCCACGCTGCTCCCGCCGAATTTGCAGACCCGGATGCCCATTGCGCTCGAACCCCTGGAAATCGGGCGCGCAGTGTAGTCGCCCGCGCACGGCTTTCAAAGGCGTTTCGGGGCGTCCGGGGTTCGGCCGCCGCACACAGCCTGCTTCACGAGCCAGCAGGGGGCTTCGGATAGACTCGGAGAAGCATGACTTCTGGGCAACCGAACGACGAGGGCGGAGCGGAGCGGGGGCCGCGGCTCGACGGGTACCTCTCCCGGGCCGGTCTGGCCTCGCGCAAGGAGGCGCGGGCGCTGATCCGCCGAGGCGTCGTCGAGGTCGACGGCGAGGTCTGCAGGGACGCGATCCGCCGGATCGGCGACGAACGGGTGGTCCTCGAAGGGGAGGTGGTCGAATCGCCCGTGCTTCGCGCCGATTTCCTCCTGCACAAACCGACGGGCTACACCTGCAGCCACGACGAGCGAGAGGCGCCACTCGTCTTCGACCTGCTCGAAGAGCGGCTCCGCAGGCGCGCGCTCAAGATCGCCGGACGGCTCGATCGCGAGACGTCGGGGTTGCTCGTGCTGACGACCGACGGCGACTTCGTCCACCACCTCACGCACCCGACCCGGAAGCTCAGCAAGCGTTACCGCGTCGAGTACCGGGGCGCCTTGCCCGGCGATGCGGTCGCGAGGGTGCGCGAAGGCATCGTGCTGACGGGGGACGACCGCCCGACGCGCCCGGCGGAGCTCAGCCTCGACGCCGAGGGTCGGGCGACCCTCGTCTTACGAGAGGGGCGCACGCACCAGGTGAGGCGGATGTTCCGCGCGCTCGGTGCGACGGTGACCGCGCTTCACCGCGATCGTGTGGCCGATCTCGAGCTGCCACCGGATCTCGCCGCGGGCGATCTGCGTCCTCTCGCGCCGGCGGAGCGGGCACTCCTCTCGAGCGACAGCAGCTTGTAGCCCTTCGCGGCATCGACGCTCGCGACCTTGCCTTCTTCCGCAAGGGCCTGTTCGTAGGGCAGGGTGCGATTCGCGACGACGAGCGCGCGCCCGTTCCGTCCGAGCCAGGTGCCGAGGCTACGGAAGAGGGCGAGGGCGGGGCCGAGGTCGACTTCGGTGCGGTGCTGATGGAAAGGCGGATTCACTAGGGCCAGATCGAAGCGATCGCCGAGCGGCTCTTCGCGTGCGTCCCACCACTCGACACGGCAGCGCTCTTCGAGGCCAAGACGCGCCGCGTTCGCCTGCGCACACGCGACGGCGCGCGCGTCTCCGTCGACGAGCAAGCAGTCGGCTTCCGGGTAGAGCGTTGCCGCAGCCAGGCCGAGCACGCCGGTGCCGCACCCGAGGTCGATGATCCGCTTCGGCGGCTTGTGACCGACGAAGCCTGCCAGGGCATCGAGCAGGAGCCGACTCCCGGCGTCGACCTTCTTCGCGCTGAACACGCCCGGGCGGGTCTCGAGCTCGAACGCGTGCGCTTCCCCCGCGATGTCTTCGAAGGTCGCCTCGATCGCCGGGGTCGTCTCGCGGGCGGGGCCCTGGCCGTCGTCCTTCTTGAAGCGCACGACCCGAGCGCGCGCTCGATTCGTGGTCACGATGGGCGACTGGTCGAGCTCCTTCGCGAGGCGCTTCACGGCGGACGTCACGCCGACGGCGTTGGTGCCGGCGAAGAGGAGCTGGCCCCCGGGCGCGAGGATGCGCCAGGCCTCGGCGAGGTCGTGGGCCGTCGCGGCGCGGCTCTTCTGCAGGTGCACCACGACCTGCGCGTAACCGGCGTTCGCGACCTCGCTCGCGTCCGCGACCGCCTCGAGCTCCGCGGCCTCGGCCGCGAGGAAACGATCACGCCAGGGCGTGACGACGACGCCGCCCTTCGCTTCGACGGCGAGCGATCCGCCGATCTCGCACACGGGGCCATCGCGGAGCACGCCGTCGTCGAGCACGAGCGCCTCGGGATTGCGGTCGCGGCGACTCATCGGGTTAGGCCCGAGCCGGGCGGCATCACGACGTGGGACATCCGGCGAAGGGCGGTCGCTTCTCGACGTACGCCATCCACATCGCGTCGAGCATCGTCCAAAGAATGTCGAGCTTGAACTGGAGGACCTCGACGGCGCGGTCCTGATCCGCGCGGGTCGTGAAGGCGTCGAGGGTGAGCTTCAGCCCGTGTTCGACGTCGCGTCGCGCCTCGCCGAGTCGGCGTCGGAAGTAGTCGTAGCCGCGTTCGTCGATCCAGGGATAGAGGGTGGGCCAGTTTTCGAGGCGCTTCTGGTGGATCGTCGGGGCGAACAGCTCGGTGAGCGAGGACGCCGCGGCCTCGAGCCACGGGGCCGTCTGGGCGAAGCGCACGTAGGCGTCGACCGCGAAGCGAACGCCCGGCAGGACGTGTCGCTGGTCGACGATCTCCTCGCGCGTGAGGCCGACGGCTTCGCCGAGTCGGAGCCAGGCTTCGATCCCCCCGGCGTCGTCGCCGTCCTCCGCGAGCCCGTCGTGATCGAGGATGCGTTGGATCCAGACGCGACGCACGCGCTGGTCCGGACAGTTGGACAGGATCGCGGCGTCCTTGCGCGGGATCTGGATCTGGTAGTAGAAGCGGTTCGCGACCCAGCCGCGGACCGCGTCGGCGTCGAGCCCGCCCTCGTTCATCGCGAGATGGAAGGGGTGATGGATGTGATAGAAGCGCTCCATGCCGCGGAGGCGCGCTTCGAACTCCTCGCGAGACTGCGGCGGGCGATCATCCTGCGTCATCCGACCTCGATCTCCATCCCGTCGTAGGCGACTTCGATCCCGGCGGCCGTGAGCTTCGCGCGTTCGGGCGAGCGCTCGTCGAGGATCGGGTTCGTGTTGTTGATGTGGATCAGGATCTTGCGCGCCGTGAGCGGGGCGAGCCGGTCGAGCATCCCGCCTTCGCCCGACTGGGCGAGGTGCCCCATGTCCTGGCCGGTCTTGTCGGCGGCGCCGCGATCCGCGAGCTCGTCGTCCTTCCACAAGGTACCGTCGATCAGCACGACGTCGGCGCTCTCGGCTTCGGCGACTACCGCGTCCGTCCATCCGCCGAGGCCGGGCGCGTAGAAGACGCGCTTGCCCGACGGTGAGTCGACGAAGGTGACGGCGATCGTGTCGTCTTCTGCGGGGCGGTGGCGTCGGGGGGAGTAGGGCGGGGCTTCACCGGGGATCGGAATCGGGTGCAGCTCGATCGTCGGAAGCTCCGGGATCGAGAAGGCCTTCCGCCCGACCGCGTCGACCGGATGCCAATCGACGCCGCAGAAATGCTCGAGCACGGTGAGCAGCGGGTAGCCTGTGGTGAGGTCGCTGTGCACGCTGGGGGTGCAGTAGACCGGGAGTCGCTTCGTGTGTTCGCGCAGGGTCATCAGCCCGGTCGAGTGGTCGATCTGCGCGTCGACGATCAACACGGCGACGATCGCCGTGTCGCGGACGGCTCGGGCCGGCTGGAGGGCGGGGCAGATCTCGAGCTGCGCGCGCAGGTCCGGAGACGCGTTCACCACCAGCCAGTCGTCCCCGCCGTCCGAGACCGCGAGCGACGATTGCGTGCGGGCGCTCGCCTCGACGGTCCCCGCGCGCAGGCCGGCGCAATTCGGGCAGTTGCAATTCCACTGCGGGAAGCCGCCGCCGGCACCGGAGCCGAGCACGAAGATCTTCATCGGGGGATCCAGTCGTCCGTTCGGGTGGTCAGAGGAGAGGTCAGAGGGGAGGTCAGAAGGGCTTCACGATCACGCAGATCACGATCCCGACCATCAGGAGCGTCGGGACCTCGTTCATGATGCGGTAGAAGCGGTGATCGCGCTGGTTGCGGTCCGCGGCGAAGTCGTCGCGCCAGCGCATCTGCAGGAAGTGCATGTACAAGAGCGCGACGACGAAGCCGAGCTTGAGCCAGAGCCAGTAGCCCGCCTGGGGCAGGTAGCCCGGCGTTCCCGGGACCAGAATCATCGCGATGCCGAAGGCGAGACTCGCGACCATTGCCGGCCGCATGATCAAACGGGCGAGCCGGTCTTCCATGCCCTTGAAGACCTCGCTCGTCTCCGACCCGACTTCCGTACCGCAGTGGTTCACGAAGAGCCGAGGCAGGTAGAGCAACCCCGCCATCCACGAGATCACCGCGATCAGGTGGAGCGCCTTGATCCACGGATAGGCCTGCAGCAGGAACGTGCTCATGCCGAGGGGGCGGCCTTACGCGGGAACGCGCGCATCAGAGCGAGAACTGCTCCGCGAGATTGCGTTCCGAGAGGCTCTGACCGGCGTCGAAGAGCACCTGCACCTCGACGTCCCGGTCCTCCGAGATCTCGATCGCGACCACCTCTCGGACTTCGGTCGAGTCCGCCACGGCCGACACCGGTCGCTTCTCGGCTTCGAGCACCTCGATGCGCACCTTCGAGGGGCGCGGGATCAGCGCGCCTCGCCACCGCCGGGGCCGGAACACGCTGATCGGGGTGAGCGCGAGGACGCCGGCGTCGAGGGGCAGGATCGGCCCGTGGGCGGAGAGGTTGTAGGCGGTGCTGCCCGCCGGCGTCGCGACGAGCACGCCGTCGCAGATCATCTCCTCGAGCCGGATCACGCCGTCGACGAAGACCCGCAGCTTCGCGGCCTGACGCGTCTGGCGGAAGATCGAGACCTCGTTCATCGCCTGCAACTCGACCTTCGCGCCGCTGTCGAGGTGGGCGACCATGCGCAGCGGATGGAGTCGCGCGCACTCCGCCCGCCGGACCCGTCCAAGCAGATCGTCTGTCGTAAACGGGTTCATCAAGAAGCCGACGGAGCCACGATTCATGCCGTAGATGGGCGTGCCCTGCGCCATGAAGCGGTGGATCGTCTGGAGCATGAACCCGTCTCCGCCGAGGGCGACGATCACGTCGGCGTCGGTCGCGGGCTTCGTCTGGTGGAGCGCTTCGAGCCGGGCGACGGCGGCTTGCGCCGGCTCCGTCCGGGCGGCGACGAACGCCATGTGCTCCGCATTTGCGAAGCCGTGGGACACTTCGCCGCTCGCGGGGGTGCGATCTGCGCTGTCGTTGCTCATGCGTTGCCGCTCGCGTGAAGGATCCGGAGTGAGGGCCGCTCGACCGTTCGGCCGCGCGGAGAATAGCAAGTGTGTTCCGCGTTCCGGGGCCCGATGACTCTCCCCCGTTCGCGACGCCTCCGGTATCCTGTCGCGCCCGCGCGCGGCCTGGCCGCTCCCGTCGCGGGTCCCCATTTCCCACCCGCGTGCGTCCGCCGCCGCCACGCGTTCCCCCGAAGGCCGATCGATGCCCGAGCCGGAAACTACTGCGCGCCCCTCGTCGACTTCGCCCGGCAGTCGCCTTCGCGAAACGATCACGCCGCGGCGCCTGGCGATCGCGGCGGCGACGACCTTCGTCGTCTACGTGCTCGCCGGCTACTTCGTGGTGCCCACGATCGTCGAGTCTCAGCTGGTCGAAGCGATCGAAGCGCAGACCGGGACGCGCCCGGTCGTCGAGGCCGTGTCCTTCGACCCGTTCGGCTGGCGTCTCGAGGTCGCGGGGTTCGCACTCGCCGATCCGTCGGGGGAGGGCGATGCCGTCGCCTTCGACACCCTGGCGATCGACGCGTCGGTCCTCGATTTGCTGATCGCGAATCTCGCCCTCGAAGAGGTCGTGCTCGTCGCGCCCAGGATCTCGGCGGTGATCGACGAGCGCGGTCGGCTCAACTTTCTCGCCTTCGTCCCGGAGCCCGATCCGGCTGCGCCCGAAGACGCGCCCGCGCCCGCAGCCGAAGTCGAAGGCGACCCGGAGGACTCGGGGCTCCTCGTGGTCGACGTGGATTCGATCCGGATCGAGCGGGGCGATGTCCGATTCGAGGATCGCTCCCAGCGCCCGGCGTTCGACGTCGCGGTCGCGCCGCTCGACCTCGAGGTGCAGGGCTTCACGACGCGCGCCGGCGGGACGTCGCCGTATTCCCTCGACGTACGGATCGGCAACGAGACCCACCTCCGATGGCGGGGCACGCTCGGGCTCGACCCGATCCATTCCGAAGGCGAGCTCGCCCTCGAGCGCTTCGACCTGAGGCTGCCCTGGGACTTCCTCTCCGATCGCCTGGCCTTCGAGATCGCGGAAGGCGAACTCGACGCCGGGGCGCGCTACGTGCTCGACCTGAGCGACGGACTCTCCCTCGCGGTGCATGAAGCGCGCGTCGGATTGCGGGACGTCGCCGTTCACGATCCGGCGCTCGAAGAGCCGGTCGTGAAGGTGCCGTCGTTCAGCGTGTCGGGTGTCGAAGCCCGGGTCGATGCGGAGGGGCTCGCCTCGGTCGACGTCGCGGCCATCGAGCTCGATCGAGCACGGGTTCGCTCTCACATCGCCGAGGACGGGGAGGTGCATCTTGCGCGCCTGTTCACGCCGGTGGAGGACGCAACGACGGAGAGCGACGCGGCCGAGCCGAGTGAAGAGGACGCCACCGGATCCGACGCCGACGCCACGCCGTCGCGCAGTCCGGCGATCCGCGTCGCGATGGTCGCGCTTCGCGAGCTCGACATCGCGATCCAGGACCGCAGCCCGGCTCGCCCGGTCGACCTCGTGATCGCCCCCGTCGACCTCACCCTCACCGGCTACGACAGCGCACCCGGAACGGAGCTCGGGGTGGAGCTCACGAGCGGTGTCGGCGAAGCCGGCCGTTTGTCGATCGCCGGTCCGCTCACCCTCGAGCCGTTGACCACCCGGCTCGCAATCGCCGTCGAGGGCCTCCGTCTCGGCGTCTACCAGCCCTACCTGGACGACGTCGCGAAGCTCGACGTCCCGAGCGCCTCGCTCTCCGCGAGGCTCGACGTCGACTATCGCGATGCCGGCGGTGCCCCGGCGATCGCTGCGAAGGGTCGTGTCCAGCTCGACGATCTTTTGACCATCGACCGACGCCTCGAAAAGGCCTTCGTCGAGTGGGGCAGCCTGCGGATCGAAGGCATCGACTACACCTCCGGCCACACCTCCGCGAGCGCTGCCGGGGAGCCGGCCGACCGGATCCGGATCGGGGAGATCGGCCTCGCCGGCGCGCTGGCGCACGTCGTCGTCGGAGCCGATGGCGGGACGAACCTCGACGCGATCTTCGGCGGCGAGCCGGGCTCGACGGAGGACGTGCCGGTCGAAGGGGCCGACGCGCCGCCCTCGAGCGGGCCCGGGCCGCTGCTCGAGATCGCGAAGATCATCCTCGATGACGTTGGCGCGGACTTCTACGACCTCTCGCAGGACCCCCACTTCGAGATCTCCCTCGACGCGCTGACCGGAACGATCGAGGGGCTCTCCACCGAAGACGTCGCGCGCGCGAAGGTCTCCCTCGACGGAAGGGTCGACGACGTCGCGCCGCTGCGGGTCGCGGGACAGATCAACCCGCTCTCCGGCGATGCCTATACCGACGTCATGATCCGCGTGGACGGCGTTTCGATGCCCGCGTTCACGCCCTATTCGGGGCGCTTCGTCGGCTACTCCATCGATCGCGGCAAACTCGACCTCGAGCTCGAGTACAAGCTGAACGCGCGACACCTCGAGGCGTCGAACAACGTGCTCCTCGATCAGTTCGAGTTCGGCGGACGCGTCGAGAGCGAGGACGCGACGTCGCTGCCGGTCGGGCTCGCGGTTGCCGTCATGCGCGACACCGAGGGCAACATCGAGATTCCCCTGCCCATCGAAGGCGACATCGACGACCCCGCGTTCTCGGTCATGGGACTGCTCGGCAAGGCGCTCGTGAACGTGGTGACGAAGGTCGCGACGTCGCCTTTCGCGGCGGTCGCCGGCCTGGTGGGCGCATCCGGCGACGATCTCGCGCAGGTCGCGTTCACCGCGGGCTCCGAGCGGATCTCGGAGGTCGAGGGTGGCGAGCTCGCGAGCTTGATTCCGATCCTCGTCGACCGGCCCGCGCTCCACCTCGAGATCCGCGGTCGCGCCGACCCGGAGGCGGAAGCGGCTGGACTCCGGCGAGAGAAGATCGAAGGGGCCCTGCGTCTCGCCGTCTACGAACGTGCGTCGGCGCGGGAACGCGAAGCCGTCGGAGATCCGGACGCCGTCGTGCTGTCCGAAGACGATCGCCAGGCCGGCCTCGACCGTCTCGCGCGCGAGCGACTCGGAATGCGGGCGCGAGATCTCGTCCCGGCGGAGAGGCTCCCGCCGCGCGGACCCGAGCGCGACCGGGTCGTGGCCGAGGCTGCGCTCGCTTCACTGGCGGCGGACGTCGAGCTGGCCGAGTCGGACTGGCGGAGCCTCGCGCGCTCGCGCGCAGCCGCGATCCAGGCGGCGCTCCTGGCCTCCGCGAAGATCTCCCCGGACCGGCTCTTCCTGGTCGACGTCGAGGTCGGTCCCGTCGCCGAGCAGGGTGCTGTCAGCGCGCTCCTCGAGCTGACCGCCGACTAGCGCGACGGCGACGTCGGTCGCCGATCCGTCGCAGAGTCGACCTGAGGATTGAGGGGGTAAGACTCCAATTCTGCTCGGTTTTCGTTTCGGATGCTTGGGCTTCGGTCCACCATCGGAAGGAAGACCACGCCCAGTCATCGAAATCACTTTTGCGAATCGTTGTGACGGTTAACGTACTGATCCGCATTCAATCGGTGGGCGCGCGAGAGCACCCTCGCCGAACCCTCCAGGAGAGCATTGAAATGGATCCGAACGAAGCGAGCGACATGATCACCGGCCTGGCCGAGACCGCCGGGGGCCTCATCATCGAATACGGACTGAGTGTGGTCGGCGCGATCGTCGTCTTCATCATCGGCCGAATGATTGCAGGCTGGGCACGGTCGAAGATGACGAAGGCCCTCACGATGGCAGGGACCGACGCGTCGCTGATCCCGTTCTTCGCGAGCATGCTCTACTACGTGATCATCGGCGTCGTCCTTATCGCGGTCCTGAACCTGTTCGGGATCGAGACGACGAGCCTGATCGCTGTCTTCGGTGCCGCCGGTCTGGCCGTCGGACTCGCGCTCCAGGGCACGCTCTCGAATTTCGCCGCAGGCGTGATGCTGCTGATCTTCCGCCCGATCCGCGTCGGCGACTTCGTCGAGGTCGCGGGACAGGCGGGCACGGTCAAGGAGATCTCGATCTTCAACACGATCATGCACACCGGCGACAACGTCCGGATCGTGATCCCGAACGCCGCCGTCTACGGCGACACGGTGAAGAACTTCTCCTACAACGACACGCGCCGAATCGACCTCGTCATGGGCATCGGCTACGGCGACGACATCGGCAACGCGATCTCGATCATCGAGCGCGTCATCACCAGCGACGAGCGGACCCTGTCGGACCCCGCGCCCACCGTCGCGGTCGCCGAGCTGGCCGACTCCTCGGTCAACCTCGTCGTCCGCCCCTGGTGCGCCGCCGGCGACTACTGGGGCCTCCGCTGGGACCTCACCCGCAAGCTCAAGGAAGAGCTCGAAGCGGGCGGCTGCAACATCCCGTTCCCGCAGACGGACGTGCACGTCATCGACATGCCCGCCCGCTAGCCCTCGAACAAGCGTTTAACACTTGCCGACCGCCCCGTCGGGGACTTTCGA
>CAZAUR010000023.1:84283-101095 GCA_964488255.1 uncultured Spirochaetaceae bacterium | reverse complement strand
CGCTTTGAGCGGGTCACCTGGATGCCCCCGGCTTTGCCGGGGGAGGATGTCACCGCTCGGCGGCCTCGGCTTCGCCGTCGGCCTTGATCGCCGCGAAGCGCGCTTCCGTCATCGGCACGACCATCTCCGGGTGGGTCAGGATCGTCCCGCGATTCGCCTTGATCCCGCGTACGACGATCGGGCCGACGTCCTCGGGCGCCATCGCCTGAGCCTGGAGGTCTTCGGTCATGGGCGGCGGTTCGGCCGTCGGACCGCCGAAGCGGTCCGGGCGGTTGCGGGCGGAGGTCTGTGAGAGATCCGTGGCGATCAGTCCCGGACAGAGCACCGAGACTCCTATCCCTTCGGCGGCGAGCTCGCCTCGCAGGATCTCCGAGTAGGCGTTGCAAGCGTACTTGGACGCGGTGTACACGCCGACCTCGAGATCGTGAATGGCGATGAGCCCGGCGGCCGAGGACGTGTTCACGATGTGGCCTCCCTGACCGTGCACGCGCATCTGGGGCAGGAACGCCTGCACGCAGTTCACGATGCCGAAGAGGTTCACCTCGAAGACGAAGCGCCAATCGGCGTCGCGCTTCTCGGTGGTCGGACCCTGCGGAATCACGACGCCGGCGTTGTTCGAGAGCACATGGACCGGTCCGAGGGCGGCGGTCACGTCCCGCGCCGCGGCATTCAGGTAGTCCGCGTTGGTGACGTCGGCGCGGAGACCGACGGCGCGGACGTCGAACTTGCGGAGCTCCTCGGCGACCGCCTCGGCCGCGTCGAGCTCGATGTCCAGGACCGCGACGTCCATCCCCTCCTGCGCGAGGGCGAGGGCGATCCCGCGGCCGATCCCGTGACCGCCGCCCACGACGACGGCGTTCTTTCCGGCGAGCTCCTGCATGCCTCTCCTCGGGCGGTCGCTTCCGCAGCGCGCTGAAACGTGTTCTAGCGGCCCGAGCATGCCCGTTGGCGGGGGGCTTGGCAACGCGCGACCTGCGCCGATCCGCGCGCAGGAGAGGGCTGGAAATGCGCGGAATGAATGGGGTAGATTCGAACGGCTTCCGACGAGCCCCGGAGATCCGGCGGCCGTGGGGAGCGTGACGTCTGAATTCGAATGCGGGTGGGTCCTCGGAGGGCCGACCCAGGAGAGAACCATGAAGGCTGTTGTGGACTACGACCTCTGCGAGGCGAACGCGCTGTGCATGGAGGCCTGTCCCGAAGTGTTTCGCGTGGAGGAAGACGACACGCTGACGGTGCTGATGGAGGAGATTCCCGACGATCTCCGCGCCAAGATGCAGGACGCCGAGCGGCTCTGCCCGCGGCAGGCGATCCGGATCGAGGGCTAGCTTTTGCTTTCGAGGCCTTTGGCCTCGATGACAGCAAGGGGCCGCTAGCTGGCTTGGGGCTTTGCGGCGGTCGCTTCGAGGATTGCGGCGAGGGCGCGCGACGGGAGTCGGGCGCCCTCGTTGTGTTCGGAGATCGGAGCTCGGTTTGGCGGGTGGCGAAGCGATTCGATTGCAGCGGGCGGAGAAGCGGACGGACTCGTTCTCGTTTGGGGACCACCCGGAATGGGCACGGCTCGCGCGGGCGGTCCGGCGACAGGTCGAGGCGTGTGTCGAGCTCGACTCGGAAGGTGCGGACATCGGCGCACTCGCGGACCAGGCGGAGCGGCTGGCCGAGACCCTCGCTTCACACGCGAAGGGAAAGCGGGTCGGACTCGTCGAGAACGCCTGGCGCGATCATGAAGGCGGCGCGTCCCTCGATTATCTGCCCTTCAGCCCGATCATGGGACGCCTCAACCCGGCGTCGTACGGACTTTCGATCACACAGGAGGGGGATCGCGCCGTCGGTCGCGTCGTCCTCAACGAGACCGCCGAAGGCGCCGTGGGCCTGGCGCACGGCGGGGTGATCTCGGGCCTCTGGGACGAGGTCCTCGCCGCCGCGAATGCGGTCCGGCAGACGGGTGGACCGACCGCGAGCCTGACGATCCGCTACCGCAAGCCGACGCCACTCCACGAACCCCTCGTCTACACCGCATGGGTCGAACGGATCGACGCCCGCAAGGTGCTCGTCCGCGGCGAGTGCACCGTCGAGGGCGCCCCCGACGTCGTGCTGACCGAAGCGGAGGGCCTCTTCATCCAGATCCAGCAGGCGTCGATCGACTGGCACGGCGATCGCGAGCGCGAGAAGGCCTGAGGGCCCCGACTAACCCAGGTAGGCCTGCCCGCCGTCGAGGGCGATCGACTGACCGTTGACGTACGCCGACGCGTCGCTGCAGAGCGAGGCGACGAAGCGTCCGATGTCCTCCTCGCATTCCCCGACGCGGCGCATCGGGATCGTCGAGAAGAATTCCTCGGCCTCATCGGGATTGCTCTCGATCCAGCCGACGAGGCCGGGGCTCTTGGCGTGGGGCAGGATCACGTTCGTGCGGATCCCGTCGACGCCCCACTCGCAGGCCGCCGCGCGGGTGAGGCTCCGGATGCCTTCCTTGACCGCCGCATAGCAGCCGTAGTTCGCCATGTCCCAGCGCTTCGCGGCGGCGGTTCCCAGATTCACGATCGAGCCGCCGCCCTTGAGGTGCGGATGGCAGAGCTTCATCAGGCGGAACGTCGCGAGGGGGCCGGACTCCCAACCCGCGGTGAACGCTTCGTCGCTCACGTGGGTGAGGGGGCCGAGCGGGACCTCCTGGGCGTTGTTCACCAGGATGTCGATCGTGCCGAACGCCCCGACGACGTCGTCGACCATCCTGCCGAGGGAGGCTTCGTCCTTCACGTTGCAGGTGAAGGGGGCTGCCCGGCCGCCGCGCTCCTCGATCTTCTTGACCGTGTCGTCGAGCTTCGACGCCGTGCGACCGCTGACCGCGATCGCGGCGCCTTCCGCGGCGAGCGCGAAGGCGATGCCCTGGCCGACGCCTTGTCCGGCGCCGGTGACCAGCGCGACCTTTCCGTCCAACGTTTCCATCATCGTGCTCCCTGCTCGCGCGTTCAGCCGTCGAGCGGCTCGATCTCGGCGCGGTCCGTATAGAAGGACAGATGGTCGCGAATCGCTTCCATCTGGTCGAAGGGATCTTCGTAGCTCCACGCGAGCTGTCCGACCACCGGGCCGTCGCCCGTGAAGTCGTAGTAGCTGGCATCGCCCTTGAACGGGCAGTGAGTCGAGTGCGTGACACGAGAGAGCAGCGACATCTCGACGTCCGCGCGCGGCACGTAGACCGTCGGCGGGTACTTGCCCTCGCGGAGGAGCAGGCCGCGCTTCGTCTCGGCGACGACGACTCCCCCGACGCGAACGCGCACGGCAGCCGGCGCGTCGTCGAAGGTCAGCGTGTGCTGCGGGTGTTGGTCGTAGGCTTCTGATCGGGCCATGGATGTCGCCTCCGTTTGGATCGCGCGGCGCGCGATCAGTCCTTGCCGAGGGTGGTGCAGGCTTCGGCGAGCCCACGCTCACCGTCGCGCGTCTGGACCCCGCGGTCCAGGAAGCGCTGCATGCGAGGAGTCCGCTCGGCCCGTGGATCCGTCATCAACGCATCGAAGGTCTGCTGTTCGAGCAGCAGATCCCGCTCGACTTCGGCGTCGGCGATCGTATGGATCACCCGCTTGGTCTCGCGGAGCGTATGCGCGGGATAGCTCGCGATCCGATGCGCGAGTCGGTCGACGAAGGGGCTGATCTCGTCCGCGGGCAGCGCTCGGTTGATCCAGCCGTAGTGCTCGGCTTCTTCCGCTGTGAAGTCGTCGCCGCCGAGAATGATTTCCGCGGCGCGCGCCCGGCCGACGAGACGCGTCAGCCGCGCCGTCCCGCCGGCGCCGGGCAGGATGCCGAGGGCGGTCTCGGGCTGGCCGAAGACCGCGCGTCCGGCCGCGCCAAAGCGCATGTCGCAGGCGAGGGTGACCTCGCTCCCGCCGCCGCGCGCGAAGCCCTCGATCTGCGCGATCGTGACCTGCGGCAGTCGGCGCCAGCGCTCGAGGAGCTGATGCGTGAAGGGCAGCTCGGTCGCGAGCGGGACCGGGTCGTTCGGGACCGCGACGATCGTCTCGACGTCACCATGGGCGATGAAGAAGTCGGGGTCGGCACTCGACAGGACGATGACGCGCTTGCCCTCGTCCTTCTCGAACCGTTCGACCAGCTCGAAGAACGCGCCCATGAGTGGCGCGCCGAGCAGGTTCATCGGCGGGTGGTCGACGATCACCCGGGCGATGCCGCCTTCGGTCTCGACCCGTAGCGGCCTTGCTTCCTCGCCCATCCATCCTCCCTCACCGATTCCGGCTCGCCGGGCGAGTCTAGATCGCGCGGGCGGGGGCGGGAACTCGCCGGCGAGGCCGGACCCCCTCGGCGAACGAGGCGCCGGTGGCGTCGCGCGACGCCCGTAAACCCCGGATCTGGGGTCGTTTCCTCCGCGCGGCGGCTCATCCGGTCGCAATCCGCGCGCATCGACTCAAGCTATCTACCCGATTTCCCGATGAAAGCGCTGAGGGCATGCATTCGCCCGGGAGATCGCCGTGTTCACCAAGTCTCGCCGCATGATTCTCGTCGCGCTGGTTCTGTCCGCTCTGTCGAGCGGGGGCTGCGGCGACACCGAGGGTGCGGTGGTCATCGTCGACGCCGAGTTCGACCCGGTGGCCGCTTCCGACGCCTTCGGCGGCGTCAACGAGGCCACGACCGGGATCGCCCAGACCTTCACCGTGTTGAACGACGGCAAGTTCGAGCGCTTCTGGGTCGTCATCACCCAGGGCAACTCGGCCGATTCGGGCACGATCCGGATCTCCGTGCGCCCGCTGATCGGCGGCCTGCCGAACCCGAGCATCGCGAGCTCGATCATCACGCCCATCGACGTCGACACGAGCACGCTCCCCGCGACCCTCGTCGAAACCTTTTCGATGTACGACGTCGGCGCCGACCCCGGCCGCGACGTCCTGACGGGCGAGACCTACGCGATCGTCGTCGAGTTCGTCAGTCGCGCCACCTCGACGGACGTGAACCCCATCGCCTTCGTCCTCGGCATCAGCGGCGCCCTCGGCGATCCCTACGCCGGCGGCAGCGGCGCCGAAGACACCGGCGGCGGCTACGCCCTCGACCCCACCATGGACGACTACATCTTCCGGACCTTCGTCCTTCAGTAGTCACCCACGCGAGGCGCGCGACGCGCGTCTCGTTCGACCGGTCGACGCGCGCGAACCCCAACGCGCGCCGTTACGGTCGAGCACCCACTGCGTTCGCGACTAGGGGCAATGCGATCGACACTGCTCGAAAGTCGTTTTGGGTGCGACGGTTCCGATCGCTAGAAGCGATCGGAAGGAAAATGGTGGAGCCGGCGGGAATCGAACCCGCGACCTCTTGAATGCCATTCAAGCACTCTCCCAACTGAGCTACGGCCCCAACGGGAGGCGGATCCTACCGCAGAGGGTCTCCCTGTCAAAGCGCTCCCAAGCCGGCAATCGAGCGGCAACGCGGTCTCGAAAGCGCCCCTGCGGCGGGGAGTTGCGGGCGCATGGTATGCTGCCCGCCCGCTGCCGGAGTGGCGGAATTGGTAGACGCAGGGGACTCAAAATCCCCCGATCGCAAGATCGTGCGGGTTCGATTCCCGCCTCCGGCACCATCCGTCCTGCGCCCTTCGGAGACGCCATCATGTCCAACGCCGAGACGCCGCTGCGACCCGATCAATTCGATCGCTATCGCAGGCACCTGACGCTCCCGGAGCTCGGCCTCGAAGGTCAGCAGAAGCTCCTCGACAGCGCCGTCCTGCTGATCGGCGCCGGTGGACTGGGTTGTCCGACCGCGCAGTATCTCGCCGCCGCGGGCGTCGGACGGATCGGGCTGATCGACGACGACGTCGTGAGCGCGTCGAACCTGCAGCGACAGATCCTCTACTCGACCCACGACGTCGGCCGACCGAAGGTCGAGGTCGCCGAAGAACGGCTGACCGGGCTCAATCCCGACGTGAAGATCGAAGGCGTGCAGACGCGGCTCGATTCGAGCAACGCCCTCGAGCTCTTCGCCGACTACGACGTGATCATCGACGGGACCGACAACTTCCCGACCCGCTACCTGACGAACGACGCCTGCGTCCTGCTCGGCAAGCCGAACGTCCACGGCTCGATCTTCCGCTTCGAGGGACAGGCCAGCGTCTTCGATGCGAAGCGCGGACCGTGTTATCGCTGCCTGTACCCGGAGCCGCCGCCGCCGGGTGCGGTGCCTTCGTGCGCGGAGGGCGGCGTGCTGGGCATCCTGCCCGGGACCGTGGCGCTCGTGCAGGCGACGGAGACGGTCAAGCTGCTGACGGGGCTCGGGGAGCCGCTGATCGGACGACTGCTTCACTACGACGCGCTCGAGATGGCCTGGCGCGAGTTCAAGATGCACAAGGATCCGGGTTGCCCGCTCTGCGGCGAGGCGCCGTCGATCAAGGAGCTGATCGACTACGAGGGGTTCTGCGGCATGCCGGCGCGAGAGGGCACGGCCGAACACGAGCTCGTGCAGACGTCGGCGAGCGCGTTCGCGGCGCGGCGTGCCGCCGGCGAGGATCCCTTCCTGCTCGACGTGCGCCGCGCGGACGAACGCGAGACCGCGATCATCGAAGGCGCCGAGTGGATTCCCCTCGACGAGCTCGAGGCGCGGATCGGTGAGCTGATCCCGATGAAGGACCAGCCCATCGTCGTGCACTGCCATCACGGCGGACGCAGCGAGAAGGCGGTCAAGCTGCTGCTCGAGCGGGGCTTCGCCGGCGCCGAGAACCTCGACGGCGGGATCGAAGCCTGGTCGCTGACCGTCGACCCGTCCGTCGCGCGCTACTGAATCGGAGAAGATCTTGGCGAACGTGAAGCTGCCCGACCCCCTGGCGCGTCGACACCTGCTCGAAGGAAAGCTCGACGCAGCCAAGGCGCGCGATCTCGGCGAGGCGTACCTCGCGGCGGACCGCGAGCTCGAAGCGATCGACTTCCTCGCGCGCGCCGACGCGACCGACCTGCTCGAGTCGATCCAATCCGGGGCGCTCTCGTCGGGCGACGTCTTCCTGTTCCGGGCCGCGGCCGGGGCCCTCGGGACGGATCCCGGCCCGGAGGGCTGGACGCGCCTGGCCGAGGCGGCGAGCGCAGCGGGTCGGGAGCGCGACGCGGAGACCGCGAAGCGACTGGCGACGGTCGGCAACTGAATCGAACGATGACCGCCTCCCGGCCCGATCGCGAGGACACCGCCCAGCGGGAGATCCGGATCCGCAACGCGCGCTCGCACAATCTCCGCGGCGTCGATTGCACGATCCCCCTCGGCCGGCTCACGGTGATCACCGGTCCCTCGGGCTCGGGCAAGTCGACCCTCGCGTTCGACACGCTCTACGCCGAGGGTCAGCGGCGTTATGTCACTTCGCTTTCCGCCTATGCGCGTCAATTCCTCGAGCGTCTGGCGCGCCCGGAGGTCGACTCGATCTCGAACCTTCCGCCGGCGATCGCGATCGAGCAGCGCAACGGCGTGACCGGATCGCGCTCGACCGTCGGCAGCGCGACCGAGGTGCTCGATCATCTGCGTCTGCTCTTCGCGCGGATCGGGGAGACCCGCTGCGCCGAGTGCAAGGCGCCGGTCGACGCGGGCGGCGTGCTGGCGACCGCCGATCGGATCGCGCAGGACCACGCCGGGGAACGCCTCTTCATCGCCGCGCCCGTTCGGAGCGGCGAGGGCCGGGCCGCGGCCGTGCGGGACACGCTCGTCCGCGACGGACATGCGCGCCTGCTCTCCGACGACAACGAGGTGATCGATCTCCTCGAGACGACGCCGCGCCGAAAGCCCTCGAAGCAGGCGCCGTGGTGGCTGCTGATCGATCGCATGGCGCTGCGGGGCGAGGACGAGGAGCGGACGCGCCTCGTCGAGGCGGTCGCGGAGGGCTTCGCGCGGGGCGGTGGAGAGATCGAGGTGCGACAGGCCGGGGCGGGCGGCGGGCGGCGCGTCCACCGGGAGGGCCGCGTCTGCGACGGATGTGGTCGACGCTTCTTCGAGCCGACGCCGGGCCTCTTCTCGTTCAACAACCCCCTCGGCGCCTGCGAGACGTGTGAGGGCTTCGGGCGCACGGCCGAAATAGACTGGGACAAGGTCGTCCCCGATCCGTCGAGGAGTCTCGAGGACGACGCGATCGCGCCCTTCGCGACGAAGACCTCGCGCCACCTGAAGCGGCGCCTGCTGGTCGCCTGCGCCGAGCTCGGCGTCGACACCGACGTGCCGTTCGGCGAGCTCTCCGAGGACGACCAGGAGTGGGTCTTCGAAGGCGACGAAGAGATCTGGGGCGGCGTCCGCGCCTTCTTCGACTGGCTCGAGGGCCGCCGCTATCGCGTGCAGGCGCGGGTCATGCTCGCTCGGCACCGCCGCTACGACCCGTGTCCGGATTGCGATGCGACGCGGTTGTCGGAAGAGGCGCGATCGGTCTGGATCGAGAACCGGACGATCGCGGACCTCGGGCGCGCCACCCTCGCCGACGTGCTCGGCTGGGCGGACGACCTCGCGGAACGCGGCGTCGGGGGCGAGTCCGCCGCGCGGCTCCTCGAGCTGATCCGGACGCGGCTGCGCACGATCCACGCGGTCGGTCTCGGCTATCTCCATCTCGACCGGATGGTGCGCACCCTCTCGGGCGGCGAGGCCCAGCGCATCCAGCTCGCTACCGCCCTCGGCGGGAGCCTGACCGCTTCGCTCTACGTCCTCGACGAACCCTCGATCGGCCTGCACGCCGCGGATCTCGATCGCCTCCTGCGGGTGCTCGAGGCGATTCGCGATCAGGGCAACACGGTCGTCGTGGTCGAGCATGCCCTCGACGTGATCCGGGCGGCGGACCATCTGATCGACCTCGGTCCGGGCGCCGGGCGAAAGGGCGGCGAGATCGTCGCGGCCGGTTCCGTAGAGTCGATTCGCGACCTGCCGGACTCGAAGACGGGCGCCGCGCTCCGGGGCGAGGTCGGCCCGCGACGGCGCACGAAGCGGGACCTCGCCCGCGCGCCGCGACTCTCGATCGAAGACGCGACGGTGCACAACCTGCGCGGCCTGTCGGTCGAGATCCCGTTGCGTGCGCTCGTCTCGATCACCGGCGTCTCGGGCGCAGGCAAGTCGACGCTCCTGCACGAGGTGCTCGTGCCCGGGCTCGAGGCCCACGAGAGCCTCGATCCCTCGCGGCGCGTGCCCGCGACGATCAAAGGCGGCGAACGCATCGACCGCGTCGTCGTCGTCGACCAGGCGCCCGCGACCCGCAGCGCGCGCTCGAACCCGGCGACGGTCACCAAGGCCTTCGACGGCATCCGCCAGAAATTCGCTGCGACCCGGGCCGCCAAGGCACGCGGCTTCACGGCGGGTACGTTTTCGTTCAACGTGGCCGGGGGACGCTGCGACGAGTGCGAGGGCGCAGGAGAAGTCGTGATCGACATGCAGTTCCTCGACGACCTGCGCGTGCCCTGCGACGCGTGTGGCGGCAAGCGCTATCGGCGGGACGTGCTCGACATCCAGCTCGACGGCCGCACGATCCTCGACGTGCTCGAAATGTCGCTCGAAGAGGTCTGCGCGATCTTCGAGAGGGACGCGAAGATTGCCGGGCGACTGGAGCCCCTCGTGCGCGTCGGGCTCGGCTACCTGCAGCTCGGTCAGCCCCTGTCGACGCTCTCCGGCGGCGAGCACCAGCGCCTGCGGCTGGGCCAGGCCCTCGTCGAGGGCGCGGACGGCGCCCTCTACGTCTTCGACGAGCCCACGACGGGGCTCCATCCGACCGACATCGCGATCCTGCTCGACTGTCTCGACGAAGTGGTGGAGGCAGGCGCCAGCGTCCTGCTCGTGGAGCACGATCTCGACGTGATCGCCGCCTCCGACTGGGTGATCGACCTGGGTCCCGGTGGGGGCCCGATGGGGGGCCGGCTGGTCGCGGAAGGGCCGCCGGACGTGGTCGCGAGCGCCGCCGATTCGCTCACTGGACGGCTGCTCGCCACGCGCAGCGGCGATTGACCGGCAGCTTTCTCGTCCATCGGGTCAGCGGTTCCGCCTAGCGGAGAATTCCCCTCAAACCCCGGTGCCGGGGCTCCGATGGGCACTTCGTGACGGTCGAAATCGCAGCCGAAGCCGACGAGACGCCCGACGAGCCGGTGCACTACAACGAGTGCATCGAAAAGGTGGGGACCGCGCTCGCGCGGGACGGCGCGATGGGCGTGATCCTGATCGACGGTGCGCCGCTCGAGCGGATCGAGCGCAGCTACGGCGTCCAGGCGCATCGCAAGGCCGCCGACATGCTGCGCAAGCTGGTCCGAGAGGCGTGCCGACAGGATCTGGCCGAGCACGACCTCCTCGTGGGCGGCTCCTCGAGCCCGGACGAGCTCGCGATCTTCTTCCTGCGTCCGCGCTCCGACGACCGTTTCTATCGCGAGCGGCTACCGGAGCTGACGCGACGGCTCATCGAGCACATCGCCGCCAACGGCCAGAAGATCGTCTACCCCTACGACCGCGACGCACCGCACCTCCCGATCGGCCATGCCACGGTCTTCCACAATCCCGGGCTCGGTCCGGAGCGGCAGATCCTCGAAGCCTTCGAACACGCGCGACGGGACGCCCAGCTGAACGGCACAAGGTCTTCCAGGACCTCGTGCTCGCCGAAGACGTGGCGATCCTCTACGAGCCCATCGTCAACATCACGACGCGCGAGATCCTCGGTCACGAGGCCCTGGTCCGGGGTCCCTGGAAGAGTGAGCTCCACGCGCCGAACCGACTCTTCCAGCTCGCCGAGGAGACCGGGCTCGTCTTCGAGCTCGACTGTCTCTGTCGCCGCACCGCCCTGCGCGGTGCGCGCGGACTCGAAGCCGGTCGCAAGCTCTTCCTGAACTGCCTGCCGACGGCGATCCACGACCCGGCCTTTCGCGGCGAGGTCCTTCAGCAGACGCTCCAGGATCTGTCGCTGCGCCCCGAAGACCTGGTCTTCGAGATCTCCGAGCGCGAGTCGATCGACAACTTCTCGATCTTCCGCGAAGCCCGCGACTACTACAAGGAGCTCGGCTTCCAGATCGCCCTCGACGACACCGGCGTCGCCTACGGCAGCCTCGAAGCCGTCATGGAGCTCGCCCCCGACTTCATCAAGGTCGACATGTCCCTCGTCCGCGGCATCGACACCGACCCCCCGCGCCAGGAACTCCTGCGCGCCCTCCACGCCGTCGCCGGCAAGCTCGGCGGCGAAATCATCGCCGAAGGCATCGAGACGGCAGAAGAGCTCGAGACGCTGCAGCGGCTGGGGATTCCGTATGGGCAGGGGTACTTGTTCGGTCGTGCCGCCCCGTTGAAGAGAGCGCGATAAGCGGCGCTGTTCGCCGCTGCAGGCTCAGGCCAGGGGCCTGAGCGGGAACGCTCTTTATGCGGCCGGGCGGTGCATTGCCGCCTTCGTCTCGCCGTGCCCCTTCCGCGACGCACAGCGGTTCGTTCCGTGTTCGCGTTGCGAACGCCGGTGTAGTGCCTTCGCGAACTGTGTTTTGGCACGATGCGACGAACGATGCGGGGCGCAAACGCCTCGCGTCGGCTGGACGGAGCTTGTCGGCACGACGTCGATCCGCGTTCGCCGTGACGGGCCTCCGCCAAGCAGGTCCAGTGCGGCCGATTGGGCGTCGCGGCAGGGGCAAGGCGTGACGAAGGCGAGCGAATGCGGCACGGCCGCAAAAAGGATGAGTCCCTTGCATGGCCGAAGGCCGTGCAAGCCCTCGTCGCCACCTGAAGTCAGAAGGCCATCGAGGCCTTCTGACTTCAGGTGGCGGCGAGGGACGGGAATCGAACCCGCCTGGAACGCGGCGACGCGCTCCACACTCGATTTGAAGTCGAGGCCGGGCACCAGCCTCGGAAACCTCGCCGCTGACGATGTCGTCGCGCCGCATCCTAGCAAGACGATCGCGCGGGTCAGCGATCGGAACGTGTGTCGACGGTTCCCACCCGCGGCCGTTCGTGTCATTCTTGGCGCGTGCCGGACTACTCCCTCGGTGACGTTGCTCGTATTCTGAAAGTGTCGCCTCGCCGGCTGCGCTATTGGCAGAAGACGCAGCTCGTCTCCTCCGATGCTGCGACCGACGACGCGGAGCCTGCGTCGGAAGAGGGCTACGCCTTTCGCGATCTCGTCGTGCTGCGCGCGATCGTCTCGCTGGTCGACAAGGGGATTCCGCTCCAGCGCATCCGGCGCAACCTCGAGTTGCTGCGGGATCGCCTGCCGGACCTAGACGACCCCGCCGCGGCGCTGCGCCTCTGGGATGAAGCGTCGTCGCGGCTGGTGATCCGGCACGACGGTCGCCTGGAGGAACCTGCGGGACAGCTCCTCCTCGAGTTCGACGCCGAAGAGAGCCGCGAGGACGAGGCGGAGGTCGCGTCGCTCGCGGAGTTCGAGGCGGCCGGACGCTCGCCGGTGGATCCGCGGGAAGAGGCCGTCGAGTGGTTCGAGCGGGGGTGCGAGCTCGACGCGGAGTCGTCGAACTGGGCCGAGGCGCTCGAGGCCTACGAGCGCGCCCTCGAGCTGTCGCCGGACTATGCGGACGCGTACTGCAACCTCGGTGCGGTCCGGTACAACCAGGGCCAGCGTGCCGAGGCGCGGCGCGCGTTCGAGGCCTGCCTCTCGCGCGAGGCGGATCACGTCGAGGCGAACTTCAATCTGGCGAACGTGCTCGAGGAGGATGGCGACGACCGTGGCGCGCTGGCGCACTATCGGCGCGCGCTCGCGGCGGATCCGCTCTATCCGGACCTCCACATCAATCTGGCGCTCCTCTACGAGAAGCTCGGCCGGGACAAGCCGGCCTTCGACCACTGGCGTCGCTACCTGCAGCTCGATCCGCAGGGACCCTGGTCGGAAGTCGCCAAGGGTAAGCTCGATCGGACCACGGACCTCGCCTAGTGCAAGCTCGATCGGACGACCGACCTCGCCTAGTGCAAGCTCGATCGGACCACCGACCTCGCCGGAGGCGGCCTACTGGTCTCGATCGCTCACGGACTGCTTGTAGGTGGTCGCGTCGAGCAGGCCTTCGAGCTCTTCCGGGTCGCCCGGGCGCAGCCGGATCAGCCAGCCGTCGGTGTAGCAGGACTCGTTCACCTGCTCGGGCTGGTCCTCGAGGGCCTCGTTGATCGCGACGACCTCGCCGGTGAGCGGCGCGAAGAGGTCCGAGACGGCCTTCACCGATTCGATCGTGCCGAAGGGAGCGCCGGCTTCGGTGGTGCCGCCGACTTCGGGGAGCTCGACGAAGACGATGTCGCCGAGCTGGTTCTGGGCGAAGTCGGTCACCCCGATCAACACTTCATCGCCTTCGCGACGCACCCACTCGTCCTCCTGGGTGTATAGGAGCTCGTCCGGAATCTGATAGTCGGCCACGCTGGAGGTCTCCATGGAATCGGCTCTTGTGCTGGGGGAGTGGGGAGTGGGGAGTGGGGAGGACTCGGCCGGGCAGAGCCGGGCTACGGCTCGGATCACAGGAAGGGCGTCTCGACGATCCGTGCTTCGACGTCGTTCTTTCGGACGCGAACGTCGATCCGTGTTCCGACCTCGCTCATCGAGCGCGGAACGTAGCCGAGGCCAATCGACTTTCCGAGGGTCGGGCTCGGGGCGCCGCTAGTGACCCGGCCGACGACGTCGCCATCGACCACGATCTCGTAGTCGGCCCGCGCGATCCCGCGCCCGATCATCTCGAAGCCGACGAGACGACGCGGGTCCTTCGCGTTCGCGCGCTCGGTGAGGGCGTCGGCGCCGATGAAGCGCGAGTCGAGGGGCTTCACGAAGCGGTCGAGACCCGCCTCGAAGGGATCCGTGTCGCGGCCGAGCTCGTGTCCGTAGAGCGGGAGCGCCGCTTCGAGGCGGAGCGTGTCCCGGGCGCCGAGCCCGGCGGGCAGCAGGCCGTGGTCTTCGCCCGCTGCGGCGAGGGCTTCCCAGAGCCCGACGGCGTCCTTGTTGGCGGTGTAGATCTCGAAGCCGGGGGAGCCGGTGTAGCCGGTGCCGGAGACGAGGACGCGCAGGCCCGCGACGTCACATCGCGCAACCCGGAAACGCTTCGGAAGCGGCGTCTCCTCCGCGGTGATGCTGGCGAGGATCGTGCGCGCCGACGGGCCCTGGAGCGCGAGCAGGGACGTCGCGCTGCTGCGGTCCTCGACCTTCACGTTCGCCCCGGCGCGCTCGCGGATCCAGTCGCGAGCGGGCTCCACGTTCGAAGCGTTCACGCAGAAGAAGAGCGCGTCATCGGCGACGCGGGTGAGCATCACGTCGTCGATGCAGCCGCCGCTCTCGTCGAGCAGCAGGCCGTAGCGCGCCTGCCCGACCGCGAGCGTCGAGACGGGGCAGGTCACCAGCTCCTCGGCCGCGGCGATTGCCCGCTTTCCGCGCAGCTGGACCTGGCCCATGTGCGACACGTCGAAGAGGCCGGCGCGTTCGCGGACCGCCTCGTGCTCCTCCTTGATCGAGGAGTACTGCACGGGCATCTCGTAGCCCGCAAAGGGAACGAGGCGGGCTCCGAGCTCCGCGTGGGTCGCGTGAAGGGCGGTGCGCCGGAGGGCTCCGGCTTCGTCCTGCCGGGGGACCCCGGCTCCGTCCGCCACCTAGTCGCCCAGACCCTTCCGGGTCTTGTACGCGTTGAGCGTGTTCCGGAGGAGCATCGTGATCGTCATGGGGCCGATGCCGCGGCGACTCGGGGTGATGATGCCGGCGATGCCCTGCGCCGCGTCGAAGTCGACGTCGCCGACGAGCTTGCCGTCCACCTCGGACACGCCGACGTCCATCACAGCGGCGCCGGGCTTGATCCAGTCCCCCTTCACCATCCGCGGGTTGCCCGCGGCGGCGACCAGGATGTCCGCGTTCCGGCAGACGCCCGCGAGATCCTGCGTGCGGGAGTGGCACATCGTGACCGTCGCGTTCTGCTGTTGCAGCAGGATCGACACCGGCTTGCCGACGATGTTCGAGCGGCCGATCACGACCGCGTTCTTGCCGGCGATCTCGACCCCGTGGCGTTCGAGCACGGCCATCACGCCGAGCGGCGTGCAGCTGATCAGCTGGGCGTTGCCCAGCAGCAGCCGCCCGAAGTTCAGTGGATGGAGCGCGTCCGCGTCCTTCGCCGGGTCGATCGCTTCGGCGATCACCTCGGGCGAGATGTGATTCGGGAGCGGGAGCTGGACGAGGATGCCGTCGACGCCGTCGTCCCGGTTCAATCGGTCGAGCAGATCGAGCAGCTCCTTCTCGGAGGTCGATTCCGCCAGCAGGTGCTCAGAGGAATCGGCGCCGATCCGCGCGCAGGCCCGCTGCTTGCCCTTGATGTAGGACTTGCTGGCCGCGTCGTCGCCGACGAGCACGACCGTGAGCTGGGGCGGGCGTTGGCCCGCGGCGACCAGGGCCTCGATCTCGGCCTTCATCTCGTCGCGGAGGGTGTTGGCGAGGCCGAGTCCGTCGACGGTGATCGTGTCGATCTCGTCCGGCATCTAAGCGGCGTTCTTGCTGGCGTTCTTGCTGGCGTTCTTGCTGGCTTTGGCGCCGCCATCGCTCTTGCTCGAACTCTTGTCTGAGGACTTGCTGCCGGAGTCGCTCTTCGAAGAGCCGCCGCTCGAGCTGCTGCTGCCGCCGCCGGTGTCGTCACCGCCGGAGTCGCCCCCGGAGCTGTCACTCGAGCTGCTGTTCGACTTGCCATGACTCTTCGAGTTGCCGTAGCCGTCCGCATACCAGCCGCCGCCCTTCAGGATGAAGTTCGGGGCCGACAGGAGCCGCTTCGCCTTCTTGGACTTGCACTCCGGGCAGGTCTTGATCGGATCCTCGGTGATCCGCTGGACGCGCTCGAATTCGTGTCCGCACTTCTGACATTGATAGTCGTAGGTGGGCATCGTGGGCTCCTCTGCTCGGTCACTCGGCGGGGATCGGGCAATCCCCCCTCGGCCGCGACGGCGCCCGCGCGGGGCGTCGGCCGGCCTCTTCGGCCCCTCGTGGCCGAAGACGACCGGGAGCGCGCGGGAAGCGGGCCGTCGATGGGCGGACCCCCGACGACCCGTGGACGCAGCGGTCCCCGGTCGGCGCCCTTGATATCCCATCGGGACGGCCCCCTCAACCGCGATGGGAGCGTTGGAGTCGGGTCGTGTCGGGTTCGCGATCGCTAGGGCGGATCAGCGGGAGGTCAGGCGGTGGACGCGTCGTCCGCGGATTCGGGGCGAGGGTCCTCGGCCGTCCCGTCCGCGCTGGTCGTCGAGCTCGACAGGCCAGCCTTCAGGAAGGCGACGGTGCCCTCTTCAAGGCCCTGGACGAGCGGATTCTCCTGCTCGGGATCGGCCTCGAGGGTGTCGAGGAGCGCCATGTGGGTCTCGGCCGCGCTCCGCAGGGACTCGGCGAGCCGGGTCTTGAGCGCGCGCATCTCGCGGATGTCCTGGGCCAGGCGGGCGGCCCGGCGGTGGGACGCGTCGAGGATCTTCTCCGCGCGGACCTCGACTTCGGCGAGGCGCACCTCGGCCTCTCGCTCGGCGGTCCGGGACATCGCCTCGGTCATCGACTGGGCGCTCAGCAGCGTCTCCTTCAGGAGGTGCTCCTGCGCCGACAGCTCCTCGATCCGCGTCTCGAGTCGCAGGATCCGGTCGGACTGGCTCTCGGTCTCGCGCACGAGGCTCTCGTAGTCCTCGGACACGATCCGCAGGAAGGCCGTCACCTCGTCCGGGTCGAAGCCGCGGAAGCGGGTGGCGAACTGGTGGCTCTGGACGTCGAGCGGGGTCATGCGCATGGCGGATCTCCTGGCTGGCCGGGCAGCGCCGGGAGCGGCAGGACGCCGGCAGGCGACCCACGCACTCGCGCAGGAAATCGGCCAGATCCCCGCCGATCTTGAGGAAATCCGTCACATCGCGCGGCGGTTCAGCGCCGGCGGCCAG
>CAZAUR010000023.1:0-84183 GCA_964488255.1 uncultured Spirochaetaceae bacterium | reverse complement strand
CGAGCGCCGGCGGCCAGCGAGCGCCGGCGGCCAGCGAGCGCCGGCGGCCAGCGAGCGCCGGCGGCCAGCGAGAGCCGCGGAACGCCTCAGCCGTCCTTGAGATCCTTGGAGCGCTGGGTGGCTGCGGCCACGGCGTCATAGAGGGCCGCCCGGACGCCGGCGGTCTCGAGTCGCTCGAGGCCGGCGATCGTGGTGCCGCCGGGCGACGTGACCTGGTCCTTGAGCACACCCGGGTGCTGCCCGGTCTCGAGGGCGAGCTTCGCCGACCCCAGCACCGTCCGGATCGCCAATTCCTGGGCGGCATCCCGCGGCAGGCCCTGGCGGACGCCGCCGTCGGCGAGCGCCTCGAGTATGAGGAACACGTAGGCCGGTCCGCTGCCGGACAGGCCGGTGACCGCGTCGAGCAGATCCTCGCTCGGCGCGCGCCAGCACCAGCCCGCCGCGTTCAGGACCGCCTCGACCAGCCCGGTCTCGTCGTCCCCGACCGTCGGGGCCGGGTACCAGGCCGTCGCCCCCGCCTGCACGAGGGCCGGCGTGTTGGGCATCGTTCGGACGACCCGCGCGCCCTCGGGCAGGGCGGCCTGCAGGGCAGCGAGCGGGACGCCCGCCGCGATCGAGATCCAGAGGGGCTTCTCGCAGATCGCATCGTCGAGGGCCGCGAGCAGCCCAGCGACCGCGCCGGGCTTCACGGCGAGGATGACGACGTCCGAATTCGCGACGACCTCTGCGTTGTCGGTGGTGGTGGTCGCGCCGACCGCGTCCCCGAACTGGTCCCGCGCAGCCTCGAAGGGGTCCGAGCCGAGGATCTTCGCTGCCGGAACACCGGCTTCCGCGAGCCCGCCGGCCAGCGCCCGCGCCATCGCGCCGCAGCCGATGAAGCCGATGCGTCGGCCTTCGAGTTCGGAAGTCGCCATGTCTGTCTTGCCTCGTTCAGTGTGGAGGGACGGCCGGCTAGGGCGTGATCCGGTCGCCGAAGAGCGCCGTCCCGACGCGCACGAGCGTAGCGCCCTCCTCGACGGCCACCTCGAGATCGCCGGACATGCCCATCGAGAGGGTGTCGAGGTCGACTTCTGGGTGGCTCGTAGCCAGTTCGTCCCGCAGCTCGCGAAGCCTCCGGAAGACCGGGCGCGCCGCTTCGGGGTCCGGGCTCGCAGCGGGCACCGTC
The DNA here is from genome assembly GCA_964488255.1 of uncultured Spirochaetaceae bacterium. Taxonomy (GTDB): domain Bacteria; phylum Myxococcota_A; class UBA9160; order UBA9160; family UBA4427; genus UBA4427. The sequence goes on along the minus strand of CAZAUR010000023.1, from coordinate 83,018 downwards.
ATCAGCCCGCGCAGCTGGAGCGACGGGCACGCGACGACGCGATCGACGAGGGCGGGCAGGTCGTCCGCCTCACAGCCGCCTTTCTGCGGCTCGCCGCAAAGGGACGCCTGCAACAGCACGGCGAGTGGCCTGCCTTCATTCTCCGCCCGCCTTGCGAGGGTGTCGACGAGCTCGGGCCGATCGACGCTCTCGATCGCGTCGAAGAGCCGTGCAGCGAGGGCGGCCTTGTTGCGCTGGAGCCGACCGACCATGCGCCACTCGAGCTGGACGCCGTCGGCCTCGGGATCACCGGCGAGGGCGGCCTCGATTTCGGGCCGCATCGCACGCGCCTCCTGGATGTAGCTCTGCCCGAGCACGCGTACGCCCGCCGCGATCGCGGCGAGGATCCGCGGCGTGGGTTGCTTCTTGGCGACGCCGACGAGGGTGATGCTCGACGGGTCACGTCCCGCGCGCTCCGCGGCCGATCGGATTCGCTCGAGCACGGCTTCGCGTCGTCGCACACCTTCGCCGCGCACTTCTGCGTCGAGCTCGGAGATCCGCACGAGGCTCACCGACGGAGCGCCTCGAACGGGGCGCCACTTTCGTCGAGCAACGCGAGGCTCTCCTCGAGGGGCAGACCGATCACGTTGGTCCGGCTGCCGCGCACGGCGGTCACGAAGCGCGCGCCTTCCCCCTGCAGCGCGTAGGCCCCGGCCTTGTCGAGGGACTCGCCGACGGTCACGTACTCCGCGACCTCGTCGCGGGTGGCCTCGCGCATCTCCACCTGGCTGGTCACGACCGTCGTCCAGGGACCACGACCGTCGGTCCACGCCACGGCGACGCCGGTCATCACGCGGTGGGTCACGCCGATCAGCCTCGAGACCAGCTCGATCGCGTGCGCCTCGTCTCGGGGTTTGCCGAGCACCTCGTCACCCGGGGCCACCACGATCGTGTCCGCGGCGAGCACCGGGCGCGCTGGAGCGTCGCCACGCCGACCGGCGACGTCGAGGCACTTCTCCCGGGCGAGGCGCACGACCAGGGCGCCCGGCGTCTCGCCGGCCCGGGTCTTTTCGTCGATTCCCGACACGTCCACTTGGAAATTCACGCCCGCCTCGCCGAGGATCTCGGAGCGGCGCGGAGAGCCGCTCGCCAGGATCAGGCGCAGCGGTTCGGCGGTCGTCGGCGGTCGGGAAGAGGGCGGCACGCGGAGCGAGGTACCGACGGCGCGCCGCGCCGTCAAGCGCGCCGCGCGCGAGGCTCCGGGCGTGTGGCCGGTCTCGGGTTTCTTGCGCAGCCGAGGGCCCTCGACTACGTTCCCGCGCTCTCTCGCAACGGCGCCCAAGCTGTTGAAATCCAAACCGTTTTCGCAGTTCCCACACGGGCCATCCCGGCTCCGTGCGAAGCCGCGCCCGAAGTCGGCGCGGCGCTCGGGAACGTGCAGGGCAGGAGTCGAGCGATGGCTCAGATCGTGATCGCCAGCGACCTCGGGAGCGGCCGGGTCGTCTTCCTCGCGAAGGGATCGACCGAAGGCGCGGTCTCGTGGGGTGGACTGATCGAGACCTCCGAAGTGGCGGCCGACGACGCACGTGCGGACGCGCTCCTCGCGATGGCCGAGACCGATGCAGCGGCGCGGCACGAGGTCGTCGATCCCTACCTGATCGATGTGGAAGAAGAAGAGGGCGGTTCGCTCCGCCCGACCAAGTACCGCGAGGCGATCCGTTGCCTCGGACCGACGAATCGCCCGGACCTCGGCAAGCAGGCCGAAGGCGCGGAGGCCTAGACCGCGATGTACCGCTACGACGAATTCGACCACGCCCTCGTGCAGGACCGCGTCACGCAGTTCCGCCGGCAGGTCGAGCGCCGCATGAAGGGCGAGATCAGCGAGGACCAGTTCCGGCCGCTGCGTCTGATGAACGGGCTCTACCTCCAGCTCCACGCGTACATGCTCCGCGTCGCGATCCCGTACGGGACCCTCGACTCGCGTCAGATGCGCAAGCTCGCCTACATCGCGCGTCGCTACGACAAGGGCTACGGCCACTTCACGACGCGCCAGAACATTCAGTACAACTGGCCGAAGCTCGAGGAGACGCCGGACATCCTCGCGGAGCTCGCCGAGGTCGAGATGCACGCCATCCAGACCAGCGGCAACTGCATCCGCAACGTCACGAGCGACCAATATGCCGGCGCCGCCAAGGGCGAGATCGAGGACCCGCGCATCTGGTGCGAGATCGCGCGCCAATGGTCGACCCTGCATCCCGAGTTCTCGTTCCTGCCGCGCAAGTTCAAGATCGCGATCACGGGCTGCGAGAACGATCGCGCCGCGGTCAAGGTCCACGACATCGGCATGATCATGAAGCGCGACGCCTCGGGCGAGGTCGGGTTCGAAGTCCTCGTCGGTGGCGGACTCGGGCGCACGCCCTTCGTGGGCAAGACCGTCCGCGAGTTCCTCCCGAAGGAGCATTTCCTCTCCTACATGGAGGCGATCCTCCGGGTCTACAACCAGCTCGGACGCCGGGACAACAAGTACAAGGCGCGCATCAAGGTCACCCTCCACGAGACCGGGCAGGAGGAATTCACCCGACTGGTCGAGGAAGAGTGGAACGCGATCAAGGACTCGACGCTCAAGCTCCCGAAGGAGGAGGTCGACCGGATCGCCGCGCATTTCGAGCCGCCGGCCTGGAAGGCGCTTCCCAAGGAGGCGACCGCGTGCGATTCTCGCGCGGCCTCGGATCCCGAGTTCGCGGCCTGGCTCCGACACAACGTCGAAGAGCACAAGACGCCTGGCTACTCGATCGTGAACATCTCGGTGAAGCCGCCCGGCGAGCCGCCGGGCGACGTGACCGATGTGCAGATGGAGGCGATGGCCGACGTCGCCGACGCCTACAGCTTCTCGGAGCTCCGCGTGACGCACGTGCAGAACGTGACGCTGCCCCACGTCGAGAAGGAACAGCTGCCGGCGCTCTACGACGACCTCGCGAAGCACGGACTCGCGACCGCGAACGTCGGGCTGATGTCGGACATCATCTGCTGCCCGGGCCTCGACTACTGCGCGCTGGCGAACGCGCGCTCGATCCCGATCGCGCAGGAGCTGACGAAGAACTACACGCTCGAGAAGCAGCAAGAGATCGGCGACATGCAGATCAAGATCTCCGGCTGCATCAACGCCTGTGGCCACCACCACGTGGGCAACATCGGCATTCTCGGCGTCGACCGGAAGGGCGAGGAGCACTACCAGGTGCAGCTCGGCGGTTCCGCCGCCGAGGACGCGTCCCTCGGCAAGATCATCGGGCGCGGTTTCACGAAGGACGAGGTGATCGATGTCGTGGACAAGCTCCTCGACACCTACCTCGATCTGCGAGAGGACGGCGAAGCGTTCATCGAAACGTATCGACGGGTCGGCATGACCCCGTTCAAGGAGCGCGTTTATGGCACTGCTTGAGCGGAAGAACGATGGCGCGACGGTGGTCGAGGACCGCTTCACGCGCGTGGACGACGATGCGGTGCTGCCCGAGGGCGGCGTGATCGTCTCGCTCGCGCGCTTCCAGGCGGAGCGCGACGCGCTGCTCGCCCGCGGTGGCGAGCTCGGTGTGTGGCTCGACTCGGACGAGTCGCCGGCGGCGATCGCGGACGACCTCGGGTCGCTCTCGGTCGTGGCGTGCAACTTCCCGGCCTTCAACGACGGTCGCGCCTTCTCCTACGCTCGACTGCTCCGGGAGCGCTACGCCTACGAGGGCGAGGTCCGGGCGATCGGCGAGGTGATGCTCGAGCAGGCGCCGTTCATGGTGCGCAGCGGCTTCAGCACCTTCGAGCTGCAGGACGTCGAGGACGTGGCCGGGTTCAAGGCGGTCGTCGAAGAGGTTCGGACCGTGTATCAGCCGACCGGCGACGGTCGGGAGACCGCGCTCCAGCGCCGGCTGGGGCGTTAGTCCCACTCGCCCCGTCGACCGCGCCCGGTAGGACGGCCCCCCATCCATGGACATCCGCGACGGATTCCTCGGCACGATCGGCGGCACGCCGCTGATCCGGCTCGCCCGCGCGTCGGAGGCGACGGGCTGCGAGATCCTCGGCAAGGCCGAGTTCCTGAACCCGGGCGGATCCGTGAAGGACCGCGCGGCGCTCGCGATCGTCGAGGACGCCGAGGCGAAGGGGTTCCTTCGACCCGGCGGAACGATCGTCGAGGGCACCGCGGGTAACACCGGGATCGGGCTGGCGCTCGTCGCGAATGCGCGGGGCTACGAGACCGTGATCGTGATTCCGGAGACCCAGAGCCGGGAAAAGCTGGACATGCTCCGGCTCTGCGGCGCGGACGTGCGTCCGGTCCCTGCGAAGCCGTACAAGGACGCCGGCAACTACGTGCACGTCTCGCGACGGCTCGCCGAGGAGCTCGCCGAGTCGAATCCGAACGGGGCTGTCTGGGCGAACCAGTTCGACAACGTCGCCAACCGTGAGGGCCATCGCCGCACGACGGGACCGGAGATCTGGGACCAGACGGGCGGCGCCGTCGACGCGTTCGTGTGCGCCGCGGGGACCGGTGGGACGATCGCCGGCGTCGGGATGGCGCTCAAGGAGCGGAAGCCCGAGGTCGTGATCGCCCTGGCGGATCCGGAGGGCGCCGCGCTCTACCACTACTACACCCACGGCGAGCTGAAGGCCGAGGGCTCCTCGATCTCCGAGGGCATCGGGCAGGGCCGCATCACCGGCAACCTCGAGGACGCACCGATCGACGTCGCGTTCCGGATCCCGGATTCCGAGTGGCTGCCGGTCGCCTTCGACCTGCTCTCGGAGGAGGGGCTCTGTCTGGGCGGGTCGAGCGGCGTGAACGTCGCCGGGGCGATCCGGCTCGCGGAGCGGCTCGGGCTCGGGCGCACGATCGTGACCGTGCTCTGCGACTCCGGGACCCGGTATCAGAGCAAGATGTGGAACCCCGGGTTCCTGTACGAGAAGGGGCTGCCGGTTCCGGCGTGGCTCGCCTAGCGGCGGCGGACCGCGCTGCTCGCGACGATCGTGCCGAGCCCGAAGACGAGGGCGGCGGACGGCTCGGGAACGGGGTTGCTCACGTTCAGGTTGATGTCGCCCCGGTAGGTCTGCTTGGTGTCGACGTCCGTCAGCGTCAGCCAGGTCGACAGACCGAATTCACAGTTCTTGTCGTTCAGGCACGTGCCGAGCTGCGCGAGATAGTCGCCAGTGCCCGGCATGCGCACGATCTCGAACGTGTGCCCGGCCCAGTCGCCGTCGTGGGCGGTGAGGGTGCCCGTCACGGTCTCCGCGAAGAGCCAGTCGTCCTGCTGGTTGGCCCAGGTCGTGCCCTTGATCCGACCATCGTCGTAGCCTGTGAGGACACCGAACTCGTCGCCGGTCAGGATCTCGTCGAAGCGGACGTCGATCGACCAACGGGACTCGTCGCTCGCGGAGACGAGATCGCCGGAGAGGGCCCAGTGGTCCGACTGGACGTCGAGGGTGGCACCGATCTCGAAGTGGAGATGTCGCTGCTCGAGGCCCGGAACCCAGACGGAGTGGCGATCGGCTCGGAAGGACTCGGCCTGATAGGTCGTGGCCTGGGCATGGGCCGCGAAGAGGCAGGTGGTGGCGAGGGCGAGGGCGAGGGCGAGGAGAATCGGTCGCATGGGGCAGCTCCGGTCGATGGGCGGCGCATTTCGCGACGCACGATCGTGAGTGCCAGGGATCGGCAGACCGCGTCGCATGGGTCGTTCGAGGAACGCCGCGTCGGCGGTTTTGCGCCAGAGCTGCCGATCGTCCGCGCGCGGCGTGCGCGCGACGGACTACACTTCGCGTGCCCGAGGAGGAGAGGTTCTTGATTCGAACGATGCTATGTCGGTCGCCGCTCTGGATGGTCACGGTCACGGTCGCGATCGCGCTCACCGCGCCGATCGGGTCGGTTGCGGCAGAGGCAGTGGCTCTCCCTTCGTTCGTGCTCGGAGCGGTCCACCACACGCTCACGTCGGAGCACGTGCCGGGCCGCTTCTCCGTCGACGTCTGGACGCCAGCGCCGCCCCCTCAGCAGCCACTCCCGGTTCTCTACGTTCTGGACGGGAACTCGCAGTTCGCGATGGTCACGCAGATCGTCACGCCGATGATGTTCGCGGGCGAGCTGCCTCCCGTGGTGATCGTCGGAATCGGGTACGAAGTCGAGAACCCGATGGAGATCATGGCCCTGCGCTCGCGCGACTATTTTCCGACGTATACGGACGGATGGGCCGAGCGGATGGACGCCCAGGGCTTCCCCCGCCCATACGATGCGAAGCCGGGGGGCGCCGACGCCTTCCTTTCGTTCGTGCTCGAGGAGCTCAAGCCGTTCGTCGAGAAGCGCTACCCGGTGGACACGACGGACGAGACGCTCGTCGGCCTCTCCGCCGGGGGTGCCTTCGGCGCCCACGTGCTCTTCGGGAATCCGAGCGCCTTCGAGCGCTACCTGATCGGGAGTCCGGCGCTCGCATTTGACGAGGGCATGCTCTTCGAACGTGAGGCCGCCTTCGCCAAGGCGAACGACGCGCTTCCGGCGACGGTCTTCCTGTCCGCGGGCGCGCTGGAAGACCGCTGGGAGATTCGCGACGAGACCCGTCGTATGGTCGCGACGCTCACGTCGCGTGGGTACGAGAAGCTGGTCCTCCACCATCACGAATTTCCGGAGGAGACCCACGAGTCGGTGCTCGCGCCGACGATGAGCCGTGGCCTTCGCGCGCTCTTCGGGGCCTGGCCGGTCTCGGCGGGGGCGGAGTGACGAACGCCCGGACGATCACGACCCGCGAGCGAAACGCGCGCGCTAGCCGCCGAAGATCAACATCGACGGCGTCGCGACCGGAAGGATCTGGCTCGCGACCGTGACCAGCCCGTTCGCGCTCACCAGGAAGGCCAGGGTGCGCAGGTAGGGGATTCCCGCGATGTACACGATCGCGTGGGCGATGCGCCCGCCGAAGAACATCGCCATCCCGAACTGCGTGGTCTCGTTCGAGACGCCGGCCATCTGGACGCCGATCACGATCGCCAGAAATGGGATCAGGGTGTCGACCATGTTGCGCTGGGCGCGGGCGGCGCGATTCGCCCACTCGGGCGCGGGGCTCACTTCCCGGCGATTCCCGAGCGCGACGCCGAATCCGTCGGTCATGATCAGGGCGACGAGTCCGGGCAGGACGAGGACGAAGGCGAGCAGGCCGGTGGCGGCCACGAGTTGTGCTTCGGTCACGACGGATCTCCTTGTGGGGTGTCGTGACAGAAGTAGCCGAATCGCGCGCGAACGCGTGAAACAGGTTGTTTCGTCCGCGTGGCCGCACTGCGGCGGCTGCTAGGCCGCGCCTCGCGGCAGCACGTGCAGCTCCCGCGGACCGCGGAGCACGCCGCCGAGGATCTGCGGCGGGCGCTCGGGGTCGAGCGACATCTCGGGGAAGCGCTCCGAGAGCACCCCGATCCCGGTCTCGAGGACGCGTCTCGCCATCTGCGTGCCGAGGCAGAAGTGTTCGCCGTGGCCGAAGGTGAGGTTCTTGGCCCCGCGGTCGATCAGGAACTCGCGCGGGTCGGGGTATTCCGTCGTGTCGTCGTGGGCGCCGGCGATGCAGAGTCGGATGTCGTCGCCGACCTCGATGCGATAGCCGCCGATCCCGATCTCCCGCACACAGCGCCGGGGCACCATCACCAGGGGCGGCTCCCAGCGGAGGCCTTCTTCGACGGCAGCCTGGCGGAGCGGCAGGTCCCCGGCGAGTGCCTTCCAGAGTGCCGCGTCCTCGAGCACCTTCGAGAGGATGCTGCCCATGCTGTTCGTGCTGGTGTCGATCGCCGCCGGGAAGAGGTTTCGACAGAACGCGATCACCTCCTCGTCCGTCAGGCTCTCACCCTCCGCCCGGGCATGGGTGAGGAGCGAGAGCAGGTCGTCCTTCGGAGCGTCGCGGCGCTCGTGCACGAGCGGAAGCAGGTGTTCGGTGATCTCGACGCCGGCCTGCTTGGCGGGTTCGGGTTCGATGAAGCATCGCATCATCGCGTCGGCCCAGGCCTGGAGCTTGTCCACGTCCTCGCGCGGGAGGCCCAGCATCGCCGCGATGTTGTTGAACGTGTAGATGCGCGTGAAGGCCGCGACGAGGTCGACGTGGTCACGGCCCTCGAACGCGTCCGCGAGGGCGTGCGCCTCGCCCCGGAAGATCGATTCGACGAACTCGTTCATCTTGGCGGGCTGGAAGACCTTGGACACGACCAGCCGATTTCGTCGGTGCTGCTGACCGGTCATGGTCGGGAGCACCGTCCCGGCCGAGGGCTTCACGATGATCTCGTAGGCGGCGGGCGCCGAGAGGTCGCTGTCGTCCTGGATGAAGCGGCGGACGTGGGCGTAGTCGTTCACGAGCCAGATCGTCTCGCCGGCGAACACGATCGGCGAGATGGGCCCCTTGGCCCGCAGCTCGGCGAGCACCTCGTGCAGGTCCGGGAGGTCCTCGGCGGCGAAGTCGAGCTCGGGCAGGATCGGGGCGACGGCGGCCATCCGATCAGTTGAGTCCGTAGAGCGCGGCCGCGTTGTCGTACACGACCGACTGGATCTGGTCCTCGCTCATCTTCGTCGTGATCTCGTCGATGATCCTGCGCGAGTCCGGGTAGGTGCCGTCGCCGTGGGGGAAGTCCGTGGCCCACATGACGCGCTCGAGATTGACTGCATCGATCACGTGCTCCACGGAATAGTCGTCTTGGAACGTGGCGTAGATGTTCTCGTGGACGTACTCGGAGGGCTTTCGCTGGATCGCGCCGACCTCCATCCACCAGCGGTGGCGCTCCCAGGCGTGGTCGAGCCGGAACGCGAAGTGCGGGATCCAGCCGGCGTCGTTCTCGACCATGATCACCTTGAGGTCGGAATGACGATCGAAGACGCCGGAGAGCACCATCATCATCACGATGTTCTGGTTGCCGCGGATCGTGACGATCTGCTGGATCATCTTGGGCCCGCGCACGGACATGCCCATCTGATCCTTGCCGGTCAGGATGTGGAAGTTGATCGGCATCTGGAGATCGACGCTCGCTTCCCAGATCGGATCGTAGAGCGGCGAGTCGTAGTCCTCGAAGTGGGGGTCGCCGCCGGGCATCACGCCGCGGAAGCCCATCGCCTTCGCTTCCTCGATCTCCTTGACGCCCTCTTCGGGCGTGCGGAAGGCGACCTGGGCGATCCCGAGCAGTCGATCCGGCGCGGTCTCGCAGAACTCGGCGAGCCAGCGGTTGTAGGCGTCGAAGCACGCCTTCTTGTAGTCGACGTCGTCGTGGTGGCAGATCGCCATGCCGACGCTGGGATAGATGACCTCGGCGGTCACGCCTTCCTCGTCCTGGATCTCGAGGCGCGCCTTCGGGTCGTAGCCCGCCGGATGGATCTCGTCCCAGCCGACCGGGATGCCCCACTTTTCGGGCGGGACACCGGCGCGACACAGGGATCCCATCGGGATCTTCATGTCGAGCCCAGGGACTTCGATGAACGCGCCGAGGGTCTCCTCGGACGAGGCGTTGCGCGGGCGGCGGTCCCGGTACTTCTGCTCGATCGTGGCGTAGCAGTCCTCGGTCTCGGCGATGTGCGAGTCCGCAGAGATCAGGGGGCGGTCACCGATGGCCATGGCGAGGTTCTCCGTCTGGAAGTGAACCCCCGGAAAATAGCAGCGGCGGCCGGCTGTCTCAGCTGGGCATCAGCCGCCCATCAGCTCGATGGCCCATTGGCCGAAGGCACCGGTCGCCGGGTCGACGGTCGGGTAGAGGAGCCCCGCAAGGCCGGCGATGCCCAGAAGCAACAGGGCGCCTGCTGCGCTGACGGGGAGCCAGAAAGCCACTCCGAAGCGGACGCCGTCCGGTGTTCGCACGCCGAAGATCGAGGCCGCAAGGAAGAGGCCGTTCAGTCCGTGGTAGAGCCCCGAGAGCGCGAGGATCGCGTAGTAGGGGAGGAACCAATACGGCATCCACGCGTAGTCCAGGGTGAACGCGATCGTCGTGAAGTCGACCTCGATTCCGAAGATGAGAGAGGGCGAGCGCGTCGCGATGACGTGGCCCCAGATGAAGAGCATCAGGTACCACCCGCTGTAGCGGTGGAGACGGGCGCGGAGGCTCCCGTTCCGGCGGCTGAATCCATCGCGCCTCAGGCGGAGGACGGCCGCGGTCCAGTGCACGACGAGGGGGACCATCAGCAGACCGATCTCGACGAAGGGCAGCTGATAGATCGCGCGCGCCGAGGCGAGCCAGCTCTCGTAGGCTTCGACGCCGAAAGCAGCGGCGGCGGTGTTCGCGAGGTGGACGAGGGTGAAGAGCAGGAAGACCGAGCCGGAGAGGGCCTGGACCCGGAGAAGCTGACGGTCGGACACGAGAGGGCCTCCGAAGACGGGGATCGACGCCTCGAGGGGGAGCCGAGTCCGTCAGAGGTTCCCGAGTCGCGGAAGAAACCGGGTCAGGGGCCGGCGGGACACGCGTCGACGCGGAGCGCGACCGAGGTTTCGGGCGCCGTCGAAGGGTAGAGCCCGATCGAAGACGCGATCCGAGCGACCGCGTATTTCTCCATCTTCAGGGCGTGCGTGGCCTCGACGGTCGGCCGGTCCTCGAAGAGGCGCGGCACGACGCAGCGGGTTTCGCCTCTTCTGAGCATCTGGATCGGCACGCCGTCGAGGGCGTGGTCGACCGCCTTGCTCTTCGGCATCCCGAGCCACGCGCCGTTCGCGTCTTCGACGATCCAGAGTCGCAGCTCGGCGGCGTCGCCGCTCCGGTGGGTCGCGTAGAGGGAGATCACCTCTTCGAGCTCCGACATGATCGCGTAGGTTCCGGAGAAGAGAACGATCGGGCTGGCGGCGAGAGCCAGCCAGCGGAGCGCCTTCGGCGTCGCCGACACGACGAGCAGGGCGCCGACGGTCAGCGCCCCGAGGCCGCCGAACAGGTTGCCGCGGCGGGGAACGGCGTAGTCACCTTCGTGGAAGAGGCGGACGGCGAAGACGGCAACGCCGAGGGCGAGGAAGGCCCAACCGAGGACGGCGGTCGACCGGCTCCCGCGACCCGCCGCGTCGGTCTCGCTCAAGCGAGCTCCCAGTGCGTCGTGCCTTCGTCGACCTCGTGGCGTCGGACACGGCCGTCCCGTTCGAGCTTCTGCAGGTGGGACGTGAGGCTCTGGCCGGCGGCCGCGTGGAGATTCTCGGGATACCCCACGTAGATACGCTGCACCATCGCCGGGACCTCCCGGTCGCCTGCTTCGAGGGCGGCGAGCACCTGGCGTTCGCGTTCCATGCGGTGGGCGAGGTACTCCTCGACCTTCGCGGTGCCGGCGTCGATCTTGGGACCGTGGGCGGGATAGATCCAGGTCGGCGCCTCGGCGCGCAGGCGCTCGAGGGAGTCCATGTAGTCGGCGAGGCTGCCGGAGGTCGCGGGGATCACCGTCGTGCCGATCCCGAGGACGTTGTCGCCCGAGAAGAGGCTGCCTTCCTCTTCGAGCACGTAACAGATGTGGTCCGGCGCGTGGCCCGGCGTGAAGACCGCGCGCAGTCGCGCACCCTCGGTCTCGACGACGTCGCCCTCGTCGATCAGCTCGAGCTTGCCCTCGGCGAGGTCGTCGGGGTGGGACAGGTCGTTCGAGTCGACCGCGCTTCCCGGGCCGGGCCCGGCCGCCGCGGGCCAGGGCTTCTTGTAGACCGGAATGTCCTCGCCGAAGTGGCTGCGCACCTGCTTCACGCCGCCGATGTGATCCGGGTGCGCATGGGTGAGGACGATCGCCTCGATGCCCTTGCAGCCCGCGTTCGAGATCGCCTCTGCCAGGAAGGGCATGTAGGAGTCGAAGCCCGAGCCGGTGTCGAGCAGGATGCGCTTCGCTCCCGTGCCCACGAGGTAGGTGTTCGTGCCGGGGCCCGTGAACATGCTCGGGTTCTGGCCGAGGGCGACGCTCACGATGGGCGACAGGACGGCGACGTCGGGCAGCTCGGTGCCGCCGAGGATCTCGGGGCTCTTCTCGGACATTCGAATGCGTCTCCTCTCGGCCTATTCGCCGGCCACGGTCATCGAGGCGATCCGGATCGGCGGCGCCGCCGTCCGTCCGCGCCAGACGAGCTCGCTTCCGATCCGGTCGACCGCGAGCAGCATGTCGCCGAAGTTGCCGGCGATGGTGATCTCCTCGACCGGGTGGACGACCTCGCCGTTCTCGACCCAGAGGCCTGCCGCACCGCGCGAATAGTCGCCGGTCGTCGGGTTGAACCCCATGCCGATCAGCTCGGTGACCACGAGACCGCGGTCGAGCTCGGCGATCAGCTCGTCCAGGGTCTTGTCGCCGGGCTCGAGCCACAGGTTCGTCGTGCCCACGCGCGGCGCCGACCCGGTCCCCCGCGCCGCGCTGCCCGTCGAGGGCAGGTCGAGCTTGCGCCCGGAGTAGTGGTCGAGGAGCCAGGTCTGCAGCACGCCGTTCTCTACGATCACGTTCCGACGCGTCGGTTGGCCTTCGCCATCGAAGGGCTTGCTGCCGAGACCGCCGGAGAGCCGTCCGTCGTCGATGATCGTGACGTCGCTCGCGGCGATCGCGGCACCCAGCTTGTCGCCGAGGAAGGTCGACTCGCGGTAGACCGAGTAGCCGCTCACGCAGGACGCCAGCTGGCCGATCAGGCTCGGCGCCGTCAGGCCGTCGAAGATCACCGGCACTTCGCAGGTCGGCACGCGCTTCCCGCCGAGTCGTCGGATCGCACGCTCGGCGGCCTTGCGCCCGACCGCGGCGGCGTCCTCGAGGTCGGCGAGGCGGCGCGCGGAGGTCATCCAGTAGTCGCGCTGCATCGAGTCGCCCTCGCGGGCGAGGGGCTCCGCGAAGAGGCCATGACTCGCCGACTCGTAGCTGCCGAGGAAGCCCTGGCTGTTGCCGTAGACGACGCGCGCGTGACCGCTGCTCGCCTGGCTGCCCTCGGAGTTGTCGATTCGCTCGTCGAAGTCCCGGGCGGCGGCTTCGGCGCGCTTCGCGTCCTCGATCCGCGCGTCGAGGGCGACGTTGCGATCCGCCGGGTCGAAGAGCGCGAGGTCCGGCAGGTCCGTCGCGAAGCCGTCGTCCGGGAGACCCGCGGTCGGATCCGCCGCGGTCGCGCGGGCGAGGGCGACGGCTTCCTCCGCCATCCGGTCGACGGCGTCGGGCGCGAGGTCGCTGGTCGAGACGATCGAGGTCTGACGACCTTCCTTGCCGTCGATGAGGGCGCGGATCCCGAGGCTGCGCTCCTGCGCCTGCTTCACGAACTCGATGTCGTCGCCGCGGACTCGGACCTCGCAGTCGTCGCCCTCCACGAGCAGCACGTCCGCCTGGCTGGCGCCGGCGCGCGCCGCTGCTTCGAGGGCATGCGTGACGACCGCTTCCATATCGCTCTGGGAGGCGCTCACCCTTCGGTGCCTCCGACGGTCAGGTCGTTCACCCGGATGGTCGGCAAGCCGACGCCGACCGGGACCCCTTGTCCGTCCTTGCCGCAGGTGCCGACGCCCTCGTCGAGGGCGAGGTCGTGGCCGATCCGGGTCACGCGCGTCAGCACGTCGGGGCCATTCCCGATCAGGGTCGCGCCCTTCACGGGCTGGCCGATCCGTCCGTTATCGATCCGGTAGGCCTCGCTGGCGCTGAACACGAACTTGCCGCTCGTGATGTCGACCTGCCCCCCACCGAAGGAGACCGCGTAGAGCCCGTTGTCGACGCCTTGCAGGATCTCCTCGGGATCGTCCTCGCCCGCCAACATGAAGGTGTTCGTCATGCGCGGGAGCGGCAGATGGGCGTAGCTCTCGCGGCGACCGTTGCCGGTCGGCTCGACGCCCATCAGCTCCGCGTTCAAGCGGTCCTGCATGTATCCCACGAGCACGCCGTTCTCGATCAGCACGTTGCGCTTCGACGGCGTGCCTTCATCGTCGACGTTGATCGACCCTCGGCGCCCCGGGATCGTTCCGTCGTCCACGACGGTCACGCCCTCCGCCGCAACGCGCTGGCCCAGCTTGTCGGAGAAGGCGCTCGTCTTCTTGCGGTTGAAGTCGCCTTCGAGCCCGTGGCCGATCGCTTCGTGGAGCAGGATGCCCGGCCAGCCGGGGCCGAGGACCACGTCCATCGCGCCGGCGGGGCAAGCCTCGGCCTCGAGGTTCAACAGCGCGGTGCGCACGGCTTCGTCGACGAGGCCCTGCCAGCGCGACGGGTCCTGCATCTCGTGGAGCTCGAAGCGTCCCCCGGCGCCCTGGTAGCCGACCTCTCGTCGGTTTCCGTCGGCGGCGAGGACCTGCACGTTGACCCGCACCAGGGGGAGCACGTCGGCCACCCGGGTGCCGTCGCTGCCGGCGACGAGGACATGCTTGTGCTGGCAGACGACGCTCGCCATCACCTGGCTGACCTTCGAGCTCTTCGCCCGTGCGTAGGCGTCGATCTCGTTCAGCCAGTCGACTTTCGTCGTGACCGGGACGTCCGTCGGCGCCGTCGCGATCGGGTAGAGGTCGTGCCCGCTACCGGCGGACTCGATTGCGACGGGGGCGTGGTCGCGGGTTTCGTCGGCGATCGCGCGGGCGGTGCCCGCCGCGAGCCGCGCGCTCTCCACGCTGATCTCGTCCGAGTGGGCGTAGCCCTGACGCTCGCCGCGCATGGCCCGCACACCGACCCCCTGCTCGAGGTGGCGATCGCCGCTCTTGACGATGCCTTCTTCGAGGGAGACCGAGTCGGTGGTCGTGTACTCGAAATAGAGGTCGGCGTAGTCGACCTGCCGTTCGAGCGCCGTGTCGAGCGCGGCGGCCAGGCTCGCGTCGTTCAGGTCGAAGCGATCCCGAAAGAAGTCGAGGGCGCGCTCGGCGCTCCCGGTCTCCGGTCGGTCGGAGGGGGTCATTCGGCTGGGCCTTTCTCGCGGACGGTCGGGGCGGCGAGGGGTTGCGGGAGAGTAGCGGTCACGGATCTAGTCGCTGCGCGGTCCGAGCAGGGCGACGATTTCGTCGGCGAGCCGCGCGGGATCGGAGAGCCTGCCGACGTCGATCACGCGCACGCCGAGTCGCTCGATCGCTTCGAGCCGCTCGGCGGGGTCGTCGCCGACGTAGACGAGCGCGTCGAGCGGACAATCGAGCGCGTTCGCGGCAGCCTCGAAGATCGGTGGGTCGGGTTTGGCTGCGCCGACCCGGGATGGGATCTGAATCGATCCGAAAAAGTGATGAACTTCGAGGTGTTCGAATATCTCCGTGAGGCGATGATCGAAGTTGCTCACGACGCCGATCGGGACGTCGTCGACGACGAGTCGCGTGAGCGCGTCCCTCACGCCGGGACGCAGCTGCCACGCGCCCGGCGCGCGATAGGCGTCGAAGAGCGCGGTCGCGAACGCCGGGAAGTCGGAGAAGCGGGCGGTGCTGTCCGTCGCCTGGAAGGTCTGGCGAATGATCTCGAACCACCAGGCGACCTCGGCCGCGCGGCGCGCCGCTTCGTCTTCGCCGTCGAGTCCGCGCGGGCCGGCGTGCCGGATGATCCGCCGGAACCCGTCGTCGAGGCGCCAGGCAGGCAGGTCGACGCGGTGCGCGTGCGCGACCCGCGCGTAGACCGCGCCGACCGTCTCCGTCGCCTCGAAGAGGGTGCCGGTCGCGTCGAAGACGACCGCGCGGCGCGAGGTCATCCCGCCTGTCCGCCGGGCTTGCGCGCCGCCGCGACGAAGCTGGCCGGCAGGTCCCGGGTCGCCTCCGAGGCGTACTCCTCGATCCGCGGCGCCTCGAGACCGGCGGCAGTGATCCAGACGCCCAGCATGTCGGGCTCGAAGCCGAGCCACAGGAGGCCGAGCTCGTGCTCCATCCATTGGTGCTCATGGGGCAGGAAGTCGACGAGGATGACCTGGCCGCCCGGACGGACGACGCGCGCCATCTCTTCGATCGCGCGTTCCGGCTCCTGAAGGGAGTGGAGCACCATGTGCGCGAAGGCCGCATCGACGCTCGCGTCTTCGAGGGGCAGCGCGTGGGCGTCGCCTTCTTCGAACACGACGATTCCGGGCAGCGTCGCGCCCGCCGCCTTCACCTTCTCTCGCGCGGCCTCGAGCATGCCGCGCGACTGGTCGAGCCCGACGACGTCGAGACCGAGCGCCGCGAGCTCGAGGGCAAGGACGCCGGTGCCGGTCCCGATGTCGGCGACCCGCAGGCGCGGGGGGACGAGGGCGGCGGTGGCGCGGGCACGAAGCAGGTCGTCCCCGAAGACGGTGCGGAGCGCGTCCCACTCCGGTCCGACCTCGTCGAAGAAGCTGCGTCCGGAGCTCGCGCGCGCCTTGCGGGCGGCGAGGGCCTGACGCAGCAGCGTGTCGTCCCGTGCGGCGGTCGCGTCTCCGGACATGCTCTCCCGGGCGAGCGCCCAGGCGTCGTGCCACGGACCGTCGGCCGGCAGGTCGAGGCGATAGGCGACGAAGGTGCCTTCGCGTCGATCCGTGAGCAGGCCCGCCTCGCGCAGGATCGCGAGGTGTCGCGACACGCGGCTCTGCGCCATGCCGAGGATGTCCATCAGCTCGCCGACGATCAGCTCTTCCTGCTCGAGGAGGCGCAGGATCCGGATTCGCGTCGGATCCGAGAGGGTCTTGAAGACCTTCTGCAGCGCGTCGGCGTGACTGCTCACCGCGCGCCTCTGCGCTCGGGCCGCAGGACCGGGGCGGCAGCGGTGCCCGTGATGCGAACGGTCACGCTGCCGTCGGGCGCGGGCTGGAGCCCGGCGCTCGGCGCCAGGCGCCGGAGCGTCTCGTCGAGGATGCGGAGCTCGGCGCGGAAATCGAGCGGGGGCGACTGGCTGCGATGCACCAGGCCGACCTCGCCAGCGAGCGCGCCTTCCACGACCTCGCCCTCGAGCGAAACGTCGGAGATCCGCGTGGCACCGGTCTCGAGGATCTCGACCACGCCGGTCGTCCTCGTGAACGGAATCTGGACGGGCAGCATCGCCGTCTTGACCCGAAGCGACGGGCTCTCGAATTCGACACGTCCGCGCAGGGTGCCCCCCGGATCGAGGGCGACGTCGGCCTCGGCGTCGAGCCGACCCGTGAGCTGCAGCTCTTCCGTGTCGAAGCGCAGCGGCAGCCGCGACAGCTCGACCTCGCTCACGCGGCCGACGTAGGCGGGCTCGCTACCGAGCCGCAGGACGCCGTCGGCGGTCCCGAGTCCGGTCTCGGCCCAGATCCGGATCGTCGGCTCTCCGGAGAACCACGAGGTCGAGAAGCGGGGCGCGATCTCGAGACGCAGGATGCGCACGCGGTCGACCGCGGGGTGCTGGATGGTCACGTCGTCGGCGCGCAGCACCGGTCCGCGCGCGCTGATCGCGGGGGACAGGTCCCTGACCTCGACCTGCGCCGCGCTGACGCGGTTGATCTCCCAGGCGATCCGCCGGCCGAGCGCATCCCACGGGAAGAGCACGACGACGAAGAGCAGGAAGAGGAGCAGGCAGAGGGGCAGCGCGATCGCGCGGGGCAGGAAGGCGCCGCCAGAGCCGCTCACGGGGAGGTTCGATTCGGACACGCGCAGACTCTACCGGGAATCCATTCGAGACGCGCGCGCAGCCTCGAGCCCAAGCGCGCGCAGCGCGCGTTCATGACAGCCTCGAGCCCAAGCGCGCTCAGCGCGCGTTCATGACAGCGGTTTGAAGGTCGAGACAGAGAACGTGACGTCGATCAGGTCCTGCGCGGGCTGATCCCCGCGCGCGCGGCCCGGGCGGCGCTTCACGCGCAGGCTCTTGACCGAGAGCGGCTGGTCGTTCGTCTCGATCGAGGAGAGGTAGGAGACGGCCTGTCGGAGCGTCACGTTCTTCAGGCTGACCTCGACCTTGGTCTCCTCGTACGCCTCGCTCTCGCCGGACTGTCGCTTCTCCATCGAGGTCGGCTTCACGCCCGCGCGAGCGGCCAGGGACTCGAGCAGGGTGAGCAGGTTCTGTTGGTTCCGGGTCTGCTGGATGCGGGCTTCGACCTCGCTCAGGCGTCCGTGCAGTCCGTCCCAGTCGCGCTTCATGCGCACCATCATCTGCAGGTCGCGCTCCGCGGACTCCGCGTCTTCCGCCGCGGAGTCGCTCGCCGACTGGATCGGCATCACGAGGCCGACCAGGAGCAGCACGACGACGAGCGCACCGCCGGCGACCCCGACGAGTACGCGCTCTCGGGGCATCAGCCCGTCCCAGACCACGAGGAGTCGGCCGAAGAGGTCCTTCATGCCTCGCCTCCCGGTGCCGCGAGGGGGATGTTCACGTTGAAGCTCACCCCGCCGGTCTTGCGATCGGTTCGCACCGAGCCGGAGACCTCCGCGCTCTCGAAGGGGCTCGTCGCGGAGAGCACGCTCGTGAGTCGGTCCGCCGCCTCGTATCCCTGGGCGTCGACGTCGAGGCGGATCACGTTGCGATCGATGTTCACCTCGGTGATCCGGACTTCGAGGTCGGTGGGGATCGCCGCGGACAGCTCGGCGAGGAGCGCCAGGGCGGAGCGGTTGCCCGAGTAGAGGCCGAGGAACTCGGCTCGGTCCTGGGCCGCCGAGAGCTCGCCGCGAAGCGCGGCGGACGGATTCGCCGGGACGCTCGCATGATCCGGGAAGGCCTCGGAGTAGAGCTGCGCGGCCGCGTCGCGGTGCCGGGACGCGCGCTGGTTCTCGAGGACGATGCCGGCGATCGTGCTGGCGAAGAGGAGGCCGATGAAGACCGCAGCGAGCACCGCGGTCGGGCGCAGCTCCCGGCCGAAGAGATCGCGAAAATCCTGACGGAAGGCGAAGTCGCCCTGGCGGAAGTTCATCCGCGTGACGGCCTCTCCGGAGAGGCGGAGTGCGAGGGCGAGGGCGGGCCCGAAGAGCACCGGGTCGATGCCCTCCGCGAGGTCGGCGTGCGGGGCATCGGCGGGCATGCGCAGACGCTGGGTTTCGAGGCCGGTGCGTCGCGTGAGGGCACCGTCGAGCCCCTCGAGGCGGGCGCTGCCGCCGACGAGGGTGAGCGTCGCTTCGCGGGCGACCGGCCCTTCGCCGTGACGCGCTTCCGCCGCCTCGAGGGTCCGCACGGCTTCGCGCGCGATCCGGTCGACGATCGCGGCGACGCCGGGGGAGCCACCGCTGCCCCCGCGTCCGAGGGCGCCGCCCTCGAGCTTGCGTTGTTCCGCTGCTTCGAAGTCGAGGCCGAGCTCCGAGGCGAGCGCTTCGGTCATCGCGCGTCCGGCGGCCGGGATACTCCGGGCGAGGGCGGGCCGGCCGTCGATCACCGCGCAGAAGGTCGTCTTCTCGTGGCCCACGTCGGCGATCAGATGGGTGCCGACGAGGCCGAAGACCGGGGCGAGATTCGCGAGGACGAGTCCTTCAGCTTCGAGGACCTGCGGCGGGCAACCGGCCTGCTCGAGGGTCGCGATCGCCTCGCCGACATGCTCCTTGCGCGCGAGGGTGGCGGCGACGACGCCGTGCTGGCGATCTCCGGCGAGCAGGTTCCAGTCCACCACGAGCTCGTCGAGATCGAAGGGCGTCTCGGACTCGATCTCGAACGGAATCGCTTGATCCAGCCGGCGGGCGTCGGAGAACGGAAATTCGAGTCGCCGCGTCGAGAGCTGCCGCGCGGGCAGGGCGGACGCGATCTGCTCGGTCGGCAGGTGATGCATGCTCACGAAGCGCTGGAGGTGGTCGACGAGGGGCGCCTCCCCGTCGACGCGCGGATGGACGCGGTACTGGCCCGGCGCGATGCTGCGCGGGGACACCTTCAGCTCGACGGCCTTGATGCCGTGGCTGCCCACGTCCAGTCCCAGCACGCTTCGCTCGAATAGCGCGGCCATCGCCTCGTCGTGTCTCCTTGGCTCGCCGGGGGAGTCCCCGTCGCGTCTCGCAGGGGGTTTCCCCGCTGCGTTCTGAATCGTCCAGGAGGCCCGTCGGCCTGTGAGCCGAGCCTCGTTTTTTCGCTTCCAGGGGGTCCTCGAAGGTCCGTTCACCGGCAGACGGGCGGCAGCGCGCGTGAAGGACGGCCCGTCACGCGCGGCCCGTCCGCGTGGGCTAGTTGCGTCCTCGGAGGCGCCGCCAGGATAGCAGCTGGGGTCCCGTCTTCGGTCGTGTGTCGAAGATCGCCTCGAGTCGGCGCGTGATGTCGCCGACCGTCGCTGTCGCGACGACGCGGAAGACCTCGGGTTTCGCCGGCAGCTCGACCGGCGGGAAGATGTCGCCGTTGCCGAGGTCGCCGCTGCCGATCTCGGACAGCGCCACGCAGCGCGGGTCTCCACCCGCGGTGGTGCAGGCGAGCTTGTCCTTGTTCCGAAGCTTGTACACGTCCTCGGCCAGCCGGTCGTCGATCAGCCGACGGTTCCCGCTCGTGCCGGTGTAGACCAGCTTCAGCACCCAGGGTTCGGCGCGATTCAGGTTGATGCCCTGGGTCCCGCCGATCGGATGCACCGTCACGTAGTGCCGCAGCGCTTCGAGGAGCGGCGGGTCGACGTCCTCCACCAGCCCGAGCTGATCGACCGAAGCCAGGGGCTGATTCCACGCGCGATAGGGCGGGTCCTGCCGGCGGTAGTACTCGTCCTCGCTGCGACCGTTCACGGAGGTCGTGTCGGCGTCGATGAAGTCGAGGATGTTCTCGGCGATCGCCTTCGGGTCGTAGGCCCGGGTGCTCGCGTCCGCGGGCATCCCGTCGATCACGTACCGCATCACCTCGGTCAGATACTCGACGGCGTCCTCGCTCGCCCCTTCGCCTTCGTCGACACGGTCGTCTTCGGAGGGTTCCTCGCCATCGCCCTCGTCGTCCGCGCTCGTGTCCGGTGGCGGCTCGAGCGACGCTGCGACCAGCGCGTTCAGGTTGAGCTTCGCGCCCTCGTCCTCGATCTCGATGCGCAGCGTCCGGTCGTCGTCGAGCTCGATCGGGAAGTTTCCGATTCCCTGCCAGAGCGCATCCACCGCCGTGGCGTCGCTCGTGGCATCGAGGGGCAGGTTGATCTGGGGCGTCTCGTTCCCGCCACCCGCCTGCTCACCGGCGCCTGCGCCGGCATGCTTCGCGCGCACGATCGTGATGAGCACCTCGGCGACGCGAAGCCCGCCCCGCGCGAGGGCGTCCGCTTCTCCCGCGGCCAGTCGGTTCGACGCGATCGTCACGTCGATGGTCGCGCGCCGCTGGAAGGCGTAGACCGCCGTGATCAGGACGAAGATCACGACCAACACCAGGGCCAGCACGATGCCCCGCTCGGAGCGGCGACGCGCGTGGACGCTCACGGCAATTCCTCGCATTCCGCCGGCGCGGTCGCGGCGACCGAGCCCCAGCCGTTGACGATCTCGCTCCAGCAGCTCGTCGTCGAGGCGTTCATCAGATCGCAGAGCTCGGTGTCTCCGTCGCAGCCGCTGTCGACCAGGTCGACGAACCATTCGTCGTCGATGTCGGCGCAGTCCGAGATCGTCGAGCAATCGAGGCCTTCCTCGCCCTGGCTCAGGGCGACCAGGGCGGCCACGTCGATCGGCTGGCTCATCGCGAGGGCGACGGCGCGCATGCGCGGACGGCCCGGTACCATCAGGACGTCCCCTCCGGCTTCGTCGCTCCCACGCGGCTCCTCGAAGAGCGAGACGCGGATCTCCGCGGCGGTCGGAAGCGGCGCCTCGCCGGTGCCGAGCGTGGAGTCCCACTCGTCGACGACGCTGCCGCTCGCGTCGAGGAAGGTCACCCCGAAGTCGGCCAGGCCCTCGGCGACGCGCGCCGACCGGGGATCGTTCTCGTCGGGAATGCGCCGCCCGGCGTCGGTCGGGGGACGCACCGAGCGCCATCGCCAGAGCGTGTAGCTCGGTCCGGCTCCGAAACCGAACGTGTCGGGATCGTACTCGTCCTCGGTCAGGAAGTAGGCGACGTCGACCCAGGTCGACGCATGCTCACCGAGGTTCCCGCGCGGCACGTTCTGGGTCTGGAACCGGAGCAAGCGGGCGCCGAGCTCACCGGAGTTCTCGGCGACGAAGAGCCAGGCGTGATCGCGCGCATCCCGGTTCTCGGGGCGCGCCACGTAGAGGGCGGCCTCGAGATCGCGCGCGACCTGCGCGAGCGCCGCGCCGGAGGTCGACTCGACGCGCATCATTTCGGTCGCCACCGCGCGCTGTCGGCCGTTCTCGGTGAACGTGCCGAACACGAAGAACATCAGCACGATCGTGAGGAAGAACGCGCCGATCACTTCGATCAGCGTGAAGCCACGTGCCGACCGATTCAAGGGGTCGCTCCGCGCACAGCGTCGATCAGCTCCTGCGCGTCGCTGCCGAGCTCCTCGGACGCGGAATCGATCTCTTCGTCGTCGAGGATGCCGGCGTCGAAGAGATCGGGCAGGGCGGCCCGTGCGCCTTCCCAGTCGAACCCGTACGTCGTGCGCGCGACGGCGAAGGTCCGGAATTCGTCGCCCCACTCCACCCGGATGTCGTAGCGGAGGAGGAACGCGTCGATCCCCGGCGCCTGCAGGGCGATCATCGGTCCGAGCGCGCCGCCGCCGGTGAGCACGGCCAGTGGGTCGCCGCCCCCTTCGCCGGGCGCGGCACCGCCGCCGAGGTCATCGAGGGCGGGGGTCGACGAGACGCGCACCCGGAACTCCTCGAACTCCTCTTCGTGGTCCTCGGGCGGCTTCAGCTTCTGCGCCAGGGCGACTTCGAGGCGGGAGAGCTCGCGGTCGGCGATCTCACTGGCTTCGAGGCGCGTGGTGACGTCACGGATCCGGGACATGGCTTCGCTGCTCGTGCCGACGAGCACCGTCATCACGACGAAGAAGATCAGTAGCGCACCCAGCACTTCGAGCAGGGTGAAGCCCGCGCGCGGCGAGGGCAGCGCGATCACGAGCGGGCTCCGCCTTCGGTCACCCGGACCCGGTCGAGCAGCGCCTCGACCTCGAGGGTGAGACGCTCGTCTTCGCCGTTCGCGATTTCGAGTCGGAGCGGCTCCGTCGTGCCGTCGACGAAGAACACGATCGCGAAATCCCCGCTCTCGACCCATCCCCCGGGTCCGTCGACCCCGACGAAATAAAGGTCGTCCTCGAGCCAGCGGAACGAGCCCATGTCGCGGTGGGGAATCGGGTGGTAGTCGAGGGCTTCCTTGTCCGGCGGCACGAACGAGAGGGGACCGTCCTCGAGGCCGTCGAGACCCCCCGAGTCCCCGCCGAAGAGCCCCGCGAGCCCTCCGGTTTCCGCGCGACCGAAGGCGCGGTCCTCGCTCACGAACCACTCGACCACGTAGCCGCCTTCCTCGAGGTCGATCAACAGTCGATGGGGCACGCCGGTCATGACCGCGCGCTGTCGTGCGTAGCGGAGACGATCCGCGATCACGTCGGCCTCGTTCTCGAGGGGGTCGAAGCGTGATCCTCCGAGCATCGGGATCCCGAGACCCAGGATCATGCCGATGATCGCGACCACGGCGATGATCTCGATCAGCGTGAAGCCGGCGCGCCGGTTCGGTCGCATGTGCCTACGGAGGAGAGGAGCGCGCGCTGTGTTTCCGGCCTCGCGCGTCACCGTCAGGCGTCGGACTGCGACGTCCAGTTGGTGATGTCGTCGTCCCCGCCTTCGACGCCGTCGGGGCCGTAGGACCAGATGTCGAAGGTGTAGGGATTGTGCTCACCGGGCTGGCGGTATTGGAAGGGCTCGTCCCAGGGGTCCGTCAGCACCTCGGGCTTGGCGTAGCCGGGCGCCGTCCAGCCTTTCGGGACCGGAGCGGCGGAGGGCTTGTTGACCAACGCGTCTAGGCCCTGGTCGGTGTTGGGGAATCGCTTGTTGTCGAGCTTGTAGAACTCGAGGGCCTGTTCGATCCGGGCGATCTGGCCCTTTGCGTTCTTGATGTACGCCTTGTCGATCTGGCTGGCGATGCCGACCGCGAGGGTCGCCATCAGCATGCCCATGATCACGACGACGGCCATGATCTCGATCAGGGTGAAGCCCCGGCGGCGGCGCGTCGCTGATCGCGCCTCTTCGGGCTCGTCTTCGGGTCGGACGGGGGTCGCGTTCGTTTCGGTCATCGGACTCTCTCCGCGGGCACGCAGTCGATGCACGGGGTGGGCTCGGGGTTCTTGGGTGAGATGATAGCCGGGGTCGATCGGTTCACGTGCGGGGACCCCGCGTTTCAGCCGATGCTCTCCGTGAGCTGCAACATCGGCATGAGGACGGCCATGATGATGATGCCGACCACGCCGACCATGACGAGGATCAGGATGGGTTCCATGAGCGAGGTGAGGCGCGTCACGCTCGTCTCGACCTGCTCTTCGTAGGTGTCGGCGACCTTGATCAGCATGCCCTCGAGGTCTCCGGAGCGCTCGCCGACCTCGACCATCGTCGTCACGAGGGGCGGGAACTCGCCGCTCGCCCGGAGCGGTGTCGCGAGGGCGGCGCCCTCGAGGATGCTCTCGCGGGCCGCGTCGGCAGCCGACTCGAAGACCGAATTGTTGGCGACGTGCCGCGCGATGTTGAGCGCCTGCACGATGTTCACGCTGCTCGCGAGGAGCGAGCCGAGGGTACGCGTCAGGCGGGCGATCGCGAGGAAGCGGATCACGCGGCCCAGCACCGGGACGCTCAGCCAGAAGCGGTCGAGGACGGCACGCCCGCGGTCGGTCTTCGAGACCGCCCGATAGAGGAAGCCGAGACCGATGCCCGCGACGATCACCAGCCACCAGTAGCCGCGGAGGAACTCGCTGAAGCCGATCACGGCGACCGTGTACCAGGGCAGCTCGAGGTCCTGGGAGATCAGCAGCTCCGTGATCTGCGGCAGCACGAAGGTCACCATCACGCCGACGACGACCGTCGCGAAGACCAGCATGAAGAGGGGGTAGGTCAGGATCGAGAGCACGCGACCGTTCAGCCGGACCTGATCCTCGAGGTAGTCGGCGACCCGCGCGAGGACCGCCTCGAGCGCGCCCGAGGCTTCGCCGGCGCGCACCATCGACACGTAGAGGTTGTCGAAGCGGCCGGTCGAGATCAGGGCATCCGCGAGCGAGCTGCCCTCGTTCACCCGGTCTCGCACCTGGGCCAGGACGCCCTTGAGGGTGCGGTGCTCGGTCTGCTGGACGAGTGCGGAGAGCGCCTCGACGAGCGGGACGCCGGCGCCGACGAGGGTCGCGAGCTGACGCGTCGCCATGGCCCGTTCCATCGGGGGGATGCGGGTCGGGAGCGTGAACGAGACGTTGAGGCCCCCGCCGCTCGGCGAGTCACTCGCCTCGGCGACCACGCCGCCGCTCGTCTCGACGATCTCCGTCAGGAAGATGCCGGCCGAGCGCATCTGAGCGCGCGCGGCGCGATCGCTCTCGGCGCTGATCGTGCCCTTCGTCGATCGGCCCGCTTGGTTGACACCCTTGTAGGCGTAGACCGGCACGACTTTCCTATACCTGCGCCGCGGCGCCTTCCTCTTCCGTCGCGCGAATCACCTCGGAGACCGAGGTCACGCCGGAGAGGACCTTGCGCGCACCGTCCGCGCGGAGCGTACCCATGCCCTTGCGGGTCGCGGCCGCCTTGATCGTCTTCGCGTCGACGTTGCCGGACACGAGGCCGCGGATCTCGTCGTCGATCGCCATCAGCTCGAAGATGCCCAACCGGCCGCGATAGCCGGTGTGACTGCACGCCGGGCAACCGGTGCCGCGGTAGAGCGTGACGGGGCGACCGGGGGGCTTCACGCCGATCTCCCGCAACTCCTCGTCCGTAGTCGTGTAGGCCTCCTTGCACTCGTTGCAGAGCACGCGCACGAGGCGCTGGGCGAGGACGGCGACCAGGGAGGAACCGACCAGGAAGGGCTCGACGCCCATGTCGACGAGGCGGGTGAGGGCGCTCGCCGCGTCGTTCGTATGCAGTGTCGAGAGCACGAAGTGGCCGGTGAGCGAAGCCTGGATCGCGATCTCGGCGGTCTCCTTGTCGCGGATCTCCCCGACGAGCACCACATTCGGGTCCTGGCGCAGGATCGCGCGGAGGCCGGCCGCAAACGTGAGCTGGATCTTCGGATTCACCTCGATCTGGCCCACGCCTTCCTGGGTGATCTCGACCGGGTCCTCGATCGTGATGATGTTCTTCTCGGGCCCGTTGATCGAATGCAGCGCCGCGTGGAGCGTCGTCGTCTTGCCCGAGCCAGTCGGGCCGGTCACGAGGAAGATTCCGTTCGGGCGCCGGATGATCCGGTCGAGGGCTTCCAGCTGCGTATCGTTGAAGCCGATCTTCGAGAGGTCCAGGAGCTCCTGCGTATCCGGGAGGAGACGCATGACGAGACGCTCGCCATGGGCGATCGGCACGGTCGACAGCCGCACGTCGTAGTCGCGCCCTGCGATCTTCAACCGGATGCGGCCGTCCTGGGGCAGGCGCTTCTCGGCGATGTCCAGGTTGCCCATGATCTTGATGCGCGAGGCGATGGCCGCCTGGAGCGCCCTGGGTAGCGGTTTCATGGGTTCATAGAGCACGTCGTCGATCCGGAAGCGCACGCGGATCTCGTTCTCGAAGGGCTCGATGTGGATGTCGCTCGCCCGTTCCTTGACGGCGTGCTGCATCATCGAGTTGACCAGCCGGATGATCGGCGCATCGTCGGTCGACTCGAGCAGGTCCTTCGGCGCCTGGGAGAGGTCCGTCGCGAGGGCGTCGAGATCGTCCTCCGCTTCCTCTGCGAGCTGGTCGGTCGACGTGAGGCCGCGGTCGTAGGCCAGGTTGATCGCGTTCAGGATCAGCGGCTCGCGTGCGAGCACGACTTCGATCTCGGCGCCATCGAAGAGCAGATGCAGGTCGTCGAGGGGCGACACCTCGAGCGGGTCCGCGACCGCGACCCGGAGTACGCCCTCCGATACCCAGGTGAGCGGGAGCACCCGGTGCTGTTTGGCGAAGGCGATGGGCACCCGGGCCAGGATCTCCTCGTCGACCTCCTCTGGGTCGATCGCGCCGACGACGGCCAGGCCCTGCTGGTGGCCGAGGGCGTGGAGGACCTCGTCGGCGTTCAGGAAACCTTCTTCGACGAGGACGTCCGCGAGCCGTTCGTGGCTCTCGGTCTGGCGCAGGCGCGCGCGCTCGAGCTGCTCGGGGGTGAGGCGCGTCTCGCGGACGAGGATGTCCCCGAGCTCGAGGCTCGCGGTCTCGAACCGCGCCTCGCTGGTCACGGCGCGACTCCGCGGAGGACGGTCACCTGGGAGTCGAAGCCGTAGGAGGCGTCCAGGGTCTCGGCGGCCCGGTCGGCCTCCCAGAGGTCTTCGAAGGGACCGACCTGGATCGTGTAGACGAGCTGGCCGTCGGAATCGCGAGTCACGAGAGTGCCGTCGTAGCCGGCGTCGACGAGCGCCGTCAGTCCGTCCGTGGCTTCGCGTTCATCGAGGTAGGTCGCGACCATCACGGCATAACGCTGGCCGCCCTCCTGGGCTTCGCGGGCGGCGGCTGCCTCGCGCTCCGCGCGGGCCTGGGCCTGCTTCTCCTCGAGCGCGCGCATGCGGTCGAGGGGATAGCGGTTCGCGTGGCGGTTCAGCTCCTCGGCCACCGCGAACGACTTGCCGACGTCGTCGGGGTCGTCGTAGTCCGCGAGCTCCGGGAACTGTTTGTCCTGCTCGAGGCGCTGCTCGAGCTCGAGGCGCTTGCGGATCGTCTCGCGCTCGAGATCCTCGGCGTTCCGGATGATGTGGGGCGTGAGGAAGATCAGCAGGTTCGTCTTCCGCAGCGACTCCTTCTTCGTCTTGAAGAGCCAGCCGAGGTAGGGGATCTCGCGGAGGAAGGGGACGCCGCTCACGTTGTCGGTGTACGTCTCGTCGATCAGGCCGCCGATCGCCACGGTCTCGCCGTCGTTCACGACGACCGTGTTCTCGATCTTGCGGTTGCTGAGGGCGACGCCGACGTCCTCGGCGGAGCCGATGTCCTGGTCGAGGGTCGCGACCTCGGTGATCTCCTGGAAGATGTTAAGCCGGAGCGTGTCGCCCTCGCTGATCTGGGGCGTGACCCGGAGCGTGACGCCGACGTCCTGGCGATCGACGTTGACCGCCTGGGAGAGGTTGTTCCCGCCCGTCGCCGCCTCGGTCCGGCCGGTCACGATCGGGATGTTGTCGCCGATCACGATCTCGGCCTCTTCGTTGTCCGACGTGAGGATGTGGGGCGCGGAGACGATGTTGATGTCGTTGTCCGACGCGGTGGCGTCGATGCCGATGCCCCAGCTGAACCCGTCGCTCGTGGGGTCGGTCGCGTTGGTGCCGCCGGGCGTGAACGCGCTCGCCGGGTTGTCGGCGAAGGAGCGGACCCGCGCGGCCTGGGCGAGGGTGCTCGCGCCCGGGGCGAAGGCGCTGGCGCCCTGGATGAAGATGTCGGTGTCGCCGTTGATGATCCGGAAGGCGGCATCGAAGCCGAGGTTCAGATCGTCGGTCACGTCGACCTCGACGATCAGGGCTTCGACGAGCACCTGCGGCCGGGAGACGTCGAGGGCTTCGATCACCTCCTTGAGCGTCTCGTATCCCTCCTTGCTGGCCTTGATCACGAGGGCGTTCGTCGCCGGGTCGGCGGTGACCGTGATGCCGTCGTCGAGGGGCGTGACCGTGGCGCGGAGCGCCTGGGTGTTCGAGGCCGACCCGGGCAGGGAGGAGCTGCCGCGGCTGCCGGAGCCACCGCTCGAGCCCACGAGCGAGTTGAGGGTCTCGGCGAGCTCCTCAGCGTCGGCGTGCTTCAGGTAGTAGACACGAATGCGGCCCTGGCCGGAGACCTGGATGTCGAGCTTGCGGACGAGGTCGCGGATGTCCGAGAGCTGTTGGCGGGAGGCCAGCACGAGCAGCGAGTTCGTGCGCTCGTCCGGGAGGATCCGGACCGTCGGTCCGACGCCCCCGTCGCCGCCCGTCGCCGCGGCGGCGGCGTTGTTGTTCGAGCTGCGGCGGCGCGCGTTCGCCCGGCGCTGGGCGGCGGTCGTGCGGCCGCTCGAGCTGGCGACCTCCGCGCCGTAGATCTCCGAGAGCTGCTCGGCGAGGGTGGTCGCGTCCGCGTACTCGACCTTGATCACCGCCAGCTCCTGCCGATAGCTCTCGACGTCTAGGGCGGCGAGGATCGAGAGCAGGCGTCGGATGTTCGACTCGCTGTCCGTGACGATGATCGTGTTCGTCGGCTGATAGGCGACGAGGGACGCGTCCTTCGAGATGAGTGGCTTGATCGTGTTGGTGATCGCCTCCGCGTCGATGAAGTTGAGCGGGACGAGGCGCGTGACGAAGCGATCGCGATTCGGCGACTCGCCGCCGCCCCGAACGGTGTCGAGGGCGGATTCCTTGATGTCCCGGATCGGCAGGATCTTGTACGTGTCCCCCGGACCCTTGAGGAGCGAGAAGCCCTTCACCTTGAGGACCGACTCGAAGACCGCGAAGGCCTGGTCGAGGGTGACCTCGGTCGGCGAGACGATCGTCACGCGACCGCGGACGCGATCGTCGTAGATGAAGTTCTTCCCGGTCATCCGCGAGATCGTGTCGATCACGCGGGGCAGCTCGACGTCGGCGAAGTCGAGGGAGACGAGGGCCTCTTCGTCCCCGGCGTCCTGGGCGATCGCGGGCGTCGCGGTCACGAGCAGCAGCGCAGAGACGACGAGGATCACCCACGTGACGAGGCGCACGCCGGAAAGGCGGCGTCCTCGGAACGGGTGGTGGAGAGTCTGCGGGCGCACGGTCGTCTAGTTCCCTGTCAGGTCTTCGGCGGGACCCTGGAAGAATTTGGTCTCGCCGGTCTGGGTCTGCCACGCGACGTTGATCTCGTCGGCAGTGGAGAGTTCGTCGAAGATGCGGCTGGTCGCCTCGAGGCGGTCGACGACGACGCCGTTCACCTCGGTGATCACGTCGCCGTTCTCGAGGCCGACCCGCTGGAAGAGGCTGTCGTCCTTGATCGCGTCGACCTTCATCCCGAGCATCGCGCCGTCGTCCCCGTAGTGGGGGACGATGCGCGCGGAGGAGAGGAGGCGCGAGATGCCCTGGCCGTCCTCACCGTTCAGCTTTGAGAGGCGGTCGTTCAGGGTGTCGCGTGGCTTCGCGGGCTTGCGTCTCGCCTGTCGCCGGGTGTTGCGGGGCCGCCGCTCGGGCTGCTTGCCGTCGTCTTCGTAGAGCGCGAGCTCCTCGAGCCTGCCGGCGTTGTCGAGGATGATGCGGGCGCGCTCGATGCCCTTCACACGGACGCGCTTCAAGTCCTCGAACTTGTATCCGACATGCACGACCACGCTCGCGCGGCTCTTCTGGTTCTCGACCGATGCGCGGGAGAGCTCGGCGTCGGTCGAGGCCGCGGTCCCGAGCAGCTTGAGGGGCAGCTTGGTCTTCGAGAGGTCGCCGAAGTCGTCTTCGACCTCCTCGTTGACGACCTGCACCTCACCGGCCAGCTGCGCGCCGAAGAGATTGCGATCGAGGATGGCCACGTGGGAGACCGCGGGCGCGGCGATCGTCGTCGGGTCGCGCTGGACCTCGACCTGGACCGGCGGCGGTTCGAGAGCCTCCCCGCCGACGGCGGTCACCACGTCTGCCACGACGTAGCAA
The DNA here is from genome assembly GCA_964488255.1 of uncultured Spirochaetaceae bacterium. Classification (GTDB taxonomy): domain Bacteria; phylum Myxococcota_A; class UBA9160; order UBA9160; family UBA4427; genus UBA4427. The sequence continues at coordinate 52,692 of CAZAUR010000023.1, read as the reverse complement.
CTGGCCGCCAGCAGCAGCGCGTTCACACCGTTGATCAACCAGGGACCCATCCCGCTTCTCGTTCCTCTATATCGCATCTACGCCCGGGTCTTGCTCAGGTCGAGGCAGGCACTCGCGCTCGATCCGAAGACCCACCGGCCGCCTGTTGGACGGTCGCGGGAGCGGGGTCGCCGACGATCCCCCGGCCGCGAGGGCGGGAGCCGGCGCAATATAGCCGTGGGCGATCCGTTGCTCCAACCAAACCATCGGAAATTCAGAGGGTTACTGGAGATCTTTCACTCCGGACGCACATCTTTGCACGGCCGATCCGTGGCGGCTCCGCCGCCTGTCGAACGGACCCCGAGGCCGAATCCGGAGTTCCTGTGATCCAGGGGCGCGCGGCGGGACGAGACAGGGGGGATCCCCCCGCGAGCCGGCTCCGAGGTGTGTCGATCGTCACGGAATCCACGAAAAACACCCCGCCGGATTGACACGGGCGGTCTCGGCCCCAGGTTCCCCGCCGATCCGGTCGACCGCGGGCGCCTCGCCCCACTCTCTCTGGATCAGAAGCGACCGGATCAGAAGAACCGAGCGGCGAAGCGCTTCCGAGGAGGGAGGCGGGCGCCCTCCGGCACATGAGGCGAAGAGCCATGGCAGACGAAGGCAAGATCATCGGGATCGACCTGGGCACCACGAACTCGGTGGTGGCCGTGATGGAGGGCGGTCAGCCGACCGTGATCGCGAACGAGGAGGGCGGCCGGACGACGCCGTCCGTCGTCGGATTCGCGGACGACGGCGAGCGCCTGGTCGGCGCGATCGCGAAGCGCCAGGCGGTCACCAACCCGACCAAGACCGTCTACTCGATCAAGCGATTCATGGGGCGCCGGCTCTCCGAGGTCCCTGAGGAGACGAGCCTCGTCCCCTACGAGGTCGTCGAGGGCAAGGACGGCAGCGTCTCGGTCAAGATCGACGACCAGTCGTATGCGCCGCCGGAGATCTCGGCGATGGTGCTCGGCAAGCTGAAGAGCGCCGCCGAGGCCTATCTGGGCTCGACCGTGACCGGCGCCGTGATCACGGTGCCCGCCTACTTCAACGATGCCCAGCGCCAGGCGACCAAGGACGCGGGCAAGATCGCGGGCCTCGACGTCAAGCGCATCATCAACGAGCCGACGGCGGCGGCGCTGGCCTATGGCCTCGACAAGAAGGAAGACGAGAAGATCGCGGTCTTCGACTTCGGCGGCGGCACGTTCGACATCTCGATCCTCGAGGTCGGCGAAAACGTCGTCGAGGTGAAGGCCACGAACGGCGACACGCACCTCGGCGGCGACAACCTCGACCAGCGCGTGATCGACTACCTGGTCGAGGAGTTCCAGAAGGACCAGGGCATCGACCTGCGCAACGACCCGATGGCGGTCCAGCGCCTCCGCGAAGCCGCGGAGAAGGCGAAGATCGAGCTGTCGACCGCTCAGGCATCGGACATCAACCTGCCGTATATCACGGCCGACCAGAGCGGTCCGAAGCACCTCACGCTGAAGCTCACCCGCGCCAAGTTCGAGCAGCTGATCGACGACCTGGTCACGCGCAGCCTCGAGCCCTGTAAGCGGGCGCTCTCGGACGCGGGCCTGTCGGCCAGCGAGATCGACGAGGTCGTGCTCGTGGGCGGCTCGACCCGGGTGCCGCTCGTGCAGCAGAAGGTGGAGGCGCTCTTCGGCAAGGAGCTGAACCAGACGGTGAACCCCGACGAGGTGGTCGCGATCGGCGCGGCGATCCAGGGCGGCGTCCTCGCGGGCGACGTGAAGGACGTGCTGCTCCTCGACGTGACCCCGCTCTCCTTGGGCATCGAGACCCTCGGCGGCGTCATGACGAAGCTGATCGAGCGCAACACCACGATCCCGACGAAGGCCCAGCAGGTCTTCTCGACCGCGGCCGACAACCAGCCCCAGGTCGAGATCCGCGTGCTCCAGGGCGAGCGCGAAATGGCGACCGACAACCGTTCGATCGGCCAGTTCATCCTGGACGGCATCCCGCCGGCGCCGCGGGGCGTCCCGCAGGTCGAGGTCACCTTCGACATCGACGCGAACGGCATCCTGTCCGTCTCGGCGACGGACAAGGCGAGCGGCAAGGAACAGTCGATCCGGATCGAGGGGGCGGGGGGTCTCGACTCCGCGGAGATCGACCGCATGGTCGAGGACGCCGAGGCGAATGCCGCGGCCGACAAGGACCGGCGCGAGGCGATCGAGAAGAAGAACGAGCTCGACAGCATGATCTACCAGGCCGAGAAGCTGGTCTCCGAGAACGGCGACAAGCTCGACGACGACGAGAAGTCGTCGCTCGAGCAGGTCCTCACGGACGCGAAGGCGGACGTCGAGAGCGGCGACGTCGCGAAGCTCGACGCGGCCAGGCAGCGCGTCGAGGCGGAGCTCCACAAGGTCGCGGAGAAGCTCTACAAGAGCGAGGCCGCCGGTGCCGAGGGCATGCCGCCGAACCCGGGGGCGCCCGAGGGCGATGCCGGGAGCGGAGACTCGGCCGACGACGATGTGATCGACGCCGAGTTCACCGATACTTCCGACAAGTCCTGAATGACGCCTCCGTCGACCCGGGGCGAGGAGTAGTCCGATTCCGGAGAAGAGCCGTCCGCATCCGCTCGTCGAGCTCTACGGCGAGTTTCCCGACCGCCTGCGTGGGGATCGCTGGCAGCCGGCAGCGGACGTGTTCGAGACGGCGAACGAGGTCCGCGTCCGATTCGAGGTCGCGGGCGTCCGCGGACAGGACCTGAAGGTGAACGTGGAGGGCTCGGTGCTGCGACTCCGAGGCGTGCGTCGCGCGCCTCCGGCCGAGGGCGTCGACCGACTGCAGCAGATGGAGATCTCGTTCGGTCCCTTCGAACGGGAGATCCGGATCGACGCGGCGTTCGACGCCGACGCGGTCCGCGCGCGGCTCGAGGACGGCTTCCTCGAGGTGCGGATTCCGAAGCGCGCGCCCGGCAAACGATCGCTCCCGATCGAGAGCGAAGAAGGCTAGGCGAGCGCGCCAGACCGAGGATCATGGTGGAAGACGAGGACGAATTCGAAGAACACCTGGGCGGCATGGAGATCGCCGTCGGCAGCGGGCCGGAGGACGAATTCGAGGAGCTCACCGAGCTCCCCGAAGAGCTCCCCGTGCTCCCGCTGAAGAACACGGTGCTCTTTCCGTACCTTCTTTCGCCACTGCTGGTGAACACGCCCGCGTCCCAGCGGTTGATCGACGACGTGCTCGTGCGCCCCGATCGACTGATGGTGTGCACCGCCGTGAAGCGCGACGTGAGCGGCCCGCCCGGTGAGGACGACGTGTACGGCGTCGGGACCGTGCTGCGCGTCGTGAAGATGCTGAAGTTCCCGGACGATTCGTACCGGCTGCTCGTCCAGGGCGTTGCCCGCGTCGAGCTCGGGCGCTTCACCGCGACCGATCCCTTCCTGCGTGCCGAGATCTCGCGCATCGACGAAGTCGGCGAGGAGATCGCAGCCGAGGACGAGTCGGTCGAAATGACCGCGCTCGTGCGCAGCGTCGCCCAGCAGTTCAGCACTCTCGTCTCCGAGAGCTCGCGGCTCTCCGACGAGCTCCAGGTGCTGGTCGCGAACCTCGACGACCCCTCGAAGCTCGCGGATCTGGTCGCATCGAACCTCGACCTCGACGTCGCGGGCAAGCAGCAGATCCTCGAAGCGAACCACGTCGGGATCCGCCTGCGGCTCGTCCTCGATCAGCTCTCCAAGGAGACCGAGGCGATCCAGATCGAGACCGAGATCAAGCAGAAGGTCCAGAACGAGATGGGCCGGACCCAGCGCGAGTACATGCTCCGGCAGCAGCTCGACGCGATCCGGCGCGAGCTCGGCGAGAGCGAGGACGACGAGGAAGAAGTCGAGCGGCTGCGCGCCGAGATCGACGAAGCCGGGATGACCGAGGAGGCGCTCAAGCAGGCGATGCGCGAGCTCGACCGCTTCTCGCAGACGCCTTCCGCCGCGGCGGAGCACGCGGTGATCCGGAACTACCTCGAGTGGATGGTGGCGCTCCCCTGGAGCGAGTCCTCCGAGGACGCCCTCGACGTGACGAGAGCGCGCGAGATCCTCGACGAGGACCACTTCGGCCTCGACAAGATCAAGGACCGCATCGTCGAGTACATCGCGGTGCTCTCCCTCAAGCGCGATTTGAAGGGCCCGATCCTCTGCTTCACGGGCCCGCCCGGCACCGGAAAGACCTCCCTCGGCAAGTCCGTCGCCCGGGCCCTCGGCCGCGAGTTCGTCCGGATCTCCCTCGGCGGCGTGCGCGACGAGGCGGAGATCCGGGGCCATCGCCGGACCTACGTCGGCGCGCTCCCGGGCCGCTTCGTCCAGGGCCTGCGCAAGGCCGGCACGAACAACCCGGTGGTGGTGCTCGACGAGATCGACAAGGTCGGCGCGGACGGTCGCGGCGATCCCTCGTCGGCGCTCCTCGAGGTGCTCGACCCCGAACAGAACAACGAGTTCAGCGACCACTATCTCGAGGTCCCCTTCGATCTCTCGCATGTGCTCTTCATCGCCACCGCGAACATGATCGACAACGTGCCGGCGGCGCTGCGCGATCGGATGGAAGTGATCGAGCTGCCCGGATACACGCTCGAGGAGAAGCGCGAGATCGCGAGAGGCTTCCTGATCCCGCGGCAGGTCGAGCGGAACGGCATTGGGGAGGTCGGCTTCGAGCTGACCGACGCGGCGATCACGAAGCTCATCGAGAGCTATACCCGCGAAGCCGGCGTTCGGAACCTGGAACGCGAGGTCGGCGCGGTCTGCCGCAAGGTCGCTCGACGGGTCGCGGAGGGCGAGACCGAAGGACCGGTCAGCGTCGACATCGACGACGTCAGCGAGCTGCTCGGCCCGATCAAGGCGGAGCCGGACCTCGCCGAGGACGATGTCGTGCCCGGCGTCGCAGTCGGACTCGCCTGGACGCCGACCGGCGGCGACATCCTGTTCATCGAGGCCACCGAGATGAGCGGGAAGGGCGATCTGAAGCTCACGGGCTCGCTCGGGGACGTGATGCGCGAGTCCGTCGAGGCGGCGCGGTCCTGGCTGCGGAACCACGCGGACACGTTCTCGCTCGAGGACGAGCGCTTCGATCTGCACGATCTTCACGTGCACGTGCCGCAGGGCGCGGTGCCGAAGGACGGCCCCTCCGCCGGGGTCGGCATGGTCTCGTCCCTGGCGTCGCTGATGACCGGGCGCGCGCTGCAGCCGCGGGTCGCGATGACCGGGGAGATCACCCTGCGCGGCAAGGTCCTGCCCGTCGGCGGCATCAAGGAGAAGGTGCTCGCCGCGAAGCGTGCGGGCATCGAGCGGGTCGTGCTGCCCGAGCGCAACCGCCGCGACGTCGAAGAAATCAACGAGGGTCTGCTCGACGGGCTCGATCTGCAGTTCGTCGGTACGATCGACGAGGCGCTCGAGTTCACCCTCGGCGCTGCGCCGACCGTTCACTGATCACCCCGAATCGCCTCCGGCCTTCGTGCCTTCGTCCGGAGGCCGGGAGTTCCGAGCCTCGATGAATCCGCTGCCTCGCCTCGTCCTCTGCTGCCTGCTCCTCGTGCTCGTGTCGCCGGCCCTCGGATGTGTCGCGAAGACCGCCTTCGACGACGTGGCGGCGGAGCGCGATCGACTCCAGCGCGAGCGCGATGGGCTCGTCGGGCGCGTCGATCGCCTCACGATCGAGCGCGACAGCCTCGAGGAACAGTTCGTCGAGGCGCAGGAGTCCTACGAGGACGAGCGCGTCGTGCGGACGTCCCTGGCCAGCAACCTCGAGCGCCTGCAGGAGCACGCCGACACCCTCGACCGCGACCTTGGCGCGGAGCGCAACGCCCATCTGCGGGTCGCGACGGAGCTCGCGGCGCGGGAGGCGGAGCTCCAGGCGATGCAGTCGACCTACGACGGGCTGGTGTCGGATCTCGAGTCCGAGGTCTCCGCGGGGCAGATCGAGATCGAGCGCCTGCGAGACGGGCTGCGGCTCAACGTCTCCGACGATGTCCTCTTCGCCTCCGGGTCGGCGAAGCTCGACTCGATCGGACGCGACGTTCTCCTCAAGGTCGCGCAGCAGATCAAGACCCTCGATGACTACGTCGAGGTGCGCGGACACACCGACGATCGCCGGATCCGCGGCAGCCTCGCCAAGCGCTTCCCGACGAACTGGGAGCTCGCGGCGGCCCGAGCCGCACGGGTCGTCCGTCTACTCGAAGGGGCGGGCGTTCCCGGGGACCGGCTCGCGGCGGTCTCCCTCGGTCCGAACGAGCCGATCGCCCCGAACGACACCGCGGACAACCGCGCGTTGAATCGCCGGATCGAAATTCGGCTGCTCCCGAAGGAAGGCTCGATCCGGGGCGAGACCGCCGCTGGCGGCGCCCCCGCGGCGGCGGAAGCGCGCCCGCCCGCAGTCGAGAGCGCGCCGCCGGAAACCAGCCCGCGCGCGGTCGAGAGCGCGCCGCCCGAGTCGAGCCCGCCCGCGGTCGAGAGCGCGCCGACAGAATCGAGCCCGACCGAGGCGGCCCCGCCGTCGCCCGAGACCGCTGAGGCGCCGCCCGCGCCGCGACCCGTGGAAGAGCCGGCGGCGCCGCTCGAATCCGCGACCCCCGGTTGATCGCACGCGTGCGGACGGGGCCTTCGCGTTTCTCCCTCGTGGCCCGCGCCGCGCTGCTCTTCACGTTGATCGTGGAGGCGGCCTGGGTCTACCTGCTGCATCGCGCCGTGCGCCGCGGCTGGCTCCGGCGCGACGATGATTGGCTGGAAGCGCGCGCCGGCCGCTTCGCGGCGCGCTTCGTCGACGTCGCCTCGCGCATCCGCGGGGGGCTGATCAAGCTGGGCCAGGTTGCGAGTCTGCGCATCGACGTCGTGCCGGAATCGATGACCCGCGAGCTCGTGCGGCTCCAGGATCGCGTTCCGCCGCATCCCTTCGATGAGATCGAGGCCCAGATTCGGAACGAACTCGGCCGCCCGTCCAGCGAGCTCTTCGCGCGCGTCGACGAGACGCCTGTCGCTTCGGCGAGCCTCGGTCAGGTCCATCGCGGCCGCGACCTCGAGGGCCGCGACGTTGCGATCAAGGTCCTGTATCCCGGTGTCGAGCGCTCGGTCGCGGTCGACCTCCGGATGGCGCGATTCGCGCTCTGGCTCTTCAATCCCCTCGTTCCGCCGGATCTGATGTCGATCCACGATCAGATCGCGGCGTCGATCCGAGGCGAGATGGACTACGTGGAGGAGGGGAAGGCCGCGGAACGCGTGCGCGAGAACCTCGCCCGGGACGCCGCGCTCTACGAGAAGCTTCGCATTCCGGCGATCCACTGGGAGACGACGTCTCGCCGCGTGCTCACGATGGAGTTCATCGAGGGCGACAAGATCAACGACCGGGAGACCCTGGCAGCGCGCGGAGTCGACGTCGAGGAGGCGGTCGCGACCGCGACGCGCGCGTTCCTGCATCAGATGTTCCGCGACTACTTCTTCCACTGTGATCCGCATCCCGGCAACTTGATGGTCGATCTCGAAGGGCGCGTCGCGATCATCGACTTCGGCATGAACCAGTCGATCGAACCGGAGATCATGGACGGGATAAGGCAGAACGTGCTCGCGGCGGTCACGCGAAACGAGACGCTCTGGGTCGACAGCATGATCCAGATCGGGATCCTGCGCGCGGAGGATCGCGAGGCGGCCCGCGACCTCGCGCAGATCTCCTTCGACCCCGCCTACTACAACCTCACGCCGGCGGAGATGACCGAGATCGACTTCGCCGACTACTTCTCGAAGATGCGCGGGCACATGTGGATGCTGAAGAGCTTCTGCATCCCGGACGGGCTCGTGTCCTGGGGACGCGCGTTCCAGCTTCTCTACGGGCTGGCCGCGGAGCTCGCCCCGGGCATCCGACCTCTCGACGTCGTCGGGCCCTACGTCCTCGGCTTCCTCCAGGGGCCGCGCCCGACCGCCTCCGAGGCGTGATAGCCTACGCGCCGCGAACGAGCGGAACGAAGGAGCCCGACGACATGGCGATCGATGCAGACGAATTTCGCGCGGCGATGGGCGCGTGGCCTTCCGGGGTCACGATCATCACGGCGCGGGTCGGAGACAAGATCCACGGCATGACCGTGTCGGATTTCAGCGGTGCGTCCCTCGATCCGCCCCTCGCGCTCGTCTGTGCCGCGAAGACGTCGAACACGACGGCCATGATCCAGGAAGGCGAGAACTTCGGCGTGAACGTCCTGCACGTCGACCAGGACGCGCTGTCCAACAAGTTCGCGTCCAAGAAGGACGAGTGGGCGCGCTTCGAGGGTGTCGAGACCTTCGAGACGAAGACCGGGGCGCCGCTCATCAGTGACGCCCTGGTGAACCTCGACTGCCGACTCATCGCCGTCCACGATGCCGGGGACCACGTGCTCTGCGTCGGCGAGATCGAGACGGCGACGGTGAACGAGGGCGAGCCGCTGATCTTCTTCAAGGGCGGATACGGACGCTTCGAGCCGAAGGGCTGAGCGTCGGCGACCGGGGAGAGACGAGATGACTGAAGCCGTTCGCTTCATCGCCTGGTCGGACTATCTCTGCCCCTGGTGCTGGAACGCCTCGCGCACGCTCTGGAATCTCGTCGACGAGTACGACGGCCGGCTCGAGATCGAGTGGAAGAGCTATCTGCTCCGCCCCATCGAGAAGGCCGGGCGCGATCCGGAGGGGTTCCGCCGGTACACCGAGAAGTGGCAGATCATCGCCGCGGAGCCGGGCGCCGGCGAGTTCAATACATGGTCGTCCGATGATCCGCCGCCGACCCACAGCGTACCGTCCCACCGCGTAGCCAAGGCGGCCGGGCGCGTGTCGCCCGAGGCCTTTCGCGCGATGCACGCGCGCCTGATGTCCGCCTACTTCACCGACAACCGCGACATCTCGTCCGAGACGGTGCTGCAGGACCTCTGGGCGGCGGAGGGCTTGCCCGAGTCCGCCTTCGCGGTGAGCCGGGATCCGGAGATCGAGGCGCAGATCTTCCGGGAGCACGACGAGGCCCAGGACCGGGGCGCCAACGGCGTGCCCGCCATCCGGCGTCTCGACAACGACGCCGTGATCGTTGGCGCGCACCCCGAGGCGCTCTATCGCCGCTGGATCGACCGGAGCCTCGAGCGAGGCGAGGGCATCGTGCAGGTCGCGGGCTAGCGGCGGCCCTCGCGGATCGCTCCGCGAAGGCCACCGCCGCACTCACCCCGCGCACGACCCCGGCAAAGGCGCGTTAGGCGTCGAGGATGTCGTCCACCTCGAGCTGGCGATCGACCGCTTCCTGGAGCTCGATCAGGCTCTTCGGGATGCGGCCGGCGAGCTCCCACGCATCGGGGAGCAGCTCCGGGTCGTGCACCAGGCCGAAGTGGATCTCGCCGCAGTAGCTGATCAGCGTGATGTTCAGGCCCTGCGTCGGCCCGAGCAGCGAGATCGGGACCATCTGCTCGATCTGCGCACCGTTCACGTAGAGCGGGAAGGGCGTCATCGGAACGTTCGACACGACCGCGTTCGAGGGCAGCGGCATCTTGTCGCCCATCGCCGCCGAGCCGCGCGCCATCAGGTTGGCCGCGCCAGGCAGCAGGACGTCGCCCACGACCTCGAGCATGCCCGGCAGGTCGTCGCTCTGCGCCTTCTGCTTCTCTTCGCTGGCGTGCGCGTGCACCGCCTGGACCCGCTCGATCGGGTCTTCGATGTCGGTTCCCCAGGTGATCGCCAGATCCTTGACCTGGTTGCCAAGCGAATGGTCGTCGGCCTTCCGGGTGGAGAAGGGCACCATCGCGAGGAGCGACTTCTCGGGCAGGGCGTCGCGGGTCGAGTGGTAGTCGCGGACCGCGCCGCCGGTGATCGCGAGGACGATGTCGTTGACCGTCACGCCGAGGGTGTTCTTGAGCCGCTTCACCTCGTCGAGGGAGATGCGGGACCAGGAGACGCTGCGGTGGCTGCCGACGACGCCGTTCCACAGGGCCGGCGGTGCCATGCCGTCTTCGCCCTCGGACGCTACCTGCTTCTCGGCGCGCTTCGGGCGCTGCTTCGCGCGCGCCTTTTCGGCCTTCGCTTCTTCACGGCGCGTCCTGAGCGCGCCTTCGAACAGCTTGCCGAGGATCTTGCTCTGGCGAATCGGGAGCTCGGTCAGGTTGCGCGCCGCGTTCGTCCACATCTCCACATCGGACACGGGCTTGCCCGCGGTCGCCGCGTCGTCGATCGCGACCACGCCGTCGCGCTTCGCATCCGGGGAGATGTCGAAGAGCTGCTCGGAGAGATTCGCGCCGGACGCACCGTCCATCATGCAGTGGTGCATGCGCCAGAGCATCCCGTAGCGGCCGCCGGGCAGGCCTTCGATCAGCACCATGTCCCAGAGCGGGCGCGAGCGATCCATCGGGCGCTCGAACATGCGGCCGGCGAGCTTCGCCAGAGCCTCGTCGGAGTAGGGCTCCGGGATGCGGATCGAGTGCACGTGGTCGCCCGGGTCGAAGTCGTCCTGCTTGATCCAGTAGGGGCGGTCGAGGCCGAAGGGCACCTCTTGCAGGGACCAGGAGAATCGCTCCACGGAGCCGAGCCGATCCCGCACGAACTCGACGAAGGTGTCGTACGAGAAGTCGTATTCATCGGTCGGTGCGAGGAACGCGAGGCCGCCGATGTGGCCGGGGAGCTCCGGCGTCTCCATCGAGAGGAAGATCGAGTCCTGGGTCGTAAGCTGCTGCATGGGGTCTCTCCTGATTTCCTGGTTTCTCGGCCGCTCCAGGCCCGTTTCGGGGTCCCGGGCGCGGAAATCGTTGGCGTGCGCGTGGGAAAATATAAATTATCTATACTATCGCCACGAATTTTCAGGAATTGATGGACAGTTCTTCCGATCTCAGTGACAATTTTCGGAGATCGCGAATTGCCAGGCCGGGGGCGCGACCACCGCTCCGGCCCGCGCGCGTCCGGAGAGGGGACGCGAGGCCGCTCGACCGCCCGATCATCCGATCGATGGGGGAACCAGCACATGGTGAAGAAGAAGGCGCCGACGCGTCTCGATGATGCGCGTGCGCGCATGTATCAGGACCTGATCTTCGAGTCCGCCGAATGCGTATTCGGTGAGAAAGGGTTCGAGAATGCAACCATGCAGGAGATCGCTGCCGAGGCAGGGGTGTCGCTCAAGACCATCTACGCGAGCTTCCCGGGCAAGCGGGAGCTCTACAACGCGATCATGCTGCTGCGCGGTCGCGAGATGTTCGATGCGGTCGATCTCGCCCACCAGTCGGCCACGAATCCGGTCGATCAGCTGATCGAAGGGACCCGCGCCTTCGTCCAGTACCTCGTCGACCACAAGGACTGGTCCCGCATCCACGTGCGCAGTCAGACCTCCTGGGCGATGCGGCCGGAAGGTCTCGAGACCGGGGCCCTGTGGGACGATGGCCAGCGCGCCCACACCGAGATGCTCGCGGCAGGGGCCGCGTCCGGGGTGTTCTACGACGATGACCCGGCAGAGATGGCGATGATGATCCGCGCGCTCACGCGGGTGCACGTGGTGAATGCGATGGAGCAGGGGGAGACGGATGCCGCGGCGATTGCCGATCGTCTGATCGGCCGTCTCGTCCGCATGGTCTGCAAGGATCCCGCCGAGATCCGGGAGGCGGGATGAGCAGTCTGGTTCGATGGTTGACCGCGCCGGCGATCGAGATCGCCGCGATGGCCACCGATACCGCGGCGGTGCTCCGCCGTGAGCAGCGCTACCGCGACGTCCCGGCCGTCGATCCGAACCCGGGACTCATCGCCGAGACCCTGCTCGACGGCAGCTTCTCGCTGCTGGTCGGACTCCTCGTCGGTGTGCCGGAGTCGCAGCAGGTGCGGCGGGGGCACCAGGAGCTGCTCGCCATGCGCGAGTTCATCGAGGCGAACGGCTGGTATGCGAACCCTGCCGGCTACCACCAGACGCCGCCGCCGCTTCGTGCTCCGCAGCTCACGCCGAGCGAGACGACCGGCCTCCGTGGCACCACGAAATACACGGAGCTCCTCTTCGAGAGCGAATACGAGCCGCATCCGGGCGAGCCGGGCCGCGAGCGATGGCTGTCGCACGACGACAACGGCACCGCGGCGGCCTACGTGCTCGAACACGAAGGCGGCGATCGTCCCTGGATCGTCGCGATCCACGGCTTCAGCATGGGCCAACCGGCCTCGAACATGCAGGGCCTCGCGGCGGATTGGCTTCACGAGGAACTCGGACTGAACGTGCTGATGCCGGTTCTTCCGCTGCACGGCCCGCGCTCGAGCACCCGCTTCAGCGGCGGCGGTCTATTGCAGCCCGAATTCGCGAGCATGCTTCACGTGTTCAGCCAGGCGGTCTGGGACATCCGCCGCATGGTCGACTGGATCCGCCGCCGCAGCGACGAGCCCGTCGGCATGTACGGCATCTCGCTCGGTGGCTACACCACGGCGCTGACCTCGGCCTTCATCGACGATCTCGCTTGCGTCGTCGCCGGGATCCCGGCCGTCGACTTCACGTCGCTCGCGCGGGACAACGAGCCCTGGGCCTATCAGGCCTACAGCGGCGACATGAAGACCGACTACGGGCTCGTCTACGAGGCGATGCATCCGGTCGCGCCGCTGACCTTCCAGCCGCGCGTCGACGCCGACCGTCGGTACATCTACGCGGGCGTCGCCGATCGCGTCGCGCGCCCGGATCAGGCGCGCGCGCTCTGGCGTCACTGGGGCAAGCCCGAGATCGCGTGGCTGCCGAGCGGTCACGTGATGGCGTCGATGAAGTCGGAGCTCAAGCCCTTCCTGCGCCGGATCGCGGCGGGGCATCTCTTCGCGCCGGGCGAGGCGCCCTTCGCGATCGATGAAGACACCCGGGAAGCCGGCTGACTCCGACGGAGAAGCAATCGTGGCACGCGTCTACTACGAGCGTCTCTCCGACGAGAGCGCGCACTACCTGGGCAACGAGAGCTCGCGCCGGCGCGAGCACACGGCGATGATCCTCGTCTTCGACGGCGGACCGCTGGCGACGCCCGAAGGCGGCGCCGACTACGCGCGGATTCGCGAGATCGTCGAGGCACGCCTGCCGGAGTTGCCGCGCTTGCGGACGAAGCTCCGGCGTGTGCCGATCGACGATCACCCGGTCTGGGTCGACGATCAGGAGTTCAACCTCGACTACCACCTTCGGCAGTCGAGCCTGCCGCGTCCCGGCAATCACGATCAGCTCTGCCGGACCGCCGCGCGGATCGCGGCGACGAAGCTCGATCGCTCGCGACCGCTCTGGGACTGCTGGGTCCTCGAGGGCCTCGAGGGCCTCGAGGGCGGACGCTTCGCGCTCGTGCTGAAGATGCACAAGGCGCTCGCCCACCTCGAAGGCGCGGATCTCTTTCGAGCGCTCCTCTCCGCGGATCCCGACGCGACCACGCCGCCGGCGGGCCGCTTCCTCGCGCGCCCGGCGCCTTCTCCGGTCGAGCTCTTCGCGTCCGAAGTGATTGGTCGCTGGAGCCCCTCTCGTCGGGTGGTCGGTCGAACCCTCGATCTGCTGACGACGCCCGGTCGGGCCGGCCGTCACGTGCGCCGCCGCGCCTCCGACGTCCTCCGCGTGATGGGTTACCAGCTGCGCCCGGCTGGAGAGTCACCTTTCGACGGCAACCTCTCGCCGCACCGCTCCTTCGCCGTGCAGGAAGTCGACCTCGACACGATCCAGACCATCCGACAGGCCCTCGGCGGGACCGTGCACGACGTCGTATTGACGGTGCTCTCCGGCGCGCTGCGTCGCTTCGTCGACGAACTTCGGGTGAGCCCGACCTCCGTCGACCTGCGTGGGGTGACGCCGATTCTCGACGCCTCCGGAGAGGAAGCGCATCCCTGGGTGCTCGAGCTCCCGATCTGGGAGCCGACCGGGGAGGGGCGCCAGGAGATCCTGAGCGAGCAGACGCGCCGGATCCGGTCCGAGTCCGACGCCGCGGGCGCCGACACGCTGGCCACCGGCGATCAATGGAACGCCGCGCGGCTCTTCGCGATCGGCGCGCGTGCCCTCAAGCACATCGACACGGGTCAGATCGCGATCCTCCAGAGCCCCGGCGCCCAGCGCCCGCTCTACCTCGACGGCGCGAAGCTGGTCGAGTGCTACGGGATCCTGCCGCTCCAGGACTCGTCTGGTCTCGGGATCACCGTCCTGAGCTATGGCGACGGGCTCTTCTTCGCGTTCAATTGCGACCCCGGCATCGTCGACGACGTGCGCCGGCTGCGCGATGCGGTCGACAGCGAAGTCGCAGAGCTGCTCGGCGTCGCTGCAGTGCGCGAACCGGCGCTGCGCGCCGTGGGCACGGCCTAGCACGACGCCCGTTCAGCTCGGGTCGTCCTCGCGCTTCTCTTCGTAGGCGACGGCAGGCGGCTGCACGCGCGGAAGCTCGAGGAGCGCGGCGACGCCCCCGCGCTCGTTCGCCTCGACCTTGAGCTGGCCGAGGTGCTCGCTCGCGATGCCGTGTACGACGGAGAGGCCGAGGCCGGTGCCGCCTTCGCCGCGGCGGGTCGTGTAGAAGGGTTCGAAGATCCGAACGCGGTCTTCCGCGGGAATCCCCGGGCCGTCGTCGTCGACCTGGACGAGCGCGAGCTGCTCATCGTCGAGCACGTCGAGCGCGAGGCGGACGTGCCCGCTGCCCGCCTCGATCGCGTTGCGGACGAGGTTCATCACGGCCTGCTCGATCTGGATCGGATTCACGCGCACCCAGACGGCGTCCTTGGGGAGCGACAGGTGCAGCTCGGCCCCGCGCTCGCTGGCGAAGGGTTCGGCGAGGTGGATCGAACGTCGCAGGACTTCGTCGAGGCGGCAGTCCCATTTGTCGGTCCGCTCGTCCCGGGCGAACTGGAGGACGCTGCGCACGATTCCGCCGCAGCGTTTCGCTTCGCGCACGATGTCCGTGAGGGCCGCGCCGATCTGGGCGCGCTCGCCGCTGTCCTGCTCGACGACCTGCGCGAACTGCGCGGCCGCGAGGATCGATCCGACCGGGTTGTTGATCTCGTGGGCAATGCCGGCGGCGAGCGTGCCTACGGAGGCGAGGCGCTCCGACGCGCGCAGCTGGGCCTCGGACTCGACGAGGGCGTCGGTCGCGCGTTTGCGTTCCTCGATCTCGCGCACGAGGTGGTGATTCACGGAGAGCAGGCGCGCGGTGCGCTCGCGGACGCGCTCCTGGAGGTCATCGGCGTGGCGCTCGAGCTCGCGGTACGTGCGTGCGTTGCTCACGGCGATCGAGATCCAGGGCAGCAGGCGCTCGAGCAGGGAGATCCCGCCGTCGTTCGGGCTCGCGGAGGGGATCGCTCCGGTCGTCGTGGACCAGACCGCCAGCGTTCCGATCGCGCCGGTCGCGCCTTCCAGTGCGTAGACCCCGGTCGGCTCCCCCTCCGTCCGTCCGGACTCGCGTTGAAAGGCCGGTTGCCGGCGGGGTGAGAGATAGAGGTCGGCGGAATCCTGGGCGTCGGTCGGGCGTGCGGCGGTGAGGGCGGCGCCCGCGAATCCGAGGTCATCGACGAGCGTGCGCATCAAGACGTCGGCGACCTGGTCGAGCTCGATGTGCCGCGACAGCTCGTGGCCGATCGCGTTGACCTTCGAGAGCGCGTCCGCCTGCTCGGCGATGCGGTCCCGCGCGGCATGGACTTCCCGGTAGCTCTCGAAGATGTCCGTGCGTTGCCCGCCGAGTTCGTCGAGCAGGCTTTCCATCGCAGCGCGGCTGCGCGCGCGGCGAACGAGGCGCGAGAGCAGGCCGGGCTTTCGACTCGCCGTGCGGATGACGTACTCGGCCGCGTTCGGCAAGAAGCGTACTTCGACGTTCGCTCGCGGTTCGCCCCAGGCCACCGGGGACGCCTGGAAGAAGCCGACGAAGAGCAGGAAGACCGCGCGAGAGGGGCGGTGGCCTTCGACCATCGTCAGCCGTTGGACGACGCTGCCGTCCGCGTTCCGGATCATCTGCCCGTCGATCATCGGCAGCACCGAGGGACCGAGCCAGCGGGCGCCGATCTCGTAGAGATCGGTCGGGTCGAGGACCGATCGGCCGAGGCGCTGCAGGATGTTCATGCTGCCGCCGGGAATCAGCGTCTCGGCGAAGGCGACGACGTCTTCGTCGTCGCCGATCTGCGACGCGACACGCTCACAGATCGTCGCGAAGGACTCCCAATCGAGCCGCCCGGTACGAGGGCTTCGAGACTCAGGGAAAAGCTCCAGCTCGATCGCGTTGAGATCGAGCGGGGGCGCAACGGATCGTGCCGCGTTCAGCAGCATCTCCACCAGTCGCGCAGATACACCCTTCATCGAAGCCCCCCAGCTTGGATGACCAACTCGCTATGAGAACCAGTCTAGCTCGTATCTCGGAGCGTGCCGACGCCCGACGACGCCGGTTCGGTGGGGCAGCAACTTTCAAGATCGGACGCTCAAGTACGACGTGCTGGCCGGCCGATGAGGCGTGCGAGTTGCCCCCCACGACTTCGATGCGTGTGCCTTCGCCGGGCGCCGTTCGGGGGGAATCGCGTGCGGAGCAAGTCGGACCGGGTCGAGCTGCTCGATCGGATCGTGCGTGACGCGTACGCTGCGGGTGTGGCAGGAAGTCGCGCGGAAGAGCACTCCGCGAACGGGCGTGAAGTGCAGCTCGGCGGGCAGCGCCTCCTGAACTTCGCCTCCTGCAGCTACCTCGGTCTCGAGATCGACCCGCGACTCGTCGAGGCCTCGATCGACGCCGTGCGGCGCTACGGGATCCAGCTCTGCGCTTCGCGCGGCTATCTCTCGAGCCCGCTCTACGCGGAGCTCGAGGCACGGATGGCCGCGATTTTCGGCGCCCCCGTCACCATCACGCCGACGACGACGCTCGGACACCTCTCCGCCGTCACGTCTCTCGTCGATGCCGACGATGCGATCCTGCTCGATCATCAGGTCCACGCGAGCGTGCAGCTCGCTTGTCGCACCGTGCAGGCCGAGGGCGTTCGCGTCGAGATCGTGCCGCACAGTCGACTGCCGCGAATCGAACGCCGCGTGGGTGAGCTGGCGGCCTCCCATCGCCGTGTCTGGTACATGGCCGACGGCGTGCACAGCATGACGGGGCGACTCGCGCCGGTCAGCGAGATCGGGGCCATCCTCGATCGTCATCCGTCGATGCGCTTCTACGTCGATGACGCACACGGGATGAGCTGGTGTGGTGCACGGGGCAACGGGAGCGTGCTCGACGTCCTCGGGATCCATCCCCAGCTCGTCTTCACGACGGGACTCGGAAAGGGCTTCGGGACGGGAGGCGGGATCGTGCTCGTGCCGGACGAGGCCGAGCGCATACGCGTCGAGCGCTGCGGGGCGACGATGGTCTTCGGGGGGCCGCTCCAGCCGGCGGTGCTCGGCGCGGCGATCGCTGCCGCCGGGATCCACCTGACCGACGAGATCGCTGAACTCCAGGGGGCGCTGGGTGATCGGATGGCGCTGCGCAATGCGTTGGCCGAGGACCTCGGTGTCGTGATGACGTCGTCCCCGGACACCCCGGTCGGCCTCGTGGCGACAGGCTCCGTGGGCGCTGCCCAGGCGCTGTGCCGGCGGCTCGCGGACGACGGACATTTCATCAATCCGGCGCAGTTTCCCGCGCTTCCGGTGCGCCGAAGCGGTGGGCGGTTCCTGCTGACGCGCCACCATGGCGAGGGCGACATCGAGTCGCTCATGCACTCGATCTCGCGGCATTGGGAGCCGGCGCTACAGGAAGGCGGGACCTCGCCCGAGGAGATCGCGCGCACGTTCAAGGTCGAGATCCCGGAGCGCCGGCGCGCGTCGGGAACGTCGCAGCGCGACGCCTCGTCGCTGACCCTCGAGACGGCGGACTCGATCGAGAAGCTCGACGCGCGCGAATGGGATTCGCTGATGGCGGATCGAGGATGCGTCGCCGCGGCCGCACTTCGCGTCTTCGAGTCCGCGTTCGGGGGCGACGGGCCGCCAGAGGACCAGTGGAAGTTCCGCTACTACGTCGTTCGGGACGAGGGCGGCGCGCCCGTCCTCGCGACGTGCTTCACGGCGGCGCTCTGGAAGGCCGACATGCTGGCCGAGGCCGCGGCCTCCGCGGAGATCGAGCGCCGCCGGGCGGACGACCCGTACTTCCTTTCGCAGCGCGTGTTCGCGATGGGTTGTCTGCTGTCCGAAGGGAATCACCTCTGGCTCCGCGACGATGCCGCGCATCCGAGGTCCCGCGAGGCGCTGCGGATGCTGCTCGAGGTCGTCCGCGACGACGCGATTCGGCTCGACTGCGAGATGAGGGTCGTGCGCGACGTGCCCGACGAAGATGCGGCCCTTCGCGCAGCGCTCGAGGACGCCGGGCTGTTGCGGATCCCGGCGCCGGAGGGCTGGCAGCTCGACGACGTCGGCCGCGACGACGACGCGCTCTTCACGCGATTGTCGGCGAAGCAGCGACTGCATCAGCGACGTGACGTCGCGCCGTGGAACGAGACCTACGACGTCGAGGTGCGGGTGGGGGAGGCGGCTCGTCGCGTGGACGTCGCGCGTTTGCGAGCGCTCTACGAGAACGTGCGAGGGCGATCCCTCACGTTGAACACGTATCCGCTTCCCGAGGCGCTCTTCGACGCGCTGCTCGGCGCGGACGACTTCGAGCTGACGCTGTTCCGTCCGCGCGGCGGAGGGGACGACGAGATCGTCGGGTTCGGGTTCGGCTTCTTCGGGCAAGCGGCCTACGTGCCGCTCTTCCTGGGAATGGACTACGACTACGTGCGGGACCGCGGGCTCTATCGCCAGATGCTTCGCTCGGTGGTCCACCGCGCTCGCGCTCGGGGCCGCGATCGGGTGGCGTTCGGGTTCGGCGCCGATCTCGAGAAGCGTCGCTTCGGGGCACGCGGCATCGGTAGCGCCCTCTATGTCGAGGTCGACGACCACTACGCCCTCGACGCCGTGGCGCAAATCGCGGCGCGCGAGGCGACGACTCGTGAGCGAGACTGAAGGCAGCATGCGCGCGAGGCGATGGCGCCGCGTGCTCCTAGGGTCGGTGGGCATCGTCGCCGTCGGCGTCGCCGTCGTGTGGCTCGTGAGCGAACGAAGCATCGAGCGCCGCTACGAGACGACTCCCGTCGCGAACGTCACCCGCGCAGAACCCAGCGCCGCCGACGTCGCGCGCGGTCGACACCTGGTGACGGCGGTCGCCCAGTGCACGTTCTGCCACGGCGATGATCTCGCAGGAAAGGTCGTCGCCGACGACCCGTGGATCGGGCGCATCGACTCCGGCAATCTGACGCGCGGCGAGGGCGGAGTCGGCCGTCGTTATTCGGCCGAGGACTGGGTCCGGGCGCTCCGCCACGGCGTCCGTCCGGACGGCACGTCGCTCCTGCTGATGCCGGCGCGCGGGTTCTCCGAGCTGAGTGGATCCGACCTGCGGGCGATCGTCGCCTATCTCGAAGCGGTTCCGCCGGTCGACCGGAACCCGGGACCGAAGCGGGTCGGATGGCTCACACGCGTGATCGTCGCGGCCGGCCTCGCTCCCGACATCTTTTCGGCGGAAGAGGCCAGGGTGGTCCGCTCGGCGCCGCGCGGCACGGCCGCGTCAGCCGCGCTCGACGCCCCGTCGAACGACCGTTCCGGCGCCTATCTCGTCGAGATCGGAAATTGTCGGGTCTGCCACAAGGCGGACCTGCGAGGCGGCCTGCATCCCCTCGCGCTTCCCGGCGAGCCGCCGCCTCCGCCGCTGGTCGGAGCCGGGGCGATGCCCGGGTGGCACCTCGATGACTTTCGACGTGCTATGCGCGAGGGCCGGACACCCGACGGCCGATCGCTCGACCCCGAGTTCATGCCGTGGCCCGCCTACCAACGATTGACCGACAAGGAAATCGAAGCGCTCTGGCGCTATCTCGCCGCCGAACGACCCGCCGGCAAAGTCGTCATGCGGCGATAGGCGCCACCCCGACCGTCGGCTCTCGCGGGTAGGCAACACGCCCCCGAATCCTGCAAGACGCCCATGAACCAAGTCGCAACGAGAGAGCGTAAATGGTGCGGCGAAGAAGACTCGAACTTCCACGGGCCGAAGCCCACCAGCCCCTCAAGCTGGCGCGTCTACCAATTCCGCCACCGCCGCACGGGGCGCGCATCATACCGAAGCTCCGGGGAGGCGCACAGGGTCCCGACGGGATTCCAAGGCGCGCCCGGGATGCCTCCGCGATGCGCGAAAACGGTTGCCGGTCGCCGCTTAGGGCGCGGGCACCTCGGTCGGCGCATCCGCCGCCTGGTCCTGCACTTCCATGAGTCCGCCGGAGGCGTCTTCGACTTCCTGGAGCTCGCCTTCTGTGGTTTCGGTGGCTTCGATGCCCGCCGCGGCCGGGACCTCGACCGGGATCGGGGCGTCGCCGTCGAAGAGGCGGACGTCGGAGGACTGGTAGCCGAGGTAGGCGAGGGTCAGGCTCGTGCCCATGAATACGATGGCGCTGCCGGTCGTGATCTTGGTCAGGAAGTTGCCGGCGCCACGGCTGCCGAAGATCGTGTTCGCGCCCCCGCCGCCGAGGCTCGCGCCCAGGTCCGCGCCCTTGCCGCGCTGGAGCAGGACGACGCCGATCAGGACGAAGCAGACGATGAAGTGAAGGGCGTAGATGAAGGAATCCACAGGAGCTCCGATGGACGGGGGTGGGGTTCTGGTTCAGGCGGGGGACGTCGTGGCGAGGGCGATCTCGGCGAAGCCGTTGGGATCGAGGCTGGCTCCACCGACGAGGGCCCCGTCGATGTCGGGCTGGGAGAGTAGCTCCCTCGCGTTCGAAGGCTTCACCGAACCGCCATAGAGGATGCGAATCTCGGTTCCGGCCTCGCCGAGCCGGTCTACGAGGGTCTCCCGCAGCGCCGCGTGGGCGTCCTGGGCGATCTCCGGCGTGGCGGTCTTGCCCGTGCCGATCGCCCAGACCGGCTCGTAGGCGAGGACCAGCGTCTCCCCGAGCCCGTCCGCGACGTCGAGCACGGCGCCCAGCTGGCCGCGCACGACCTCGACCGTCTGTCCGTGCTCGCGCTCGTCGAGGGTCTCGCCCACGCACAGGATCGGGCGCACCGAAGAGTCCTGCAGTCGGCGGGCCTTGGCGGCGATCCCCGCGTCCCGCTCGCCGAAGAGCTGCCGGCGCTCGCTGTGGCCGATCAGCGCATAACGACAGCCGAGGTCCTCGAGCATCGCGACCGAGACCTCGCCGGTGAACGCGCCGCTCTCGTCGGCGTGCACGTTCTGGGCGGCGAGGTGGACGCCGGTGTTCGCGAGCGCTTGCGAGAGTCGATCGAGCGCCGGGTGGGCCGGGGCGACGGCGATCTCGCAGGCGGCGTCGAGCGCGGCGCGTCGCTTCGCGATCGCGCCGAGGAAGGCCTTCGCCCAGGCCTCTGCCTCGCTGGCGGTCTGGTTCATCTTCCAGTTCGCGCAGACGAGCGGGCGGCGCGCTTCGGCCGAGGGAGGGCTCATGCCGGGCGGTCCAATGCGGCGACACCGGGGAGCGTCAGCCCCTGCACGAACTCGAGGCTCGCGCCGCCGCCGGTCGAGAGGTGGCTGATGCGCGGTCCGACGCCGATCCTGTTCACCGCGGCGAGGGAGTCGCCGCCGCCCACGATGCTGCGCGCATCCGCGTCGGCGACCGCGTGGGCGACGCCCTCGGTTCCCTTGGCGAAGGCGTCGATCTCGAACACGCCCATCGGACCGTTCCAGAGGATCGTGCGCGCGCCCGCCGCGGCCTCGGCATAACGTGCGGTGGTCTTGGGGCCGATGTCCGCGCCGAGCAGGTCGTCCGGGATCGCGTCGACGGTCCGGGCTTCTGCGCCATCTTCGACGCGGTCACTCACGACGTGGTCGCTCGGCAGCAGCAGCTCGCAGCCGCGCTCCTCCGCCTGCGCCATCATGCGGCGCGCGTCGTCGAGGCGGTCGGGCTCGACCAGCGACTTTCCGACGCCTTCGCCGCGTGCCTGCAGGAACGTGTACGCCATCGCGCCGCCGACCCCGATCGTATCCGCGCGCTCGATCAGCGCCTCGAGCACGCCGATCTTGTCCGACACCTTGGCGCCGCCCAGGAAACACACGAAGGGCCGCTCGGGCTCGAGGGCCGTCGACAGCGCATCGAGCTCTTTCTGCAGGAGGTCGCCCGCCACGGCGATGGCGACGTGCTCGACCATGCCGGCGGTCGAGGCGTGGGCGCGATGGGCCGTGCCAAAGGCATCGTTCACGTAGATGTCCGCGAGGGCGCCGAGGGCCCGCGCGAACTCCGGATCGTTGTCCGTCTCGGCCTTGTGGAAGCGAAGGTTCTCGAGCAGCGCGACCTCGC
Organism: uncultured Spirochaetaceae bacterium; assembly: GCA_964488255.1. Taxonomy (GTDB): domain Bacteria; phylum Myxococcota_A; class UBA9160; order UBA9160; family UBA4427; genus UBA4427. The sequence continues at coordinate 30,448 of CAZAUR010000023.1, read as the reverse complement.
CGTCGGCGAGCCCGGCCGCGGCTTGCTCGGCGGCGTCTCCCACGCAGTCGTCCGCCAGCACGACGCGCACACCGAGGGCCTCGGCGAGTACAGGCGCCACCGGCGCCAGGGAGAACTCCGGCTTCCGCTCGCCCTTCGGGCGACCGAGGTGGGAGGCCAGCAGCACGCGGGCGCCGGCGCCGACCAGTCGTTCGAGGGTCGGGAGCGACGCGCGGATGCGGCTGTCGTCGGTGATGCGCCCGTCCTCGAGCGGCACGTTCAGGTCGGCGCGAACGAAGACGCGGCGGCCGGCCAGGGACTCGGAGGCGAGCAGGTCGTCGAGGGAGCGGATCGGCAAGCGGGTCCACCTGATGCGGGTCGCCCCGTCTCGGCGCCGCCGCTCGGGGGGCAGGTCGACGTGGTCGCGGGGCATGCGTGGGCTTCGAAGTAAGGCCGGGGGCAGGGCGCGCGCAATGTACCGGCCCTCCGGTATGCTCTCAAGTGCTCGACATGACTTCTGTTTTCGCGTTGCCGGTCGTCGGGGGTCGATCCGCCGGGCGGGCCTGCCGATGGAATCGGCGTGGGCGCCGCGTGCGATGCGGGTCGGGACGGGGCGATCGGCGCGCGCGCCGGGTCGTCTGGGGGGCGGACGACGATGTCGGTGGGTGAGGGGCCGCAGGCGGAGGGCGCGGAAGCCGGTCTGCCTCAGCTCGCGCTGCGGCTGCTCTCGATCGCGGCGCTGATCGTGGCCGGGCTCGTCGTGGTCCAGCAGTGGGGCGCTGGCGAGCGGGCGCTCCGAGCGCGCTTCGCGCTCGAGTCCGGCACGGTCCGCCTCGCAGCGCTCACGGCGCCGGTCGAGATCCTGCGCGACGGGCGGGGCATCCCTCACGTGATCGCGAGCGAGGAGAACGAGGCCTGGTTCGCGCTCGGATTCGCGCACGCTCAGGACCGGCTGGCCCAGATGGCGTTTCTCCGCCGACGCGCCCAGGGGCGCAGCGCGGAGCTCGAGGGACAAGCCGCCCTCCGCTGGGATCGCCTCGCACGACTGCTCGAGATCGGATCCGCCTCGGAGCGCGCGGCCGCGGCGCTGCCGGAGGCGTCGCGCGACGTCCTCGATGCGTATGCCGCCGGCGTGAACGCGCGCATCGCGCGGATCCGCCAGGGCCGCGCCGAGCCGCCTCTGGCCCTCGCGGGCGGAATCGAGACCGTCTCGGATTGGCGCGCCGCCGATTCCGTCGCGATCGTGAAGCTCCTCTCCTGGTGCATCGGCGGCACCCTCGAGACCACCCTGGTCCTCGACGACCTGATCCAGCGCCTCGACAGCGTCCCCGCGCGCCCCTTCTTTCCGGGCCGCGCCTCGGTCGACTTCGGCGTGGCACCGGAGGTCCCCCGGCACGCAGTGCCCTCCGCCACGGTCGAAGGCCCGCTCGCCGAGGCCGTGATGGGCTCGACCGGCGGCCTGTGCCAGGGCATCGGCATCCCGACGGGCGGCGCCTGGGTCCTCTCGGGCCGGCGCACCGAGAGCGGCGCCCCGGCGGTCCTCGCGGATTGGCACTTCGAGCCGACCCTGCCTGGGATCCTGTACCAGGCGCATCTCTCCGCGGGCGATCTGGAGGTGGCCGGCGCGACGTTGCCGGGCTCGCCGATCTTCTGGGTCGGCCGGACCCCCACATTCGCGTGGGCCGGTGTGCCGGCGAGCGCTCCGGTCTCGGATCTCTTCATCGAGACCCTGCGCGAGCGCCGCGGCCTCTACCAGAACGGGACCCTGTGGGTCCCGATCGAAGCGCGCGAGGAGGTGCTTCGGTATCGCGATCCGCTCGGAGGGATGCAGGAGGAGCGCCTCGTGCTTCGTTCGACGCGCCACGGGCCGTTGATCGATTCGCTCTGGCGCGACATCGACGCCTTTCCCTCGCCGCAACAGGGCCTGGCGTCCCATCGATCGGCCCGGGCCCTCGCCTGGACCGGAGCCCGCGACGGCGACGGCTTGTCGTCGATGCTCGCCCTCATGCGATTGACCGAAGCGGCGGGGGTGCAGGACGTCCTCGCGACGCACCACGAGCCGGTGCTCGCCTTCGCCTATGCGGATACGCAGGGGGAGGGCGGCGTGCAGGTCGCCGGGTGGCTACCGAATCGGCCGTTGCCGACGGGACTCGTCCCGGTGCAGGGGCGGCTGAGGAGCTTCGACTGGCGCGAGCCCGTCGCGATCGATGCGCTTCCAGGGCAGCGGGTCGGCAAGCGTGGCCGAAGCTGGGCCCTCGCCCTCGACCAGCCTTGGCCGGGTCGTGGCGGACTCGACCAGACGGAGTGGCTGTGGCGCCCGGGAGACCGCGCCACTGGCCTCGAGCTCGCACTCGACGAACGACTCGAACGCGGAAGACTCGACTTGCGCGGCGCGGCCGAGCTGTTCGCGGACGATCGCGCGCCGCGGGCGTCCCGGGTCGTGACCGCGATCGTGGGACTCGCGCGCCTGGGCGGGGACCTGCCGATCGAGGCCGAGGAGATCGCAGGACTGCTCGAGCGCTGGGACGGGCGGCTCGACGCCGACAGCGCCGGCGCCGCCGCCTATCACCTCGTGATCGAGCACCTCCTCGCGAAGCTACTGTCCGACGCCTTCGGCGAGGAGCTCTTCGAGCGCTACCTCGCCGCCCCCCACGTGCGTCCGCAGAGCGCGATCGAACGACTCGTTCTGCGGGCCGCGAAGCTCCGACAGCCGGCGGGGTGGACCGACGAAGCCGAGGTGACGGCCGCCGCCCGAGCCAGCCTGCGCGACACCTGGGTCAGCCTGAACCACCGGCTCGGCCCGACCCGCGAGCGCTGGGCGTGGGGCGAGCTCCACCGACTGCCGCTCCGCCGACTCGGGCAGGTGTCCGCGGCGCCGCTGCGTCCGCTTCGGGTCGGGGGCAGCGGTCAGACCCTCGCCTTCGCGCGACATCGCCCGGGCGTGTCCTTCGAGGTCGAGCGCGCGGCGCTCTACCGCGTGGCGATCGACCTCGGCGCTCGCGACCAGTTCCTGTCGAGTCTGGCGCCCGGCCAGAGCGAGCACGTCGGGCACGATCACGAGGCCGACGGGCTCGCGCCGTGGCGCAAGGACCGCCTCGCGCTCGTCGCCACGAGCCGGCTGGTGATCGAAGAGGAGAACGCGGACCGGCTCGTGCTGGAGCCGGCGCCGTGAGTCGCGCCACGCCGGAACATCGATTCGGGGCGCGGGCCTGATGGCGGCGCGGGCCCAGGGGCCGGTCGGCTTCGCCGAGGTGGCCGAGTTCCATGTCGAGGTCGTGCGCCGGGACGCGCCGACGCTGACCGCGCGGCCGGTCGTCGTCGGCGGCGATCCGGCCAAGCGGGGCAAGGTCGTCGCGGCCAGTCGCGACCTTCGGGAGCGCGGCATCGACGACGGAATGGGAGTCGCGGAAGCCCTCGATCGCGCTCCGGACGCGGAGTGGGTGCGGACCGACGTCCGTCGAGCCCGGGAGTTGTCGGGTGTGCTGCGGGCGTCCGTCCGGCGGGAGGTCGAGGCGGTCGAGGTCGACGGCCTCGCCGGCTTCTACATGCGCGCGCCGTCGGAGCCGAACGAGGCCCTCGCCTGGGCCGCGCGGATCGCTTCCCGGGTGTCCGAGGGCACGGGCCTTCCAATCCGGGTGGGCGTCGCGCCCGCGCGATTCGCCGCCCGGCTCGCGGCCGAGGACGCCGGTGGGGCGGGGACGCGGGTGATCGACGCCGAAGACTTCGAGTCCTGGTTGCTGGCGCTGCCCCTCGACCGACTGCCTGGCGTCGGACCGAAGACGGCGGCGCGTCTCGCGGAGCTCGGGGCCATCGACGTGCCCGGCCTGCGGTCGCTGGGGCTGGAGCGCCTGGAGGTCCTGCTCGGCAACCACGGGCGAACGCTCTGGCAGCTCGCCGCCGGAGAGGATCCCAAGCCGCTGCGGGCCCGTCGGCATCCGGCCTCGCTCTCCCGGGAGCAGACCCTCGAAGCGGACCCGCCGGATCGACCGACCCTCGAGGCAGCGATCGGTCGTCTGGCCGAAAGCCTCGAGTCCGCCCTCCGCCGGGACGGCCTCTCGGCGGGCCGGATCGCTCTGCGGCTGTCGGGCCCCGGTGAGCGGACGGTCACCCGTAGCTGCAGCGTCCGCGAGCCGGTCTCCGCGGCCAGCGCCCTGGCGCTCGCGGCTCGCGAGCTGCTCGGGCGGATCGAGGTCGACGGCCATCGCTTCCGGCGGGCCGGTCTCGTCCTCAAGGGCCTCGAGACGGACGGCGCCGGCGACCGGCAACTCGACCTGTTCTGAGCCTCCTCCGAGGCTGGACCCCTCCGCTCGCGACGGAGCGCTCGCCCCCCGGTCTCAAGGCCGGCGCTGATTCGGCCGAAATACGGTTGTGCGCATCGGAAACGCGTGCGCCTTCCGGAGGGCCCGATGGCCGAGCAGGGTGGCATCGAACGCCGCAAATACCACCGCATCGCGACGGACCAGGTCATCTCGTTCGCCGAGATCGACCGTGCCGAGCAGCTCGCCGTGTCGAAGAACCTCTCGACCGGCGGCATCAGCTTCGAGGCCGTCGGGATCGAGATCAACCTGGGCGACGTCCTTCGCGTGACCTTCAACGTGGGCGACCAGACGGTCGTAGCGAAGGGAACGGTCGTCTGGGCCACGGATACCGACCCGATCACCCAGGAAGTCGGGATCGAGTTCCACGAAATCGACCCCGAGGCCGCGCGTCTCCTCGAAGAGTTCATCGAGCCCGCGCTCGAGCCCGTCGGCCTCTTCTAGGTCCGCCGTCGCGCTCTCATCCATCGCGCGAGTCCTCGCCTGCAACTCCCTGTCGTATAGAACCTTTGCGGCTTCTCGGGTGAGGCGAATCGGACTTGCTTGACCCTTCGGGACACGGATGCGACCGTCCCGGCCATGGCGGATTTCCACCAGACCGGCGTGATCACGTCGCTCCATCGCCTCGGCGAGCCCGACCTCTCTCGGCTCGAGCGCGAGCTCGTCGGGTACGCCGCCGAGCGTCCGATCGCGCTGGTCCTGCCGTCGCTGTATTCGGAGATGCACGGACCAGCCCTCAAGCGGATCGTCGAGGAGTTGTCCCAGGTCCCGTACCTGACCCAGTGCGTGCTCAGTCTCTCGGGCGAGGCGGACTTCCACCAGTATCAGGAGATGCGGGGCCTCTTCGACCGCGTGCGCTGTCTGGACGGCACTCCGGCGACCGTGATCTGGAACCAGGGCCCGCGGATCCAGTCGCTCATCGGCCGGCTCCGCGGCGAGGGGCTCGATCCGGGAGACGACGGCAAGGGTCGCGCCAACTGGATCGCCTACGGCTACGTGCTCGCGAGCCACCGGGCGCGGGTCGTCGCGACCCACGACTGCGACATCCTCGACTACGGTCGGGATCTGCTCGCGCGCCTCGTGTTCCCGACGGCCAACCCGAACATGGGGTACGAATTCGCGAAGGGTTATTACAGCCGCGTGTCCGATCGCATGCACGGCCGCGTGACGCGGCTCTTCATGACACCTCTCATGCGTTCCATGAAGTCGGTGCTCGGGCCCGTGCCGTTGCTCGACTACCTGGAGTCGTTCCGGTACCCGCTCGCGGGAGAGTGCTCGATGACGACCGAGCTGGCGCGGGCGAACCGCATCCCCGCGGATTGGGGCCTCGAGGTCGGGATGCTCGCCGAGGTCTACCGCAACTGCTCCCTGAAACGAATCTGTCAGGTCGAGCTCGTCGAGAACTACGACCACAAGCACCAGACGCTGTCGGAGCACGACCCGAACGCCGGTCTCCACCGGATGGTGCGGGACATCGCGGCGAGTCTGATCCGGAACCTCGCGAGCTACGGCGTAGAGTTCGACTCGGGCTTCCTCAACACGATGATCGCTGCCTACGTGCGGACCGCCCAGGACGCAATCGCCCGCTACAGCGACGACGCGAAGCTGAACGGTCTCTTCTTCGACCGCCACGAGGAGGAGGTCGCGGTCGAGACCTTCTCGGGTGCGCTGCGCGCCGCCGGCCTCGACTTCGTGCGGGACCCGATGGGGTCGCCGCAAATCCCGAACTGGAGCCGGGTCGTGTCGGCGATGCCGGAATTCCTGGACGACCTCGCAGAGGCGGTCCGGGCCGACCGCCTCGAAGCGGCCTAGGGAGTCCACGGTGGGTCGTGCCGTGGGGCCTCCCGAGGTGCCCGACCCCGTCCGGACGCGGCTCGGCTTCGCCGCGCTGCTGATCGGCGCGGTGGCCGTGCGGGCGTTCGCGGCCACGCAGTTTCACGTCGTCTTCAACGACGGGCCGATCTTTCTGGCGATGGCGGAGGCGCTCGGTGACGGGCGCTTCGACGAGGTCCTCGCGCATCCCTTCCACCCGCTCTACCCGATGGCGATCGCCGCCGTCGCGGCCGTCACCGGGGCCGGACTCGAGGCGTCGGCGATTGCGGTGTCGATCGTCGGCGGGGCGATGACCGTGCTCGGGGTGACCCTCGCCGCGCGGCAGGCCTTCGATCCGCTGGTCGGTTGGTGCGTCGGCATCACGGTGGCGCTGCATCCGTGGGCCGTCGACTTCTCGAGCGACGTGATGAGCGATGGACTCTACGCGGGGTTCTATGCGCTCGGCTTCGCCGCGCTCGTCGCGCTGATCGAGCGTCCGAGCGCCGCGCGCGGAGCGATCGTGGGGGTCTGCTCGGCGCTCGCCTATCTGGTGCGGCCGGAGGGGGTCGGGCTCGCGCTCGTCGCGGCCGTGCTGATCCTCTTGCGCGCGCTGTCGGACGAGCGCGCTCGCGCGCGATCCCTCGCCGCCGCACTCGCGCTCGCCGTCGTGTGCGTCGCGCTGATGGCGCCGTTGCTCTTATCGCTCGCGGAGGACGACGGCGAGTTGCGCCTGACCCGCAAGAAGGGCGTCGCGGCATTGATCGAAGGCGAGGCGGGCGGGCGGGTGGACGAAGCGCGCTTCGCCGCGCCCGAGGTCACGGTCCCTCTTCCGTGGGCATCGGTTCGCGTGGGCGGGGCCGGACCCTCCCGACCGACGCGGGACGTCGCGGGCGGCTTCGACGCGGTATCGCGCGCGTTCCGAACGGCGCTCGCGTCGTTCCGGTACGAGGTGGCCGTGTTCGCGTGTCTCGGGCTCTGGGGCCTGCGCGGACGCGCGGATCGGGTGCGCGAGGCGACGTATGCGTTGCCAGCTCTCGCCTACGTGGGCGTGCTCGTCCTGCTGGTCTGGGGCGCCGGCTACGTCGCGCGCCGACACGCGCTGGCGCCGCTGCTCCCGCTGACCGCCTACGCCGTGCTCGGCTGGCAGCGATTCCACGCCGCCGCGGTCGCGCGCTTCGCCGGCACCGGCCCGGTCCGGGCCGGGCCGCGGGCGTTGGTGATCGGTCTCGTGATCGCGCTGGGGGTGGTCTGGGGCGCCCGCGATCTGCGCGAGCGGCGGGCCGACCGCGTGCCCGTCCGGGCTGCCGCGGAGTGGCTCGCGACGCGCATGGGGGAGGGCCAGCGGGTTGCGGCCCAGAAACTTCGCGTTGCGTACTATGCGCGCGGTCGATTCGTTCCGTTGCCGTCGGGGATGGACGAGCCGATCCGAAACTCGCTCCAACGGGAAGCGGCCGACTGGGTCGTGATCGACGAGGAGCGGATGCGGCAACACACGGGGCTCGCCGAAGGCGTCGGGGATTGGCTGGAGGTCGCCCACGTGGAAACCGGGGGCGGCCGTCGCGTGTTCGTCCTCGAGGTGAACTGACCGGCGCGCGAACCGGTCGAACGCGGCCGGAATCGCGGCGAACCGCTGCGATTCGGCGAGAGATGGGGCACCTTCTCGGCCCCGGGCTTTGGGGGACCGGGACGCATGCTCTATCGCTACAGCGAAGTCTTCCGCACCCTGATCGGCGTCGCGGACGGGGTCCTCGTCGCTGCTGCCTGGCTGGGCGCGTACTGGATCCGCTTCGACGCGGGTCTGCCCGTGCCGCTCGGCGTGCCCGAGGCCGAGCCCTACGCCTGGGCCCTCGCGGTGATCGTCCCGCTCTTCTTCGTGCTCTTCCAGAGTCAGGGCCTCTACGAGGCGCGTCGGATGGATTCGCCCCTGGGCGAGGCGACAGCGGTGATCCGGGCAACGGCGATGGGCGTGCTGTTGATGACCGCGCTCACGTTCTTCGCGCGAAACTACTCCTATTCGCGCGGGGTGCTCGCGCTCTTCGCGGTGATCGCACCGATCGCGGTGATCTCGCTGCGATCGGCGATCCGCTATGGCCTGCGAAGGCTCCGGCGACGCGGACTCAACCTGCGCTACGTGCTCGTGGTCGGGAGCGGCCCCCTCGCCGAGAGCGTGATCTCGCGGATCGGCGGTCGTCCGGACGCCGGTCTGCGCATCATCGGCGTCGTCGCGGATGGCGCGATCGGGGGCGCGGTCGCGGGTGTCCCCGTGATCGGAGGCTACGGTGAGATCAAGTCCGTCCTCGCGGGCCAGCGCGTGGATCAACTGATCGTCGCGCTGTCCCGTCACGAATCCGAGATCTTCGAGAAGGTCACGGCCGAGCTTTCCGACGAAGTCGTGAACGTGAAGATCGTGCCCGATCTCCTCCACGGCCTCGGTTTGCGGAGCACCGTCGAGAGTCTCGACGGCATCCCGGTGATCGGGCTGCAGGAGACGGCGCTCGCGGGTTGGGGCGCGGTCGGCAAGCGGCTCTTCGACGGCGTCGCCAGCGCATCGTTGCTCGTCGCCTCGGCCCCGCTGATGGCCGGGATCGCGGTCGGGGTGCTCGTCAGCTCCGGACGTCCGGTCTTCTTCTCCCAACAGCGGATGGGACACGACGGTCGCGTATTCGAGATGTGGAAGTTTCGCTCGATGCGCCGGAACGCGGACGCCGAGGGGCCGGCCTGGACCACGCGTGACGACCCGCGCCGCACCCGATTCGGGCGCTGGCTCCGGCGCCACAGCCTCGACGAACTGCCTCAGCTCTGGAACGTCCTGCGCGGCGACATGAGCCTCGTCGGGCCGCGCCCGGAGCAGCCGGCCTACATCGAAGCCTTCCGCCGCGACGTCCCCGGCTACATGCTCCGGCACAAGGTGCGGGCCGGCATGACCGGTTGGGCCCAGGTGCACGGCTGGCGGGGCGACACGTCGATTCAGGAGCGCGTCGAGCACGACCTCTACTACGTGCAGAAGTGGTCGTTCGGGCTCGACCTGCGGATCCTCGTGATGACGCTCCTGCTGCGCCGCCGCGGCGAGTAGCGCGGCCGGACGCCGCCGGACGAGACCGGGGCGACGACCGCTAGGCGCGTGCGCCGTCCGCGAGCGTCTTCGTGACGAGGCCGACGATGCGTTCGATCGCGTCGAGCTCGAGCTCGGGATAGAGGGGCAGGGCGAGGACCTCGCGCGCGGCGCGATCCGTTTCGGGGAGCGGCTCGTTCGGCGCGAACGCGGCGAGGGCGGGTTGTTCGTGGAGGCCGCGGGGGTAGTAGATCCCTGTCGCGATCCGTTCCTCCGCGAGGGTCGAGACGACTTCGTCCCGGCGCGCCGCCGGGACGCGCACCACGTATCGGTGATAGGTGTGACGACCGGGATCGAGGAGCGGCGTCGGAGTCTGGAGGGCCAGGCCGGCTTCGCTCATCGAGACGTCGGCCGGGGCCGCACCCCGTTCCGCGAAGAGGGCGTCGTAGTGGAGCGCGCGCTGGCGTCGCGCGCGTGTCCAGCGCTCGAGGTGCCTTAGTTTGATCGATAGCGCCACGGCCTGGAGCGCATCCAGCCGGGAGTTGAGCCCGAGCTCTGTATAGATGCCGGGCTCGGTCTCACCGTGGACGCGCAACGCCGACACGCGCGAACGCAGCTCCGCGTCCGAGGTCACGATCGCGCCGGCATCGCCGAGGGCGCCGAGGTTCTTCGTCGGGTAGAAGCTGAAGCAGGCGATCCGCGCGCCCGCGCCGACCGGACGGGCCTCGGCGTCGATCGCGCCGATCGACTGGGCCGCGTCTTCGAGGATCGGAATCCCCCGCGCACGACACCAGTCTTCCAGGGGGCCGAGCGCGGCGATCCGGCCGAAGAGATCGGCGGTCATCACCGCCCGGAGGTTGGGCGTGGCCTCGGCGCGGCGGATCGCGTCCTCGGGGTCGAGGTTGAACGTGGCCGGATCGATGTCCGCGAAGACGGGTGTCGCGCCGACGCGCACGACTGTGGCGGCGGTCGCGAAGAACGAGAACGCCGGGCAGAGGACGGCGTCCCCCGGCCCGACGCCGAGGGCGCGGAGCGCGAGCCAGAGCGCGTCGGTGCCCGAGTTGCAGGACACGCCATGGCCCGCCTCGCAGAGCTTCGCGAGCTCGGCCTCGAAGCCCGCCACCGGCTCGCCGAGCACGAACCGTCCGGAGGCCATCACCTCGGCGAAACCCTCGAGGAGCTCCTCCTCGATCTGCGCGTGTTGCGCCGCGAGGTCGATCATCGGGATCGCGGGATTCACGAGACCGCTCCCCCCACGTGGGCAGTCGACCGGGTCGCCCTCGCCGGGCCGACCTCGTCGAAGGCGAGGGCGATCTCTGCGTCGAACGCGGCGTCGAAGCGGGCCGGGGAGAAGCGATCGGCCCAGCGACGGAGCGCCGCCGGATCGAAGCGCGGCTCGACCTTCTCGAATCGCTCGATCGCCTGGTTCAGTGAATCGACGGTCGGCTCGTCGAAGAACACGCCGGTGGCGTCGACCGGTGTGGACGACGGATCGGCGGCCGCTTCCGGCGCGAGCGGGACGACCGTGTCGACGAGGCCGCCGCGTCCGAATCCGATCACCGGTCGGCCCGCGGCCTGGGCCTCGACCGCGACGAGGCCGAAGTCCTCGTGCTGGGGATGGATCGCTGCGCGGCAGGTCCGGTAGAGCCGGGCGAGCTCCGCGTCAGGGACGCGCCCGACGAAGCGCACGTTCGACGGCGCCCTGCGTTCGAGGGCGCGGCGGCCGGGACCGTCGCCGGCGACGACCAGCGATCGCCCGTTGCGTCGGAAGGCCTCGATCGCCAGCGACTCGCGCTTGTACGGAACGAAGCCGCCAACGAGCAGGTAGAAGGGCTCCGGGTCCATCTCCGCGAGGGTGATCCAGGACGTGTCGACCGGGGGCGGGACGACCCGCGCGGTCCGGCCGTAGTGGCGGCCGATGCGATCGGCGACGTCGCTCGAGATCGCCACGAATCGAGTGACGCGCTCGGTCGTGCTCGTGCGGACGTCGAAGCGGCGCAGGCGGCGGACGACCGGTCGGGCGAGGCTGCGGCGCGTGCCGGTGCCGAGGTAGGCGTCGATGCGATCCCAGACGTAGCGCATCGGCGTGAAGCAGTAGTCGATGTGGGCCACGCCGGCGGGCGTGCATACGCTCTTCGCGACGGCGTGGCTGGTCGACAGCACGAGGTCGTAGCCGCGCAGGTCGAAGCGTTCGATCGCCCAGGGAAAGAGCGGCAGGAGCTTTCGGTAGTGACGTGCGCTCCCCGGCAAGCGGTCGAGGGGGCTCGTGTACACGCGGCGCGCTTCGATCGGGCCGGGCACGCTCCCGCGATCGTGGAACAGCGTGAAGAGGTCGGCGTCGGGATAGCGCTGCGCGAGGTGGAGCAGCACGCGCTCCCCCCCCCGATAGCCGGTCAGCCAGTCGTGTACGAGCGCGACTCTCACCGCGCGGGATCCTAGCATCGCCCCGCCCGATCCCTTCTGACGATGCGTCGCCTGGACGCATTCGAATACGAGGGGAGCGGGTCTCAGGCCGAGGTCGGCGTCGCCTCGTCCGTCGCGCCGCCGAGGGTGAGGGCGAGTGCTTCGTCGATCGTATCGACCAGGTGGATGCCGAGGGATTCCCGGACCTCGTCGGGGACCTCCGCGAGGTCCTTTTCGTTTCGTTTCGGGATGACGACCGTGTCGATCCCGGCCCGACTGGCCGCCAGCAGCTTGCCCTTGATTCCGCCGACCGGCAGGACCCGACCGCGGAGCGAGATCTCGCCGGTCATCGCGACGTTGCTCTTCGCACTCCGATTGGACAGCAGCGATACCAGCGCCGTCACGAGGGCGACGCCCGCGGAGGGGCCGTCCTTCGGCACGGCGCCGGCTGGGACGTGCAGATGGATCTCGCCGGGAGCGAGGGCCTCCTCGCCGAGGCCGAGCTCCTTCGCGTGCGCGCGCACCCAGGAAAGCGCGGCCTCCGCCGACTCGCGCATGACGTCACCGAGCTGACCCGTGAGGCGCAAGCGGATGCCCTTGCCGCCGCGGTTGCCCGCGGCTTCGACGAAGAGGATGTCGCCGCCGTGGGCCGTGACGGCGAGCCCGACGGCGACGCCGGGGATCGAAGCCTCTTCGGCGGTCTCGGAGAGATGGGGCGGGGCGCCGAGGGCCTCGCCGACGAACTCGGGATCGACGTCGATCGTCGCGTCGCGGTCTTTTGAGATCTTGCGCGCGCACTTGCGCATGAGCGTTGCCACGTTGCGCTCCAGGTTCCGGACGCCGGCCTCGCGCGTGTACTCGACGACGACCCGGTCGAGGGCATCCTCGCTCACGCTCACCTGTTCGGCCTCGAGCCCGTGGGCTTCGAGCTGTCGCGGCACCAGGAACTCCTGGGCGATCACGAGCTTCTCGCGCTCCGTGTACCCGGAGAGCTCGATCACCTCCATGCGGTCGAGCAGCGCGGGCGGGATCGTCGACAGCGTGTTGGCGGTTGCGATGAAGAGCACTCGTGAGAGGTCGAAGGGGGCCTCGATGTAGTGATCCGAGAAGGCGTGGTTCTGCTCGGGGTCGAGCACCTCGAGGAGCGCCGAAGACGGATCGCCCCGGAAGTCGGAGCCGACCTTGTCGATCTCGTCGAGCAGGAAGACCGGGTTCTTCGATCCGGCGCGCTTGAGGCTCTGCAGGATGCGTCCGGGCATCGAGCCGACGTAGGTCCGCCGATGGCCGCGGATCTCCGCCTCGTCGCGCACGCCACCGAGGCTCGCGCGGGTGAAGTTGCGGCCCATGCAGCGCGCGATCGAGCGGCCGAGGCTGGTTTTGCCGACGCCGGGCGGCCCGACGAAGCAGAGGATCGGCGCCTGGGCTTCCGGGGCGAGCTTGCGCACCGAGAGGAACTCGAGGATCCGGTCCTTCACCTGTCCGAGGCCGTGGTGGTCGGCGTCGAGGATCTCGCGCGCCTGATGGAGGTCGAGGTCGTCGTCGGTCTCGGTGTTCCAGGGCAGGTCGGTCATCCAGTCGAGATAGGTCCGGATCAGATGGCGGTCCGGGGCGTGCTGCGGGAGCGAGGACAGGCGTCGCAGCTCGCGGTCGGCGAGGGTCTCCGCTTCTTCCGGGAGCTCGAGGGCATCGAGCTTCTCGCGCAGCTCGTCGACCTCGCGCGCGCCGGCGTCGGTCTCACCGATCTCCTTCTGGATCTCGCGCATGCGCTGGCGGAGCATCTTCTCGCGGCGCTTCGGGTCGGTCTCGCCGCCGGCCTCGTCGGCCAGGTTGCGCTGTGTCTCGGCGATCGTCACCTCCTTCTCGAGGTGTTCTTCCACGAGCGTCAGCCGCGCTTCGGGGTCGGGCTCGGCGAGAATCTCGATCTTCTGCTCGGCGGTGAGCGCGATGTTCGAGGCGACGAGGTCGGCGAGGATGCCCGGGGTCGGGATCCCCTGGATGAAGGCCTTCCACTCGTCGGGCATGTCCTCGCGCAGCTCGACGATCCGCTGCGCGAGCATCACGACGCGGCGCCAGGCGGCTTCGAGCTGGGGCGACTGCTCCTCGGACTCGACCAGCGGTGCGACCTGGACGCGCAGAGTCGGCTGCCAGGCGACGGTCCGGGTCATGACCGCGCGGGCGAGGCCGACGACGAGGGCCTGCTTGCCCTCGCGACGGGCGTCGATGATGCGCATCACGCGAACGATCGTGCCGACCTCGTAGAGGTCTTCGAGCCCGGGATTCTCCGTCATCGGATCGCGCTGGGAGAGCACGAGCATGAACCCGTCATGGCCCGCTTCGTCGAGGGCCGCGAGCGAACGCGGCCGACCGATCGCGAGCGGCATGGTCACACCCGGGTAGACGACGACGTCCCGCACGGGCAGGACCGGCAGCACCGCCGGCACCTCCACGATCTCCTCGCCGGGCAGCTCGACCACCAGCGAAGCGACGTCCTCGGCGCTGCCGCCCTCGGCGTACACCCCCTCGTCGCCTTCATTCTGGTCGTCGTCGTAGCGGTCGTCGTTGGACACGGATCTCCGTTCCGGCTTGAGCCCTGGACCCGGGCGCGCCCCGGATTCGCCGCAACGTAAGCATCGAGGGGGTGGGGTCAACCGGGCGATGGGGGGAGACGGGGGATTCTCCTCGGTTCCGATCCTGTCGAAGGAATCGTCGCAAGTATTGGGAATTCATACGGATTTGGAGACCAGGAATCGGCTCGGGTCGGCGCCGCTAGACTCGCCCGATGATTACCACCCAGCCCTTCGGATCCACCGGTTTCCACAGCACGCGAATCCTCTTCGGCGCCGCCGCCGTGGCCGGAATGAAGCCCGCCCGGGTCGAGCGCACCCTCGAGACCCTCGAGCGCTACGGCGTGAACCACATCGACACCGCCATCAGCTACGGCGACTCGGAGCTGAACCTGGCCGGCTGGCTGCGCACGAAGCGGGACGAGGTCTTCCTCGCAACCAAGACCGGCGACCGCCACGGCGACGCGGCCCGCGCGAGCCTCGAGCGCTCCCTCGAACGGATGGGCGTGGACCACGTCGACTCGATCCAGCTCCACAACCTGACCGACGAGCCGGGCTGGCAGACGGCCATGGGGAAGGGCGGCGCCGTCGAAGCCCTTGTGCAAGCGCGGGACGAAGGACTCTGCCGCTTCGTCGGCATCACCGGGCACGGCACCCTCGCGCCCGCCTTCCACCTGCGAAGCCTCGAAGAGTACGCCTTCGCTTCGGTCCTCGTGCCCTACAACTACTCGATGATGGCGCAGCCCGAGTACGCTTCGGACTTCGCGGCCCTCGAGCGCGTGTGTCAGGAGCGGGGCGTCGCGCTGCAGACGATCAAGTCCGTCGCGCGCAGGCGTTGGCGCGAGGACGACGAGTCGAAGCGCTTCAGCTGGTACGAGCCGATCCGTGACCAAGACGCGCTCACGCGCGCGATTCACTGGGTGCTGTCGCGGGACGGCGTGTTCCTGAACAGCTCGAGCGACGGCGGTCTGCTCGAGCCGACCCTCGCCGCGGCCGCGTCCTTCGACGGGATGGACGCACCGACGGATGCGGCGATGCAGGCCGACGCCAGCGCGATGGCGATCGAGCCGCTCTTCGAACGCGGCGTCAGCGACCAGATCTAGTCAGCGACCAGATCTAGTCAGCGACCAGATCTAGACCAATCGGGAGACCCCCCGGCTCTGCCGGGGCGGCAGCCCAAGTTTGACAGTTCCACCACCAGATAAGGAAAACTCCCTTCCGTGAGCCGCCAAAGCATCACGAGAGGGAGTCCCTTTGAGTCAGACAAGAAGTTTATGTCATAGTCGTTACGAGTGTCAGTATCACTTGGTCTTCATCCCGAAGTACCGCACGAAGGCGATCTTCGGACGAATCCGAGCAGATCTCGGCGATGTGTTCCGTCGTTTGGCGGAGCAGAAGGAGAGTCGAGTGGTGGAAGGGCACGCGATGCCCGATCACGTGCACATGCTGATCGAGATTCCACCGAAGTACGCCGTGTCGAAGGTCGTGGGGTACATCAAGGGGAAGAGCGCGATTCATATCGCGCGGACTTACGCCGAGAGGAAGCGGAACTTCGTGGGCCAGAAATTCTGGGCGCGAGGCTACTTCGTGTCGACCGTGGGTCGGGACGAAGCGAAGATCCGGGAGTACATCCGGCATCAAGAGTCGGACGATCGAAGGATCGACCAACTGGGTTTGCTGTAGACCCAACCCCCTTCAGGGGGTTCAAGGGGCCGCGTAGCGGTCCCGTCATTGCCGCTTTGAGCGGCTCACCTTCCCGATACCCCCGGCTTTGCCGGGGGAGGAGTCATTCGGGCCACTCCGGGAAGTCGTTCGCGACGCTGCCCTGCCACTTCGGCGCGCGCTTCTGCACGTGCGCGACTGGCCCCTCGATCGCGTCGGACCGCGGCATGATGTGCTTGTGGAGCTCCGTCTCTTTGTGCTCGACCTCCTCCGGGGTCAGCTCGGAGGACTCCCAGAGGAGCTTCTTCGAGACGGCGACCGAGAGCGGCGCCGCGTGGATCGCGGTGTCCCGCGCGATCTCGCGCGCGGTCGACAGCACCTCCGCCGCCGGCACGACCCGGCTGGCGGCGCCGAGCGCGTCGATCTCGTCTCCGCTGAAGGTCTTGCCCGTCAGCATGATCTCGGCGGCGCGGGCGAGCCCGACCTGCCGGACCATCGTCCAGTGCGAGTACGCGTCGCCCATCACGCCGCGACGCACCTGAACGATCCCGTACTTGCCTTCCCGCGCGAAGATCCGCACGTCGCACTGCATCGCGAGGGTCATCCCCAGCCCGATCGCATGTCCGTTCACCGCCGCGACCACGAGCTTCCGGACCGAGAACGCAGGCACGGCACAGCCCGCCGCGCTGAAGTCGTCGAACCCACCGCTGCCCGACACGTCGAAGGTCTTCTCCGCATCGGTCATGTCCGCACCCGCGCAGAACGCCCGCCCCGCGCCGGTCAACACGACCGCCCGAATCGAATCATCCGCGTCGCACCGCCGATAGGCGTCCGCCAGCCCCTCGAGCAGCCCCCCCGAGCAAGCATTCATCTTGTCCGGCCGGTTCAGCGTAATCAACGCCACCCCATCCGAATCCACCTCGAAGAGCAGATCTGCATCACTCATGACGCGCGACTATAGCCGCCAGACGACGCAGCTCGGCGCAAACAGCGTGACGGAGCCGCACCCCACGGCGCTCGACGTCGAAGAAGAAGTTCCGCCCAATGCGAACCCATATCCTCGCGGAGCAGCATTGATGCACCGAAGGCGCACCAACGTGACCTATCTTTGAAATGGTGCCCGGGACTGGAGTCGAACCAGCACGTCCTTGCGAACACTGGATTCTGAGTCCAGCGCGTCTACCAATTCCGCCACCCGGGCAGCGCGCGGCAGGGTACGGTGGGACTCGGATGGCGTCAAACCGAAAACGGGATCGGGGGGAGCTTGGCGAAGGGAAGAGGGCGCGGCGCGGGCGGACCGCGCGGCGGGCCCGGTCGGAGTCGTCGACCCGGTCGGCGTGAGCGTGGGGCGCGCAGCGACGCGGGGCAACGCGCGGGTCGTCGGGCAGCCCGCCCGAAGGTCGGGCGCGATCTCGAGGGGCTCGTCGTCGCGGCCGAGGCGCCGACGTCGGCGGGCCAGGCGCTCGAGGTCGAGACCCGGGAGGGCGACCACTATCACGTGCAATGTCTCGGCGAGCCCGTCGAGGTCGGTGCGCGGATCGCGTTCGTTCCGGACACGCGGACGCAGGCCCGAGCGCCACGCGGGGTCCTGACCCGTCTGCTCGCTGCGGAGCGGGCGCAGTGGATTGCGCGCGTGGCACGCGCGGGCCGCGGCGGGCACCTCGTGCTCCTGCCCTTCGCGGGCGTCGACGCGCCGCGCTTCGCGTTGCACGAGCGCGACGCGAAGAACGCGCAGCCGGGAGATCGTGTCCGGATCGTGCCCCTCGGCCACGGCGGCAAACGCGAGAATCGCAAGGTCGTGTCCCGGGGCCGTCGTCACCGCGGACACCCGGGCGTCGGGCGCGGCGAGCTGCCGGTCAAGGTGATCGAAGTGCTCGGTCCGGCCGGGCATCCCGATGCCGACCATCAGGCCCTGGCCTGGAAGCATCGACTCCCCGCGAAATTCTCGCGCCGCGCTCTAATCGAAGCCGAGGCACTCGATCCGGCCGCGCTGCCGAAAGAGGCGACCCGGCGACGCGACTTGCGCGCGCTTCCCTTCGTGACGATCGATCCCGCGAGCGCGAAGGACCATGATGACGCGGTCTTCGCCGAGGAGGCCCCCGCGAAGCCGGAGCTTCACGCGGTCGGCGGTTCGAAGCCGCGCGATCGGTCGCCGGCGTGGACACGGCGGCTCTGGGTCGCGATCGCCGACGTCTCGCATTTCGTGGCCGAGCGCAGCTTTCTCGACGCAGACGCGCGAAGGCGCGGCAACAGCTTCTACTTCCCCGACCGCGCGCTGCCGATGCTGCCGGAGCGACTTTCGAGCGATCTGTGTTCGCTGCGTCCGGATGTCGATCGACGCGCGATCGTGGTCGAGCTCCGCCTCGACGCGGCGGGGCAGGTCGTCGACGCGGTCTTCCATGAAGCCTGGATCCGCAGCCACGCGCGCCTGTCCTACGAAGAGGCGGCGGAATGGCTCGCGCGCAGCGGCACGAGCGACGATCCGGAGCCTGCTTGGGGCCCCTCCCTGCGCTGCCTCGCGGAGATCGCGGACGCGCTCTCGCGGGCGCGCCGGGAGGCGGGCGGGCTCGAGCTCGTCCTGCCTGAGGTCGAGTACGTCGTCGACGACGAAGGTCGAGCGGTCGATGCGCGGGTGCGGGATCGCAATCCGGCCCACGGCCTGATCGAGGAGGCGATGCTGGCGGCGAACCGCGCCGTTGCGCGGGCGCTCGTTCGGGCCGATCGACCGACGCTCCATCGCGGACACGCGCCCCCCGCGCCCCGCAAGCTCGACGCCTTCGCCGAGCTCCTCGAGCGCCACGGCATCGACCCGCCGGACGACCTCGAAGTGCCGGGCGCACTCGCCCGGGTGCTCGACGAAGCGCAGGGCGCGCCCTTCGAGGAGCGGCTGCACGAGGCGGCGCTGCGTTCGATGAGCCAGGCGCGATACGAGCCCGAGTCGAAGGGGCATTACGCGCTGCGCTTCGATCACTATCTCCACTTCACGTCGCCGATCCGACGCTATGCGGACCTCGAGGTCCACCGCGCGTTGCGGCGACTCATCCGCGGCGAGCCCGCGCCGCCAGATTCGGGCGGGGCCGCGGATCTCGCCGCCTGGCTCTCGGGTCGGGAGCGCGTCGCGCAGGAAGCCGAGCGCGATGCCCAGGCCCTCGCCGCCTGCGCCTTGATGGCGGGGCGGGAGGGCGAGACGTTCTCGGCCCGGATCACTGGCGCGAGCGAGTTCGGTGTCTTCGTTCGGGTCGAGGCGCCGGCGGTGACCGGACTCGTCCCGATGCGGGCCCTCGACGGCCGCTGGGACTACGACGAGTCCGAGGACGCGATCGTGCAGGCGGGCGGGCGAGCGCGTCTCGAGACCGGGGCTTCGATCCGGGTTCGCCTGAGCGAAGTCGATCCCGATCGCGCGCGACTCGCCTTCGGGATCTCGGGACGCCTGGCCGCGGACGAAGGGCGCGGGCGCCGCCGCGCTCGTTAGTCGGCCTCGAGCTCCGCGAGCGTCTCCGAGAGCTGCTCCCATTCCTCGTACCCGGCGGCGATCTCCGCGTCGATCCCGGCTTCCTCGGCCTGGACGGCCTGGAGCTTCTCGGCATCGGCGTACACCTCGGGATCCGCCATCCGCTCCGTCACGACCGCCTTGCGCGCCTCGTCTTCGGCGATGCGAGCCTCGAGCTTCGTGATCCGTCGCGCGACGCGGTCGCGCTCCTTGCGGCGTTCCCGGTCCTGCATGCGCGCTTGCTTGTCTGGGGCCGGCTCGGAGGAGCGGTTCGGAATCGCCGAGGGGGAAGCCGGGCGCGGAGTCGGGTCCGGATCGGCCGCCCTGACGCGCGCCTTGCGTTCGAGGTAGGCGTCGTAGTTTCCGAGGTGGTTCTCGAGCCGGCCGTGCTCGACCTCGACCACGCGCGTCGCGAGGGCGTTGATGAAGGCGCGGTCGTGGGAGACGAAGAGGATCGTGCCCTCGTATTGCTGGAACGCGTCTTCGAGGACCTCGCAGGCGGCGATGTCGAGGTGGTTCGTGGGCTCGTCGAGGATCAGGAGATTCGCGGGACGGAGCAGGAGCTTCGCGAGGGCGACGCGCGCCTTCTCTCCGCCGGACAGGACGCTGATCGGCTTCTCGACATCGTCACCGGTGAAGAGCAGCGCGCCGAGCAGCCCACGCAATCGCGGTACGTCCTCGGTCCGCGCGTCCTTCGCGACCTCGTCGAGGACCGAGAGCGCGGGGTCGAGGGCCTCGAGCTGGTGCTGCGCGAAGAACGCGGCCTCGACGTTGTGTCCGAGGGCGCGGGTGCCGTCGTCGATCTCGAGCGCGCCGGCCGCGATCCGCAGGAGCGTCGACTTGCCCGCACCGTTGGGTCCGGCGAGGGCGACCTTTTCGCCGCGCTGGACGTGGAAGTCGATGCCCTCGTAGACCGGGTCGTCGCCGTAGCGCTTGTGAACGTCTTCGAGGGTGAGGACGCGCTCGCCGGAGCGGGCCGGCGGCGGGAGTGCGAGCCGGATCGAGCGGCCGCCGTCGCGCTCGATCTCGATCCGCTCCATGCGCTCGAGCGCCTTGACACGGCTCTGGGCCTGCCGCGCCTTGCTCGCCTTGTAGCGGAAACGCTCGATGAAGCGCTCCTGCTCGGCGATCACCCGGTCCTGGTTGGCCTTACGCGCGAGCAGCTCTTCGCGCCGGGCCGCGCGCTGATCGAGGTACGCGTCGTAGCCGCCCTCGTAGAGCGCGAATCCGCCGAGCCCGTCGAGCTCGATGATGCGATTGGTCTGGCGTCGCAGGAACGTACGGTCGTGGGACACGACGAGGACGGCGCCGGGGAAGCGCTCGAGGGTGGACTCGAAGAACTGGATCGACGGCAGGTCGAGATGGTTCGTCGGCTCGTCGAGGAGCAGGATCTCGGGTTGGCCGAGGAGCAGCTTCGCCAGCTCGACCCGCATCAGCCAACCCCCGGAGAAGGTCGACAGCGGGCGATCGAGGTGCTCGACCTCGAAGCCGAGCCCGGAGAGGATCTCGTCGACGCGAGCGTGGCGCGCGAAGCCGCCGCCCTGCTCGAAGCGCAAGCCGATCGCGTCGTAGCGCTCGGTCAGCGCGGCAGGCAGCGGATCGCCCGCTTCTCCGTGCTCGCCCATCTCGGCCTCGAGCCAGCGGAGCTCGTCTTCGAGGGCGTCGAGCTCGGCGAGGGCCGTGCGCGCCTCTTCGCGAACGGTGTGGCTCGCGCGCGGGTCGATTTCCTGACGCAGGAGTCCGATTCGGGTGTCGCGCGGTCGGTGGATCCGCCCCTCGTCGCAGGACTCGTCCCCGGTCACCGTGTGGAGGAGGGTCGTCTTGCCGGCGCCGTTCGGCCCGACGATGCCGATCCGGTCTCCCGCCCGGACCACGACGGACGCGCCCGAGAACAGCACGCGCGCGCCGATCCGCTTCGTCAGGTCTTCCAATCTTAGCAGCATCGACGCTCCACCCCGCTCGCGGGCGTCGCGAGCGCGCGGAGGATCGCGGCACGGACCGCGCGGAGCAAGCGCCGGCTCGATGGCAGTCGGTCGGGCACTCGTGCATGCTTGCCGACTCATGCGCCTGTCCCGACGTGCACGCTATGCCCTTTGCGGGATCTTCGACCTCGCCTGGAATGGTGGCGGTGGCACCGTCCGGGTGAAGGAAGCGGCGGAGCGCCAGGGCATCCCCCACCGCTTCCTCGAACAGATCTTCCAGGACCTCCGGCGGGCGGAGCTCGTGACGGGCAAGCGCGGCCCGGGCGGGGGCTACGTCCTCACGCGGTCGCCCGAGGACATCTCCCTCCGGCAGATCGTGGAGGCGGTCGAGGGCCCGATCGTCGAGGCGGACGCCTCCGATACGGAGGGGTGGGCTCCGTCGGACCACCGACCCGACTTCGTGTGGCCGCTCCTGGCGGGCCGGATGGGCGAGGCACTCGAGGCGGTGTCGCTCTCCGATCTGTGCCGCGAGTCCGCGCGGCGCGCCCTAGACCGCGAGCTTCCCGAGCCCCTCGACTACCAGATCTGAAGACGGTCGTGTCGAGTGCGGGACGGCGTGCCCCGTGGGCGACGGTCGATTAGACTGCCGGCCGGTCGAACCCCCCGATCGAGTTGGAAGCCCGGCGAGCCCGGGCGGGGACGAGAGCGTGTCCGATCGCATCGACCTGTCGGCCGAGCTCGAGAGCCGGTCGATCCCGAACGACATCCTGCACGAGATCTGTCAGCACGCCCTCGACGTGGCGCCGGAGGAGTGCTGCGGCCTGGTGCTGGGGGACGATGCCGGCTGGGCCGGGCGCGTGGTCCGGATCACGAACGTCATGACGAAGATGCACGCCGCCGACCCCGATGCGTTTCCGCGCGACGCGAGACATGCCTACTACATGTCCGAGGTCGAATACCTCCGGGCGGTGCGCGAGGCCGAGGACGCAGGGGAGCGCGTGAGCGCCGTCTATCACTCGCACTTCGGACAGGGCTGCTACCTCTCGCCCGACGACGTCGCGTTCGCGACGCATCCGCTCTTCCCCTTCCCCGACGCGGCGCAGATCGTCGTCTCGCTGCTCGATGGTGAGGTCAAGCAGGCGGGGGTCTTCGAGCCGCGAAGCGATGCGTCCGGGGCGCGGGGCTTCGTCGGCCGCCCCCTCGAGGCGATCCCGTGAACGCGCATCCAGACACTCGCCGAGCCGGCCAACCACTGGCGCAGGCGGCGGTCGTGTTGCTGCTGGCCATCGCCCTCGGCGGGGGCTTCGTCGCGTGCGCGAACATGCGAATGCAGCCCGAGGATCTGCCCGCGGAGCCGATCGCGTTGCTCCACTGGGAGGACAAGGCGGCACAGAAGCGGACCGAGATCTTCGCGAAGGCGAGCGAGGCGCCGCCGCTGCCGAAGAGCGAGCGCGACCCGGAACGCCAGGACGAGGCGCAGGTGCGCGCCTACCTGCGCGCCGACGAGATCCTGCAGATCCGCAAGGACACCGGGAAATATCCCGGGCGACTCATGCTCTTCCATCCGCGGACGGAGGAGATGGTCGAGGTCGAAGAAGCGCCGCTCGATGCGATCCCGCTGGCGTGGTCCCCGGACCGCGAGCGACTGCTGATTTCGTCGGGCCATCGTGGCGGCAAGGAACAACTCTACGAAATCCACCTCGAACGCCGGGATCTCTCGCCCGTCACCTTCGGACCGGCGGAGCATCCCCGCGGCACCTACGCCCCGGACGGGACGATCTACGTCCAGCGCATCGAACGGGTCAGCGCCATCGGAGCCTCCGCGAACACCCTGCACGAGCTGGAGCCCGGCGGGCGCGTCGGCCCGGCACTCGCGGAAGGCGTGCCACCGGGCACCGTCCTTGTCCTGCCCTCCCAATCCCTCGTGGTCTACGAACAGGTCGTGCCCCGGCCGCGACGCAACGGGCCCACGACCTGGGAGTCGTACGTGGCCGCGGCCGGCCTCGGCGGGGCGCCGGAGAAGCTTCTCTTGCGCGGACGCGAGCCCGTTCTGACCCCTGATCGCCAATGGATCGTGTTTGCATCGCAGTCCACGGCGGGCTATCGACTGCGGCGCATGCGGCCCGATGGCACCTCCCGGGTGCCGATCGGCCCCGGGGGCACCGAAGAGCGGATGCCGACCGTCTCACCAGACGGGAACTACATCGCCTTCGTGCAGACGGGCTATGGGCGCCGGCGCCTCACGGTGCGGCGCTTCGACGGCAAGGACGAGCGCGTCCTGATCGCGTCGGGTTGGACCGAGTATCCGGTCTGGTAGCTGCCCGCTGAGCCAACGCCCCGCAGAACCGACAGAACCCAAAGCGTACGATCCGCGCCGGCCTGCGTGCGTGGCCGGATGGATATAAGGAAGTTCGACCCATGAGCCAGACCGATCTCGTCCCGGTCCACGGCGGCCTCACCGAGCCCGTCGACCGTATCGTGCCCTTCAACGAAAAGGCTGCGTTCCTGGCAGAGGCCGAGGCGCTGCCCTCGATCCGTGTGACCGACGCCGATCTCGCGACCGTCTACCGCATCGCCGACGGCGCGCTCTCGCCGCTGACCGGCCCGATGATGCAGGCCGCGTTCGACCTGGCCCTCGACGAGAAGGTCATCGAGTCGAACGGCGCACGATACGCCTGGACGATCCCGATCTCGCTGCCGCTGACCGATGCCGAGGCCGGGGGCCTCGCGGCCGGCGGCGCCTGCTCGGTCAAGACCGAGGACGGCCAGGTCGTCGCGATCATCAACGACCTCGAGATCTTCGACTGGGACAAGGCGAAGTACCTGCAGTGCGTCTACGGCACCGAGCGGGTCGACCATCCCGGCGGCCGGATCGTCGACAACGACGACCGGACGAAGCTCATCGGCGGCGAGCTCCGCGCGCTGCCCCAGCGCGGCAACAAGGAATACGGCGAGCTGATGCTCAGCCCGCGCATGTGTCGCGCGTTCATCCGCGACAAGAAGTGGGAGCGCGCCCTGGCGTTCCAGACGCGCAACCCGCTCCACCGCGCACACGAGTACGCGCTCGTCTACGGCGTCGAGCAGCTGACGGCGGCGGGTCATTTCGCTGGCGCGGTCCTCAACCCCCTGATGGGTGAGCTCAAGGGCGACGACGTCCCCGCCGCGACCCGCATGCTCTGCTACCGCAGGCTGCACAGCGAGCGACTGCTCGGTGAGGGCGACAAGGACCAGGCCATCTGGGACAAGGCCGGCTACGACATCTCGGACGTGTTCGAGCTGATCGGGCTCGATATCAAGATGTTCTACGGCGGCCCCTCCGAGGCCATCATGCACGGCATCTACCGCCAGAACTACGGCTTCTCCGACATCGTGATCGGCCGCAAGCACGCGGACGCGCCCTTCGAGGACGGCGAGGCGATCTGGGGCGACTTCGACGCGCACGAGATCTTCGACAACCTCCCGGGCGAGCTCGCGATCCAGGCCTGCAAGGTCGGCTTCGCGGCGTTCTACGAGAGCCTCGGCCGCGTGGACCTCACCGAGCGCCACTCGGACGAGAAGCCCTTCTCGATCTCGGGCACGAAGGTTCGCGCGATGCTGCAGGAGGGCGAACGCCCGGATCCGCGCATCATGCGGCCCGAGACCAGCGACGTGCTGATCGAGGCGTATCGGCAGTAGTCGCGTCCGAACAAGATCGAACGGGGATCGCTCGAGAGAGCGGTCCCCGTTTGCGTTCGGGGCTCAGGTCGCGAGAATCACGCCATGTCTCGACGGCGACGATCCTTCTCTCTCGTGTCGGTCCTGCTCCTTGCCGCTTGTGCGAGCGGCGAGGGTCCTACGCGCATCACGCATTCGAGCGAGATCCCGTGGGTCGAGGTGCGCAGCGCGCTCGGTTACAACTGGTCGGAAGCGGTGAACGCGTTGCCCGAGGAAGTCGACCGCATCGACCGTGTGCTGCGCAATCGCGCGGTGTACCGCGAGCCCGGATTCGCGTTCGGGCACCTGATGCTCGGCTCGGGCGCGCTCTATCCCTATCACGCGCACGCGTCGCCCGAGGCCTATCACGTGCTCTCCGGGGAAGCCGAGTGGAGCGTCGATGGCGAGACCCGCCGGGTCGGTCCGGGCACGACGATCTACCACGCCCCGTACGCGGACCATCGCTGGGTCACGGTCTCCGCCGAGCCCGTGCGCGTGGTCTGGGCCCAGTGGGTGCCGGACGGGGATCGAAGCGGCTTGATCGCCGACGCCGTGCTGCGGCGCGGTGGCTCGACGACCGGCGACTTCTTCGAAGGGGAGGGGCGCTCGCAATCGATCCTGCCGACCCGGATCGCTGTCCCGATCGGCGACCCGCCCGAGGGCTCCGTGATCGACCGCATGCGCCGCGCTCGGCTGGCGGCGAAGCTGGCCGAGGCACCGCGGGCGCCGGTGCGCGCCTTTACTGACTCGTTCGGAATCCCGTGGAATACGGAGCAGGACGGCGTCCGCTGGCGCGCGGTCTTCGGCACCTCGGACCTCGAATGGGGGCACATCGAGATCCATGGTCCGGGCCAGCGCGAGCTGGCCCCGTCCTCGGCCCCCTTCGTCCTTCACGTGCTCTCGGGGCGGGCCGTCGCGCGGATCGGGGAGGGCGAGGACCTGCCGGTCGCCGCCGGCACGAGCGTGGTCGTGCGGCCCGGGGAGGCGCTCGAGATCGAGTTCGATGCCGAGGATCCGGAGGCTTGGGACGCCGTACCGCCACTGCGAGGCTTCTGGACGCGCTGGGCCCCGGACGGGGACATGAGCTACTGGGCGCGCGACTATTTCCTGGTCGAGCCCATGCCGGAGCCGCCCCGGAAGGCGGATCTGGCGACGGATGTGCCGTTCTTCGCCCGCCCGTACGGGCGCTGACGCCGTCCCGAACGAGAGGCGTTGACGCGGCGAAGTGTCGACCTATTCTCTCCCCACGCTAATGATAGATTTGTCATTAGCGAGTCACGCCCATCGACCCGAACGCCCCGGCACCAGCCGAGGCAGGGCGGTGAGGTCCACGTGACTCGAACCCGGATCCTGGCCCACGCCGCAGGAGGCGTGCGCGCGCGGTCCGGACCCAGGAGGGATCCCCGATGGCCAGCGACAAGACGAACGAGATCGAATTCGAAGACTTCATGAGCGAGGCCGACGCGGCCATGTGGGCGAGCGAGCGAGACCCGCGATTGCGCTCGACGATGGTGAGCGTGTGGGTGCTCGACCGGATGCCCGCGACCGAGGACTTCGAGGCGATGCTCGCGGATTCCGTCGAGGAGATTCCGCGCCTGCGTCAGCGCGTCGTCCGCGACGCCTACGAGATCGCGCCGCCGCGCTGGGAGATCGACCCGAACTTCGACCCGAGCTTCCACTTCCGGAAGCTCCACCTCGGTGGTGAAGCCGAGCTGGAGGATCTCTTCGAGCTCGCGGAACCGATCGCGATGCAGGCGTTCGACAAGGATCGCCCGCTCTGGGAGTTCTACCTCGTCGACGGTCTCCGGGACGGTCGGGCCGGCGTGATCATGAAGCTCCACCACGCGGTCTCCGACGGCGTCGGCCTCGTGAACATGACGAAGAGCATGGTCGAGAAGGCCCCGGGCGAAGGGCAGAACCGCCCGCGCGCGCGTCGCCTCGCGGACCTCGACGTCCCCGCACCCTCGACGAAGCAGGAGCGGGTGCGCGAAGCGATCGGGCACCGCGCCCGCAAGGCGAGCACGAATATCGGGCGCATCCTGAGGGGTGCCTCCGGCCTGCTCTCCGACCTCGTGTCGAAGCCGGCCGAGACCTTCGAGCGGGCGAGTGACATGGTGGGCTCGATCCAGCGCCTGCTCGAGCCGATCACCGAGCCGAAGTCCCCGGTCATGCGCGATCGCGGAATGGCGCTCTCCCTCTCCGGGTTCGCGGTTCCGCTCGAAGACATCAAGCGAACCGGGCGCGCGATGGGCGGCTCGGTCAACGACGTCTTTGTGACTGCGGTCGGCGGGGGCCTCCAGCGCTACCACGAGCACTTCGGGAAGCCGGTCGACGAGCTCAACATGATGATGCCCATCAACCTGCGGTCCGACGACGAGAACGGCCGCAAGGCGGGCAACCAGTTCGCCCCGGCGCGCTTCCTCGTGCCGGTCGGGATCGAGGACCCGCTCGATCGGATGGAGGAGATTCAGGCGCGCATCCAGGCCCAGCGCGGCGAATCCGCCCTCGGCTACCTCGAGGACATCATGAGCGTCATGAATCAGCTTCCTGAGTTCGCGATGGACTCGTTGATGGAGGGCATGACGACGTCGGTCGACTTCGTGACGAGCAACGTCCCCGGCCCGCGTCGCCCGACCTACACCGCCGGCGCGAAGATCGAGCACATGTTCCCCTTCGGCCCGCCGGCGGGCGCCGCCGTGAACATCACGCTCTTCAGCTACGACGGGACCTGCCATGTCGGCATCAACGCCGATCGGTCGGCGGTCGAGGATCCGGAGCTGCTCCGCGAGTGCATCGAGAAGAGCATCGGCGAGCTCCTCTCGACGTACGACGAGGAGTAGTCGGCCGGAGACCCGGCCTCACGAGGAGACGCATCGATGCCCGCTCGCAAGCGAAACGCGACGAAGGCGCGCACGCGCATGTCCCCGGACGAGCGCCGGGCGCAGCTGCTGCGCTGTGCGCTCGAGGTGTTCGCGAACAAGGGCATTCGACGGGCCGGACACGGGGAGGTCGCGAAGCTCGCGGGGTGCGCCGTGTCGACGGTCTTCCTCTATTTCGACACGCGGGATGCTTTGGTCGACGCGGTGCTCGACGAGGTCGAGACCTTCTATGTCGATCTCGCGGGGCGTGCCCACGCGTCGTCGCAGCCGGCGACGCGGGTGCTGCTCGACCACGGTCGACGGTTTCGCGCCTCGATCGAGTCCCACCCCGAACACGCGCTCGTGCTTCTCAACTGGGCGGCCAACGCCCGCAGTCGCGTGTGGCCGCGCTACATCGCCTTGATCGAGCGGATGGTCGAGAACCACCGCAAGACGATCGAGCGCGGCATCGCGGACGGCGAGATCGATCCGTCGGTCGATGCCGAGTCCGCCGCGCGGATCATCATCGGCTACGCGCACATGTCGATCCAGATGCGACTCTCGGACTTCGAACCCGAGCGCTCGGACCAGATATCCCAGCGCATGATCGCGGCGGTGCTCTCCCCGCCGAATTCCCAGAAAGACGCGGCCGCCTGAGCGCAGCCGCCATCCATGGAGCCCCCCCCAATGGACCAGCTCACCGGCCTCGACAACAGCTTCCTCCTGATGGAGACGGGCGCGGCCCTCGGCCACGTCGGCTCCTACGCGACCTTCGATGGCGACGCCCTCGAGCCGGGCGAGTTCTATACCGCCTTCCGGCGCACGCTCGAAGAACGACTCCACCTGCTCCCGCCGTACCGCCGCAAGCTCGCGGAGGTGCCGCTCGGTCTGGACCGCCCCTACTGGGTCGAGGACGAGGACTTCGACCTCGACTTCCATATCCGGCACATCGCCGTTCCGCCGCCCGGCGACCGCGCGCAGCAGGCCGCCCTGATCGCGCGGCTCCACAGCCGGGCGCTCGATCGCGCGCGCCCGCTCTGGGAGGTCTACGTGATCGAAGGGCTCGAGGACGGGTGCGTCGGCCTCTACTCGAAGATCCATCACGCGACGATCGATGGCGTGTCCGGCGCGCAGATGATGGAGAAGCTGCTCGACACCGATCCGAGAGGCGACCTCGTCGAGCCCCCGAAGAAGCGCTGGGTGCCGGACGCGACGCCAGGGCAGGGCGAGATGCTCCTGCGCGGGGCCGCGGGCGCGGCCATCCACCCGGGACGCATGGCGCGTACGCTCTATCGTACGGCGCGCGGCGTGTGGGAGAGCAACGAGCTCCTCGCCTCGACCGCCCAGACCCTGGGCATTGATCGCCTGCCGCTCACCAAGTCGATCCTCGAGCGTCGCGGGGCGGAAGTCGACGCCGACCGGATCCCGCAGGCGCCGGCGCCTCGGGCCCCCTGGAACCTCTCGATCACGCCTCACCGCCGGATCGTCTGCTTCTCGCAGCCGCTCGCGAGCTACAAGAAGGTGAAGCAGGCCTTCGGGACGACCTTGAACGACGTCGTGATGGCCGTGACCGGCGCCGCGCTGCGCCGCTATCTCGAGTCGCACGACGATCTACCCGAGGAGGCCCTCAAGGCGATGGTGCCCGTCTCGGTGCGCCAGGAGTCGGAGGCCGAGGTCTACTCGAATCGCGTGGCGAGCGTGGTCGCAGAGCTCGCGACCGACGAGAAGGATCCGGTGGAGCGGCTGATGCGGATCCACGCATCCATGCAGGAAGCGAAGCGGATGCACGCCGCGACGCCCGCCACGATGATGCAGGACTGGACGGAGTTTGCGATGCCCGCGCTGCTCGGTCAGGCCCAACGCATCGCCGCGCGCACGAAGATCCTCGATCGCCTGAATCCGCCATTCAACGTGATCATCTCGAACGTCCCGGGCCCCCGCGAACCGCTCTATCTCGCGGGCGCCAAGATGAACGACTACTTCCCGGTTTCGGCGATCACGGACGGCCAGGGCCTGAACGTGACCGTCGTCAGCTACATCGACCAGCTCCATTTCGGGCTGATCGCCTGTCGAGAGCTGGTGCCGGACCTCGACGAGCTCGAAGCGGCGTTCGAAGAATCCCTGGCGGAGCTCGTCCGCCTGGCGGACGGAGAAGGCCGCTAGATCCCCCTGTGCGCGGCTGCTCCGGTGAGGGCCGGACCGGCACAGCGCACAGCCTTCACAAGGAGACGAACATGCCCGCACGCAAGAAGACGGCCCGCAAGGCCGCGAAGAAGAAGACGACCCGCCGCAGCTCGAACCCGATCGACAGCGCGCTGTCGAGCCTGGAGAAGGAGATCCCGCGCCTGATCCGTCAGTTGCGCAACAACCTCCGCGATCTCGAGAAGCAGGCGGACAAGGCACGCAAGGACGGCGAGAAGCGCTGGCGCGATGCGGAGAAGCAGTTCCGCTCGGACGCCGACGAACTGCGCAGCCGGATCGAAGGCCTGGTCGGCGCGACCGGCGGCCGCAAGAAGGCGGCGAAGAAGAAGTCCGCCAAGCGGAAGGCCGCGAAGAAGGGAGCCCGCCGCAAGGCTGCCAAGAGCGCCAAGCCCGCCAGGAAGGCCACGCGCCGGAAGGCCGCCAAGAAGCGCGCCGCGCGTCGTTAGATCCTATGAGGCATGGCCCAGAAAGAAGGCCGCTACCGTCGACTCCTTA
>CAZAUR010000022.1:0-113254 GCA_964488255.1 uncultured Spirochaetaceae bacterium | reverse complement strand
TGTCCGGATCTGGAGAGGGCCCGGGGTGGGCAACTGCCCCGGGCTACTCGACAGCTCGGTTCTCGCCACCGCCGATATGTAGCGTTGACAAGCATGCCCCGCCGGGGCAGCTCAGCCCCTGCCGGGGCCCCTTCCCGGGGACCAACGGACGCGTGCGCGGGCTCCGAGATCTCTACGCCTCGATCGCGCCAAAGATGCCCTGCGAGGGTCGGAAGATGAAGCTCGCCTTCCACCAGTTCTGGGATGACCAGGGCGGGGATGCGCTCGGACAGGAATACGACCTGGTCACGAGCTACGCGATCGACGAGCACGTTTCCTTGCTCTGGAACGTCGCGTACTTCGACGGCGGAAAGAAGCGCTCTCCGGTCGCGTCCGTGACTCGGAGCATCTTGCAAGCGACCGTCGACTTCTAGAGGGCATCAGGAGGACCCACGCCGAACGGCCCCCCCTGCCCGACCAGCGGCTCACTCCTGCTCGAGCGGGAGTTGTTGATCATGCGCGGCGAGAGGCGCAAGCACCAGTGCCTTCGGCCGCGTGGGGCAGCGTTCGATACACAGCCCGCACCCGACGCACACTTCCGCGTCGAGTTCCGGACGCCACGACACGAGAGATAGAGCGGGGGCACCATCGGGGCATACGCCGACGCAGGCTCCACATTCCGGGCCAGCGAAGGCGATGCAACGGTCGGGATCGAGCCTGACCCGCCCGAGTCGCCAGGTCGCCGTAGTCGGGACCTCGAGCGCGGGTTCTTCACAGGCTGCTGCACACGGGAACCCTTCACATTGGTGGCAGGCGCGACGGTCCGGTAGCAAGACGGGGGTTCCGGCGAGGAGCCCCGATTGGTCATCGAAAGCGTGGATCGAATCGTGGTGGCACGCTTCCGCGCAAGCGCCGCATCGAGTGCATAGCGCCAGGAACGCGGATTCAGGCTCTGCACCCGGTGGTCGCCTTCGCGCGGGGAACCGGCGATCGACGCGGGTCCGCACAGCATCCCCCGCGGCTTCGATGGCGCCACTCGCCAGGCTTCGCAGCCAGGCTCTTCGCGAGAGGGAGTCTTCCACTACATCCTCCCGACGCGCATGTTCATGTCGAGATGAGTGAGCCAGAGACCGGTGACCGAGACGGCCACCATCACCATCAGTAGCGGAACGAGACTCTTGCGGGCGGTCGATCGGTCGGGGAAGAGTTCGATCCCGGTCCGATGTGCGGTCACGACGCCCAACACGTGCCCGGAGACGATCAAAGCGAGTTGCACGACCCAGAGTGCCGACTCTGAAAGCAGGGGTGCCGCGGACATCGCGCCGCCCGCGACGTCGAACGCGGCAGTGCCGAAAGGATCCTGCAGTTGCGGCAGTAGGTGAGGACTCTCGCGGACGAGATGCATGAAGTTGTGGGCAAGGTGGTAGCAGAACGCGATCGGCAGAAGAGAAAGGGCGTAGCGTTCGAAGAGTTCGAGCGGCGTCACGGAGCGCGCGGCGAGCCTCGCCCCTGCG
The DNA here is from genome assembly GCA_964488255.1 of uncultured Spirochaetaceae bacterium. Lineage (GTDB taxonomy): Bacteria > Myxococcota_A > UBA9160 > UBA9160 > UBA4427 > UBA4427. Next base: position 111,761 of record CAZAUR010000022.1, on the reverse strand, counting down.
AGGCAGCTGGCGTAGTAGAGAACGACGGGAATCGCGACGGCGGCGATCATCGCCGCGCTGTAGTTGACGAGGCGCGGCGTGCCGAGCGTCCGCGCGAGTGTCTTGAGCACGCTCATCCGACCCGGTTCGAAATTCTCCCAAATGACGGTCATGGAGAGGCCGTGGAAGAGCGTCAGCGCGAGCAAGACGATGCAGAGCCACGCGACGTCGAGTCGTGGCGCTGACGGTTGGACCAGATCCGCGCCGAAGGGGCGGAGATTGAGCGCGACATTGTGTTTGTCGCAGCTCTTGATGCATTCGGTACACGCGGTGCACATCGTCGCATCGGAAGTCGTCTTGAGGGAGATCCCGGTCGGGCACGGAAGCCCGCGCTCGTTTCCGTGCAGACATTCCTCCGTCGTGCAGACGTCGCACGTGCGAGGGTTTCGAGCGCGAATCTCGACCGGGCTGACATTCGAGTAGACACCGCAGATGCGTCCCACCGGGCAGAAGTGGGCACAGAAGCGCTTGCCGTCCCACGACAATGCGCTGGCGACCGCTGCCGCCGCCATTCCGATCCCCATGTACGCCGTCCAACGCGAGTCCGTCGTCACGCCCCGAGCGAGCTCCAGCCATGTGAGCAACGCGAAGAGGGCGATCGCGGGGTAGACGTTGGCCAGGGCACGCGGAAACGGGAGGCCGAGCGAAATCGACTCTGCACCGAGTCCGAGACGCACGCGTGACAGCAGGTTCGCGAGGCCGTCCCACGGGCACGCGAAGCACCAGGCGGATCCGAGAAAGAGCACCGTGAAGACGAGTCCACCCCACCAGATCGTCCAGACGAGAGTCGTGACGAATCCGGCTCCTGGACTTCCGTAGAGGCCGGCGAAGACGACGAATGCAAACGCACCGAGTGTCGCCCATTGAGGAATCACCTGAAGCCATCGACTTCGCAGAGCGCGATAGATCCGTGGATAGCGAATCAAATTCGCACGACGGGCTCGACGTCTCCCCGTGTTGGGCGCGGGTGCCCATCGATCGCTCGCAACAAAGGACAGCACGATGATGCCGGTGACAGCGGTGAGCATCCACCGCAGAGGGAGCCCGCTCATCACCATGTGCGCTTCGCCGTCGTGACCCATGCGCATCTCGTGGTGCGCATTCGCGCCGCTCTCGTGCGACGCGTGTTCCGACGTCGCGTGCGCCTGCGCCGAGCCTCCGTGCTCGTGCGCCGAATCCGTGCGCGCCGAACGCGCGTGCCCGTGCGGCGAATCCATCTGCGCCGAACACGCATGCTCCGGGGCCGTTTCCGGCGCAGGCTGTGCCTCGGATGGACTCACACCGAGCAGAGCAGAGATCGCGATCGCAAGGATCGCTCCCGTGGCCCTCGTCTTCCGTCGATGCTTTCGCCTCTTCTGCCGACCGCGGCGGGCGACGGCGAAGAGTGCCAACGTCGGAATCAGCAGCGCCAGGACGAGCTCGTAGCGGATTCCGTCGGTCGCCAGTTCGACATAGAACGGGAGCTCGAGGCGATCGCCGTCTACCCGGACGATCAGGCGGTACTCGCCCGCGTGCGGGATCGTCTCGCGCGTCGAGTACACCGACTCTTCGTCTACGTGTTGACGCGAGAACCGTGCGATCGATTGGTCCCCGTCGACAATCTCGAAATCGGCCGGGCCTTCCCAACCGCGCCCGGCCTCGAGGTCGAATAGATAGATGTAGATCTTGACGTCGTTCGGTGTGTCCGCATTCCGCCTATCGAGGCCCTGAAAGTTGAAGAGCGTCGCGCCCATTTCCCAGCGCTGGTCGATCGCCAGAAATTCCTCGCTCGGCACCTGCGCGTAGTTTTCGAAGTATCCGTAGTGCGGCATCCCCTTGTTGTGATGAGCGCTAGCCGGGGGGGCGAAGCCGATCGCCAGCGAGGCCGCGACGAGCGCCATCGAGGACGTGAAGCGGGCGCGCGGCCAGTCGACCCTGCGTTCGAGCCGATCTCCCGGGCATGCGGTGACGCACCGCGCGCACGAGTCGCACGCCGGGCGGTGCGAGCCGTCCTTGGGAAGCAGCGAGTAGGGGCAGGCGAGCTGACACGCCGAGCAGCTCGGCGGACAGGGAGTGGCCGCGGCTCGCTTCCCGACGCCTAGCGCCGATCGTCGTCCGAGCTGTTCGAGCAGAAAACCCGTCGGACACAGCGACTGACAGAAGAAGCCGGGCGCTGCGAGCACGTCGACCGCAAGCCAGGAAACGACGATTCCGAGCAGTCCGCCAACCGTTCCGGTCATGATCCAGAGATGGATTCCAGCTCCGAGGGCGGCGTAGGGAAGGATCAAGATCCACACGGCCGTACTCGTGAGCGCACTCGCCACGAGTCCGCCGAGGAGAACCCAGCCACCGAAGCGTTCGCTCGGACGCATTTCGGGCAGGGGAACGCCGAGCCGGATCAGCCCGCGCCGAATCGGCTCTCCCCATTCGAACACGAGGCGCGCGGGACACAGGTGGCTGCAGAACACCTTTCCGAGAACGAGAGCAACGCCGATGGGGATCGCGAGGCCGAAGAGAAGCCCGGCACGGGCGATCACGCCCTGGCTGAGGAGACTCGTCACCAGGAGAGGGTCGACGGTTTCGAGACCGAACACGCGACTGGTCCAGGGAAAGCCGAGCAGCGTGCCGGCGACTTCGTACGAATCGCCAAAGAGGGACAGGGCATGTTCGTAGACGCCGTAGAGCGCGCCCCACACGGGCCCCTCCATGAGCGCGACGAGACGCTGCTGGCCGTGGGCCATCTTGTAGTTGCGCCACAATCCGCCGAAGGCGTTCGCCACGATGAAGAGCAGGACGCCCCATTGCAAGGTCTTGCGCAGCAATTCAGGCGCGTGGAAGCGAGGGGCGATCACGCTGCCGTCTCCTGCACCGGAATCACCCGGATGGCCTGAGGGAGATGGAGGCATGCCTGCTCGCAGAGACCGCAACCGATGCATTGGTCCTCGCTCTGCATGAGCGGCTTTTCGAACAGACCGATCTTCATGGCGACGCCGGGGAGCGGGCAAGCTCGGTAGCAGGCTCCACACGTGCGACCGCTATAGCTGAAGCAGAGACTCTCGTTCAGCCGCGCCGTGCCCATCTTGACGCCCGCAAGGAGCCCTTCGGGCGTCGTGTCGAAGGGCTCGAGCGCGCCCGACGGGCAAGCCTTCGCGCATTCTCCGCAGGCGATGCACGCGCGGGTGCGCGCGTGAATGAAGGGCGTCAGCGCCTGGTCGAGCCCGTCTTCGAGTCCGTGGAACTGGATGCAGGCGTTCGGGCAGGCATCGGCGCAGCGCATGCATCGAACGCACTTGGAAAGGAATTCCGATTCGGGGCGCGCGCCGGGCGGACGAAGCAGGAGCGCCGCACGCGTGCGGCGCCCCCCCGAGAGCAGGCCCGAGATCGCCGCGACCACGACGGAGACGAGCCCTCCCAACACCCCGCGACGAGTCGGCATGACGTGTCCGTCGCTCCCGACTCGCTACGCGATCTTCTCGATGCGAGCGGCCAGCTTCTTGAAGTCGGCCTGTCCGCTGACCGGATCGAATGCCCGATGGCTCACCGCGTTCACGAGCCAGCGGTTCTTCTCGGGATCCGCCGAGTCCGCGACCGAGAGATTCCAGGGACTGAACATGTAGCCCCTGGGCACGGTATTGCGTGCCGGCTTGACCACGGAGTCGAGTCCGATCGACGCGCGCGCTTCGTAGAACCCTCGCCGCGTCACGACGCGGACCCACTCGCCATCGGCCACTCCGAGATCCTTCGCGTCGTCGGGGTGCATCTCGACATACATTTCGGGGACGAGCTGACGGGTGGTGCCGGCGCGGATCGTCTTGGACGTGTGAAAGTGTTCGTACACGACCCCCAACCCGATCCAGAATGGGTACTTGTCCTTCGGCGTGTCCTCGATGGACCGACCCCGGAAGTCTTCGTCGGGAAGTTCGGGAGTCAGACCCCGGTCACGTGCTGCGACCAGGACGTCCATGTGGTCCGTGAGGTAGTAGCCCTCCTCGGTCCCCGCCCTCGATAGTTCGGCGTTGATATTCTCCCTCCCTTCGTAGTTCTGCTCGCAGAGATGGATGTGAAGCTTGCCATCATCGGTCCTGAAGTCGCCGTACGGCTTGTCCACCCAACCCTCCTGGCCGAGGTAGCGCCGCTTGGTGCCGCCCGCTTTCGCGATCTCGTAGGTCGGCGCCGGCCATTGGATCCCACGGTGTTGCCGGATCTGGTCGTAGAGGCCGACCCCGTCCTTCTCCTCGACTTCGAACATTCCGGTCAGATCCGCGTCAGAGCCCTCGGACGCACGGACGAGATCCCGGAAGACGTCCTCCGGATCGTAGAATCCGTTGGCCATTCGCTTGTAGGGAAAGATTTTGTCCCCATCGAGCCCGAGCCGATTCGCGATGTGCTTGCCCTTGTCGATCACCATGTCCATGTCGGGGCGGGTGCCCTCGATCGGATTCGCCGTTCCGTCGGTGACGTAGAAGCGGCGCTCGGATTGAATGTAGGTCCCGCCGACCCACTCGCCCCACGTCGCCGCCGGCAGGATCACGTCGGCGTAGAGGTTGTTCGGGGCGTGCCGATAGATCTCCTGAGCGACGTTGAAGGTCTTCGAGAGCGCGGGGCGGACGAGGGTGTTCTGGTCCGGCAGATCGATGTGCGTGGCGTAGATCAGGTACATGACCTTGACCTCGTCTTTCAGCGCCCGTTCCATCATGCCGACCGCGTATCCGGTGTTCTGGAGCTTGCCGACTTCTGCGAGTCGCTCGCGCGGAACTCGCCAGCGATCGGCGATGTGATCGCGCCAGGTCTGGTTGCCGAGCCCCTGATTGAAGGGCAAACGTCCCGTCAAGCCGCCCGTCAAGCGCTCGCCCATCGCGTTGGGTTGACCCGTCATCGAGAAGGGGCCGCAACCGGGACGTCCGATGTTGCCCGAGAGCGCCATCAGGTTGATCAGACTGACCGTGTTGTTCTGGCCGTGAAGGTGTTGGTTGTATCCGATGCCCCAGAACGAGAGGACACCCCCCTGCCCTCGCTCTCGCCCGCGCTTCGACGCTTCGGCCCATCGTGCTGCGAGTTCTCGCAGGTACTTCGGATCGATCATCGTGATGTGCTCGACCGCTTCAGGCGAATAGCGCGCCTTGCAGGTCTGGACGTATTCCTCCCAGCCGGTCGTGTGCCGTTTCAGGAGATCCCAGTCGATGGCGTCGTCGTGCTTCTCGAGCAGGACGTGGGCAATCGCGTTTTGGATCGCGATGTCCCCGTTTATCGTCGAGAAGTGATAGGAGTTGTCGGGATCGATCCCCTCGTACCCCTGAACCGTGCCGGTCCGCCGCGGGTCGACGACGAGGGTCGGAATTCCGCTCTTGGACTTGTGGTCGGCGATCCGCCAGAACACGATCGGGTGTGATCCCCGTGCGTTGTGGCCCCAATGGGTCACCATGTCCGCGAGTTCGATGTCCTCGTACGAGGTAGGGGGCGTGTCGCTACCCAGGCTCTTGAAGTAGCCAGTGACCGCCGAGGTCATGCACATCCGCGCGTTGGCCTCGATGGTGTTCGATCCGATCACGCCCTTCATGAAGACGTTCTCGAGGTATTGCCCCTCGACCGGGAGTTGGCCCGACCCGTAGAGACCGACCGAATTACCACCGAACTTCTCGACGCTCGCAACGGTCTGGTCGACGATGATTTTCTCCGCCTCCTCCCAGGTCGCCTCACGAAAGACCGAGCCGTCGAAGCGACCCTTCGTCTTGCTGACGTTCCCCTTGATGACGTCGGTCATGTCCCGACGAATGAGCGGAACCGTCAACCGGTCGACGTAGATCGCCTCGGCAGAGGTGAGCCCCTTGATGCACTGCAGCCCGCGATTCGTCGGGTGCTTGGGGTCGGGCTTCATACCTACGATGCGACCCTTCTCCGTCTGGATGAGCGTTCCGCACCCCACGCCGCAGTAGGGGCATTGAGCGAGGATGTCGTTGGGCACTTCGTCGGCTTTCGGTGCGGGCGACGCGCCGTCTTCCGCGGCCGATTCGGTGCGCTCGGCGAGATCCACGCTCGCCGACTCGTCCTCGCTGCAGGCTGCCGCGGTTCCCAGCGCAGCGACCCCGAGCCCCTTGAGGAAACTCCGCCTTCGAAATCCGGTCGGTTCCGGATCCTCGATCGGCTCCGTGCGGACCTCGTGCTCCTTGGCCCCATAGTGATCGAAAGCTACGGATTCGTTGACCTGTTCTTCGCGATCGTCGTTGGGCATGTGGGTCCTCGTTGCGATGGGTTGGGGCGAGGGTGCATCTGCGGCCGGTTCGGTCCGCCCGGTACGCCGGCGACGCGCTTGCCTGTCCTACCAGGCGTTGGCGCGGAGATAGGAAATCGTGTCGTCGATATCCTGCGCGGTCAGATTGGCGACGGCGGTCACGTTCTTGGCGGCGAAGCCGCGCATCATGGTCTGGCTCTTGCCCTCGCTCACGATGTAACGAATGAAGCCGTTGCTCGCGGTGTCGAGAAAGGCGCGGCGTCCTATCCCCGTCCCGTTCGCGGTCTCCTGATACCCCGCGCCCGAGCGGCCATGGCAGCCAGAGCAGATGTCCCGAAAGATGCGGGCACCGTTGTCCAGATTGCCGTGAAGCGGCGATTCGTCGAGGACTACGGGGTCGGAGGGCTCGATGGAACGCAGGTAGGCGACGACGCCTTCGACCTGTTCGTCCTTCAGGATGGCGTTCCACGGAATCATGGTCGTTCCGGCGCGACCCTGCTTGATCGTCGACACGAGAAAGTCGTCACTTGCGGCCGCGAGATAGGTCTTGCTCGCGATGCGAGGCCCGATCCCGATTCGGCCTGCTGCGTCGTCGCCGTGGCAACCGACGCAGGTTCCGAACGTCGCGCGTCCACGCGCGACGAGGTCCTCGCTCGACTCGATCCAGCGCGAGGCGGCGGCGGTGTCGGGCTCCTCGGCGGATGCGACCGCAAAACCCGACCCTGCGAAGACGAGCAACAGGGCCGAGGTGATACAGTCCGGGCGAATGAAACGTCTTCGATTCGTCATGGATACTCAGCGCTCCTGTTCATGACGGCTGCACTATCCATGCCCACTCGCCGCCGGCGCATTCGCGCAGCACGCGCTCGCGTCGTCCGAAGGTCAGGCAAATCAAGCAGCTATGGCATTCCTGATGACGTTTCGAAAATGCCGCCGGCACTCGATCGAGCGGGAATGCGGGAGCCGGACGGGAACCCTTTCTCGAGGCGAATTGACGCAACACGGGTCGAATCGCCACACTCGCACCCTGACCAGGCGGGCGACCGAGGCCGTCACGTCGCTCGCGCGCCGACGCCTGCGCCCCACTGTGATGCGAGTGCGCGTACCGAGGCAGCCCCGCATGACGACGAGATTGCTCGCGTGGCTCTCCGTGAGCGTCTTCATGGGGACGACTGCCGCGGCGCAGGCTCTCGACGACGAGAGCGTCGAATGTGTGTCGGGCCACGGAGTCGAGGATTGGGAGATCGAGGATCCGATTTCCGGGCGGACAATGCATCTATCGATCGACTCCGCGCCGTACCTCTCTTCGTCCCACGGCTCGCTCGCCTGCACGGACTGCCACGCAGGCTTCGACTTTGCGCTGCCTCATTGCGGGCGTCGATAGACGCCTCTCTACGAGTGCGTGGCGTGTGATGAAGGCGATGCGCTACTCGCGCACTTCGATCTCGAGGGGTGCAAACGCGCCCTGCGGAAAAGCGTGCATGGACGAACCGCGGACGGCGCAATCGACTGTCACGACGGCCATGCCCCCCATCGGTTCCGACCGCCGAACGAATCCGACGACGCCCTGGACCGGATCGCACATAGCAACACAATCTGCCTGGGTTGCCACGGGGGTGCCCCGACCGATCGAGCAGCTTTGCGCGCAACGATCCGGTCGAGGCCCACGCCAGTTTCCCGCCCTTCGCAAACCATCTTCGCAAGCTGCTGTGCGTGGCTTGCCACTCCCGCGATCCTCGATCGACACGCCACGACATCACGTCGGCTGATCTCGCGCGGAACGACTGCACGGAGTGCCACCTGTCTTGCCAGGCGACGGAAGATCTCTCCAAGATGCTTCCGAAGCTGCCCGCAGAGCACCTTGCGGCGGTACTTCGGGATGAAGACGATGTGCTAAAGGCACTCCCATTCGGTGTGCTGTAGGGTTTTGTACTTCGACGAGAGGCTCTCTCCTGTGTGGCTTTGAGCGGCTCACGGGAGGGAGTCTCGTCGATTTCAGGAACCGTCAAACTCTGGACGCCTCCCCAGCAGAGCTGGGGGGACTCCCGACGGGCTAGGCGTCACGCGCAGGGCCTCGCGCTTGCTGCGCCGTCCGGCAGGTCCCGCACGTGCAGGTCAAGCTGCGGGAAGGCGATCTCGATGTCGTGCTCCGCAACGAGGCGATCGATCGCCACGTTCAGCTCGTGGAGGGTCTGCAACCGGTCGTCGAGATTGCCGACGTAGACGCGCAGCTCGAAGTCGAGGGAGCTCGCGCCGAAGGCCAGGAACCAGCTGCGCGGCCCGGGATCGTCCAGGACACGCTCGTTTTCGCTGGCGACCTGCCAGACGAACCCCGACGGACTCGATCGAATCCCCAAGAACGAACCCTGTGCGTTCCCGATATTGGTCCGGCTCGACTTCATTGAGCTTTTCCGATCCCGGACTCGTGCGATCAACCGGCGAAGGTAGTCCGGTTGGGAGCGAAGATTCAGTCTCGCACTGGGTACCGAACCCGTTCAGAATGTGCGTCGCTATGCCGCAGCTGCTCAGACTCGTCACCATCGCCCTTCGATGTGTTCCGGCCTTCTTCCGAAGCCGAAGCAAGCAGGCGATCGTCGAGCTCACCCTCCGCCAGCAGCTCGCGACGTTCGCCGAGAAGGGACGCCGCCCGCGGATCGCGGCGGCTGATCGAGGCTTCTGGGTCCTGCTGTCACGGACTTGGTCGACCTCCGATTTCAACTGAGGTGCGGGTGCTCATTCGCCGAATCGCGAACGAGAACGGCTGGCGCGCTCGAAAGGTTCACGCCGATCTCGAGAAGCTCGGGATCTTCGTTGGCCTCGCCACGGTCTCTCGATATCTCCCGAATCGAGATCCAGACCGCGATCAACGCCAACGATGGAGCACGTTCCTTCGGAATCATCGGCACCAGTTTGCGGCGATGGACTTCCTGGTCGTTCCGACCGTCGGATTCCGGATCCTGTACGTCTGGTTCGTGATCGCTCACGGTCGACGTGAGCTCCTCCACTTCGGTGTCACAGAGCACCCGACCTCATCCCGGGTCATTCAACAGCTTCGCGAGGCCTTTCCCGACGACACGGCTCCGCGATTTCTCATCTTCGATAACGATTCGATCTTCTCGGATCAAGTTGGCGAATCGATTCAGAATCTTGGCATCGAGCCTCAGCGAACGGCATTCCGGAGCCCGTGGCAGAACGGGGTCGCGGAGAGATGGGTTGGGAGCGCACGGCGAGAGCTGCTCGATCACGTGATCGTCCTGAACGAGGACCATCTTCGACGCCTTCTACGTGAATACGTCGACTACTACAACGCCAACCGAGTCCATACGGAGCTGCGAGATTCCCCGCAGGTCCGGGCCGCCGTATCCCGACCCTCGTCGACGGCCGAGGTCGTCGGCATTCCGAAAGTGGGCGGCCTCCATCATCGCTACGAATGGCGAGATGCGGCCTGATCATCATGACTCTTCACCCGGTGGAGCCGCCCCGAATCCGCCCGGATGAATAAAGAGCACAGACAGGAGTCGAGGGCGAACTCGTCTCTGCAGTCCGTTCCCTGATATGCAGGGAAAGTACAGGGAATTCCGCCGATATCGGGGTCGGAGGAGACCCTCTCAGCGAGAGTTTCAGCGTGAATCCAGGGGGTTGGAAAGGATTTCCCTACGGATCCGAACAGGGAATATTTCCGAGCGAACAGGGAATCCCTGCAGCTGAACAGGGAACCGCCCCTCACTGACCCGCAAGAGCGGCGCTCCACCGCGTCTGCCTGTACGTTCCTTCCCAGCCCATCCACGGGGATGTGGACGACGGTGTCCAAGCGCAACAGCTCGAATGAACCGGATCCTCGAATGCGGCTCGCTCGTCTCCGCAGGGAGGCCGGCTACGCCCAGCTCGAGTTCGCCCGGGAGTTCGACATCGCGCACCACATGATCGCCTACCACGGGGGCGAGACGGTGAGGCCTCCCGCCAGGCTCTTCCCCGACGTCCTTACCGCCCCGGATCTCTTCACGGACGCGCCCATCGGGGTCGAGCCGGAGTCAACATGAAGGCCGCCAAGCCCGATCGGCGCCTCAAGCGCCACCTGCAGCAGATCGAGAGGATGCCCGCCAGAGAGATGTGCCATGTCCCTCAGCTGACCCACTGCTTTATCGAGTGCGAGCAGGTCCAATCGGCCAAGGACTGAGTGATCGTGACCGCGCGTCGAACAGCCGTACCCGAGAGACCCCTTCGCGCCTACGTCGATACGTCCGTATTCGGCGGCATCCACGACGCGGAGTTTCGAGCGGGGTCCGAACGGTTCTTCCGGGCCGTGAGTGAGGGAGCCTTCACGATCTTCAGCAGCGAGCCGCTCTCGCTCGAGATCGCACGCGCGCCCAAGCCGGTCCGGGACACGTTTGCGGAGTACGAACGGTTCGCGGAGCCAGTCGCCAGGACCGACGAGGCCGACGATCTCACCGAGGCGTACATGCTCGCCAAGGTGCTCCCCGCCGCCTCACGCGTCGATGCGCTCCACGTAGCCCTCGCCTCCGTCGCCCACGCTGACGTCGTCGTCAGCTGGAACTTCAAGCACCTGGTCCAGCTACGACGCATTCGGGCTTTTCATGCCGTCAACGTCCTCCACGGATATCCCATGATCGATATCCGATCGCCACTCGAGGTGACCGATGCCTAAGACTAACAAGCCGAAGAACGAGGATCCGACGATCAAAGCGTTCGATTGCGTCGAGATGAAGCGACGCGCCCAGCAAGAGATCCTCGAGGAGATCGAGGGCGGCTCGTTCAGAGACGAACTCGAAGCGATTCACAAGCTCGCCGAAAAGTCGCCGCTCTGGAAGAAACTCCGAAAGCGGAAGCCTGCTACTGCCAAGAAGACGGCGAAGAAGACCAAGCCGGCAGCGAAGCGGCGGAAGGCGGGATAGGTAACGACCGTTCTATGGTCGTATATTTTGCGTTCCCAGGGTTGGTCCGGCCCGGAATCATTATGCTTTTCGGGCCCGGCACTCGATCGATCAACAAGTGAGGGTAGTCCGGTCGCGAGCGAAGATTCAGCCTCGTATTCCCTCGAGGCGCGCTGCACAATGTGCCTCGCCATGCGGCAGCTGCTGAATCTCGTCACGATCATCTTACGGTGCGTCCCCGCATTCTTTCGAAGCCGAAGCCGAAGCCGAAGCCGACAGGCGATCGTCGAACTCGCCCTCCGCCAGCAGCTCGCGACCTTCGGCGAGAAGGGACGCCGACCCCGCATCACCCCGGCCGATCGGGGCTTCCGGATCTTGCTGCCACGGACTTGGTCGGGGTGGAAAGAAGTCCTGGTCATCGTCCAACCGGATACCGTGGCGCGACGGCATCGCAAGGGGGAGGAAGCGAAGCTTCCGAGTAACTCTACTGGCGCGCGATCTCCAAGCCCGGACCTGGTCGGCCCCTGATTTCGGCCGAGGTGCGAGCACTCATTCGGCGACTCGCCCACGAGAACGACTGGCGCGCTCGTAAGATTCAATCCGAACTCGAGAAGCTCGGAATCTTCGTCGGCCGTTCCACGGTCGCTCGATACCTCCCGAAACGGGATCCCGACCGTTTTCAGCGCCAACGACGGAACACGTTCCTTCGGAATCACCGACACGAGATCGCGGCGATGGACTTCCTTGTCGTGCCCACAGCGGGTTTCCGGCTTCTGTATGCCTGGTTCGTGATCGGCCACGGGCGGCGAGAAATCCTCCACTTCGGTGTCACCGAGCACCCTACATCTTCATGGGTCAGGCAACAGCTTCGCGAGGCGTTCCCAGACGACACGGCTCCTCGTTTCCTCATCTTCGACAACGATTCCATCTTCTCAAATCGCGTCGATGAGGCAATCCGAAAGCTCGGGATCGAGCCGCGGCGAACTGCATTCCGGAGCCCGTGGCAGAACGGGATCGCTGAGCGATGGGTTGGGAGCGCCCGGAGAGAGTTGCTCGATCACCTGATCGTTCTGAACGAGCACCACCTTCGACGCCTCCTCCAGGAGTACGTCGACTACTACAACGCCGACCGAGTCCATACGGAGCTTCGAGATGCGCCCAATGGCCGGGCCGTTCAGTGCCGGCCTTTGCCGGAGGCGCGAATCGTCGGCATTCCCAAGGTCGGTGGCCTTCATCATCGTTACGAGTGGCAGCACGCGGCTTGATCATCGCGACTACCCGACCCCGGACCGGCCCGGATGAATTTTGGTAACGGACAGGAGTCGAGGGCGAACTCGTCTCTGCGGTCCGTTCCCAGATCTGCAGGGAAAGTACAGGGAATTTCGCCGATTCCGGCCTTCGCAGAGTCTGATCCTCCGGAGATTCCAGAGCGGATCCAAGCGGTTGGAAACGAATTCCCTACGCAGACGAACAGGAAATTTTTTCAGGCGAACAGGGAATCCCTGCAGCTGAACAGGGAACCGCCACTCCCCGTTCCGCAAGAGCGGCGCTCCACCGCATCTGCCTGTAGGTTCCTTCCCAGCCCATCCACGGGGAGTGGACGACTGTGTCCAAGCGCGACGGCTCGAATGGACCGGATCCTCGAAGGCGGCTCGCTCGACTCCGCAAGGAGGCCGGCTACGGCCAGCTCGAGTTCGCCCGGGAACTCGACATCGCGCACCACATGATCGCCTACGGCGAGGGCGAGACGGTGCAGCCCCCTGCCGCACTTCTCGCCCCGACGTCACTGCCGCCCCGGATCTCTTCACGGACGCGCCCCTCGGGGTCCAGCCGGAGTTCAACATGAAGGCCACCAAGCCCATTCATCCCCGATCGACCAAGGTCTGAGACGGCATGGCCACGCCGATTCGTCCGCTGCGCGTCTACGTCGACACCTCCGTCTACGGCGGACTCCACGACGACGAGTTTCGCGAGGGATCCGAACGCTTCTTCAAGGCCGTGCAACGAGGCAGGTTCTCGATTCTCGCCAGCCAACCCGTCGCCGTCGAGATCGCCGACGCACCCGACTTCGTCCAGAAAACTTTTAACGTCTACAAAGCCGGCGCCGAACTCATCGACACCACCGACGAAGCCGAACGCCTCTCCGAGGCCTACATGACCGCCGAGGTCGTCCCGGCCGCCTCTCGAGTCGACGCCCTCCACGTCGCCCTCGCTTCCGTCGCCCGTGCCGATATCGTCGTCAGCTGGAACTTCAAGCACATGGTCCAGCTCCGACGCATCCAGGCGTTCCATGCCGTCAACCTCGTGCATGGATACCCCATGGTCGAGATCCGATCGCCACTCGAGGTCACCGATGATGACGAAGACTAAAACGTTCGACTGCGTCGAGATGAAGAGGCAGGCACAGAAGACGATCCTCGACCAGCTCGAGGGCCATCCGCCGGAAGAGCAGTACGAGATCATTCGCAAGCTCGCTGAAGATCTGCCGCTCTGGAAGGAGCTGCGCGAGGCCAAGGCTGCCAACGAGGCAAACGAGCGCAGGACGGGGTAAGCGGAACCGGAACTGCGACAGACCCGAGCTGCGTCTCAGCACATTCTGGATCTCAGGCGTTGCAGTTGCAACGCGCTGAGAATGCACGCCATTTCTGATCCTTCCCGCCCTGGCCTTTGCGTCTGCCGATACTCTCCAGATGGCGCACCTCCACGCTCGACGGACCTACGACTACCGAATCCGAGAAGCCATCTGCGAATCGGGCAATCGGGATCTCTTTCCTGAGCTGAACATTCCCCGGTCGACCATTCGAAGTTGGCTTCACCGCGGCATGCCCGAGGTGATCTCCTGCGATCTCGCTACCGATGATCGCGCCGAGCTGACCGAAGAGATCGAGAGACTCCGACGGCGAACCGCTCCGCTTGGGGCGGTCGTCGGCCTCCTTATCGCCACGCTTCGAGCATCGAAGGTCCAGCTCGACTACGAGCGACTTCCAGACGGCGAAGCGAAGAAGATCTTGCTGCGAGCGATCGCGCGGGCGAGAAACGTACTGCCGCTCGGCGCTGCGCTTCGAATCACGCGTCTCTCAGCATCGCGCTATCACAATTGGTGCCGCGCCGAAGCTGGGTGCGATCTCGACGACCAGCCGAGCTGTCCGCGTGTCGTCCCGACGCGCTTGACTCCCGATGAAACCGCGAATATGCGCGAGATGGTCGAGAGCGACGATCATCGGCACATGTCATTGCGAGCGCTCGCACTTCACGCTCAGCGAATCGGGAAGGTCCTGGCTTGCCCGTCAACGTGGTATCGGCAGGTCCGCTCCGCCGGGTGGAGGCGACCTCGAAAGCGTGTCTATCCCGTCAAACGCAAGATCGGAATCCGCGCCAACGCTCCGGGCGAACTCCTCCATCTGGACGTGACGATCATCCGGCTGCTCGACGGGACAAGGGCCTATCTGCACGCGGTGATCGACAACTACTCCAGGCGGATCTTGTCGTGGAGTCTCGAGGAACGGCTCGGGAGCGGAGGGACTTGTCGGATCTTGCGAGAAGCGGTCCTTCAACTTGGCGATTGTCCCGACCATCCGATCGTCGTGGCGGACTCCGGAAGCGAGAACGTCAACGGAGCCGTCGAGGATCTATTGGATGGAGCGGGGCTGACGCGGGTCCTGGCTCAAATCGAGATCACGTTCTCCAATTCGAGGATCGAGGCGTTCTGGCGATCCTTGAGGCACTCGTGGCTCTATCTTCATTCTCTCGACAGCTTCGCCAGTCTTCGACGTCTCATCGAGTTCTACGTCAGCGCCCACAACGAAGTGATGCCGCATTCGGCATTCCAGGGGCAGACGCCCGACGAGGTCTTCTTTGCCATCGGCGATGACGTCGCCAGCAGGCTTTCCGAAGCACGCAAGTTGGCTCGCGAGGACCGAATGAAAGCGAATCGGACCGCACGATGCGGCGTATGCGTCGGGGAGACAGGTTTGGGAGCGTTGCTGTTGCAACGGCCGCGCTCCAGAATGTCCTGAGACGCAGCAGCGCATCATTCCAGAGGCGGCTGGGCATTCTTGACGCCGGTCGCCGCTGCGACGATCGAGCGTAGCCGAGCTCCGTGTTCACCCATTCTTCGGGCGCGTCTACGGACCCCGCCGGGCACCCCACTCGTCCGCAGCCCCCCGCCAGGGATGCCGGATTGCCGAAAGTCGCTCTTAAGCTACACTCGCCGCGTGCCGACTGAACAGGATGTACGCGTCTACGCCCGACCGGACGGCACCGAACCATTCACGAGCTGGCTGCGCGATCTCCGCGATGGAAAGTCACGGGGCCGCATCCGACAGCGGATCGCCCGTGTTCGGCTCGGGAATCTCGGGGACGCGAAAACCGTGGGAGACGGAGTCCAGGAACTCCGCATCCCGTTCGGACCGGGCTTCCGCGTCTACTTCGGACGCAAAGGTGATTCGATCGTCATTCTCCTCTGCGGTGGCGACAAGAGCACGCAAGGTCGAGACATCGATCGGGCCAAAGAGTATTGGCGAGACTACAGGAGCCGTGATCATGGCTAGAGCTCGAAAATTCGAAGAAGTCCTGACCGAGGATCTCCAGGACCCGGCGGAGGCGGCCGAGTACCTCAACGCCTGCCTCGAAGATGGCGACCCCCGCGTCTTTCTTCTAGCACTACGCGACGTCGCTCGCGCACGTGGAGGAGTCGCCAAGCTCGCGGAGGCGACGGAGCTCAATCGCGAGCATCTCTACCGAATGCTCTCCGAGAATGGGAACCCCGAACTCAGCAGCCTCGAGGTCCTGCTCGACGCGTTGGGGTTTCGTTTATCGGTCTCGCTGAAGGAAGCGAGCTGAGGAGAGCGACTTGCTCGACCTGTCGCGGTACTCCCTGTCAAGAATGGGTCAAGGATCCTGCCCTGCTGCGTCTCAGGACATTCTGGATCTCGGGCGTTGCAGCTGCAACGCCTTGAAAGTACAGGGCATTTCCAAGCCGCTGCACGATCGCCCGCGCGGCTGCCGATACTTTCCAGATGGCCCACCTCCACTCTCGACGGACCTACGACTACCGAATCCGAGAGGCCATCTGCGAGTCGGGTGATCGGGACCTATTTCCTGAGTTGAACATCCCCCGTTCGACCATTCGAAGCTGGGTTCACCGCGGCGCGCCGGACGTGGTCTCCTGCGATCTCGCCAGCCGTGATCGTGCCGCGCTGACCGCGGAGATCGAAAAACTCCGAGGCCGAACCGCTTTGCTCGGAGCGATCGTCGGTCTTCTGATCGCGATGCTTCGAGCATCGAAGGTCCAGCTCGAATACGAGCGCCTCCCGGACGGCGACACCAAGAGCATCCTCCTGCGAGCGATCGCACGGGCGAGAAACGTCGTGCCACTCAACGCCGCGCTTCGAGTCACGCGTCTCTCGGCATCCCGCTACCACGATTGGTGTCGTGCCGAGGCCGGATGTGACCTTGATGATCAGACAAGCTGTCCGCGCGTCGTCCCGACACGCTTGACTCCCGATGAGATCGACGCCATGCGCAAGATGGTCGAGAGCAACGATCACCGACACATGTCGCTGCGAGCGCTGGCTCTTCACGCTCAGCGAATCGGGAAGGTCCTGGCTTCGCCATCGACCTGGTATCGGCAGGTCCGCACCAGCGGCTGGAGACGACCCCGAAAGCGTGTCTATCCGGTCAAACCCAAGATCGGCATACGCGCCAACGCTCCCGGCGAACTCCTCCACCTGGATGTAACAATCATCCGGCTGCTCGACGGGACGAGAGCGTATCTGCATGGAGTGATCGACAACTTTTCCCGGCGAATCTTGTCGTGGAGTCTTGAGGAACGGCTCGGGAGCGGCGGGACGTGTCGCATCTTGCGCGAAGCGGCCGTTCAGCTGGGCGACTGCCCTGCTCATCCCGTCGTGGTGGCAGACTCGGGAAGCGAGAACGTCAACGGAGCCGTAAACGAACTGCTGGACGGCGAGCGTCTGACGCGGGTCCTGGCTCAAGTCGAGATCACGTTCTCTAATTCGATGATCGAGGCATTCTGGCGATCCTTGAAGCACTCGTGGCTCTACCTTCATTCTCTCGACAGCTTCGTCGGTCTTCGTCGCCTCATCGAGTTCTATGTCGCGGCCCACAACGAAGTGATGCCCCATTCGGCGTTCCAAGGGCAGACGCCCGACGAGGTCTTCTTTGGCATCGGCGACGACGTCGCCAGGAGACTTTCTGAAGCACGCGAGTCGGCTCGCGAGGAACGAATGAGAGCGAATCGGGCCGCGCGATGTGGCGTCTGTGTCGGGGAGACGAGTTCGGGAGCGTTGCTATTGCAACGGCCGCGCTCCAGAATGTCCTGAGACGCAGCAGCGCAGAGAACTTCGACACGGGATCGGCGGGTTGGCGCAGCGAGCGCGCCGTCTCCGGTGGACTGCCGAAACACGAATCGCGCGCAAGCGCCGCAATCGGGCCGAATCGCGGGGTTCGCGATCCACGACCCCAATCATTTCCGCACCAGCAGACTGAATGGCGGTGGTAGGAGTCGGGGGCGAACTCGTCTCTGGGGTCAGATCCCTGATATACAGGGAAAATACAGGGAATTTCTCAAATTCCGGGCTTCGCGAAGCGCACCACCGCCGGATTTCCAGAGTTGATCCGAGCAGTTAGAAACGAATTCCCTACGAACTCGAACAGGGAACTTTTTCGGGCGAACAGGGAATCCTTGGAGCTAAACAGGGAATCGCAAGTCCCTGCTCCGCACGAACAACGGGCCCTGCCTCGCAGCCGTGACGCGGACCCGCAACGGCTCGAATCCACCCTAATACTGCATGCCCTCGGCACTCATGAATCCCTCGAGATTCATGCACTTGACCTTGTAGTGCGCGCAGACGTTGGGCAGCTGAGCGGATCCACGTCTCTCTTTCTCCTCGGTGACCACGCAACCCCCATGCGCCTGCGCCGCGGCCACGAGGAACGGATCGGCAACGGGTCGGCCCTCCAGGATGTTCTTCCGCCGTACCATTTCGAGGAACTTCGGCACCGCGAAGATCCGGCTGACAAACTCCGTCTCGTCCGCACTCGGGATCCTGAAGAACGAAGCGTGTCCTTTCGCCCAGTCCAGCAGGTGCTGATGAACCGACTGCAGCTCGAGTTCTTTGCGCACTTCGCGCACGGAAAAGACGTCGCCCGCCTCGACCATCGCATCGAACTTGATCCAAAAGGACGGGAATTGCTCCGGGAAGAAATGGCCCATTGCGCGCAGCGAGCTTGTGTCGAATACGTACAGCATCGATCAGACAGCTGTTAGGTAGGTCTCGAACGTAGGCACGTTCCTCGCCTTCATGCCGAGATAGTCGCTGAGCTGTTCCACCGTCAGACGACCGTCGTAATAGCCATTGAAGGCGAGCCTCGTATACGTCTCGCTCAAGTAGGCCTTCTGCGTACGGTAATAGTCTCCTCCCGAGGATTCCTCACGGCGCTTCCGCCAGTCTGAATTCCAACCTTCTCGCCGCTCCTCATACTGAGCCTGGGTCACGACTCGTCGGTCGAGAAACTTTCGCAGAATGGTTTCCCGACTCACGTTGTAGAGACTCGCGAGCTCCGAGACTTCAATGTCGGTCGCACCCCGTCCCCCAGCCCGTCTATCGAAATCCGCATCCGGCACGAGGAACGCACCCGCGAATCGATTGCAGAGAACTTCAACGCTTCGATCGTCCTTGGGGAGCGAGCGGATGTAGCTGTCGCTGCCCAGAGTGACACCGCTTGCGTGGTAGAGCAGATGGGCAAGCTCGTGGAAAAGGGTGAAGATCTGTCGAGAAGGCGACGTGCTGTTGTTGATAAAGATGACGGGGAAAGTGGGGTCGAAGAGGCAGAACCCTGAGACATCGTCGTCACGGAACGCGCGTTTGAACACGAATACGCCGGCCGTCTCGACCGCGGTCCGCCATTCCTTGAATGCCGTATCGAGTGAGTCCCAGCTCATCTGCGTAACGAGCGAGATCCCCAACCGGTTGCGCACTCTCGAGCAAAGGGATTCGAGCGTCTTGAAGCGTCGTGCGTCGATCTCTCCCACGATTCGAGCCGAAGCTGGATTGTGGCCCCCCGATAGCTCCCGGAGAGATTCCTGCGACGCCCTCGCATGGCGTACCGCGAGAAGGGTCTCCGGACTCAGAGCATCGAGTTCCGCTTCCGGAATCAAACGGAACTCACCCTTGGCTTCCGGCTCCTCAGGCGGCTCCGGGAAGAAGAAGACAGCTACCGGGCGGTTGTAGAGCTCGTAGCTGAGCTTCTCGAGCTGAACATAGGTGGGGCTCTGTCCCTCATCACCGCGTTCCCAAGCCTCGACGAGGCTCGGGTCTTTCTTCAGCCTGGCTGCGACATCCTCGACGCTCAGTCCAGCGCGTTCGCGAGCCCACGAGAGAACTCTCGGATTCACGCCGGACACTTTCCCGCCCATAGCCCACCTCGTGCGGTGCAAGAACTCGATTGACGACTACGCCGCCCGAGCGTAGTAGCGAAGCATCCCACCAAGACGCTCATGGCATTCGACCGAACCAGAACCAGCGACGCCGCCCTCGCCCCGATCGATCAATCGGTTGCCGATTCCCTGATGGTTTCGCTCAAGGTGATAGTGCTCCACATACTCGCCCACGACTTGCCGAAGATGTCGTTCGCTGAGCGGAATCACTTGACCGACGCACTCCGACTTCGCCGATCGGACGAACCTCTCTGCGTAGGCGTTCAGGTTAGGACTCCGGCTCGGCAGTTTCACGGGATGAACGCCTGTACGCTTCAGCGTTGCTGCGAACGCGTGCGTGAACAACGGGTCACGATCGTGGATCAGATGGCGGCTGTTTACGAGGAAGCCCTCTTCGCAGTCGACCAGATTGCGGGCGATCTGGCGCATCCATTCCCCGTTCGGCTTCGCGGTGATTCCAGCAATCTCCACTCGACGACTCTTCAAATCGATCACGAAGAGCACGAAGTACCGAACGAGACCACGCCACGTCACGACCTCGACCGTGAAGAAGTCCGTGGCCGCGATGGCTCCCCAGTGAGCCCGCAGAAACGTCTTCCAGGCCATCGGACGACGCCCGGCCGGATCGATTCCGTTCTCAGCGAGCACGCGCTTGATCGTGTTTCGGCCGACTTCGTGTCCGAGATTCATCAGTGCGCCGCGAATGCGCGTATATCCCCAACCCGGATTCTCGACGGTCATCCGAACGATCAATCGCTGGATCTCGCCCTCGATCCGAGGACGCCCGGGCCTCCTCCTTGAACTCCCGTCGTACTTCGCGGCGACCAGCTCGCGGTACCAGCGAAGAAGCGTTTCAGGCGTGACGACGGTCGAGATCTCTCTTAGCCGATGTCGCCCCAGCCGTTTCGCCTTCCGGGCGAGCCGGCGTCGTTGCGCGTCGGTGAACCGGAGGCGCTTCCCGCCTAGCTGCTCGCGGAGAACACGGTTCTCGTCCTGGAGATACTCGATCATCTCCTGCTGGTGCCGGCAGAGCCAGCCGGCAAGCAGAACGACCAAGAATTGCAGCGGCGCCGGTGTCATCCGAACAAGTTAGCCCGGGTGGGGCGTGCCAAAATCGGCCGAGGTTAGAGCTCCCGCCGAACGTTCAACTCGTTGATTCTGCTGGCGAAATGCGGCGGCTGAGTTTTGGCACACTACGGGCACCCAGCCCGCAGACCTCACCGCCGATGCGCTCGTGAAGCGGATCGAGATCCCGCTCTCGTGGTCGGAGCAGGTGGCGCAGCTGCAGCCGTAGGGCTCACTCGAGGGCTGACCCCCCGGTTGCCTGCCGGGCCCCACCGATCGACGCTCCACACACGGCGCGGCCGTGGAAGGCGCTCAGTCCACCGCAAAAACTCGCAGCAGAGAACATCTGCCCGAGAGCGTCCCATCGCCCCCGCAAGTGCCCGTCTCCGGTGGACTCCCGAAACCCGATTCGCCCCAAGGCCCGCGAATCCGCCCGAATCCCACCGATTATGATTCCCGGCGCGCAATCGTCTCTGCACCAGCAGACTGAATGGCGGAGAGAGTGGGATTCGAACCCACGGTAGGTTGCCCTACACACGCTTTCCAAGCGTGCGCCTTCGACCGCTCGGCCATCTCTCCGGGAACTCGGGGCTGACGCGGCCGTCGCCCTTCGAGCGGCGCGGAGGCTAGCACAGGCGACCCGCGCTGGGCCGTAACCGGCCGCGCGAGCAGGGGAATTCCGGCGCTCGTCGAGGCGGCCCCAAGCCCGTGCGGCGCGGTTATGATGGCGACCGCCCCCGGCGCACGCGCCCGACGGCCGACGAAAGAGGAGCCCCCGCGATGACCTACGTGATCGACTGCCGCAAGAACTGGGAGATGCCCGAGCGCCTGCTCGCCGACGAGACCGACCCGGTCCGGCGCCGGAATCTCGGGACGATCATCTCGCATGGCAAGGCGGAGGCGAAGCCGGACTTCGAGGCGTTGATGGCGACGGTCGCGCCCAACGCGAAATACACCTCCTATACAGAGGGCGGCGACGACAACAGCCCGACCGGCAAGGACGGCGTGGCCGCCTACTACCAGGGAATCGTCGGCTCCGGTTGCAACCACATCGAACATGCGATCGAGCGCATGGCGGTCGGGCGCGATGTGATCACGACCGAGGGCGGCATGAAGATGGCGTATCCGGGTAAGGTCCTCGCGGCGATGGGCGTCCCGGTGCCCGACGAGGACGCGCACTACCTCTACCTGTCGCGCCTCATGATCGTCTGGGGCTTCGACGACGACGGGCTCGTGACGTGCGAAGACAGCTACGCGGCGGGCGGGATGCCGGGCTTCGACGGGATCGCGGAGCGTCCGGTCACGATGGACGAGATCTATCAGTGGGCAGACGACCCGGCGAGCTGACACTCGACTCCCCAGTACGACACATCGCTGCGTCACTCGGTTCACTCGAATACGTGACGTAGTCGGCCCGGGAACCATCCTCCGAAGCGCTGCATCGAACCCGCCGAACCGCAATCCCGCGGTGGTCGAGGTTCCTCCATGCGAATCGCTCCCCTCCCCTCCCTCCTCCTGTCCACGCTCCTCCTCGCCAGCCCGGTCCAGGCGACGGAGGTCAGCGTCGACACCCCGAAACCCGCAGCCGACGCGCAGAAACCCGCGACGATCGACGCGGTCGCGACACGACGCGCCGGGGCGCGGTGGCTCGTGCAGCACCAGAACGCGGACGGCGGCTGGGGGGCCGCGAGCTTCGCCCAGCGCAATTCGAACCGCGGCGCGAGCGGGCAGTCGGACCTCGCGACGACGTCCCTCTCGCTGATGGCACTCCAGCGCGACGCAGGGAAGACCGACGCCCACCAGGCGTCGATCCGGAAAGGCCTCGACTACGTGCTGACGGCGATCGAGAAGAGCCCGAGCGATGGCGTCGGTCTGAACGGTCCGACCGGCACCCAGCCTCAGGGCAAGCTCGGGCCGAACGTCGACACGCACTTCGCGGCGCTGCTCCTCGGCGACGTCGACGAGCGCGTAGGCGAGAAGCTCTACACGCGAACGCAGATCGCCTACGACAAGGTGCTCACCAAGGTCGTCTCCGCCCAGCGCGCCGACGGCAGCTTCGACGCGAACGGCTGGGCGCCGGTCCTCTCGAGCTCGGTCGCGGCCCAGAGCCTCTACAAGGCACTCGACAAGGGCAAGCGCTTCGACCAGGAGGTCCTCGACCGCGCCCAGGGCTATAACGATCGCCTGATCGACGAAGAGTCCGGCGCGCTCGACGCGAGCAAGGGCGCGGGGGTCGACCTCTACGCCGCCGCGTCTTCGCTCAGCAACAACCGCAAGGGCGCGAAGACGGTCGCGCCGGAAGCCGCGGAGCGCGCGGAACGAAAGGCGGAGAAGACCGCCGAACGTGTGCGCGAGGATCGCGCGGCGATGATCCGCGGGTTCGGTTCCGTCGGCGGTGAAGAGATGCTCAGCTACATGATGATCTCGGAGAGCCTCGCGGAAGAGCGCGGTTCCGACTGGGACCAGTGGCAGACCGCGATCGCGGCGCATCTCGATGCGACCCAGAACGGAGACGGCTCCTGGTCTGGTCATCACTGCATCACGAGCACGCCCTTCGTGACGGCGGCCGCGGTCATGACCCTCGGCGCCGGCGAGCCGCTCCAGCCGGCGAGCGTGCCGATGGAGACGCAGACGGTGGTGACGCGGTGAGTTCCGCGACCGCGCGCGGCCCGGCGCCGCTCTGGTCGCGCCGCGAGGTCCTGGCGGCGGGGACGCTCCTCGCCGCCCAGGGCCTCTTCGGCGTTTCGGCAGCGTTCGCGGGGACGCCCGAAGCCGACGGCGCTGCGGTGCTCGCTTCAGCGCTGGGCTGGCTCGAAGGACAACGCAGCCACGACGGCCGTTACCCCTCCCGCGTCTACGGCCTCTTGAAGGGCGGAGCGAGCACGTCGCCTTTCGTGCTGCTCGCCCTCGATGCCGCCGGTGCGCTCGACGGCGACGCGGCTGCTGCTTCTCTCGCGGCGCTCGCTGCGCGCTGTGACGAGTCCGGGGCGCTCGGTCTGAACGAAGTCGTCTCCGACTATCCGTGTTATGCGACGGGGATGATGCTCTTCGCGCTCTCGCGACACGTCGATGCCGCGCCGCCTGGACTCGCCGAGCGATCCCGCGCGTGGCTGCTCGACCAACAGCTCTCGACCCGCCGCGGCTGGCAGGACCATCCCGCCCTGGGCGGATGGGGCATGGGCGCGCGCTCGCTCCGCACGCCGCCCGACGCCGGACACGTCGACCTCAGCATGACCCGACGCGTGATCGAGGGCCTCGTCGCGTCTGGCCTCGGTCCCGAACACCCGGCACTCCTCGAGGCGCGATCGTTCGTAGCGCGCTGCCAGAGCGAGGACGGCAGCTTCTTCTACAGCCCGGTCGAGCTTCACCTCAACAAGGGAGAGACAGGCCCGAACGAGCGGCCCCGGGGCTACGGCTCCGCCACGACCGACGGCTGGCACGCCCTCGCCGCGCTGGGGTTCGCCGCGGAGCCTTCGGCGAAGCAGGCCCACGCCTGGCTCCTCGAACACCACCGCGTCGACGCGAACCCGGGCGTCGAGGGCGGGCCGATGCATGCCTTCGCCGAAGCGATGCGCGGGTACTACCGCGCGGGCTCTGCGACTGTCTTCGCCCGAGCCGGCGGCCCCGCCGACTGGCGCGCGCAGCTCGTCGATGCGATCGCCGCCGACCAGCGCGAGGACGGGTCCTTTTCGAATCCGAACCCGCTGCAGAAGGAAGACGATCCGTTGATCGCGACGGCCTTCGCGGTCGTCGCGCTCGCGGCGGCGCTCGAGCCGTCGGGCGCGGGTGGGCCGAACGCGCGCGCCTGATCGAGCGCCGCCCCTGAACTACCCTCGCCCCCGATGCATCCGCCAAACATCCACGAGATCGAGCGCATGATCCTCCTGCGCCAGGCACTCGACGTCCTCGAAGCCAACGAGTCGACGCAGCGCGCGCTCTACCCATCGGGCCTCGACGCGGCGGAAGAGATGACCGCGCTCTTCCGCGAGGCATGGCACGGCGTGCGCGCGGTCTTCACGCCCATTCTCCCGCGTGATGCGGTCGCGAGTCTCGACGAAATCGACGCGGCCCTCGACGGGAGCCCGCCCGATTGGGACGCGATCCGCGCGCGCGCCACGACCGCCCGCGACGCGGTCCCGAATCTCGGCGGCCGCGCGGCGCCTCGCCCATGGCGCGAGCAGATCGTGCTGAGCGACCATCACCTGCTCCATCGCTGGCAGCGCGACGACGACGCGCAGGCGTAGTCGACGCGCGAGACGCGAGAAAGGAAGCCATGCGCGGCCTCTTCATTCATGGCAAGGGCGACGTTCGCGTCGAGAACCTGCCTGACCCCTCCCCCGACGACACCGACGGCGTCGTCGTGAAGGTCGAGCGCACGGCAATCTGCGGCTCCGACCTCCACATCTACCACGGCGATCTCGGCGAGGGATCCTTCGGCATCGGCCACGAAGCCATCGGCGAGGTCGTCGAGGCGGGCTCCGGCGTGCAGCGCTTCCGGACCGGCGATCGCGTGATCGTGTCGGGGGTCGTCGGCTGCGCGCAGTGCGGACCGTGCACGCGCGGCTCGGTCACGAGCTGCGAGAACGACGGCGGCCGCGTCTTCGGAACGAACAATGCGCTGCCGGGCGCGCAAGCGGAAGCGATCGCCGTCCCGAAGGCTGATACGAGCCTCGCGAAGATTCCCGACGGCGTGTCCGACGCGAGCGCGGTCCTGCTCACGGACATCCTGCCGACCGGCTACCTCGGCGCCGAGAACGCGAACATCGCGCCCGGCCAGGACGTCGCGGTCGTCGGCTGCGGACCGGTCGGATTGATGGCGATCCAGACGGCTCAGCTCTTCGGCCCGCGCAGGGTGTTCGCCCTCGATCGCGTTCCCGCGCGACTCGCCGCCGCGAAGGCGCTCGGCGCGGTCCCGGTCGACGCTTCGAGTGACCCGATCGCGCCGATCCTCGACGCGACCGACGGACTCGGGCCGCACGCCGTGATCGAAGCGGTCGGCGGCGAAGCCACGATCCTGACCGCACTCCAACTGGTGCGAAAGGGCGGCACCGTCAGCGTCGTAGGCGTGCCCGGCCCGACGCCGATGCCCTTCCCGATGGGCCTCGCCCTCGTGAAGAACCTGACGTTCCGGATCGGCGTGTGCCCGGTCCCGAAGTTCTGGCCGCATCTCGTCCCGCTGATCGCCGAAGGGCGACTCCAGCCGGACTCCGTCTTCACGCACGAGATGGGTCTCGGCGAGGGGCCCGAGGCCTACGCCCTCTTCGATAGTCGCGAAGACGGCGTCCTCAAGGTGATGCTCGATCCGACCCGCTGAGACGCGCGATCGCGCGTTCCGATCCTTCGTCAGATGACGCGAGCTCGCAGGGACGAGCCTCGAACCGAGTGGTTGGCGGGCGTTCGTGCCCCTCCCTATTCTGGCCCGACCCCGCGGATCCGCGGGCCGAACCAACCCGCTTCGCCGGAGCCCAGAATGCGCCCCTCCCCCCGCCGCCGCCTATCACGCGCCGTCTTCACGACGCTCGTCCTCGTCATCGCCGCCATCGCCGCCCCGTCGTTCGCGGTCGCCGACGACGACGAGGACTGGGCACGGACCGGGCCCTATTTCGGCGTGAGCGCCATCGGCGGCACCTTCATCACGGCCCCCGACAACTACGAGAAGCAGTTCGTCGCCCTTGGGATCGAAACGCTGCCCGTCGGCGCACTCCCCGGCGTCGACAACGACCTCGACCACGACATCGCGACGGGCTTCGACATCTACCTCGGCTGGCGCGTCCACAAGTATGTCGCCGCAGAGCTCGAGGTCGAGTACATCCCGAAAGTCGAGTTCGACGAGAACGCCGGCGACTTCGTCGAGGCGGAGACGCTCGTGTTCTCCGGGGCCGTCCGCGGGATCCTGCCCCTCGGTCGCTTCGAACCCTACGTCCTCGGCGGCGTCGGCTTCATGGACGCGGAGGTCGACGACGTACAGAACCTCGGCGTGATCCTGAACGACGGGCTCGCCCTGGCCTTCCGGGTCGGCGGCGGCTTCGACATCCACCTCCACCGGAACGTCGCGTTCCGATTCAGCACCGAGTGGATCCTGCCGCGCGGCGACATCCACGAGATGGAATACGTCTCTGTCGGCGGCGGCCTCCAGTACCGCTTCTAGGCCAATCGGGTCGACGGTCGCGCGAGGCTAGAGGAAGAGCCCCAGCGTCGGAACCTCGATGTTCGCGAGGTCGAGCACGACCTCGCGGCGCGTGAGCTTCAGGTCGCCCGGCACAGTTTCCTCTGCGCGCTGGAGCACGTCCCTGCGCTGGCCCGCGTAGAAGCAGGTCGCGCTCCCGGGTCGGGCCCAGTGGAGATGGAACGCGCTGGTCACCGAGATCGCGGGGCCTTCCACGCCCATCACCTCGATGTTCCCGACGATCCGACGCGTCCGCGCCGGCGGGTTCTCGGACCACGAGTTCGGCTTGTACGCTCGCTCCACGCGAAGCATCAGGTAGGGCAAGGACTCGTCCCGAATCGGTAGCCCGTCGGAGTCCCGGCCTTCGAGCTCGCGCTCGACGCTGATCATGTCCTCTTCGCCGCGGCGCGCGTTGTCGACGAGGGGGTTGCCGCGACCGGGGACGATGTACCGGATCTCGGGCGCGCAGAGCTCGAGCCACTTCTTGTATTCACGACCGTCGAGGAGGCGCGCCTCGCGGTAGTACCACTGCTCGATCTCGTGCTGGAGCTCGAGCGTCGTCTGATAGTCCTCGGACATTTCAGCGTTCCTCCACGGCCATCAGCGCGTCCCGCCAGCGCAGGAAGAAGTTGCGCGCGTAGAACTCGTTCGCGGTCACGCTCACGAGTCCGGGCAGATCGTCGTGGGGTTTCTCCTCACCCAACCCGAGGCCGTAGAAGTAGGGCCGGTCGTCGGCGAAGTCGATGTTGCTCCCCAGGAACTGCTGGGTCCACGCCTCCGAGTCCTCCTGCTCGAGCAGCCCGCCCGGGCCGAAGAAGGCCGTGTGGTTGCCGCGCAGGATCCGCTTGAACTCGTCGGGCGCATCCGCGGGCACGACCGACCACGACCAGTACTCGACCTTTCCGGGCCCGCGTGGGTGCGAGACCTTGAACGCGGTGTTCGACCACAGGAAGGACAGGTTCGGGTAGACGCCGTAGGTCAGGCCCTTCATCCGCGCACGAATCGGACCGACCCGCTCCTCCGCCCGCATCTGGATCTCGCGCAGATACTCGTGCACATCGGGCGAGAGCAGCGACGCCATCCCTTCGAAGCCCCACGCCACGCTCTCGAGCGGCGCGTCTTCAGGCATAAGACGGAAGGTCGCGCCGTGGCCCGGCTCGGTCACGCAGCTGAACCCGAGGTCGAAGACTTCGGCGTTCGCCTCCGGCGGGATCACCGCCGCGTGCAGAAACGGGCCGTGATTCACGTCGCCGAGCTGGTTCTCCATCGGGAGCTTCCAGTTCGCGTTCAGGACCCATCGCTGGGGAGAGCCGACGAACTCGATGCCGTTCTCGAATCGCTCGAAGAACGCGTCGAGGTACCAGCGCTGGTCGCCGAGGTATTGATCGAGAGGCTCGATCTCCGGGTCGAAGGAGCCGAAGATCATCCCGTTCCACGACTCGACGCGCGGCACGGCCTTGAGCCCGAGCTTCGACTTGTCGACCTTGCCCTCGACGTGTCGCTCCTGAGGAATCGCCTGGAGCTTGCCTTCGACCGAGTAGTTCCAGCTGTGATAGGGGCAGACGAAGCTCTTCGCGTTGCCGTGGTCCGCGCGGCAGACGGGCAGTCCGCGATGGACGCAGCTGTTGATGTTCGCGTGGATGCCGCCGGCCTTGCCGCGGGCGACGAGGATCGGCGTCTCGCACATGTAGGCCTGCACGAAGTCGCCCGGGTTCGGGATCTGTGACTCGTGGGCCAGGAAGAGCCAGCTCTTGCCGAAGATGCCCTTCTTCTCGAGCGCGTAGACGTGGGGATCGCTCCAGGCCTTGCGGCTGATGAGCGTGGCGTCGGTGTTCACGACGTCGGCGATGCGCGATCGCATTCGAATCCTCCTGGGCGTGGACTCGAAAATTATCGTGTGATAATTTACTCCGCAACCCGATCGAGGAACCTCTTCCATGCCGGCCGCCCGATCCGTCGAAGCCCCGACGCCCACCAAGGGCGAGCGCACCTCTGTCCGCATCCTCGACGCGGCCGAGTCGGTCTTCGCCGAGCGCGGCTTCGAAGCGGCTTCGCTCCGCGAGATCGCGCGCCGAGCCGAGATCCAGCAGCCGGGGCTCTACAACCACTTCGCGAGCAAGCGCGACCTCTATTCGGCGGTGCTGGATCGGGCGCTCACACCGATGGCGGCGGCGATGACCGAGGCGATGCAGACGGCGCGCTCCCGAAACGCCCTCGCCGGCCTTCCGTCGATCATGACCGACCTGCTCCTCGAACATCCCCAGATGGCCGCGCTCTTCCAGCAAGCGCTCCAGGGCGAGGGCTCTCCCGGGCAGGAGCTGATGCGGGCCTGGCTCGATCGATTGATCGCGCAGGGAATCGACACCGCACGCAGTGGCGCCGGCCGGCCCCTCGACCGCGCACAGCTCGCGATCGAGGTGATCGCGATGTTCAACGTCACGACCGGTTATTTCCTTTCGCAGCGGGTCTTCGACAGCCTGGACGTCGGCGCCCTCGACGACGACGCGAACGTCGCGCGGCAGAAAGCCCTGGTCGAACGGATCGCGAAGGCCATCGCGAGGCGATAGCGTTCGAACCCCGTCCTCGATCGCTCGCCCCGCGATCGCGCAAGCCGAGGTCCTGACGTGCGCAACGCCCTGCTTCTGATCGGACTCGTCCTCATCGCGGCGGTCGTGCTGCTCTGGTTCGCCGGTGGCGGCGCTTTCGGCGAGCTCGACGGCGCGAATCCGGTCCCGACGGGCGAGACGCGTGCGCCGGCCCTCGTGAGCGAGATCGCCTCGGACCAGGCGAGCGCGATTCGAGCCGTGGGCGGCGCGTCCGAAGGCCAGATCCTCTTCGGCGACTTCCACGTCCACACGACGCTGTCCGGCGACGCGTTCATGATGAACCTGCCGTTGATGGGCGGCGCGGGCGCGATGACGCCCGCCGACGCGTGCGACTTCGCCCGCCACTGCGCGGCGCTGGACTTCTGGTCGATCAACGATCACGCGAACAGCCTCTATCCGATCGATTGGCAGAACACGATCGACGCGATCCGCGAGTGCAACGCGCGCGGCGGCGATCCGACGAACCCGGACACGGTCGCGTTCCTCGGTTGGGAGTGGACGCAAGCCGGCCTCACTCCGGACGGGCACTACGGACACAAGAACATCGTCCTCGCCCACACCGACGACGCGCGCATCCCCGCGCGCCCGATCGGCGCCAAGTCCGGCACGCTGCTCCTCGAGAACTCCTCGCCCCTCGTCCGCGGCGCCGCGGCGCTCATCGACGATCGTTTCGACGACTTGTCCCGGCGGATCGCGACGAATGGCGGCACCCCCGTGTGTGGGGACGGGCACGTGAGCGAGCTCGGCACGGACTGCCAGGAAGTCGCGCCGACGCCGCCAGAGCTCTACCGCAAGCTGAACGAGTGGGGACACGACGCGATCGTGATCCCCCACGGCACCGCCTGGGGCATCTACACGCCGCCGACCTCGAGCTGGGACAAGCAGCTCGAGGGCGACATGCACGACCCGGATCGCCAGACGCTGCTCGAGGTCTATTCGGGGCACGGCGACTCCGAGGTCTACCGCGACTTCCGCGGCTCACGGACGTCTTCGTCCGGCCACCTCGTCTGCCCGGAAGAGACGCCGAGCTACCTCCCGCCCTGCCGCCAGGCCGGGCGCATCATCCGTGCGCGGTGTCTCGCCGAAGGCGCTTCCGACCAGGAATGCGAGGGCCGTGCCGAGCTCGCGCGCCAGAACGCGATCAGGGCCGGCAAGGACTATGTCGTCACGATCGAGAACAGCGACGCGAGCGAGTGGCTCGACGCCGGCATGTGCCGCGACTGCGACCAGCCCTCCTTCAACTACGTGCCAACGGGATCCGCCCAGTACATCGCCGCCCTCGGCAACTTCGACGGCGACCCGAACGCGCCGCGACGCTTCCGGATGGGCTTCATGGCCTCGAGCGACAACCACTCGGCGCGACCGGGGACGGGGTACAAGGAGCTGATCGCGATGACCGACGGCGGTTTCGATCGACCCGAGGACGCGTCGTCCCTGGCATCGGCGCTGCGCGCGCCGCCGGACGAAGACGCGGAGCGTCCCGCGCACTCGAAGGCGATCACGGCGGGGGAGACCTCGCCCTTGACCGCCCTCGCCGACGTCGAGCGCGCCGGCTCGTTCCAGTACACCGGTGGCCTCGTCGCGGTCCACGCCCCCGCGCGTGACCGCGGATCGATCTGGAACGCCCTCGAACGCCGCGAGACCTACGGCACGAGCGGACCGCGCATCCTGCTCTGGTTCGATCTGTTGACCGACGACGGCGCGCTTCCGATGGGCACCGAGATCGAGACCGACGCCAACCCGACGTTCCGGGTGCGCGCGGTCGGATCCTTCGAGCAGCAGGACGGTTGCCCGGACGCTTCCGCGGAATCGCTCGGGCCGGACGAGCTCGAACGCCTTTGCCTCGGCGAGTGTTATCACCCGAGCGACACGCGACGACCGATCGAGCGGATCGACGTGATCCGCATCCGACCTCAGATCTTCGAGGGCGAAGACGTCGGCACCCTAGTCGACGATCCCTGGCGTTCCCTCGACTGCGAACCGGACCCGAACGGCTGCGTCGCGACCTTCAGCGACGACGAATTCGTGACCAGCGGCCGGGACGCGGTCTACTACGCGCGGGTGTACGAACCCGAGAAGCCGACCGCGAACGGCGACCCGATCAACTGCGATCGGGACGACGACGGGCGATGTCTCGAGGCGAACCCGTGTGACGACGAGGGCAACTGCCTCGCGCCGGATCGGCCGCGCGCCTGGTCGTCCCCCATCTACGTGGACCACCCCGATCGTGCGCGGTCCCGCTAGCGGAAGGAGTTCGGCATGAAGGCCAATTTCTGTTTCGACTTCGTCGTGCGCGTCGCCGATCACGATGCCAGCGTCGAGAAGTACCACGGACTCTTCGGCATCGAGCCGATCGAGCTCGATCCGGAGACGCTGCCCGACTCGACCATGCGCTGCACGATCTTCCCGCTCTGGGACCTCGGCGATCGCGGCATGGTCTTCAGCCTCGTGTCGTCGACGAATCCGGACAGCCCGCTCTCGAAGCAGATCGAGGCCGAGGGCGAAGGACTGATGCTCTTCGGGGTCGACGTGGACGATACGGGCGCCATCGTCGAGCAGGGCAAGTCCGCGGGCGTCGAGTTCCAGACCCCCGAGCCGATCCCCTACGACTACGGCCACATGGTCTATGCGAAGCCGAAGACGACCAGCGGAATTCCGCTCTTCTTCTCGACGCACAAGGCGGGTTGGTGGCAGAAGTCCCTGGCCGGTGGGCGGGACTGACGCGGCGATGCAGGTCTACACCACCGCTCCTCTCGAAGATCCCCGGGACGCGCGCACACAGTTCACGCGCCTCGAAGAGATCGGCTACGACGGCGCGTTCAGCTTCGAAGCCAAGCACGATCCGTTCCTGCCGCTGGTGCTCGCAGCCGAGAATACGGAGCGGCTCCAGCTCGGGACCGCGATCGCGATCGCCTTCGCGCGCAATCCGATGAACCTGGCGTACCTCGGCTACGGACTCCAGGCGATCACCGGCGGTCGCTTCTGGCTCGGTCTCGGCACGCAGGTCCGCCCGCACATCGAGAAGCGCTTCAGCATGCCTTGGTCGAAGCCCGCGGCTCGACTGCGCGAGATGGTGCTGGCGATCCGCGCGATCTTCGCGCGCTGGGAGGGGCAGGCGGACCTCGACTTCCGCGGCGAGTTCTACCAGCACACGATCATGATCCCGGCCTTCGACCCGGGTCCGAACCCGTACGGTCCGCCCCCGATCTTCACCGGCGGCTTCGGTCCGCTGATGACCGAGCTCGCGGGAGAAGTCGCCGACGGCTTCATCTCGCATCCCTTCAACTCGCGGGAGAGCCTGCTCGCGAATACCGTGCCCGCGCTCGAGCGCGGACTCGCGAAGGCCGGGCGCAAGCGCGAGGACCTCGCCATCCTCTGCGCGATCAACGTCGTCACCGCGGATACCGAGGAGGAGTTCGAGGCTTCGAAGCTCGCCGCGCGCAAGCAGCTCGCGTTCTATGGATCGACGCCGGCCTACGCGCCGACTCTCGTGCATCACGGCTGGGGCGAGCTGCACGAAGAGCTGAACCGCATGTCGAAGCAGGGCAAGTGGGACGACATGGCGGAGCTGATCGACGACGACATCCTGCACACGCTTTCGGTCGTCGGCGAGCGGCACGAGATCGCGGACAAGCTCCTCACGCGCTTCGACGGGATCGCCGACGGCGTGAGCCTGACCCACAACCGGTATCCGGACCCGAGTCAGTGGGCGGACGTCGTCGCGGAGATCAAACGCCGTCGATAGACGCTACCGTCGCCCGCCCACCGCCCGGGGAAATGAGGAGACGAGACGATGGCATTCAGCGGAGATTCGACGACGGACGACGTGCTCGAAGGCATCCGACTCGACGGCAAGCACGCCGTCGTGACGGGCGCGACCGGTGGCCTCGGGATCGAGACGGCCCGCGCGCTCGCGTCGGTCGGTGCCTCGGTCACCATCTGTGGCCGCAACCCGGAGAAGATCTCCTCGGCCCTCGAGACGCTCCGCGGGCAGGTGCCGGACGCGAGCTTCGACGGGGAAGAGGTCGACCTCGCCTCGCTCTCGAGCATCGGGTCCGCGACGAAGCGGATCGCGGACAATTCCTCGGAACAGGGCCAGGCCATCGACCTGCTCATCAACAACGCCGGCGTGATGATGTGTCCGGAGGGCACGACCGCCGACGGGTTCGAGACGCAGTTCGGGACGAACCATCTCGGCCACTTCGCCTGGACCGCCGGCCTGATGCCGTGTCTCGCGCCCGGCGCCCGCGTCGTCACGCTCAGCTCCGGTGCGCATCTGCGCGGCACCTGCGACGTCGACGACCTGAACTGGCAGACCCGCGACTACGACCCGAACCTCGCCTACGCCCACTCGAAGACGGCGAACATCTGGTTCGCGTCCGAGCTCCAGCGTCGCTTCGGTGACCGGCTGCTCTCGCTCTCCGTCCACCCGGGCGTGATCCAGACGGACCTGGCGCGACATCTTCCCGAGGAGATCGTCGCGGGCATGCGCGAGGGCTTCGAGTCGGCGGGCGTCCAGGTGAAGAACGTGCCCCAGGGCGCCGCGACCTCCGTCTGGGCGGCGACCGCCGCGGAGCTCACCGAGCAGGGCGGCAAGTACCTGCTCGACTGCCACGTCGCGCCGCCGATCTCGGAAGAGGTGCCGCGGCAGGGCTTTGAAACCTGGGCGTACGACGAGGCGAACGCCGCGAAGCTCTGGGCGAAGTCCGAGGAGCTGACCGGCGTCACGTTCGCCTAGCGGCCGATCGAGCGCGACCTAGCGGTACCCCGCCGAGACCGGGCGTCTCGGCAGCGACCACCACACGCCCTCGCAGATCTCGCGAAGCTCGTCGTCGAACTCGACCTCGACGGCAGCGAGGTTCGCGTCGAGCTGTTCGGGCTTCGACGCGCCGATGATCGCGGTCGTCACGCCCGGCTGCGCGAGCACCCAGGCGACGGCGACCGAGACGAGATCGTGACCGCGCTTCTCGACCTCGCCCTTGAGACGCTCGACCGCCTCGAACTGCGCCTCCTGCCAGTAGCGATGTTGGTACGTCGCGCCGGCGTTCCCGACCTTGAAGCGCGTCCCGTCCTCGGGCTCCTGCCCGGGCTCGTACTTCCCCGACAGGAAGCCGCCCGCGAGCGGGTTGTAGATCATCGTGCCCACGCCCTCGTCCTGGCAGAGCGGCAGCAGCTCGGTCTCGATCTCGCGATACAGGAGGTTGTACCGCGACTGGATCGTGACGTAGCCGGTCGAGCCGAGCTCCTTCGCGATGCGGAGCGCCTTGCCGAGGCGCCAGCCGGAGTAGTTCGAACAGCCGACATAGCGGACCTTGCCCGCCTTCGTGATGTCCTCGAAGGCGCGCAAGGTCTCGTCGAGGGGCGTATTCGGATCGTCCATGTGCGCCAGATAGACGTCGATGTAGTCCGTGCCCAGGCGGCGAAGACTCCCGTCAATCGCGTCCATGATGCGCTGCCGGGAGAGGCCGTACGCGTTCGGACCTCGGCCCGTCGGCGCGAAGCACTTGGTCGTGAGGATGAGATCCTCGCGATTGCCCTTGTCCTTCATCCAGCGACCCAGGATCTCCTCGGTCCCCCCCGCCGTATCGGCCCCTCCGCCGAGGGGATACGCATCGGACGTGTCCAGGTAGTGGAGGCCCGCGTCCGCGGCCTTGTCGAGGATCGTGCGCGACGCCGCTTCGTCGATCTGGAGGCCGAAGGTCATCGTGCCGAGACACAGCACCGGCACCTCGAGCCCGTGGCGGCCCATCTTTCGCGTTTCCATCTCGATCCCTCCTCCTGTTGATGCGCGAAGGCGCTACGACACGTCCGAGTAGAACTGCTGCACCCACTTCCGATACTCGACGACGGGCTTCTCGGCGTCGGTCAGCATCGGGTTCGGGCGGTACCGCTTGTTCTCCCAGATCGCGAGGTCCTGGCTCACGCCGGCGTAGAACGCATTGGCGATCACCTTGGCGGCGTCTTCCCCTGACGAGCGCGGGGCCGTGAACCACCAGACCTGCCGCACGTGCTCTTCGTCGATCGGCACGCTCGAGGCGATGAACCGAAAGACGTCGCCGATGTGGAGCACCGCCAACCCGAGGCCGTGGCTCTCGCGGACGAAGTCGCCGTTCGACGTCCGCCGATAGGTCCCGTCGATCGTGACCTCGCCTTGATCGACCGAGGCCGACCCGTGGACGTACTTGAAGTGTGCGAAGTCGACGTCATTCTCCGCCATTTCCTGTACGCAGGTGTTGATCTCGAAGATCTTGACCTCGTAGGGGAGCCACTCCGGGTCCTCGAACTCGGGCACGGCAGGCACTTCGTAGAAGGGCTCCGCCTCTTCGAGATGGTGCCAGGCCCAGATCATGTGGTTGCGCTCGACGGTCGGATAGTGGCGGACGCGTCCGCTCGAGGGGATCCGCCCGCCTTCGAGATAGGGCACGTTCGTGCAGCGACCACTTTCGCCGTCGAATCGCCAGCCGTGGAACGGACAGCGGATGCCGTCGCCGTCGACCTTCCCGCCGACACCGAGATGTGCGCCGAGATGCGGACAGTAGGCGTCGACGAGACGCGCCTCGCCGGTCTCGCCGCGGTAGAGCACGAGGTCCTTGCCGAACGCGTGCAGCGTCCGCATTTCGCCGACGGCGAGGTCGCATGACTCGCCGACCACGAACCAGCCGTTCGGGATCGGGAAGGGAAAGCGCTTGCCGCCCTCGAAGGTCTCCCGGCGGACGACGGTCCGGCGACTCTTGTCCGCCAGCGCATCGACGTCGGGCTCGACGGGGCCGACCTCGTAGGTCACCCCCGTCGTGTCGAAGCGCTCCTGGTAGTGGTCCGGGAGGAGCTTCTTGTAGTCCTCCATGAATTCGCGATCGAACTCGCCTTCACTCATGATTCGTCCTCGTGCGTCGGGCGGGTCGCTCTCAGAGTCTACTCTGCAACAGATCCAACGTGCGCTGCTCGGCCGTCTCGTCCGCCGGGAAGATCGCGGCGTCGAAATCGGTCACGCCGATGTCGCGCAGCCGGTCGATGCCCTCCCCGACCGCGTTCTCGTCGCCGACGAGTGCGATGTCCGCCGGGCCCTCCGCGCCTTCCTTGTCGAGCATCGCGCGATACGACGGGAGCTGGCCGTACATGACGAGCCCCTTCGCGATCGCCTCTCGCGCCGCCGGAGCGTCGTCGGTCACGGCGATCGGAAAGCCTGCGACGATCCGCGGTTCCGGCCGGCCGGCGTCGTTCGCTGCCGCGCGCAGCTTCGGCCCGATGTGGTCCTCGATGGTGGCCGGACCGGTCATCCAGAGGATGGTGCCCGCGGCGGTCTCGCCCGCGATCTTCAGCATCATGTCGCCGAGCGCGGCGATCAGGACCGGCGTCTCGGTGGCACCCGGAACGTCGAGGGCCGCGTTCACCCGATACTCCTCGCCCTGGAAGCTCGCGGGCTCGCCGCGCATCAGCGGCCCGAGCACGTTCATGTACTCGCGGGTCTGACGCGCCGGCTTGTCGTAGGTGAGGCCGAGCATGTCCTCGATCACGAGCTTGTGGGACATCCCGATACCCAGGGTGAAGCGCCCTCCACAGGCGGCCTGGGTCGTCAGCGCTTGCTGGGCGATCGCGACGGGATGACGCGGTGGGGACGGCACGACTGCCGTTCCGAGCTCGATCTTCGAAGTCTCGCGGCCGACGATCGCGAGCGCGTTGATCGCGTCGAGGCCGAAGATGTTCGCCATCCACATCGAAGCGAAGCCCTGCGCTTCGAGATCCTTCGCTCGCTGGACCAGGCCGTCGAGGGTTCCGTCGGGTCCCGGGGTCGCCCCCGCCATCACACCGATTCGCATGTCGATTCCTTTCGTGCGGAGATCGTTCTCCGCTTGCTGTTCCGGCTCAGTCATCGATGCCGAGCGCGTCACGGGCGGTCTTCGTCGCCCACTTGTAGTCGGATTTTCCGTTCGGACTGCGGAAGAACTTCTCCACCCGCACGATGTTCTTCGGGAGCTTGTAAGGCGAGAGCCTCCCGCGGAGGGCATCGACGATCGCCACATCGTCGAGATCGACGCCGGACGCCAGCTCGACCACCGCCGTCACCGCCGCGCCCCACTTCGGGTCCGGCACGCCGACGACGTTCGTGTCCACGACCCCCGGCAGCAGCTTCAGCGCCTCCTCCACCTCTTCGGGGAAGACCTTCTCGCCGCCGGTGTTGATGGAGACGGAGCCACGCCCGAGCAGCGTCACCGTTCCGTCCGCCGCGATCTCCGCGAAGTCCCCGGGCACCGACCAGCGCTTGCCCTCGAACTCGCGAAACGTCTCCGCGGTCTTCTTCGGATCGCCGTAGTAGCCGAGCGGGATCGGCCCCGTGACCGCGAGCAGTCCCGTCTCCCCCGAGCCCGGCTCGACGCGGCGACCGTCTTCGGTGAACACCGCCGCGTTCGGGCCCAGGGTGAACTTCGCGGTCTCGGTGTCGCCCTCGCCCTTCGACTGTTTGGCGGCGAACCCCACGCCCTCGCTCGCACCGAGAGAATCGTTGAGCACGAGATCAGCGCCGGCGGCCTTCGCGAACTCGAGCAGCTTGTCCTTGACCGGTTGCGTCCACATCACGCCGCTCGAACCCACGATGCACAAAGCGTTCAGGTCATAGGGCGCGCCGCGCTCGGCCGCGGCCTCGAGCTCCTCGACCATCGGCCGGCAGAACACGTCGCCCACGATGCTGATCGTGGTGCAGCGCTGAGCCGCGGCGACGCTCCACAGCTCGGCCGCATCGAATTTCCGCCCGGCGAGCGAGACCACGGCGCCGCCCATCAAGAGGTTCATCAGCGCGCCGAGTCCGGCCGTGCCGTGCATCAGCGGAGAGGCAGCCAGCTGACGGGGGACCGCGCCGAGCCGCTCGATCTCCGCGAGCATCGCGGGCACGCCCGCGAGGGAGTCCGGAATCTCGATCCCGAGCGGCGCGAGCGTCCGCCGGGCGAGCACGACGAGATGGCCATGGGGCCACATCACGCCCTTCGGATGGCCGGTCGTGCCACCGGTATAAAGGAGCCAGAGGTCGTCGGGGCTGCGGTCGATCCGCTTGGCCGGCTCGTTGCCCGCGATCAACGCCTCGTGGTCGACCGCCCAATCGGGACACGGCCCCTCGCCGACGTGCACCCAGAGCTTCGCCTTGTCGAGCCGTTCGCGAACGTTGTCGAAGCGCTCCGCGAGTACGTGGTCGAAGAAGACCGCCTTCGCGTCGCTGTTGTCGACGAGATAGGCGAGCTCGTCTTCGACGTAGCGGTAGTTGACGTTGCAATGCCCCGCGCGGCACTTCATCGCGGCGAACTCGGCCTCGATGTACTCGTTCCCGTTGTAGAGCGCGATCGCCACGTTGTCGCCCGCGCCGACGCCCACGTCTTCGAGGCCCGCCGCGAGTCGCGCCGCGCGGTCGTCGAGCTCGGACCAGGTCCGCGATACGCCGCCCGCATGGACGCCGAGCCGATCGCCGTGCTGGTCGGCGACGACTTCCCAGGCGGACGCGAGATTGAGGGGCAAGGGCGGGACTCCTTGGTGGGCCCGACACGATAGCCGTCGCGGGACGCAAAGGACCACGACGGCACCAGGAACCAGAGTCCTGCTCGGAGGGGCGTCTCGGGCTAGAAGACCGGATTCAGCTCGCTGTCTGCGAGGTCACCCTCGCTCCGGCCGCCGAGGTAGAGCTCGGCGTCCGAACGCCGGAATTCGTTCACGAGTGGCGCCACACGAGTACCGTCGGGATACATCGTCACGATGCAGGCTTCGCGCATCCGTTGCGATTCGTTCGCGGCGGCGCCGTGGACCATCCAACCATTGTGCACGCAGAGGTCGCCACCGCGGACGAGCGGGAGCTGGACCGCTTCGAGTCCGCTCGAAACGATCACGCCGTCGAAGAACCGCTCCGAGTCGGCGTCGATCGAGTGCTGGCCCAGATCACCCAGACGGTGGGAGCGCTTCGCATAACGGAGCGCCCCCATCTCCACCGTCGCGTCGGAGAGCGGCATCCAGGTTCCGAGCGAACGATCCGTCTCGAGGGGCCAGAAATACATGTCCTGGTGCCAGAACGAGGGGTTCGCTCCCGGCGGCTTGAAGAGCACCTGCTCGTGATAGATGCGCATCGCGTCGGCTCGGGCGAGCGAGGCGCCGACGCCCCCGATCCGGGGACACAGGCAGTAGGCCTCGAAGACCGGGGACACGAGTCGCAGGTTCAGGCGCTGATGGAACGCACCGCCGAAGGTCGTCTCCATCCCCTCCTCACGGAGCAGGCGCATCCCTTCGTCCCGCAGCGCCGGCGCCCAGGCCGCGAGCTCCGCTCGCGAGAGGAACCCCTCCAGGACGATGAAGCCGTCGCGCTCGTAGGCCGCGACCTGCGCCTCCTCGACGACGTGCCGAGCCACGAGATCCGGAAGACCCAGCGAATGACAGAGCTCGAGGTGTCGGTCGATGCGGTCGGACATGGCGGCGCCTTCATTCTCGGCCGAGTGGTAGCGTAGACCCGTGGACCCGACCGATCGACCGGCATCGTCGCTTCGTGAACGCGTAGCGCTCGCCTACCGCGAACGCTTCGACGCCGATCCGGACGCGGTGCTCTTCGCGCCCGGTCGCATCAACCTGATCGGCGATCACACCGACTACTCGCTCCTGCCCGTGCTGCCGATGGCGATCCAGCGCGGGATCGCATTCGCCGTCGGCGCGGGCACCACCGGAATCACGATCGATTCCCTGGACGAGCCGGGTGAATGGCAGATCGGACGACCGGCGCCACGACCCGCGTCCTGGCATCGCTATGTCGATGCCGCCCTCGCGCCGACCCTCGACGAGGATCCGAGCGTTCAGGTCCTGCTCGCTGGTGATCTTCCTTCGACCGGCGGCCTGAGCTCCTCTTCGGCCCTCGTCGTCGGCCTGCTCGCCGCACTCACTCGCGATCGCGACGTCCCCCTCTCGGGCCGCGAGCTCGTTGGTGCCGCGGTCGCGGCAGAGCGACGCGCCGCCATCGAAGGCGGCGAGATGGACCAGACGATCATCGTGTTCGGCGAGGCCGGCGCAGCAACGCGCATCGAATTCGACCCGCCCTCGACCCGCGCTGTCCCGATTCCTGAAGGGCTCGCCTTCGTCGCGGCGGATTCCGGCGAGCGCGCGGCGAAGGGCACGTCGGCGCGCGACGCCTACAACTCGCGGGTCGTAGCGTGTCGGTGTGCGACCGCGCTCCTCGCGCGATCGGTCGATCGCGCGATCCCCGCCGCGCTCGTGCTCGCCAGGGTCGCCGACGCAGAGAGCGAACTCGTCGATGCGCTTCCCGAAGCCGTCACGGCGACCGAGGTGGCAGTGCGCACCGACGTCGACGTGTCCCGACTCGTCGGACTCTCCGCTGGCGATTTCGACGCCAACGCCGCGCTTCCGCTCCGGGCTGTCGCACGTCACGTTCTTCGCGAGGCCGCGGCGGTCGACGCGGCGGAGGACAAGCTCCGCGCAGGCGACCTCGCGGGCTTCGGGCGACTGCTCGACGCGTCACACGAAAGCCTGCGCGCCTTCGGCTCATCGACCGCCGGACTCGACCGGCTGACGTATGCGCTTCGGGAAGCCGGCGCGCTCGGGGCGCGCGTGACCGGGGCGGGCTTCGGGGGCTATGCGATCGCTGCCTGTCGAGAGGGTGAAGTCGACGCCGTCGTGGAAGCCGCGAGGCGAACGACCGGGAGCGATGCCTTCGAAGTCTTCGCCTCACAGGGGCTCGGATGATCCGCCACGCCGTCGTGCTCGCCGCCGGGCGCGGGACGCGGATGGGCGTGCTCACCCGCGACACGGCGAAGCCGCTGCTCGAAGTCGCGGGCGTCTCGCTCCTCGAGCGCGTGCTCTCGGGACTGCGCGACGCGGGGATCGAACATGCCGCCGTCGTGACCGGCTACCGAGCCGAGCAGGTCGAAGAGGCCGCACTCGCCATGCCCGCGCCGGCCCTCACCTTCGTGCGCCAGGACGAGCCCCGCGGCACGGCCCACGCCATCGGCCTCGCCCGGAACGCCATCGGCGACGCCTCCTTCTTCTTCGGATGGGCCGACATCGTCGTCGCGCCGACCGACTACGCGCGGGTCGTCGCCGAGGCGGACCACGACGCGGTCCTCGGCGTGAATCACGTCGACGATCCCACCGAAGGCGCCGCCGTCTACTTCGACGAAGGCGGCCGCGTCCAGCGGATCATCGAGAAGCCGCCGCCCGGTACCTCGACGACGACCTGGAACAACGCCGGACTCGGGGTGCTCGGTCCCGCGATCTGGCCTCATCTCGACGCCGTCGAGCCGTCTGCGCGCGGCGAACTCGAGCTGGCGGACGCCCTCATGACACTGCTCGCCGCCGGGGGCGACGTCGTCGCGCGCCCGATCGAGGGGCCTTGGTTCGACGTCGGCACGCCGAATCGGCTGTCGGAGGCGAACGCGACACTTTGGGGAGCAGGTTGAGGTATCGGTGCCGAACGCGCCGGGTCTATCGCCCGACTGCCTTCCGGATCGCCTCGACCTCGCCCGCGTCGAAGGGCGTCCCGTCCTTGCGGAACACGTCGTGATGCCAGACCTCCGGCTCCGGCGTCCCCGGCCGATCCTCCCAACCATGGATCGTCTGCGTTCGTCCGGAGACGAGTCCCCAGCAATAAGACCCGACCTTCTCTTCCTCGAAGATCGGCAGGTGCGTCTCGAACCGGCTCCCCATCGGCCGCGCCATCCACTCCGTGCACAGCACGGGGCGACGATGCGCGTCTCGAAGCTCGACGATCTTCGGCGCGAGCTTCTCGGGCTTCGCGTACTGATGGAACGTGATCACGTCCGACGCTTCGAGCTGGAACTTCTCCATGTTGCGCGTCGGCGCCCAGACGCCGGCCGTGACCGGTTGTTGCGGATCGACGTCCCGGGCCCACTCGAAGGTCGCACGCAGGAGCGGAAGCGTCGGACTCGTCAACACGAAGTGCCGAAACGCCTTCGCAATCGCGAGCGGCGTACGCTTCCAGTTCGGCATCGAGGCGACCGGTAGGAACGCGTTCCCCGGCTCGTTGTACAGATCCCACACACAGACGCGTTCATCGCGACCGAACGCACCGATCACGTCCCGGACATAACGCTCGAGCCTCGGCCATTCGCCCCGGTCGCGAAGGACCGCATGCCCCGGCGACTGCGCCCAGCGCGAGTTGTGCACCCCCGGAACCGGCTCCGGCTGCGGCCCGGCTTTCGCGGGGAACCAGCAATCGTCGAAGATCACGAACATCGTATGGATCCCGACGCCCCAGGCGATCTCGAGGAAGCGGTCCATGCGCGTCTTCAGCCCGTCGGGATCGGCCTCCCAGACGAGGTCGTGGAGGAACACGCGCACGCTGTTCATTCCGATCTCGGAGGCCCAGCGCAGCTCTCGCTCGATCGTCTCCGGGTCCCAGGTCTCCGCCTGCCACATCTCGAGCTGATTCGAGGCGGTGCTCGGGGAGAAGTTGCAGCCCACGAACCACGGCTGTTCCGCGTACCACTGGTTCGCGCGCTCTTCGCTCCAGCGATCTCTCGTCATGATCCGGCTCCGATCCACACGATCGTTTCGTCGCCCGCTACGTCGTCGTCACGAGCAGTGCTCGCCGACGCGCGTCCGCCGTCCGACTGTCGTCGCCGGGCCGCCAGCCCGGCGCGCGAAAGGAATATCCGAGCGCGTCGCGCCAGGTCGCCGCGCTCCGCACGTC
The DNA here is from genome assembly GCA_964488255.1 of uncultured Spirochaetaceae bacterium. GTDB lineage: Bacteria > Myxococcota_A > UBA9160 > UBA9160 > UBA4427 > UBA4427. Next base: position 68,640 of record CAZAUR010000022.1, on the reverse strand, counting down.
GCGCCAGAGGAGCACGAACTCCCCGAAGTGCACGTCCCAGAAGCTGCCGGTGTCGACCTCGCGGGTGATCCCGTAGTCGGCGGGCTCGTCGTCGCGCAGCGGCTCGAGCGTGCCGAGCAGCCAGTCCCAGAAGAGCGTGATCGAGCAGTAGTTTCGGTCGAGGTATCGCACGTTCTTCCCGTGATGAACGCGGTGGTGGGCGGGGGTCTGCATCACCCGTCCGATCAGGCCGTAGCGCCCTTCGCGGACGACGTCGTCGCTGATGTGCAGGAAGCTGCCCCAGATCGAGTCGATGAAGTTGAGCCCGAGGCAGACCAGTGGATCCACGCCCATCAGGGCCGGGACGAAGCCGGCGAAGAAGGGCATGTAGAAGACGCTCTCGACGAAGTGGTGATTCGCGCCGACGAGCATGTGCAGCGATCCGGGCGCGTGGTGCGGGGAGTGGATACACCAGAGCAGTCGCACCTTGTGTGCCGCCCAGTGCTGGACCCAGTACCAGAACTCGTAGACGAGCCAGCCGTAGAGCCAGCCAATCGGCCCGAGGCCGAATGAGTCGACGGGCGCCAGGGCGGCGCCTGTCGTCGCGAAGAGAGCTATGCCGACGGGCACCCACGCGGCGACGACGAGCACCGTTACGCCGGCGACGGACAAGATGCCGAAAGCCGCGGTACGCGCTTCGCGGAGTCGCAGCGACCGCCGCCGGAAGTGCAGCACGACGAGCTCGATCAGGACGTAGGCGATCGTCGCTGCGCCGACAGCGGCGATGAACGGAGAAATCTGCTCGGGGAAGTCGATCAGCTCCATCGGCGCGCCCCCGGCTTCATCCGCGTGCCGCCGCGTGGCGTCCGCCCCGCCGACCGAAGAAGGTCGCCTCGCCGATGCACGTCCCGCTCGAGTAGCCCGCGCCGTCCTGCGCGATGTTCGACGCGCAGGCACCCGCCGCGTAGAGCCCCGGGATCGGCACCCCGTCCTCGCGCACGACCTCGGCATCGATCGACACGTCGAGCCCCCCGAGCGTGAACCCCACGTAGTAGGACTCACCGACCGAGCACTGCAGCGCGGCGAACGGCGCCGTCACGATCGGTGCCATCCAGTTCGCCGCTTTGTGGCAGTCGAAATCCTCGCCCTTCTCGGCGAATTCGTTGTAGCGCGCGACCGTTTCCTGCAGCGCGCCATCGGGCAGAGCGAGGTCCCGCTCCATCTTCTCGACCGTCTCCCAGGCATCGATCAGCTTCTGCATCTCGAGCTCCGGGCGGCCGAAGGTGGTGTCGTCGCAGATCAGGTAGACGATGCCGTCGGGTTGTCGGATCGCGCTGTCGAGCGTGCGCGCGTGGTAGCAGTCTTCGTTGATGAAGCGCTTGCCGTGCTTGTTCACGAGGATGCCCTTGATCAAGCTCTCCGGCGGATAGAAGGGCGCCGTCACGAAGGGCTTCTCCATGTGGATTGCGCGCCCGCCGGCCGCGATTCCCATTCGGATCGCCGCCCCGTCGTCGTTCGGATTGCCCTGGCGATGGATGCCGTGTTGCGCGAGGTCGGGGCAGTACTCGGCGACCATCTCCTTGTTCATCGAGAACGCGCCGGCGGCCAGGACGACCGCCTTGCGCGCCCGCGCGAAGCGCTCTTCGCCGAAGACCGTGAAGCGAGCACCGACGACCGTCCCGTCGGACTCGGCGACGAGGTTCGTCACGTTGGCGTCGTAGGCGAAGCGGACACCGATCTTCTCGGCGAGCGCCCCGAGGCGTTGGATCAGGAGCGCCCCACCCTCTTCGTCGTGCGCGACCTTGTGGCCGCGCGGCGCGGGCTTCGCGTGCTCGGAGATCGGCCAGGCCTTCTCGTTCCCGGACCACGAGAGGCAATTCGTGCCGGGCGGCGTGTGGTGCTTGGGGGCGTAGTAGCCGTCGGTGAAGGGCACGTCGTGCGCCTTCAACCACTCGAAATGATCGACGCTCTCTTCGCAGTAGAGGCGGATCTTCTCTCCGTCGGGGTCGGGCGTGTTCGCGATCAGGTAGTCGAACATCGCTTCGGTCGTGTCCTCGAAGCCGTTCGCGAGCTGAACGCTCGTGCCGCCGCCGAGATAGAGCATTCCCCCCGCGAGCGTGGTCGTGCCCGAGAGGCCGCTGCCCCGTTCGAGCAGCAGCACCTCGGCTCCGGCCTCGCGCGCTTCGATCGCGGCGGCCAGGCCCGCGGAGCCCCCGCCGACCACGATGACGCCAGCGTCGTCGTTCCACTCCACGACGTCTGCGGAAGAGATCGTCGCGTAGTCCCGTTCGTTCTCGGACATCACGCGTCCCCTTCCGTAGGCGGCGGCGCGAGCGGCGGGGCCGCGAAGCGCCCACCGGCCGCCATCCAACGCCCGAAGTTCGCGTCCGCCTGCGCCCCGGACAGCGTCACGTCCTGCTTGAGGTTCCAGAGTCGATGGCCCGCGTAGCGATGGCGCGACCAGACGTCGGTCGCGAAGGGCGGTCCGTCGTAGCCTTCGGGCTCGGGCAGGATCATCTTCTGGAAGAAGATCACCTCGCCGCGATCGACGTCGATCAGCGACCAGTCGCGCTCGTAGCGGAGATGCGGAAAGGGCGCGTGCACACGGACGACGAAATCGGCGACCGCCTCACGTCCGTGATAGGCCCCGTAGATCGTGCCGTGGAACTCGACGTCCTCGGAGAGACATTGCGCCCAGATCTTCCAGTCGCCCTCTTCCGAGGACTTCGCGCGGAGCCGATCCATGTGGTCGAGCGCGTCCTCGATCTCCGCGCGGTCGAAGGGCACCTAACGCTCTCGGCCGACGGGCGGATGGATGTCGCCCTCGAGTCGCGGGCGCTCGTGCTCCCAGAACGCGCGCAGGGACAGGATCTTGCCCTCGTCGTTCACTTTATAGAGGAAGACGCCCTCGGATCCGTTCTCGGTTCCGTCCGGCAGGGTCGTGAAGACCGTTCCGACGAACGCGCACTCGTTCGCGCAGGCGTAGGAACGCGGGTAATCGAAGCTCACCTTCACCTTCGAGATCGCGTTGTCGTAGAACGCGGTGACGGCGTCCTTGCCTTGATGGCCCTCCCCCTTCGGATCGAGGGGCGAGACGCCGACGGGATCCGCGAGCATGCCCTCGTCGGCCCACAGGTCGAGCCAGGCTTCGCGGTTGCCCTCGGCGACGTATTTCTGGGACAGGAGGCCCGCGCTGCGGGCGGGATATTCGGCGTCGGACATGGAATCTCCCTTCGAAGGACCGGGATTCGATCGCGCTTCATTCTATGTCAACATTGTTGACTCAGCCATCCCCGTCGCTTACCGTCGAGTCCTTCCTGCCGCCCCTCGAAGGGAGCGTTCCACCCATGATTCTGCGCGACAAGGTCGCCATCGTGACCGGCTCCGCCTCCGGCATCGGACGGGCGACGGCTCGCGTGCTCGCCGCCGAGGGTGCGTCGGTCGTCGTCGCCGACCTCGACGAGGCGGGGGCCTCGGCGGTCGTCTCCGAGATCGAAGCGGACGGAGGCAAGGCGATCGCGACGCGCGTCGACGTCTCCGCCGAAGACGACGTCCGGGAGATGATCGCCGCCGCGGTCTCGACCTTCGGCGGTCTCGACGTGCTCCACAACAACGCCGCGGCCCTCGGCTCAGCGAGCCCCGGGCTCGACATGGACATCGCGAACATGGACGTCGACGTCTGGGACCGCACGATGGCGGTCAACCTGCGCGGCGTGATGCTGGGCTGCAAGCACGCGATCCCCGCGCTGCTCGAGCGCGGCGGCGGCGCCATCGTGAACACGTCGTCGGGTTCGGCGCAGCGCGGCGACCTCGCGATCCCGGCCTACGGCGTCTCGAAGGGCGGCGTCGACACGCTCACCCGTTATGTCGCCGCGCAATACGGCAAGCAGGGCATCCGTTGCAATGCGATCGCCCCGGGCCTGATCCTCACCCACGAGGTCGAGCGCTTCGGCGGCGAGGCCTACGTGAAGATGCTCGAGGAGCACCACCTGACGCCGCGGGTCGGACGCCCCGAAGACATCGCGCAGGCCGTGCTCTATCTCGCTTCCGACGCCGCGTCGTTCGTCACGGGTCAGATCCTGAACGTCGACGGCGGCATCCTGAGTCATACCCCGCCCTATGCGGACCTCCGCCGCATGGCGCGCTGAACGAAACGAACCAAGGAGAAGAACGATGATCCTGGAAGGCAAGACGATCCTGGTTTCGGGCGTGGGCCCGGGCCTCGGCCGCGAAGTCGCGAGTCGCGTGCTCCGCGACGGCGGCAACGTCGTGATCGGCGCGCGCAAGGCCGAGAGCCTCGAAGCGACCGCGAAGGAGCTCGACCCGAGCGACGAGCGCATCCTCGCCCACAGCTTCGACATCACCGACGAAGAAGCCTGCCAGGGCATCGTCGCCGCAGCCGAGGAGCGCTTCGGCCGCCTCGACGGGATCGCCCAGGTCGCCGCCGCCGAGCCGATGGGCGATCTCGAGAACACGCCCCTCGACCAGTTCCGCGTCGCGAACGAAGTGAACGTGATCGGGTCGGTCCAGCTCGTGAAGGCGGCGGTCCCCGCGTTCGAGCGGGCCGGCGGCGGTTCGGTCGTGCTGATCGGATCGCAGTCGACGGAGCTCCCGCCGCCGTCGCCACAGCTCGCCTACTCCGCCTCGAAGGGCGCCCTTCGCGCCGTCTCGATCGCGCTGGCGACGGAGCTCGGCCCGAAGAAGATCCGGGTCAACACGATCGTGCCGACCTGGATGTGGGGCCCGCCCGTCGAGGGCTACATCCAGTGGCAGGCGAGCGAGCGCGGCGTCGAGCCCGCGGTCGTGAAGCAGGAGATCATGGACCTCTTCCCACTCGGCGAGATCCCGGCGGACGACGACGTCGCCGAATCCGTCGTCGTCTTCCTCAGCGACCGCATGCGCATGGTCACCGCGCAGTTCCTGCGCGTCGACGGCGGTCAGCTCAAGCGGCTCTAGGTCGCGAAACCAAGGAGACCCGATCATGGACCCCCTGCAAGAGCTCGCGGAGATCGAAGCGATCAAGCAGCTGAAGGCCCGCTACCAGCGCGCGGTCGACACCAAGGACTGGGACCTCATGCGGAGCGTGCTCGCACCCGACGCCAGGAGCGTCTACAGCGACGGCAAGCACGCGTTCGAAGGACGGGACGCGATCGTCGAGTTCCTCGCGAACCCGCACGGCCTAGGAGATACGGAGGTCGTCTCGATGCACCACGCGCACACGCCGGAGATCGAGATCACCGGCGAGACGACCGCGAAGGGCAAGTGGTACCTCGAGGACTTCGTGATCTCGGCGCTGCCCTCCGACGGTGCGCCCAACGGGACCGTGCTGCACGGCACCGGGATCTACATCGACCAGTACGTGAAGATCGATGGCGAGTGGCTCCTGCAGGAGACGGGCTACGAGCGGATCTTCGAGGACATCCAGCCTCGCGCCGAGGGTTCGCGCCTGCGGTCCCGCTGGAACCGCGACTGGGCCTGATGTCGCCGCCTCCGCCTGCGCCCACGACTGCGCGCGCCCGCCGACGCCGCACCGACTACTCGAAGCCGCTCACCCGCGAGAAGATCGCGAACGCCGCCATCGAGATCGTGCGCGACGAGGGGCAGGCCGCGCTCTCGATGCGCAAGGTCGCGGGGCGCTTCGGCGTGGACGTTGCCGCGCTCTATCGGCACTTCCGGAACAAGGACGCGCTCCTCGGACACGTAGGCCAGCTCGCGTCGGAGCTCGTCGAGCTCGATGCGCCGACCGAGGGCAGCTGGGACGAGCGCATGCTCGCGCTCGCCGCGAGCGTGCGCGCGCGGATCGCGGAACATCCCGAGCTCGGGATCTACGGCGGAGGCTCGCCCTGGGCGACACCGTTCATCGCCCGCGCGAACGGCCTGATCGCCGAGCTCTTCCACGAAGCGGGGCTCGAGGGCGATCGGCTGGTCTTGGCGACGCAGACGATGCTCCACGTCGTGACTTCGATCGCCCAGAGCGAGGTCATGACGCGCAGCGGCACGCGCGAGCAGAACCGCGCCTTCGCCGAGACGATCGTCGCGGAGATGCCGGAGAGCACGCGCGAGGCGTGGCCCCCGGCGCGTGCGCAGGACGCGTGGTCGATCGACTTCGAGGCGTTCTTCGATTTCGCGGTCCGATCGACGCTCGATTCGCTCGCGCCGACACCGCGTTAGTTCGCCGCTCAGTCGAAGCGGCGACCCGCTTTGCCTTCCGCGTCGTGTTCGAGGAGCTCGATCACGTTGCCGAAGGGGTCGCGACCGTAGGCGAAGCGGGTCGGGGCCGCGCCGAAGAGCGCCGCGTTGAACGCAACCCCTGCGGCCTCGAGTCGCGCGAAGTCGGATTCGACATCGTCGCTCGCCAGCGCGATGTGCGTGATGCCGATCCGGTTCACGGGTCGACCGTCCTCCGCCGGCAGCGCCTCGCCGAACTCGAAGAGCTCGAGGTAGCTGTTGCCCTTCGCGATCATCCGGACCGTGCAGCCCGCGTCCTCGATCCCGAAGGCCTGCGCGAGGGGCGGAATGCCCGGCGGAAGCGTGTGCTCCTCCACGACGTCGAACCCGACCACGTCGACGTAGAAGTCGAGCGCGCGCTGCATGTCGGGGACGGCGATGGCAGCGTGGTGAAGTCCGAGGATCATGCTTCGCTCCTGAATTGAAGGCTCGCGTCGCCACCGGACCACGGGTAGAGCCCGAAGCGCTCCCCGTCCTCCAGCCACTCGGCCTCGAGGGTCGCGCCGGCCGGAAGCGCTCCGTCCATTCGGCGACCTCCCGCGTGCGCGAGCCCGTGGTCACCGCGGGCGAGATGCTGCGCGTACGGATCATCGCCGCCCGCGGTCGGCTCGACGAGCTCGAGGGTGAGCTGGCCACCCGGACCGCGGGCGCGCCGCACACGGGCCTCGATACCGTCGAGGCGCAAGGTCCGCTCTTCGATCTCGACCCCGTCCCATCGGAAGGCCTGCCCGTAGAACGCGACCGCCCGGTCGAGATCGCCCGTCACGATCGTCGCGCGATCGAGCACCGCAGAAGGCGTCGGCGCCTTCGCTGCAACGGAGGCCGCTTCGGAGCCCGGCGTCGGAGCATCGTCCGTCTGCTGGAGCAGCTCGAACATGCCGGGCCCCGTCGGCGTGTCGACGAACGCGAATCGGATACCCGGATATTCACCCTGGTCGTCGACGGAGCCGCCGATCGCTTCGAGCGCCGCGAGCGCCGCCTCCCGGTCTTTGCAGCTGATGCCCAGATGCTGAAGACCCGCGCCGTAGCGCGCTTGATAGGCTTCGACGGTGTCGTGTCCCTCGTGCACGTGGATCAGCTCGACCTGGACGCCGCCCGCCATGCCTAGCGCGACGCTCGTGGTCTTCGTACCGGACCATTCGTGGTAGGTCGCGTCGGGAGTCGGCGCTTCGAATTCGTGGAAGGGTCCCCAGCCAAAGCGTTCGACGCATTCGCCGACGGCCTTTCCGACGTCGTCGACGACGAAGCAGACCTGCGCGGGGTGCAGACGAGGGAATCGGGAAGCTTCGGGCATCGAGGAGTCCTCTCGGCGATCGCGCAACGCCGGAGCCCAAGGTACGCGCGGCATGTCGTCGAGTCAACATCGTTGACTTCGCTCGAATCGCGCGCGAAACGAGCGCCGTCGTGCCACGGATGGAATCATCCGAGCGGCTTCGAACCGCAAGCAGAGGGCTCCCCATGAAGATCGGTGCGACGTTTCCCACGACGGAGATCGGCGACGACCCCGCCATCATCCGCGACTGGATCCAGACCGCGGAGGGGCTCGGCTACGACTACGTCCTCACCTACGACCACGTGCTCGGCGCGGAGCACGCGGGGCGCGAACCGAAGCTCACCGGTCCCTACACCGAAGAGCATCCCTTCCACGAGCCCTTCGTCCTCTACGCGTGGATGGCGGGCATCACCCAGCGGATCGAGCTCTGCACCGGGATCATCATCCTGCCCCAGCGCCAGACCGCGCTCGTCGCCAAGCAGGCCGCGGAGCTCGCGATCCTCTCGGGCGATCGCGTTCGCCTGGGACTCGGCACCGGCTGGAGTCCCATCGAGTACGAAGCCCTCGGCGTGCCCTACGAGAGGCGCGGCAAGCGCCTCGACGAGCAGGTCGAGGTCCTCCGCGCGCTCTGGACCGAGGAGCTCGTCGACTTCGACGGCGAGTACCACCGCATCGATCGCGCGAACCTCCTGCCTCGACCGAAGCAGCCGATTCCGCTCTGGTTCGGCGCGATGAGCAAGGTCGCGGTCGAGCGCGCCGCTCGCGTCGGCGACGGCCTGATCTTCGCCGCGCCGCCCGCGATGCTGAAGAACATGGTCGGCCGCGCGCGGGACGGACTCGAAGCGAACGGTCGCGACGCGTCGGCGTTCGGGCTCGAGACGAACGTGGACTTCGGCCAGGGCGAAGCGGTCTGGAGCGACAGCCTCGCGGAGTGGGCGGAGCTCGGGGGGACGCATCTCTCGCTGCGCGCGATGAACACGGGCAACGACCGGATGGGCCTCGGCACCCACGACTACGGCGGGCCTCGCGGCTACATCGACGCGCTCGAGACGTTCATGAAGGCGGTGCGCTGAGGAGTGCGCCTAGCGGTTCCGGTCGGCCGCGGTCGTTACCGGCCCGTCCATCATCACCAGCTCCCGCGACATGAAGATGACCGAGCGCGACCAGTCGACGAAGTTCTGCTCGTCGAGTTTGAGCTTCGCGAGCGCCGCCTGACCGCCCTCCGAGAGCCACGTGTTCCGCCACGCGTCCTCGCTCTCGACCCAGATCTCGGCCACCGCGTCGAAGGCCGGCTCGCCGCCCCGCTCGGAGTCGAGGATCTCGTTCACGTCCTCCTCGACCACGTGCAGCTGGCAGTAGCGCACCATCGCGAGCTCCGCGGTCTCCTCCGCGGAGAGCACCCGGGTGTGCTTCTTCCGGTAGTAGTCCTGGAACTCCTGGCGGGAGAGATGGGGCTTCCGCCGCATGCAGTAGCTGATCTTCATCATGCTTCGACGGTAGCAATGCCCCGCGCGTGGCCAGGCCACCGTTCGTTAGCATCGATCCGTACGCGCGACCGCGCGAGGAGACACGAGATGAGCGAGGAGAGAGCGATCGGCGGCCTCGGGGAGGCCCGCCGGATCCAGGAAGGCGGCGCCGGCACGGGCCGCGCCCGGCAGCGCCCGCCTGCGGAGAACGCGGAACGCCTCGACACGGGCCGCGCCTGGGAGGACTACTGCGACACCCTCCGCGACGCAGGACGCCTGATCCTGGACGCGGACCAGCCCGACCTGCCCGGCGTGCGCGCCGGCGGCTTCCGCTACCTGCTCGGACTCGTGAAGGTCGGCGCGGCGCAGGCCGCGGAGCTCGCGGACCGGGACCGTCCGAAGTGGCTGCGCATCGAAGACAGCTTCTCGAAGTGGGGCGCCGAGAACGCCGACAACCACTACCTGGCGGCGCACATCGACGCCGACCGCACGTATCGGATCCGGGGCACCCGCGGCACCTGCTTCACCTTCCTCTTCGAGGTCCGCGAAGGCTTCATGCAGCTCGGGGACACCGGCGACTTCGCGAACCTGACCGCGGAGGAGCTCACGATCGAACCCGACGGCAGCGTCGAGATCATCGCGAGTGCGACGCCCCACGAAGGCAACTGGCTTCCCCTCGATCCGCGCGCGCGACAGATCGTGATCCGGCAGTACTTCAAGGACTGGACGACGGAGATCCCGGCGACGTTCGAGATCGAGCGCATCGGCGACGAGGGCACGCCCGCCGAGCCCCTCGACTCGGCCTCGATGGCTCACGTGCTCGACGATGCGGCCAACTGGGTGAAGACCTCGACCGGGTTCTGGGGGGGCTGGGTGCCGGAGCTGCGTCAGAACTACGACCCCGACGCGATCGCGCCGGCGATCAAGTACGTCGGCGGCGCCGACGACATCCGTTACGGCAACGACTACTACCGCCTGCCCGAAGACGAGGCGCTCGTCGTCGAGCTGACCCCACCCAAGGCCCGCTATTGGGCGTTCCAGCTCTGCGACGTCTGGTTCGTCACGATGGACTACACGAATCGGATCGTGAGCCTGAACGACGCACAGCTCCGTCTCGACCTGGATGGCAAGTGCCGCATCGTCGTCGCGCACGAAGATCCTGGTGTGCCGAACTGGCTCGACACGGGCGGTGCACAGGAGGGTTGTCTCCAATACCGATACATCTGGACCGAGGACAATCCGCTGCCGAGCGTTCGGCGCGTGCCGATCGGCGAAGTCCGTCAGGCGTTGCCGGCGGAGACGCCGACGATCACGCCGGAGGAGCGCGGCGCGGAGATCCTGGCGCGGCGCCGCTGCGTCGGACGAAGGGAGCAGTTGGGATGAGTCTCGAAGGTCGAATCGCGGTGGTGACCGGCGCGAGCCGGGGGATCGGCAAGGGCTGCGCGCTCGAGCTCGCCGCGGCGGGAGCGACGGTCTACCTGACCGCTCGCACGGTCGAGCCCGGCTCGCACGCCCTGCCCGGCACGATCGGCGAGACCGCGGCCGAGATCGAAGCGGCCGGCGGCAAGGCGGTCGCGGTGCGCTGCGATCACACGAACGACGAGGAGGTCCGCGCGCTCTTCGATCGTGTGGACAAGGAGCAAGGCGGGCTCGACGTCCTCGTGAACAGCGCGTTCGTGGATCCCGGGATCGAGGGCGCTCCGCCGTTCTGGGAGACCGACCTCGACTGGTACGACACGCTCTGCGACGTCGGCACCCGCGGTGCGTACGTGGCGTCAGCGCTCGCGATCCCGAGGATGCTCGGTCGCGGAACCGGCCTGATCGCGAACGTGAGCAGCCTCGGCGCCGAACACTTCTTCCAACACGTCGCATACGGAATGGGCAAGGCGGCCCTCGACAAGCTGACCCGCGACGCCGGACGGCAACTCCGCAAGCAGGACGTCGCGGTCGTCTCGATCTGGCCCTACTTCGTGAAGACCGAGGCGGTGCTCGAGCTCGTTCGACAGGGCTCGGAGATGCCCCTCGACGGTGCGGAGAGCCAGCGCTTCGTGGGGCGCGGGGTCGTGGCGCTCGCGGACGACGACGAGCGCATGAGCCGAACCGGCAAGGCCTTCACCTCCCGTCAGCTGGCGGACGAGTACGGGTTCCAGGACGTCGACGGGACGCTCCCCAACGGATCCCCACCTTCCCGCCTCTGAACGCGCGCTACTCCGTCACTTCCGAGACGACCCCGAAGCGCTCCTGGTAGGCGCGGTACCGGTTCCGCTCGGTCTCGAGATCGAGACCGAGATCGTGGAACGAGTAGAAGTGTTTCCCGTACTTTCCACGGGGCTTGTGGTCGAGGTAGGCGCGCATGCGCGACTCGGCTTCGTCCGTGAAATCCCAGCCGAAGAACTCGTAGGCCGTGCGGATCGTGTCGAAGGGCGCGTCCATCAGGTCCTGGAAGCGAACGTCGTGGAACTGGGCGGCGGGCACGACCCCCTCGTCCCGCAATCGCATCACTTCGTAGAGCTGCGGCGCGTAGTAGGCGGGACCGAACGCGAGCTTGACGCCCTCGGGATCGACGGCCTTCGTGCGCATCCAGAGGATCGCGGAAATCAGGCTCACCGTGGAGCCCATGATCTGGAGCGGATCCCGATGCGTCTGGACGAGACGCGCGTCCGGGTAGACGTCGAAGAGCGTCGGCAGCCAGTTCATGTGCGCGGGGGCCTTGAGGAGCCAGCGACGCCCGCCTGTCTTCCACTGCAGGATCTGCAGGATCTGCTTGTGGATGTCGTAGGCCGGCCGCATGTCCGCGGTGGCGATCTTCGACGCATAGGTCGGCACCTGGTGGAGCGCGGGGAGCCGATCTCCGAGAAACGCGTTGCACGTAATGTCACCGCACTCGGTGGGAATCTGGCCGCCCATCTCGTGCATCGCCTGGTAGGCCGGCACGATCTTCGGCCAGAGCGTCTGCTCGAAGTGCGCGAGCCGGATGCGGCGGTCGGTCTCGTAGGTCTCGGCTTCCGGCGGCGGACAGGGATATCGCGCCTCCCACGAGAGGAGACTCCGGTGGCCCGGGTCCTGGGTCAGGAGCTCGTGGAGGATCGAGGTGCCGGATCGCGAGAGCCCGACGATGAAGAGAGGCTCCTTCACCTCCTGGCGCTCGATCTCGGGATGCCGCCGGAGGGTGTCGACGATCTGCAACCGATTGCGCAGGAGGACCAGCACGTCGCGCCGCGCGAGCACGCGGCCCAGGAACGTGAGCTCCGCCTCGTGTTCCAGGGAGTGGGTGAACCATTCGAGGGGTTCGCGAAAGTCGTCCGGCCCGAAGTCGTCGAGTCCGGTCTGTCGACGCGCCGTTTCGAGCAACCCCGCGTGATCGAGGCCGACCAGGGACTCGAAGGGCGCCGCGAGCGCGTTCAGGGTGCGTGCCCAACGTGCGCGCTTCCGGGAGAAGTCGGTGAGCTTGCGAATGTCGGCCCGGGTCTCGGGCAGCGCCTCGGACATGACGGCTCCGTCGAGATCGGCTGCGCTCAGGCGTCGCCGCCGTCCTGCTGATTCCGGCCGGCCCAGCGAACCGCGTCCGAGGCCGCGTCGCTCTTCGCCGCCGTGCGTCCCTTCGCCGCCTCTTCCTTCTCGTGATCCTCGATGGCCGCGAGCACCGCATCGCCTGCGATGGAGATGAACTCGGGATAGTTGTCCTGGCACCATCGGTTCGAGCGAACGGCGCGGTCCGCCTGTCCCTGGAAATGCGGGAAGACGTACTTGGCCATCAGCTCGTAGGACTTCATCGTGTGCTCACGATCGGCCCAGTCGTTCGCCATCACGAGGAACGCGCCGAACCCGCCCGTGTCTTCCTGCAGCCGCTCGAGCAGCTCGATCATGTCGTCCGGCGTTCCGATCACGGCGAATCCGGAGTCGACGAGCTCGCGCGCGAAGGCTTCGGCGTCCCGGGTCTCCGGCGTGAACTGGAGCGCGACCACGCTCGTGAAGTACTCGACCCAGCGCTCGATGCCGTACCGCACGTTCTCGAAGGCCTTCTCGCGGGTCTCGGCGATGTGGACCGGCGCGACGAGTCGCCATTTCGAGCGGTCGGCGACGTTTCCGAAGTCCGCCGCCTGCTGAGCCCAGACGTCGAAGTGGCCCCCTAACACCTCTCGGCCGACCGAGGACGTCGCCGAGAGGGAGAGCACGCCGCCCCCGTAGCGACCCGCGAGACGCGGACCCGCCGGCGAGGAGATCGAAGCGAAGGCGAGGTCGACCTCTTCGCTGTAGGGGCGGAAGTTGAGCGTCGCTTCCTTCAGATGGAACCAATCGGTCTTCATCGTGAGCGGCGTGTCGTCGTGGAGGAGGTGATCGATGGCTTCGAGCCCCTCCTCCATCATCTTCCGGGTCTGCCCGACCTCGATCCCCATCATGTAGCAATCGCTGGCGAGGGCTCCGGGGCCCGCGCCGAACATCGCGCGGCCGCGCGTCATGTGATCGAGCTGCACCCAACGATCCGCCACCTGGAGCGGGTTGTGATACGGGATCGAGGTCACGCCGGTCCCGAGCCGGATGTGCTTCGTGACCTGGGCTGCCGCGGCGATGAAGAGCTCGGGGCTCGCGATGCACTCGAAGCCACCCGAGTGGTGTTCGCCGACCCAAGCCTCGTCGAACCCAAGCCGATCGAGATACTGGATCAGCTCGAGATCGCGCTCGAGGGCGAGGGTCGGGTTCTGGGGCACCGGATGGAAGGGGGCCGTGAACATGCCGAATCGCAGACGACTCATGAGATCACTCCTGGCTGGATCGATTCACGCTAACACAGCGAACGGCGTCGTTTAGGACGGCTCCGGGTCGCGCGGGACGATCTCCGAGAGCACGAAGAGGGAGCCCGCGACCCGCTCGCGCAGGTGGACTTCCTTGGTGACCGAGAACGCGTCGCTGACGAACTCAGGCGTGTCCTCATTGATCGCGTCATAGACGGGACGGGTGCGATAGCCCTGCTCGACGAGGCGGTCGTGGGTCGCCTGGGCGTCCGCGACGCCGAACGTGATCGAGTGGATGCCCTCCCCGCGCTCCTCGATCAGGCGCTCGAGGGACTCGCTCGCCGGGGAGCCGTCTTCGAGGGGCGCGATGAACTCGAGCATGCCTCCGATCGAGAGCGTGCCGCGGATGCCCTGGCGCGCCGCTTCGAAGGGCACGAACTCGATCTCGAGCATGTCGGAGAGCTGCTTCGTCGCGGCGTCGAGATTCTCCGGCCGACACATCATTACGACGTGATCGACGCGCCCGACGTTGTTTCCCATGGCCATGAAAGCGGCTCCTGACTCGCTGGCGGGATCGCCATCGGCCAGCATAGGCAGGCGATCGCGGCCTCGCGAGCCGTCCGATTCGGCGCTTCGGACGCTTCGACAGGCACCCTGGCGGGCCCTAATTTCTCATCTACAGGAGCGACGCCATGAGCCAGCCCGATTACGCGTTCTTCGACTGCGATCATCATTTCTACGAGACACGCGACTCGTTCACCCGCCACATCGATCCGAAGTTTCGCGATCAGGCGGTGCACCCGGTCCGTCAGGACGACGGCGAGGAGATCGTGATGGTCGGCGATCGACCGCTTCGCTTCCTCCTCGGTCACGATCTCTACGATCACGCCGGTGCGCCGGGCTCCCTCAAGGAGAAGCTGCGCCTGATGAAGCAGGGCGCCGGCGACATGGAGTACGGGAACATCCCGATGGCGCCGGAGTGGCGCGACCGCGACAAGCGCCTCGAGACGATGGACGCGCAGAACGTCGAGGGCTGCTTGATGTTCCCCAACGTCGCGGTCGTGGTGGAGCAGTTCATGGCCACCTCCGAGCAGCTCTACGCGAACGTCGAGGCGTTCAATCGCTGGCTCGAGGACGACTGGGGCTACGCCTACCAGGACCGGATCTTCACGCCGGCGATGCTGTCGCTGAGAGACCGCGACCTCGCGATCGCGGAGCTCGATCGCGTACTCGCGGCGGGTGCGCGCTGCATCGCCATGAAGGCGGGCCCCGCCTACGGTCGCAGCCCGGCGGATCCCTACTTCGACGACTTCTGGGACCGGGTGAACGAAGCGGGCATCCCAGTCACGTTCCACCTCGGCGAGGCCGGCTACAACGAAGGCGTCTCGACGCAGTGGGGCGAAGAGGCGGACCCTCCGAATTTCGAGATGTCCGCCTGGCAATGGGCCCATTGCTATTGCGACCGGCCGATCATGGAGACCCTCTCGGCGTTCATCTACGCGAACTTCTTCGAACGCTTCCCGCGGATTCAGCTCGTCGCGGTCGAGCACGGCTGCGAGTGGGTGCCCTACCTGCTGAAGCGAATGGACAAGATGCGGGGCATGGGGCGCAACGGCCCCTGGGTCCGGGGACAGCTGAAGGAGCGACCGAGCTCGATCTTCAAGCGACACGTGAAGGTCACACCCTTCGGCGAGGACGACACGGTCAAGGTGATCGACGAGATCGGGTCCTCCGACTGCATCGTGCTCGGCAGCGATTGGCCTCATCCCGAAGGCCTGAAGGAGCCCGGGGAGTTCCTCGAATCCCTCGCGCCCCTGGCGCCCGAGATCCAGCGCGAAATCATGCGCGACACCGGGCTCTCGCTGGTGCGCTCGTGAGCACGACCGAACGCCCGAAGCTCGGCACGCAGGTCCGTCGGAGCGACCTCTATTTCCACCCGCCCCGATATCGCGACTACCGCTGGCTCGAGACGAACTGGTTCACGTGGCTCGTGCCGGAGCGCGCGATGCGCGGGCATCTCCGCTCTGCGTTCCGGACGAATCTCGACGTGGTCGAGTCGCTGGTCTTCGTCTGGGACGATCCCGATCCGCAGGGCGGCTTCTTCGGCGTCCGCTACCACGATCAGCGGTCGCACGTGCCGATGCCCGCCGCGAACCTCGACCGCTATGCGCTCGAGAGCGGCACACGGGTCGAGATGCTCGAGCCGCTCGTCCGCTGGCAGCTCCGCTACGACGGCGGCGCCGACACGACCTTCGACCTGGTCTACGAGGCCATGATGCCGCCGGTTCTGACGTCCGAGACCGGGACGACCGAATCGACCCAGGCGACGATCCGCCACGGACACATCGACCAGATGATGCGGGTGACCGGCGATGTGCGCGTGCGCGGCGCGACGATCGCGGTCGACTTCGCCTCCCCCCGCGATCACTCCTGGAGCCCGCGCCCCGAGTCGTCGTCGGGCTACGGCTATCCGATGTCGGGCAACTTCGATTGGGGGAGCTTCGGCACCGCCGGGCAGGACTTCACGTTCTTCGTGCAGACCCGCAACGACTGGTCGGACCTGCGCGTCGGCCAGGTCCACAACGCGTTCCTGATCGACGGCGGCGAGCTGCTCCGCGTGAAGGCCGGCGCCGGCCGCTACACATTTGCCTCCGACGACTGGTTCATCACCGCCCTCGAATACGAACTCGAAGACGAACGCGGCCGGACGCACCTCTTCCGCGGCACACCGAAGAGCTTCTACCGCCCGGGGACGGGCACCCTCGCCGTCGTCGAGTGGCGATCAGCGGACGGTGAGGTCGGCTTCGGTGAATACAACTGGCACGGCGACCTGTACGAGTTGCAGAAGCTCGGTCGACCACCGCAGTAGATCAGACGTCGCCCGTGAGATACCGCTCCACTTGTTCGTGGAAGTCGGTGAGGCGGCACTCGAGGGTGCTGTAGAGATTCTCGTGATAGCCGAAGGAGTCCCGGTTGCGGGCGATCTCGGAAGCGATCGTCAGGTCCTCTCCCATGATCCGGTCCATCACGCCGATGCTCGTCTCGACGCTCCGGTCCCAAGCCGCCTGTTCGACGCCAGCGGGAGGCGTCCTGCGTGCGACCGCATACCCGTGGCAGACGCTGTGGGTCTCGTCGACCGGGTTCACGGTGATCAGGTAGCCCGACTCCGGGAACATGTTGATGAAGGCGTTCGGAAAGAGCAGGTACTGGCAGTCGGCATACTGTCTGTGCTCGACCGGCTCGGGCGCCGAATCGATATTCAGGGCGGTCAGCGGAACGACCATCATCGAGTGCGGTGCGAATGTGGCGAAGGTCGACCGCTCGACGTCGAACCCTCCGCGGGTGCTCTTCGCGTGGACCGTGGGCGTGTGCCAGGCCTCGAGGAAGCCCTCGAGCACGACCTTCCAGTTTGCATTGGCGTGATAGGTCGAGCCACCGACATAGCGCCACTCGTCCATCCGATACCACGAGAGCTCGGGGTCGAGCTCGCCGAGGAACGTCGAGAGCGAAGGCGCCTCGTCCGGGTCGAGGTGGATCCAGAGGAATCCGCCCCAGCTCTCGATCGCGACCGGGTTCGCGCGCAGTCCCTCTATCCGATTCGCGTCGAACGTCTCGCGTTCGGGGACGTGCACGACGCGCCCCTCTTCGTCGTACACGAACGCGTGGAAGGGACAGGTCAGCCGACCGTTCTCGCAGTGGCCGCTCTCGCGCACGATGCGGACGCCGCGGTGGCGGCACACGTTGTGGAACGCGGCGAGGCCGCCGTCGGCCTTGCGCATGATCACGACGCTCTGCCCGATCCGTTCCCAGAGCAGATAGTCGCCGGGCTCCGGGATCTCCTCGACGCGTCCGGCGATGTGCCAGACGCGGCGGAAGAGGCGCTCGCGTTCCAGGGCGTAGCGCGCGCCGTCGCGGTACACGTCCGCCGAGACGCCGCCCGTCGCGAGCACCTCCGACTGGTCCGCCCCCGGACCCCAACGGGGCCTGCCGTTCTCCGCCACGCTGCCTATCCTTCGCGGCCGTGTCGTGCCGCTCGATCTCTTCGTTCGATGGTCCCCTTCTCGCGCCCCTCGTCAAGTGGCCGCCGCGGGCGTCCGCGGCTCGACTCGACGTGGGTCGTCGCGGCCGGAGGCGCGCATGAAGACGTTCCCGCGCATCGCCCCTGAGCTCGCCGACGCCTACCGCGCCTCCGGCGCCTGGCGGGACCGCCTGTGCCACGCCGACCTGCTCGAGGCCGTGGAACGCCGCGGAGACCAGACGGCGCTCGTCGACCGCGCGGGTGTGATGACGTGGGCCGAGCTCGCGAGCGCCGCGCGCGGATTCGCCGGGGCGCTCCGCGAACGGGGGCTGGGAGAAGGCGACGTCGTCTCCTGGATCCTGCCGAACTGGCGCGAAGCCGCCATCGCCCACTGGGGCGTGCTCCTGCTAGGCGGCGTGTCGAACCCGATCGTCCCGATCTATCGCCACCGCGAGGTCCGCTACATCCTCGATCAGGCCGGCACCGGCGCGGTCGTGATCCCGGGCGACTTCCGCGGGTTCGACTACGAGGCGATGATCGAAGAGCTCGGGCCGGAGCTGCCGACGTTGCGCAGCGTGTTCACCGTCGAGGGCTCCGGTCGGAACGACGACTTCGCGACGGCCATTCGCGACGCCGAGCCAGCGGCGCACGATGGCGGCGACGCCGACGCTCCGGCGCTCCTCCTCTACACGTCGGGCACGACCGCCGATCCGAAAGGCGCGATCCATACGCACAACACCCTCGACTTCGAGCTGCGCTCGATGATCGAGTTCTACGGGCTCGACGCCGGGGCGGTAATCTACATGCCCTCCCCGCTCTCCCACGTGACCGGACTCCTCTACGGCATCCAGATGCCCGCGATGTTGGGCGCGAGCGCCGTGCTGCAGGATCAGTTCGAGCCCGCGACCGGACTGGCCCTGGTGGCGGATCACGGCTGCACGTTCAGCGTCGGCGCGACGCCCTTCCTGCACGGGCTCTGCGAGGCCCAGGAGGCCGCGCCCCGTACCCTCGCGCTCGAGACCTTCGTGTGCGGCGGCGCGGACGTGCCGGCCGAGCTGATCCGCCGGGCGTCGCAGACCCTCGGCTGCCGAGCGACCCGCGCCTACGGCTCCACCGAGTTCCCCACCGTCACTGGGGGCAACGCCGACGACCCCGAAGCGAGACGCGCGGAGACCGACGGCCGGGTCTTCGACCACTGCGAGGTGCGCGTCGTCGACGAACGAGGCGCGATCGTCCCGGACGGCACCCCGGGCGAGCTGCAGGCGCGCGGACCGGAGCTCTTCCCGGGCTATCTGGCGGGCGCGGGCAGCGATGCGATCGATGCCGACGGATGGTTCTCGACCGGCGATCTCGTTTCGATCGAGGACGGCTACCTGACCGTCGAGGGGCGCATCAAGGACGTCATCCTGCGCGGCGGCGAGAACATCTCGGTCAAGGAAGTCGAGGACCTGCTCTACGAGCATCCGGAGGTGGCGGAGGTCGCGATCGTGGCGATGCCGGATCCGAGGCTCACGGAGCGCGCCTGCGCCTACGTCGTGCCGGAGGCGGGCCGTACGCCCTCCCTCGCGGACCTCGTCGCCCACCTCGAGACCCATCGCATGGCCAGGCAGAAGCTGCCGGAGCGGCTCGAACTCGTGACGGAGCTCCCCAAGACGGCGAGCGGCAAGGTCCAGAAGCACGTGTTGCGGACGCGGATTCGGGAGCGGCTCGAGGCGGAGGGCTAGGCCAGGCGCCCGCTCAATGATTCAGGGCGTGCGCGCCGTCGACGTAGATCGTCTCGCCCGTGAGGAACCCGATGTCCTCGCTGAAGAGCGCGCCGATCAACCGCGCGACCTCCTCCGGCTGCCCGCCCCGCTTCATCGGCACGCGCTTGCGCAGCCACGCGAGCGCCTTCTCGTCGGTCCACATGGGCGTGAGCTCGGTCTCGATATAGCCCGGCGCGACGTTCACGACGGAGATGCCGTCGCGGGCCCACTCGACCGCGAGCACCCGGGTCATCGCGCCGATCGCCGCCTTCGACGCGCAGTAGGCGAGCTGTTGCGCTGCGCCCACCTTGTCGAAGAACGAACCCATGTTGATGATCAACCCGCGACCGCGCCTCACCAGATGCGGATGGATCTCGCGACAACCGATCATCACCGCCGTCGCGTTCACGTTCATGATGCGTTCGTACTCGCTCGTCTCGAGCTCGGCGGTCGGCCCGGTCCCGTGGGTCCCGGCGTTGTTCACGATGCCCGCGATCGGCCCGGCCTCCGCGACCTCCTCGAGCACTCCTCGCAGCGCCTGCTCGTCCGTGACGTCGCACGTGATCGCCCGCCCGACCGTCGACGTCCCGCTTCGCGAGAGCCCCACGACGCCGAAGCCCCGTCGATCGAGCTCCTCGGCGACCGCGCGACCGATCCCCTGGCTCGCGCCGGTCACCACGACCTGGTCGTTCTCGCTCCCTTGCGTCATCGCGCCCTCACGCCCCTTCGCGATCGCGTCGCATCGCAGCGACGACCGATCGACGCGCCGGGGCGAAGCCCGGAGTGCCGTAGATCTCGAAGAGCGCGCGGGTCACGTCGTGATGCCGAGCGAGCCCACCGCGCTCGACCCGTTCGATCGGGCCGTCCGGATAGCTGAGCCCGAGGCGACACGTGAGGTCCATCGACTCGGCCGTCGCGAGTCCTTCGTCGAGGAAGCGCAGGGCGCTGTTGTACTTCGGACGCACCAGGCGGTCGATGATGCGGCCGGCCTGGTCGCTGCAGAGCGCGACCTCGAAGCCTGCGTCCTCGAAGACCGCCCGCGCGAGGTCGATCGCGTCCGGATCGGTCTCGGGCTGCCGCACCAGCTCGATCAGATTCGACGGCGGGTCGTCTCCGTTGCGATAGCGCGCGAAGCCGAGGACGCGCCCGCCTTCGCGACCCGCGTCTTCGCCGGTATGCGCCCCGAGACATTCGTGATCGAGCTCGACCAGGACGACCCGCGCCGGATCGCTCGGATCGAGGGCAGCGCCCGCCTCGCTCCCGATGAGGACGTGGACGACGGCCGCGTCGCCGCCGCCGGTCTCGAGGAAGGGATCGCCATCGGGGAACGAACGACTGTCACCGTGTCGTGAGATGCGATGCGCCATGGTCAGCTCCCGAACATCTTTCCGCCCTCGTAGCGATAGAACCCGCGGCCGGTCTTCCGGCCGAGGTGACCCGCCGCGACCATCCGGCGGAGCAGCGGCGGGGCCGCCGCGCGCGGATCGAGGGTCACGGGATAGAAGGCCTCGCAGAGCCGGACCTGGGTATCGAGTCCGATCATGTCGAGGAGCTCGAAGGGGCCCATCCGGTAGCCGAGTCCGGACTTGAGGGCGCGATCGATCTCCTCGGGCTCCGCCACGCCGGCCTCGACCGCGCGGATCGCGTCGTTGTTGAAGGGCACGACGAAGGCGTTCAGGATGAAGCCGGGCTTGTCCTGGGTCTCGACCGGCGTCTGTCCGGCCGCCTCGGTCCATTCCCACGCGGCGCGGAACACCGCGTCCGACGTGTTGATGCCCGGTGACATCTCGATCAGCTTCATGAGCTGCGCGGGCAGACAGAAGTGCATGCCCACGACGCGATCCTGATGCTCGGCGGCGGAGGCGATCTCCGTGATCGAGAGCGTCGACGTATTCGAGGCGAAGATCGTGTCCTTCGCGCACACCTTCTCGAGGTCCGCGACGAGGGCCTGCTTCACGCCGAGGTCCTCGAAGACGGCCTCGATCACCAGGTCACAATCGGCGAGGCCGGCCAGGTCCGTGGTCGTCGAATAGCGAGCGATCGCCGCGTCGCGATCCGCTTCCGCGAGCTTGCCCCGCGCGACCGACTTGTCGAAGAACGGAGTCGTCTCGGCGCGCGCCTGTCCGAGCACGTCCTCGGACAAGTCGTAGGCGACCGTCTCGAAGCCCGCGCGGGCCGCGACGATCGCGATCCCCGCGCCCATCGTCCCCCCGGCGCCGCACACGCCGACTCGCTGGATCTTCGTCGCGCTCATGCTTCCTTTCCGAAGCTGCGGCCGATCAGCTGTCGATGCACCTGATTCGTGCCTTCCCAGATCTGGGTGACCTTCGCGTCCCGCATCAGCCGCTCCACCCGGTATTCCTGGGTATAGCCATAGCCACCGAAGAGCTGGACCGCCTCCGTCGTCATCCGCATCGCCAGATCGGACGCCCGCATCTTGGCGATCGACGCCTCGAGCCCGAAGTCCGGGGCGCCGTCGTCGATCAGGCTCGCCACGTAGTCGAGCCAGCGCTCGACCATCGCGAGCTCGCTCGCGAGATCCGCGATCGTGAACTGGTTGCCCTGGAAGTCGATCACCCGCTTGCCCGACTGCACGCGCTCCCGCGCATAGCGCGTCGCATCGGCGAACGCGGCGTGGGCGATGCCGATCGCGTGCGCGGCGATGCTCGGACGGGACTTGTTGAGCGAGGCCAGCAGGATCGGCAGCCCCTCGCCGGGCGCGCCCAGCAGATTCGTGCGCGGAACGACGGCGCCGTCGAAGGCGAGCGTCACCGTCGACGACGCGCGATGCCCCATCTTCCGCTCCTTCGAGACGACGGACATGCCCGGCGTGCCGCCTTCCACGACGAGTGCCGAGATCGAGGCGCGACCGTCGTCGATCTCGCTCCACTTGCCAAACAGGAGGATCCGATCCGCGACGTCGCCGCTCGAAATGAAGGTCTTGCTCCCGTCGATCCGGATCGCGTCTCCGTCCGGCGTGAAGCGCGTCTCCATGCCGGTCGCGTCCGAGCCGGCGGCCGGCTCGGTAATCGCGAGGGAAGCGAGACCGCCCTCGGCGATCTTCGGCAGCAGGCGCGCTCGCTGCTCGTCGTCGCCGAAGTCGATCAGGGGCTTCATGCCGTGGAAATTCGTGGCGTAGATGATCCCGGTCGAGGCGCAGGCGGAGGAGATCCGCTTCACGACTTCCAGATAGAAGGCGTACGACATGGGTGCGCCCCCGAAGGCTTCGGGCACGAAAATCGCGTTCAGGCCGAGGGCGTTCAGCGCCTCGACGTTCGGCCACGGAAACTCGCCGCTGTCGTCGAAGCGCGCGGCGTTCGGCTCGATCACGTCCTTGATCACGCGACCGAGCTGCTCGAGGATCGCCGCCTCCTCGTCGTTCCACGCGCGAGCGCGTTCGAGCTGATCGAAGATGCTCACGTGCGCGCCTCCCGAGCCGTCATTCGTCCCGCCAGACCGGATCGCGCTTCTCTTCGAAGGCGGCCATCCCCTCTTCTGCGTCGCGGGTGCGATAGGCGAGGGTCGAGAGATCTGCCTCCAGGCGCAGCCCCTCTTCGAGGGGCAGGTTCGCTCCGCGCTGGACCGCCGCCCGCGCGAAGGCCAGCGCGGGCAGGCTGTAGCCTGTGAAGCGCTCGCAGAAGGTGACGCCGATCGACTCCGGATTCTCGTCGCCGGGAGCGAGCTCGTTCACGAGCCCGATCGCCTGGGCCTCCTCGGCCTCGACCGTCCGCCCGGTGACGATCATCTCGAGGGCCCGCGCCTCGCCGATCAGTCGCGGCAGGCGCTGCGTGCCCCCGTAGCCGGGGATCAGCCCGAGCTTGATCTCGGGCAGTCCGAACCGCGCGCCCGGGGTGGCGACGCGAAAGCTGCAGGCGAGCGCGAGCTCGAGTCCGCCGCCGAGGGCGAAGCCCTGCACGACCGCGACGCTCGGGATCTCGAGCGCATCGAGCTTCGCGAAGACCGCCTGCCCACGCTCCGAACCCCTCCGCTGGGACATCAGGTCGCGATTCCGGAGCTCCGGGATGTCCGCCCCGGCGCAGAAGGCGCGGTCGCCGGATCCGACCACGACGAGCGCGCGCGCATCCGAGCCCGCCGCCTCGTCGAAGGCGCGGTCGAGCTCCTCGAGGATCGCGAAGGAGAGCGCGTTCAGCGCGTCCGGTCGGTCGAGCCGAACGACGGCGACGCGATCGCGGTACGAAACGGAGACGGCCATGCGGTGGTCCTCTCGCCGGCTGGGGCCGGGCGACTAGTGGCCGAACTTCTCGGCGTCGGGACTTCTCTTCTCCGCGAAGGAGGCGGACAGCTCCGCGCTCTCCTCGGAGTCGAGGTAGGGGCGCAGCAGGAGATCATGCGCCATGCGCGAGAGTCCCGACACACCCCCGTGTCGAGCGTTGAACGCGGCCTTGATCGACGCGAGGGCGTAGCTCCCGCGGTCGGCGATCTCGAGCGCGAAATCCGTCGTCGCGGACGCGAGCTCTTCGTCCGGCACGACCCGGTTGATCAATCCGATGCCGAGGGCCTCGCGCGCCGAGAGGCGTTGGTTCGTGTACCACATCTCCTTCGCCTTCTTCTTCCCGACGAGGTCCTCGAGGTACCACGTCCCGTATCCGGCATCGAACGATCCCATCATGGGGCCGACCTGCCGGAAGACCGCGGATTCCTTCGCGATCGTCACGTCGCAGACGCATTGCAGGACGTTCCCGCCGCCGACCGCGTAACCGTTCACGCTCGCGATCACCGGCTTCTGCAGACGATCGATCGACTCGTAGATCTCGAGGGTCGGGAGCACCCCCGCGTAGAGCTTCGTGTCGGGCATGCCGGTCTTGCGGCCCCCGATACAGAAGTAGCGGTCGCCGACGCCCGTCAGCACGACCACGCGCGTTCGGGTCTCCCGACGGATGTCGTTGATGCAGTCGCGTAGCTCGTGGCACATCTGGTGCGTGAACATGTTGCCGTCGTCCGGCCGGTTCAACGTGATCCGCCCGATCGGGCCGTCTTCCTCGTAGATGATGGTCTCGAAGTCCATGCTCTCCTCGCTGGGCTCTCGGCCTCGGTCGATCACGCCGTCGCGGCGGGATTCGCGCTCGGATCAACCGGTAGCGCTCGCGGTCGACGGGCTCCACCGCGGCCGCATCCACCGCGGAAGCCGGCGCCCGAATCCGGTAGCGTGAGGAGGGGCCGATCGAGTCGAGATCCTCGCCCCGAACGCGCAGGGAGCCATGACGGAGCACTCCAGCGACGACGACGCGAGCCACGCAGGTCCGGAATGGGCGGGCCTCGCGGCGTTTCTCGGCCGCGAGGTCGAAGCGATCGACGGCCCGGTCGAGATCGTGGCGTCCGAACGTCCGCTCGGCGGAGCGTCCTGGGAGACCTTCTTCGTCGACTATCGCGTCGACCGGGGCGCGAACCGGCGGGTGGTGATCCGCCGCGCGCCGGCGACCGGACCCATGGCGCCCTACGAGGTGGCCAAGGACGCCATGCTCTTCGCGGTTCTCGCGGACAGCGACGTGCCGGTCCCCGGTCTGCTCGCCTGGACCGAGGACGCGAGCATCTTCGAGCGGCCCTTCCTCGTCGCGAGCTGGGTCGAAGGCGAGGCGCCGGACCTGTCCCAGGTCGAACGCTGGCCACGCTGGCAGGAGAATCGCGTGGGCCTCGGGGAGGAGATGATCCGATGCCTCGCCGCACTCCAGCGGGTGCGTTGGCAGGCGACCGACCTGGCGAGCGTGCTAGGCGGGGCCGGGGATGCGCGAACCTGTGCGCGCCGCGTCGTCGATCGCTACCTCGAGCCGCTCTTCCATGACGCGAAGCGACTCGACGTCGGTGTGCCCATCTGGCGGGAGATCGGCGCCTGGCTCCGCGAGAGCGCGCCGGATCTCGCCGAGGACGAGCTCGTGATCGTCCACGGCGACTACCGATTCGGAAACCTCATCTGGCAGGACGACGAGATCGTGGCCGTGCTCGATTGGGAGCGGGCCCTGCTCGGCGGGCCGATGCAGGACCTCGGCTTCCTGTGCATGCCGCTGTCCCGACGCCGACAGCCGGAGATCATGGGCAAGGTGCTTTCGTTCGACGAGCTGGCGCGCGCCTTCGAAAAGGAGTCGGGTCGCGCGATCGACTTCGCGCAGTTGCAGTACTACGCGGTGCTCTGGCAGTTCCTCGAGGGCGTCAACACGACGCGGGCGCTGCTCCAGGAGCGCGCGCCGATGATCCTGTCGGGTGTCCTCGTCCAACCGAACCTGATCGCGCGGCAGACCCTCGAGCTGATCGATCACGTCGAGAGCGGGCGGTCGATCCTATGAGGCGCCGGATCGAGGAGCCCTCGCATGTTCTATGACGCGCTCGGTAGCTTGGTCGGCCAGGCCGGTCTCGCGCTCGGCGAACGCGACGCGCGCGGATCGCAGGACGCGCGAGACGCACGGGAGCTCAGGCAGATCGGATTGCTGCTCCGGCGCGCCCGAGGCGTGTGGCCGCTCCTCTTCGAAACCCTCGATGCAGAGAGCCGCGTCCTCGAAGGGACGCTCGACGAGCTCGACCGGGCCTTCGAGGCCCAGGGACTCCGACCGGTCGATCGGAGCGCGGAGACGGCGCCGCTCGATCGCTACCGTGATCTCGAGCGAGCGATCGATCGTGCACTCGAACGATTGCTGGAACGCGCGGACGAGGAGTGGAGCACGACGGCACGGCGCGCCCTGCGTGCTCGCCTCGCCGAGGCGGCGCAGGTTCAGGGCCGTCTGACCGACGCGATGCTCGCGATTCGCTGAGGAGAGGAAGTGGACGCCGACACCCGGAAGAAGGTCGAACGATACGAGGCGGAGCTCGCCGAGGATCTCCTCCGCGCGACGCAGATCTCGATGTGGGAAATGCTTCGCAGGACGGCCGCGGCGCATCCGGACAGGCCCGCGATCCGGACCGCGGAATCGTCCATGAGCTACCGCGAGCTGGTCGCGCGCTCGCTGCGATGCGCCGCGCGCCTCGAAGCCGAAGGCCTTCGTCGCGGCAGCCGCGTCTCGCTCCTCTTCCACAACTGCGTGGAGTGGCCGATCGTCCACTACGCGCTGCTCCGACTCGGCGCGGTCGTCGTCCCGATCAACCTCGCCTACGAAGCGGACGAGGTCCGATGGGTGCTGGAACGCGGCGAGTCCGAATGGATCATCGGCCCGACCGCCGCCCTCGGACTCGATTTCGCGGAGAAGCTCGCGAAGGTCGACGGCCGCATGCGATCGGGCACGGTCGAAGTCGACGGACTGCCCGCGCTCCGTCGCATCCATCTCCTGCCCACCACGAACGACGAAGTCGATCCGGCGACCGACGCCTACACCTTTCTCTTCGGTCGCGACGGTGACCCCGAGCTCGGAGAGCGCGGCCCGACCAGCGGCCATGATCCGGCCTACGTCCTCTTCACATCGGGCTCGACGGCGCATCCGAAGCCCGCCCTCTGTCGGGGCGGCGCCTACGTCGCCAACGGTGTCGCGCTCGCGCGCTCCCTCGGATTCGAAGCCGGGGACTCGTACCCCGGATACAACCCGACCTTCCACAGCAGCGGCGTGATCTGGACGCTCACCCTGACCCACGCGGTCGGCGGATCCGCGTACCTGATCCCGAAATTCGACGGGCAGAAGGTGCTCGACGCGATCGTGAACGGAGACGTCACCCACGCCGGTGCCTTCGACACGATGTTCACGATGATGATGGCGACCGAGGGCGGCAAGGACGCGGACGTCTCGGGCATCAAGGGCTGGAGCGTGGGCTGCACGCCGAGCTTCCTGCGTCGCGTGCTCGAAGTCTGGGACCTGCGGAACGCCGGATCGATCTACGGCAGCACGGAGTCGACGGGGATCGCTTCGCTTACCCCCTTCGTCCTCGACGACAAGGAGGTCCGCATCAGCGGCAACGGTCGCCCCCTCCCCGGCATCGACATCCGGATCATCGATCCCGAAACCGGCCGCGAGTGCGCGACCGACGAGCCCGGCGAGATCTGCTTCCGAGGCTGGTGTCTGTTCATCGAGTACCTCGGCATGCCCGAAGAGATGGAGGCCGCCTTCGACGACGAGGGATTCTTCCACAGCGGCGACTACGGTTGGATCGACGACGACGGGATCGTCTACTTCCGCGGCCGCTACAAGATGATGATCAAGACCGGCGGCGAGAACGTCGCTCAGCGGGAGGTCGAGATCTTCCTCGAGGACACCCTCCCCTTCCTGACCCACGCAGAGGTCGTCGGCGTTCCGGACGACACCTGGGGCGAAGCGGTCTGCGCCTTCGTCGAGTACGCGGACGGCGTCCCGCGCACGCGCGAGGAGCTCCGCGAAGGCTGCAAAGGCAAGATCGCGAACTTCAAGATCCCGCAGCACTGGATCACGGTGCCGCCCGGGGAGTGGCCGGTGCTCGGCAGCGGACGCGTCGACAAGCCCGCGTTGCAGGAACGCGCGCTCCGCGAGCTCGGCGCCGCGACCGACGCCGATTAGTTCCCGAGCTTGCGCTTCCCGTAATAGGGCAGCACGACCTCGTCGCCGACCTGCGGCGGCGGGACCGGCTCGGCGGTCGTCTTGCCCTTGCTCGGCGGCGCGTGGGGCTGCTGCGCGTCGGTCATGACGTTCACGCAAGCGGGCCGGCCGCTCGCGAACGCACGCTCGAGCGCGGGCCGGATCTCACATGCGTCCTCGACGAACTCGGCGTGGCAGCCGAAGCCCTCGGCCGCGGCTTCGTAGTGGACCTCGCCAAGCTCCGCCGCGACGGTCTTGCCATATCGATTGGCCTGGTCGTGCCGGATCATGCCCCAGCCCTGATCGTTGTTGATGACGACGACGATCGGCAGCTCGTGCCGGACGGCGGTCTCGAACTCGGCGAAGTTGAAGCCGACCCCGCCGTCGCCGACCAACACGAGCACGCGTCGATCCGGGTGGGCGGCCTTGGCTGCGAGGCCGAAGGGCAATCCGATGCCCAGACACCCGAGGTAACCGTGGCTCAGGAAGCGTCCGTCCTCGTCGACGATCGCCTGCTCGGCCATCCAGTTGGCGGTGTCGCCCCCGTCCGCCACGAGGATGTCGTCGTCTTCGAGGAAGTCGGCGATCTCGCGACAGAGTCGCGCCTGGTGGATCGGTCGTTCTTCCCGGTTCATGAGACTCGCGTGGATCTCGCGGAAGGACGTGCGCGTCTCGACGAGCGCGTCGATCCAGCTCGACTTGTCCGCGAACTCGAGCCCCTTCGCGCGTTCGTTCATCGCGCGCAGCGTCTCCCGCACGTCGCCGACGAGACCGAGGTCGATGTCGTGGTTGCGGCCGATCTCCTCCGCCGTGATGTCGACCTGGATCACTGTCGCGTCCGCCGGGATCATCGACCGACCGCCTCCGGAGGATCCGGTGAACATCCCGACCCGGGCGCCTAACAGCATCACGACATCCGGGGGGCCGCCGGCGGCCTTGTGCAACCCTCGCGACGCGGACAGACCGAAGCCGCCGTAGCCGAGCGGCGTCCGTTCGGAGACGCAGCCGCGCGCTTTCGACGAGGCGAAGACGGGGATGCGGGCTTGATGTGCGAACTCACGAAGCTCGTCCCGGGCGCCCGAGAAGCGTACGCCGCCGCCGGCGAAGATCGCCGGGCGCTCGGCCTTCGCGAGCACGTCGAGGGCGCGGTCGATCGCGTCGCCGTTCGGAACGGGCACCCCGGTCGGGACGGTCTCCGCCGGGACCGGGACCTCATCCTCTTCGATCGGGGTGAACAGGATGTCGAGGGGGACGTCGAGGAACGCAGGGCCCGGTCGTCCCGACAACGCGTGTCGAATCGCCATCGCGGTCATCTCGGGAATCCGGTCCGTGTGCAGGATCGTTCGCGAGAACTTCGTCACGGGCTGCATCATCGGAATCTGATCGAGCGACTGCAGCGCGAGACGGTCCTCGTCGCGCAGCGGGAAGCGTCCTCCGATCACGAGAATCGGGCTCGCGTCCACGAAGGCGTTCGCGATGCCCGTGAGTCCGTTCGTCACGCCGGGGCCCGCCGTGATGAACGCGACGCCGAGCTTGCCCGTCGAACGCGCATAACCGTCGGCCATGTGCGTCGCGGCCGCTTCGTGTCGCGTGTCGACCATCCGGATGCCGTGCTCGGCCGCCGCCATCCAGACCGGGTCGAGGTGCCCGCCCGAGAGTCCGAACACCTGGTCCACTCCGGCCTGGACGAGCGTCCGGACGAGGAGTTCGCCGCCATCGATGACTGCCATGAGGATCTCTCCGCGCATCGCCGCGGGCGTACGCGCCGCGCTGGCGAGGTCGCTCGGCATGATATCGCGCCGGACGACGTCTGCGCGCGCACTCGGGCGGCGTCACCTAAGTCGCCTAGGTCGCTCGGGCCGCCGCCTGCTCGGCCGCCCTTCGCTTGGCCAGATCGCCAACGGTCGTCCAGGCCGCGAGCAGGAAGAGCGCGATCGCGATCCCCTTCGAAGAGAGCGCCGCGAGCAGCGCCCAACGCAGGCTCTCCGTCCCGTACTCCGGCGCGAGCCAGTCGCTCAGGATCCCGACCGCCTGCGGTCCGAGCCCCATGCCGATCAGATTCAGCATGAACATCGCGATCGCGCTCGCAACCGCGCGCATGTCCGGACCGACCAGCCGGTGCATCAAGGCGAGGGACGGGGCGAGATAGACCGAGCTCAGCGCCGTCGGGATGAAGTACGCGACGAGCGCCGGCACGGGTTCCTCGAGCAGCAGGAACGCGGCGCTGAAGGGCAGGTAGAGGACGATGCTGATGGCGGCGATCCAGGCGTACCAGCGCGGGTCGCGCCGCCCGAGCCGGTCGGCGATCAGACCGGTCACGATCATCCCGAGCACGCCGCCGACGCCGCTCTCGATCCCGATCCAGGTGCCGATCTCGCCCCCGCCCATCCCATGTGAGCGCTCGAGAAACGCGGGGACCCAGGTCCCGAACCCGTAGGAGGCGAACGCCGAGAACCCGCTCGCCACCGAGAGCAGGACGAACGTCGGCATCCGGAACAGGGTGCGCGCGACGTCGCGGAGCGATTCCTGGTCGTCTTCGTCGGCCGCGGGCGCGTGGGTCTCCTCGGACATGCCACGCGGCGGCTCCCGAAGTCCGAAGCGCACGACGAGGGCGAGGATCAACCCGGGGATGCAGGCCGCGAAGAACGCCACCCGCCAGTGGAAGAACTCGCGGAGCCAGCCGCCGAGTAGGAGACCGAACATCACGCCGATCGGGATGCCCATGTTGTAGATGGAGAAGGCGGTCGCGCGGCGCGCGGGCGGAAAGAAGTCGGAGATGAGCGAGTGGGCGGGCGGGCTGCCGGCGGCCTCGCCGATGCCCACGCCGATCCGCGCGATCGCCAGCTGCGCGAAGTTCTGCGCGAACCCGCAGAGCCCGGTCATCGCGCTCCAGACGGTGAGGCCCATCGCGATGATCGAGCGCCGCACGCCGCGATCCGCCCAACGCGCGATCGGGATGCCGAACGTCGTGTAGAAGAGCGCGAACGCGATCCCCGTCAGGAAGCCCATCTGGGTGTCGGTCGCGCCCAGGTCGGCCTTGATCGGCTCCACGAGGATCGAGAGGATCTGCCGATCGATGAAGTTGAAGACGTAGACGAGAAAGAGAATCCCGAGCGCGTAGTTCGAATAACGCGCGTCGAACACGAAGTTCGAGTCGGGCGCGTCCGGGCCGGTGGGCGGGCCGGCTTCGCGGGCGGGGTCGGGCATCGAGGCGACGGTATCACACGGTGACAGCTTGCCTCGGGCGCCGATCAGCGCGACTCGCCGTGTGCCGGTCCGTCTCATCCGGCCCGCGCGTCACCCGGAGGACGGGCCTCTGCGTCAGGCGCCGGGGGCGGCCGGCCGACCCGGTGGCCCCTATCCTGTCCGCCCGAGGAGACCCCATGAGTGCCGCCCCCGAGAACGCATCCACCGACTTCCGCACACCCGAGCAGGAGCAGGCGCAGAAGGGCGTCGGCGTCGCGCCGGCGGACGAGCTCGCGCTCGACGACATCAACCCGCTGAACGCGAACCTCTTCCGGGAGAACCGCTGGGCGCGCTATTTCGAGCGCTTGCGCGCCGAGGATCCGATCCACTTCAACGAGA
Organism: uncultured Spirochaetaceae bacterium; assembly: GCA_964488255.1. GTDB lineage: Bacteria > Myxococcota_A > UBA9160 > UBA9160 > UBA4427 > UBA4427. The sequence continues at coordinate 37,130 of CAZAUR010000022.1, read as the reverse complement.
TCGAGACGGCAGGGCGATACTGGTCGGTCTCGAAGTACGAAGACATCAAGACGGTCAGCTCGGATCCGGAGACCTTCTGCTCGGGCCAGGGCATCACCCTCGGCTTCCGTCCGAATCGACCGGCACCCGCCCTCTTCCCGGCGAGCCCGAATCCTTCCTTCATCTCCCAGGACGGTCCCGGGCACGACGAACAGCGCAAGACGGTCCAGCCCTCGGTCGCGCCGCGCAACCTCGCGAAGCTCGAGCCGATGATCCGCGCGCGCACGCAGCAGCTCCTCGACGCCCTGCCGGAAGGCGAAAGCTTCGACTGGGTCGACACGGTCTCGATCGAGCTGACGACGCTGATGCTCGCCTCGCTCTTCGACTTCCCGCTTCCGGATCGGCGCAAGCTGACGCGTTGGTCCGACATCGTGTTCGCAATCCCCGAGCCGGGCGGCGTGGTCGAGACGCAGAAGCAGAAGCGCGACGAGATGATGGAGTGCATCGAGTACTTCACCGGTCTCTGGGACGAACGGCGCGGCGGCGACGGGGACGATCTCGTGACGATGCTCGCGAACGGCGAGGCGACGAAGCAGCACACCGCCGCCGAGCATCTCGGCAACCTGCTCCTGCTGATCGTCGGCGGCAACGACACGACCCGGAACACGATGTCCGGCAGCGTCTACGCCTTCGACCAGTTCCCGGATCAGTTCGAGAAGCTGAAGAGCGACCCGGGTCTCGTGAAGAAGATGGTGCCGGAGATCATCCGCTGGCAGACGCCGCTCTCCTACATGCGACGTACGGCCACCCGGGACACCGAGATCGGCGGCAAGCAGATCAAGCAGCACGACCAGATGCTGCTCTGGTACATCTCCGCGAATCGCGACGAAGAGGTGTTCGAGAACGCCGACGCGCTCGACATCGAGCGCCCGAACGCCGGACGGCACCTCTCCTTCGGCTGGGGCCCTCACTTCTGCATGGGCAGCCGCCTCGCCGAGATGCAGCTGCGCGTGCTCTGGGAAGAGGTGCTCCTGCGCTTCGACCGGATCGAAGTGCTCGAGGAGCCCGAGCGCACGTTCTCCTCGTTCGTGCACGGGTACACGTACATGCCCGTGCGCGTCGTTCGAAAGTAGACGCTCGCTAGGCGGTCACGCCTTTTCGCTCGTCGCTGATCAGCGGCAGCAGCCATTCCGACGGCGGCTTGCCCTCTTCCGAGCGCAGCATCGTGCGCAGGTCGAAGTAGTCGCGCCAGCGGCGAACTCGTCCGCCCTCGAACTCGTAGACCGACACGTAGGGATGCTGGACGCGATGGCCCTTGGCGTTCACGAAGTCGTCGACGCCCTCGACGAAGACGACGTCGCCTGCCCGGGCGCGGTTCAGGATCCGCCAGCGCACGTCGGTCTGGTTGCCCCCGAGCTTCGAGAGCATGTCGCGGACCTCGGCCTTTCCCTGGAGCGGCTTCTGACCGATCGCGTAGATCATCTCGACATCGTCGGTGAGCTGCGCGAGGACGGTTTCGAGATCGCCGGCTTTCCACGCGGCGATGATCGTGTCGATGACGGAGAAGGGGTCGGGTTCGGACATGCGGGGCTCCCGTTGACACGTGGACGCGCTTCGATCTCGGTTCAGGCTTCGCCGGCGTCCGGATCGGATTCGTCGCCGGCACGATAGCTCCCGGCAAGGAACCATCCGGTCCCGAACCAGGCCAGGGCCCACCACTCGGTATAGAAGAGCGCGCCCTCGAAATCGAGTACGGTGATCGCCAGGGTGCCGGCGGCGATGCCGGCGACGATGAGGATGCCGATCGTGCGGTAGACGATCGCGCGCTGCGGATGCCCCTTCTCTTTGGCGCGCCCGGCGAAGAAGAAGATGACCGTCGTGAGGCAGCCGAAGAAGATGATCGCCGACGTGAAGTGGATCGTCGGCACTTCGACGTGGAGGAAGCCGGCGACCTTGCTCGCCCACCACGCCGGGACGTAGGGGCCGCCGTCGTCGAAGCCGGACGTCGGAAAGAACGCGATCAAGAGCGCGAAGAATGACGAGATCTTGCTGAGCCAGTACTCGAGGTCGCGGCGACCACTCGAGCCTTCGTAGGCGAACATGAAGAACGCGATCGCGACGAGGGTGCCGACGAACACGTCTCCCGCGGCCGTCCAGTACGAGATGCTGATCGAGTCGAGGGTCCGCTCGGCCAGGAACCACACGACCGGCGAGACGAAGAAGGCGAGCAGGCCGATGACCATGCGCATCGAGCGGAAGTCGATCTGACGTAGATGGGGCTCCGAGCTCATGCGTGCGTCTCCTTCGTCGACCCGAATCGGTGGCCGCTGATGCTAGCTCTCGTGCGGTAGGCTTTCTCGGTGCGACCCGGCCGTATGTCCTTTCCCCCACCCTCGGACCCGCAGCATGCCCGACCTCCCGACCCTCCCTACCAGCGACGCCGCCTACTGGCAGGATCCCTATCCGATCCTCCATGAAGCACGTGAGAAGTCGCCCCTTGCGCGCACCGACGAAGACCTCCTCGTCGTCCTGCGCTGGGATGACGCCGTCTATGCGATGAAGGGCGACACCTTCATCGCGGAAGGGATCGAAGTCCTCGAACGAAAGGGCTTCTCCCCCGGCGATCCGATGCACACGTGGCGCAAGCACGCGATCGGGACGATGGAAGGTGCGGATCACCGCCGGGTGCGCGGACTCGCCGCCGCCGCGCTCTCGAAGAGGCGCATGGACGAACTTCGCCCGTTGATCCGGCGGCACGCCAATGCGCTCCTCGACCGCGCCCTCGAGAAGAACGAGATCGAGGGCCGGCTGCAATACGCGATGCCGCTTCCGCGGATCGTGATGATGGACTTCCTCGGCCTCGAGGCCGAGGAGCTCGCGAACTCCCAGGGGCCGATGGCGAATGCGCGGATCGTCGACTGCTTCGGACCGAACGTGACGCAGCAGCTGCGCGACGACTGCAACGCCGCGATCCAGAAGTCGATGGATCACACCGCGGCGCTCTTCGAGAAGCGCCGCGCCGAGCCCCGGGACGATCTGCTGACGCATCTCGTGCAGGCCCGCGACGACGACGGTGTGCTCTCCGAACGCGAGCTCGTCACGCTCTTCTCGACGATCTTCGGCTCCGGCGCGAGCACCGGCAGCATCATCGCGAGTGGACTCCTCGAGCTCGCGCGCCATCCGGAGCAAGCGACGCTGTTGCGCGACGACCCCGAGCGTTGGAAGCGCGGCGCGAGCGAGGAGACGCTTCGCTATCGCCCGGCGATCACCGGGGTCGGTCTCAAGGCCGCCGAAGCGACCCACGCGTTCGACTTCGAGTTCGAGGTCGGCACACCGATCCAGGTGGTGCTCGGCTCGGCCAATCGCGACGCGCGCTACTGGGACGATCCCGAACGCTTCGACATCTCGCGCGACCCGAAGAATACGAGCCTCACGTTCGGGATCGGCGCACACGTCTGCCTCGGCCACGCGATGGCGCGGGCGACGGTCGAGGAAGCCCTCGCCGTCTTCGTCGAACGATGCGACGAGATCGCGCTCGTGGGAGAGCCGGGCTGGATCCCCTTCGTGATGGAGAACAAGCTCGACGGGTTGAAGCTGAACGTGTGCGAGCGGGAGAGCTGATCGATGCCGAGTCTCGACCGCGACGGGACGCGCCTCCACTACGAAGTCCACGGCAGCGGCCCCGCGATCCTTCTGACCCACGGCTTCTCCGCGACCTCCGGGATGTGGAAGCCGCAGATCGAGGCGCTCTCCGCGAACCACGCCCTCGTCCTCTGGGACCTGCGCGGCCACGGCAAGAGCGATTCGCCCGAGAAGCCGGGCGACTACGACGAGGCGACGACCGTCGCCGACCTCGGCGCGCTCCTCGACGCGACGGGCTTCGAACGTGGCGTGATCGGCGGCCTCTCCCTCGGCGGCTACATGAGCCTCGCCTTCGCCCTCGACCACCCGGAGCGCGTCGACGCGCTCATCATCGCGGACACGGGCCCCGGCTACCGACGCGACGACAAACGCGAAGAATGGAACGAGATGGCCCATCGCCTCGCGGACCGGATCGCGCGCAAGGGTCAAGACGCGCTCCAGCGCGGCGGACCCGAGATGCGCCAGAGCGTCCACCTCGATCCCCGAGGCGTCGAGATGGCCGCGCGCCACACGCTCACGCAGCACACCCCGCGCGTGCTCGAAGGGTTGCCGTCGATCGAAGCGCCCGCGCTCGTCGTGGTCGGAGAGAACGATGAACAGTACCTCGGCTCGACGGACTACATGGCAGCGAAGATCCCGCACGCGACGAAGGTGGTGATCGCCGACGCAGGGCACGCCGTGAACATCGACCAACCCGAGGCGTTCGATCGCGCCGTCCTCGAGTTCCTCTCGGCGAATCGTCTCTAGGATGCCGGACGCCGGCGCACCCGTCGCGATGATCGTGGGCGCCACCTCCAAGTGGCAATCGGACGGGCGCAACACGCACCTCGCCCACGGCGGCGACATCGACGATGCCGACCTGCCGGTCGACGTGCGCTGGGGCGTGGGCGGCGCCCTCGCGCTTCGCTTCGCGCGGGAGGGCTACACGGTCGTCCTCACGAGTCGATCCAGAGCGAACGCAGCCGCGCTCGAGGAGGCGATCGTCGCTCAGGGCGGCGCGGCCCTCACCGTCGAGCTCGACGTCGTCGAAGCCGATTCGATCTCGCGCGCGTTCGAAGAGGTCCGCGCGCGCGTGGGCGACCCCGAGGTCGTCGTCTACAACGTGGGGTACCTCGACGGCCGCGACCTTCCCCCCGAAAAAGAGCTCCTCGAGCACATGCCCCTCGACATCTTCGAGACGGCCCAACACCTCGCGAGTCGCGGCCCCTTTCTCGTCGCCCAGGAAGCGCTGCCCGCCATGCGCGTACGCGGCAAGGGCACGTTCCTGATCACCAACAACCCGGCCGCGTTGCGCGGCCGCAAGCGTCGGACGGGCGAGTCCCTCTACTACCCCCGCGTCATGATGCGCCACCTCGCGCAGGTCCTGACCGAGGAGTACTCCGAACACGGCGTGCACGTCGCGAACGTGATCGTCGACGGCCTGATCGACTCGCCGGGCACCCGCGCCCTCGACTTCGCAAAGAAGCAGCCCGAGTACATCATGAACCCCGCGGCGATCGCCGACGCCTACTGGTACCTGCACTCGCAGGACCGGTCCTGCTGGACGCACGAGCTGCAACTCACGCCGTTCGCGGCGAAGCCGAGCGTGTAGTCGATCGTCACGTCCATTCGCTCCTCGGGACACGAACGCCAGGCTGTGCCGGCGCTGGGCCCGACCGACTGGAACCCCGAGGAGCCCCCATTGAACCGACCCGCGCCCAACCCCTCCACCGATGCCGATGACCTCCTCCGAGATCCCGCGGCGGTGCTCGAACGGGTCTTCGGACCGGACGCGTCGATGACGCCCCTCACGACGCCGGATCGCATGGGGCGCCGCGTCCATGGCCTCGATCTCACGCGTAGTCTGTCGGCCGAGCAGGCCTCGTTGCTCGTCGACCTGCTCGATCGCTTCCACATTCTCTCGTTTCCGGGACAGGACGCGAACGGGTTCGGCATCGCCGATCTCGAGCGCGTCGGGACCCACTTCGGTGCGGTCATCACCCATCCCAAGAACTACGCGAACTATCGGGAGAAGAACGCCGATCTTCGCCTCTTGCCCGTCGAAGAGCGGACCTCCACCCGCTCGAACGCGGCGTTCCCGGGTGAGATCACCTGCATCGAGGACGCGGACAACCCGGCCGTCTACGTCGTCTCGAACCTCATCGGCGGCGGCCGCGACTCCGCGCCCGAGATCGCCGGCGGACAGCATTGGCATACCGACATCGAGTTCGAGCCGATTCCTCTCGGCACGAGCCTCTTCTACGTGCAGCGCGCGCCGACGCGTCGCGACGGACCCGACGGACACTGGGTGAGCAACCCGCCGCGCGAGCCCGGCTTCTATCACCCGGACTCGGACGCGCTGCTCTCCGATCGCCGCGAGGCGCTTCCTCTCGATGGCCAGACCGCCTATACCGATACCGCCGCCGCCTTCGCCGCGCTTCCCGAGGACGAGCGACGCGACCTGCGCAAGGTCATGCTGCGCCGCCGCGTGCGCCCGGAAGATCCCGGCTGGCTGAAACCCCTCGTCCACGAGAATCCGCGTTCCGGAATCGAGTCGCTCCATAGCCCCGTCTGGGCCTCGCGCGGCAAGAACGTCGCTCCCGCCCAGGTCGAGGGAATGGGGATCGACGAGTCGCGCGCGTTCTTCGATCGACTCGAGGCGCACTGCCTCGATCCCCGGTTCCGCTACGACCACACCCACGCCCCGGGCGACGTCACGATCTGGAGCAACTTCGCGACGCTCCACGTCGCCCCGCCCTACAAGCGCATCGTCGACCACCCGGACGACGCCCGGCTGATGTATCGCGTCAGCTGCAAGGGTGAGCCGAGCCCGACGCTCCCACGCAATGACAGCGACGAGTGGATCACGGAGCACATCCAACCGTTCTACCGCAGCCCGAGCGCTTCCTGACTCGACTGGGGTGGCCAACCTGCCCGGTGCCCTGGCCATGGCGACGTTTGTCGCCTCGAGGCCGGAACCAGCGAGGCATCGGACGCGAATCTCATCACGCCGCTTGACGCGACCGTCAGCGCGACGACAAAGAATGAACATCCACGAAGGCGCCGTGCGAGAGCCGGCGCGCCCGAGGAGGACCTTTCCGTATGTCGTACCGAAAGCCGCTGAGTGAACGCGAACACGCCATCGAAGAGGCCTACTTCCGCAAGGAGAACCGACGCCTCATCGACCGGATGAAGACCCGCCGCGAGGCAGCGGAAAAGGGGGAAGAGCCCGCAGAGCTCAGCGTCGAGACGATCCTGGTCGCGACCGACTTCTCGCAGAGCGCGGCCCACGCAACCGACATGGCGATCGACTACGCGAAGAAGCTCGGGTCGAAGATCGTCCTCGTCCACGCCTACGACCTGCCGATCCCCGCGCCCTCGATCACCGGCGCGTACAACCTGCCCGACGGGGTCTACGAGGAAGTCGCCAAGGCGGCCAGGGAGAGCGTCGAAGAGGCGGCGAAAGAGGTCGCAGAGACCGGCGTCGAGTGCGAGGGCGTGTCGATCGGGGCGCCGGCCGCGATGGCGGTCGTCAACGAAGCCATCGAGCGCCACGCCGACATGATCGTCATGGGCACCCGGGGACTCACCGGGATCAAGCACGTCGCTCTCGGCAGCGTTGCGGACAAGGTCGTGCGGACGGCGCCGTGCCCGGTGCTGACGGTGCCGGCGCCCTGACCGGAAGGCGCGTCGCGCCTTCTCGTACCAGTCGATGGACGCGCCGCCCGTCCCCTTCGATCCCGTCGCTCATCGGCGATTCGCGACGCGCATCCTGGCGATCTTCGTCGTGGTGTTCCTGGCGCTCGCCTGGTCGCCGTCGTATCGCGAGGACTGGCTGCTCGAGAACGTGCTGGTCTTCCTCCTGGTCCCGTTCTTCATCGCGACCTATCGACGTCTCCCCCTGTCTCGGATCTCGTACGTGTCCCTCCTCGGCTTCCTCGTGTTGCACGAGATCGGGTCGCACTACACCTACGCCGAAGTGCCCTACGACGCGGCCTTCGAGTCGCTCTTCGGTCGCGGGCTCAACGACCTGGTCGGCTGGGAGCGCAATCACTACGACCGGATCGTCCACTTCCTCTACGGCTTGCTGATCACCTATCCGACGCGGGAGATCTTCCTGCGCGTCGCCAATGCGCGTGGCCTCTGGGGCTATCTCTTTCCCCTGCTGGTCGTGATGTCGAGCTCCCTGCTCTTCGAGATGATCGAATGGGCGGCGGCGCTGATCTTCGGGGGCGACCTCGGGATGGCCTACCTCGGGACCCAGGGTGACGTCTGGGACTCCCACAAGGACAGCGCGCTCGCGACCCTCGGCTCGCTGATCGCCTCGTTCGCCATCGCCGGACTGCACGTCGTCCTCGACCGCGACTTCACCCGGGAGTGGGTCGAGAGCCTCCGCGTGAAGGAACCCGTGCCGCTCGGCGAAATCGCGATCGACCGGCTGCTCCATGAGGATCGGCCCGATCACGAGTCGACCGATTCCGGGCAGTAGGCGTCGCCTCTCGGCCCTTCTCGGCGGCGCGCAAGGGAGCTTCGGCGGTGATATGGTCGGGCCATGAGCATTGAATCGATGGGGCCCCTGCGGCTTACGGACGAAGATCGGATGGGGACCGAGGGGTACCCCTGGGACGAATGGGATCGGATGCGTCGCGACGCGCCGATCCATTGGTACGAGCCGCCCGAGGACTACGAGCCCTTCTGGTCCGTCACGCGGCACGCCGACATCCTGGCGATCTCGAAGCGCGCCGACGTGTTCGTGAGCCGACGCCGGCTGCGCCTCTTTCAGCGGCCGGTACAGAGCCACATGTGGGCCACGCGCGAGGCGCTCGAAGCGCAGCTCGGGCCGGCGAACGGTGCGCCGCTGTCGTTCAACGACATGGATGCGCCCCACCACCTGCCCTACCGCAACCTGACGAGCAAGCAATTCACGCCCCGCGCGATGCGAAGCTTCGCGCCGAAGATCGCCGCGCTCGCGAAGGACTACGTGGGCCGCTTCGCCGGGCGTCTCGCCGACGAAGGCGGAGACGGCGCGCCCCTCGACCTCGTGCAGGACCTGTCGGTCAAGGTGCCGACGGCCGCGATCTTCCAGATGCTCGGCGTTCCGCCGGACCAGCACGACGAGCTCTTCACGCTCTGGGAGGACACCGTCCGCAGCTCATCGGAAGAGCGGAAGCGCCAGACCGAAGAGGACGCCGCGAGCGTCTTCTTCAATCCAGAGGGCAAAGGCCAGCGCTACCTCGCGCAGATGATCGAAGAAGCCCGCGAACGCGGCGCGACGGCGGACGATCTTCTCGATGCGCTGCTCGAAGCGCGGGTGGAAGGAGAGCCCCTGCCCCAGCAGGCGTTGGTCTCCTACGTCATGTTGCTGATCGCGGCGGGCCTCGACACCACCCGCCATGCGACGACCGGCGGCGTGCACCTCTTGCTCGAACACCCGGACCAGCTCGATCGACTGATCGCGGATCCTTCGCTCATCGACTCGGCGGTCGAAGAGATCCTTCGGTTCACCTCGCCCGTGATCCACTTCATGCGGACCGCGGTCGCCGACTTCGAGATCGGGGGGCAGAAGATTCGCGAGGGCGAGTCGGTGAGCCTCTGGTACCCGTCCGCCAATCGCGACGAAGAAGTCTTCGATCGGCCTTACGAGTTCGACATCGGTCGTGACCCGAACCCGCATCTCGCGTTCGGCGGATACGGACCGCATTTCTGCATCGGAGCGCATCTAGCGCGGACGCAGCTGCGAGCCGTGTTCACGGAGCTCTTGCCACTCTTGCCGAAGCTCGAAGTGGCTGGAGAGCTCGTGCGCATGAAGAACCTGCACGTCGGGGGCTACACGGCGCTGCCGGTTCGACGGCGGGAAGAGAGCGCGCTCGCGAGCTAGGCGGCGGGACGCGAGAGAGGCGTCCGATTTCTGGACTCCGGTCGCGCTCGCGTCGGACGGTCGCCCCCCTTTCGGAGCGACGTCGCGGATAAGCTCCCGCCCAATCGAATCCAACGAGATCGGAGGGGAGCGTATGGGTGCAGACAGCCACCGAAAGATCGTCCTGCAGGTGTCGTCGTGACCTACTCGGACCTCTACGGCGCCTGGGCGCTCGTCATCGGCGCCAGCGAGACCGTCGGTGAGCAGTTCGCCCGGCAGCTCGGCGCGAAGGGCATGAACGTCGCGTTGGTGGCCCGCCGAAAGGAGCGACTCGACGCCCTCGCCTCGGAAATCAGCGCGACGTACGGCGTCGAGACGCGAACGATCGCGCTCGACCTGCTGAAAGAGACGGCCATCGATTCGCTCCGTGATGCGACCGGCGACCTCGAGATCGGCTTCCTGGTCATCAACGCGAACATCCACCACGTCGGCCACTTCGACCTCATGTCGCTCGACGACAAACGAGCCATGGCGCGCATGAACTACGAGCTGCCCGTCACGCTCTCGCATCACTACGGCGCCGAGATGGTCGAGCGGCGGCAGGGCGCGATCGTGATGCTCAACGAGGTCAACTGCTTCTCGCCGCTGGATTTCGACTCGGTCTTTCAGGGCACGAAGGCGGGGCTTCGGATCTTCTGCGAAAGCCTCTGGATCGAGTATCGCGAGTCGAACGTCCGCGTCGCTTCGGTGCACCTGAGCGGGATCGAGGGCTCTCGGAGCTTCGACGCCAAGATCACGCCCACGCGTCGTCGGTTCATCAAGTGGCTCGGGGTCTCGATGGAGCCCCGGGCGATCGTCGAACAGGCTCTGAAGCAGCTCGACCGCGGCAAGCTCATCCTGGTCCCCGACACCTGGACCTTCCTCAACATCTACACCCTGAAATTCACCGACCTGATGCGACTGATCGGGGGGAAGCTCTCGCTCCTCGCGCCCTCCCGCTTCTTTCACTTCTTCATGGACGGCGAGGGAGCTCGGGCGGGACAGCGAGTCAGGCCGCGCTAGTCGCGAGGCCGTCGTCCCGCCGACGCCCGACCAGCGCCAACCAACCGATCGACGCGAGGAGCCCCGTCGCGAGCCCCGGCTCCGGCAGCGGGACCACGTTGCCGACCTCGCTCGAGTTTCCGTCCGCGTCCGTCGCGATCGCGACGATGGTCTCGCTGCCCGTGAGCGGAACGGCGGGCGTGAAGGCCACGTCTCGATCGAGCGTCGCGTTCGGCCACTCATACATGTCCGAGCCGATCCAGGCCCCCGGCTCGACGCCATCGGGACCGACGACATGGAAGTCGATCACGAGCGGATAGGCGGAGTCGCCCCAACTGTCGACCAGGTAGCGCGCGTAGACGACGCTCCCGAGAGCGTCGTAGGCGGTATTTCCGGCGTCGAGGACCGGCGTGTTCTGCAGCCAGTTCGGCCCGCCGTCCTCGTCGAGGTAGTCGTTGGCCGTCGGTCCGTTCCCGGCGAGGTCGATCGCCAGCTGACCGTTCGAGCCGAACACGTTGCCGCGGACAGCGTTGCGGTGTCCGCTCACGAGGACGCCGATGTCTCCGTTGTGGGCGATGTGATTGCCGCGGGCCGGGTTCAGACCGACGCCGGTGCCGACGTATTCGCCGATGGTCGTGTCGTATGCGGTCTCCATCAGGATTCCGTGCGCGGCGTTCCCCAGCGGCGTCGTGCCGTCCGCGCCCACGCCGATCTGGTTCGCATGGACCGCGATCCCCGACTGGTTCGACTGGATACGAATGCCGCTCTGGCCGTTGCCCGCGATGACGTTGCCTCCGGTGTACCACACGCTGGTGAACGGAAGCTGATAGGCGTCTCCGATCGTCGCGTTCGATGCGGTTCCGACGACCTCGACACCGTGGAGCCCGTTGCCGAGCGCGCCCCAGATCGAGCTGACCGCGTTGCCGGTCGGATCGGCCCCGATCAGGTTGCCCGCCACCTCGGCGCCGTTGCCGTGGATCACGACGCCGCTCGTCGCATTTGCGGAGATCACGTTGGGTCGCCCCTCGAAGCCGGTGAGCGGGTCCAGCTCCTTGCCGATCGTCGGAGAGGTGGAGAACGAGTAGACGTAGATCCCGGCCCCGCCGTTGCCGTCCGGTCGAAAGCCGCGGTCGAGGCCGATGTGGTTCCCCTCGATCAGGACCGAGTCGGCCCCGCCGAGGGAGATGCCGTGCGCCGGGAACGCGATGATCGTGAGCGCCCGGACCACGCTGCCGTCGGCGGTCTCGCCGAGGGTCAGTCCGGGAATGGCGCTGCCGCCCAGGAAGCTTCCGTCGAGCACGATCACCGGAAAGGCGTTCGGGTCGGCGTCGTCATACTCGGGGATCGTCGTGCCGTCGATCGTGAGCGGGCTCGTGATCACCGGATAGGCCGAGAACGGGGCGATGATCACGTTGCCGTACACGTTGGGATTGAGCAGGCTCGAGAAGCCGATGGAGTCGGCTCCGGACAAGTAGTTCGTCTCCTCGATCGCGGCCCGGAGCGTGCATTCGTAGACGCCGAACTGGCCCACCATCACCCAGGCGCCGGTCCAACACGTGCCGTCGCCCGGGGTGGCATCGCCGCTGTCGCCGGTCGAGTTCACGTTGAAGTTCGCGGCGCCCGCCGTGCCGGCGCCGAGGAACGTGATGAGCAGCAGCGTCGCGCGGACGAGGCTGTGAAGGATCGCTGTCCGGCGTGCGCGGTTCGATCTTCCGTGTCCTGATTCGCTGATCCGTGCCATCGAGAACCCTCCTCGTTCAGCGCGGGCCGTCCCGCTTCATTCGCGCTCATTCTCGAGCGACAAATGAAGTCTCGGTCGCGTGGGGCGGGCGCTCCGTGAAGCGGTTCACGGAAGGTGCGATTCCCGGCCGCGGAATCGGCGGCGCGGGCCTACGCGGGCGGAGGGGCGAAGGGGCGAAGGGGCAATGTGGCGCGAGGTGCGGGCAGCCGCCGCACCGGCTTCCCGACCTCGCGATCAGATCCGGTAGACGCGCTCCGCGTTGCCGCGCAGGATCGCGACCTGCTCGTCCTCGGACAGCGGCGCGATCGCATCGCGATACACGCCCCAGACCGCGGCGTAGCTCGCGGTGAGCCCGTCGATCGGGAAGTTGCTGCCGAAGAGACAGCGGTCCGTTCCGAAGGCTTCGATCGCTTCGACCACCAAGCGCCGGTTCAGCTCGGCATCCCAACCGCCCGGCGCCATGCCGAGTCCGGAGATCTTGAGGACGACGTGCGGGTGAGCGGCGAAGAATTCGACGCCGCTTTGCCAGAGGGCCATCCCGTCGTCGGAACGATCGAAGGGCATCAGCGTGTGGTTCAACACGATCTGCGTGTCGTCGTGGCGACGCAGGAGCGTCTTCGCCTCCTCCTGCTGCCAGGCGAAGAGCTGCAGATCGAAAGACAGGTCGAAGCGACGCAAGAGCGAGAACTGCTCCAGCCAGCGCTCGTCCTGGAGCTGCGCGGCGCGGGAGGCGAGCGCCGTCTCCGCAGGATTACCGGAGGCGGCCGTCGCTCGTTGGCTAAGGATCTGCCGGACGCCGCGGACGTTCGCGTGACTCACCTGCGCCTCGAGGACCGCCTCCGCATCCGGGCGCGCCAGATCGGCGCCGGCGACGATGGCGTTCGGGAACCCACCGGATCGTGGATCATCGGCGATCCCCTGGAGCCAGGCGGTCTCGCGCACAGGATCGTTCGCGTCGTGCTCGGCCTGGACGTGGACCGACTTCAGGATGCCGTGTCCGCCGATCTCCGCGCGATAGTCCGCGACCGTGTAGTCGCGGCAGATCTTCTCGAAGCCGGGGAAGGGATCGCCGTTCGGGTTCGGATGCAGCCAGGCGTAGTGCGCGACGCCGAGGTCCCAGAGATGATGATGCGCGTCGACGGCGGAGGTCGTGGACCTGGACATGGACGATTCAACCGGCGAGGGCATGCCGAACTAACCGGCGAACTCGCCACACAAGGCGATCACCCGTTCGACGTCGGGCTCGCTCACATCCTTGTGACAGACCCAGCGCCCCCCCGAGATACGGACACCACGTTCGGCCAGCCAGGGGATGAGCGATCCCATCCGGTCTCCGGTGACGCTCAACATCACCATGTTGGTCTGAGGTGCCTCGCGTAGCTCGAACCCCGGCAATGAACGGAGACCCTCCGCTAGCGCGCTGGCGTTCGCATGGTCTTCGGCGAGGCGATCGACGTTGTTCTCGAGCGCGAAGATCCCCGCCGCGGCGAGCATGCCCGCTTGACGCATGCCACCTCCCAGCATCTTCCTCATCCGGCGCGCGCGCTGGATCACGTCCGCTTCGCCGACCAGCACCGACCCGACCGGCGCGCCGAGCCCCTTCGACAAGCAGATCGAGACCGTGTCGAAGTGCTGGGCGATCTCCCGCACGTCGACCGACAGCTCGACGGCCGCGTTGAATACCCGCGCGCCATCCAGATGGATATTCAACCCACGGGATCGAGCGAGCTCCGCGGCCTGCTGCATGTAGTCCAACGAGAGCACCTTCCCGCCCTGGGTGTTCTCGAGACAGATCAACCGCGTCTTCGCGAAGTGGAAGTCGTCCGGCTTGATGGCCCGCGCGACGTCGTCGAGGTCGAGCTCGCCGCGCTCGTTGAAGGGCAGCGGCTGCGGTTGGATCCCGCCGAGCACCGCCGCACCGCCTCCTTCGAATCGGTAGGTGTGCGCGTCCTGCCCGGCGATGTACTCGTCGCCGCGATCGCAGTGACTCATCAGCGCCAGCAGGTTGCTCTGGGTCCCGCTGCTGACGAACAACGCGGCCGGCTTCCCCGTGCGCTCGGCGGCGAGCGCCTCCAGCGCGTTGACCGTCGGATCCTCGCCGAAGACGTCGTCGCCCACGACGGCCTCGCTCATCGCCTGCCGCATCCCATCACAGGGTCGGGTCACCGTATCGCTGCGTAGATCGATCACGTTCTGCGGATTCTCGCGCAGCGGAGGCGATCGCGCTTCGCCGCGCGACGCGACCCCCTTCACTCCTCGAAGGCGGGCATGAAGTACGGCCCGTTGTCGGCGGGCCGGCCCCGGAGCACCTTGAACGTCGTCTCGAGCGTGACGCTCTGGCGGTAGCTGTGGGCGGCCGCGAGGGCCTGCGCGTCGGGCCCGTTGCCGCCGAGGTCGATGCCGCGCCGACTCGCTCGCCAATGGTCGAGGCTCGCATAGCGCGTGAGAAGGATCGCCTCGTCGTATTCCGGCGCGTTCTCGGCGTCCAGAGCGTCGGGGACGACCTGCCACATGCCGATCACCCGCGCGCCGATCTTCTCGAAGAAGGGCCAGACCTCCTCGCGACTCCGGCGATGGAATTCGTCGTAGGTGCCCTTCTCGATCTTGAAGGAGCGGAGGATCGTGACTTCCTCGCCCGGTATGGGCTGGACGTTGCGAACCGGGCGGGGCGTTTCGAACCAGGCGGCGATCGCGGCGTCGGCGGCGCCGAGGCCCTGGTTGGCGGCTTGGGCCAGAGAAGCGGTGGAGGCGATCAGGCCGAAGACCAGGAGACGCGTCGTGCGTCTTGCAGAGTTTCGGAAACAGGTCGAACGGGTAGGCATGACGTCGTTCCTCTCGATTCAGGCGCGGATGCGCGGGGCCGCGGTAGTGATCGGTCGCCAGGTTTGAGTACAAGGTTTTCGAAACGCTAGGCCTCGATCGCGAACCGAATCGAGCCCAGGTTCGAGAACGACATCTCGATCACATCGCCGGCCTCGGCCGGCAGCACCTTCGTGAGGGAACCCGTCGAGATGACCTGCCCCGCCTCGATCTGGCGTCCGTGCTTCGCGAGCTCGTTCGCGAGCCAGCTGACGACAGACAGGGGGTTCCCCAATGCCTCGGCACCGCACGCGCTCGCGAAAAGTCGGCCGTTGTTCCGGGCGACCGCCCCTTCGTGAATGAAGTCGAAGCCGCGGGCCGGGCGCATGAGCGTCCCCAGAACCGAGGCGCCGTGACAGGCATTGTCCGCGGTTCCGTCCGAGAGGCCGCCTCCCGAATCGGGCTCTATCCGTCCGTCGAGGATCTCGACCGCGGCGACGACCCCGGCGGCCGCACCGAGCACGTCCACATTGGTGACACCCGGTCCGCGCAGGGGCTTGTCGAGGACCACGCCAATCTCGGGCTCGAGTCCGATCGTGAAGAAGTCGCCCGCGCGAACGTACTCGGGATCGCTGAACGTCGTCGCGCTCATGAGCGCCCCGTAGCTCGGCCCGTCGATCATGTCCTTGAACTGCTCGAGGATGGCGAAGCTCGTGGCTCCGACTTTCCAGCCAACCTGGCGCTCGCCCGCCTCGACACGCAAGGCGACGACGCGCGCCTGGACCTCGTAGGCCTGGTCGACGGAGAGAGGCCCGAATTCACTGGTCGGTGCCGGGATCTGGAAGTGATCTCGTTGGGCTTCGAAGATCGCTTGCGCCCAGCTTTCGATCCGAGCCTCGTCGCCGTCAGTGGAATCACCCATCGAGCTGCCTCCCTCGCGCTGCGTCGCCCAGGATAGTAGGGCCAGCACGCAAGGTGCCGGGACGAATCAACGGACGTCGGCCGGCTCCTCCCGCAACCTCCACAACCGATCCCCGGGCGAAGTGGGACCGCGGTCGTCGAGGATTCCGTCGAGGACGAGGTTCGCGATCGTCGGCCCCGCTTCGGTCATGGTCACCCAGGCGAAATGATCCATGTTGCCCATCGGCAGCGGCAGGGTCGATCCACCCGTCGATCCCAGGCGGTAGTGCACCCGGGGCCCGACCTCGAATCGTCGGTAGTTGTGGATGTGGCCGGCGAACGCCGTGTACGGTCGATCGCCGAGGGCCGCCGTGATCCGGTTGAGCTGCGGATTGCCGTCGCCCTGAAACGCCGGCTTGTGCATCAGAAGGAAGGTCCAACGGGCGCCCCGGTTCGCCGCGATCACATCTTCGAAGTAGGCCACCTGCGCGTCGCTGATTCCGATCCCGGGCATCGTGCGATTCACGTTCTCCGTGATCAACGTGACCATCGCCTCGGGATCCGTCTCCCGCAGCTCGCGCATCTTTCCCATGAAAGCCTCCATCTCCGGATCCTTCGGGATCGGCGGCTCCTCGGTATTGAGCACGAGAAAGAGGACGTTCCTGTAGACGAAGTGGTAGTAGTCGCGACCGTGACGCTCGTGCCAGATCTGCTTCATCACCTCGTTGCTGAAGTCATGGTTGCCGGGTGTATAGAAGAAGGGAGCGTCGATCCCGTCAGCCAGACCGTCGAACCAATCCCACTGCGCGCGGATCTCGGCTTCGTCCTCGGTGTAGCCCGCGATCAGATCGCCCACGCTCACGACGAACTCGGGACGAACCAGATTCAGCTTCTCGATGGCCGCCTCGAAGACCCCCGCCCGATAGCCGCCCTGCAGATCCGTCACGATCGCGAACGAGAAGGCGTCGGGATCATTCTGGAAGTCGAGGTGGGTCCAGGGATCCGGGCCCGCTTCATCAGGAACCGTGGCGATCGCCGGCGACCTCGTCGGCTCGAGCGGCGGCGCGGCCGCCATCCCGCATCCGATCGACAACAACAGCAGCCAGAACGTCAGGCCAGCTCGATGGATCGTCATACGCGTTCTCCTCCCGTCGCAGTCGGCTGCTCCGCCGCCTCGTCGCATGGAACATAGGTCGCGAGCTCGATCGAGCGTGAGCCTCTGACCTAGATCGGCGGCTCGCCCTCGATGGTGACCCGGTGGAGCGATCGTTCGCCGGGCTCGACGTCCGGAACCACGATGTGCTGCACGCTCGCGTTGTCCCAGAGCAGCAGGTCTCCGACCCGCCAGTGATGTCGCCAGGTGAACTCGTTGCGGCAGCCCTGGGCGTAGAGGAAGTCGAGCAGGGGTCGACTCTCCTCCTCGGTCATGCCTTCGAAGCGCTTCGTGTAGTCCCGATTGACGTAGCGCGCGGGCCGCCCCGTGTCGGGATGGCGGCGCACGACGGGGTGCAAAGACTCGACGACGGCCCGGGGCACGCCCGCCTCGTCCGCGAGCTCTGTTCCCTCATGGGCTGCGCGGAGGCCGTCGAGCATTCGCTGCATCGCGGGAGAGAGGCCGTCATAGGCGGCGTGCTGACTGGCGAACATCGTGTCCCCGCCGACTTCGGGCACCCGCCGTGCGAGCAACAGCGACATGCGCGGCGGCGCCTTCGTATGGCTCGTGTCCGAATGCCAGACGACGGTCGTCGGATGCGGATCCGAGACCTCCATGATCCCCGGGTACCCATCGATCGAAGGCACGTAGGGATGGTGGAAGATCGGCCCCCAACGCGCGGAGAAGTCCAGCTGCTGTTGCGGTGTGATGTCCTGGTCGCGCAGGCAGATGACGTGATGTTCCAGGAAGGCGTCGTGGAGCGCCTCGAAGGTCGCGTCCTCCACGGGCTTCGACAGGTCGACGCCGGTCACGTACGCGCCCAGCGCTCCCGCCTGACGCTCGACCTGCAAACTCATCTGCGACCTCCCGGGTCCCGATCACTTCGAATCTACGTGGGCGTCGGGAACCTTGTCAACGCGCCCACACAGAAGTCGTCTCGCCCCGCGTCGGACCGCCTCCGTCTATACTCGCGGAACCCGACACCGCGGAGGCCTCATGCTCGACATCCTCATTCAAGGTGGCCAGCTGATCGATGGCACTGGGTCGCCTTCGCGCCGAGGCGACGTCGGAATTCGGGACGGACGGATCGTTTCGGTCGGCGACGCGCCGCAGGAAGCGCGGCAGACGATCGACGCGCGCGGGCGCGTCGTTGCGCCCGGCTTCATCGACCCCCACACCCACTACGACGCCCAGGTCTTCTGGGACGGGACGCTTTCACCCTCGTGCTACCACGGCGTCACGACCGTGCTCGGCGGCAACTGCGGCTTCAGCATCGCACCGCTCTCCGACGAGGCGGCGTCCTACCTCATGCCGATGCTGGCCCGGGTCGAGGGCATGCCGCTCGAGAGTCTTCGCGAGGGCGTGCCGTAGAGCTGGCGTTCCTTCGGCGAATACCTCGGCCTGCTCGAAGGAAGGCTCGCCATCAACGCCGGCTTCATGGTCGGGCACTCCGCGATTCGCCGCACTGTGATGGGACCCCGAGCCGTGGGCGAAGAGGCTTCTCCCGCCGACCTCGAGGCCATGAAGTCGCTGCTCGCGAAGTCCTTGCGCGAAGGCGGAATGGGCTTCTCCACGGCGGTCTCGCCGGCGCATAACGATGGCGACGGCCGGCCGGTGCCGTCTCGCCACGCTAGCCGCGAGGAGCTGGTGGCATTGGCCGGTGTTTGTCGAGACCACCCGGGGACCAGCCTCGAGTTCCTGCCCGGTCCTGCAGCTTTCACGGACGAGGTTCGTGCGCTGATGACGGATCTCTCGCTGGCGGCCAACCGCCCGCTCAACTGGAACGTGCTCTCGGCGGACGCAGCCGACCCGGAGGGCGTCGCGGCGCGCCTCGCCGCCAGCGACCACGCGCGCGAACGCGGCGCCGAGGTCGTCGCGCTCATCATGGCGACGCCGCCGCGCGTGCGGATCAACCTCGTGACCGGCTTCATCTTCGATGCCTTCGCCGGCTGGGCCGACGTGATCGGCTTGCCGATCCCCGAACGAATGGAGCGCTTGCGCGATCCAGAAGTCCGCGCGGCGCTCGACCGCGGGGCGAAGTCGAAGGAGTCGGGCATCCTGCGCAGCTTCGCAAAGTGGGAGGAGATGCAGGTCGACGAGGTCTTCACCGCGGCGAACGAACGGCACCAGGGGCGGCGCATCGGCGAGATCGCCGCCGAGCTCGGAACCGAGCCCTTCGACGCCCTGCTCGACCTCGCCCTCTCGGAAGATCTGCGCACCTCGTTCATGCCCGAGCCCATCGGCGACGACGAGGCGACCTGGAAGCAGAGGGCCGAGCTCTGGCAAGACGACCGCACCCTTCTCGGCGCCTCGGACGCCGGCGCACACCTCGACATGCTCGACGCCTTCGCGCTCACGACCCACCTGCTCTCGGACGGCGTTCGGAAGTTCGGTCTGATCAGCCTCGAAGAGGCGGTTCACCAGATCACCGAGAAGCCCGCGCGACTCTTCGGCCTGCGCGATCGCGGTCGCGTCGAGGAGGGGTACCTGGCCGACCTCGTCGTCTTCGACCCGGATACGATCGCGTCGGGTCCGGTCTACACGCGAAACGATCTGCCGGCCGGCGCAGGGCGGCTTTACGCTGACGCCATCGGCGTCGACCATGTGCTGGTCGGTGGCACGCCGATCGTGACTAACGGGGAGTACACGGGGGCGCTCCCGGGTAGGGTGCTTCGGTCGGGGCGCGATACTGAAACGGTGACGCCTTAGTGCCCGGGAGTCGGAAGCGGGGAGAGCGAAGAGTGGCGGCGTCTCGGCGGGTACGGCGGTTTGCCTGGGGGGAGTGGCTGTGGGGGGAGTCGGGCCGAACCCGTCTTCAGTACTGCCAATGCGGATGGATGTCGTAAATCGACGGACGTTCATCCTCCGCCTGGCTTGCAGCTTCATTCAGGGCGATCACGAATTCCTGGCCGATGACACCGCTGTAGGTCGACCACCATGCCGAGCCGCCTGCGGAACATATGATGGCCAGGCCGTAGTTCTCGAACGCGCGCCAGGAGGCCTCGGGTAGGAGTCCGTCGCGGCGCATGTACATCGCTTGTTCGACGGTCACGAGGCAGTGGACGCCCCAGCCGTTGAAGATGTCGATCTCTTCGACGGAGAGCCCGGAAAAATCGGCGACGCCTCGCCTGATCGTCTCGAGCTTCTCCGGGTGGAGGGCCGTATAGCCCACCATGTCGCTGCCTTTTGCAAACATCTCTCGAATGCTGGCAGCGCGTTCGAGTTGCCGAGATTGGCGAATCTGAACGGCGAGATAGATCAGGGACGCAATGACTGCGAGGCCTCCGACGGCTTCCCCGATCGCGGCAATGGCTTCCCAGTTCAAGTTCGAATCGCTCCTGTCTGCTCTTGACAGAATAGCCGCTTGGCGCGCCGGGTAGGGATTCCCGCGAAGCCAGGAGGCGAACTCGAACGACGAGGTTCTGGCGTGACCGTACCGGCCGGAATGCTCGAGCCGAACCTCAAATGGCGGTGGAGTTCATCATGTCGATGAGCGACGCGCGACCGCGTGTCAATCTCTTTGCCCGCGCGCATCGCTGCCGCGACGCCTACCGGACGAATATTGAGGACCGACAGCGGTCTCCGCCCGGGTTTCACCCCCGCACGAGCGGAGCCTCGATGAGCGATGGCAGTAGCCGCTCCTCGTGCACGACGCGACGCTCGCGGTCGAAGAGGTCGCGAAGGGCGGGATCCCACGGTGTGGGACCCGGCTCCAGCGTGTCCAGCGGGAGCTGCGTTTCCTCGGCTTCGGCGGCGTCGAGCGCCTTGGTATAGTCGCCGGCGTTCATGCGCCACGGTTTGAGTCCCAAGGTCGTCATCCGCGCACAGATGGCGAGTCCGGGTGTGTCGAAGTCGCCGTGGTAGTAGAGCGCGGCCCCCGATTCCTTCAGTTGAGCGAGCAGCAGGAGCACAGCAGAAGAAGGTTGCCCGTTCGTAGAGATCACGGGCGTAGACGAGCGAGCCTGCGCAGCCGCCTCGACGATCCGCGGATTTTCGACCACCAGCAGGGGCGTATCGCGCGCCACCTGGGCAGGGTGGTGCTCCAGAGCGAACCGGCTCAGATGGAGCGGGATCCCGCACGCAGCAGCTGTGGTCGAAAGAGCCGCGAGACGGCAGTCACTCTTGAATGGGATGCTCCAGGTCAGTACCGGAGCCGACGTCAGATCGAGATGCACGCCCGCCTGCTCCCAGAGACCGCGGGCCTCGTCCTCGCCGAGATTCAGGCGCAAGGCACGTGTGACCGCAGCCTCGAGACGGGTCCCCGTATCGAGCGCGTGGGAGGAGCCCAGGATCTGCGCAGCCAGGTCGACCCGGCTCATACGCCCGGCCGGACTCTGCTCGAGTCGATCGAGCACCCGTCGAACCTGTCCGACGAGGCTACTCGCTTGGTCGGCGTCGAACCCGCGCAGGACACCCGCTCGGATCACGCCATCGATCCACACAGTTGCCCACGGCTCTGGCCAGGAGTCGCATGCCGCGCGGGCCACCTCATGTGCTAGGCGGCGCTCCGCGCGCTCCGCACGACGATCGGCCGGCTCACTCGAAACCGGAAAACCCAGTGCTGCGAGTGCCGTCGGCAGATCTTCCCCCACGCCGAGTCTGCGCAAGCCGACCTCGAGAACACCGAGATTCAATGTGGCGCCAGGGCGGCGGTCGATCAGAGACTGAAGAACGAGCCGCCCCGGCGAAGAGAGCTCGGGAGTGTGCAACCGTCCGCGGTTGGCAACACCCGATTTCTCGAGCCGATCCCGAACCCGCTCCCAGAGTGCGTCGAGTTCACCCGACGCCAGCGAGTCCGGGACGCTCACCACAGGGACACCTGTTCGTCGGATTCCGCGTCCTCTTCCGGGAGCGTGGCGAGGAAGCGCCCCGCGGCCGGCAAGAGCCGAAACCCGACCCTCGCCTGGCCGGGTTGGTCCGCGACGCCGACATCGGCGTCCGGCAGCTCGACACGCAGCGCCAGCCGCAACTCGACCAGCAGCTCCACGACCTGGCGGGCGAGGCGCTCGGGCGCCGCCACCAGGTCCTTCGACCAGCCGCGGCGGTGCACGGTCACCAGCTCCTCGACCCGATCAATGAGTTCGACCCACTCGATCGTCGTCTCTGCGCGACCCCGAAGCGCTTCGATCAGAAGCAGCGCCGCATGACCCACGGTCCCCGTGGCGGGGAAGCGCTGCCCAGAAAAAGTTCCAGCCGCATCGATGGCGGCCACGCCCTCGGCGCGCGCCTCGAGTGTCATGCCGAACATCTCCTCGAACACCCGCGCCTCCTCGCCCAGGCGCCGCCGCAGCTCCGACCACTCCGCTTCGCTCAAATCAGAACGGTACAGGACCGGCTCCTCGACGAGGCGGCAGCGCATCCACTGACGCGTGGCGTTCCTGCGCTCGGCCCGGGCGAGCAACTCTTCCGCGCTCTCGGCCCCGACCAGAGCGGGGAGCGAGAGCAGCACGATGCGATCGGGCCGGAACCTGAGCACGGCATCGGCGGCGGCGTCACCGGCATAGGCGTCCACTCCCGCATGAATTTCGGCCGCGAGCCCCTGCTCGATCATCCACTGGATCACTGCAACGAGCGCCCTCCGCGTCGCCGCAGAGTCGTCGACGGCGATCTCAGCCTCACCCGCGGCAGAACGGACCTGCTGGACGAGATCCCGAAGACTGATCACCGCCGGCCCCGCGGCGGTCGCCCCGAGCACGAGTGCGAGCAACGTGTACTCGAGCGGCACGAAGGCACGCCCCGTTCGCGCACGCAGCCGCCGATGCGCCGGAACGGCGCCCGTCTTGAAGAGCCGAGCCGTGTCGGCATCAACGTGCAGGCGATACCCGAGTCGTTGCGTGAACCAACGATCGAGCTCGGTCTCGTGCCTGCGCAGCAAGCGAAAGAGATCCGGATCGTGCTCCTTGCACACCAAGGGATGCTGGACCAGATGGCGCGCACACTCGCGCAGCTCGAACATCGCCTGCGGATGATGGTCAGACGGCATCCGCGGGCTCCCGTGAAGCCGCTTCCCGTTCAAGGCGGGGCGCGATCGAGATCGTCAGGTCCTGAAGAGTGAGCACGCCGGCAGGAGAGTGGACTCGGGTGTGCCGACCCGGGCTGCGCTCGATTCGACAGAGGAGTGCTCGATCGCCCTGTTCGACCACGAGTGCACGCGTGCCCAGTCGTCCAAGCGTTCGGGATACCAGTGACTGCAGGCGAATCAAAGCGCTCGCGGAGAGCATGCTGCCGTCGAGCGCGCGGATGTCGAGCAGCTCGTGGTCGACCCGCTCGAGTGCCGCGCGTTCCTGCGCTCGACGTCGCCGCAGCAGTTCCCGCTCCCGGGTGCGATCAGGGATGGGACTCGCGCTCCCGCGATTCGTGGTCTCGCCCCGCTCGCGGATCGACACGGGCACGCGGGCTCGGGGCGCGTCCCACCACGAGGTGGCCGTGGACACGGGATCGTCAGCATCCTCAGCGACCACGCCATAGTGGTTGGCGGGCCCGATACCGAAGGCCGCCGCAGCGATCTGAGGAAGAGCGTCGGCATCCGCCCTGTCGAAGAATTGCGCGAGCCGGAGAAGATCGGCGCGCCGCGACGCCGCGCCCACGCCCGATCGCGACAGGCGAGTCAGGTTCAAGGTCAGCGTGCGCACGGCCGCGATCGCCTCGCGGGTGAGCGTTTCGATCCGCGACGGGCGCCCCGGTCGACGCAGGAACCACGCGCACAGGTGTTCCCAGTCGTCGACCCGGGAGCCCGCCCTGTGGCTGACCGCGATGCTGCCGGAGAGCCCCGCCGCATCGACGCGACTCGCCAACCCGTGGCTCGCCCGCTCGGCTAGTAGCGGGAACGTCGGCGCCAGCGCCTCGAGTCGCTGTCCGATCGGTCGCGAGGCGCGTTCGATCTCGTCGAGGCGTTCGCCCACGTAGCCCACGAGGACCTCCGCGAAGAATCGGAGCTCGTCGGGAGTCAGATCGTACCGGCTCTGCCATTGGTTGATCGCGGCGAAGAACTGCGTGATCTCGCTCGTAAAGGCCTCATGAGGATCGAAAACGGCCCCTACGGCATCGGCCAGCGCGCTCGGATCGCCGGCCGCCGGATCGAGCCGGGTCAACCGATCGAGCGCGTCCTGAAGCGCGCGCAGCCGGCCCGTCGAGACGTCGCGCACCTCATCGACCCGGGTCAGGACGCCCTCGACCACCTGGTGAACTTCCTGTCCCGCGCGTGTGATCAAGTAGCGGTTACGCCGTCGGTAGTACTCGGCCAGGCTGCTCGGGTTGCCCACGGCGGACGAGACCGTCAAGTTGCCCCAGCGACGCAGGCTCTCGAGCCGGTCACCCACCGTCGCCGCGTCGAGCGAATGGCCGGCGTCGGCCAAACGGCTCGCCACCTCTTCGGGTGTGAACTCGGAGAAGAACGTACCGGCGAAGACCGCCATGATCGCGCGGTAGTCGATCCACTCCTCGCCCACCACATAGCGGAAGAGCGATCGGCCGTCGTCATCGATCGAGACGTTCACCAAGGGATCGAGAAGCGCGGAAGATTCGTCGGCTCGAGACGCGGAAGCCGGCTCCTGCGCGGACGTGTGCGATCCAGACGCCGTCACGACAGCTCCTGCCGATGTCCGTCCCACCGAGCGTGCTCGAGCATGATCGTGCCCAGCTCGGCATCGCGGATCACCTCTGTAATGGCGAGCTCGGGCACCGTCTCGTGGGTCCCCCAGAGCCTTTCACTCGTGGCGATGAAGTCCAGATCCAGCTCGACCAGCAGCCCGAAGAGCTTTGCGTGGTTGTCCTCTGAAACCTTGGCGAAAGCGTCGTCGAGCAGCACGAAGCGCGGCGCGGCGGGAGCCCTCTCAGCCAGCCCATCACAAGACGCCGCCACCGCTGCGAAGAGCGGTAGGTAAGAGACGATCTTCTTCTCCCCTTCGGAGAGCGCGGTGCGTCGGGTGAGCCGGGCGGCGCTCTGGCCCGGACGACGCAGAAGGACCTGCATGCGATGCCAACTCCGGTAGTCGAGCACCTGCGCGATCAGCTCCCGATACGGCAGATCCGGATCGCCAAGGCGGGCCTGGTCGATGCGTTCGCCCAGCGCCCCGGAAAGCGCCGTGTCCTCGTCGGCCGTGCGCAGATCCGGCGGCTTGGCGAGGAGTGCGACCAACGGCGCAAGATCGTCCTCGAGATCGTCGCGGCGGCGCCATCGTAGGCTCACGCCGATCCCATGCGTCGTCGTGATGGTCGAGAGCCGCCGGTTCATCGCCTCGACCAACTCCTCGGCGGCGTGCAGCTTCTCCGCGACCTCGCGAGCGACCAATCCCTGCAAGAGGTTGCGCAGCGCCTGATCCTGCTTCGCCGACAGCAGGCCCGTCATCGTGCGGAGCTGCTCGCTCACGGCGGCGGTCGCTTCGGCAAGGGGGACCTGGGGCGCGAGCGGTCCGGTGACGTCGATACGGAGAGGAAGCAGTGGATCGGGCTGGTGGTCCTCGGCGTCCCAGCCTGCGCCGAGCGTGTCGCGTCGGCGGCGTAGAGACTGCCGAACGCCATCGGCACTGGTCGTCGAGCTCCCGGGGTCCGGCACCCGGTTGCAAACGGCCTCGGCGAGGCGTCGCGCGCCGTCGGGGTGATCGTCGACCGTCGGGAACGGCGCCGATACCGATGCCGATGCCGATGCCGATGCCGATTCTGCGCCCGCTTCGACCGAGGCCGAGGCGTCTGCCTCGGGAGCGCTCAGCGCGGCCTCGACGAGGCCCGCGACCGTCAAAGCCCCCCGCATGAGGGGGAGCTTTCGGACGCAGTGCTGGTGGGCCTCCTCGCGCTCGGCGATGGCCGTTCGCAGTCGCTCGCGTGTCGCGGCAACTTCCGCACTCGCGTCGAGCTGCCGCCTCTCACTTTGCTCGAAGCTCGCCTCCGCGATCTCGAGATCCTTCTGGCCCGCCCCGATCGCGGCCACGACCCGGGCGTATTCGACGCCGATCGTCGACTCGAGGGCGGCCAGCCGGGCCTGCTTTTCGACTCGCTCTCCACTCAGCGCTTCGAAGCGTCGTTCGCTGCGTTGCTGATCGCTGAGCGCGAGTTGCCAATCGATCCCTCGGGCGCGCCAGCGTTCGACCGCTCGTGTGAGGCGAACGAGATCGCGCTGCGCTTCCGAGCTGTCACTGGCGATCGCTTCGAGATTCGCGTGGGTCTGGCGGAGCGCGTCTCGCGTTCGCGGCAGCGAGAGCCGAGTGGCCGTGCGATGCGCGAGATCGACGGAGCGGGCGTGCTCCTGATCCGCCGCTTCTCGTTCGGCCCGACACGCGGCCAGGCGCTGCGCGGCGCGCTCGATATGGCGCTCGGCTTGCTCGCGGCGCGCGAACGCGTTGATCACTTCGCGATCGGCGGGAATCGCCTCGATGAGCGCACGCGCCTCCGCGATCGCGGCTTCGAGCGCTTCGACCTGCGCGGCGACGTGATCGCGCGCCTCACGAGCTTGCTCGAGGGCCAGGGCCGCCTCGGCCCGTTGGCGCTCCAACGCGGCACGCCGCGCACCGACCCCAATGTACTCCGCGCGCGGCTTGGAGTGACGGCCACGTAGCGCCCCGAGCCGGAACTCTCCGACCGTCGTCACGACGCTTTGGAACGCCTCCGCGCCGGGGTCACACGAGATACTCCGCAGAACGCGCTCGACGACCGTCGCGCTCGTCCGGGCGCGCGCGTCGTCCGCCAGGTCGACGCGCAGGAGACGCGAGAGCGGCGAGGGCGCTTCGTCGCCACGTCCGTCGGCCACCAGCTGACCATCGGCCAGGCGGAGCGTGCCATCCTCGTACAGCTCCGCAGCGAGCAGCCCCGAGGCCTCCATGGCGGCCTCGAGACCGGCGCGCTCCTCCGCGTCCAGTGCGTCGTCGAAGTCCACGAGCTCCGCCAGACACGCGCGTGGGCCGCGTTCCTGCCAGACTTGCGCGGGCGGATCGGCCACTTCCTTCGCGGCGAGTTCATCGACGCGGATCTGCCGCTCTGTGACGGTCTCGTCGTGCCGCTCGAGCGCCGCGTCGCATCGGGCCTTCGCCTCGTTATGTCGCCCGAGCACGACATCGATGCGCTCTCGGAGCGGCGGCGTCAGTGATTCTCCGAGCACCACCCGGCTCACGGAGTCACCGAGTTCCGTAGGCGCCTCCCGATTGCCGAGCCCATGGGACGCATCATGCCCATCGAGCGCGTCCAGCCAGGCACGTGCCGCCTCCTCCCAACGCGCGATATGCGTCTGGAACGAGAGGCGAGCCTCATCGAGATCCCCGGTCGCCGCGAAATGCGCCTCGCCGGCCTGATGCGCGCGCTGCTCGGCCTCGCGCAGCGACCGCTCGGCGACGTCCACCTTCCCGAGCGCGTCCTCGACTTCGTGCACGTCTTCGCGGCGTTGGCGCGCCATGCCGCGCAGATCGCCGAGCTGGTGATCGGCCGCGGCCGCGTCCATCCCGTCCGATGGCACCTCGGGACCATCGCCACTCTCGGCTCCGATAGGGACCGACGGGATGCCGGGTGGACGCGCGGGCAGGCCACAGCTCGCGGCGACGTCGTTCAGACGCCCGAGGCGCTCGCGGAGCGTATCGTGCTCGGTGTCCGTCTCTCGATGCGCCTTCGCGACGGCTGCCCGTGCGTGCTCCGTCGCCTGATGGCGGCGCGCTGCCTCGTCACGGGCACTCTCGACGGCTCGATCGAGAGAGTCGACATGGCTCCGCAGGTCGTTCAGCTGCGCCCCGGACTTGTACGCCTCGCTCGTTTCCAGCGAGCGGATCTCCTCGCGTAGCCGCACGATCTGGCGCTCATGCTCTTCCTTCGTCGCCGCTGCCTCGTCCATCTGCTGGAGTGCCGCCCGCTGCGCTTCCACGCCGCGCGTCTCCGCACGCTTGCGCCGGTCGTGGTGCCGGACCGCGTCGAGCACGTCGGCCGCGATGCGATGCAGCTCGGTTCGCGCATAGCTGCGGTAGACGTCCTGGATCGCCGTGAGTGCCTCCGCGGTGCGAGAAAGATCGGCCACGTTGCGGCGATGCTCTTCCAGGTCCTCGAGCGGCTTCGCCGCGTCATCGAGCGCTGCCTCCGAGAGCTGAGGCAGGGCATCCTCGAGATACTGTGGCAAGTCCGCATCGAGTCGGTCCCCCACGCGCGGGTTGCGCACGATGCGAAGAAGGTGGAGATGCTGATCCAGGTCGGCGCCTCCGAAGAGCCGCCTGCAGAGGTCGTCGCGATAGGCCGCGCGCTGGTCGTGGCTGTAGACCACGCCCGGCTCGATCACCGCCCGAAGCTTGTCGGCCGTCAGCGGGACGCGCCCCTCGACGAGGTGCAGATCGATGCCCGGCCTCTTCTCCGTGATGAACCACCAGGTCGTCACGCGCTCGGTCGAGCGATTGGCGCGGATGCCGCAGCCGAAGGTCAAGGTCGAATCGCCGTGGGCCAGCTCGATCCAGAGATAGCCCTGCGGCTGCGCCTCATCGCGGCCCGACAGCATCCACGAGCGCAGCACGCCCGACTGCTCGCCCGCGGCGTCGATCCGCCGCGTGTTGCCGTCCAGCAGGAAGGGCAACAGCATGTTCATCGCGGTCGACTTGCCCGAGCCGTTCACACCACGTAGCAGCAGTCGTCCGCCTCCGAAGTCGAGCGTCTCGTTCCCGTACTGGTAGACGTTCACGATGCCTGCACGATTGAGCGTCCAGCGCTCGGCTTTCGCCGTCGTCGTGGACCGCGCCGCAACGTCGGATGTGATCGAAGGGGTGGCTTCGGGGGGCAAGGGACTTCACCGTGCGTTCATGCGTCGTTCGTCGTTCACGCGGGACCGGGCCCGCCACCGGGCCGAGAGGGCGGATACGGCCGTGATCGATGGGGTCCACGAGCGTATCGAACGCCGCCGGCGCGCCAAGAGGTGGGCGGCTCGGGCGTCTCCCTCCGGGCGCGTCTGCGCGCCGCCCGCCGGCTCGGTAGGGTTGGCGACGCGTCCGGGGCCGGAAATCTCGGTGCCAACGGGTTGACGCATCCCAAACTCGCTCGAAGCCGCGGAGACTCTTCTCGTGTCCACTCGAAAGCCGACGTCCGGCCGCATCACCCTGTTCGACCGTCTCTCCCACCTCACCTACGCGCAGGCCTGCCGGCTGCTGGGCCCCAACGCCAAGGAGCTGCTCGCCCGTGGCGGGAGTCTCGAGATCGACGTCGACACCCAGATCGCTCGAACGGCGGAGCGCCTCTCGTTGGATCTGGGTGCCGCGCGGGTCTCTCTCGAACTCGATGGCGACATCGACGCGTTGGTGGCGACCTGCGACTGTGTCGAATCCGGCGGCGCGAGGGCTCGCTGCGAACATGCGGCCGCGGTGCTCTCCCTGGTGCTCGAAGAGAAGACCGCCCTCGGCCTGGCGGAACCGCCCCCCGAGCGGGTCGCGATCGGCGCGCTCTCCGCGAGCGAGGCGACCGAGCGTGCCCTCGCCGATCGAGCGGAGCGGGCGAAGCACGAGAAGATGCGCGTTCGCTCGGAAGAGCCCCAGCGGCTCTGGACCGACTATCACGTGACGAGCGCGGGCTCGGGACGCACCTACAAGGTCGCGCTCCGGGGCTGGGAACGGGGCGAGTCCTACTGCGCGTGCCCCGACTTCCGGAAGAACACGCTGGGGACGTGCAAACACATCCTGCATGTCGAGAGGAAGGTGAAGCGGCGATCTACCGCCGCCCAGCGCAGACGCCCCTATCATCGCAAGCGCTTCGCGCTCTACGTCGAGTATGGGGAGAGCGCGAGTCTGAGACTCGCCGTACCGACCCGCTCCGTACCGGCGGATGTAGACAAGATCGTTCGCCCACTCCTGGACCGGCCGATCGACGACATCACCGGTCTGGTTCGGCGGCTGCGGCGACTCGACCGACTCGGCGTCGAGGTGCACGTCCACCCCGACGCCCGCGAGCTGATCGATCAGCGACTCCATCGCGATCGAATGCAGGGCCTGGTTCAAGAGATCCGCTCGAATCCGGCACGTCATCCGCTCCGTCGCAACCTGTTGAACGTCGAGCTGCTCCCCTATCAGCTCGACGGCATCGCCTTCGCCGTCGGCGCGGGCCGAGCGATCCTGGCCGACGACATGGGACTCGGCAAGACGATTCAGGGGATCGGCACGGCCGAGCTGCTGCGCCGCGAGGCCGGCATAACACGCGTGCTCGTGATCTGCCCGGCGTCTCTGAAGGCGCAGTGGCGAAACGAGATCGAACGATTCGCCGACGCGGACGTGCAAGTCGTGCTCGGCGGCGCCGAGGCGAGAGCCGAGCAGTACGCGTCCGGCGCGTTTTTCACGATCTGCAACTACGAGCAGGTCCTGCGTGACGTGCCGGCGATCGAGCGCGTTGCGTGGGATCTCGTGATCGTCGACGAGGCCCAGCGCATCAAGAACTGGGAGGCGCGGACCACGCGGGTCGTGAAGGCCTTGCGATCTCCCTTCGTGCTCGCACTCTCGGGCACGCCGCTCGAGAATCGACTCGACGAGCTCTACTCCGTCGTCGAGCTCGTCGACGAGCGGCTGCTCGGCCCGGCCTTCCGCTTCTTCAACGAACACCGACGTGCGAACGAACGCGGCGCCGTCGTCGGCTACGAGGAACTCGGTGCGCTTCGCAAGTCGCTCGAACCGATCCTTCTGCGCCGCACGCGCGAGCTCGTCATGAGCGACCTGCCTCCGCGGTCCACCGAGCTGATCCGCCTGGCTCCGACGCAACAGCAGGCGGACCTGCACGCCGGACACATGAGCATCGTCAGCCAGATCGCACGGAAGCCCTACATCAGCGAGATGGACCTGCTGCGGCTCCAGAGGGCGCTGCTCATGTGCCGAATGGCGGCCGACGGAACGACGCTCGTCGACAAGGTCCGCCCCGGGTACTCGAGCAAACTCGAACGCCTCGACGAGCTGATCGATGGGCTGCTGCAGGAAGAGGGCCGCAAGATCGTCCTATTCTCCGAGTGGACGACGATGCTCGACCTGATCGAGGAGCGGCTCGAGAAGCGGCTCGCGACGAAGGGGCGTCACCGATCGGGCCGGTCGGGTGACTCGGTACCGGAAGCCATCGAGTGGGTCCGGCTCGACGGCAAGGTCCCCCAGAAGAAACGCCAGCGGCTCGTGAGTCGGTTCCAGACCGAGGAGGCGTGCCGACTCTTCCTCACGACCAACGCCGGCTCGACGGGCCTGAACCTGCAGGCCGCCAACACGGTCATCAACGTCGACCTTCCCTGGAATCCCGCCGTGCTCGAGCAGCGCATCGCGCGCGCCCATCGCATGGGGCAGTCGCGCCCGGTCCAGGTCTTCCTGCTCGTGACCGCGGAGACGATCGAGGAGAACCTCCTCTCGACGCTCTCGGCCAAGCAGGATCTCGCCGACGCCGTGCTCGATCCGGACTCCGACGTCGAGGCGGTCGACATGCTGACGGGCGTGGATCAGCTGCGCGAGCGGCTCGAAGTGCTGCTCGGACGCAAGCCCGCCGCGCAAGAATCGCCGGCTCGGCCGGAGCCAGACGCGACACGGCGCGCGCGGGTCTCCCAGGCGGGCGGCGAGCTGCTGGGCGCGGCGTTCCGGTTCCTCTCGGACGTCGTCCCTGTGGAGGAGTCGCCGCGATCGCGCGAGCTGGCCCGCTCGGTTCGCGAGCAACTCGATGCGTGTCTCAGGGCGGACGGCGAAGGACGCCCGACGCTGACCGTGACGCTGCCCGATCGGGGCGCGATCGATTCGCTCGCGGAGACCCTGGCGCGAATCATGGCGGAGGCTGAATAACAGGACGCGGCGGCCGCGAGATGAGAACCCAGCGGGGGTAGCGGCTCGCCATCCGTCCATTTGGCCATATCGTTGCCGAATATCCTGACAGTCGGCAATATACTCGCCGATATGGCCTCCTACCTGGGTCGCCGTCTCCGGCTCGTCCGGCTCGTCCGGCTCGTCCGGCTCGTCGAACGGAAGAGCTTCTTGGCGGGGCCAGCGGCAGTAAGCCGTCAGGCATTCACACCATCCCACTCGAAGCGCTGGAATCTCGCTCACTTCCAGCCCTGCCGGCCCGGAGCTCCGCCAGGCTCTGCTTCGACTCTCCAGACTGGAGCGTGCAAAGACGGTCGCGGAGCGGGGGCTCCGCGCGCTCGCCGGCTTCGCCAAGGCGCTCAAGGTCAAGTACGACGACATCGAGGTGGGCCTCGACTTCGAGCCCGAGCCGGGCCTCGCCGACAACGGCGACCTCGAACGCGATCTTCAGGTCCTGATCGAGGCAGCCGGAGAGGCGGCGCGGTCCCCGCTGTCCAAGCCGGCCGAAGCCGAGGGCGCCGAGTTCGCGCCGGAAGCGCTCGAAGCGGTCCTGGAGAAGACGCGTGGGTACCCGTACTTCCTCCAGGAGTGGGGGAAGCATTCCTGGGATGCCGCCGACGAGTCCCCCATCTCCGTGACGGACGTGGAGCACGCCTCGACGACCACGATCGCAGCACTCGACGAGAGCTTCTTTCGTGTCCGCTTCGACCGTCTCACGCCGAGCGAGAAGAGGTATCTCCGTGCCATGGCGGAGCCCGGGCCCGGTCCGCACCGCTCCGGTGACATCGCGAATGAGCTCGGACGACAGGTCACCTCGCTCGGTCCCACACGGGGTAAGCTGATTTCGAAGGGTATGATCCGGAGCCCGAGCCATGGGGATACGGCCTTCAATGCTCCCCTCTTCGACGAGTTCATGCGGCGTATCATGCCGGGTGACGATGGCCGGGAGTGAGTGGTGCGAAACCCGAAGAACGGCTCACCCAGGAGGCGAAAGGCAGCAGAGATGGAGAGCTTGTCCCAGGATCCCGCCGCCGTCGTGCAGGGCGACCGATCCGTCCTCGTCGAGGTGGATCACCCGGCATACGAGACGGCACGGCAGACCCTCGCCCCTTTCGCGGAGATCGAGAAATCGCCCGAGCACGTCCATACCTATCGCGTGACCGATCTCTCGCTCTGGAATGCCGCGGCGGCCGGCATGAAGCCCGAGGCCGTGATCGAAGGCCTGCGCTCGATCAGCCGCTTTCCGGTCCCCGAGCATGTCGAGCACGAAGTGGCCGAGCGCATGGGACGTCACGGGATCTGCGCCCTCCATGATCTGAAGCGGGACGCGCACGGCCTGCGGCTCTCGGTCGAGAGTCCGCTGGTACGCTCGCGGCTCGAAGCGGATCGTCGCGCCGCGGAGATCCTTCGACCCTGTCCGGGCGGCTTCACGCTCGACCGAGCCGAGCGCGGACGCGTCAAGCAGGTGCTTTTGCGGATGGGCTATCCGGTGACGGATCACGCCGGGTTCGTGGAAGGCGCGCCTTGCGAGATCGCGCTGCGTTCGGATCTCTTCTCCCTCTACCCGTACCAGCGCGCCGCGGTCGACGCGTTCCTGGCGTCCGGCGGCCACGGGATCGTCTCGCTCGCTTGCGGAGCGGGCAAGACCGTCGTCGCGATCGCGGCGATGGCCGAGCTCGGCACGCGCGCGCTCGTGATCGTCACGAGTCGCGAGGCGGCGTCGCAGTGGAAGCGGGAGATCACGAGCAAGACGAGCCTCTCCGAGGATCAGGTCGGACTCTACGACGCGAAGCGCAAGGAGATCGGACCGGTCACGATCACGACCTACTCGATGCTCGCGCGTCGCGGCGGAGAGGGACCGACCCGCCATGTTCATTTCGACCGACTGGCGGCGGAGCCCTGGGGATTGATCGTCTATGACGAAGTGCACCTGCTCCCCGCGCCCGTCTTCCGATTGACGGCGGAGCTGCAAGCCCGTCGCCGATTGGGCCTGACGGCGACCCTGGTACGAGAGGACGGTCGTGCAGGGGACGTCTTCGCGCTGATCGGCCCGAAGCGCTTCGACGTGCCCTGGCGCGAGCTCGAACTCTCCGGGCACATCGCCGAGGCGACCTGTTTCGAGGTGCGCGTACCGCTCGACGCCGCGATGGAAGACGAATACGCGCGCGCGACGCTGATGGAACAACCGAAGATCGCCGCGGCCAATCCGCGCAAGCGCCATGCATTGGCCGCAATCGCGAGTCGACACGAGGGCGAGCGGATACTCGTCTTCGGCACCTATCTCGAATCGCTGCGCGCGGCAGCCGACGAGCTCGACCTTCCGCTGATCACGGGGAACACGCCGCACGCGGAGCGGGAGCGGATCTACTCGGCCTTCCGTCAGGGCGAAATTCGCAGCCTCGCGCTATCGAAGGTCGGCAATTTCGCGATCGACCTGCCCGACGCCAGCGTCCTGATCCAGCTCTCGGGCAGCATGGGCTCGCGCCAGGAAGAGGCCCAGCGACTCGGCCGGCTGCTGCGCCCGAAGCCCGGTGGCGCCCGCTTCTATTCGCTCGTGACGCGCAATACCGTGGAGCAGGAACACGCCCTCAAGCGCCAGCTCTTTCTCACGGAACAGGGGTATCGTTTCTACATCGAGGACTGGAGCGAAGGGGATGGCTAAGAGGAAGCGAGGGGGGAGCAAGGGGGCGAAGGATTCCGGCGGATTCGGCGTACCGCTCGAGGATTTCGGCGAAGAGTTCATCGATGCGACCCTCGGCGTGCTGGTGGGAACTTCGGCGAAGGAACGGGGCCTGCCCCAGAAGCGAACGCTGCTCCGCAACCACCTCATGAACGGCGAGCGGTGGGACGCGTGGTTGGCCGAGCTGCCCGGCCTTTGTCTGCTGGCCCTCGAAGCGTTGGTCGAGGCGGGGGGTGCGATTCAGCTCGACGATCTCGAGATCCTGGTCGCGGAGCGAAGCGGCTGCGAGCTCGACGAGGCCCACATCGCTTGCGCGCTCCTGCTCAATCGAATGCTCGCGGTGCCGCTCGCGACGCCCGACTCGGGCGAGCTGGACGCGATCGCCGTCTACCGCGACACGCTCCCGATCCTCGAAGCACGGGTCCGGGGCATCAGCCTGCCAGCGCTCCCCGATACGCTCCAGTCCAAGAGCCAGTCGATCGCGACGGACTCCAGGCAGAATCGGATCCTCGCGATCGCAGGCCTGACCGCGCATCGGCGATTGCGATTCACGAACGCCGGTGCTCCGGATCGCACGACGCTCAAGCGCTTCGCGAAGGGGCTCGGGTGCCCGGCGGACGAGGTCTTCGACCTCGCGAAGACGGCCATCGAGCGCGGATACCTCGGTGCGCGCGACGAGAATCTCGTACCGCGGGCGCAGCGGATGATCGACGGGACGCCTCCGTCGGAACGCGACGGCGACGGAGCCCCGCCGATCCAGCTGAATCTCGATTCCTGGCTCGAGGACGGCGAGTGGTTCTCCCACGATGCATTGTTGCGTGCCTGCGTTCGCGGGTTCATTGACCAAAGGGGCGGAACGTCCCAGGTGGAGAAGGGATTCCATCTCGAGTCCGACACGACGTCGATTTTCGACTACCTCCAGGACGCGATCGCCATGATCGATTCGTTCGATCATCACCAATCGCAAGACGACGACTGGCTGCGAAAGTGCTCACCGCCCACCGAGCGCACGGGAGACGGCCATGTGACGCCAAATCTCGAGGTGATGCTCGGCCCAGCCGCGCATCCCGAAGTGGTCGCCGTGGTGTCGCTCGGATGCGAGCTCCGGCAGGTCGATCGAGTCCTCACGTTTCGGATCACGCCGGAGTCCGTTGCCCGCGGCCGAGTCGCCGGGCTCGCGCCGGGGCAGCTGGCCGGCACGCTCGAGTCGGTGGGGCGTCATGCGGTTCCCGCGAACGTGCTTCAGCTGGTCGGGGAGTGGGAGGAAGCGACTCGCCCTGCTCGCATCGCCCGGGGATGGTTCCTGTTCATCGGGAGTGACCTACACCCCGCGCTCGAGAAGGGAATACTCGCGCCGCATCTCATCGGCTCGCCGATGGCGGGCGTCCTGGAGCTCGACCCGGAAACCCCTCGCGCGCTGATCGAGCGAGCGCTCGCCGAGCATGCGACCGATGCCTCGCTGCACTACCCGATGTCCGAGGCCCTCGCCCAGCGCGATGCGCCCGTGCTCGAAGCGAAGCAAGATCGAGTCCGTCGGGACGACTGGACGGACGACGAGGATTGGCTCGACGAGGGCGATCGCCCGATGCACCTCGACCTCGGCGAGCGACCCTGGTCCCTCGAGCCGGCGGGCGACTCGGCATTGCGCGCACGCGTGGAGTCCACGAAGGCTCGGGGATTCGGGGAAGATCTGCGCGAGAAACTCGTGGAGAGTGGATCCTCTGCGCCGATTTCCGACTCGGACATCGCGCAACTCTCCGAGCTCGCGCCCGCTTTGGCCAAGCTCGATTCCCAGGCCGCCCGCGAGCTCAATCGATTCGCGCGGAAGCTCGACCCCATCGATCGAGATGGATTCAATGCCATGCGGGCGGCCGGCCTTCCCCTCGCTCCGTTCCTCGCATTGAAGCAGAAATGGCGGCGCCGGATCGTCCAACAGGCCGACACCGTCGTCGAACTGATCGCCCTCGCGAACGATTCGGCTGGAATGAATCGATGTACGCCGAGCGGCGAGCAGCTCCTCGCCAGAATGGGCGCGATGGGTCTCGCATTCGATGAGCGTCGTCGCGGTCTCGCGAACGCGCCGATCGAGTTCCCTGGCAAGAAGCTGCGACTCGGGAAAGGGCGCGATGAAGTAGAAGTGGTCGTTCGGATCGATTCCGAACCGTCTTCGTCGCGACCGGGCCGAAGCACGGATTCCTCGCTCGCGCAAACGAGCGCCGGCGACTTTCCCGAGCTCGATGCCGGAGAGCTCTTTCGGCAGATTGCGCATGCCGCCGAGCACCGCAGACCGGTCGAGTGCCTCGTCGAATCGGATGCCGGTCGACGCGTGTTGGAACTCCGGGTCGAACGAGTCGAGATCCAGGACGGACGGCAGGTGGTGCTCGCGAAGGATCTGCGTACCTTCGATCGCCGAGTCGTCCCCGTGCGCGAGATCGTCAGCATCCGGCTCTGACTCTCGCTCTGACTTTGATTCCGACGCTGCGGCGATTGGCCCGGGACGAGGCCCGATCGGCGTTCAACCAGTCGATCGGGTCTTGTCGTCCCGCACCGTCTCCCACAGAGCACGAATCGGCACCGCGTACATCCCCTCTCCGAACGGCGCA
>CAZAUR010000021.1:0-116109 GCA_964488255.1 uncultured Spirochaetaceae bacterium | reverse complement strand
CGTTCGCGAGGACGGCATTGAGATCGATGTTGATGCCACCGTTCCAGATGTAGGTGCCGTAGCCCTCGTCGAAGCTCTCGAACGAGTCGTTGTCGAACACGAGCAGCGCGTTGTGGTTGATCTGGTTGATGGCCACGCCGTCGACTTCGAAGATGTCGATGAAGATCGTCGCGCCGACCGAGGTCGCGGCAATTGCGCCGATGAAGCTCTGGAGGCTGACGTCGCCGGATTCGGAGAAGACCAGCTCGTCGATGCCGAAGCCGGGATCGGACTGGATCGTGATCGTGAGCGTGTCATCGATCGTCAGGATCCCGCCGGCGCAAGCCGGGTTCAGCGGGCACTCGGCCTGGAACGCGTTCGGGCTGAAGTCGATGGTGTCGCTGCCCGTGGACGTGAACGGAGCGCCGAAGAGCCCGTTCTGGTCCTGGACGTCGATCCAGGTGACGGTCGCGCCCGACGACGTTCCGTAGAACGCGGCGTGAGCGGTTGAGACGAAGCCGAGCGTCGCGAGGAGTGCAAAAACAACAACAGCGAGAAATCGCATGATCAACCCTTCCCAAGGTCTGAATGCAGCGGGTCCGCAGGTACGGAGAAATCCCGATGCAGGAGCATCCTATCATGAGGCTCTATCAGAAAGGGGAGATTTTTCGGGATTCCTTTTGGATGTCGCAGGTTTGTCGAATCCGACACCGGCCACCTGCGGGAAATTTACGATCCAACTGCGGGTGTTCTCGATCGGGGAATTCGCTGCGACTTTCGGCCGGAATCGGCTCGATCCGGGTGTGAAAACACGCATCTCGCCGCGCGTGAACGGACCGGCCCGTCCGCATTCGCGTCCACGATCCGCCGCGACCGGCCACAGATCCCGGGTCGATCGTTCGGCCGCTCGGACCGATCGGCGCGCCGGGCGGCGGTTTCGCGCCGCTCAGGACTCCTCTTCGCGACCGTAGATGTCGTCGAAGCGGACGATGTCGTCCTCACCCAGGTAGGAGCCCGATTGCACCTCGATCAGCGTGAGCGGGATCTCTCCCGGATTCTCGAGGCGGTGGGTGACGCCGAGCGGGATGTAGGTCGACTGGTTCTCCGTGAGGAGGATCTCCTCGTCGCCCTTCGTGACCCTCGCTGTCCCTTCGACGACGATCCAGTGCTCGGCGCGGTGGTGGTGCATCTGGAGCGAGAGCTTTTCGCCGGGCTTCACCGAGATCTGCTTGACCTGGAAGCGGTCGCCGGCCGCGACGCCTTCGTAGTCGCCCCAGGGTCGGAACACCCGCGGATG
Source organism: uncultured Spirochaetaceae bacterium (assembly GCA_964488255.1). Taxonomy (GTDB): domain Bacteria; phylum Myxococcota_A; class UBA9160; order UBA9160; family UBA4427; genus UBA4427. The sequence goes on along the minus strand of CAZAUR010000021.1, from coordinate 114,833 downwards.
GAGGTCGGACTCGCTGCGATCGCGACGATCGAGCTCGCCGACGACGTCCTTCACTTCGTGAGCGCGGTCGCGCGGTGCGACGAAGAGCGCGTCCGCGGTCTCGACGATCACCATGTCCCGGACGCCGACGGCGCTGATCAATCGCCCCTCGGATCGGACGTAGGTGTTCTCGACGTCGCGCAGCACGACGTCGCCGGCGGTCACATTGTCGGCCTCGTCTCGTTCGCCGATTTCCCAGAGCGCGTTCCAGGACCCCACGTCGTTCCAGCCGATGTCCGCCGTCACGACCGCGGCGCGATCGGTTCGCTCCATCACGGCGTGATCGATCGAAATCGAGGGCGACTTCTCGAAGGCCGCGGCGTCGAGGCGTGTGAAGGTCAGATCCTGCGTCGCCGACCCGACCGCCGCTCGACAGGCCTCCACCAGATCCGGCTCGAAACGCTCGAGTTCGGACAGGAGAGGCCGAATCGGGAAGACGAACATCCCGCTGTTCCAGGCGTACTCGCCGCTCGCGACGAATTGCTCTGCGCGTTCGAGGTCGGGCTTCTCGACGAACTCCGCGAGCTCCGCCGCGCCCGGCAGGTCCGACCACGCCGCGCCCTGGCGGATGTAGCCGAGGCCGGTGTCGGCGTATTGCGGCGTGATCCCGAAGGTCGTGAGCGAGCCGCGGCGCGCGGCTTCGGCCGCCGTGTCGACGGCCGCGAGGAACGCATCCGCCTCACGGATGACGTGGTCCGACGGGAGCACGAGCAGGATCCCGTCCGGATCGTGCTGCTCGACCATCACCGCGGCGGCTGCGATCGCCGGCGCCGTGTTCCGCGCGATCGGCTCGAGCACGATCGCCTGGGGGTCGACTCCGACCTCCCGGAGCTGCTCGGCGATGATGAAGCGGTGCTCGTCGTTGCAGACGACGAGCGGCGGCGCGAAGGCGTTCGCGTCCGCGACGCGCAGGGTCGTCTGCTGGATCATCGTGTGCTCGCCGGTCAACGGCAGCAGCTGCTTCGGGTAGGCCCGCCGCGAGAGCGGCCACAGGCGGGTGCCGGAGCCGCCGGAGAGGAGCACCGGGTGGATGCGGCCCTGGCTCTGGCGATGGGCGGGGGGCGTCATGACGATCGAGCTTCCTGGGAACGAGGGGAGGGCGGACCCTACCCGAGTTATCGGTACCCGAAAAGCCGCGCTGGAGGCCCCTCTGGGCGCCCTAGGAGGTGAGCCCCTGCGCCCGTAGGCGCAGGAGGAACGGCAATGCGAGGCCCGCGCAGAGGATCTCGGCGACCCCCGCGACCCCGAAGGCCGCCTGGTAGCCTGCGGCGGCGCCGTGGCTCGCACGGACGGCCTCGCTGACCAGGCCGCCGGTCATCGGCCCGAGGATGAAGCCGAGGCTTCCTGCAGTATTGAACGCCCCGAGCGCGGTCGATCGGATCTCCGGAGGCGTCAGGTCCGTCGTCATCAACATGGACGGCACGAACATCACCGCCGCGGACATCCCGATCACCGCCATGCCCGGTCCGATCCACGCCGTCGGCCAGAAGCCGAGGCTCGCGGTGAGGACGCCATAGATCGCCGAGCCGCCGCACAGGAGCGCGGTCTTCGAGATGCGATCCGCGAGCACGCCGAATGGAAAGGAGAGCAGCGCGAAGGGCAGCATGAAGGCCGAGATCCACAGGCCTACTCGCGGCGGGTCCGCGCCGTGGAGGCCGGAGGCGAAGAGCGAGAACGTCGTCGTGTAGAAGCCGACGGTGAACCGGTCGGCGAAGGCGAAGACGAGCGGCGCGACCATCGATCGGTGTCGCTGGATCGCGCGCCAGATCTCGCCCGCGCCCGGTCGCGATTCGGCGCTCTTGGGATCGAGGAGCGCGAATCCGGCGAGCAGCGCCGAGCCGACGAGCAGCACGGCGCCGGTCATCAACGGCCGGAGTGGATCGACCCGGCCGAGCACGCCACCGACCGGCGCGCCGAGCGCCACGCCTAGCATCATGCCCGCGCCGGTCACCCCCATCGTGAGTCCGCGCCCATGCTCCCCGCCCAGGCTCGCCGAGATCGAGAGCAGCAGCGACAGCGCGAAGATGTGCGCGCAGCCTTCGACGAAGCGGATGCCCATGAAGACCGGGAAGGGCATGTCGAGGGCCATCGAGACGAAGCAGAGCGCATCGACCCCGAGCGCCGCGATCACGAGCGGCTTGCGACGTCCGATCCGGTCCGCGAGGGCGCCTGCCAACGGCGCCGCGATCGCTGCGCCGATCATGTTGATCGACATGAAGAGCGAAGTCGCGAGCTCCGAGACCGCGAAGCGCTCCCCGACCAGCTCGCGCAGGATCGGCACCGGCAGCGTCACCGGCATCATGATCGTCAGGGCCAGCAACCCCATCATCGCGACGCGCACGCGCGAGGCCCCGACCTCACTCGATTCGACGTTCATGTCCCGATCCGACCCCCGCGATTCTGCGCGCCTCCGTACGGTCGACGATCGCTGCGCCTACGGCAACTCGGGGGTGCGGGGGGGTGTGGCTAGAAGCCGCGCACGTGGCGGGACGGTGGCGCCTGCGGCGAATGGCTCACCCGATACAGCGAGGGTTGCGCCCCGGCGATCGGGTCGGGAGGGGCGGTGGCCGAGCTTCCGCGGGCGGCTATCGGGCTGCGCTTTATTTCGCCGCAGTCGCCCCCGACCCGCCACGGCGCTCGTGTCGGCACTTCGCGCGCGTCGTCCCACGCGAGCTTCGTAGGCGCGGCCCAACGTTCGCGCCCGACACCACCAGTCGCCCAAGCAAGCCGCCCCCCAACACGAACCCGCTACACCCGCATGCGTCCCCCAGCCCGATCCGACCAACGAAGCCCGCGAATCCAGCCCGCCAAAGACGGTCCTACCCGAACGCGAGCGCCTGAGCGGGTCGGGGCGTCCTGCGGCGAAATAAAGCGCAGCCACACTCCGCCCAAAGAGCCCACGCGATCCCAGCGATGCGCCCTCGCGCACCCCATGCAATCGCCAACGGGTGGCGAGCCATTCGCCGCAGGGCGCACCGTCCCGCGAAGCGCGCGACGAACGACCCGAACCGCCTCGCGACGCTAGAACCCGTAAGCTTCCGTCAGCTCCGCATCCCCTTCGCAGAGCATGCGAGCGAGCTCCACCATCACGCGACACTGCTTGACCGTCGCATCGTCCTGCATCTTGCCGTCGATCATGACCGCGCCGGTGCCGTCGCCCATCTCGTCGATGACCTTCTTGGCCCACAGGACCTCGTCGACCGGCGGCGAGAAGACCTTCTTGGCGATGTCGATCTGGACCGGGTGGAGGCTCCAGGTGCCGACGCAGCCCATCAGGAACGCGTTTCGGAACTGATCCTCGCAGGCGACGGTGTCCTTGATGTCGCCGAAGGGGCCGTAGTAGGGGAGGATGCCGTTCGCGTTACACGCGTCGACCATGCGGGCCATCGTGTAGTGCCACAGGTCCTGCTGCGCGGTCGGGCGCGGCGCGTCCGCGTTCGACGGATCGGGATCCGTTCGGACGATGTAGCCGGGGTGGCCGCCGCCGACGCGGGTCGTCTTCATGCGGCGGCTCGCGGCGAGGTCCGCGGGGCCGAGGGAGAGGCCCTGCATGCGCGGGCTGGCGGCGCAGATTTCCTCGACGTTCGCGACGCCGAGCGCCGTCTCGAGGATCGCGTGGACCATGAGCGGCTTCTCGAGGCCATAGCGGGCTTCGAGCTGACCGAGGAGTCGGTCGACGTAGTGGATGTCCCAGGCGCCCTCGACCTTCGGGATCATGATCACGTCGAGCTTGTTGCCGAGACCCTCGACGAGGGTCATCACGTCGTCGAGGAACCACGGCGAGTCGAGGCTGTTCACGCGGGTCCAGAGCTGGCAGTTCCCGAAGTCGGTCTCGTTGCCGATCTTCACGAGGCCTTCACGGGCGGCGATCTTGTTGTCGGCCTGGATCGCGTCCTCGAGGTTGCCGAGCAGGACGTCGCACTTCTTGGCGATGTCCGGGATCTTCGTCGCCATCTTGGCGTTGCTGGGATCGAAGAAGTGGATCATCCGCGAGGGCTTGAAGGGGATCTCGCGGAGGGGCTCGGGCGCACCGAGCGCCATCGGCTGGAAGAAGTCTTTCGCGCTTCGCATGACTGGGATCTCCTGATGCGGGAACGACCTTATTGGTCGTAGAGCTTGATGATCTGGATCTTGCCCTCGGGCGCCGCCTCGAGGCAGAGGTCGCAGAGCACGCACTCGTCCAGGTTGGTTTCGTCGATCCGGACGCCGTTCGCTTCGGCCGCGAAGATGGAGACCGGGCAGACCTCCTCGAGCTTCTTCGCGATCTCGCTGTCCTTGGCGACTTCCGCGTCGACGATGACGTCGATGAATTCTCCGGGCATGACGATTACCTCTTGTTCCGCGCGGGGCGCTCGGCCAGGCGCTTGCGGATCAGGTCGGGGATCTCTTCGATGCGCTCGGCGACGGAGATGCCCGCCGCCTCCATGCGCTTGATCTTCTCGGCGGTCGTGTCTTCCTTGCCCTCGACGATCGTGCCGGCGTGGCCGAAGCGCATGCCCTTCATCTCGTCCATGAAGCGACCCGCCATGAAGGCCACGATCGGCAGACGGGAGTGGTTCTCGGCGACCCACTCGGCGAGCTCCGCCTCCATCCGGCCTCCGGGCTCCGAGTAGATGGCGATCGCCTCGGTCTCCGGGTCGTCCTCGAAGAAGGGCATCAGCTCCGCGTAGGTCGTGCCGACGATCGCGTCGCCGCCGATCGACACGCAGGTCGATTGGCCGAGGCCCGCCGCCGTGAGCGTCGAGGCGATCTCGGTCGTCATGCCGCCGGAGCGGGACATCACGCCGATGTTGCCCTTCCTGTAGGCCTGGCGTGTGTTCGCGGCGGGACCGCCGACGCCGCCCATCTTGCACTCGTCGGGTGAGATGATGCCGAGGCAGTTCGGACCGATGATCCTCGCGCCGTGCATCTCGGCCAGCTCGACGGCCTGGGCGACCTGACGACGCGGGACGTTCTCCGTCACGACGACGATCAGCTTGATGCCGTTCTCGAGGGCCTCGACCATCGCGTCGTGGGTGAACTTCGGGGGCACCGAGACGATCGAGCCCTCGATCGTGCCGCCCTCTCTTCGGGTGTAGTCCGCCACGGCATCGCGCACGCAGTCGTAGACCGGCACGCCGTAGACGTCGCGGCCCGCACGGCCCGGCGTGACACCGCCGACGATCTTGGCGCCGTAGTCGAGGTTCTCGCGGGTGAGGTTGATCGCTTCTCGTCCGGTGATGCCCTGGATGATGAAGCGCGTGTCCTTGGTCAACAGGATGGACATGGTGTTCGCAGCTCCCTTCCTAGGCCTGCATCTTCGCGACGGCGCGGCCGGCCGCTTCGTACATCGAGACGCTGCGGTCGCAGTAGTCGACGCCGTACTTCTCGAGGATCTTGAACCCTTCCTCTTCCCAGGCGCCCGGGATGCGGAAGATCGCGATCGTCTGGGAGGGGTCCTTGCCCGCTTCGAGGCAGCCCTTGATCACGCCGCGCGCGACGATGTCGACGCGCGTATTCGAGACGACGTTCATCATGACGGCGATCTTCTCGACGCCGGGCTTCGAGAGGATCAGCTTCGTCAGCTCCTTGGCCTTCGACATCGAGGGGTTGCCGCCGATCTCGCAGTAGTTGGCGGGCTTGCCCCCGTGGTTGCGGACCGCGTCGAAGAGGGTGAGCGAGCCGCCGCCGGCGCCGATCACGAGCCCGAGGTCGCCGTCGAACTCGACGACGTTGCCGGCGACGCCGCGGTGGTCCGCCGCGTTCACCTTCGCGCCGTCGAGCTCGAACTGCGTCGGCGGTCGGGCCTGGCGGGTCTCGTCGTCCCCGATGGCGAGCTCCGCGAGCAGTGCCTTGTGGTCACCGCGGGCCTCGGCCTCCATGTCGATGTGGCCGTCGAGGACGATGAAGCGTCCGTCCTCGAGCTTCGCGAGCGGATTGATCTCCGCGAGGGTGAGGTCGTACTCGAGGAAGATCTTCATCAGGTTGAAGACGATCGGCGCGAGCTTGTTGAGGTCGCTGCCCGTCACGCCAGTGGCGGCGACGGCCTCCTTTGCGATCCGCGGAGTGAGGGGGCGGATCGTGGAGAAGTGGGTCTTCGACACGTGCTCGGGGTGGGTCTCGGCGACCTCCTCGATGTCGATGCCGCCCATGTCAGAGAACACGCAGACCGGGCGCTTGGCGCGACCGTCCCAGGTGATCGCCACGAAGTACTCCTGGGCGATCGGCGTCTTCTCCTCGACGAGGAGCGAGCGGCATTTCTGGCCGTTCACCTCGACCGGGACGATCGCCTCCGCCGCGGCGGCGGCCTCGTCGGCGGTGTCGGCGAACTTGACGGCACCGGCCTTCATGCGCCCGCCGGAGAGCACCTGGCTCTTCAGCACGACGGGGCCCTCGATCTTCGAGAAGGCCTCGCGGGCCCTCTCTCCTAGGGAAGCCGCGTCGTCGAGCCCGACCAACTCACTCTGGCCGAGCGGGAGGCCGTGGCGCCGAAACAGCGCCTTGGCTTCGTATTCGTAGAATCGCATCCGGTGCGTCCCTCGCTTCGCGCTGCGCCGAACGAGGAGCCCCCGCGGTCGGGCGACCGGCTCGCAACGACCCCGGCCATGCCGCCGAGGGCACGTAGTGAAGGGGGCGCGAGGGGTCGACCCGGACGCTCGAGGCATCCCTGGTCGGGTCTGGCTGGCAGTTCTCCGGACTTGGCCCTCTCGACCTTCCGACGAACCGGCAGCGCCGCGTCAGAGGGGTCGGAGGCGTCGTCCCGGGAGGGACGGCGAGCCCGTAAGGCCGCGGACTCTATGACTTTTCGTAATCAACGGCAACAAGGATGGCGCTGACCGGCGTTCCGCGCGCAAGCCCGGCGCAGGAGCATTCGAATCTCACGCGACGACCCTCACGGGTACTCAACCGAGGGTGGGGTCGCGACGAAGTACAGCGGCACGACTCGCGTTTCGGACACGAACCGAGTCTCGGAGGAAACGATGTCGCGGAAGATCAACGTCCTCTTGGTGGACGACAGCAGGACCGTGCTCGCGCAGCTCGAGCGCATCCTCGAGGAAGTCGACGATCTCGCGATCGTCGGGATGGCGCGCGACGGTGCCAGTGCGATCCGCATGGCGAGCGAGGCGAAGCCCGACCTCGTCCTGCTCGACATCGTGATGCCCGGGCTCGATGGCCTGTCGGCCCTCCGCACGATCAAGTCGATGCACCCGTGGATCGAGGTCGCCATGGTGTCTTCGGTGAGCGGCGACGCGCAAAAGGCCGAAGAGGCGTTCCGGCTCGGTGCCTGCCAGGTCCTCGGCAAGCCCTTCGACACGGACGTGATCGAGTCGCTCGTCGAGAACGTGCGGGTCGCCATCGCGAACCGACCCGAGCCCGAAGAAGCGGATGGGGAGGACGCCTGATGCCGGTCAAGTTCTTCGGACAGTTCCTCATCGACCAGGGCGAGGTGGACGCGAGCCATGTCCGCCAGGCGCTCGAGTTGATGGAAGACGAGAACCCCACGCTGGGCGAGCTCGCCATCAAGCAGGGCTACATGAATCAGCGCCAGGCGATCCAGGTGAGCGCCGAGCAGCGCTACCACGACCGCCCCTTCGGCGATCTCGCGGTCAAGATGGGCTTCCTGAATCGGGAGCAGCTCGTCGAGGTGGTCCAGCTCCAGCGCACGCAGCGGCTGCCGATCGGCGAGGCCCTCGTTCGCCTCGGACACATCGAGGGCGATGATCGCCTCGGCACCCTGCTCGACGCCTACAAGGCGGACCAGGCCGCCTACGACGTCGGCGAACGCGACCTGCCGGACGCGCTCGCGAACCACCGCGCCACGCGGTACGTGCTCGAGTTCCTGCCCCGCTTCCTGATGCGCGTCGCGCGCATCCAGGCGAAGCTCGGCGAGGTCGTGCCCTTCGAGGCGAAGCCGGACTTCGCGGAGATCTGCGTCTCCGTCCACATGAAGGGCGTGCGCGGCCTCGAGGTCGCGCTCGTCGCGGACATGGAGTTCGCGGAGGCGCTCGCCATGGCCGCCAGCGGTCTCCAGCCCTCGGACCTCGACCCCGAGATGGTCGCGGACGGCGTCGGCGAGTTCCTGAACGTGCTGGGCGGCAACGCCGTCAGCGCGGTCACGAAGGAAGGCCAGCGCGTCGAGCTCGGCCCGCCGGACTACGACGCGACCCTCGGTGACGGCTGGACGGTCGACCTCGCCGTGGGAACCGGTCGCGCGGCGCTGGTGCTCAGCACCTTCTAATCCCTGCGCACGTCCGGGACGCCCGAGCGCGTCGTGTTGCGCGGGCACGCGAACCGAGCCTGTGCGTCGTGTTACGCTCGCCGCATGACGAAAGAGAGCCAGACCGAGCACGCCGCGCGTCTCGAGAAGTGGGCCGTCGAGGGCAAGGAGGGCGCGCCGCCCATCCTCGCCGCGACGGTGATCCTGTTGCGCGACGGGCCGACCGGGCTCGAGACGCTGATGTTGCGTCGCAACTCGAAGATCGTCTTCGGCGGAATGTGGGTCTTCCCGGGCGGCCGCCTCGACGAGGCCGATTGGGCCGGCATCCCGGGAGGGGACGACCTGGCCGCATCACGCGTCGCTGCTTCGCGTGAGGCGATGGAGGAGTGCGCGCTCCCGGTCGACGCCCACGAGATGGTTCCCTTCTCGCATTGGACGCCGCCGCCGATCACCCCGAAGCGCTTCCTGACCTGGTTCTTCGCCGCGCGCGCGCGCGGCGGCGAGGTCGCGATCGACGACGGGGAGATCAAGGAGTCCGAGTGGATCTCGCCGGCCGGCGTGTTGGCGCGGCAGGCTGCGAAGGAGGTCGAGCTCGCGCCGCCGACCTTCGTCTCGCTCTCGGAGCTCTCGAGGTTCTCTTCGGTCGACGAAGCGCTGTCGGTCGTCGCCGCCCGGCAGCCCGAACGGTTCGCGACGCGGATCGGTGTCCGGGAGGGCGTCGGCCCCGTCGCCATGTGGCATGGGGACAACGGCTACGACGCCGGCGACCCCACTGGCGTGGGACCGCTGCATCGGCTCACGATGACCAAGGGCGGGCCCTGGACCTACGAACGGACGGGCTGAGCGGCGGCGATCAGCTCCCCGCGGTCTGCTTCTTCGCGTAGTCCTCGACGACCGTCCCCTCGAAGAAGTCCGGCCGCGCCCCCGCGAGCAGCGAGATCGCGTTGTCGCAGGTGAACGCGCGGAAGTCGTCGCGATCGACGTGGCCGTCGTCGACGAGCTCCCAGGCCTCGGGCAGGACCTCCCGGAAGTCCGGCACGTCCCAATGGCCGATGTCGCTCGCGAAGATCGCGTTCAGCCGTGCGCCCATCGGGATCTTGTCCCGGTCGAAGGCGATCGCGTTCATCGGGTCGTCCGCCTCGCATCCGAAGAAGTACTTCTGCTCGAACACGTCCCGGATGTCTTCCTTCGAGTCGATGCAGGCGCTCGCGAACTCGTTCGAGACGGACCGGTCTTCGTCCGGATCGCTCAACATCAGCAGCGCGTCGTCGAGGCGGTCGAGGGCGCCGCGGATGGGCTCAGGGGCGTGCTCCTTCAGGAGCTGCTCGATCAACCCGCGGTCGAGCTCCGCCGGGTCGTAGTGCGAGATCGCCTCGCGGTTGCGCTTCTCGTAGTGACCGAGGATGTCCGAGAAGAGGTTCGCCGCCCAGGCGACACCGCCTTCGAGGAAGCCGAAGCGCAGCTTCGGGAATCGCTGGGCCACGCCGCCGAAGAACATCGCGCGGCAGGCGGCTTCGCCCGCGACCGCGAAGTTCCCGATGTGATTGTAGACGTAGTTGCTGCGCGACATGCGCGAGCCCCAGCCCATCCCGCTCGCGTGGAACGTGACCGCGACGCCGAGCTCTTCGCAGCGCTTCCAGAGCGGGTCGTAGTCGAGGTCCGAGTCGTGGGCGAGGGCGTCGATGTAGCGCGCGCCGCGGATGTCCTCGGCGCCCGGGAAGGGCCGGGGGATCACCCCGGAGAACATCGCCGCCTTGAGTCCGAGCTCTCCCGCGGCGTGATCGAGCTCGGCGATTGCCTCCTCCGGCGTGAAGCAGGGGATCGCCGCGACCGGCTCCATGCGATCGCGGTACTCGCCATAACACTCCGCGTAGTAGCGGTTGTACGCGCGGGCGAGAGCCGGGCGCAGCGCATCGTCCGGCAGGGCCGTCACCGTCAGCCCGTAGGTCGGGAAGAGCAGGGCGTAGTCCAGCCCGAGCTCGTCGAGCCGTTCGTACATGAGCTTCGGCATCATCGCCGTCGCCCGGTCGAGCGTGTTCCGCGTCGGTACGCCCCACCACGCGAAGCGCGTCATCCCGAGCCCGCGCTTGGCTTCGAGCGGCACCTGCCGAGCCAGCGCGCTGCCACCCAGCATCTGGTCGAAGGCCTTGGCGACCTCTTCGCCGGCGATCCCCACGAGAAAATCCCGAACCAACGGGTTGTACTCGATCAGATGCCCATCCCCATCGATCACCGGATGATCGAGCGACTTCCGAATGGCATCGACTTCATCACTACGAACGAAATTCATCGCAGGCTCCCAGCTGAACGCTCCCACTCAGCATAGAGACCCGAAATGAGCGCCGCAGGCGCTCCCTCCCCTACCAGCAGCCCACTACGAGCTCCCCCAGCCTCGCCAACCGCCGCGAGCGCGCAGCGCCACGCAAAGCCTCGCGGACAGCGCCTGAGCGGCGCGGGGCGGATTTCGGCGAAATAAAGCGCAGCCGAAGGCGAGCCATTCGCCGAAATTCGCCCCGTGCCGTGAAGCGCGCGGCGCTCGAGCAGAAGCCTACGCGTAGTGCGACCGCCGCTTCACCACAATCTGCCGATCGAGCTCGAAGATCTGCACCTTCTTCCAGCCGTCCGGCGCCTCCTCCGACGTGTGCCCGTCCTCGCGAACGAACTTGTACCCGAAGAGCCGCGTGCTCACGATCCCGAGATCGTCACGCCCCGGGAAGTCGCACTTGTCGAGGACCTGCGTCGCCGCGAAGACCGTGTCGCCCGCCTGCAGCGGCGCCGTGTGCTTGCCCGTCGTGTAGACGAGGTCGCCGAGGGTGTTGTCTCCGACGTCCGGGCACGAGAGACCGAGGCAGAGCGTGAAGGGGATGCCACCGAAGATGATCAGCTGACCGCCGACGTACTGCTTGGGGTCGAGATCGATCATGTACTGGTTGCAGTGGACCTGGCTCGTGTTGTCGAGGATCGCGGTCATCGCGATGTGCTCGTCGGTCACCGTTCGCCCGCGCGAGTGCTCGATCCGGCTGCCGACCTCGAGGTCCTCGAAGTAGGAGTCGGGGCTCGTGAGGTGGGCCATATCCTTGAGCTCGGGACCGGCGTAGGGCGGGATGAAGAGCTCGCAGTCGATCTCGTCCGCGTCGATCTGGAAGTTCTCGACCGCCGCGTCGTCGTCGCCCTTGTAGACCTGCACCTTGCGCTGCCAGGTCGCCACGATCGCCTCGTCGCGCTCGCCGATGTTCTTGCGCGCGGTCGACTGGACGTGGACGACGCCGAGGTTCGGGCGGCTCTTCGAGAGCTTCACGCCCAGGACCTTGGTCTCGACCTCGAGGGTGTCGCCGATGTAGACGGGCGCACCGAATTTCATGTCGATGTATTCGAGGTTCGCGCGCGCGTTCTCGGAGACGTCCTCGACCGTCTGGCTGAAGGCGACCAGCATCACGACGCCGGGGGGGCAGAACATGCCCTCGAAGCCGTACGCCTTCGCGTACCGGGCGTTCTTCGCGAAGGGATGGGTCGTCATCGCGAACTCGGTGAAGGTCGTGAAGAGGCCCTCGGTGATCGTCTTGCCGCCCTTGTGGCGGAAGAGCTGGCCCGGCTGGAAATCCTCGAGGAAGTTGCCGGTCTTCTTGCGGATGATCTTCGTGGGTTCGGGCGTCTCGTCGGCCATCGGGGGTCTCCGGATGCTGTGGGCGGGGTGGGCGGGGTGGGCGGGGTGGGCGGCGGAACGCCGGCGCAGTCCAGCTGCGGCGCTCGAGAGAAGGGCTGCCGCGCATCGCGAGCCGGCCCGCTCGAGCAGGCCCGGTCGGGCGGCGCGCGAGTCTACTCGCAGGCCGAATCGGCTGCCAGCGACCGGGGGTCGGCACTAGACTCCGCGCGCAACCGACCGCGAGGACTCCTGATGCCGACAGAGACGACGAGCGAGGCCGTACCGCTCGGGCGATTCCACCGACCGAGCGATGCCGAGGCGCTTCCGGGGCTGGTCCTCGTCCACGACGTCTGGGGCCCGTCGGAACACAGCCACGACCTCGCCGCCGACTGGGCGCGCGAGGGATTCGGCGTGCTCGAGATCGATTTGTACCGAGACCTCGGTGACGTCGCGATCGAAGACGTGGGCGCCTGGATCCGCGGCCTCTCGGACCCGGACGTGATCGCCGACCTCGAAGCCGGAGCGGACTGGCTCACGAACGAGAGCACCGCGTGTCGCGGGCGGCCTGTCGGGATCACGGGCGTGTGCATGGGCGGGATGTTCACGCTGCTCGCGGCGTGCCACTCGGACCGCTTCACGGCGGCTGCGCCCTTCTACGGAATGCTGTCCTACGACGAGGGCATGCTCGCCGAAGAGGGCGGGCGGGACCTGTCGCGCAAGCCGGCGTCGCCGATCGAATGCGCCGAACGCCTCCGATGTCCGACCCTCGCATCCTTCGGCTGCGAAGACGGCTTCATCCCGGACGCCCACGTCGACGCCCTCGAAGCCGGCTTCGCGAAGAGCGGCCAGCGCTACGAGATCGACCGCCACGAAGCCGCCGGCCACGCCTTCCTGAACCGAACCCGCGCCGAGGCCTACCGAGAAGACGCCTCCGCCGCCGCCTGGGCCCGCGTCGTTCCCTTCCTCCACGAAACCCTCGCCTAGCACCAACGCGAGCCCTCAGCGCAAGACGCGCCCAAAAGGCGCGTCGAGAGGCGCGCAGCGCCGAAAAAACTAGACGAGTGCTTCGATGGGGGGCGCCGGGTGCGCGTCGACCAGCTCCCGGACCTTCTGGTCGGGGCGCGCGAGGACGAGCGCGAGGGTGCGGCTGCTGCTTCGGAGGTAGCGGGTCGCGGAGGCCTCGAGGCGCAGCGCGCGACCGTCGCGGTCCTGCATTGCCGCGGTGAAGACGATGCTCTCCTGCCCTTCGGCGACCGCGTCGAGGGCGGTCCACCAGGGGCCCTGCGCCTCGGCCGGGACGAAGGCGTTGAACTCGATGCCCATCAGTGCGTCGCGCGCGACCCCGAGCGCCGAGCCGGCGGCGGGGTTGGCGTCGAGGATCTCCCCGGAGTCGACGTCGATTGCGAAGTAGAGGTCGGCGACGCGGTCGATCGCCGCGGTGATCGCGCGTCGCGTCGCGCGCGGTCGCCCGCTGCTCTTGCGCTGGGTACCGGTCGTGCGGATCGCGAGTCGGAAGGCATCGAGAAGGGGTGCGAGCGCCTTCCCGACGGCCTCGGCGTCCGGCCCCGCCAGGGTCGTCGCGGCTTCGGCCCAGGTGCTGAGGAGCGCCATGACGCGGCGCTCGTTCGGTCGCAGGCCGTCGAGGACCGGCCGCGGGGCCTGTCCGCGCATGAGCGCGGTCGAGGCGAAGGTCCGGAATCGCCGCAGGGTCTCGGCTTCTGGACCCGCCGCGGCAGGGGCAGCGGCGCCGAGTCGCTCCTGCATGACGCGCTCGATCTCGAGCCGCTGAGCAACCAGCCAGGTGGCCAGATCCCGATTCACATCACCGATGACCGCGTCTTCCACGCCCACAAGCTAGCAGCGGATCGCCGAGGGCCGCGTGCCCCAACGAGAATCCTCGTCGGCGTCGGGCGGCGCCCTGGGCCGTTCTCTGCACGGTCCCACGGGGAAATCGAGCGCTTCGGGGCAGCAAACCCTCAATCCGTCCCGCTGGCCACCCGATTCTCAAGGCATGTCGGAATCTCCTCCCGAGCCGTTGGCCCAGGCCCCGTCCTGGAGTCGGACGATCGTCTACCACGCGTCGCGCGATGCGCTCGGTCCCAGGACGGACGTGATCCTCAGCCGTCTCGGGTACCAGATGCTGCTGCCGGAGACCTTCGCGTCGCTCCGGGAGGAGCATCCGGATCTCGAGGCCGAGCTGCTCGTCGTCGACGAGCGACGACTCGAGGAGGTGGAGAGCTACCGCGACGCCGGTCGCGCCGGCCCGCCGATCGTGCTGCTGACCGGCAAGCAGGGGGCCACGGGCGACGACCCGCGGATCGTCGGCGCCATCAAGCGGCCCGCCGGCATGCACGACCTCTATCGGCTGACGCAGCAGGTCTTCGAGGACGTGCCGCGGTCGACGCCTCGGGTCGCCACACAGCTCCGCGCGATCTGTGAATCCGACGGCGAAGCCTGGGAAGGGCGCGTGCTCTCCCTCTCGGAGAACGGCTGCCTGATCCGCAGTCCTGAGGCGATCCTGCTGGGCCAGACGGTGCAGCTCGAGCTGGTGCTCCCGCGGAGCGAGACGATCGCGCTGCGGGCGGAGGCGACGTATCAGCTGCTTCCGGACACCGGCCTCGTCTGGAGCGCGATCGAGGCGAGCAGCCGCGAGGCCCTGGGTCGATTCGTCACACAGACGATCCTGGCCTGAGCCACCCCGGGACCACGATCCCGTCGATCCGGCGCGCTGCGACGGCCTTCGCGCGCCGTACCCTATACTGCCGCGCCCGGATCCCTCCCCCGTGAGCAGCGGAACGAACGAGGCGGAAAGAATGAGCGACCGAGACGACCAGCTTGCAAAGGTGCGCACCCAGGACGGCTTCATCGCCGCCCTCGACCAGAGCGGTGGCAGCACCCCCAAGGCCCTCGAGCTCTACGGCGTCGACGAGAGTGCGTACGCGAACGACGAGGAGATGTTCGACCAGGTGCACGCGATGCGCTGTCGCATCTGCGAGAGCCCGGCGTTCACCGGCGAGCGCATCCTCGGCGCGATCCTCTTCGAGATGACCCTCGACCGCGACATCGCCGGCAAGAACGCAGCAGAGTATCTCTGGCAAGAGAAGAACGTCGCGCCCTTCTTGAAGGTGGACAAGGGTCTCGCGGACGAGGAAGGCGGCGTTCAGATGATGAAGCCGATGCCCGACCTCGCGCCGCTCCTCGACAAGGCGAACGCGCGCGGCGTCTTCGGTACGAAGATGCGCTCGGTGATCAAGCGCGCGTCCGAGAAGGGCATCAAGGCGGTCGTCGATCAGCAGTTCGAGATCGGCAAGCAGATCTGCGCCGCGGGCCTGGTCCCGATCATCGAGCCCGAGGTCGACATCAACGCGCCCGACAAGGCCGAAGCCGAGGCGATGCTCTCGCAGGAGATCCTGGCCCAGCTCGACGCGCTCGGGGACCAGGACGTGATGCTCAAGCTCACGCTCCCGGAAGAGACGAACCTCTATGCGGAGCACATCGCGCACGACCGCATCGTGCGCGTCGTCGCGCTCTCCGGCGGCTACTCGCGGGAAGAGGCGAACCGTCGCCTCACCGCCAACAACGGCATGATCGCGAGCTTCTCGCGCGCGCTGACCGAAGGTCTCTCCGCGCAGCAGAGCGACGACGTGTTCAACGCGACCCTCGACGCGTCGATCCAATCGATCGTCGACGCCTCGCGCACCTAGCCGCGCGCTGGCACCGTGCACACCGACAAGAGCCCCGACGAGATCCGGCGCGAGATCGCGCGCCGGCGCACGTTCGCGATCATCTCGCATCCGGACGCCGGCAAGACCACGCTGACCGAGAAGCTGCTCCTCTACGGCGGCGCGCTTCGCGAGGCGGGCGCGGTCCGCGCGCAGAAGGCGGCGCGACACGCGACGAGCGACTGGCTCGAGCTCGAGAAGCAGCGCGGCATCTCCGTCTCGAGCTCGGTCCTCCACTTCGAGTTCGGAGGCCACCGCGTCAACATCCTCGACACCCCGGGCCACGCCGACTTCAGCGAGGACACGTACCGAACGCTGATGGCGGCGGACAGTGCGGTGATGCTGATCGATGCCGCCCGCGGCGTGGAGCCCCAGACCCGTAAGCTCTGCGAGGTCTGCCGACTGCGGAAGATCCCGATCTTCACCTTCGTGAACAAGATGGATCGGCACGGTCGCGACCCCCTCGAGATCATGAGCGAGATCGAAGAGGTGCTCGGGATGGATGTCGTCCCGGCCAACTGGCCCGTCGGCGCCGGCAGCGACTTCCGCGGCATCTACGACCTGCTCGAGCGCCGGCTCGTGACCTTCTCCGGCGGCGACCACGGGACGCATCGAGTCGATGAGAACGTGATCGAGGGCGAGCCCGACAGCGAGGCGATTCGCGAGGCGATGGGCCCCTTCGCCGACGAGGTCGTCGAAGGACTCGAGCTGCTCGAGGGCGCTGGCGCCGAGCTCGACCCGGAGGCGGTCGCGAGCGGCTCCCAGACCCCGATGTTCTTCGGCAGCGCCCTGACCAACTTCGGCGTGCATCCCTTCCTGCAGCGCTATCTCGAGATGGCGCCGGGACCGGTCGCGCGACGCTCGGAAGGGACGACGATCGATCCCGTCGAGCAGCCCTTCTCGGCCTTCGTGTTCAAGATCCAGGCGAACATGGACCCGGACCACCGCGACCGCGTCGCCTTCGTCCGGATCTGCTCCGGTCGCTTCGTGAAGGGTCTGCAGACCCAGCACGCGCGCACGGGCAAGCCGATCCGCCTCGCGAACTCGACCCTGTTGATGGGCAAGGACCGCGCGGAGATCGAAGAGGCCTTCGCCGGCGACGTCGTCGGGCTCTTCGACCCCGGCCTGTTTCGGATCGGCGACACCCTCTCGGACGAGAAGGGCGTGGTCTACGCGGGCATTCCGATCTTCGCGCCGGAGTCCTACATGCGCGTCGAGGTCGCCGGGGTCGAGAAGCGGAAATCCCTCGAGAAGGGCATCGAGCAGCTCGTGCACGAGGGCGTCGTCCAGCTCTTCCGGGATCCGGAAGGCGGCTCGGCGAGCTGGATCCTCGGCGCCATGGGGCCGCTGCAGTTCGACGTGATGCAGCACCGACTCGAGACGGAGTACGGCGTCGAGCTCAAGCTCTCGAACCTGCCCTACAGCCTCGCCCGTTGGCCGCAGAAGGGGTTCGATCCGGAGGACTTCCGTTATTCGGAGCGCATCCGGGTCGTCCGCGATCGCGACGACAACTGGGCGCTGCTCGCCCACAGCCCCTGGGACTTCGACCGCGTGCTCGAGCGCAACGAGGCCCTCGAGCTGGCGGAGACCCCGGACCCGACGCTCTTCGAGAGCGCGAGCTAGGCGTCCGTCCGGCTAGGCCTGCGCCGTCAGCGCGGACTCGATCGCCTTCGACAGGTCTTCGAGGGCGAAGGGCTTCTCGAGGAAGCCGTCGATTCCGACGCGCGCCGCTTCGGCCTCGAGGTCCGCGGTCGGGAAGCCGGTCATCAACAGGATGCGCAGGTCCGGACGCTGGGCGCGCAGCGCTTCGCCGACCTCGATCCCGTGCATCTCGCAGCGGAGCATCCAATCGGCGAGCAGGATGTCGGGGGCGAACTCCTTGGCGACGTCGATCGCCTCGGAGCCGGTCTCGGCGGTGCGAACGTCGAGCCCGTCCCGACGCAGGAAGCGTTCGAGGTACTCGCGATACGTCGGCTCGTCGTCGACGATCAGGATTCGCGTTCCGGTGCTCATCCAGCTACCCCCAGCTCGTGCGCGCCCGACTAAGAGCGTACCACGCTGAGCTTTCCGACACCCTGACGTTTGTCGCTCGCGATCTCGAACGCTCGCCCGATCTCGTCGAGCGACAGGCGGTGGGTAACGAGGGGCGCGAGGCGATCGGCTGACTCCGCCAGGATCCGTGCCGCGGTCGAAAAATCCGACGACTCCGGCGCGTCCGTCTTCCCTACGTGGTGGCAGTAACAGTTCGACCAGTGGAACGAGAGCTCTTTGGTCAGCGCCTCGAAGGGCGCGAAGGGTGGGGACGGGTCGAAGAGTCCGAGAACGACGACGCGAGCCCCCGGCACCGCCGCGTGGGCGGCCTCCACGAGCGTTTCGCTTGCTCCACCCACGCTTTCCATCACGACATCGAAGGCCGACGAGAGGCCGTCGGCCTCGATCGAGGTCCCTGCGTCCCGCGCGTCCGCGCCGGCGACCGCTCGAGCGAGCTCGCGTTGGTGAGGGTGGCGCGCGCGGACGACGACCTCGCGTGCGCCGGCGCGTTGCGCGGCGAGCGCGGTCAGGAGGCCGATCGTGCCGCCGCCGAGGACGAGCACGCGCTCGTCCTTCTGCAGGTGGCCGCGTTCGAGTCCGTGGAGTCCGACGGCCAGGGGTTCGGCGAGGGCGGCGACCGCGGGATCGAGATCGTCCGCGATCGGGTGGATGCGCTCGGCCGGGAGGACGATGGACTCGGCGAAGCCGCCCGCACGCGAGACGCCGGCGAGCCGGAGCTCCGGGCAGATGGAGCTGCGGCCGGCGCGGCACGGGGCGCAGGTGCCGCAGCTCTCGATCGGCTCGACGACGACCGTCGATCCCACCTCGAGGCCGCGACCCGCGACGACGGCGGGCGGTGCATCCCCGATCGCCTCGATTCGTCCGGTGATCTCGTGGCCGGGGATCAGGCCCGGATCCCAGGAGTGCGCGCGAAAGAAGTGGAGGTCGCTGCCGCAGAGTCCGCAGGCGTCGACGCGCACCCGGATCTCGCCCGGGCCGCACGCGGGTCGCGGGACCGACCGCACGCCGATCCGGCGGTCGTCGTCGACGACCGCCGCGCGCATCGTGTCCTCGCTCAATCCGGGGTCCGTTCGAGCCGCTCGATCACCGCGCGCACGATCACCGGCCAGGCGATCGTCGCGTCCGCGTGCACCTCGACCTGCCGGCCGCCTTCGCTCTCCGGCACGAACTTGCCCCAGGACACGCCCTCGGTGTACGTGCATCCGGAGAGTCCGCCCCAGTGTTCCGGCTCGGGGCAGACGCGGATGGCGTACTTGTAGCGGCGCACGGGCTCGCCGGTCCCGAGGCGGTCGGCGGTGATCTCGAGGTAGGGCGCGATCTGCTGGGCCCAGTTGCGCGGGACGCCCCCGCCGATCGTGAAGATGCCCAGGGTCTCGTGCTGCCGAACGCGGTCGGCAAAGTCCTCGAGGTCGAGGAAGGGATCGTAGGCGAAGGGTTGTTCGCCGCCTTCACGCCTTCTGCGATTGTGGATCGCGAAGTCGAGGCCGAGCTCGGAGTCGGTGAACGCGGGCACGTAGATCGGGACCTCGTGCCGCACGGCGCTGCGCAGGATCGCGCGGCCCGCGTCGTTGCGGTCGAGCATGTGGCCGACGCGCGCGAGCAGGTCGTGGCTACAGATCGTCGTGTGGGGCGGGGTCTCCGAGAGGACCGCGTCGAGCAGCGCCTCCGCGTCGTCGAGATTCTTCTCGAGCTCGATCGTGTCGTAGACCCGGTTGTAGCCCTTCTCGAAGAGCTCCTCGTCCCGCATCGACGCGCGATGCTTGAAGTGGAGCATGCCCGCGCCTTCGACGAAGCCGTGGGTCATGAGCGCGCCGGTCGCGACGACCGCCTGGACCCACCCGCGCTCGATCATCTCGCAGAGCACCAGGCCTTGTTTGGCGATCGTCATGGCGCCCGAGATCGTCACGACCCGGAAGCAGTCCGGATCGCGAACCATCGCCTCGAGCGCATCCCCGGCCTCGCCCAGGCGTCGCCCGCCGAACGCGGTGTTCGCCATCGCGGATACCAGGGCGTCCACACTGTCGAGCTGTCCGACGTCGAGGGGCACCAGCGGCTCGAGGCCGTCGTCGTGACCGGTGCCGTAGCGTGCAGCGTCTCGCTTCTTCGGAGTCGGGTCGGACATGCGTCGGCGTTCCTTCGCTCAGCCCTGGCCGGGCACCAGCTCGGCGACGAGCTCGGCGGGATCCTGGACCGGCAGCGAGCACATCGTGCCCAGACAGACGTAGGCGGTCGCTCGGCCGTCGACCGCTTCGCGCCCTTCGAGCCAGTCACCCGCGATCTCGGGCGGCGCCGGGCTACCAGGCGGCGCGACGACGACTGCGTCTTCCGGTCGCAGCACGCGGCGGGCGCGGGCGGCGAGGGCGGAGGCGCCCGGGTCGTCCGCGTCGCCGACCACGACCGCGACGGACGTGCCGCGGGCGCGCAGGGCGATCGCGCGCAGCAGGGTCGGGAAGGCCTGGGGCGCGCGTTCGAGGAAGAGGTTCTGCTCGGCGATCGCGCGGGTCACGAAGTCTTCGAGGTCGGCGTCGTGGGAGAGGGCGGCGAGGCGCGTGAGGCCGACGAGGGCGAGGCCCGAGGCGTCCGGGGTCGCGCCGTCGTGGTCGGAGCGCGGGCGGTGGATCAGTCGGCCCCCGTCCGTGGGCGTGAGGTAGAGCACGCCGCTCTCGCGTTTGGCGAAGCGGTCGAGGATCTGGTCGGCGAGGCGCCGCGCGTGGCCGAGCCATTCGTTGCCGGCGCCGGCGCGCTGGAGGTCGAGACAGGCACCCAGCAGGCCCGCGTAGTCGTCGAGGAAGCCGACGACGTGCGCGCGCCCCTCGTTGTGCACACGCAGCAGACGTCCGTCCGCATCGAACATCTCGGCGAACACGAACTCCGCCGCGCGAACCGCGTCTGCCAACATCGTGTCGTCGCCGGTCGCCGAGGCCGCCCGTGCGAGGCCGGAGATCGCGTAGCCATTCCAGGCGGCGACGTGCTTCGGGTCGGTCGCGGGTGGGATCCGTTCGCTGCGGGCCGCGAGCAGCGTCGCCCGGGCCTGCGCGAGGTCCTCGCGCGGCCCGCGCGCCTCGTCGATCAGGTGCGTCGTGCCGTGCTCGAAGTTGCCGGCGAGGCGAACGCCGTAGGTCGTGCAGAAGGGGTCGGCGTCGTCACCGAGGAGCTCGGCGATCTGCCCCGGCGTCCACACGAAGAACTTGCCTTCTTCGCCTTCGCTGTCCGCGTCCTGGCTCGCGAAGAACGCGCCGCTCTCCGCGCGCATCTCGCGCCGTAGATAGTCGACCGTCTCGCGGATCGGCCAGAGCAGGTCCTCGGCTTCGTGGGCGCGGCGGGCGAGTTCGGCGTAGAACGAGAGCAGCTGGCCCTGGTCGTAGAGCATCTTCTCGAAGTGCGGAATCGTCCAGTTGCCGTCGACGCAGTAGCGATGGAAGCCGCCGCCGAGATGGTCGTAGAGACCGCGTCGCGCCATCTCCCGGGCGGAGAGGGTGAGGAACTGCGCGATGCCGTTGGCTTCTTCGCGGGGCACGAAGTCGAGACTCGCGACGAGGAACTCGAGGCTGGTCGGCGTCGGGAACTTCGGTCCCTGGCCGAAGCCGCCGTGCACGTGGTCGGCGCCGCGCATCACGAGTCGCGCGCCGGCCACGACCGTCTCGGGCCCGGCGACGCCCTGTGCTTCGCCCTCGGGACGCGCGACCAGCGCTTCGGCGATCGTGCCCGCGTTCTTCTCGATCTCCTCGCGCTGCTCGTTCCACGCGCGGGTGACCGCGTCGATCACGTCCGGGAAGCCCGGCATCTGCCCTCGCGGCTCGGGAGGAAAGTAGGTCCCGACGTAGAAGGGGCGGCCGTCCGGGGTGCAGATCGCATTGAGGGGCCAGCCGCCCTGGCCGTTCAGCTTGAGCGCCGTATCCATGTAGATCTGGTCGACGTCCGGGCGCTCCTCGCGGTCGACCTTCACGCACACGAAGGCCTCGTTCATCCGCGCGGCGATCTCGGGGTTCTCGAAGGACTCGCGCTCCATGACGTGGCACCAGTGGCAGGCGCTGTAGCCGATCGAGACCAGCAGCGGCCGGTCGAGGTCCCGGGCGCGGTCGAGGGCCTCGTCGCCCCACGGATGCCAGTCGACCGGGTTGTACTGGTGCTGTCGGAGATAGGCGCTCGTCTCGTCGCCGAGGCGATTCGTCGGGCGGTCGGGGTCGGGGGGCTGGGTCGTCATGCGTGGAGGCGGAGCTTAGCCGCTCCGCGCGGTCGGCGGCGTTCCCGGGCGGATCCGACTACGTTCCCGCGCGTGAGCATCGTGACCCTGGATACCGGAGATGGCGAGGGCGGCGGCGAAGACGACGCCGCGTTCGTCGAGACGCTGCGCCTGCGCGCGGCCGAGTCCCTCGAACGCGCCTATCGCTTCCTCGAGACCCAGCCCGACGCATTGGCGCTGCTCAGGGCGCAGGTGCTCTGCCAGGCGCGGCCGGCCGCGGATCTCGCGCGCAAGCTCGGCGAGACCCAGGCCGCGGACGGCAGCCTGCCGCTCGGCGGCTTGATCTCCGGCGGCGAGGTCGGGTTCCCCGCGCTCGACGTCGCGGGTCTGCCGGATGTCGAGCGCGCGATGCTCGGGACCCTCGAGGCGATGCTGATCGCGGGCGACGCGCGCGCGATCCACGCCGGATGGGTCGAGCCGGCGGTTCGCTTCCTGGAGGCGCAGCAGCGCGACGACGGCTCGTACCGGATCGAGGTGCCCGGGGACGAAGCCGCCCAGGCGGCGGCCGACGTCTTCTTCACGGGCATGATCACCGGCATCTGTGGCCGCACGCCGGTCTCGAAGACCGCTCATCTCGAAGCGGCGGGGCGCTGGCTCGCGGACCGATTCACGCCGGACGCGGTCGAGCACGACGCCTACCCCGCGCTGATCGCCTACGCCCACTACTACACGAACGTCCCGGACGAGGAAGCGGACGAGGCGTTGCAGTGGTGCGGGCGGGCCCTCGAGAAGGGCTTCCGGAGTCGCCACCTCGATGCGGTATCGACGCTTCGGGTGTTGCTCACCTGCGACGCGCAGGCGATGCCCGGCGCGACCTTCGACATCGTCGAGCTCCTCGAGCGATTGATGGAGGAGCAGGCGGGCGACGGCGGATTCGCGGAGCTGTCCCTCGACGGGCCGGAGTCGCGCACGTCCCAGACCGTCGACGCGATGATCGCGATCGTGCGGCTGTGCGCGGTGCTCGACGTCGAGCCCGACTAACCCGACTAGCCCTCGATCGCGTCCAGCAGCGCGTGGATCCGCGTGGCGTTGGCGCCGAAGTCGCCCTGGCCGTCGCGCGACTTCGACCGCACGTCGATCTTCGATCCGGCGCCCTCGGGCCGGATGCGCACGACGACGTCGTCGACGAAGCGGAAGAGGCCCGTGACGTCCCGCGCATAGAAGGCACCGGCGGCGCCGTCCTTCGCGAGGACTTCCCAGCCGAGCCCCTCGGCGGCGGCGACGGCCTGGTCGAAAGCGGCGTTCGGCGCGGCGGCGACGCGCAGCGGCGAGAGATCCGGGTAGCTCTCCCGCACGATCGGCACGTAGTCCGCGGGATAGCTCATGTCGCGGTTGCGGTAGTCCGGGACGAGATCCGCGTCGGCGAAGCCCGGCGGATCCTCGAGGTCCGTGGAGATGTCGTTGATGGGGGGCGCGTCTCCGCCGATCAGGGTGGCCGGCGCGAGCACCGCGATCGGCAGCGCGAGGGCGATCGCGAGTCCGATCAGCGCCTTGTTGCGACCCTCCGGGTCGCGACCGCCGCGCGTCGTGTAGAGCGCGATCAGCGCGACGAGCGTCGAGAAGAGCCCCCCGCCGAGACCGCCGAGGGCGTAGGTCATGAAGCCCTGCATGGGAGCGACGATCCCGAGATTGGCGGCGAGCACGCCGACGACGAGCAGGCCGAGGGCGACGAGGCTGATGATCGGAGAGGCGGCGGCCATCGCGGGTTCCTTTCGCGAGGAGGTCGGTTCGGCGCCGACGTTAGCTCGCTGGCCCGAGGTCCGATTTCGGGACCGGAAACCGACAGTCGACGCGATACCCTCCCGCGCTCGACGAGACCCGCCCGGCGCGGCGGCAGAGGAGCACCCCACCATGGCAGACGTCGTCCGACTCACGAAGCAGGGAGCCGTCGCGATCATCACGATCGACCGCTCCGAGGCGCTGAACGCGCTCAACAGCGAGGTGATCGGCGCGGTCGGAACGGCGATCGACCAGATCGAGGCGGACGCCTCGGTTCAGGCCGTCGTCGTGACCGGCGAGGGGCGCGCCTTCGTGGCCGGGGCCGACATCGCCGAGATGAAGGACATGACCCCCCTCGAAGCTGAGGCCTTCTCCGCGCGCGCACACCGCATCTTCGGCCGCCTCGAGGAGCTGCCGATTCCGACGATCGCGGCGGTGAACGGATTCGCGCTGGGGGGCGGCTGCGAGCTCGCCCTGTGTTGTGACTTCATCTATTCGTCGACGAAGGCGAAGATCGGGCAGCCAGAGACGGGCCTCGGCCTGATCCCGGGCTTCGGCGGGACGAGTCGACTCGTGCGTCGCGTCGGTCTGGCGTGGGCGAAGGAGCTCGTGCTCGTCGCGGATCCGATCTCCGCGGCCGAGGCGCAACAGATCGGCCTCGTGAACCGCGTGTTCGAGCCGGACGAGCTGCTGCCTGCCGCGATCGCGGCGGGGGAGCGGATCGCTTCGCGCGGTCCCGTCGCGACGCGCCTCGCGAAGGAGATCATGCAGCAGGGGCAGGACGCCGATGTCCGCCTCGCCCACGCTCTCGAACAGCGCGCGTTCGGTCTCTCGTTCGCGACGGACGATCGCGTCGAAGGAACGACGGCGTTCGTCGAGAAGCGGGATCCGAAGTTCAGCGGGAAGTAGCGGCGCCGCGAGCGGGCGCGGCTGCTAGGCGGGCAGGTCCACGTAGGGGAGCGCCGCCGCCGTCTGCTCGATCAGGTCGCCAGCGTCCAGCAGCACGCGCGTTGCATCCCACGAGCCCTCGAGGAGCATCTGCCGCGTGCCGGCGGGAATGCCCGCCTCGAGCTCGCCGGCGCGGGAGCGCACCTTGCTCGCCCGCACGTCGATCTCGATCGACTGGGTCGGGTCCAGCTCGATCGAGTCCATCACGCTCGCGAGGTCGGCGTCCGAGAGCGTCACGCAGGGCAGCCCGAGCGCCGTGCAGTTGCCGAAGAAGATCTCGGCGAAGCTGCCGCCGATGAATCCGTTGAAGCCGAAGCGCATCAGGGACTGCGGCGCGTGCTCGCGGCTCGAGCCGCAGCCGAAGTTCTGGCCGACGACCAGGATGGAGGCGCCGTGGAAGCGCTCCTGGTCGAGCGGGTGCTCGCCCTTCGCCGCGAGGCGCGCGTCCTCGAACGCGTGCTCGCCCATCGTGTCGAAGGTCACTTCCTTCATGAAGCGGGCGGGGATGATCCGGTCGGTGTCGACGTCGTCTCCGCGGACCACGCAGCCGCGGCCCTCCACGCGCTCGATCTTGATCAGGGTGTCGTTGCTCATCTCTCTACTCCCGTTTCCCGGTCGCTCAGTCTTCGGTCGATACAAAGCGCACGTCGACGACTTCGCCGGCGATCGCCGCCGCGGCGACCATGGCGGGGGACATCAGCAGCGTTCGCCCCGAAGGCGAGCCCTGCCGGCCCTTGAAGTTGCGGTTGCTCGACGAGGCGCAGACCTCGCGGCCCTGCAGCTTGTCGGGGTTCATCGCGAGGCACATAGAGCAGCCCGGCTCGCGCCACTGGAAGCCGGCGGCCGTAAAGACCTCGGGCAGGCCCTCTTCGATCGCCTGCTTCTGGACGGCCATCGAACCCGGCACCACCAACGCACGCACGCCGTCCTTCACCTTGCCGGTCTTCGCGACCTTCGCCGCCTCGCGCAGGTCGGAGATCCGACCATTCGTGCAAGAACCGATGAAGGCGACGTCGATCGGGATGCCGGCGACCTTCGACCCCGCGGCGAAGTCCATGTACTCGAGGGCTTCCTCGACGCCGGCGCGATCGTCGTCGGCGACTTCGGCAGGGCCCGGGATCGCTTCGGCGACGCCCAGATTGTGGCCGGGGTGGATGCCCCAGGTGACGGAGGGCTCGACCTTCGACCCGTCGATCGTGACGACGTCGTCGTAGTGGCAGCCCTCATCCGAAGCGAGCGCGAGCCACTCCGCCGCTTTCTCGGCGAAGACGTTCGACGGAGGCGCGAACCGCCGGCCTTGGAGATAGTCGACGGTCGTCTGATCGGGGTTCACGTAGCCGCAGCGCGCGCCGCCCTCGATCGACATGTTGCAGACGGTCATCCGCTCTTCCATGGTCATCGCGTCGAAGACCGGGCCGGCGTACTCGTAGGCGTATCCCACGCCGCCGTTCACGCCGAGCTCACGGATGATCGCGAGGATCACGTCCTTCGCGTACACGCCGGGCTGGAGCGCGCCGGTCACCTCGATGCGCCGGACCTTCAGCGGGGCGATGGCCATCGACTGGCTCGCCAGCAGGTCGCGGACCTGGCTGGTGCCGATCCCGAACGCGATCGCGCCGAAGGCGCCGTGGGTCGCGGTGTGTGAGTCGCCGCAGGCGATCGTCATGCCGGGCTGCGTGAGCCCGAGCTCCGGGCCGATCACGTGCACGATCCCTTGCGCACCCGACTCGGGTCCGAAGAACTGGATGCCGTGATCGCGACAGTTGCGCTCGAGCTCGGTCATCATCGCTTCCGCCAGCTCGTCCGAGAAGGGGCGGCTCTGGTCGTCGGTCGGGATGATGTGGTCGACGGTCGCGAAGGTGCGGTTCGGGAAGCGCACCGGCGCGCCGAGCTCGCGGATCATCGCGAAGGCCTGCGGGCTCGTGACTTCGTGGATGAGGTGCGTGCCGATGAAGAGCTGGGTCTGGCCCGAGGGCAGCTCGCGGACGGTATGGGCGTCCCAGACCTTCTGGAAGAGACTCTTGGCTTGATCGCTCATGACGTTCGTTCCTGACGTTGGACGGGCAGGGCCCGCCGGCGGGCCGCAGGGATAGCACGGCGCCCGGGGGCCTGTACCCTCCGCCGCGCCCCCTCCCGAACTTCCCGCGCTCGTGTGCGTGGAGCGCGGCGAGGCTTGGCCAGGTGGCCAAAAGAATCGCCACGAAGTCACGAAGTCACGAAGAGAGGACGACCCGCCCCATGGAGCTGATGCACACCGCGCACGTACCCGCCGGGTCCGGGCCCTTCCCGACGATCCTGGCGCTGCACGGGTTCGGCGCGAGCGCGCACGACCTGCTCGGGATCGCGCCCCTGGTCTCACAGGTCGTCCCCGGCGACGAGGTGATGTTCCTGTGTCCGCAGGGTCCGGTCGTCCTCGAGCCCCAGCCGGGTCAGCGCGCCTACGCCTGGTTCCCGCTCTCTTCACGCGGAGAGATTGAGGCGCCCGCGCTGGTTGCGGCCAGGGGCGTGCTCGAAGGCTTCGTCGAGGACGCGCGCAAGGAGTACCCGATCGACCCCGAGCGCTTCGTGGTGATGGGCTTCAGTCAGGGCGGCGTCATGGCCTACGACCTCGTGCTCGGCCAACCGCAGAACTACAGCGCGCTGATCGCGCTCTCGACCTGGCTGCCGAACCTCGTGCTCCACGGCCTGCAGCCGAACGACGCACGGGAGAAGCTCGCGGCGCTGCTGATCCACGGCACCGAGGACCCGATGGTCGCGATCGACAACGGCCGCGAGTCCCTCGAGAAGCTGAAGGGGATCGGCATGGAGCCGGCCTGGGGCGAGTATCCGATGGGCCACGAGATCAACCAGCACGCGCTGCGGGATCTGCTGCAGTGGCTGGCGGCCGGCCCCTTCGCGGTGGGCGGCGGCGAGGGCTGAATCGCCCCCGGACCGGCGCCGAGCGCGGTGCCCCGATCCGGTAGACTCGCCGGACGGCCGCGGTCGCTCGGGGTCGCTCGGGGTCGCTCGGGGTCGCTCGGGGTCGCTCGGGGTGTAGCTCAGTGGTAGAGCCTGAACTTTGGGGGTTCAGCGTCGTGGGTTCAAATCCCACCACCCCGACCACCACCCCGACCACCGGCCTTCTCACCGCGTGCGAACCCGAAACGGAGTATATGAAGATGAAGCTGCGAGTGAACGGTCGAGACCATGAGCTCGACGTGCCGGCGGACATGCCGCTGCTCTGGGTCCTGCGCGATCGGCTGCGCCTCACGGGAACGAAGTTCGGCTGCGGGATCGCCCAATGCGGCGCGTGCACCGTGCACGTGAACGGCCGCGCCCAGCGGGCCTGCGTGACGCCGGTCGCCGCGGTCGAAGGGCAGGACGTGCGGACGATCGAGGGCGTCGAAGGCGAGACCGCCGAGGCGGTGCAGGGCGCCTGGGTCGCGCTCGACGTGCCCCAGTGCGGCTACTGCCAGTCCGGTCAGGTGATGTCGGCGATCTCGCTCCTCGAAGCGAAGGCGGACCCGAGCGACGAAGAGATCGAGAACGCGATGTCCGGCAACCTGTGTCGCTGCAATTGTTATGCGCGGATCCGCCAGGCGGTGCGGGACGCTGCCGAGACGAAGGAGGCGACGTCGTGAGTGGCGCGAATCCCGACCTCTCCCGCCGCAACTTCCTGAAGGGCAGCGGCGCCCTCGTGATCGGCATCGGCCTCGGCGCGTGCGCGACCGGAGACCAGCCCGTCCCCGCGATCGTGAACGCGAGCGCCGATCCCGGCCCCACCTTCGAGCCGAACGCCTTCGTCCGGATCGCGAGCGACGACACCGTCACCCTCGTGTCCAAGCACATGGAGATGGGGCAGGGGCCGTACACGGGCCTCGCGACCCTCGTCGCGGAAGAGCTCGATGCGGACTGGGCACAGATGCGGGCGGAGGCCGCGCCGGCGGACGACGCGCGCTTCGGCAACCTGCTCTTCCGCGGGATCCAGGGCACCGGCGGATCGACGGCGATCCGGAACTCCTACATGCAGATGCGGACCGCGGGCGCCGCGGCACGACAGATGCTCGTCGAGGCGGCGGCCGAGTCCTGGGGCGTGCCTACGAGCGAGATCGACGTCGCGAAGGGCCGCGTCACGCACGCGAGGAGCGGGCGCGAGACGGGCTTCGGTGCGCTGGTCGAGGCGGCGGCGAAGCGGCCGGTGCCGGAATCGCCGACCCTCAAGGATCCCGCGGACTTCGTGTTGATCGGGCACGAGCTCCCTCGGATCGACACCGTGGACAAGACCACCGGCGCCGCGAAGTTCACGATCGATCAGTTCCGCGAAGACATGCTCGTCGTGATGATCGAGCGGCCGCCGGCCTTCGGCGCGAAGGTCGCCTCGTTCGACGCGACCGAGGCGCTCGCCGTCCCCGGGGTCGTAGATGTTCGCGAGGTGCCGCAGGGCGTCGCGGTCTACGCCGACGAGACCTGGTCCGCGCTGCAGGGGCGCCGGGCGTTGCGCGTCGAGTGGGACGACGCGGAAGCCGAGACGCGGTCGAGCGCGACGATCAAGGCGACGTTCCGCGACGCAGTGCAGCGACCCGGTCTGGTGGCGTCGGAGCAGGGCGACGTCGAGACGGGGCTCGCGGAAGCGGCGGGTCGCGATGACGTCGTGACCGCGGAGGCCGAGTTCACGTTCCCGTTCCTCGCCCACGCGATGATGGAGCCCCTAGACGGGCTGATCGAGAACGATCCGGAGAACCCGGGCGGGGTGCTCGTGACGAACGGGTCGCAGGGGCCCGGGCGCGAGCGTCCGCACCTCGCGCAGGAGCTCGGACTTCCGCAGGAGCAGGTCCGCTTCGACGTGCAGATGGCCGGCGGGAGCTTTGGTCGCCGCTCGACCTTCGACGCCCACTTCGTCCACGAGCTCGGCGCGACGTTCAAGGCACAGCCGGGCGCGCCGGCGGATCGCCGGCCGATCAAGCTGCAGTGGACGCGCGAGGACGACATCCGCGGCGGGTACTACCGACCGATCGTCGCCCATCGCGTGCGTGGCGCGATGGACCGGAGCGGCGCGCTCGTGGGTTGGGACCAGACGATCGCCGCGCAGGACTTCGTCGGCCGGACGGGCGAGGTCGTGACCTCGGTCGTCGAGGGCGCGAGCAATCTCGCCTACACCACGCCCAACCTGCGCGTCTCGCAGCACCTGCTGAAGACCGGCGTCCCGGTGCTCTGGTGGCGCTCGGTCGGCCACACCCACACGGGCTTCGCGGTCGAGGTCTTCATCGACCGGCTCCTCGAGGCCACGGGACAGGATCCGGTCGAGGGTCGACTCGCGCTGCTCGCGGACCGGCCGCGCCATCGCGGCGTGCTCGAGCGGGCAGCCGAGCTGGCGAACTGGGGACGCAAGCCCGCGGGAGGCACCGCCTTCGGCGTCGCCGTGCACGAGTCCTTCGGCAGCTTCGTCGCGCAGATCGCCGAGATCGAAATCGCGACGGTGCCTGTCGAACGCCCGAAGGTGCGGCGCGTGTGGTGCGCCGTCGATTGCGGCGTCCCGGTCAATCCGAACGTCATCCGGGCGCAGATGGAAGGCGGCATCGGCTTCGGCCTGGGTGCCGCGCTCTACAGCGAGCTCCATCTCGACGAAGGGGGCCGTCCGCGCGAGAGCAACTTCGATCGCTACCAGAACCTGCGGATCGCCGACATGCCCGAGGTCGAGGTCTCGATCATCCGCTCGAGCGAGGCGCCGACCGGAGTGGGCGAGCCGGGCGTTCCGCCGATCGCCCCGGCGGTCGCGAACGCGTGGCGGCGGCTGACCGGCAAGGCGGTCGACACCTTGCCCTTCGTGCGAGAGGCCTGACGCGCGTCGCTAGACCAGATACCCGCCCGAGACCTTGAGGTGCGCGCCGGTCACGTAGGCGGCGGCGTCGCTCGCGAGGTAGAGCACGGCGTTCGAGATGTCGTCGTAGGTGCCGTACCGGCCGGCCGGGATGCGATCGAGTCGCGGCTTCTTGGGCGAGTCCTCGAGGGTGCCCGGTGACACTGCGTTGACGGTCACGCCGTGCGCGGCTTCCTCGACCGCCATCGTCTTCGTCAAGCTGAACGTCCCTCGCTTGCCGATCTTGTAGGCCGTCGCGAAGGGCACCGGGTCGGTCGAGTCGGCGTCGGCATCGAGGATGTTCACGATCCGCCCGTGCCCACTCGCGCGTAGCGCCGGCAACGCGGCCTGGCTCGAATGCAGCGTCGCCAGGAGCGTCCCTTCGAGGCACATCTTCCAGTGCTCGGACGTCAGCTCGCCAAGCCGCTTCCACACGATCGTGCCGACGTTGTTGACGAGTACGTCGAGGCCACCGGCGGTCTCGATCGCCTTGCCGAATGCGTCGCCGACCGCGTCCGGGTCTCCGAGGTCGACCGACACGGCCCAGGCGCGGCGCCCCGTGGCCTCGATCTCGGCGACGACGGATTCCGCTTCCTGCTTGCTCTGGTGGTAGTGGACGATCACGTCCGCGCCGGCTCGCGCGAGAGAGAGGGCGAGGGCGCGTCCGGTGCGCAGCGCGGCACCGGTCACGAGCGCGACCCGACCGCTGAGGTCGGGCGTTTGCGCACGGGCGGCAGGCCCGTCGGATCCGGGCGTCTGCGAGGTCGATTCCGTCATCACGGGCTCCCTGCTTTCGGCCGACGCTCAACCTATCACGGACGCGGACGTCGTGGCGCCCCGAATTCCGGGCGGGCCCGTGACGTGCCCGCCCACGGGAACCGAGCGGTGGCTAGACGTCGCTCCCGTGCAGGCGCCAGATCATCTCCGGCGTGTGGGTGCGAATCCAGTCGGCGCGGGCATGAAGACACGCGGACGCGGTCATGATCCGCGCGAGCCGCTCGGGCTTGCGGGCCGCGTAGAGCAGGATCGGGCAGCCGAACGTCCGCAGCTCCTCGAGCCGCCAGATGATCTCGAGCTGTTGGTGGATCTTCGCGTGGTCGTCAGTCGTCGGATGGATGATCCCCAGGTTCGGGTCGATCACGACCTCCCGGATGCCGGCCGCCCGCGCCGCGTCGACCTTCGGCCCGAGGTGATCGAGCACCGCCTGCAGGCCCATCGCGGCGGGCTCCGCCGTTCGCATCGCGTAGGCATCTTCGTAGGGCATGAAGGTCACGAAGACCGTCGCGTCCCGCGCGGCGACGGCGTCGAGGAGCTCCATCGGCAGCGCCCCGCCCGTGTAGTTGACACCGTCGGCGCCGTGCTCGAGGGCGAACCGGCCCGTGGCCGGGCTCCAGGTGTCGACCGACACGCGGTAGTGGAAGCGATCTGCGCCCGGTGCCTTGAGCAGCGCGAGCGCCGGCGCGAGGCGCGCCTGCTCGGTGTCGTCGCCGATCAAGGGCGCGTCCGGCGTGATCGAGCGACCGCCGAGGTCGATCCAGTCCGCGCCCGTACGTGCGAGGAGCGCCGCCCGTTCGGTGATGGCGCCTTCGCCCTCCGCGATCGACTCGCTGACCATCGACTCGGGCGAGAGGTTCAGCACGCCGAGGATCCTGGGCACGTAGGCGTCGTCCTGTGCGGCGGGCGGCATTCGGGGGAGCATCCTTTTCGAGCGAGATCCGGTCAAGCCCGTCCTCTCGGGGAGCGGAGGGCTTGTGTCATACTCGCCGCATGCCGAACGAGCGCTGGGCCATCCACATGCACAAGGAGTACTTCAAGTTCTCCTGCGCCCATTTCCTGATCTTCCCGGACGGGTCGAAGGAGCGTCTGCACGGCCACAACTATCAGGTCGACGCGAAGATCGAGGGCCAGCTCACCGACAAGGGCATCGTCAT
Organism: uncultured Spirochaetaceae bacterium; assembly: GCA_964488255.1. GTDB lineage: Bacteria > Myxococcota_A > UBA9160 > UBA9160 > UBA4427 > UBA4427. Next base: position 82,503 of record CAZAUR010000021.1, on the reverse strand, counting down.
CGACTTCATCCTCGTGAAGCCGGTGATCCGCGAGCTCTGCGACTTCCTCGACGAGCACTGGCTGCTGCCCGGCGAGCATCCGGAGCTGAAGATCGACGCGCGCGACGATGGCCATACCGAAGTCGTCTACCGCGACGCCCGCTACCTCGTGCCGAGCGACGAAGTCATCGTCCTGCCGATCAACAACACGTCCGCCGAGAACCTCGCGGCCTGGATCGGGCGTGAGCTCGTGGGGAGGATCAGCGAGCGCTTCGGCCGCACCCAGATCCAGCGCCTCGAGCTCGCGGTGTCCGAGACCGCAGGGCAATGGGGCGTCTATCACTACTCGGACCAATACTCCGACCACTACTCGGACCACGACTCCGACGACGAAGAGGACGAACCCCCCAAGTGAACGCGCCCCGCTCCTGCCTCGGTGCTGTCCTGCTGTCCCTCCTCGTTTCGTTCGCCGCCCCCGCGCTCGCCGAATCAGGCGGCGAAGAGGAAGACGGTGTCGTCGGCGACGGCTATGTGCTCTTTCCGGACGACGAGTTCTTCGATCCGCTGATCGCCGACCTCCGTTGGCCGCGCTTCTCGGCGGCGCATCAGTGGCGCCTCGGGACCGACGAGTTCAATCGCGTCGCGAACGTGAGCTTCGGAGAGACCTTCGCGTTCGTGCAGAGCCCGGAGTACGACTGGGGTCGCTGGGAGTTCGGCCTGCATGCGATGGTCGACGCGATCTTCGACATGACGAGCCAGTCCTTCGATCTCGCCAACGAGGACTACTTCGTCGCCTGGGCGTTCACCTATCACGGCGAGCACGTGACCGTGCTCGCGCGACTCTCCCATACGAGTTCGCACCTCGGCGACGAGTATCTGCTCGAGAACACCCTCGCGCGGGAGAGCGTGTCCTACGAGGTCATCGACTTGACGGCCTCGAGGGACGTCTACGAATGGCTGCGGCTCTACGGCGGGATCGGCATCTACCTGAACGCGACCCCGGACTTCGATCCCTTCCTGTCGCAGTGGGGCTTCGAGCTGACCAGCCCGGTCTCCTTCGGCGAAGGGGGCCTCGTGACCCCGATCTTCGCGACCGACCTGCAGATCCGGCAGGAGAACGACTGGACGCCCGAGGTCGCGGTCCTCGCGGGCGTGCGTATCGCGGAGACGCCCAAGGCCGTCCGGAACCTGGAGTTCTTCGCCCGCTTCTATCACGGCCAGTCCCCTGACGGTCAGTTCTTCGAGAACACCATCGACCTGGTCGGCGTCGGCTTCCGGATGGGCTTCTGATGCGGCGCGCGCTGGCCATCTGCTTCGCGGTCGCGCTCCTCGCCCCCGGCCTGGCGCGTGCCAAGAGCGGTCTCGAGCTCTACGGCGACATCGCCCAGTTCGCGATCCCCGGCCTCGCCGGCGTCACCTCGCTCGTGAAGAAGGACTACGACGGCACCGTCCAGCTGATCGTCGGCACCGGCGTCACCCTCGGCCTCGTCCAGGGTCTGAAATACGCGACGGATACCGAACGCCCGGACGGCGGCTCGCGCTCCTTCCCGTCGGGCCACACCGCGGCCGCTTTCGCGGGCGCCTCGTATCTCCACTACCGCTACGGCTGGGAATGGGGCCTCCCGACCTACGCCGCGGCCGCCATCGTCGGCTACAGCCGCGTCGAAGCGGACCGCCACTACTGGTACGACGTCGTCGCCGGCGCCGCGATCGCCAACCTCGTCGCCTACGTCGTGACCGATCGATTCGACGAGAACGTGGTGATCGTGCCCGTGCTGGATCTCGGAAAGCACGACTTCGGGTTGTTGGCGAGCTTTCGGTGGTAGGGCGGGGGTTTCCGCTTTCGCTCGTGGGTGGCGCCTGGCGTGGTCGGGGACCGTGCCATCGGTTTTGATGGGGGAGGTGGTTCCCTCGGCTTTCGCTCGTGGGCGGCGCTTCGAGCGCTCGTGAGCCGTGCCGTGGGGCCGAGCTAGCCCGGGACTTCCGAGAGGGAGATCGGGCCGCCGCCTCGTTGCCAGCCTTTGGCCAGGAGCCAGGACCGCGGCCTCGCGACTTCGATCTTTGGGATCGTCCTGATCTGCTCCTTCCAGCCTTCGAAGAAGCGACCGGAAGAGGCCGAATCGGGCGCCTTGCTGCTGCCGAGCGGCTCGCCACGCTGGCGGCGGTGCTTCCGATCGTTGAGGAGCACGTAGCGCAGCGCGTTCCAGACCTGGCGCGGCGTCGCGAGCACGACCGAATGGAAGCGTCCGTCCAGGACGGGTCCCTTCCTCTTGAAGACGCGGTTCACCGCCAGGGCGATACGAGAGCCGATGCTCTTCATCCCCGACGCGAGTGCCTGCTTGTCCGTGGCCTCCACGATCATGTGCACGTGATCACGCTGGACCGAGTAGTGGGCGACTCGGAAGTCCCCGCGTTCGCATCCTCGCTCGAGCGTCTCGCGAAACGCGCGAAGCCAGCGCCCATTCCGAAGCGACGGGACGTCCCGACGCATCCGAAGCGTGACACGGGCGGGGTGCTCCTTCCGAACCGCCACACGCTCCCGATGACGAACCCGCGCACGCGGAGCAGGCTTCCGCCCCGGCTTCTTCCGCCGTCGCGAAGCCACACGGCGATGCACGAAGCACTGATCGATCGAGAGTTGCTGGGGTTCCGTCATCGCCTAACAAAGATAGGGGCGATGGTCCACCGAATCGAGCACGGAACTCGCGTTCACACTGAACCTGATCCGCGACCGGGCCTCAAGGCAGAGCGTTCGCCTAACACCCACTCACCCCGATCAAGACCGAGGGCAAGGCCTCCGCCCAACCCCTACCTCCGATCAAGCAGTAGCGTCGCCGAAGCCCGCCCAACCAACCCCTCGATGTCGTACACCGCCGCATCACTCTGACCGATCCCGTCCGACGCCCGCGAAGTCACGCCACGTAGGCCGATCCAGTCCGAGCGGGGTTCGCGGGTCACGTGGATCGACAGGTCCGGGTTGATCGAGGTGAAGCGTTCGTAGTCCATCGCGTTTCCGGTGCCGCTCGCGAAGTCGACGATGGCCGCCATTCGGACGACGGCGCTCTCGGGGTGGCCCTCGACGACCGGGCAGCGCAGGCGGGCCCAGGTGGTCGCGGGGATGCCGCAGGCTTCGGCCCGTTCGACCATGATCTCGCAGGCGTGGGCGAAGCCGGGGATTTGCCCGATGCCTTCGCGGATGCCGAACTCGGGGACGGACGTCGGCGGTTCTCCGAGCTTCGGGTCCATGGGGAGTGGCGCGTCGAGCTCCGCGAGGGTGTCGTCCGTCCGCAGGCGGAGTCCGCTCGCTTTGGCGACCGGTCTGTCGCCGGCGAAGAGGGTGGTGTCCAGCGCCTGGATGCGTCGGCCGCCGCGCGTGATGCGGGTCTCGACGCGGAGGGGGGTGAGCGGGACGCCGCGGAACATGTCGAGGGTGATGCGGGCCAGGCGCATCGGGCCGGGGCTCGGCATGCGATCGAGGGCGAAGGACAGGAGCGCTGCGACGGCTCCGCCGTGCTGGTGATCGGGACTCCAGGGCCCGCCCGTAAAGGGCGTGCACTCGACCGCGAGGACTTCGTGGTCTTCGCGGGTCGTCACGTCGGTCAATCGAAAGAGGGCGTCGTCGGGTCCGGCTGCTCGCATGGCGGCCAGAACGTAGGGCTTCGGCGAGCGGTTCGGGCGCGCACGCGGCCACGCTTTCGCCCCCCGCTTTGGGGTAGACTGCGCGAGTCGTCCCCGCCGGAGTCCCCCGTCTTGAGTCCCGAATCGCATGGCATCGTGCGCGCGCTCCTCCGCCTACAGGAAGAGGAGGGGTGGCTGCCGCCCGACCGACTCGAAGCGTTGGCCGGAGAGCTCGGGGTTCCGCTACACCGGCTCGAGAGCGTCTCGACCTTCTATACCCACTACCGGCGGGAGCCCCCGCGCGGTGCGGTCGTCGAAGTCTGCCGCGATCTGTCTTGCCGACTAGGCGGCGGCACCGAGGCCTGTGCGCGACTGCGCGCAGCGGCCGAGGCGCAGGATGCGCCGGCGTTCGAGGTTCACGAGGTGTCCTGTCTCGGGCGATGCGATGGCGCGCCCGCGGCCGCGATCGGGGATCGGATTCTCGATGCGACGGACGTGGAGGCGGTCGTCGCCGCGGTGGGGGAGGGGACTCGCGACGCGATCCCGCGACCGACGCGCCAATGGGCGGCTGCGGATCCCTACGCGGACGGGACGCTCGAGCCCTTCGCCGTTTTGCGCGGCGTCCTGGCCGACGGGTCCCGAACGGAGCCGGTCGAGCGCCTCGAGTCCGCCGGGTTGCGGGGCATGGGCGGGGCCGGCTTCCCGACCGGTCGCAAGTGGTCCCTGGTGGCCGCGGAGACGAACACCCCGAAGGTCGTCGTGTGCAACGCCGACGAGAGCGAGCCCGGGACCTTCAAGGATCGCGAACTCCTCCACGACGTCCCGCACCTCGTGCTCGAGGGCATGGCCATCGCGGGACATAGCATCGGCGCCTCGCGCGGGATCGTGTTCATCCGGCACGAGTACGGCGCCGAACGCCTGAGGCTCGAAGCGGCGATCGCCGCGGCACGCGCGGCAGGCGCCCTCGGCGCCGACGTGTTCGGCTCGGGGTTCGCGTTCGACGTCGAGGTCTTCGTCTCGCCCGGGGGCTACATCCTCGGCGAAGAAACGGCCCTGCTCGAGTGCATGGAGGATCGGCGGGGCGAGCCGCGCAACAAGCCGCCGTTCCCCGGCAACGCTGGCCTCGATGGGCTGCCGACGCTGATCAACAACGTCGAGACCCTCGTCCACGCCGTCTCGATCGTCTATCGCGGAGCGGACTGGTGGCACGGGCTCGGGCGCGGGGACTTCTCCGGTCACAAGTTCCTGTCCGTCAGCGGCGACGTCGCCCGCCCCGGCGTCTCGCTCTTTCCGACGGGCACGCTGCTCTCCGACGTGCTCGCCGAACACGGCGGGATGGCGGACGGGGCGACGCTCGGGGCCGTCGCGCCGGGCGGCGCATCGAGCAACTTTCTCGGCCCGGAGGCGCTCGACCTGGCCCTCGACTTCGACGCCCTCGCAGAAGCCGGGACCATGCTCGGCTCCGGCGCGGCCGTCTTCGTGGCCGCCGAGCGCGACCTGCTCGACGTCGGACTCTCGATCACCCGCTTCTTCCGGAACGAGTCCTGCGGAAAGTGTGTGCCGTGCCGCGTCGGTTCGCAGAAGGCCGTGGCGATCCTCGAGCCGAACGCCGACGCCGGACGCGGCGTCGCGGAGGAGGACGCGAAGCTCGTCCGCGCGCTGCACGAAACGATGCAGCAGACGAGCATCTGCGGGCTCGGTCAGGTGGCGCTCGGTCCGCTGTTGTCGATCCTCGATCGCTTTCCGGACGTCGCTGACGCGACAGACGCGGGCTGAGCCCGTGTCGACCGGGCGTGGCGGGCTCGTGTTGTGCGGGGGGCGTTCCTCGCGCATGGGGCGGCCGAAGGCGTGGCTGCCGTGGTTCGGAAAGACGATGATCGAGCACGTCGTCGACACGCTCCGGCCCGTCGTCGACGAGGTGATCGTGGTGACGTCGGAGTCTCTCGATCTGCCTTCCCTCGACGCCACGATCGTGCGCGACACGGAGCCCGAACGCGGACCGCTCGCGGGTCTCCGCGACGGTCTCTTGGCCGCGACGACCGCGCGGGTGTTCGCGACGAGCACCGACGCGCCCTGGCTGCGGGCCGCGTTCGTGGAGGAGCTCTTCTCACGCGAGGGCGCGTGTGCGCCCGTTGCGGACGGCCACGTGCAGGTGCTGTCGGCGGTCTATCCCGCAGTCGGAGCAGCGCTCGCCGCCGACCTTCTGGACGTGGGAAGGTCGCGCCCGCTCGACTTGCTCGAAGCGCTCGACTACCAGGCGATCGATGCTGCGTCGCTCGCGAGCGTCGAGGCCGGTGCGTCGGCACCCTGGGACGGGTTCAACACGCCCGGCGCGTACCTCGATGCGGTGCGGGCGGTCGACCCCGCGGCGCGATGCGAGGTCGAGCTGCTGGGGCGCGCTGCGCTGCGCGCAGATGTGCCGGTGGTCGCGCTTCCGGTCGGATCGCTCGGGGACGTCCTCGCGGCGCTGGCCGCCGGCGCGGATCTCGTCGAAGGCGAGCGGGTCGCGCGCCGACATCTGGTCTCCCTCGGCGGCCGCGATCTGGTGCGCGACCTCGCGCTCCCGATCGGCCCGGGCGAACGCATCAGCGTGCTCGACGCCCAGGCCGGAGGTTAGGCGGTGCACGGGTGCCACGGGCGCTACCTGCGAATCGACCTGTCGGCCGGCACGGCGGAACACGTCGCCATCGATTCCGCGATCTCACGTGCGCTGCTCGGCGGCGTCGGACTCGGGACGTGGTTACTCGCGCGCGAAGCGCCCGTTGGCGTCTCCCCGCTCGCGCCGGAAGCGCCGCTGGTCTTCGCGTTCTCGCCACTCGTCGGAACGGGGATCACGACCAGCGCCAAGTTCGCGGTCGTCGCGAAGTCTCCGCTCACCGGCCTCGTGTGCGACGCCCTCGCGAGCAGTCACTTCGCGATCGCGGGCAAGCGGATGGGCGTCGACGCGATCGTCGTCGTCGGTGCCTGCGCGGAGCCGTCCGAGTGGGTCGGCGGTCGCCTCCGCCGGACGACGTGGTGGGGACGGTCCGCCGAGGAGACCGGGCAGGGGCTCGCGGGCGAAGGCAGCGTCGCGGCGATCGGCATCGCGGGTGAGCACCTCGTTCGTTATGCGACGATCTCGGCGGACGGCCGACACGCGGGCCGGGGCGGACTCGGGGCGGTGATGGGCGCGAAGCAGCTCAAGGCCCTCGTCGTCGCCGGCGACCGGGAGACCCCCGTCGCGGATCCCGAGGCGCTCGCTCGCCGCGCGGCCGATCTCCGTGCACGTGCCGCCGGTCCCGCGACCGCCAAGTACCGAGAGCTCGGGACCGTCGGGAACCTTCTCGCCTTCGACCGGCTCGGCGCGCTCCCGACGCGGAACTTCCAGGCCAGCCATTTCGAGGGCGCCGCCCGGCTCGCGCCGGAGCGATGGAGCGGAGAGCGGACCCACCGCCGTGCCACCTGCGCGCATTGCACGATCGGTTGCGAGCAGCGCTATGCGAGCACCCGCGATCGGGATCGGCCGATCCGGATCGAGTACGAGAGCCAGTTCGCGCTCGGGCCGCTCTGTGGCGTCGACGATCCCGACGCGGTGATCGAGGCTTCGGCCGCCTGCGACGTGCTCGGGCTCGACACGATCTCGACGGGCGGGACCCTCGCGTTCGCGATGGAGTGTGGTGAGCGCGGCGAGCTCGAAGGCGGTCCCCGTTTCGGCGAAGACCTGCTGCCCTGGCTCGACGCGATCGCGCGCCGTCGAGATCTCGGAGATCGCCTCGCCGAGGGATCCCGACGGCTCGCGCAGGAGATCGGTGGCGATGCGCTCGCTCGCGCGCCCCAGGTGAAGGGGCTCGAGATGCCGGGCTATGAGCCGCGGTCGCTCCAGACGATGGCCCTCGGGCTGGCGGTGGGCACGCGGGGCGCGGATCACAACCGCAGTGGCGCCTACGAGGCCGACTTCTCGGACCAGGTCGACCGATTGCGGGGCGACGCGCGCTCGGTCGCGGCGGCGGTCGCTTCCGAGGATCGCGCGGCGCTGCTCGACTCCCTCGTGCTCTGCAAGTTCGTTCGCGGGGTCTTCGACGATCTAGAAGACGAGACTGCGGCGATCCTGCGGGAGGTCGTGGGCGGGTCCTTCGATGCGGACGAAGTGCGGGCCATCGCGCGGCGCGTCGTCGATCTTCGTAAGGCGCTGAACATGCGCGAGGGCTGGCAGCCCACCGACGACGGCCTGCCCGCGCGATTCACGGACGAGCCCCTCGCGAGCGGGCCGGCGAAAGGCGTTCGCCTGCCCGGGGAACGCCTCGCCGAGATGATCCGGAGCTACAATCGGGCGCGGGATTGGGAGGACGACGGACGTGTGCCGACCGAGCGCCTCGCTGCGCTCGAACGCGAGCTCGGCCTTCGTCTCCAGGCAGGATGAAATGAAGCTCACCATCGACGGCATCGAAATCGAAGCGGACGAAGGACAGACCATCATCGAGGCGGCCGCCGACGCGGGGATCGAGATCCCGACGCTCTGCCACGCGCCGGGGCTCGATCCAGTCGGGGTCTGCCGCATGTGCGTGGTCGACGTCGGCGAGCGGGTGAAGGCCGCCGCCTGCGTGCGTGAATGCCAGCCCGGGATGCAGGTCACGACGGACTCCGAGGAGCTCGAGCGCCACCGGGCGATGCTGACCGACCTGCTGATGAGCGACCAGCCGAACGCCCCCGCCGAGGATCGCCGCGAGGTCGCGCTCGAGGACAACGAGCTCGTCGCCCTCGCGCGCCGCTACGACGTCGACGGCGCGCGTTTCCCGAAGCCCGAATCGTCGCCCCGCGGCGTCGATGCGAGCTCGCGGGTGATCGACGTCGACCACCAGGCCTGCATCCTCTGCGACCGCTGCATCCGCGCCTGCGACGACGTCCAGAGCAACGAAGTCCTCGGCCGGAGCGGTAAGGGCTACGGCGCGCGGATCGCCTTCGACCTCGATGCACCGATGGGCGACAGCACGTGTGTCTCCTGCGGCGAGTGCGCGGCGGCGTGTCCGACCGGCGCGCTCGTGGATCGCGCGCTCGGTCTGCCCCTCAAGCCTCGGGCGGAGCTCGAGCGCGTCGACAGCGTCTGCCCCTATTGCGGCGTCGGCTGCGCGCTCACCTATCACGTCGACCGCGAGGCGAACGCCATCGTCTTCGCCGAGGGCCGGGAGAGCCCGACCGGCAACCAGCGACGGCTCTGCGTGAAGGGGCGCTATGGCTGGGACTACACGGTGCACCCGCAGCGCCTGACGCGCCCTCTGATCCGTCGGGACGCCGCCTATCCGAAGGGGGCGCTCTCGAAGGACGTTCGTGGCGAGCACGACGGGCGCCGCAAGCCGGGCGGCATCGTCGACGATGCCGAGGTCCTGCCCGCCTTCCGCGAGGCGAGCTGGGAGGAGGCTCTCGATCTCGTGGCGACCCGGCTGGCAGGGATCCGCGACCGCGAAGGGGGCGACGCCCTGGCGGGCTTCGGCAGCGCGAAGTGTTCGAACGAGGAGGCCTACCTCTTCCAGAAGCTCGTGCGCGCGGGCTTCGGGACGAACAACGTCGATCACTGTACGCGACTGTGTCACGCCTCGAGCGTCGCCGCGCTCCTCGAATCGATCGGGAGCGGCGCGGTCACGACGACCTACGGCGACATCGAGAACGCCGGCGCTGCCCTCCTCGCCGGCACGAACACCACCGCGAACCACCCGGTCGCGGCGACCTTCTTCAAGCAGGCGCGCAAGCGCGGCACGAAGCTGATCGTCGTCGACCCGCGTCGCGAGACGATCGCGGACCACGCGGACTACCACTGCCGGATCAAGCCGGGGACCGACGTCGCCTTCTACAACGCGATGATGCACGTGATCATCGAAGAGAGGATGGTCGACGAGGCCTTCGTCGCCGATCGGACCGAGAACTTCGACGCGCTGCGTGAGACGGTCGCCGCCTACGACCCGGAGCGCGCGTCGAAGATCTGCGGCGTCGAGCCCGACACGATCCGCGAGGTGGCGCGCGTCTTCGGCGAGGCACCGAACGCGATCCTCTTCTGGGGGATGGGCATCTCCCAGCACGTCTACGGCACGAACAACGCCCGCTGCCTGATCTCCCTCGCGCTGCTCACCGGCAACGTCGGCAAGCCCGGCGCGGGCCTGCATCCGTTGCGGGGGCAAAACAACGTGCAGGGCGCGAGCGACGCCGGCCTCATCCCGATGGTCTATCCCGACTATCAGCCCGTCGGCGATCCCGACGTGCGCGCGAAGTTCGAGGCGGCCTGGGGCCGCGACCTGTCCCCGGATCCGGGGCTCACGGTCGTCGAGATCACCCGCGCCGCCCTCGAGGGCGAGGTCCGGGGCATGTACATCATGGGCGAGAATCCCTTCCTCTCGGACCCGAACGTGAACAAGGTGCGCGAGGCGCTCTCGAGTCTCGACTTCCTGGTCGTGCAGGACATCTTCCTGACGGAGACCGCCGAGTTCGCCGACGTGATCCTCCCGGCGAGCGCCTACCTGGAGAAGGAAGGCACGTACACGAATACCGATCGCCGCGTGCAGCTCGGACGGCCGGCGCTCGATCTGCCGGGGGAGGCGCGGCTCGACTGGCAGATCGTGCAGGACATCTCCAACCGGCTGGGCTTCCCGATGGACTACACGAGCCCGTCGGAGATCTTCGACGAGATGGCGGCGCTCACGTCGAGCTATGCGACGCTGACGCACGAGAACCTCGGTGAGTACGGAAAGCTCTGGCCGAATCCGGATCCCCAGAACGAGGAAGGCCCCGTGGTCCTCTTCGACGACCGGTTTCCGACGCCGAACGGCAAGGCGAAGCTCGTGCCCGCGGAGTGGACCGCCGCGCCGGAGCTGCCCGACGAGGACTATCCCTTCGTCCTCAACACCGGACGTCTGCTCGAGCATTGGCATACCGGCGCGATGACCCGACGGGCGAGCGCGCTCGACGCGATCGCACCCGAGGCATTCGTGGCGATCCATCCGGAGGACGCCGAGCGTCTCGGGGTCGGTGAGGGCGACCGGGTGACGATCGAGAGCCGACGTGGGCGCATCCAGCTCGCAGCCCGGCTCACGACCCGCGAGAATCGGGGCGCGGTCTTCGTCCCCTTCCATTTCCGCGAGGCGGCCGCGAACCTGCTGACGCTCGATGAGCTCGACCCGGACGGGAAGATCCCGGAGTTCAAGTTCTGCGCGGTGCGCGTCGAGCGCGCGGCGGACTGACGGGAGCCGCGCACGTGGCGGACGCTTTGCCGGATCAGGCCCGGGTCGTCGTGATCGGCGGCGGCATCGTCGGGGCCTCGATCGCCTATCACCTGGCGAAGGCCGGCGAGCCCGACGTGCTCGTCCTCGAGCGCGACCGCTGGACGAGCGGGACGACCTGGCACGCCGCGGGCCTGGTCGCGCAGCTGCGCGCGACCGAGAACCTGACCCGTCTCTCGCGCTACAGCCTGGCGCTCTACCGCGAGCTCGAAGCGGAGACCGGGCACGCGACCGGCTTCCGCGCGCCCGGGGCGATCTCGCTCGCGACGACGCCGAACCGTTTCATCGAGCTCAAGCGAACGGCATCGATGGCCCGGCATCTCGGCGTCGACGCGTTCGAGACCTCGGCCGAGGAGGTGAAGCGGCTGTGGCCCGACGTCGACGTCACCGGGGTGGTCGGCGCGATCCACCTCCCCGACGACGCGATGGTGGGGCCCTCGGACGTGACCCACGCGCTACTCGCCGGCGCACGAGCCGGCGGTGTCACGCTCCGCCAACGCACGGCGGTCACCGGGCTCGTGATCGAGAACGGGCGCGCCGTCGGCGTCGAGACCGCAGAAGGTCTGGTTCGCGCCGAGCACGTCGTGCTCGCCGCCGGCCTCTGGTCCCGGGACTTCGCCGCGCGTTACGGCGTGACGATCCCGCTCCACGGCGCCGAGCACTACTACGCGATCACCGAGGCGATCGACGACCTGCCGCGGGACGTGCCCATCCTGCGCGACCCGGATCGCTCCGCCTACTTCAAGGAGGACGCCCGGCGGCTGCTGATCGGGCTCTTCGAGCCGGTCGCGAAGCCCTGGCCCGAAGCCGAGGTGCCCGACGACGCGTTCATCGAGCTGCCCGCCGATCTCGACCATGTGATGCCCTGGCTCGAGCGCGCCTTCGAGCGCGTGCCGCGCCTGCACGAGACACCCATCCGCCAGATCTTCTGCGGCCCGGAGAGCTTCACCCCCGACGACCAGTTCCTGTTGGGCGAGACGCCGGAGCTGCCCGGGCTCTTCGTCGCCGCCGGCTTCAACTCGATCGGAATCCAGGCGGCGGGGGGCGTCGGATGGGTCGCGGCGGATTGGCTGCTCGAAGGCCAGCCGCCGATGGATCTGTGGGACGTCGACATCCGTCGCTTCGAGGCCTTCGCGGGAGAGCGCGACTACCTGCGTAAGCGCACGGTCGAGACCCTCGGCCTCCTCTACGAGATGCACTGGCCGACGCGCCAGCCCGAGACGGCCCGGGACGTGCGTCACTCGCCACTCCACGACGCGCTGGCGGCGCGGGGCGCTTGCTTCGGGGTCCTGGCGGGATGGGAGCGGCCGCTCTGGTTCGCGCGCGAGGGCGAGCCTCCCGTCGAGGTCCACTCGTTCCACCGCTCGAATGCCTTCGAAGCGATCGGCGAAGACGTGCGGGCGACGCGCGAACGCGTCGGGCTCTACGACCAGACGTCGTACGCGCAGTTCCTCGTCGAAGGGCCGGAGGCGCTCGCGGTGCTCGATCGTGTGAGCGCGAACGCGATGGACATGGACGAGGGGCGCGTCGTCTACACGCAGTGGCTGAACGAGGCCGGCGGGATCGAGGCGGACCTGACGGTCACGCGCCTCGCGGAGGATCGCTTCTGGGTCGTGACCGCGCCGGCCACGCGCACGCGGGACCGCGTGCATCTCGAGCGGGCACTCGCGGGCCGGCGGGCGAGGTTGACCGACGAGACCGAGCGATGGGCGACGCTCGGGTTGATGGGGCCACGCTCGCGGACCGTCCTCGAGGCGGCGGCAGCGCGCCACATCGCGAACGACGACTGTCCCTTCTCGCATGCGGTCGAGCTGGAGATCGCCGGCGTGCCCGTGCGCGCGCTGCGCGTGACGTACGTGGGGGAGCTCGGCTGGGAGCTCTACGTGCCGATGGATCGCGCGCGGCCGGTCTTCGACGTGCTCCTCCGAGAGGGCGCATTCGAAGGGATTCGTCCGTGTGGCTTCCGGTCGATGCTCGCGTGTCGGATCGAGAAGGGGTACCGGCACTGGGGGCACGACATCGGGCCGGACGACGATCCGCTCGCGGCGGGTCTCGGCTTCGCGGTGGCCTGGAACAAGGCGGCGGACTTCGTCGGCCGCGCAGCGCTCGAGAAGGAGCGGGCGAGGCCGCGCGCGCGACGACTGCTGCATTTCGCGATCGACGACCCGGCCGCGATGCTCCATCACGACGAGCCGATCCATCGCGACGGCGAACGGATGGGGCTGATGACGTCCGGCGCGTGGGGCTACACGCTCGACGCGGCGGTCGGGCTGGGCTGGGCCCGACGCGAGGGTGACGCGATCGATGCGGCCTGGGTGCGCGAAGGCCGGTGGGAAGTCGAGATCGCCGGCGAACGCTTCCCGGCGCGGGCGTCGCTGCGCGCGTTCTTCGACCCGAAGTCGGACCGCGTAAAGAGCTGAGCCAGGCGAATCGAGGGTCGCGTCCGGATCAAGGCGCCTGGATCTCGTGGGCGACCATCGTCGTGCCCTCGATCAACGCCTTGTCCTCGACGTGCGGTCCCCCGTCGACGAACACGAAGTCGAAGGTCTGGTCGTCGTCGGTGTCGCTGTGGAGCATGGCGATGAAGGGCGTACCCGTCGCGGGCTCCGGTGCGGTCTGGACGTCGACGGTGACGTTCGCGTGGGTGCCGGCCGGCAGGTACCGGGCGCCGACGTAGATCTCACCGCGGGGCTTGCCGTCTTCGAAGGGGTGCAGAACGAGCCAGCCGCCAGCCTCGAGATGGACCTCTTTGAAGGTGAACGTGCGACCGGCGCGCGTCACCCCGTCGACGAGAATCCAGTTCTTTTCGCCGTTGCCCCGGGTGATCGCGCTCGCGGGCGCGTCCTCGGCGGGCGCGAGGCTCGGGACGAGGAGGAGGGCGAAGGCGAGGGCCGAAGCGAGGCAGATGAGCTTCACGGGATTCTCCAGGGCGGTTCTGTGCGGTGTCATGCAGTTCTATGCGGTTTGTGCGCGGCGCGCGCGGACGCGAGCCCAGTACACGTCGAGGTCCTTGCGCAGACCGGGGGCCAGGAAATACAGACCGATCAGGTTCGCGAAGGACATGGCGAAGATCATCGCGTCCGAGAACTTGAGGATCGCCGCGAGGGTCGTCGCGCATCCGACGATCGCACAGAAGCAGTAGAAGAGATTGAACACGAGTCGGATCCGGCGCGAGGGGCCGAACAGGTACACGCAGCCCTCGAGGCCATAGTAGGACCACGAGATCAGCGTCGAGTACGCGAAGAGGAAGACGACGACCGACAACACCGGCGGGAACCACGACACGGCCGACGCGAACGCCTCGCTGGTGAGCTCGACGCCGCTGACCGCCCCGGTGCCGAGGGCGTCGGGCTTGAGCCCGGTCGTGATCACGAGGGCGGTGATCGAGCACACGATCACCGTGTCGATGAAGGGCTCGAGCATCGCGACGAAGCCCTGGGTGAGGGGCTCGTTCGTGCGCACGGCGGAGTGCGCGATCGACGACGAGCCGATGCCCGCTTCGTTCGAGAAGGCGGCGCGGCGGAAGCCGAGGACGACGACGCCGAGGACACCGCCCATCGCGCCGGCGGGCGAGAAGGCCTCGGTCACGATGCGCACGACCGCGTCGGGAAGTCGGTCGGCGTTGCTTCCGATCACGTAGAGCCCGGTCGTGATGTAGAGGAAGGCCATGGCCGGGACGAGGCCGGAGGTGACCCGCGCGATCACGCGGATACCGCCGAGGATGACTGCGGCGACGGTGACCGCGAGGAAGAGGCCGAAGACCCAGCCCTGGCCGTGGGCGAAGCTGTCGGTCTCGCCGGTTGCGGCGACGAACTGCACGAAGGCCTGGTTGGCCTGGAACATGCCGACGCCCACGCTGCCGAACACGACACACACGCCGTAGTAGAGTGCGAGGCCGCGTCCGAGTCGACCCCAGCCGCGCTCCGCGAGCCCGCGCTCGAGGAAGTACATCGGCCCGCCCGAGATCGTGCCGTCCGGGTTTTCGCGCCGGTACTTCACGCCGAGGGTGCACTCCGCGAACTTCGAAGCCATGCCGAGGAAGCCGGCCACGATCAGCCAGAAGGCGGCGCCGGCCCCGCCGACCGAGACGGCGACCGCCACGTGCGCGATGTTGCCGACGCCGACGGTGCCCGAGACCGCGGTCGTGAGCGCCTGGAAGTGCGAGACCTCACCGGGATCGTCGTCCTCGTCTTCGAGGCCGCCCACGATTCGCAACGCGTGACGGAAGCCGCGGACGTTGATGCCCCCGAGATAGACGGTGAAGAACGCCGCGCCGGCGATCAGCCAGACGACGATCAAGGGAACGTCGACGCCCCCGATGGGCGCCTCGAACATGACGATCGTGTCGGCGACGTCGGCGATGCCCTGGAAGGCGCGATCGATGGCCTGGTCGAGACTGTCGGCGCCGTCCGGCGGGGAATTGGGGTTGGGCACTGCCGCATGTTAGCTTGCCGAACGGAGGAATCGCCCGTGCCGATCGAGACCCTGGACCTCGTGCTTCGCACCCACGCCGCCGAACGTCCGGATCAGGTCGCGCTTCGCGCCGGCGAGCGCGTGTGGACCTATCAGGAGCTCCAGGCCGAGTCGGCACAGGTCGCGCACGGGTTGTTGGCGGCGGGTGTGGACCCCCAGGAGCGCGTCGCGTTCCTCGACCGGAACGTGCCCGAGTACTTCACGCTCTGCTTCGGCGCGGCGATGATCAACGGCGTGACCCTCGCGGTGAACTGGCGGCTCGCGGCGCCGGAGATGGAGTACATCCTCGATCACGCCCAGGCGAAGGTGCTCTTCATCGGCGCCGAATTCCTCGGACACCTGGCAGAGATGAAGCTCGAGACCGTCGAGCAGGTCGTCGTGCTCTCCGGCGACCCCGGCCAGTACGCCGGCTACGCGGATTGGATCGCGGGTCGATCGCGAGAGGACCCCGCCGTCGGCTGTGCGCCGGACGAGGTCTGCTACCAGCTCTACACGTCCGGCACGACCGGTTTGCCGAAGGGCGTCGAGCTCACCCATCGCAACCTGATGTTCACCTTTGCAGAAGGCGCGAAGGGCTGGTCCATCGACCGCGACAGCGTGACCCTCGTCCCGATGCCGCTCTTCCACATCGCGGGCAGCGGCTGGGGCCTCACGAGCTTCGTCCAGGGCGCCGAGCAGGTGCTCGTCCACGAGATCGACCCGCCCGAGATCTTTCGCCTGATCCAGACCCATCGCGTGACCAACGCGCTCTTCGTGCCCGCGGTGCTCCAGGTCCTGTCGGGCTTCCCGGGCGTCGAGGACGTCGACTTCGGCTCGATGCGCTCGATCGTGTACGGGGCGTCGCCGATCTCCGAGGACGTGCTCGTGCGATCGATGGAGGTGTTCGGCTGCGGCTTCGTCCAGGCCTACGGGCTGACCGAGACGACGGGCGGGATCACGAGTCTCGCCGCAGAGGATCACGATCCCGGTGGGCCGCGCGCCCATCTGTTGCGCTCGGCCGGCAAGCCCTGGGGCGACGTGAAGATCCGGATCGTCGACCAGGAGACCGGTCAGGACCTGCCGGACGGCGAGGTCGGCGAGATCTGGTGCGAGACCGAGCAGAACATGAAGGGCTATTGGCGGAACGACGAAGCGACCGCCGAGTCGTTTCCGGAAGGCCGCGAGGCGAACCGGACCGGTTGGTTCCGGACGGGCGATGCGGGCTATCTGCGAGACGGCTACGTCTACATCCACGATCGCTTGAAGGACATGATCGTGTCCGGTGGCGAGAACGTGTATCCCGCGGAGATCGAGAACGTGTTGATGGCGCACGACGCCGTCGCCGACGCCTCGGTGATCGGCGTGCCGTCGGAGAAGTGGGGCGAGACCGTGAAGGCGATCGTCGTCGACGCGGCGAACGGCGGCGCGAGCGACGAGGCGCTGATCGCGTGGTGTCGCGAGCGCCTCGCACACTACAAGTGTCCGACCTCGGTCGATCGGATCGACGCCTTGCCGCGCAACCCGTCCGGCAAGATCCTCAAGACCGAGCTGCGTGAGCCCTACTGGCAGGGCCACACGCGCCGCGTCAGCTGACGCTGGCGCGCAGCCGTTCGCGGATCTCCGCGACGCCGTCGATCCCGGCTTCGACGCTCGCGGCGACGGGCATCACGTTGAAGTGTCGGCAGCCGACCTCGGCGTAACCCGCGAGGAAGTCGGCGACCTCCTTCGGCGATCCGTGGGGGCTGTACTTCTCGAAGGGATCGAAGGGGATCCGATAGAAGTCCGACATCCCCTTCGCGAGCCGCCCGCGCGCCCGCGCGCGGTCGTCGTCGAGGCCGACCCAGACCTGCAGACCATGGTCCCAGGCGGCGGGCCGCGGCAGCGTGCGCTCGCTCGCGATCCCGTCGATCTCCTCGACGACCGAGTGGTAGCGCCGCGGGGAGCACCAGACTCCGAGCCACCCATCCGCGAGCAACGCCGCACGGCGCACGGCGGCATCGGCTCGGCCGCCGACGACGATCGGCACCGCAGGGTCCGGCGCCGGGACGATCCGCGCTTCGTCGAATCCGAAGAATTCGTTCGACGCGCTCACCGGCTCGCCGGAGAGCAGACCGTGCAGCGCCAAGAGGGACGCGTCGGTCCGCCGGCCACGGGTCTTCGGGTCGACGCCGCAGATCTCGATCTCGTGTCGGTCCTCGCCGCCGACTCCGACGCCCAGGTGCAGTCGACCCGGCGCGGACTCGCAGATCTGCGCGATCTGCCGCGCCACCGGGACCGGGTGCCGCAGCGCGAGCAGATAAACGCCGACGTGCACGGCGAGCTCGGGCAC
The DNA here is from genome assembly GCA_964488255.1 of uncultured Spirochaetaceae bacterium. Taxonomy (GTDB): domain Bacteria; phylum Myxococcota_A; class UBA9160; order UBA9160; family UBA4427; genus UBA4427. The sequence continues at coordinate 64,881 of CAZAUR010000021.1, read as the reverse complement.
GGTCGCGGCCAGGGTGGCGGCCATGATCAGGCCGTCCATGCCGATGCCGGTATGGAAGCTCACATGATCGGCGGTGAAGACGTGATCGAGGCCGGAGCGACGAACGCGTTCGAGCATCGTCCGGCGTCGTTCGAGGTCCCCCTTCACCATCGCGTCGTCGGCCTGGGTGCCGACCCGGAGCGGCAATGCGGCGGCCTGGCTCACAGCGTACTCACGTCGGCGTCGAGGCCTAACAGGACGCGCCCGGTGAGCTCCCACGTCGCCGGCCCGACCATCATGTGCTGGGTCGCGACGTGGACGTCACGGAAGTGGCGCTGGAGGGGCGAGCGCTGGTAGACGCTGGTGCCGCCGGCGGTGTGGTACATGCGGTCGACGGCCTCGGCTGCGGCGTGGGTCGCGTGGGTGGTCGCGAGGCGCACTTCGCTGCGTCGGTCGAGGGAGACGGGGCCTTCGAGCGCCTCCTGCCAGGCGGCGTCGATCGCTTCGTAGAAGAACGCACGGGCGGAGCGGAGCATCGCCTCGGCGCGGGCGGTCTCGGACTGGGCGCTGCTGCGGGCGGCGAGGGGGCGCGTGCTGCCCGCCGGCAGCTTGCCTTCGGCGACCTCGACGAACTCGGCGATCGCTGCGCGGGCGATGCCCATCGCGACGGCCGCGATCGACGTCGCGAGGAGCCCGAACTGCGGGAATCGATAGAGCGGCCGGTCCAGGGGAGCATCGACGAGGCGGCCTGCGGCGTGGGTGTTCGGCACGAAGCAGTCGTGGACGGCGAAGTCGGTGCTGCCGGTCCCGCCGAGGCCGCTGACGTACCACGTGTCCAGGTGCTCGACGGCGGAGCGGGGAAAGAGCATGAGCCGGGTCTGGGGTGCGCCGTTCGCGTGGCGCGCGAGCTCGCCGTCCTCGTGGATCATGCAGCCGCCGAGGATCCAGTCGGCGTTCTGGGTGCCGCTGCCCCAGGCCCAATGCCCCTCGACCCGGAAGCCGCCGTCGACCACGTCCGCGCGTCCTTGCGGGGCGTACACGCCCGCGACCATGGCGAGTGGATCCGCGAAGACGGCGTGGCCGGTCTCCGCCGGCAGGTTCGCGAGGACCGAGCCCGAGGTCGCGCCGATGAACGCGACCCACGCGCTGGCGGCGTCGGCGCGCGCGAGGGTCTCGATCGCCTCCATCGCCTCGCCGGGCGGCGTCTCGAGCCCACCGTAGGCCTCGGGGACGAACATGCGATAGAAGCCGCCCTCGGCGAGCTGCTTCGCGATGTCGTCCGGCAGTCTTCGTGCTCGCTCGATGTCCTCGCTGCGCGGAGTGAGCTGCAGGGCGAGGGCGCGGGCGGCCTCGCGCGGATCGACGACGCCCCGGGTCATCGCGCGGCTCCCGTCGAGAGCGGCGCACCGAACTCGTCCTCGAAGGCGAGCTGGTCGAGGGCGCGCCGGCGCAGCGGGCCGTGTCCGCCGAGGACCGGGTAGCCGATCGGAATGGCGGCGGCGGTGCCCCACGGATCCGGGATCCCGAGCAGCTTGCGCACCTCGGGTTCGACCTGGCAGAGCAGGGTGGTCAGCACGCATCCGAGCCCCTCGGCGCGGCACGCGAGGAGCACGTTCTGCACGGCCGTATAAATGGAGCCGCCGCCGACGACGGAAATGCGGTCGAGCTTCGCGTCCGTGATCGCCATGTTCTTCGGGTTGAAACAGAAGACGAGCAGCGCCGGCATCTCGGCGAAGTGGTCGGCCAGGTAGTTGCCGGCGTCGAACATCTTCTCCTGTCGCTCGATCTCGTCCGGCGGCAGGCCGTCGAAGCCCCGGCGGCGCGCCTCGGCGTAGCCGGCCCAGATCTCGCGGTAGAGCTCGCCCAGCCGACCGAGCTTCGCGCGGTCGCGAACGACGATGATCCGGAAGGGCTGGACGTTGCCGCCGGTGGGCGCCCAGGACGCCGCCTCGAGCACGCGGTGGAGCGTCGCCTCCGGAATAGGGTCGGGCTTCAGGCGCCGCACGGCGCGCAGGGTGCTCATGGCCTCGTAGAGATCGATCGTGCTCACGCGGGACAGTCCTCTTTCTACCTTCTATCTACCTACCGAAACCCCACCGGCGCGGGCGCGGGCTGGGGAAGCCGACGATAGCCCCGCTCGGCGCGTCGTATGGGCTGAGTCGCCGTCAGCCCGCGCGACGCGCATTCGCCCAACGCCACGGCCATCTGGGGTATGCTGCGGAGCGCCCAGCGATTCGTGCCGGGCGCCCAGCCCCTCGAAAGGTCCTCCCCATGACGCGCCCCCGTCTCCTCGCCGCGACCCTCGCGACCAGCTTCGCGTTGTCCGCCGCTCCCGCCTCCGCGGCGAGCTTCCTCGAGAACCTGAACACCGCGGTGAGTACGACCGTGGATCTGGTCCTGCTGCGTCCCCTCGGCGTCGGTCGCCTGATCTTCGGCGCGGGCGTCGCGATGCCCTTCTCCTCGACGCTCAACCTGGTCGGGCTGCCCTTCGGACAGGATCCGAAGGTCTTCGTCGAAGACTGGGATCGCTACGTCGTCGAGCCCGCCGAGTACACGTTCAAGCGCCGCGTCGGCAAGGACCTCACGGGGCTCTAGCCCTCGCGCCTCTCTCTCTACTCAAACAGTCTCACACCCTGAAAAGAAAAACGGCCGACGATCCCGAAGGATCGTCGGCCGTTCTTTTTCGTGTCGGTCGATCCGGGCGAGGCCCGGATCCGTCCGATTCCGCTTTCAGGTCGGGAGCCGGCTCACGCTCTCACGAGGGTGAGCCGGCTCCGTTCCTGGAGTCTCGGAATCAGCCGTTGCGACGGCGACCGGCGCTGAGGCCGACGAGGCCCATCACACCGAAGCCGAGCATCGCGATCGTTCCCGGCTCCGGAGAGGGGATGATCTCGATGTTCAGCTGCGAGATGCCACCGAAGCCGAGCTGCGGCAGCGGGACGCCGAAGGCGCCGACCGTCTTGATCGTGGCCGACCAGGGGGCGACGACCTGGAGGCGGCGGGTCGCACCCGGCGCCGTGGCCACGGCCGTGTCGAAGCCCGCAGCCTTGCGGACCGTGCGGAAGTCACCGACCTGATCCGTGTGCGTCACGGAGCCCGTGGTCCACTTGCCGAACTGGCCGGTGAACGCGACGGGGGTGATGATGCCGATGCCGGGCGGGAAGCCACCCGTGATCGGGGTCACCGTGTTACCACCGTTGAGCGTCTGGATCGCACCGTGCTGGTTGATCGTCGAGCCGCCCGGCGTACGGAACGCGTAGGACAGATCCTGGCGACCGTTGATCAGACCGAGGCCGTAGGTGGCCAGGGGCGTGAAGATCGACGTGGTCACCTGACCGAGGTGGTTGACGCCCGTGGCGTTGGTGCCGAAGAGCGTCGGCGAGGTCGGCAGGAAGCCGTTCGCGTAGTTCACCTCGCCGAAGTTCGGACCCGGGACGAAGGTCGGAACGAGGGTCGCACCGCCCGGGGTCATCGTCGTCGTGTTGACGCCGAGCTGCACGCCGCCACCGCCCGAGAACGGGACGCCGCCGCCGTAACCGCCGGCGGGCTGGAAGCGCTGCGCGCCGATGCCCGTACCGAACATCGGGACCGAACCCTCGAGGGCGGAGCCCATGAAGGTGTTCATCACGGTCGGAGCCGGGGTACCCATCGTACCGGGCGGGCCCGCCTCGTCGGTCGTCGTCCACGTCATCACCGTGGCGGCCGTGGTGTAGCCACCACCCGCCATCAGAGTGTACGTCGCGGTCGGCGTCGCCGGAACCGGCTGGTTGATGATGTTGGTCGTGAACGGACCCTTTCGTCCCGGCCAGGCAACCGCACCAACCTGGGTGCGGGAGCGGAGGCGCGGGTTCGCGAAGGGCGGGATCACCACGTTGCAGGTCGAGTTGACGTAGATCTCGGATCCACCGTTGCCGTTGTCGGCCGCGTTGAACGTGATCGTGCCACCGACGCCCGCCGTAGCCGTACCGACAGCGTTCACGAGCAGCGTGCCAATCGTGGTGCCGATCGTGCCGGGGTTCACGAGCGAACCCTTGCCGGCGCAGATCGGAACCGCGTTGTTGGATCGGAAGCCGGTGATGTTGTTCTGATCACCGAATCCGGCCTGAAGCTTGCCGCTCATGTTCACTGCCTGGCCGAAGGCCGTGCCGGCCATTAAGGCCGACGCGAGCAGCGCCACGAGGGCGATATTCATCTTTCGCATCTTGCTGAATCTCCAGTTGCGTTGTGGGCCGCGAGGGATCCGATCGACTCGGACTCATCCATTGAGTCCAGGCTTCACGAACCCAGCGTGGGGACATCTCGAATCCGCTTCACGACCGTCGTCACTCCCAGTGAGCCGGCTTGCCTCTCGTCTCGGTGGTCACCGATTTCGAGAAGCGTCCCCAGCATGAGGAGCACCGGGCCCAAAGACACACAGATGAGTGCCCCGTGACTCGGGATGCGTGATGCGGGCATCGACAATTCCACGCCGACCCCGTTACATTGCGCCCATTCTACGAGGGGCCCTTCTCCATTGTCTATTGAAAAGTCGGCTTCGAGCCGGAACCGTGGCCGGACTGCGCGTCACTTGCCCCACAATCGTGCCCCGAAGGGCACCGAACTCCCCACGGGACCAGCCACTCTTTCCCAGCCTCCGACGATCTTCCCGATTCTAATGCTGTGCGCGCTGTCGATCGGCCTGGCTGGCTGCGCCGAAGAAGAAGACGCGCTCGGGCTGAAGCAGCTCGAGATCACGATGTCGATCGACGAGGCCGCGGCGCTCGGTCACCAGGGCGACTTCGCCGCCGCCGTCGAAGCCCTCCGACCGCACGTGTCCGTGCGCAAGCCGGAAACCGGGGCGCTCGCCCTCTACGGAAGCGCGCTGCTCCAGAACCGACGCCCAAGCCTCGGCGTCTGGTCTCTGGCCCGCGCGGCGGAACGTGAGGACGCGGGGCCGAAAGCGAAGCTCGCCTTCCTCCGCGCCCTGATCAGCGGCGGCGACAGCCTCGCCGCGATCGATGTCGCGAGTCGCTACCTGGAAGCCGAGCCGGACGACGACAGCCTCCTCGACCTGCGCGCGCAGGCGTACAACGCGTCGCTTCAATACGAGCTCGCCCTGGCCGATCTCGAGATCATCGCCGCCGAGAACCCCGGCGTGCCGGCGCTCGTCGAGCGCATCCTCAACCTGCTGATCCTGATCGAGGACTGGGACGGCGCGCGCGAGCGGATCGCCGAGCTCGGCGCGCTGCTCGAGTCCGAAGGCGCCAGCCAGGAAAATCGCACGAGCTTCTGCGCGACGGCCGCGCAGTTCGAGCAGCAGCGCGGCGAGTTCGACGTCGCCGAGGAGACCCTCCGCGGCTGTCTCGAGGAGAACGAAGCCGACAACAACCTCGTGTCCGCGATGATCGGCCTGCTGGACGCGACGGATCGGACGGACGAAGCGACGCAGTTCCTGGCGGATCTGACCGAGCGGTTCCCGCGCCGGCAGGCGCTCAATCACGCCTACGCCGACCGGCTCGTGCTGCTCGGAAGACTCGACGAGGCGGACGCGCTCCTGCTCGAAGTGGCGGAGGCCGACCAGCACGTCAATTCCTGGATCGCGTTGGCGAATCTCCGGCTCGACCGCGGAGACATGGACGCCACCGCCGCGGCCGTCGACAAGGCCGTCGAAGCCGCGTTCGGCAAGCCGGTTACGGACCCGACCCTCGAGTGGGGAACGATGCTGGCCGAGAGTCGGTTCGGGATCGGCGAGGTATATGTCCGCGCCGGGCACTACGACCGGGCCGCACGGATCATCGACTCGCTCGAGGACGAGCCCGCCCTCGCGATGCTGCTTCGCGGGCGCATGCTGCTCGAGCAGGGCGATCCGCAGGGGGCGCTGGACGAGTTCCAGGAGGCGTTCAAGACCTACCAGTCGAATCCGGCCGCGCGCTACCTCGCCGGCCGGGCCGCCGTCGAGGTCGGAGACTTCGAGCTCGCCCTCGAGTCCTACCAGGACGCCCTGCGCGCGGAACCCACGGCGACGGATGCAGGGTTCGTGTTGGCGCAGATGCTGGCCGCGGAGGGGCGCCTCACCTGGGCGCTCGACTCCCTGCTCTTCAAGCTCGTTCGGACGCCCGGGTCGGACCCGCGCGCGATGCGCGTGCTCGCGCGACTCGCCGCGGCGTCGGCGCTCCACGAATACGCGGAAAACCTCCGAGCGGCGATGGCGGAGACCGACATCGCTTGGGCGGGCTTTGCCCTGGCCGACCAGGCGCGGGACGTCTCGGTCGTCGCCAGCCCAGCGGAGGCCATCACCTACCTCGAGGCGTCGGACATGCTCGAGGCGCCGACGCACTACGAGGCGTTCTACGCCTGGTATCGGCTGAAGCGAAGCATCGAGCAGATCGACGAAGCCAACGCGCGTCTGGATGGATGGATCGCGGCGAACCCGGACGTGGCGGGCGTTCGCATGGTCGAAGGACGCGCGCGGTTCGCGGACGATGACTACGCGGCCGCGCGGGCGGCCTACGAGCGCGCGCTCGAACTCAATCCGACGATCGCGGCCGCCCACTACGAGTACGGCCAGGTCCTCGCGAAGATCGGCGAGGTCGACGCGGCGGTCGCGGCATTCGATCGCTCGACGGAGCTCGACTCCTACGAGGCGGCACCGAGCTACGAGGCCGCGAAGGCGCTCTACGACGCCGGTCGCCTGGACGAAGCGGCCGAGCGGATTCGCGCGATGCTGATTCCCCACCCCTGGCACGGACAGGCCGCGCTCCTCGCCCTCGACATCCTGAAGAAGCAGGGCAAGTCGGGGACCGACGAGGCCTATGCGATGGCGCGTCGCGCCAATCGGTACCACCAGAATTCGGGTCCACGGGGCCACCTGGCGTTCGGCGACGAGGCCCTCGCGCGGGACGAATTCGAGACCGCGCTCATCGCCTACGACGCCGCGCTCGCGAAGGGGTACGAGGTGGCCCACGCACGATACGGGCGTGCCAAGGCGCTCGTGGGACTCGGACGGGGCGCCGACGCGATCCCGGAGCTCGAAGCGCTGCTTCAGCTGGACGAATTCGACGCGCCGGTGGAGGCCTCGGCCCTCCTCGAAACCCTGCGCTCGCAGGAGGAGGGATGATGGCGGGGATGCCGCGACGGGCGCGATGGACGCGTCTGGATGCCTTGATTTCGCGCGCGCTCGTCGCCGGTGTGGTGTGCATCGCGCTCTCGGCGGTGGCCTGCCAGGACCCGTCGGCGCTCGACTTCTCGTTCGACAATCGGCCGGTCGGAAGCCTCGCGGACGTGGAGGGTCTGAAGGACCGGGACGACCTCAACGTCGTCATGATCCTGATCGACACCCTGCGCGCTGATCATCTCAGCAGCTACGGATACGAGCGGCCGACGTCGCCCGCGATGGACTACTTCGCGGCGACGGGCGTCCGGTTCGCGAACAACCGCGCGCAGTCGACGTGGACGAAGACGTCGATGGCGTCGCTCTGGACGAGCCTCTATCCCCAGCGCATCGACGTGTTGGACCATCGTGACGCGGTCACCGACGAAGCGATGATGCCGGCGGAGGTGTTCTCCGCGAACGGCTACTACACGGCCGGCGTGTGGCGGAACGGGTGGGTGGCTCCGAACTTCGGCTTTCGTCAGGGCTTCGAGATCTACCTGACGCCGGTGCCGCGCCAGGCGCCCGACGCGATGCGCACCCGCCCGGTCGCGGGACGCATCGACGGAACGGACATCGACGGCATCTTCGCCGCGACGGAGTTCCTGCGCGTCAACCAGGACAGGAAGTTCTTCTTCTACCTGCATCTGATGGACGTCCACCAGTACATCTCGACCGAGGAGACGGCGATCTTCGGCACATCGTTCGAAGATTCGTACGACAACGCGATCCGCTGGCAGGACGAGCAGGTGGGCGAGATCTTCGCGCAGCTCTTCCGCCTCGATCTGGCGAAGAACACGCTCGTCTTCATCGTTGCAGACCACGGCGAAGCGTTTGGTGAGCACGGGGTCGAAGGCCACGCCCGCGACATCCATCACGAGGTGACGAACACGCCCTGGATCATCGCCTTTCCGTTCAGGATGGAGGAGGGCGTTGTGTTCGAGCAGGGGACCCAAAATGTCGACGTCTGGCCGACGATCTACGAACTCGTGGGCTTCGACCCCCCGAATCCGACCGACGGCAAGTCACGTGCACCCTGGCTGATGGGCGACTTCGCCCCGGACTTCCCGGATCGGGACATCTCCCACCTCGATCGGAGCTGGGGCAAGACGAAGCAGCCCCCGGACCCTGTGGTCGCGATCCGCGACGGGGGATATCGGCTCATCCACGAGGTGAACCATCCCGATCGCGACAAGCTATATGACGTCCGGTCAGACCGCGTCGAATTGGTCGACATTGCGGCCGAGACCCCGGGTATCCTAAATACTTTGCGAGCGACGGCCCTGGAGTATCTGGGGCAGGAACCCGCCTGGGAGGGCGGTGCGCCCGAAATCGAAATCGACGAGATGTCGCTTCGGCAGCTACGAGCGCTAGGCTACTCGATCGAAGAGTGACCCCGATCCCCATTCCCGGAGGCCCCCCTTGGTGAACGCGCCCTTCACCCTGCGCGTACTGCGTGCGGAGATCGCCCGCCCGTCTCTACGTGCGGCGTCAGGCGAGGTGTGTGCGGGTCGGAACGCGCACGCGCTGTTCGCCATGCTCGTGTGTCTCGTCGTCGCGACATCCGGGTCCATCGCCTTCGCACAGGGCGCCGACGATGATCCGTTCGCGGGCATCGAAGAGATGGTCGTCGTCGGCACTGCTGCGTCGAGCCTCTTCCAGAACCAGGAAGTGTCGGCCATCGCGTTCGACGAGGACTACCTCGAGGCGATCGGCGCGAGTGACATCTCCGACGTCGCGACCTTCACACCGAACCTCGAGATTCGCACGCCCTTCGCTGCGTCGAACCCGACACTCTTCATCCGCGGCGTCGGCATCCGCGACTTCAACGCGAACTCCTCGTCGTCGGTCGCGGTGTACAACGACGAGATCTACATGAACTCTCCCGCCGGTCAGCTGGCGCAGCTCTTCGACGTCTCCAACATCGACGTGCTCCGCGGTCCGCAGACCACCATGTACGGTCGGAACGCGAACGCGGGCGCGATCCGCGTGATCGCGCGCAAGCCGACGGGCACCCCCGGCGTGACGGGCTCGGTCACGGTCGGCCGCTTCAACCAGTTGGAGCTCGAAGCCGCCATCGAGAACGTGATCGTTCCCGACGTGCTCACAATGCGAACTTCGGCGCGCTGGAACCAGCGGGACGGTACGACGAAGAACCGCTGCGCCGACATCGACTACTCGCAGCTGCCTCCGCCGCCGCGGAACAGTCTGGACGGGCGAACCGACATCGGGCGTCAGAACGGTCTTCGTCGTCGCGTCTTCCTGCAGTGCTTCGACACGCAGAACATCGAGCCCACGCTCTCACCGCCCGGAAACGGTTGGACGCGCGGGGTGGTGCCCCCCGTCAAGGAGTGGGTGAACGACACGAAGAACTGGGCGGCCCGCACGATCATCCGCTTCCAGCACGAGTTCCTCGACATGGACTGGCAGCTGAACCTGCACGGCGGCCAGAACCGCGGTGACGCTCGGCAATTCCAGGTGATCGGTGCCGACCAGCAGCAGATCGAGACGAGCCCTGGCTCCGCCGTCGGCAACTTGGACGCGGATGAATACGTCGACAGCGACAACCGGCACGCGTTCCGCAACCGACAGCAGTCGGGTCAGATCTACTCGCCTTTCCAGGGCAATCCCTTCGAAGGCGACTACAACAACGTCGAGAAGGAGAAGATCGACCTCTTCGGCGGCAGCCTCACCGGTGAGATGCAGATGGGCGACTACACCCTGAAGCTGATCAGCGGCTACGAGTGGAACAAGCGCGCATCCACGATCAATCTCGACGGCAACCCCTACGCCTCCCTCGAGCCCTTTCTGTCCAACACCGCCTACCAGCTGACGAACGAGGCGCGACTGGACTTCGACGACGGCGGCGGCTTCACCTGGCAGCTCGGGGGGATGTTCCTCTACGAGTCGCTCGAGGTGCGGAACCGGTTTCGCCTGTCGCTCCCGCTCCCGGAGACCCATCAGAGCTACACGTTCTTCACCCGGTACACGGCGGTGTGGGCCAAGTTCGAATGGAACCCCATCGAGACGTTCAAGCTCCAGGCGGGTGGCCGGTTCAACTACGAGAACAAGGAGCTGAACCTCGACAGCCAGCGATTCATCGTCCAATTCGGTACCGGCGTCCTGACTCCGGAGGGCCCCCCGGGCAGCCCGTTCCCGCCCCGCGAGGCCTTCGGCCACGCCGAGGAATTCGGATGGGCGGGTGACGTGATTGCCACCTACAGCCCCGCGGCGGACGTGAACTTCTACGTGCGGTACGCACGCGGCTGGAAGGGGCCCCACATCAACGGTGGCGTCGTGGCCCCGGGCCAGGCAGGCACCGATGCCGGCAACCTGACCACACCCGTGAAGTCAGAAATCGTCGATTCGATCGAAGCCGGCCTGAAGGGCGAGTTCTGGTCGAACCGGATCCGCTGGAACTGGGCCTTCTTCTACTATGACTACCAGAACATCCAGGTCTTCCAGCTCAAGAACAGCGGCGGCCAGGTCCCGGTCCAGGAGCTGATCAACGGCGAGGATGCGGACGTCCTCGGTGTCGAGATGGAGCTCGACGTGAAGCCCTTCGAGGGCTGGGCCCACCCGATCATGGAAGGCCTCTGGTTCCGCTTGACCTTCGCCTGGCTCGACAGCAAGTACACCGACTTCGTGAACACCTTCGAGGTGCAGAACGGCGGCGACAGCCCGTCGGTCACGACCGTGAGCGAGGTCTTCACGGGCAACCAGCTGGTCAACTCGCCGAATCTCTCGTTCATCGGCTTCGTGCAATGGCCGCTCCCCGTCGGCGAGGCGGGCGTCATCGTTCCGCGCTTCGACTGGTCGTTCAAGGACAAGGTCTACTTCAATGCCAACAACTCCGAGCGCCTGAAGCAGGATCCGCTCTGGCTCCTCAACTTCCGCGTGACCTACCAGAGTCCGAGCGAGACCTTCTCCGTGTCCGGTTGGATCGAGAACCTGACCGACCAGGCCTACACGGTCGACGTGTTCAATCTCGCCCGCCTGCGTAGCGCGATCCTGCACGCGATCGGCGACCCTCGGACCTACGGTCTGACCTTGAGGGTGAATTTCTGATGCGGCACCTTTTGCAATGCGACGTGCCGGTCCAGGGCGACTTGCCGGTCCTGCGGCGCGCAGCCGTTCTTTTCCTCCTTCTGCCGGCGATCCCGTGGTTGCTCGCTTCGTGCAGCGGCTCGGGGGATGGCGGAGACGCCTGCGCCCCCCTCGATCTCGATGCCGACCAGATGCAGGCACGCATGATCGAGATGCTCTCGACGGCCGACACCCTCGATCGCCATCGCCTGGCCATCGCCCTCGCCGACGCGCTCGACGAAGACAACCTGTCCGGCGCGCTGGCAGGTCTCGACGCGAACCTCGACAAGATCGATCCCCACGAAGTGCGGATCATCGCGCACGCGTGGGCCGACATCGACGCGAAGGGTGCGCTCGACCACATGCTCGAGAACTGGAAGTTCCCGCGCATCAACAACCAGGCCGTCGAAGAGGTCGTCTACGTGTGGGCCGCTTCCGGAGACGGCGCGAGCGCCCGCGCCTACGTCGATCCGAGCTTCGACGGTCCGATCGCCTCGCCGCGCTCGCCGACGAAGTTCATGCAGCTCGCGGTCCTCAAGGCTCTGGCGGTCGCCGAGGACTGGGAGCAGCTGACCGGTCTCTTCAGCTCGATCGAGGACGACGGCGATCGCGCGTTCTGGCTCACCCGCGTCGTGGTCGAGATGAGCCGCGTGAACGGCTTCGAGTCGATCCGGTCGTGGGTGGACTGGATCCCGTGGAACGCGCCAAACGGCCTCAAGGTCGACGCGCTCAAGCGCGCGCTCGACTGGCGAGCGCGCCTCGACTACGCGGACGCACAGTCCTGGTACGAGTCCTTCGAGGACCACCCGAAGGCCTACGAGACGCTGTCCGAGGCGGTGCGCGCTCAAGGGATGCACGAGCCGGCGAACGCCCTCGCGTGGTTGCGCGAGCGCCAGGACGGGAACACGCGGGATACGCTGATCCGCGAGATCGTCCGCGGATGGCTCGGGCGTGAGTCCCCCGAGATTCGTGACGCAGGGCGAGCCTGGGTCGACGAGAACGCCGACGATGAATTCTGGCAGCCGATGATCGTCGGGGTCGCCGTTCGGCACTACGCCGACACGGTCGAGCACCGGAAGGCGGCGGACCTCGCCCGGAAGTACCCGGAGGCTTCGAACGCGTCGCAGGTCGTCCCGGCCATCCTGGCGGCGTGGTCCACCTACGACCCCGACGCGGTCGACGAATACATCGAGCAGACCGGTCTCGGCGACGAGATCGTCGAGGACTACCAGGCGCGGCTCGAGCGACGGAGCCAGGGCATCCGGGTCTCACGGACTCGCGTAGAGAACGATTCGGCGGAGAACCAAGGAGAGGAACGATGAGCTGCAGAAACACAGCGCGTCGGGGCCTCGGAGCGATCTTCGCTGCGATCCTTATGACGGCGACGGTCGCGATTGCGGACGATCAGATCGCGGACGATCAAGAGACCAATGAGCAGGAGGAGCGCCGCGAACGCTTGCGCGATGCGGCGTGGATGCCTTCGGGTGGCTTCAGCTTCGGTGCCTACACCCAGTCGATCAGCGGCAACACGGCCTCGTCGACCGCGACGATCACCCCCGGCTCGGGCGACTCCTACATCTCCGAGATCCTCGGCTTCGAAGGCAAGCTGTACACGCCGCTCCGACTGGAGGACGCCCCGGCGAAGCCCCGGATCTTTCTGACCGGGGGCGTGCACATTCCGCTCGCCGACGGTCTGATCGGTGAACGGATCGAGGCGAACTTCGACCGTGCGCCCTCGGGCGGTCCGAACCCGAACCCGGCGTTCCTCCAGAACTGTGCGGTCACGATTCCGGATCTGAATGGCAACCCGTCGGATGGCCAGACCTGTTCGCTGCGCATCCGGAACCGGGCCACGATCAATGCGCTCTGGTTCGCCGGCTTCGGCGTCGATCTGACCCTTCCGATCTGGGAGGACCAGTTCCACATCATGCCGTCGGTCGAGTACTACGGCATGTCGGTCCAGAGCGTCGGCGAGTTCCGTCGCACGACGGCCGGCAACCCGGGCGTGAACGACTTCATCGAGATCGCTGACTCCGTGGGCGACGCCGAGACCTACCACGGGATCAGTCCCTCGATCACGTTCCTGGTCGACGTCTACGAAGACGGTCCGGTCCGCTGGAGCATGTTCATGCGGGCCCGCTACATCTTCTACCTGGACGACCCGGACGTGACGTCGTCGTCGAGCCTCGGCACGAATACGATCAACTTCACCGCCGGCATCGACGACAAGGCGCCGGCCGCCACCGCGGGCTTCCAGGTGACCTGGACCGGCAAGCGTCGGCGAGGCGGGCGACGCTAGTCGTCGCGGCCTGACGGCGATGCGCCCGGGAGAGGCGCCGCGCGCACCCGGGCCACGCCTTCGGCGCGGGTCTCCATCAGGGTGAGGTTGTGCTCTGCGGCCCCGAAGGCCGTGTCGAGTTCGACGGCGCGCTCGTACATGACCCGCGCCTCGTCGAAGCGCCCCCTGCGCGTGAGGGCGATCCCCAGGTTGTTCCACGCACGGCCGAGCTTCGGCTGCAGCTGCGTCGCGAGCTCGAAGCCCTGGATCGCCGCATCCCAGGCGGCCGCGTCGGGCTCCCCGTCGGCGAGCATCACGCGCTGGGCCGACAGGTTGTTGAGCACGTGCGCGTAGGCGGTCACGTCGTCGATCACGTTGACCTCGAGCAGCTCATCGTCCACGCGGCCGGTGAAGTCGACGATCCGCGTGTAGGACTCCACCGGGATCAGGACCGCCATGTGGTCGCTGACGGTGCGGATCCCGACGAAGTCCTTCGTCTCGGGGCGTCGGGAGCGCACTTCCACGAAGTACGCGGGCCAGCCGAGGCCTCGCGCGATCCCCACGAGGAGCATCGCGAGGGAGACGCAATTCCCTCGTCGGCGCTCGATCGTGGCTTCGGCGGACCCGGTCGCCGCGAAGTCGTAGACGATACCGAGACCGTCCGGTTGCGGTTCGCCGAGGAACGCGACGAGTGCTTGGATCCGTTGGGGACCGCGTGGCAGTTGACGGAGCATCTCCCGGCTGCGTTCGATCACCGCATCATCGACTTCATAGGGCGCCCCCGCCAGTCGCTTCGGGAGCCCCGGGACACGGCGATCGACCTCCGCCGCGAACTCCTCCGGCGGATACGCGAGGCGCGGCTTGTCCGGCGAGGTCGTGCTGCAGGCCGCCGCTCCGAGGAGCGCGAGCAGGAGAGGCGCGCGGTACGCGCGAAGACTACGGGCGCGACCCATGCCCCATCGTACCACTCGTCGGCCGCGTCCCCCGGCGCGAGCCCGACTGGGGCGACCTCACCGCGTCCTCGGGTCGTTCGACGGGACGGAGTGCCGACCCTACCGTCTTCGTCATGCTGGTCCGCTCCCTCCTCGCGCTCCTCGGCGCGATCGTGCTCGGTCTCGTCGCGACCGCGCTCTACCTCTTCAACAGCTACGAGGATCTTCCGGTCGATCCGGCGTGGGAGCTGACGTCGGTGGACACCGTGCCGCCGGGCGCGGTCAGCGTCCGCTTCACCGGCACCTCGACTCTGCTCTTCTCCGACGGCGAGACCAGCTGGATGGTCGACGGCTGGTTCACGCGCTTCGGCCCGCTTGCGATGCTCGGGGGCGAGATCGAGCCGGACGTCGACGCGATCGTGCGGGGCCTCGAACGGAACGAAGTCGATCGCCTGGCGGTGGTGATTCCGGTGCACTCGCACTTCGACCACGCGATGGACGCGCCGGAGGTCGCCAAGCGGACAGGCGCGGTCCTGCTCGGCTCGGAGTCGACGGCGAACATCGGTCGCGGCTGGGGGCTCGACGAGTCACGGATCCGCGTCGCGGTGGACCGCCAGCCGGTCCGGTTCGGTGCGTTCACGATCACGCTGATCCACACGCGTCACTTCGAGTTCCCGGATGCCGAGATCCGCGAGCGCGCTCTCGCAGACCCGCTGATCGATGCCCCCCTCGTGCCCCCGGCCGGCGTCTTCGAGTACAAGGTCGGTCAGCCCTACGCGATCCACGTCTCGCATCCGAAGGGGCGGTTCCTGATCCAGGCCAGCGCCGGCTTCGTCGAGGGCGGACTCGCGGACTTCCCGGCGGAGACCGTCTTCCTCGGGATCGGTGGGATCGAGACGCAGACCGAGGCCTACCGGGAGACCTACTGGCGCGAGACCGTGGAGGCGATCGGTGCGACGCGCATCCTGCCGATCCACTACGACAGCCTCTTCGGCCCGATCGACGGACCGCTCACGGGGGAAGTGAAGGCGGGCGCCTTCCTGTCCGACGGGGGCGACACCTCGTTGTCGTTCCTGCGCGAGAAGATCGCGTCGACCCGGGGCATGCAGATCGGGACGCTGCCGCGTTATGCGCCGGTGGTGTTGTTTCCGTGAGACGTGGACCGAAGAATGCACCTGCCTGCGGCTCCAGCCTTGCGTGGGTGAGATCCGGCCTGGACTCGACGATTCGAGAACGTGAGTCCTCGCCGAACGGCAAGGGTTGTGAACTCGTCTACTCGAACCGAGCGGACGATCCGAACGATCCGGCCAGGCGCAATTGTCGGTCCACCTCTGTTTCCGTGAAAGGAGTTCGCATGCGTGGATCGTTCGTCTTCGTCGTCGTCCTCGGCTCGCTCCTCGCGTCGTTCGGCATCGGCTGCAACTTCGATCCCGGGCTCGAGGACTGGCCGAGAGAGATCGGCCCCGCGAAGTCGGTGCCGATCGCGCCCCGCGAGCCTTGCGCGGATCGTGACGCGCTCCGCAGGCCCTTCTACGGCGACCTCCACGTCCACACCGGCGTGTCGATGGACGCGCGGATCCTTGGCACGACCACGACACCCGACGACGCTTACCGCTTCGCCAGGGGCGAGAACGTCGCGCTCTCGCCCTTCGACGCCGAGGGACGCCCGTCCCGGATGGCGAAGCTCGCTCGCCCGCTCGACTTCGCCGCGGTCACCGACCATGCCGAGTGGATGGCGGAGAACGCCATCTGCCTCGACCCCGAATCGGGCGCCTACGACACGCGATCGTGTCGGATCTACCGATCGGAGGAAGCGTCGCTGCTGGCCTCGCTGCTCGGGCTGCCCGGCTTCCGCGCGAAGGTGCTCGGGGTCGTGGATTTCGATGGCCGCAACCGTGAGGTCTGCGGCGACGACCTCGAGCGGTGCCGCGCGCGTCTCGGATCGGTCTGGGCGGAGAACGGCCGCGCCGCCGAGCGTCACTACGACCGCAGCGCGGCGTGCTCGTTCACGACCTTCCACGCCTGGGAATACAGCCGATCGACCGCGAGCACGAAGATCCATCGCAACATCGTGCTCCGGAACGAGATCGGCCCCGAGCTTCCGTTTTCCTGGATCGACACCCCCAACGAGGACCTGCTGCGTGACCGCCTGCGGGATCTCTGTCTCGACACCGGAACGGGCTGCGAAGCGATCGCGATTCCGCACAATCCGAACCTCTCGAACGGACACCAGTTCGCGCTGCCCTATCGCGAGCTGCCCCTCGAGGATCAGCGCGACAAGGCCGCGCTCCGGGCGCGCCTCGAACCGATCGTCGAGATGATGCAGGTGAAGGGCGAGTCGGAGTGTCGAAACGGCTTCGCCGGGGTGCTCGGCGACGAGGACGAGTTCTGTGGCTTCGAGAAGATCCGCGACTGGCAGACCCCGGCGGAGGATTGCGGCGACGGTGTCAGCCAGGGCGCGCAGAAGGGGGAGGGCTGTACGTCGAAGGTCGACTTCGTGCGCTATGCGCTGACCTCTGGGCTCGCGGAGCAGGCGCGGATCGGGGTGAATCCCTTCGCGTTCGGCTTCATCGGCAGCACCGATACCCACCGCGGCACCCCTGGCGCCACCGACGAGTTCGACTTCGTCGGGAAATACGCCTACGACGCCGCGCGGGACATGCTCTCGATTGGCGACCAGGTCCGTCCGCGCATCTTCCGGAACCCGGGTGGCCTGGCGGGCGTCTGGGCCGAAGAGAACAGTCGGGACGCGATTTTCGACGCGATGAAGCGGCGGGAGACCTTCGCGACCAGCGGCCCGAGGATCTCGCCGCGATTCTTCGCGGGGTGGGACCTGCCCTCGGATCTCTGTGCCGGGGCCGACGGTGTGGCCCGGGCCGACGCCGCGGGCGTCGCGATGGGGTCGGATCTGCCTATGCTGCGCGGGGAGGGCGGTCCGTCGTTCTTCGTCTCGGCCCTAAGGGACCCGGGCACCCCTGACCATCCCGGCTCCGCGCTCCAGCGCATCCAGATCGTGAAGGGCTGGGTCGACGAGGAAGGGGCCTTCCATCAATCCGTCGTCGACGTCGCGGGGGGACCGGATCCCGACGCCGGCGTCGATCCGCTCACTTGCGCGCCGCGTGGGACGGGCGCAGCGGCGCTTTGTTCGGTCTGGCGGGATCCGGACTTCGATCCGGATCGTGCCGCGGTGTACTACGCACGGGTGCTCGAGAATCCGAGCTGTCGCTGGTCGGCGCGGCTCTGCCTGACGCTGCCCGAGGCAAACCGCCCGGACGGTTGCACGGATCCGCGGGTGCCGAAGACCATCCAGGAGCGCGCCTGGACCTCGCCCGTCTGGTACACACCGGCGTCGTCGGGGAGCTGAGGCGCCCGACGGCGCGGATGCTTGGGCGTCTCGCCGCGCGTAGACTCTGCGAATGCCGAACTCCTCGTTCCGCCCTGTCTCAGCGATCCTTCTCCTGGCCGCTCTCGTTGCGGCCTCGCCGCTCGCGGCGTCCGACGTCGCGACGGAGCGTGGGTACACGGAGGAGCGGGCGCCGTGCGCCGACCACGACCCGCTGCGAACGCCGATGTTCGGCGATCTCCACGTTCACACGGCCTACTCGTTCGACTCCTATATCTCGAGTCAGCGGAACGAGCCGGACGACGCCTATCGCTATGCGAAGGGCGAGGCGATCACCCTGCCGAACGAGGATGGCGAACAGCTGATCCAGGCGCAGATCCAGCGTCCGCTCGACTTCACGGCGATCACGGACCACTCCGAGTACCTCGGTCCGATCGACGTGTGCACCCGGGACTCGGGCCGTCTCGGCTACTGGTGGCCCCATTGCGTCATGACGCGCGCGAATCACTACTGGACGCAGCTGCTCGCTGCGAGCTGGTGGACTTCGCTCGGGGGGATCCAGACCGAAGAGGTCAGCCAGTCCTTCGCCTGCAGCCTCTCCGACTGTGACGAGGCAGCGGTCGATGCCTGGGGCCGGATCCGGCAGGCCGCGGAGACCCACTACGACCGGAGCGAAGACTGCGCCTTCACGACCTTCGTCGGCTACGAGTACACCGACGCCCCGAACGCCGCGAACATGCATCGCAACGTCATCTTCCGGAACGCGAACGTGCCGGCCCTGCCGGTCTCGACCTACGACACGGGCACCTACAACTTCCCGATCCTGTGGGAGCTGCTGCAGGAACGCTGTCTCGACGCGGGCTCAGGCTGCGACGTGATGGCCATCCCGCACAATCCGAACCTGGCCGCCGGGCTGATGTTCCGGGATCCGCTCACCCCGCGCGAAGCGAGCGATCGGATCAAGTTCGAGCCCGTGATCGAGCTGACCCAGCACAAGGGCGCCTCCGAGTGCCGCTTCGATCGACTCGAGGGGCGCGGCGTGCTCACCGAGGACGAGCTCTGTACCTACGAGCAGGTCGTCGCCGACAACCTGAGCATGCTGGGCTCCGTGCACGGCGAGGTCATGACCGAGCAGGCGGCCGCGGTGCCCCTCGACGAGTTCCACCCGCGCAACATGGCGCGCAACGTGCTCAAGGCAGGTCTCGAGCTCGAGCAGTCGACGGGCACGAACCCCTTCGTCTTCGGCTTCATCGGCAGCACCGACTCCCACAGCGCGACCCCCGGCAGCGCCGAAGAGGACAACTACGTCGGCCACCTCGGCCGCCGCGACGCCGGCTACCGCAACGTGCAGGACCACTTCTTCTCCAATCCGGGCGGTCACGCCGTCGTGTGGGCTGAAGAGAACAGCCGCGACGCGATCTTCGATGGCATGCGCCGGAAGGAGACCTACGCGACGAGCGGCACCCGCCCGATCGTGCGCTTCTTCGCCGGCCCGGACCTGCCGGAGGACGTATGTGGCGCACCGAACATGATCGCCCAGGCGTACGCGACCGGCGTACCGATGGGCGGTCGCCTCGACGTGCCCGCCGGAAGCGCTCCCCCGCGCTTCCTCGTGAGCGCGCTCAAGGACCCGGGCTCCCCCGGCCATCCTGGAACGGATCTGCAACGCGTGCAGATCATCAAGGGCTGGATCGAGGCCGACGGCTCGAGCCACGAACACGTCTACGACGTCGCCGGCGACCCGGACAACGGCGCGAGCGTCGACCCCGACACCTGCCAACCGACGGGTTCAGGCGCCGGCAGCCTCTGCGCGGTATGGACCGATCCCGCGTTCGACGGCTCCCAGTCCGCTTTCTACTACGTGCGCGTCCTCGAGAACCCGACCTGCCGCTGGAGCACGCTGCATTGCCAGGCCGTCGGCGTGAATCCGTTCTCGGACCAGTGCGCGAGCCAGGCGGAGGCCGCGACTGCTGCCGCGCACGAACGCGGTGCGCAGGGGGATGTGTACGGGAAGTGCTGCATCGATCCGGAGGCCGAGCCGTTCTATTCGCCGGTTCAGCAGGAGCGGGCTTGGACTTCGGCGATCTGGGTGGGGGAGGGGCGTTAGGTCTCTCTCGTAGGTGACGCCTTGGCCTCGGTATTGATGGGGGCGGTTGGGTGTTAGGCGGACGCTCCGTCTTGGGGCCCGGTCTTGGATCGGGTATCGAGTGAACGCCAGTTCCGTGCTCGATTCGGTCAACCATCGCCCCTATGTTTGTTAGGCAATGGCAGACCCCCAGCAGCTCTCGATCGATCAGTGTTTCGTGCATCGACGCGCACCTTCGCGACGGCGGAGGAAGCCCGGGCGGAAGCCTGCTCCGCGTGCGCGCGTGCTTCATCGGGAGCGCGTGACGGTTCGGAAGGAGCATCCTGTTCACGTGACGCTCCGCATGCGTCGAAACGTTCCGTCACTTCGGAATCGGAAGTGGCTACGCGCATTTCGCGAGACGCTCGCGCGGGGATGCGAGCGTGGGGACTTCCGCGTCGCCCACTACTCGGTCCAGCGCGATCACGTGCACATGATCGTGGAGGCAACGGACAAGAAGTCGCTCGCATCCGGGATGAAGAGCATCGGCTCTCGCATTGCACTAGCGGTGAACCGCGTGTTCCGGAGGAAGGGACCCGTCCTGGACGGGCGCTTCCACTCGGTGGTTCTCGGGACGCCTCGCCAGGTGCGGAACGCGCTGCGCTACGTGCTCCTCAATGACCGGAAACACCGCCGCCAGCGAGGCTTGCGGCTCGACCGAAGCAGCACGCCCGATTCCGCCTCTTCCGATCGCTTCTTCGAAGGCTGGAAGGAGCGGATCAAAGCGATCCCAAAGATGGAAGTCGCCCGCCCACGCTCCTGGCTACTCGCCAAAGGGTGGCAACGAGGCGGCGGCACGATCTCCCTCTCGGAAGTCCCGGGCTAACCCGGCCCCACGGCACGGCAGACGCCCGACCGAAGCGCCACCCACGAGCGAGAGCCGAGGGCACCACCTCCGCCATCAATACCGCCTGCACGGCCCACGAGCGCCGGAAGCATCGCGATCGAACCGCGACGCCAGCGAACCTGAACGGCCCCCGCTGCTAGGCCGGCCGCTTCTCCCCCCACGGCTGCGCCCCCTCGAGCTCGTACGCGAGCTCGATCAGGATCCGCTCCTTGCCGTAGCCCGCGATGAACTGGCTTCCGATCGGGAGGCCATTGCTCGACCAGCCGAGGGGCACCGACATGCCGGGGTGGCCCGTCGCGTTCCAGACCGGCGTGTAGGAGACATAGTCGACCATCCGGTCGAAGACCTGGTCGAAGGGCAGGGTGCCGGCCTGCTCGCCGATCGGGATCGGCGGGCGGCGCAGGACGGGCGACAGCAGAACGTCGAACGAAGCGAGCTGCGCGTCGATCCGGGCGCTGTAGCCCTCGAAGAAGTCGACGGCTGCCGGGATCGCGTTGGTGGGCGCCTGGGTGAACCGCTCCGCCATGCCGAGGGTGACGGGTTCCAGCACGTCCTGCGGATCGAGGCCACGAGCGCGCGCTTGCTTCACGATGCCCGCCGGGATCGAGGACCACAGGTTCAGGAAGTGATCGAAGAACACCTCGCCTTCGAAGTCGACCTCGGTCGCTTCGACTTCGTGGCCGAGGGACGCGCAGAGGGTGGCGGTGTTTTCGATCGAGGCCTTCACGTCGGGATGGGCTTCGGTCCCGAAGGCGTTCTTCGTGAAGAAGCCGATCCGAAGTCGGCGATCCGAGGGGCCCTCCACGAAGTCGATCGGAGTGTAGGGTGCGGACGGGTCGGTGCGTTGGGCGATGACAGAGTAGGCCGCGGTGTCGCGGACGGAGCGGCTGACGCAATGCTTGACGCTGATGTCCACCGCACGTTTCTGCGTCGCTGCGCGGTTTCGACCGCGGCCGGGCTTGAGGCCGAGGACACCGTTGCACGACGCTGGCACGCGGATCGAGCCGCCGCCGTCCGAGGCCTGGGCCATCGGCATCATGCCCGCGGCGACCGCCGCGCCGGCGCCCCCGGACGAGCCGCCGGCGGAGTAGTCGAGGTTCCAGGGGTTCCGGCAGACGCCGAGCGCCGCGGACTCGGTCGTCGCGACCAGTCCGAACTCCGGGGTGTTGGTCTTGCCGAGGACGACGAATCCCGCCTCGAGGACCGCGTCCGTGTGGGGCGAGCTCTTCTCGGACACATAGCCTTCGAAGAGGCGCGACCCCATCGACTTCGGCGTGCCCTCGAGGTCGTTCAGGTCCTTGAGCAGGAAGGGCACACCCGAGAACGGACCCTCCGGAACCGGACCGGCGGCTTCCGCGAGGGCGCGCTCGTAGAAGGTCGTGACGACGGCGTTGATCGGGCCGTTCAGCGCCTCGATCCGCTCGATCGTCGCCTGCACCATCTCGACCGCGGTCGCCTGGCCGCTCCGGATGCGCGCGGCCTGGTCGAGGGCGTCGCCGTCGAGCAGGTCGTTCGCGGGGACCGCCGGCGCGCCGGCCGGCGTCGTCTTGCAGCCGGCGAGGCTGAGCGCGGTCGCGCCGATCGCTCCGCCCAGGAAGCCGCGCCTCGAGATGTCCCGTGCTTCGCCCAACGTCGATCCTCCCTACACGCCGGATCCGCGGCGCGCTCCGAGCCTAGGGAGATGCCGAGCGTCTGGCTAGGCGTCGAAGTGGACCGGTCGTCCCGCCAGCCAGAGTTCGCCCCAGAGCTGATGGCCGCCGTCGACGATCAGGGTCTCGCCCGTGATGAACTTACCGGAGCTCGCTGAGAGGTAGACGCATGCCTCGGCGATGTCCTGCACGTCGCCGAGGCGCATCATCGGATTGCTCGCCGCCATCTTCGCCTGGGCCTCGGGCGCGTAGACGTTCATGCCCTCGGTGTCGATCGGACCCGGCAACACCGTGTTGACGCGGATGCGGTCGGGGGCCCACTCGACGGCGACGTTGCGGGAGAGATGGTCGACCGCCGCTCGGGCGGCGACGGTGTGGGCGAGGCCGTACATGCCGCGGATGTAGGGGGCGATGATGTTCACGATCGAACCGGCGCGACCCGCCCGCTGCCAGAGCCTTGCTGCGCGCTGCATCATCGTCCAGGTGCCGTTCAGGTTCGTGTCGATCACCGCGCGCCAGCCCTTGTCCGAGAGCACGGTCGACGGTTGAGGAAACTGCCCCCCGGCGTTGTTGACGAGGACGTCCGGGATCTCTCCGGCGGATTCGAGCGCCTCGAAGAGGGCGTCGATCTGCTCGGGTTCGCGGATGTTCGTCGGGACGACTCTGTGGGGTGTATCGAGCCGCTCGAGCAGCGCCGCGGTCGTCGCGAGTTTCTCCTCGCTCCGGCTCGCGAGGACGAGCCGCGCTCCGAGCCGCGCGAAGAGGACCGAGATGGCCTTGCCGATGCCGGTCCCGGCGCCGGTCACGAGCACGGTCCGGCCCGCGAAGAGGTCCGGCCGGTAGACCGTCTCGAGGGTCAGCAGCTCGTCGTCGGGAATTCCGAACCCCATCGGGTCAGAGCCGCAACACGCCGTAGTGCGGCTCTTCGATCGGCGTGTTGAGCGACGCGCTGATCGCCATGCCGAGCGCATTCCGCGTGTCGACCGGGTCGATCAGGCCGTCGTCCCAGAGGTGCGAGGTCGCGTAGTAGGCGCTCGACTCCCGCGCGTAGGACTCGATGATCGGGTCGCGGATCGCCTCGATCTCGGCCTCGCTCGGGGTCTTCCCGGCGCGTTCGAGCTGGCGGATCTTCACGTCGGCGAGGGTGTTCGCGGCCTGCTCGGCGCCCATGATCCCGATCTGGTGGTTCGGCCACGAGAAGATGAAGCGACCATCGTAGGCGCGGCCGCACATGCCGTAGTTCCCGGCGCCGAAGGAGCCGTTCACCATGACGGTGAACTTGGGCACGGAGGCACCCGCCTGCACCATGATGAACTTCGCGCCGTCCTTGCAGATGCCGCGCGCCTCGTATTCGCGACCGACCATGAAGCCCGTGATGTTCTGGAGGAAGACCAGCGGGGTCCGGTTCTTGTCGCAGAGCTCGATGAAGTGCGCGCCCTTGAGTGACGAGTCGTTGAAGAGCACCCCGTTGTTGGCGAGGATGCCGACCTTCTGTCCCCAGATGTAGGCGTAGCCGCAGATCAGGGTCTTGCCGTAGTCCGGCTGGTACTCGTGGAAGTAGCTGCCGTCGACGATGCGCGCGATCACCTCGCGCATGTCGAACTGGATCTTGATGTCGTCCGGCAGGATCCCGTAGAGCTCCTCGGGGTCGTAGGCGGGCGGCTCGGGCTCGCGCCGCTCGATCAGGGCCTTCTCCGGCCGGTGCCATTGGGAGACGATCTCCCGCCCGAGCAGGATCGCTTCGTCCTCGGAGTTCGCCGCGTAGTCGGCCACGCCGGACACCTGGGTGTGGACGTCGGCGCCGCCGAGGGTGTCGTGATCGACGATCTCGCCGGTCGCGGCCTTCACCAGCGGCGGACCGCCGAGGAAGATGCCTCCGTTCCCGCGCAGGATGATCGAGTAGTCCGAGAGCGACGGGATGTAGGCGCCGCCGGCGGTGCACTGTCCGAACACGAGGGAGAGCTGGGGCACCCCCATCTTCGACAGGATCGACTGGTTGCGAAAGATGCGCCCGGCGTTGTCCCGGTCCGCGAAGATCTCCGACTGCAAGGGCAGGAAGCCACCGGCGCTGTCGCAGACGTGCACGACCGGCAGCCGGTTCTCGATCGCGATGTCGAGGATGCGCACGTTCTTCTTGACCGTGAGCGGATACCACGCGCCGCCCTTGATGCTCGGGTCGTCGGCGCGGACGATCACCTCGCGGCCGCTGACCACGCCGATCCCGCAGACGACACTCGCGCTCTTCGCGTCGCCGTCGTACTCGGTATTGGCGGCGAGGGACGACAGCTCGAGGAAGGGCGTGCCCGGGTCGAGCAGCTTCTGGATCCGATCGCGCACGAACATCTTGCCGTGATGCTCGAGGCGGTCGAAGTCGCGCTGGGGGCGCTCGAAGCGCGCCGCGTCCTGCATCGCCTGGAACTCGGCGACGCGGTCGAGATTGGCGGCGCGGAAGCGCTGGAAGTCCGCGCTGCGGGGGTCGATCCGGCTCTCGATGCGGCGCATCATCGGCCTTCCTCCTCTTCGTCTTCGCCCGAACCGAGTCGGACGAGGGGGTCTCCCTGGTCGAAGGTCGCGCCGGCGGAGACGAAGACCTCCGCGACGGTGGCGTCGTGGGGGGCGGTGATCGCGGTCTGGAGCTTCATGCTCTCGATCGTCATCAGGACTTGGCCGACCTCGACGGTGTCACCCGCGGAGACGGCGACCTCGACGACGGTGCCGGGCATCGGCGCGCGCATCTCTTCCGCGCCACCCGAGGGTTCCGCCGCGCGGCGGGCCCGCTCGAGGGCGTTGATCGCCTCGATCCGGTGGACGCGTCCCCGCCAGTGGACGAAGTGCGTCTCCCCGCGCACGGCGATGAAGAGGCGCTCCTGCCGGCCGTCGATCTCGAGGACGTGCTCGCCCTCGGCGAGTCCCGGGAAGAGTTCGGCGGCGAAGGCGCGCCCTTCGATCGAGAGCCGCCCGCGTCCGGGTGCATGGACCGGGTGCACGGCGTGGGCCTCCCCGGCGAGTTCGAAGTGGTATCCCATGGTGACTGTCTCTCCGGGGCTCAGTTCTGCCAGACGCCGATCGACGCGGCGGGCTCGGGGACGGCGCCGACGCGCTCGACGAAATCGCGGTTCGAGAGCGCTGCCGCCGCGAGGACCGTGTCCCGCTCTTCGGTCGTGAGCACCGGAGTCGCCAGGTCGGCCTCGTTGCGCGGGATGAACCCGGTCTCGACGCGGCCAGCCACGAAGTCGTCGTGGCCCAGGACGCGCTCGAGGTAGGCGGCGTTCGTCGTGCAGCCGAGGATCACCGTCTCGGCGAGCGCTTTTCGGGCGCGCGCGATCGCCTCTTCCCGGTCGCGCCCGTGCACGATCAGCTTTGCGAGCATCGGGTCGAACGCGGTCGTGACTTCCTGGCCCTGTGAGATTCCGCCGTCGAAGCGGACCCCGGGACCCTCGGGCGGGCGGACGAGCAGGAGGGGGCCGACGGCGGGGCGGAAGTCTTCGTCCGGATCCTCGGCGCAGAGTCGGCACTCGATCGACGCGCCTTCGAAGCGGATCGCGTCCTGATCGAGTTCGAGGGGCTCGCCCGCGGCGACGCGAACCTGCTGCTCGACCAGATCGACCCCGGTCACCATCTCCGTCACCGGATGCTCGACCTGCAGGCGCGTGTTCATCTCGAGGAAGTAGAACTCGCCGTCCGGGGCGAGGACGAACTCGACGGTGCCGGCGTTGCGATATCCCGCGGCGCTCGCGATTCCGACCGCCTGTTCGCAGATGCGCCGGCGCAGGCCGTCGTCCATCGCCGGCGCCGGGGTCTCCTCGACGAGCTTCTGGAAGCGTCGCTGGATCGAGCAGTCGCGTTCGCCGAGATGCAGCACCTTGCCGTGGGCGTCGGCGAGGATCTGGACCTCGACGTGGCGCGGAGCCTCGACATAACGCTCGGCGTAGATCCGATCGTCCGCGAAGTACCGGAGCGCCTCGGAGCGGGCGAGGTCGATCGCCTGCGGCAGCTCGCCTTCGCTTTGCACGATCTGCATGCCCTTGCCTCCGCCGCCCGCGCTGGCCTTGATGAGGAGGGGGAAACCGACCTCCGCGGCGCGGGTCACGAACGTGTCCGGGTCGTCTTCTTCGCTGGCAGAGGGCGTCAGCGGGTAGCCCGCTTTCGCCACGAACCGGCGGGATGCGATCTTGTCGCCCATCAGGCGGATCGCCTCGGAGGTCGGCCCGATGAAGCGGATGCCCGCAGCTTCGACCGCCTCGGCGAAGGGCGCGTTCTCCGCGAGGAAGCCGTAGCCGGGATGGATCGCGTCGGCGCCGATCTCGCGCGCGATCGCGACGATCCGATCCGCGTCGAGGTGGGCGGCGACGGGCGTCTCGCCGTCGATGGGGCAAACCTCGTCGACGGCCTGCGCCGCCGGGGATTCCGCGTCCGCCGCGTGCACGACCGCGGCGCTCGCGATCCCGAGACGCCGCAGGGTCGTCGCCACCCGCAGCGCGATCTCGCCGCGGTTCGCGATCAGGACCTTCTCGATCCCCGGTACGCTCGTCATGTCTGCTCCTCGCCCTCGCGCCCCGGCGTCCGCCGATCGCGCGTTCGTTCAGTTCGCGATCTGCGACTCCAGTCGCGCCACGGCGCGCTCGAGTCGGATCACGGTCGCCTCGGTCGTGTCGGTGCTCACCGCCGGCCGCGCCAGGATCCCCGAGAGCAGCGCGTCCGCGAGCTGATCCGCGACCGCTGCGGCGTCGAGGGGCGCGCCGGTGAAGACGAAGCGCCAGACCGCGTGCTCGATTCCGCCGTAGAGGAGGTCCCGGATCACGCTCGGCACCAGGTCTGGCCGCAGGGTGCCGTTGCTCACGCCCTCTTCGAGCACCCGCAGCGCGAGCCCCGTGTAGCGTCGATTCAGCTCCAGGATCGCCTCGTCGTAGAGCGCGACGTCGGGGCGTGCCTCGGAGACGATCACGCGACACAGGCCCAGGTCCCGGGCGAAGGTGTCGAGGTGGTGTCGGATCACGAAGCGGAGCTGGTTCTCGGTCCCGCGGACCGCCTGGAGGCCTCGCTCGGTCTCCGAGATCAGCTCCTCGTAGAATGCCTTCATGACCGCGATCAGCAGGGCGCGCTTCGATTCGAAATAGCTGTAGACGGTGCCTTCGACGACGCCTGCGCGGCTCGCGATCTCCGCGACCGCGGCGGCGGCATAGCCCTGCTCGGCGAACACCTCCCGCGCGGCGGCGAGGATCTCGGCCTCCCGCTCGGCGCGGGGGCGCCGCGTGCGTCTGCGTTGGGGGGAGGGCGCCGACATGCTAGTTGCCTCGGAATTCCGGGGGGCGCTTCTCGCGGAAGGCCCGGAACCCCTCGATCGCGTCTCCCGTGCGCGCCATGTTCGGCAGCGCCAGCTGCGCATACTCGAAGGCTTGCGCGAGGGTCATGTCCTCGAGCGCGTGGAAGCCCATCTTGCCCAGGCGGATCGCCGAGGGCGATCGCGTGACGATCACGCCGAGCAGCTCCTCGACCGCCGCGTCGAGCTCGTCCTTCGGGACCACCCGATTCAAGAGCTCTGCCTCGAGGGCCTGGTCCGCGCTCCAGCGCTCACCGGTGATGCACCACTCGAGCAGCCGGCGGCGCGGCATCGCGCGCAGCATGTAGGGCAGGATCATCATCGGGAAGAGGCCGATTCCGGACTCCGGCACACCGAAGGTCGCCGTGTCCGCGGCGACCGCGAGAT
The DNA here is from genome assembly GCA_964488255.1 of uncultured Spirochaetaceae bacterium. GTDB lineage: Bacteria > Myxococcota_A > UBA9160 > UBA9160 > UBA4427 > UBA4427. The sequence continues at coordinate 36,806 of CAZAUR010000021.1, read as the reverse complement.
CGCAAGCGCACATCAGCCCCATGCCGCCGGCGAGGGCGTGGCCGTTCACCCGGGCGATCGTCGGCTTGGTCGTCTGCTCGAAGGTCTTGAAGAGCCCGATGATCGGGTTCTCGGGATGGGCCGGATCGACCTCGAAGGGCGAGTCGCTCGAGTTCGCCGCCAGGTCACCCCCCGCGCAGAAGGCCTTGTCCCCGGCACCGGTCACCACGATCGCGCGAACATCTCGGTCCGCCTGGCCGCGCCGGAGGCCCGCGGCGATCAGCCCCGCGACCTCGTCGTTCAGCGCGTTGCGCTTCTCCTCGCGGTTGAGGGTGATCGTCTGGACGTGACCCCGGACGTCGACGAGCACGAGGTCGGAGGCGGAGGGCATGCGATGGGTCTCCTGGCGCCGAAACGGTCTGAGCGCGACGAGAGGGGTTCCCGAGCCCCCTCTTCGACCAGTATTGAGGAAGACTCAATAAAAAAAGATTGGCTGTCAAGCAATTTGAGTGGACTTTCGCCTGTGAAGACGCTGATATTGAGAAGTTCTCGACCACTCGTGGCCCGGCCTCAGCCGGAGCGGGCGGCGATTCGATGAGCTGTGAGGGCGTCCGCGCGGCGCCCGGTATTCGAAGGAGCGACACGTCATGGGCGCCGGATTCAGCTTGAGCGAAGACCAGCAGGCGATCCTCGAGGCCGCGGACCAGTACTGCCGCGAGGAGCTCTATCCCCTCGCCAAGCGCATGGACGACGAGGAGTGGTGGCCGGACGAAGCCTTCCGCGCGCTCGGCAAGCAGGGCTACCTCGGGATCACCGTGCCCCCGGAGCTCGGCGGGGCCGGCCTCGACCTCTTCGCGAGTGGTCTCGTGGTCCAGGCGATGGCGCGCTGGAACTACGCGCTGTCTCTCTCGTGGATCGCCCACGAGAACCTGTGCATGAACAACATCCTGCGGAACGGCTCGCCCGAGCAGGTCGAGAAGTGGGTGCCCGGCCTGTCGGACGGGACGCTCATAGGCTGCCTCGGCCTGACCGAGCCGGGCGCCGGGTCCGATGCGCTCGGTTCGATGGCGACGACGGCGGTCCTCGACGGCGACCACTACGTCGTGAACGGCCGCAAGCTCTACATCACGAACGGACCCGTCGCGGACCTCTGCCTGCTCTACGTGAAGACCGACATGGACAAGGGCCCGCACGGGATCACCGCCATGGTCGTAGACATGCACACCCCGGGCGTCACCGTCGCGCAGAAGATGATCAAGATGGGCTTCCGCGGTTCCCAGACCGCAGAGCTCGCCTTCGACGAATGCCGCGTCCCGGTCGAGAACGTGATCGGCAAGGTGAACGAGGGGGTCAAGTGCGTGATGAGCGGGCTCGACCTCGAGCGTGCGACGATCGCACCGATCTGCGTCGGGATGGCCGAGCGGGCCCTCGACTTGTCCGTCGCCCACGCGAAGGAGCGCAAGCAGTTCGGGGAGCCGATCGCCAACTTCCAGATGATCCAGTCACGGCTCGCGGACATGGTCGCCCTCGTCGAGACCATGAAGGTCTACAACTACTACGCGCTCGCGGCGCTGAACGATCTGGCGCCGGGCGAGGGCGGTCGCGGCTCCGTCCACAAGATCGCCGCGACGAGCGTGATGTACTGCGCGGATGCCCTGAACAAGGTTCTCGACAACGCGAGCCAGATCCACGGCGGTGTGGCGTACATCTGGGAGACCGAGATCAACCGGCTCTACCGCGGGATCAAGCTCCTCGAAATCGGTGCTGGCACGACCGAAGTCCGCAAGATGATCATTGCGGAGGAGCTCTTGAAGGGCTGACTCTCGGCATTGCGGTAGCGGTGGTTTCGAGCTGAACTCCCGCGCATGATCGCGGAAGCCGAATTCGTGGGCGCGCGTCGACGGGTCGCCTACGTCTCGCTCGGCATGCTCGTCGTCGTCAACGTGATGAGCCAGCTCGATCGCCAGATCATGAGCGTCTTGATCGAGCCGATCCGTCAGGATCTCGAGCTGTCGGACGGCGAGATGGGCTTCGTCGTCGGGATGGCCTTCGCGGTCTTCTACACGCTGGCGGGGCTGCCGCTCGGACGACTCGCGGACCGGGTGAACCGGCGCAACGTGATCGTCACGGTGCTCACGTTCTGGAGCGTGATGACCGCCGCCTGCGGCCTCGCGCGCGGGTACTGGACGCTCTTCGCGGCGCGGGTCGGCGTCGGGATCGGCGAAGCCGGCTGCGCGCCGGCGGCGCAATCGATCCTCGCCGACAGCTTTCCGCCCGAACGCGTGGGTCGTGCGCTTGCGAGCTACCAGATGGCGATCCCGATCGGGATCCTCGTGGGGCTCGCGGGCGGCGGGTGGCTCTCGGATCACTACCCCTGGCGCCAGGTCTTCATGATGGTCGGTCTGCCCGGGGTGCTCGTTGCCGTCGTCGCGTTCTTCGTGATCCGCGAGCCGGGGCGCAACCCGAAGGATCCGGTCGAGCCGATGTTCGACGTGCTGCGCGACCTGCTTCGGTTGCCGACGATCCGGCAGCACGGCATGGCGCTCTCGATCCAGACCCTCACCCTGGCCGCGACGGCGAGCTTCAACTTCCCGTTCATGATCCGCGTGCACGGCTTGTCAGGCAGCGAGGCAGGAATCCTGATCGGCCTGATCACCGGGATCGCCGGCGGGCTGGGGACCTACCTCGGTGGTTACTTCGGCGACTACTTCGCGCTGCGCGACCCGCGCTGGCGGATCGGTTGCCTCGGCGTCGGCGCCGTCGCGTCCATTCCGTTCACGATGTTCGCCTACCTGACCGACGACCTCACTCTCTCGGTGATCGGTCTGACCCTCGGCGTGATCGGCAGCTACATGTACGCCGGCGCGGGGCACGCCGTGTCGCAGTCGCTCGCGACGCCGCGCCGGCGCGCGATGACCGCCGCGGCGATGCTCTTCGCGATGAACCTGTTCGGCTACGGAGGCGGACCGGTCGTGGCGGGCATGCTGTCGGACGCGTTCGGGGGCGAGGAGTCGATCCGCTACGCGCTCGCGATCATGCAGGTGTTCCTGGTCTGGGCCGCCGTGCACTACTGGCTGGCGATGCGGACCTATCGCGAGGATCTCGCGGCCACGAGCGCACTCTCACGCTAGTCGCTCGTCGCCGGATCCCAAGGCGATGCCGCCACGCTCTTCAGCCTAATCGCTCGTCGCCGGATCCCAAGGCGATGCCGCCACGCTCTTCAGCCTAATCGCTCGTCGCCGGATCCCAAGGCGATGCCGCCACCTTCGACGGGTCCTTCGCGAGGGCCGGATAGATCGTCTCGTCGCCGACGCAGCCGGCTTCGAAGAGGGCGTCCGAAGTCGCTTCGTCGAAACCGAGGTCCGTGAGGATCTCCCGCGTGTGTTCGCCGACGAGGAGCGGCGGGCCCTGGATGGCGGTCTGGGTGTCGCTGAACCGGCAGGCGAGGCCCGGGTGGCCGAGGTGACCGACCATGCGGTGGTCGTAGGCGGCGACGAGATCATTGTCGACGAGTCCTTTCTCCTGCCAGAGCCCGATCGCGGCGTCGCCCATGGCGAGCTCGCACGGCACCCCCGCCCGGTCGAGGGTCGCGAACACGTCGATGCCCTTTTCGTTCGCGACCGCGGCCTCGATCAACGCCGCGACGCCGTCGTCGTCTGCCCGCCGCGCCGCAGCGCTCGCGAACGCGCCATCGCCCTGGAGCGCCTCGATCCCGAGCGCGTCCCCGAGCGCCGTCCAATGCTCGTCCGTCAGCAGAGAGAGGCAGAGCCATTCGTCGGCTGTCTGATAAAGGCGCACGCCCGCAGAGAAGCCGAGGTGCATCGGGTCGAGCAGAGGCCGATCGACACCGTTGCCGTCGGGCTTCGCGACCGCATAGCTCGTGTTGAAGAGCTGAGCGTTCACGATCGCGGTCTCGCACCACTGGCCCTTGCCGGTCTTCTCCCGCTCGTAGAGCGCCTGGCAGATGGCGATGGCCGAGAGGAAGCCGTTGCCGGTGTCGCCCATGTTCGTGAGGGACCACATCGGCTTTCCGCCGCGATGGCAGGCTCCGTCCTCCCACTCGACGCCCGCGAGGCAGGCGCCGGTCTGGTCGTTGCCGGGCAGCGCCTCGCGTGGGCCGTGCTCGAAGCCGCGACTGTGGCAGTAGACGAGGCGCGGATATCGCTCCTTGAGCGCGTCGTAGTCGATGCCCAGCTTGATCGCCGCGTGGTAGCGCATGTTGTGCATCAGGACGTCGGCGGACTCGAGCAGCTTGTCGAGGATCTCGCGCGCGCGTTCGTGCTTGAGATCGATGGCGAGGCTCTTCTTGCCGCGATTGCAGCACATCGCGACCTGGCTCGAGTGCCAGTACCAGTCGTAGAGCGCGTTCACCTTGATCACTTCGGCGCCGAGGTCCGACAGCACCTGGGTGGCGTAGGGGCCGGCGACGGCGAGGCCGAAGTCGAGGACGCGGATGCCGTCGAGAGGGCCCTTGGGCAGGGTCGCGCCGGTGTCGGTCGCCGCAGCGGGCTTCGCCGCGGCGGCTTCCGCGCGGACCTCGTCCGTGTGCGCGCCGAGGAGCGGCGCGGGGCCGCGGACGGCGCCGGGGGAAGTCTCGAGGTTGTAGAGCACGCCCGCGCCCCGGATCGGACCGAGCTCGGGGTCGTCGAGCTCGGTCACGATCCCGTCCGCCAGGAGCAGCGGATCGGTCAGTCCCTCTTCGGGGGAACAGACCTTCTGGATGCAGACGCCGGCTTCGGCGCCGGCGGCGGTCCACTCGTCCGCGGTGAACTTCTTGACTGCCTCGGCCATCGGCTGCCAGTAGTGGTCGAGGACGAAGAGCTCCTCGACCCCGAGGCCGATCCGGTCGGGATCCTCTCGGAGAGTGAGGTCCGGGGTGGCGTTCAGGGTGTCGCCCTCGGCGGCGGAGAGGATGAAGCGCGGGTTGGGCGGCCAGGCATGCACCCAGCGTCCGTCGCTGCATTCGAAGTGGCCCTTCGGCGCGCGACTGTCGCCGATCCACGACATGAAGAAGGGCGCCTCGAGATCGTCGGCGACGCCGTAGGCCATTACGCCGGCGGCGAGGGCACCCTGGAGGAGGGACGTCTCGACGTGTTGGCCGCGGCCCGTGACCTCGCGAGCGCGGAGCGCGGCGCTGATCCCGACGGCGGCGGCGTAGGCCGCGCCGAGGCTCGGGAAGCGCGAGCCCGAAAAGAGCGGTCCTTCGCGCGCCGGGCCTTGCAGCTTCTCGTAGGGGACCTCGAAGTCGGGGTGGAGCGGGGGCTTGCCGGCAAGGTGCGGCGCGGATCCGCCGACCCAGCCGCGCTGCTCCCACATGAGGCCCGTGCGCGCCGCGACCAGCGCGTCGTAGCCAGGGCGGTCGGCGTGGGCGTTGTCGCGGCCGTAGCCGGTGATCGAGCACTGGATCAAGCGCGGGTTCGCGGCGGAGAGGCTGTCGTAGTCGACGCCGAGCGCCTCGGCGGTCCCGGGGGCGAAGCTCTCGATCACGACGTCGGCGCCGACCGCGAGCGCGAGGAAGGTCGCCTTGTCGTCCGCGTCCTTCAGGTCCAGCACCGCGCTGCGCTTGCCGCGATTCCAGACCTTGTAGCCGGTCTGCTCGCGAAGCGGATCGTCGCCGGGGGCTTCGATCCGGACGACGTCCGCGCCGTGGTCGACGAAGAGCATCGTCGCCATCGGGCCGGAGATGCCGCGGGTGAGGTCGAGGATCCGGAGTCCGTCGAGTACGCCAGCCATGATCGTTCCTTCCTTGGGTCAGCCGCGCTGCGCGCCCGTCGCGTCGTGGGCGACGAGCCAGTCGGTGACCGCGTTCCAGAGTCGTTCGTGGGTGTTCGCGACGAAGTGGCAATGCCACGCGTCTTCGAGACACCAGGTCGTGAGGTCGCGGACGAGGGGCAGCTCGCGCGCGGTATGTCGGTCGTCGTGGAGGTCGTGATCGCCGAAGACCATCAGGGTCGGCACGTCGATCTTCTGCGCCGCGGGCGCATAACCACCGGGGATCATCGACGTGAGCCCGCCGACCGCCAGCAGATTCGTCGCGGCGGCCTGCAGCGCCTCTTCCGCCTCGGACGGCGCCGTCCCGACCCCGAACGCGGCGCGCCGATCGTCCTCGACGCCATTGGCGCGAGGCGGATAGGGCCCGCCCATCGCCTTTCGCGCGACGTCGGGCATCTCGCGTCGCAGCCGCTCCGGCTGATCCGCGTACCCGCGCAGATGCTCGTCGATGAAGCGCGGCGTCCCCGCCGTCGAGAAGGAGAAGAGCACGAGCCCGTCATGGGGCCGCGCGAGCGCCTGCTGCTCGACGGTCAGCATCGAACCCATCGAGTGGCCGACCCCGATCGAGCGCGAGATCTCGGGCGGGGGTGTTCCACCGTCGGGGTCGCCGGTCTCGATGCGTTCGCGGGCGAGCTCGAGGGCGCGCTGATTCGCGGCGGCGATCGCATCGACGCCGAGCGCGAGCCCGGCTTCCTCGGAAGAGGGCTTCGAGCTGTCGCCGGTTCCGACGTGATCGAGCGCGAGGACCGCGTAGCCGCGGGCCGCCATCGCCTCGGCGAAGCTGTACCGCCGCGAACCGCCGATCTCGAGATCGAAATAACGCCGCGAGAGGAAGCCGCCAGGCAGGCAGACGAGCAGGGGGACGGCCGCTCCGGGTTGCAGGCCGGGCGGGACGATCCAGGACGCGGCGATCGAGAGGGGGCCTCGCACGGCGAGCACGTCGCTCACATCGAGCGACCACGTCGCGCGCAGGGGCGCGGCTGTGGAAGACGATGTGGAGGACGATGCGGGGGCGGTCTCGGGGGGCAAGGTTCTTCCTCTTCGGCGCCGCACGCCGAGGCGGGCAGACCTCGAAAATACTAAAGGGACTTTTCTATCTTGGCAAGCGCTACGTTCGGACCCGCCGCGGGTCGGCCTTGCGGGGGGTATCGATGGCGAGCGGCGGCGGATCGGGGGCGGCCGGCGCGGGGCCCGATCGGCGCTTCGCGATCGGCTTCATCCTCGTCACGATCCTGATCGACACCCTCGGTTTCGGGATGATCGCCCCGGTGACGCCCGGCCTGATCGCGGAGCTGACCGGCGAGGAGATCCCCGGCGCTGCGATCCACGGTGGCCAGCTGATGTTCCTCTTCGCCGGGGTGCAGTTCCTGGGGGCACCGATCCTCGGCAACCTCTCGGATCGCTTCGGCCGGCGCCCGGTGCTGCTCGTGTCCCTGGCGGCGCTCGGCGTCGACTACGTCCTGATGGCGCTCTCGCCGTCGATCCCCTGGCTCTATGTCGGCCGCGCCCTGTCTGCGGTCGCGAGTGCGACCTTCGCGACCTCGAACGCCTGGATCGCGGATACGACCGCGCCGGCGGATCGCCCGCGGAATTTCGGATTCCTGTCCGCGGCCTGGGGCCTCGGCTTCATGATGGGACCGGCGATCGGCGGCATGCTCGGCGCATACGGCCCGCGCGTCCCGTTCTGGGCAGCCGCCGCGCTCGCGTTCGTGAACGTGCTCTACGGCTGGTTCGTCTTGCCCGAGTCCCTTCCGCCGGAGTCACGCCGCCCCTTCGATCCCCTGCGCGCGAACCCGATCGGGGCGCTGATGCAGATCCGTCGCTTTCCAGAGCTGGTCGGGCTTTTCGTCGTGTTGGTTCCCTTCCAGATCGCGCACGACGCGAACCCCGCGGTCTGGAGCTACTACACGATGCACAAGTTCGAGTGGACGGCGTCCGATGTGGGCTGGTCGCTCTTCGCCGTGGGGGCATCGATCATGTTCGTGAACGCCGTGCTGGTCCAGCCGGCGATCGCGAAGCTCGGAGAGCGCGGGGCCGTCGTGACCGGCTTCTTCGGGATGGCCGTGGGCTTCGGGATCTTCGCGTTCGCGACCGAGAGCTGGATGATGTTCGGTGGGATGCTGCCCTTCGCGATCATCGGGATCGCGCAGCCCGCCCTGCGCGGCATGATGGCGAACCAGGTCCCCGCGGACGCTCAGGGCGAGCTGCAGGGCGCGACCTCGAGCCTGATGAGCCTCACGATGATCGTGTCGCCGCTCGTGATGACCGGGCTCTTTCACGAGTTCAGCCGACCGGATGCACCGGTCGTGTTTCCGGGCGCCCCGTACTTTGCCGCGAGCGTGCTCGTGTTGGTGGCGCTCCTGCTCTTCGTGGCAGCGACCCGAGGGATGAGGGAGCGGACGACGAGCTGATCCGGCTCGGGTCAGTCGGTCTGGCCTTCGGTCCGGACGCAGTTGCGCCCCGCGTCCTTGGCGTCGTAGAGCAGCCGATCGGCGGCATCGATCAGCTCGCGCTCACCGCGCCCCTTCGCGAAGGGGGCGACGCCGATCGACGCGGTGACCGAGAGCGAGCGCCCCGCGAACGGGAACGCCGCGCACTCGATGGCGCCGCGCACGCGCTCGGCGATCCGGGCGGCCTCTTCGAGGGGGCAGTCCGTGAGGACGAGGGCGAACTCCTCGCCGCCGAGGCGTGCGAGGCAATCCTGTCGTCGGACCGGGAGATCCTCGAGCACCCGCGCGACGCCGCATAGCACTGCGTCGCCAGCGAGATGCCCGTCTCGATCGTTCACGCGCTTGAAGTGATCGAGATCGATCAGGAGCAGCGCGAGGGCATGCCCTTTGCGCTCGCAGCGCGAGAGCTCGCGTCCGATGAAATCCTGGAACGCACGCCGGTTGGGGATCTGGGTGAGCCCGTCGATGATCGCGAGTCGATGGATCTCCTCGAGATAGAGCTGCTCGACGTTGTCGCTCCCGAGGAAGCGGAACAGGGCGCGGCCGATCTGCACGACGTCCCCGTCTGCGAGGAAGTGCGGTTCAGGAACAACCGTTCCGTTCAGGAGGGTGCCGTTCGTCGAGCCGAGATCCTCGAGGACATAGCGCTCCCCGTCGCGGCGTACGCAGCAGTGGACGCGGGAGACGGCTTCCTCGTCGATCGGGACGCCACATCCCTCCGATCGGCCGAGGGTGGTCTCGTCCGCCTCGAGCTCGAATCGTCGACCGAGGCCCTCTCCGTGGATCTGGACGAGGAGGCCGGGACGTTCCGAGGTCTCGAGCACCGCCGGGACCGGCTTCAGGAGATAGGTGGTGTCGTCGCTCATCGATCTCTGGGATCCGTTCGGCTGGCTCGAGACGTGTATCGGCCGATCGCGCGATTCCGCTAAGGAGAATCCGCGGCCGAAGGCGGCCCGGGCGCGGCGCTTATGCCAAGCTGCCCTCATGGAGAGGGCATCGAAGGAGCTCGAGCGGATCTTCGCGGACTGCTTCGAGGAGGCGCACGCGACGGTGCTCGAGGGCGGTGGCGACGAGCCCCTCTACATTCCGTCCGAGCAGCCCGCGAGCGCGCCCCATCGGATCGTCTATCGCGAGGACTACTTCGCGAGCGCGCTCCATGAGATCGCGCACTGGTGCCTCGCGGGAGCCGAGCGACGCCAACAGGAAGACTACGGCTATTGGTACGCGCCGGATGGCCGCGATCCCGAAGAGCAGGCAGCCTTCGAGAAGGCCGAGGCGCGCCCGCAGGCCCTCGAGTGGATCTTCTCCGAGGCCTGCGGCTTCCCGTTCAATCTGAGCGCCGACAACCTCGACGGCGGTGTCGGCCCCTCGCCGGACTTCGTGGTCGCGGTCGAGCGGGAGAAGAAGCGCTTGCTCGAGGACGGCCTGCCGGGGCGTGCCTCGGGCTTCCATGCGGCGCTCGAATCGGCCTTCCGTGGTGTCGGCGGCGTCGCCGAACGAGACCGCTAATTCGTGGACGTCTCGCCCGGCACGTCGAGGTCCGGCTTCGCGGCGTCTTCCGGCTTGAAGACGAGCCGGATCGCCTGGCGCTCGCTCTGGGTTCCGTCGGAATCCACCGCATAACGCCACTCGCGGATCGCACGGACCGCGACACCGTCGAAGAGCAGGGGCGGCTCGGAGTCGACGACCACCGGGGCATCCGTGTCGCCCCGCGGCGTCACGCCGAACTCGACGACCGCGTAGCCGCCGATCTGGGCGAGCTGTGCGAGCGGCGGGTAGCTGGCCGGGGTGCGCTCGATCGGCGCGCGGTCGGTGCTGCCCTGGAGCGCGCGGATCTTCGCGGCTGCGACCCACTCGTCGTACTCGGGATCGTTCTCGCGCAAGCGCAGGATCCGGAGCCGATCGCGGGCGTCGTCGGCGGCGAAGGAGAGGGGCGATTCGCGGAGCAACTGCCGATAGGTCTCGCGGGCGCGAGTGATGTCGTTCTTCTGCTCGGCGCAAAAGCTCGCGAGCAGCAGGAACGAGGAGCGAGCCTCGTTCGGCGGCCAGTCCTCGAGGTCGGCGTCGTCGAAGCGCTCATCGACCGTGGCGCAGTCGCCCGCTCCGTAGGCGCGATAGGCGTGCGTCGCGGAGTCGAGCGGGGCGCCGTCCTGGACGATGTGCGAACGCGGGGGTGACGAGCATGCCGAGAGGCACACGACGGTGGTCAGCAGGCTCAGACAGAGGATCAGATCAGGGCGGCGCATCTCACGGTCTCCGGGCTTTCACTCGAATCGCGAGAGGATACCGGAATCCGGCCGTCGGCGGTCGTTCGACGAACGGGACGTCAGGTTCCGTCGGGTGCGCGTTTCGGAAACGCCGGCCGGGGCCTAGCCGGCGGCGGCAGCCGCCCGCTCGCGCACGCGCCGGAGATAGCTCTCCGGCGGGAAGAAGCTCAGGCTGAGCGCGATCGCGCCGATCGGCGCGCTGAGCACGAAGACGGCGCGGACGGCGACGAACACCGCGGGCTCCTGGGAGAAGTCCGCGCCACCGTAGAGACCGAGCGCGTCGGCGACCCGGGCGAGTACCCGCAGTCCGAGGGTCATCGCGGGCAGGGCGGTGAGCGCCCCCGTCCATAGCGCCCAGAGCAGGAAGCGGTTCGTGACGACCGGATCCGCGAGGCCCAGCGCCTGGCGGCGCCGCATCACGCGCCAGTAGCGGCTCGACTCGAGGAAGGCCCAGACGAGGGGGACGATGCGCGTGGCGTTCGTGAGCAGGATCGAAATCGAGCGTTCTGCGCTCACCGCGCCCGTCGCGAGGGTCCAGACCGTCATCCCGACGATCGACGCGATGGAGAGCGGTGCGAGCCGATTCGCCCAGCGAGCGTGCGGTCGGAAGACACGCCAGGTGAAGAGGGCGAGGGCGCAGGTCGAGCCCGCGAAGAAGACATGGCCCCAGGTGTTGAGGTCCGCTGCGAGGGCGGGGTCGTCGATCGCGACACCGTTTCCGACGACGCGCAGCGGAATGCCGATCGCGGTGCCAGCGAAGTAAAGCCCGCCCCAGACCTCCGGCGCCTGTCGCGTGCGGCTCGCGAGCAGGAGCAGTCGCAGCGCGGGCGCGGCGAGCAACACGAAGATCAGAATCGGGGCAACGACGGTCATGGAAGGGGACTCACGCGGGGCGTCGGCGGGCGGGTTCGGGCATCGCGCCCATCCAGGGATTCGGATCGTAGCCGCGCGCGCTTGAGTTGCGCGCACCTCTTGCCGGTCCGGTGCGCGTGTCTTGCGGAAGGGCTGCGCGCTAACGTCGATCGACCGCCTCGCGGAGGAGCGCCGATTGACTCGCACCCCTTCCTTTCGGCCCGTCACGGCCTGTCTCGGCGCCGTCGTAGAGGGCGCGGACCTCGCGCGCGGGGTCGATGCGGAGACGATGGCGGCGCTCCGCGAAGGTCTCGCGCGGCACCACGTCCTGTTCCTATGCGACCAGGGGCTCGATGACGCCGCGCATCTCGCGCTGGCCGAGGCCCTGGGCGAGCCGCTGATCCATCCCTTCGAGCGGGCGATGGGGCGGACGGACCCGATTCACGGGATCGTCGACAAGCCGGATCGCGCGCCGGCGAGGCCGGGCTGGCATACGGACGATTCCTACCTCGAGCGCCCGCCCGCCTACGGGATCTTGCGCTGCGAGGTGGCGCCGTCGTCCGGCGGCGACACGATGTGGGCAAACATGGCGGCGGCCTGGGACCGGCTCTCGAAGCCGATGCAGTGCTTCGTGGACGGGCTCGTCGGAGTCCACGAGACGGACGGTGCGTTGCTCTCCTACGTGGAGGATCACCTCCCGCCGGAGCGCGTCGCGACCGCACTCGCGGAAGTCGGGACCGGGGCTCCCCATCCGATCGTGCGCACGATGCCCGAAACCCTGACCCGCGCGATCTACTTCGAACCGAACTTCGTCTCTCGAATCGAAGGCCTCACAGCCGCGGAGTCCCGCTTCGTCCTCGCCTTCCTGCAGCGCCTGCCCGAGCAGGTCGGGCTCCAGGTGCGATTCCGATGGCGCGCGGGCGACGTCGCGATCTGGGACGAGCGCACGACCCAACACACCGGAACGGCGGGTCACACCGGAGAACTCCGCGTGATGCGCAGATGTACCGTAGTCGGCGAACGCCCGGTCTGATCGCGTGCGTCAGCCCGCGAGCTTTGCGTAGACGTCGTTGACGTCTTCGCTCATGGGGCCGACGTCTACGTGGGCGGACGCGGCGACGTTCTCGAAGGACTGCTGGAAGCGCGCCACGAATTGGTCGACGTCCGGGACGATGTCCGGGTCGCAGTTGAAGCCGATGCCCATGGTGCCGGCGTAGCTGGTGAGGGCGATGCCGATGCCCATGCCCTGCATGAGGGGCACGGCGGGGTAGATCGCGCGGATGCGCGCGCCGTGGAAGTAGAGCGGCACCTGCGGGCCCGGCACGTTCGTCACGATCGTGTTGATCGGTCCGCTCATGGCCTGGGCGCCCAGGGAGAGCAGTACGGACGGCGTCCACTCCTGCACCTGGTTCATCATCTGCACGCCGATCGCCTGGTTCGTCTCCTTGAGCTCTTCGGTCAGCTCGTGGATGTGCTCCAGCTGGCGGCGCGGGTCCGCCTCCTCGATCGGGAGGGGGATGATCCAGGACGAGACCTTGTTGCCGAGCTCTCCTCGCTCCTCCTCCTTGCGGACGGACACGGGCGTGGAGACCTTGAACTCGATCTCACCGAGCGCGACGCCCTTGCCGCGCAGGTACTCCCGCACGGCGCCGGTCACGATCGTCAGCACGACGTCGTTGATCGAGCAGCCGAGCCCCTTTCGAATCGCCTTCAAGTCGCCGAGGGCGCAAGACACCCACTCGAAGCGACGGTGGGGACCGAGGCGGCCGTTGAGCGGCGTCTCGTCGGCATTCATGCCCATCCCGAAGAGCCGCGTCAGCGCGTTGAGTCGCATCGACACGTTCTCGCGCAGGTCCTCGGTTTCGTCGACGAAGGTGCGGAAGTCGCGCACGACCTCGAGGGGGATGCCGAGGGTGCGCTTCGTCTCGTCGAGAAAGAGCTCGAGCCGACGCGGTGCCGGTCGGGGCTGGAAGGGGACGGGCGCCGGTACCGGCTCCGGTTCCGGCGAGATCGAGAACAGGATCTGCGCGAGATCGACTCCGGACGATCCGTCGATCATGCAGTGGTGCATCTTCGTGATCATCGCGAACTGCTCGCCGCCCTCGAGTCCTTCGACGATCCAGGTTTCCCAGAGCGGCCGGTTGCGATCGAGGGGCTGGGCCTGGACGCGCGCGACGAGGTCCTTCAGCTGATCGAGGGTGCCCGTCTTCGGGAGCGACGTGTGCCGGACGTGATAGGTGAGGTCGAATCGCGGGTCGTCGACCCAGACGGCGTGGTCGAAGCCCGGGATCTGGTACAGGCGCTGTCGATAGCGCGGCACCATGTGCAGGGAGCTCTCGGTCGCGCGCCGGACCAGGTCGATGTCGACGCCGCCGCCTTCCCGTCGCAGGCCGCCGATGTCCAGGATGTTCGTCGAGGCGACGTGCATCCGGACGTGGCCGGTCTTCTCCCAGAGGAGGAAGGAGTTGTCCTGGGCGGACAGGCGGTCGTAGTGCCACTGGGCCATGGTCGGGGGGGCTCCGGTCGGGGGGACTTCTCATTCTGCCCGAGGAGCCCGTCGAGAAGCAAGCGGAGCGTTCCGGAGCGCCTCAGGCGGCGCTCTGGGGGCTCGTGTCGGAACTAGCGCACCTGCGAGAGCCCGAAGGTCATGCCGCCGATCGCAGCGGTGTCGAGCAGGGCGAGGCCGAGCTCCGGCGCGCGCCAGGTCGTCGCGATTCCGTCGGCAGCGAACTCCGCCACGCTCGCGTCCAGGTCGGCGACGCCGAGACACAGGTGATGCATGCCCTCGCCTCGATCGGCCAGCTGCGCGGAGAAGGGTGATTCGCCCTCCACGACTTCGAAGAGACGCAGGCGGCACTCGCCGAGGTCACAGAAGCTCGCGCGGAAGCTCGTCTCGATCCGTTGGTCGCGGAAGAAGGCTCGGGGCATCGGGAACTCACCGGTCCGGAAGGGCGGCAGGCCGAGGGACTTCGTGTAGAAGTCGATCGTCCGCTGCGTGTCCTCGACGACGAGACCGAGATGGTTGTGGCCCTTCTTGCCGGCGTGGCCGCTGCCGACCATCACTTCGAAGGTCACGCCACCGACGGGCTCGCTCTCGACATAACAGAAGGAAGTGAAGGGGAGGCCCCAGAACGGCTCGACGCCCCGCCAGTACAGGTTCGAGAGCGTCGCGAGATATCCCTCGGCGGTCAGCTTGTCCAGATTGAAATGGTTCATGCCCTCGCCCCGGTCGTCGAGGAACTCGGCGTGGGGCGGACGTCCGCCGATCACCTCGATCAGCTCCATCTCGCAGACGCCGAGGGGCGCCGTCGCGATCCGCAGCCGGCCCGGCGTTTCTCCGCCGAGCTCGACCTCTTCGACCTCGAAGGGACCGAGGCCGAGGCCTTCGGTGTAGAGCGCGAGGACGGGCTCGAGGTCGCGGACCGCGACGCCTACGCTGCTGCCCAGGTCGAGATCGAATTGCATCGGGGTCTCCCTCAGGTCGCCGCGCTGCAGGCGCGGCCGGCGCGACGACCGAAATAAGTACAGTCCGAGAGCGACATGCCGCTGTTGTAGCCCTCTGCGGGAAGCCCGGACGCGACGCGCCCGGCCGCGAAGAGACCGGGGATGGCCTCGCCCTCGGGCGTCAGCACGCGGCCATCGACGTCCGTGCGCAGGCCGCCGAGGGTGAAGAACGGATAGGGGAAGGTCGCCTGCCGAAGGTCGAGCACCCGGAAAGGTGCCCGTTCGAGGGGCGTGATCCACTCCTTCGCCTTGTGGAAGAGGGGGTCCTCGCCCCGGGCCGCGCCCTGGTTCCAGCGCGCGACGGTCTCGACCAGCTTGCCGGGCGGCAGCTCGAGCTGGGATTCGAGTCCCTCGATCGTGTCCGACTCGGCGCAGACTGGGTAGGGCAGCTGCGGCTCCGAGAACGAGTTGGCGTCGAGGATCAGGTACCCCACCCCGTCCTGACGCTCGAGGGCGAGGGCGCCGTGGGTCGCCTGGTACACGTCCTCGTTCACATAACGTTCGCCGCGGCCGTTCACGATGATCCCGCGCACGAGGGAACGGGGCTTCGAGAAGGGGATCATGACCGAGCCCGCGGCCATCCGGATCGCATCGGCCCCCGCGGCCATCCCCAACCGGATGCCGAGACCGTCTTCGGCTTCGGTGCCCACCGGAGCGCAGTCGAGGAAGCGCGGCGCGTAGCGCGCGAGCATCTCGCGATTGAAACCGAACCCGCCGGTGCAGAGGATCGTGCCGCGGGTCGCCTCGACGAAGCGCTCTTCGCCGCCCTCGAGAACCCCGACCCCGGCGATCCGCCCCGCTTCGCCCTGGACGAGCCGCGTCGTCTCGACGCCGGTTCGGACCGGGATCCCCTCGCGTTCGAGCACCTCGAGCAGCACGCGCATCAGGACGTGACCGGAGTCGCCTTCGCACTCGACGTTGTGACCGCGCGGAGCGGGCTTTGCGAGAGTGCTCCACGGATGGGCCGGCTCGTTCCCGGTGTAGGTCAGGCCGTCCGGACCGGGTGGATTCGTCGCTTCGGTCGTCGCGACGAAGCTCGCGCGGAAGGGCACGCCCTGTTCGACGAGCCAGTCGTAGTGGGCGCTGGCTTCGGCGGCAAAGAGCTCGATCTTGTCCTCGGGCGCGCCGGGTCCGCAGGCGTGCAGCATGTAATCGCGCATCGCTTCGGTCGAGTCGTCGAAGCCGCAGGCGCGCTGGAGCGCGGTGCCCCCGCCCAGGTAGAGCTGGCCGGCGGCGCGCGCGCTGGTCCCCCCGGCCTGTGCCTGCTTCTCGAGCACGAGGACCCTGGCGCCGGCGCGATGGGCTTCGAGGGCCGCGCAGGCCCCGGCGGAGCCCCCGCCCACGACGACGACGTCGGCGGTCTCGGACCAGGCATCGACCTCGGCGGCCGCGCGCAATCGATCGGTGGCGAATCCGGCGTTCATGATTGAGAGTATGGTGCCCTGCACGTGGGTCGACGCGCAAGCGCGCGAAATGGCCCGCGGACCGCTCCCGAGGCACCTCGTGGTCGAGTTCGATCCCTTCGCCGAGTCCTATTTCGACGATCCCTTCCCGGTCTACGAACGACTGCGGAACGAGGCGCGCGCCTACCACCACGAAGCGCTCGACTGCTATTTCCTGTCGCGCTTCGAGGACATCTGGGAAGCCGTCGGCAGCGGCCACTTCTCCCATCGCAAGGGGACGAACACCCAGGACCTGCTCGCGGGCAAGCCGCCGAACCTGGCGCTCTCGTCGATGACGCCGCCCCGCCACACGGCCCTGCGCAAGGTCCTGTGGCCCTTCTTCTCGCCGAGCCGCACCCGCGCCCTCGAGCCGATGGTGCGCGACCATGCCGCCCGCTTCATCGACGAGTCGATCGAACGGGGCTCGGTCGACGCGAACGGCGAGCTCGGTCGGCGCATCAGCGTGCGCGTCGCCTTCGCCATCATCGGTCTGCCCGAAGAGGATGCCGACCACGCCGCGGATCTCGTCGGTCTCGCCTTCGACCGGTCCCCGGACGTGAAGGGGCCGAACGAGCGCGCGTTGGCTGCCCAGGCCGAGCTCCACGGATACCTGAAGGGACAGATCGAAGCGCGTCGGGCAGCGCGCGGCGACCGCGATCTGCTCGATGCGCTGATCGCGTACGACTTCGAGGGCGAGAAGCTGCCCTTCCAGCAGCTGCTCTCGAACGTCTATCTCTTCGTCGTCGGCGGGACCGAGACGCTCCCGAAGGTCTTCGCCGGCGGCGTCTACCAGCTCTGGAGGCACCCGGACCAGCGCGCCGAGCTCGCCGCCGACCTGTCGCTCGCGCCGGACGCGTTCTGGGAGATGCTCCGGTACGAGATGCCGACGCTGATGTTGGGCGCTTGCGCCGAACGAGACACGGAGATCGGCGGCGGGACGAAGATCCCGGCCGGCCAGAAGATCATGCACCTGTGGGTGTCCGCGAACCGCGATCCGCGCGAGTTCGACGACCCGGACACGTTCGACATCCATCGCCGCGCGCCGCGCATCCTGACCTTCAACCACGCGCGACATCGCTGCCTCGGGGCCCACGTGGCACAGATGGAGGGCCGGGTGTTGCTCGAGGAGCTGCTCACGCGCGCGCCCGAGTACGAGGTCGACGAGGCCAACGCCGTGAAGATCCGATCCGAGTTCTTCCGCGGCTTCGATCGCCTGCCGATCGTGTTCGACTGAGCCGCGCCGCGCCGCGCGAAGCGCGAACGCGGGCAGAAGAGGAGAGACCCATGACCGAGTCCAACGGCGCGTCGTCGCGTCACGGGAGTGCCAGGCCCAACGGGACGGCCCTCGGGACGGTCCGCATCTGCGACTTCACCGGCCAGCTCGCCGGCGCCGGCGCGACGAAATGGCTCGCGGCGTTCGGCGCCGAGGTGATCCGGATCGAGGATCCCACGAACCAGGGACAATGGGACGTGCTGCGCAGCATGCCGCCCTTCGTCGACGACTGCCGCGGTCCCGACTTCGGCGGCGGCTTCAACAACCACAACGTCGAGAAGCGTGGGATCGCGCTCAACCTGCGAACCGATCGCGGGAAGGAGATCCTGACGGAGATCATCGCGAAGTCGGACGTCGTTTCCGAGAATTTCGCGGCGGGCGTGCTCGACAAATGGGGCTTCGGCTGGGACCGCCTGCGCCAGATCCGTGAAGACATGATCTACGTCTCGAATTGCGGATTCGGGCACACGGGGCCCTATGCGAAGTACAAGACGTGGGGACCGATCGTGCAGGCGATGAGCGGCCTGACCTTCACGTCGGGCCTTCCCGACCACGAGCCGGCTGGCTGGGGCTACTCGTACATGGACCACACCGGCGGCATGTACATGGCCCTCGCGATCCTCTTCGCGCTCATCCACAAGCAGCGCACCGGGGAAGGCCAGTGGGTGGACCTCTCCTGCACCGAGGCCGGACTCTCCCTGAACGGTCCCGCGATCCTGGACTACACGGTGAACGGCCGGCCGAGCCGCCGCGAAGGGCGACCCGAAGGCAATCGATCGGCTTCGCCGCCGATGGCGCCCCACGGCATCTACGCCTGCGACGGCGAGGACGATTGGGTGTCGATCGCCTGCCGCGACGACGCGGACTGGGCGAAGCTCGCGGATCGGATCGGTGAGCCCTGGGCCAAGGACGCGCAGTGGCGGACGCTCGAAGGCCGACTCGCCGCCCAGGACGAGCTGGACGAACGGATCACGTCCTGGACGCGCAGTCGGGACAAGTTCGAGGTCCAGCGCAACTTCATCGCGGACGGCGTGCCGAGCGCGGCGGTCCAGAAGCCGCCGGAGCGGGTCGATCACGACCCCGGGACCGAAGAGTTCGGGCTCTGGCCTTTCGTCGAGCACGCGAAGATGGGTCGCGTCCGCGTCGACGGATTGCCCGCGCACTTCTCGAAGACGGACTGGAAGATCGAACGCGGCGGCCCTTGCGTGGGCCAGCACACGGACGAGGTGCTCGCAGAGCTGCTCGGATACGACGCGGACGAGTTGGCTCGGCTGCACGAGGAGGGCGTCGTATGAGTGCGCTGAACGGAACGCGGATCGTCGAGCTCGCGAACGAGCGGGTGGCCTGGGCGGGCAAGCTGATGGGCGACATGGGCGCGGACGTGGTTCTCGTCGAGCCGCCCGGGGGCGAGACCAGTCGTGGCCACGCGCCCTTCGCCGAAGACGCGCCGGAGGAGAGCCTCTACTTCTGGCACTACAACACGAGCAAGCGGAGCGTGGTGCTGGATCTCGACCACGCGCCCGCGCGCGAGGCCTTCCTGGCTCTGATCGCGACCGCCGACGTGTTGATCGAGTCCGAGGCGCCCGGGCGCCTGGCGGCCCTGGGCCTCGACTACGCCGATCTCGTGAAGACGAAGCCCGACCTGGTCCACGTCTCGATGACGCCCTTCGGACGCGCGACGGCGCGGAAGGACGAGCCGGCGACGGACCTCACGCTGCTCGCGGGGGGCGGGCCCGTCTGGAGCTGCGGCTACGACGACCACTCGCTCCCACCGATCCGCGGCGGCGGCAACCAGGGCTATCAGACGGGATGCCACTACGCGGTGATGTCCGCGCTCACGGCGATCTTCCACCACGGGGTGACCGGCGAGGGGCAATTCATCGACGTGAGCATGCACGCCGCCGCGAACGTCACGACCGAGATGGCGTCCTACTACTACCTGATCGAGCAGCAGACGGTGATCCGGCAGACCGGGCGGCACGCGATGCCGATGATGACGATGCCGGTCCAGATCGAGTGTGCCGACGGACGTTATGCGACGACGGGGATGCCGCCGCGAACGCCGGCGGGGTTCGGGGATCTCTACGACTGGCTGGAGCGCCTCGGGCTGACCGCGGAGCTCCCGGAGGCGATCTTCCTGGACACCGCGCGCCGCCGCGAGTCGATCGGCTTCGCGGACATCGGCGTCGACGACGAGGTCACGGCGGCCTTCGCGGCGGCGCGAGACGCCCTCGCCCTGATCGCCCGGAGCTCGACCGCGGACGCGTTCTTCAACGGCGCGCAGGAGATCGGGATCACCGTCGGCGCCATCCTGTCGCCGGAGGAGGCCTTCGACGATCCGCATTTCGTCGCGCGAGGCTTCCCGGTCGAGGTCGATCACCCGGAGCGTGACGAGCCGGTCCGCTACCCCGGCGCGCCCTACCAACTCCCCGCGAGTCCCTGGCAGATCAGTCGACGCGCGCCGCAGCTGGGCGAGCACGGCGAGGAGATCTTCGCGCCGCTCGGGATCGATGCGCGCGCCGTGGCCGAGGCGCCCTAGGTGGCGTCCGACGACGGTGGCGCGCGGCCGATCGAAGAGGCCGCGCAGGACTTCCTCTCGAAGAATCGCGCGCCGCGTGAGATCGAGGCCGATTGGAACGAGTGGATCGATCGCAACGGCAGCCAGGTCTGGGACCGGCCGGGCCTCACCCGTGCCCAGCGGAGCATCGCGACGATCTCGATCATGTCGGTCCTTCGCGACGAACACACCCTCCGCGTGCACGTCGAGGCCGGTCTCGCGAACGGGCTCTCCCGGCAGGAAATCGCCGAGGTGATCATGCACAGCGCGGTCTACGCGGGTGTGCCCCAGGCGCTGCGTTCGATGCACATCGCGCGGGAGGTCTTCGACGCACTCGACGCGAAGGCGTCGACGATCGTCGGCAGCGGGGATTAGTTCGCCACCGGTAGTCGGGTCAGCAGCGTCGTCCCGACGTCGGGCTCGCTCTCGATCGACAGTGAGCCGCCGTGCTCGTGAATGATCCCCGAGAGTGCCACCAACCAGATCTGCACTTCGGCGGCCTTCGAGAATGCCCCGGACTCGGCGAAGGGGCGCAATAAGGCGCGGGAGCGCCAGATCCGCCGCATGGAAACCGAACCACGCCGCGGTCGCGGCGAGCGCGACGGGCAGGGCGGCCGGATGCAGCGGCCGGCGGGCGAACGCGGCGGCGCCGCGATAGGCGAGGTAGCCCGCGATCGGTCCGACCGAGTCCATCGCGTAGGGCACGAGGGCCGCAGGCGAGTTCGTCAGTGTCACGAGGCCGTCGAGCGTCAACAGCAAGCCGGCGGCCGCCCACGCGTAGCCCGCCGATTCCTTGTGCGTCCGGCTGACCCAGAGCAGGGTGGCGAGCAATCCGAGTCCCAGCGAGAGGAGAACCGAGGCGCCTAGCCACGCCATGTGTCCGTCCATGGGGATCTCCTGCTCGATCGTGACGTTCCACTCAGGGGTGTACTGGACTTCGGGAGGCGCTCCGCGCGCGAGTGCGACGTCTGTCGGGCTCGGGAGCCTTTTACGTCCGACTCGCTTCCTCGCGCCAGGCGTCAGTCGGGCTCGATTCGTCGCTTCGCGCGCTCGAGGATCTCGCGTCCCTCGGGTCGGCCGGCGAGTGCCGGGCTGATCGTGCGGAGCGTGATGCTCGTGCGCGGGCCGGACACGTCCGGCGCCAGGAGGGCATGCTCCCAGGCATGGCGCGCCTCGCCGAACACGAGCGCGAGAGACCGCGCCGGAATCGGCACGCGTACACAGGCGGGAGTGACGTCGGGCGGATCGTCGACCTCGCCCGCGGGTCGCCCGCGATAGAACGTGAGCGTCGCATCGGACTCGAGCGAGAGATCGAGAATGAGCTCGCCGTAGGCGAACTCGTCGTCGACGTGGAAGTCGAGATTCGAGGATCGCGCCGGGGCGTAGCGCAACACGAAGGCGTCCGTGGCGACGAAGGTCGCGAGCGCTTCATGGACTGGATCCGCCGGCGCGAACGTCGCCGCAGCGAGGTCGCGCAGGCGCGTCTCGATCTCGAACGCATAGCCGGGCAGCCCGTCGAAACGATCCGTGTTCACCCGTCGGCGGTTGAAGTTCGCGCGCGGGCCGTAGTGGCATTTCTCGCGGCCGCTCTGGGAAGGAACGAAGGTTGCGCCTCGCAGCCGAGTGACGAGGGCGGCCGCTTCGTCGCGCGTCAAGAACTCGGGGAGCACGCGGACACCCTCGAAGCCCGCGAGCGTCGGCGCTCGGTTCGTGGTGGGGTCGAAGGCGTGGATGCCGTGACCGTCCGGCGTGAAGTCGCCGCTCGCGATCAGGGGAGGGAGGGGCAGGGGCGAACGCATGTTGCGCGCGCGGCGGTGCTCGGGGTCGAGGCAGGCCGCGCACCATCGCACGCCGGTGCAGGCGCAGCTTCTCTCGGTGGACGCGAGGGGCAATTCGGGGATTCCTGTCGGGGGCGCGGAACGGGGGCTCGCGCGAGCTTAGACGGTCGAATTCGGCTGTGCAGCGCCGTCTCCCGCGCGTTCGTTGGCCGGGGTGCCCCCGCCGTCGGACTCGAATCGGGTGTGTCGCGCGCCCCGGTTTCCGGCCTACAATTTTCCCGATCGCATCGGACAGGCCTGCGCGGCTTCGTCCACACCTGGAGGATCCCGCATGGCCGCCCCGACCCAGAACGGCTCGCCCATCGTCGATTGGGTGATCGACGTCGACACGCACATCACCGAGCCCCCAGACCTCTTTTCGAGCCGGCTGCCCGCGAAATGGCAGGACCGCGCACCGACGATCAAGATGAACGAGCAGGGCAACGAGGAGTGGGTCGTCGGCAACTTGAAGCCGATCACGCCGGTCGGTCACACCGCGACCGCCGGTTGGAAGGAGCCCTTCCCGTCCGCGCCGGCGACCTTCGACGAGGTCCCGCAGGCCGCGCACGACGCGAATGCCCGCCTCGAGTACATGGACGAGCTCGCCATCTGGGCGATGGCCCTCTACCCGAACGTCGGCGGCTTCGGGAGCCAGGTCTTCCTCGGTCTCGAGGACCCGGCGTTGATGCTGGCCTGCGTCCAGGCCTACAACGACTTCCTGACCGATTGGGCGAGCCCGGCACCCGAGCGCTTCATCCCGATCACCGCGCTGCCCTTCTGGGACGTGCAGGCTTCGGTCGCGGAGATCGAGCGCTGCGCGAAGAAGGGCCACAAGGGCGTCCTCTTCACCGGCGAGCCCCAGAGCCACGGCATGCCGGTCCTCGCGAACCCGCACTGGAATCCGCTCTGGGAAGCGGCGCAGGCCCACGACATGCCGATCAGCTTCCACATCGGCGCCGGCAACTTCACCGGCGAGGCCTACTGGACGCCCGAGCGGATCGAACACTACGGCGCCGGCGGCGTGAACGGGATGTTCACGACGGGGCTCTTCCTCGACAACGCGAAGCAGATCGTGGACATCCTCTTCTCCGGCGTGCTCGCGCGCTATCCCGAGCTGAAGGTGATCTCGGTCGAGAGCGGTGTCGGCTTCATCCCGTTCATGCTCGAGTCCTGTGACTACACCTTCGACTACGGACGCGTCCGGGAACAGCGTCCGGAGATGAAGCTCAAGCCCTCGGAGTACTTCGAGCGACAGGTCTACGCGTGTTATTTCTTCGAGGAGTACGCGCCCGGTCACCTCATGGATCGGATCCCCGTCGACAACATCCTCTTCGAGACCGACTACCCGCATCCTGTCTGCCTCTACGGCAACGTGCGGGAGAAGATCGACGCGGGGCTCGGCGAGGCGAAGCCCGAGACGCGCAGCAAGCTGCTCTTCGACAACGCCGCCCGGATCTACGGCGTGAGCCGACCCGACCGCGCGCCGTCCCTGGGCTGAGTCCATGCCGCGCACGCCTCTCGAGAAATTCGACGAGCCCGATCTCGGCACGCGCCTGATCCCGAAGGAGCGGTACATCTCCCGGGACTACCTCGAGCTCGAGTTCGAGCGCATGTGGTCCCGGGTCTGGATGCTCGCGGGGCCGATCGCCGACGTGGAAGAGGTCGGCGACTGGTTCACCATCGAGATCGGCCGGGAATCGATCATCGTCGTGCGCTCGGCGCCCGATCGGATCGATGCGTTCCACAACGCGTGCCAGCACCGCGGCTACCGGGTCTGCGAGGCCGACCGCGGTCATGATCGCGGCGGATTCGTGTGTCCGTACCACCGCTGGGCCTACGACCTCGAAGGGCGACTGCGCGGCGTGCCGGACCGCGAGGACTTTCCGCAGGGTCTCCCCGAACACGGGCGGATGCCCGCGGTGTCCGTCGACACCTGGGGCGCCTGGGTCTTCGTGAATCTCGATCCCGAGGGCGAACCCCTCGCCGACTATCTCGGCGCCGCGGGGGAGCACCTCGCCCCGTATCACTTCGAGCGCAACTACGCGCTGACCGAAGACATCACCTTCGAGTGGGCGTGCAACTGGAAGGTCGGGGTCGACGCCTTCAACGAGGTCTACCACGTCCAGGGGATCCACCCCGAGCTGCTCGAGATCAGCGACGACGTCGACTGCCCGATCGATCTCTTCGGCAAGCACAGCCGCTTCCTGTTCAGGATCGGGACGCCGAGCCCTCGCTGGACGGACGCCCGCGCGCGATCTGCCGGCTACAGCGGCCGGAAGCAGGTCTCGAGGGAGATGCAGGGCATGCTCGAAGCCTTCGGCGTCGACCCGACCGACTACGAGGGGCGCGCCGACGAGATCCGTCCGGATCTGATCGAACGCCTGCGGGAGATGGGCCAGCAGGCGGGCCTCGACTTCGACGAGCTCGACGACGAGCAGCTGATGATGGACGTGCACTACTCGTTCTTCCCGAACATCACGTTGAACATCAGCCCGGGCCATTTCTGGCTCTTCCGCGCGCGGCCGCACCCGACCGACCCCGACCGCATGTACTGGGACTACTTCAACTACGACCGGATCCCGCGAGGAGCCGAACCTCCGCCGCGCCCGGTCCATCGCCACGCAGTCTGGGGCGACGGGCAGGAGAAGGAGCTCCACCTCGCCCTTCGCCAGGACGGCGACTCCGCCGCGCCGATCCAGGCGGGCATGCACTCCGCGGGCTTCCAGGGCCTCCACCTCGCCTCCCAGGAACGACGCATCCGCCTGTTTCACGACGTGCTCGAGCAGTACGTCGGGCGTTAGGGGCGGCCATCGATGGACGGCTTCTTCCGCTCGCGACGCGCGTTCCTCCGGACGAGCGTGCTGGCGCTCTTCGGCCTCCAGGCCGTCCCGCTGGTCGGGTGTTCCGGGTCCGAGCCGAGCTGTGTCGACTCCGAGCTGCTGTCGACGCCCGAGCGAGCGCTCCGCGCTCGTCAGGGCTACGTCGACGTCTCGCCGCACGGCGACGAACAGCGATGCGGCGGCTGCCAGTTCTTCAGCGCCACCGACGGCGGCTGCGGCCGCTGTCGGATTCTCGACGGCCCGGTCGCCCGCACCGGTCACTGCAAGGCCTGGGCGTCGGCCGCGACGGAGCCGACCTGAACGATGGATCTCGATCTCGCGCTCGAGCTCCTGGAGGATCCGGCCTATCGCCATGTTCTGCTCAATCATCTTCCTCTGACCGCCCTGGGCGTGGCGTGGGTCGTGCTCGCCTGGGCGGCGATCGAGAACCGCTGGCGGTCGATCGTGTTAGGGCTCGTTCTCGTCGCGCTCTGCGCGGGCGCGGCCATTCCGGTGATGGAGTCCGGTGGCGACGCCTACCCCTTCGTGTTCGACCGCCTCGACGGGACCGGACAGGCCTGGCTCGACCGGCACACCGAGCTGGCGGATCGCTGGGGCTTCGTCTTTCCGGTGCTCGCGGTCGTGACGCTCGCCGCGATCGCCCTGGGACACGCCCGCGCGTCGCTGCGTCGGATCGCATCGGCCGCGGTGCTCGTGGCCACGCTCTTCGCGCTCGCGGTGGCGGTGACGATCGCGGAGGCGGGCGGGATGATCCGCCACGACGAGTTCCGGCTCGTCGACCCACCGCCCACGGAATCACGCTGAGGCGGCTCCCGAGGCGCGTTGCAGGGCAAGGCCCCTGACGTACTCTGTTCTGTGTCCCCGCGTGGGACCTGGAGACCGTCGTGTCTGGAGCCATCGCCGTCCCGTTTCGAGCGCCTGTCATCGCGGTTTCGATCGCCGCGATGCTGACGCTCGCGGCCGCTTGCGGAGGCGGCGCGGTCGACGACGCGACCGGCGGGCCGGTCGCGATGCGCCGCCTGACCGAGTCGCAGTACCGCGCGGCGATCGCCGACGTCTTCGGCCCGGAAATCGATGTGGTCGGTCGTTTCGAGCCGGACAATCGCCGCGAGGGCCTCGTGGCCGTCGGCGCCGCCTGGGTGTCGGTCACGCCGAGCGGCTTCGAGCAATACGAGAACACCGCGCTCGCGATCGCGAGTCAGGTCGTGGCGCTGGACGCACGTGACCGGTTCCTGCCGTGTGCGCCCCGGGACCCGAGCACCGCGGATCCGGACTGCGCCGAAGCGATCCTCCGCGCGATCGCGCCGCGCCTCCTGCGGCGCGCGCCGGTCGAGTCGGATCTCGCGGCTCGACTGGATGTCGCGAATCGCGCCGCGACCGAACACGCCGACTTCTACGTCGGCGTCGAGGTCCTCGTCTCGGGCCTGCTCGTCTCGCCCGAGTTCCTGTTCCGGGTCGAACTCGCGGAGCCCGATCCCGGCCGTCCGGATCGTCTTCGCCTCACGGACGAGACCGTCGCGAGTCGCATGAGCTACCTGCTCTGGAACGCGGGTCCCGACGAGGCGTTGCTCGAGGCCGTGGCTTCTGGCGCGATGTCGAGCGCGGACGGCCTCTCGGCGGAGCTCGATCGCATGCTCGCTTCGCCGCGACTCGAGGCCGGGGTGCGCGCTTTCTTCGAGGACCTCTTCCGCTTCGATGCCTTCTCGAGTCTCGGCAAGGATCCGATCCGATACCCGAAGTTCAGCAGCGAAGTCGCCGCCGATGCCCGCGAACAGACGCTGCGCGTCGTGGTGGACCACCTCGTCGATCGCCGCGCCGACTATCGCGACCTCTTCACGACCCCGCGTTCGTTCCTGACACGTCGGCTGGGCGCCGTCTACGCCGTTCCGGTCGCTCCGGAGTCCGGCTGGGCCGCGACGACCTTCGATGTGGGCGACCCTCGGCGCGGGCTCCTGGCCCACGCGAGCTTCAACATGTTGAACGCCCATCCCGGCCGGAGCTCGGCGACCCTTCGTGGTGTGTTCCTGCGCGAGGCGCTGCTCTGTCAGACAGTCCCGCCGGCGCCGGCCGACGTCGACTTCGGGCTCTTCAACGAGGATGACAATCCCGCCTACAAGACGGCGCGTGATCGGTTGGGGGTCCACTCCTCGAACGCCACCTGCCGGAACTGTCACGCCTTGTCTGATCCGATCGGCCTGGGGCTCGAGGTGTTCGACGGAATCGGCGGCGTTCGCGCGAGTGAGAACGGCGCGCCGATCGACACGAGCGGCGAGCTCGACGGTCGACCCTTCGCGGACACGCTCGAGCTGGGCGAAGCGTTCAGCGAGAGTCCGCTGGTCGGCGCCTGCCTCGTCGAGAACCTGTATCGATACGCCGTGGGCCGCGAGATCGTGAATGCCGAACGAAGGCAGATGCGACGTCTCGAGCGCGAATTCGAGGACGCGGACCATCGTCTGCACGCGCTGCTGCGGGCGATCGTGCTCTCACCGGGATTCCGCACCGCGGCCCCGACGCCCCGGGACGACCGCGCGCCTGCGAGCGTCGCGTCCTCGAATCGTGCTGGAAGGGAGGCAGTATGAGCAAGCAGGCCCCGATCGCGATCACCCGCCGCGCGGCCCTGCGCAGCGCCCTGCGCGGGACGCTCGGCGGCGCGGCGATCTCCGTGGGCGTGCCCTTCCTGGATCTCTTCCTCGACGACCACGGGGAAGCGCTCGCCGCCACCGGTGCGCCGCTCCCCCGGCGCTTTGGCACCTGGTTCTGGGGCTGTGGCATGAATCCGCCGCGCTGGAACCCGACGGTCGAGGGCAGGGACTTCGCGCTGCCCCCGGAGCTCGCGCCGATCGCGCCGGTGCGCCAACACATGAGCGTGCTCTCCGGCTTCAACGTCCTCCTCGGCGGCGAGACGAACTTCGTCCACCGCACGGGGGTAATCGGGACGCTCTGTGGCGGCGCGCCGCCCTCCAAGAACGACAACCGCGGACCCACCCTCGACGTCCTGATCAGCGACGAGATCGGTGGCGCGACGCGGTTCCGATCCCTCGAGATGGCCGCGACGGGCGTCGCGACCGACAGCTACAGCGGCCGGAGCGAGGACGCCAAGAATCCGAGCGAGACGACGCCGCTCGCGCTCTACACCCGGGTCTTCACGAACGGTTTCGCGGACCCGAATGCAGCGGAGTTCACGCCCGACCCGCGCACGCTGCTGCGCAAGAGCGTGCTCTCCGCGATCGAAGAAGATCGGAAGCGGCTCGAGGGTCGACTCGGCACGCACGATCGCGCGCGGCTCGACGAGTACTTCACGTCGGTGCGTCAGCTCGAGCGCCAGCTGGAGCTGCAGCTGTCCGCGCCGCCGCCGCTCGAAGCCTGCGTCGTGCCGGAGGCGCCGCACGCGGGCCCGGTGTCCAGGGACGTCGCCCACGTGCGGGAGAACCACGACGCGATGGCCCGCGTGCTGGCACTCGCGCTCGCGTGCGACCAGACCCGGGTGTTCAACATGGTGTTCTCGGAGGGCGCGTCGCGCCTCCACCTGCCCGGGAGCAGCGACAACCACCACACGCTCACCCACGAGGAAGCGGTCGACGAAGCGCTCGGCTACCAGGTCGAAGCGACGAAGTTCGTGATGCACTCGATGGAGGCGTGGGCGACCTTCGTGGCGGCCCTCGAGGCCGTGCCGGAGGGCGCGGGGACGCTCCTCGACAACTGTGCCGTGCTCGCGCACTCGGAGACCAGCGACGCCAACAGCCACAGCGTGACCGGTCTTCCCCTGATGATCGCCGGACGCGCCGGGGGTCGGCTGCGCACCGGTCTGCACGTCTTCGGCGCGGGGGATCCGACGACTCGCGCCGGGCTCACGCTGCAACAGGTGATGGGCTTGCGTACGTCTCGATGGGGCCTCGACGCGAACGCGACCGATCGGCCGATCGAAGCGCTGCTCGCCTGACGAAACCGCGGGGTCCGGCCGACGCGCCGGCAGGAAGGCATCTTCGATGAACCGAATTCGACTTCAGCTCTCCATCCTGGTGTCCGGCGTCGGCCTCGGAATCGGCGCTCTCGCGTGCAGCGAGGTCGAGACCCTGCCCGCCGTCTCGGCGTCGCCGAGCGAAGCGGGCGTACGCGGCTTCGTGGTCACCCGGTGGCACGAAGAGATCCCCTCGCTCGAGAACGCGGGCGAGTGCGAAGCGGGGTTCAACCCGACCGAGGAGGAGTACTTCCCCGAGCAGTGGGCGGATTGGCTGGCCGAACGGCTCCGCCTTCGGGACGCCGGCGGCTACCTGCCCTGGGACGACGAACGCTTGCCCCCGGATGCGTGTCAGGATCCGCTCGCCCAGCCCGATCCCGGCTTCCTGACGCTCGATGGGCCGGCGGTCGTCCACGGGCTCGACCTCGACGGCGTCGCTTCGACGCAGCACGATTCGGGCGCCGCGTGCGCCCACGACGACTTCGCGGGACACGGCGGGGCGACCGGGATCGACAACCAGTTCTGGCGCCTGATGGGCTGCGTGCGGGGCTACCGACCGAACGACCTGATGGACCGATTGCACCAGGCCGGGACGACGATCACCGAAGGCGGCTACGCGCTGTTGATGGAGATCAGCGGCGTCGACGACCTTCGCAACGACGACGCGGTGGAAGTCCAGCTCCTCTCCGCGAATCACGGCGTGACGGTCGACGCCTCGGGCGACCTGATGCGCGACGTGAGCTACACCGCCCACGCGGATGCGCGCTTCCACGCGCCG
Source organism: uncultured Spirochaetaceae bacterium (assembly GCA_964488255.1). Classification (GTDB taxonomy): domain Bacteria; phylum Myxococcota_A; class UBA9160; order UBA9160; family UBA4427; genus UBA4427. Next base: position 7,317 of record CAZAUR010000021.1, on the reverse strand, counting down.
GTCGCTCGCGGGCGGATCGAAGACGGGGTCCTGACGACCGATCCCGTCGACGTCCGCTACAAGGTCAAGCAGCAGACGATGGACAACGAGTTCTGGCTACGGTCGGCGCGATTCCAGGCGGAGATCCAGGAGGACGGCACGATCGTCGGCCTCGTCGGCGGGTACTGGGATGTCGACAACCTCTTCTCGACCCTGAACGAGCAGTGGATCGGGAAGTACCATCAGGGGCGGAACGCCGCGCGGAGCCGCGGCTTCATGTGCGCCGGGATCTACCATGCGATGCCGCGGGTCGCGGACGGCCATCCGGATCCGGAGACCGGCCGCTGCACGTCGATCTCGACCGCGTTGCACTTCCGCGCGGTGCCGGCCTTCGTGATCCGGTCTTCCGAGATGGTCGCGAGCGCGGACTAGCCCCGCGCTCAGACGCTCGGACGCGTCAGTAGTCAGCCGCGTCGGCGAGGCAGCGCCACGTGCAGATGATCGGCGGTGCCCGCGTGGCGGAGCGTGTCGAAGCCCAGGGCGAAGAACCACGCGTGGGTGAGCGCGTTCCGCACGGGCCCGCGGCCCCGCGTGCGCAGGTCGACCGCGTGCACCCAGCCGTCGCCTTGTACGTAGTGGAGCGAGTTTCGGATCGTCGGCAATCCCATCCGCGCATAGTCCGCACGTTCGCGACCGATCTCCGTGACGGTCACGCCGTCGTCGGCGAGCCGGGCGGTGCCGATCGCGAGGCGTAGCACGGGGTGCAGCTCGCTCCAGCTGGCGGCGACCGTCGGACTCTTGGCGGTCGCGTGGCCGAGCCAGCCGATCGAGTAGATCGAGAACGCCAGCGCCGCCGGGGCGACGAGCCAGCCCGCGATCGCACGCACGCGCGCGCGGGTCGGGCGGCGGCGTCCGAGACGCGCCGCGACAGCGGTCGCGCAGGCGCCGCCGAGTACCACGCCGAGGGCGACGGCGATCCAGCCGGGGGCGTCGAGATAGCGATGGGCGACGACCGCGCCGCGAACCAGCAGCAGGAAGGGCAGGGCGACGAGCACGACCGGCCGCACCCCGCGCCAGGCGAGGTCCAGTCGGTCGCGGGCCACGGTTCGTCCGGCGCGCCGTCGTTTTCTGCGGATTCGTCGCCTGGCCATGCGAGCGCGGGGTCCCTGGCGGATGCCTCGGGCGGGGGGTGGGGCGAGGATACCCGACCCGGTCCGGGACCCTCGCTCCGGGAAACGCCCTAGAGGAGCTAGAGGAGCGCGGGGTCGGGTGCGCGATCGCGAGTGGGCGATGGCGTCGTCCCAAGCGGCTTCTCAAGCGCTCCCGATCGCGCTCCGATACGCGGCGAATGGGCTGGCTGGCACGACGCAACGAGGAGACCTGGCGCAGGAAGCGCGTGGTTCCGCTACGCATGGCGCCGGTCGAGGTCCAGGTCATGGGCCGTGGCACCCTGGACGTGCTGCGCGCGCGCAACGTGAGTACCACGGGCCTCGGCATCTACGTGTCCCACGACTTCGAGGGGCTCGATCTCGCCGAGGAAGTCGAGCTGGTCGTCACCCTGCCCGGTCGGAAGCCCTTCCTCGCGATGGGCGTGATCAAGCACGTCACCGAGAGCGAGGACGAGGCCCATCACTTCGGTCTGCACTTCACCGCCCTCGCGGAATCGAATCGCGGGGCCCTCGAGCAGTACGTCCAGTCGCGACTCGGCTGAGCGCGGATCGTCCGGGCGCGCCGGCCTACTCCTCGCCGTGGCGCACGAAACGCCGGAACGCGGAGGCGCTCCAGTTGTCGTGATCCTCGCCCCAACCGCGCTTGCCGTCGTCCCATTGCCAATCGGTGAGGCAGTTCCAGGTCCAGAGGTTCGGGTTGAGGTGCACGCCGAACTTGTTATGCGGCTGCCCCTCCGCCTCGAAGCTGCGACCGAGCTCGTCGGTGCCGGTGATCCGGACGCGGGTCGGGCAATGGTCCTTGCGATCGAGGACCTCCCGGGTGCCGCTCTCGAGCTTCGACCACACGCCGTCACGGAGCAGGAACCCGTGGATGCCGACGTAGCCCGTGCCGAAGTTGGCCGTGATGATGTGCCACGCGTCCTGGTCGGACATCGTCGCGTAGGTATATCCGCCGTTGCGGTTGTCGGCACCGGGGTGCAGACCGGGTCCGATCTGGGATCGTGAACCCCAGGAGCGGTCGCGCATGCCGAACGCGTCGACGTCGATCGTCTCGTCGTCGATCCGGATCGTGCCCGTGTAGCGACCCGGCTGGTCGAGGTGGCCCCCGCCGAGGCGGTTCGGCTCGCAGATCGCCTCGTAGGTCAGGTGGATCTCGACCTCGTCGCGGTCGGGGTCTTTGTAGTGGAGTTCGTACTTCGAGAGCGGCTCGAGGCATTTGTAGTGGATGCCGTTGGCGAGCCGGATGTCGGAGAGGTCCTGATCCTCGGGAATCGGCAGGTGCCACAGGTTCTTGTGATAGAGGCAGTCGTGGAGCTGGTGGCCCGAGTCGTCCCAGAGGATCGCCGCGCCCGAGGTGACGCCCTGGTTCTTGCGGAAGAAGGGGTAGAGCTGCCCGGAGAGCTTTCGCTCCGGCACGGCGAAGGTGAACCAGCACGTCTCGGTCCAGAACGGGTCGTCGTTCTCGGGCCGGTGGAACTGGTCGTCGGGATGGATGTCCATGGGCGTGGCTCCGGATCAGGGTGGACTCCCGATCCTATCGCCCCGCCGTGGCGCTCGCCTACGAGTCGGCGCCTTCGCCCAGCCGGAACGGAATCGCGATCTTCATGCCCGGGCGTTCGACCGCCTGGCCATCGACGACCTTCGGGTTGTATTTCCACAGCTCCACGGCATCGAGCGCCGCGCGGTCGAAGATGCTCGGAGGCTCCGCGGCCACGACAAAGGCCTCCTTCACGTTCCCGACCCGGTCGATCGTGAACTGGATCAGGACCCGCCCTTCGACGCCCCGGGTCAGCGCGCGTTCCGGGTAGTGGGGCGGCACCCGGACGAGCGGGACGGCGTCGCCGTCGGCGGTGACGATGAGTGGGCCCTCGTGGGTGAAAGGATCGGGACCCTGCCCGGTCGGCCCGATCGGGATCAGGCTCCTGCCCGGGTCGATGCGAACGAGTTCCTCGACGGGCTCGCGCTCGATCTTCTGACGCTCCGGCAGTATCTCGGGCTCGGGGAGCGGCTCCCGTTCTGTGCGGACCTTCACGATGTCGATCGTCGGAACGACGCTGTGGTCGATGTCGACGAGGTCGGGGACCGCGATCAGGGCGGTCATCACCCAGAAGAGGACGAAGGTCACGCCCGTCGAGACGATTGCGGTCGGGAGGATTCGAACGGACATGGGCGCGGCCTCCGGTCGGCTCCGATCGGGACGGAGCGTGCTTCGAATCGGTCGATGCTCGTTGGGAACCCATGTCCATCGAATCCGTTCCGCGGCGGCGTCGCGTTCCATCGGCTCGCCTGCACTCGGGAGAGGCGAGGAAGGGCGGTCGACGATGAAGACGATGATTCTGATCGTGTTAGGCGGAATCGCGACGATCTTCGTAGCGATTTCCGCGGAGATCGCGCTCGGGCCGGTGTCGCTCCACCATCTTCAGTCCGCGCGGATGATCCACGCCGGCGCGGCCGATGATCCGCCGGACGTCGTATTCGACTACAAGGAGACGCCGACGCGCGTGCTGCGCGTGCATGCGTTTCGGGGCGTCCGGGGTCCCCAGGGCGACCGCGGCGGCGCGACCGTGGTGCTCTTCCACGGCGGCGGGTTCCGCGCCGGTTGGCCCGACGAGTACTTCCCGCTCGCCTCACGGCTGTCGGAGGCGGGGCACGCGGTCTTCGTTCCGGAGTACCGCCTTCACGGGCCCGACGGCGTCGCATTCCCGGACGAGCTCACGGACTGTCGGGACGCGATCGCCGCGGTCGTTCGGCGAGCGGGCGAGTTCGGCGGGGATCTCGTGCGGCTCGTCGTAGGCGGCAGCTCCGCCGGCGCCCATCTCGCCGCGGCCAGCGTCCTGATACCGGCGTCCGACCGTGGGCCCGCGCCGAGCGTCGTCGGCCTCGTGCTGAGCGCCGCCTACCTCGACTCGGCCGACGCCTTCGCACGATTGGTGAGCCATCCTCCGAAGCTCGGACCGATCTCCGGGCTCCTGGGCGGAGAGCCCTGGGACGTCTTCGAAGGTCGGAGTGCTGCGCATTCGAGACTTGCCTTCGTACGTCGGGGCATGCCGCCCGCCTTCGTCTTCGTCGGAGGGCACGATCCGCTCCTCACGCCGGCGCGATCGTTCTGCGAGGCCGTTCGCTGCGTGCAGGATGACTGCGATCTGCGGATCTTCGACGGCGCCGCGCATGGATTCGCCGTCGAGGGGCGACCCGGTCACGCGCGCGTCGTCGAAGCGGTATGGACGGCGATCGCCGGCTGGCCGGCGCCCAAGGAATGAACGCGCGCGACGCGCGGAGTCGCGCGACCTAACGGTCGAGGGCCGCGAGCGCGCGTTCGTAGTCGTCGAGCAGGTCGCGCCAGTCCTCGAGGCCGATCGAGATCCGCACGAGGCCGTCGCACACGCCCGCAGCCGCGAGCTCGTCGTGCGTCATCTCGGAGTGGGTGGTCGTCGCGGGGTGGCAGGCGAGGGACTCCATTCCTCCGAGGCTCACGGCGTTCTTCGTGAGCTCGAGGTTTCTGAGGAAGTCGAAGGCCGCCTTCTTCTCTCCCTCGAGCTCGATGGAGAACACCGCGCCGGGATGGTCGCACTGAGCCTCGACGAGGCGGCGTTGGTCCGGATCTTCGAAGAAGAGCGGGTAGTGGATGCGCCGGATCGCACGGTGCTCCGTGAGGGCCTCCGCGATCCGCGCCGCGTTCTCGCTCTGGTGCTGCATCCGGAGGCGAAGCGTCGGGAGTCGTGAGTCGAGGAGCCAGGACTCGTCGGGCTGCAGGATGTTCCCGAGCAGGGCTCGGGTCGCCTTGAGGGCGCCGATCAGCGCTGCGTCGCGTCCCGTGATCACCCCGCCGAGCATGTCGCTGAAGCCGGCGAGGTACTTCGTCGCCGAGTAGACACAGAGGTCCGCACCGAGCTCGAGGGGATGTTGGAAGACGGGTCCCAGGAAGGTGTTGTCGACGAGGACGCGCGCCGGCTGCTCTCGGGCGTGCGCGGCTCGGGCCGCCGCTTCGATGTCGGTCATGCGCAGCGTCGGATTCGCAGGGGTCTCGAGGAGCACGGCGCCGAGGTCGGCGGTCTCCCGGATGGCGCGTTCGAGGGCGTCGCCGTCGCCGGCGGGCACGCCGATCGGGCGCAGGCCCCACGGCGCGAGCAGCTCGTTCAGCAGATGGTGCGTACCGCCGTAGACGGGCACCGTATGGATCACCGCCTGGCCGGGCCGACAGAGCGTCATGAGCGCGGTCGCGATCGCGGCCATGCCCGAGTTGAAGACCGCCGCGCCGGTGGCGCCCCGGTCGAGCGGGACGATCTGGTCTTCGACGATCTCGGCGTTGGGGTGGGAGAGGCGCGCGTAGATCAGCTCGACGTCTTCGTCGGGGTCGGCGTGCTCTTTTCCGAGCGCGACCGAGAAGGCACGTTCCGCGGCCTCCGGAGTCGAGAAGACGAACGTCGAGCTGCGGAAGACAGCCGGCCGGACGGAGCCCACGCTGAGCCGCGGGTCGAAGCCGCGATTCAGGACCTGGGTCTCGGGATGCGCGGGCTCGCGGGCGCGCGCCTCGTCGGAGTCGTCGGAGTCGCCGGCTCGTGCCATCTCGAACCTCCCCTTGAAGGATCGGCGGGGGGCGGCGAGCGCTTGAGGTCGGGCGATTCGGCACCGGTCTTCGCCGAGCCCAGAAACGAAGATGCCCGCGACCGGGGTCGCGGGCATCGGGAATTCATCCCAGTCGATCGGGTTGACGGGGTACGCCTACAGTCTCAGGCGAGCTCTTCGTCGTCCTCGATCTCCGGGAACCGGTTGAGGCGATGTCCCACGACCGCCAGGCCGACCGCGAAGACGACCGCGGCGGCGGGCTCCGGGATCGGCGTCGCCGCGGTTCCGATGAACGTGAAGTCCATCTTGATCTCCATGTTCGGCGCGAGCGGATCGTCGATGCCGAACTGGTCGGGATCGATCGACGCCACGGTCACCCCGATCACCTGGATCATGATCTGGTCGCCGCTCACGAAGACGAGGCCCGAAGCGGAGCCGGTGTTGGCGGCCGACTGGATCGGCGTGGGGCCGAAGGGCGCGCCGCCCGGATACGTACCGGTCACGTCGGCCGACACCATCGTCGCGAGGGAGAACTGACCGAACGCGTTCAGATCGCTGCCACTGAGGGAGGTGATCGTCGGGGAGAACACGTTCAGCGTGTCGATCCCGGTGCTCCCCGAGTCGAGCACGACCGAGAAGTCACCGCCGACCAGGTTCAGCGAGTCGACGCGACCGTAGGTCGTGGCGTCGTGGTCGATGACCGCCGTGATGTCGACGAGGGGGATGTCGACCGTCGGACTGCCGAGGAAGATCGACTGGGTCTGGCCCTCGAGGGTGCCGCGCACGACGGCGGAGCCCGAGGAGAATTCGTAGGTGACCGGCACGGCCCACGCCGCGGGTGCCAGGGCGACTGCCGCGATCACGCCCAACAGCGCACGCCGGAGAATCCTGGAAGATCGCGATCGATCGGGAGATCGGGTCATCGACATCGTGTTCGACCCCTTTGGGATTCGACGTCTCGTACCGGCGCTCATCCGGTTCACGGGCCAACCCCGCACGACGTCGTCAGCTTCTGGTTCCTGCATTGCCGGACGATCCCAGGCCGATCTTCCAGCGTCCTCTGTTCTCGTCTCGGGATCCGCGTCGTCCGAAGGCTAGGCCCGTCGGCGCGGCGCGAGTCCCATCAATCCAAGGCCCATCAGGAGGGCCGTTCCCGGTTCCGGCACGATCGCGAAGGCATCCACGGTATGCGTGAAGTACCGGGTATTTCCGTTGACGTCCGCCGAGAAGTCCGAGAGCGGGCCGAAGATCAGGCCACACTGAAGGCTGCTGCCCGGAGTCCCCGAGCACACGCCCGTCACCAGGACCGTGCTCGCGTTGATGTTGGTCGGGGAGCCCGCGCCGTTGGGCGTGAGCGTGGCGGTCACCGAACCGGTCTGACCACCGTCCACCGTGTAGTTGTTGGAGCCGTCGAGCGTGACGGCGACCGAGCCCGCATAGGTGACGTTCGAGAAGTCGACGCTGGTGACCGGGCCGTCAGGGCCTGACAGGTTGGCGCTCGCCAGCGTGATGTCGAAAGTCAGGGTGCCCGACGCGATGTCGAGGGTCCCGCCTTCCATGAAGGCAGTTCCGTCAACCCCGAAGGTTGAAGATTTGGTCGAAG
>CAZAUR010000020.1:17174-118908 GCA_964488255.1 uncultured Spirochaetaceae bacterium | reverse complement strand
TCTGCCAGTCGATCGTGATCGTGTCCTCGAGATAGCGACCGAGGTCCGTGCTCTCCGGGCGGGGCCACACGAGTTCGGTGGTGCCAGGACCGGACGCGCGCTCACTCATCCGAGGCAGCGGTGAGTCGACTCTCCCGTCGACCTTCGAGCAGGTCGTTCACGATCACGCCGGGCACGCCGAGGGAACGCAGGGCGGAAGACACGACGTTGTCGATCGAGCGGTGGAGGTCGAAGACGCGGTCGCCCCCGACGTCATCGAAGGAAGGCTGATGCGCGTCGATCAGGGCGATCCGATCGCCGCCCAGCTCGGTCTTCAGGTAGTCGACGGAGGGCTGGACGTTGTCGACGTAGAAATCGAAGCGGCGGCGTAGTGCCTCCTCGTTGTCGTCGGCGCGCCCGCGCTTCCCCGCCCGGGCGCTCATCTCGGCCTTGCTGATCGAGAGATGCAGCACCTTCAAGACCGGCACGCCGACGCCCGCGAGGAAGCCGAGCAGATGCTGCGCGGCGGCGACCGTTCGCGGATAGCCGTCGAGGATGAACGGACCGTCTACGCCCTCCCCCCCGGCGTCCAGCGCGCGCTCGATCTCCGCGGAGATCAGGTCCTGGGTCCAGCGGTTCGGAATCAGCAGCCCGCGCGAGGTACAGAACTCGAGCCAGTCGAGCTGACTCACTTCCGGCGCGCCGCTGACCTCGTCGGAGATGAAGCGGCTCGGCGTGCGACCGAAGTGGCGCTCGAGATCCGGCAGGTAACGCTTGACCTTCTCGGTCAGCTCCTCCGTCGTGTCCAGGCAGTCGAAGATGCTGACGTCGCCTGCGAGCGAGTACTTGTCGGCGAGCAGCTTCGAGAAGCCGGGGTACGTCTTCGCGCGGTCGATCGTCGTGCGGAGGATCTCCCCCATCGAGAGATGACGTTCGGGATCGATCGACACCAGGTCACAGAGGGCCGCAGCGACCTCGCCCTTCCCGCAGCTCGAAGGGCCGGTCAGGATCACGACACCCGGCCCGCGGAGCGCAATCCGCTCGACGCGCACGAGGGAGCGCGGGGGGGTCGGCCTGGTCATCGATCCTCCGATTCGTCCGCGACGGCGGGCCCGGACGAAGCCGTTGCCCTCTTCTCGGTCGCGAATCGCCGCAACGTTACCATGGACTCCACGCATGGCCGCTACCGACGACGACGCAGTGCTCCCGAAGGGCCGCGCCCTGACCTTCGCCGCGACGTCGCGCAAGCGCGAGGCCGAGGATTGGGCGCTCGTGCTGACCGCAGAGGGCCTCGCCAACGCCACCCGGCGAACCGCGACGGGCTGGCGGCTCGAGGTCGACGCCGATCGCCGCGAGGAAGCCGACGCGCTGGTCGACGCCTGGCAACGGGAACGGGCCGAGCGGCGCGCAGCGCCCCGGCTCGAGCCCGTCCCCGAGACCGACGCGCGCCAACTCGCCCTGGCCTACGGACTCGCCCTCGGCCTGGTCGCCTTTCACGTCGGCCTCGAGTCGACCGGGCTCCACCACGCCTACGTCGATGCCGGGGACAGCCAGGCGGTGCTCGTCCTCGACGGTCAGCTCCACCGCGTCGTCACCGCCCTCACCCTCCACGCCGACGTGCCCCACGTCGCGGGCAACGCCCTCTTCGGCGGCTTCTTTCTCGCCGCGCTGGCCGGCCGCCTCGGCCTCGGCTGCGCGGTGCTCGCGTTCCTGTCGAGCGGCGCCCTCGGCAACTTCGCGAACGCCCTCTGGTACGGGCACGGGCACAGCTCCGTCGGCGCTTCGACGGGGGTCTTCGGCCTGGTCGGGGTGCTCGCGGGCCTGGCGGCCTGGCGTCGCCATCAGACGTTGCCGACCCGGCGCGGCGCGTGGGTCGCGATCGCGGCCGGGCTCGGCGTCGTCGCGATGCTCGGAGGGCCCGGACCGAAGGTCGATTTCTCGGCGCACGTCTTCGGGCTCGTCGCCGGCGCCTTCGCCGGTCTGGCGATCTCGCTGCCCCTCGCCCGACGCCCACGCCCGGGGCTCGCCGCGCAGACGACGGCGTTCGCAGTGTCGGCGCTGCTCGTCCTGGGCTGCTGGCGACTGGCCTGACGCTAGGCCGCGTGCCAGAAGGCGTGGGTGCCGCAGGAGATCCGCTCGGGCAGCCGGATTCGCGCGACGGGACCGGCGGCCGGCTGGGCTGCGTCCAGCACCAGACACTCCGAGCGATCCTCGTTCATGTCGACGGTGAACGTCACGAGATAGCCATCGTCCTCCGCCGCCCCGCCGACGCGCGGGGCCATCACCGTCTCGCTCGCGTAGACACCGTCGGGTAGCTCGACGACCGTCTCGGTCCCCGCCTCGAGATCCTGCTTTGCGATCCCTTCGAAGCCGAACCAACCCTTCGCTGGTAGCGCGTTGTAGCTGTAGCGGTTTCGGCGACCGCCGAAGCGACCGTTGATCATCCCGAACTCCATGACACGATCGCTCCGCCGCTCCTCGCGACAGGCACCGGTCGTCAGATCGAAGCGCCAGCGATGCGCGTGGGCGCCCATCGTGTGGAGATCGAGGAAGCGGAACATCGACTGATCCGCCGTCGCCCCGGGCACCTTCTCCGGGGAGGGATTCTCCTGGAAGAATCCGTCGAGGACGATCTCGTCGCCGTCTTCGTAGGCGTTGATCCAGTGCAGCACGTAGGTCGGGTCGGCCTCGAACCAGCGGATCTCGTCCGGCTGCCCGCGGCGCGGCAGGATGCCGAAGCGTGTGGGCATCTCCGGGTAGAAGGTCGAAACGTGATGCCCCTTCGCGAGCAGCTGCGGGTTCCAGAACATCGGGCAGTCGTTCAAGATCACGAAATGCTCGGTGAAGGCCATGTCGTGGGGCAGCCGCGGCCCCGGCAGGTCGATCGGCACGTAATGGACGAGCTCGCCCCGCGCGTCGAGCACCCCGTAGTTCATGTACGGCGCGTTCGTGCCGTAGTTGAAGAAGAGCATCTCCCCGGTCGTCTCGTCGACCTTCGGGTGCGCCGAGATGCCCTCGGCCGGGAATCGCCCGCCGAAGTCCGCCTTGCCCGCGCTCTCGAGGGTCCACGGGTCGTGTCGGTAGAGGTCTCCGCAGAGCCAGAAGCTCGACAACGCGACGCCATTGTGAACGACGACGTCGGTGCTCGAAGCGTCCTTCATGTTCGGCCGCGCGCCGAGCGCGCACTCGCGCTTCGCGAGGGCCGGACTCTCGGCCGCACCCGAGAAGAGGGACTCCCCGGCTTCGCGCTCGGCGCGAAAGCCGTCGGTCCGCACGAAGCGATTCCGGTAGACCGCGTCGCCGCCCTCGAAGGCGATCCCGTGCAGCATGCCGTCGCCGTCGAAGGGGTGATATCGCTCGATCGGCTCGAGCAGCGGGTTCTCCGTGTTCCGTAGATACACACCCGCGAGATCGTCGGGGATCTCGCCCTCGACCTCGAGCTCCCAGGCGTCGTACTCGACGACGTTCGGGCACCAGGGGCCGGAGCGATACGGATGCGCGTCGTCGCCGGGCAGCCCCGACTCGAACCGTTCGTGGATCTGTGTCTTCACGAGGATCTCGTCCCTTCCGGTCGCTCGACCACGAAGCTCACGGTCGTCGCCGTGCTACCCCCGATGTTGAGCGTCTGTACCCGGGACGCATTCTCGACCTGCGTCTCGCCGGCCGTGCCCGCGACCTGTGCGCAAGCATCCACGAGCATCCGGATCCCGGTCGCGCCGACCGGATGGCCACCGCCGATCAGACCCCCGCTCGCGTTCACCGGCAAGCGCCCGCCGTCCCGCAGCAGGTCCCCGTTCTCGATCGCCTGCCAGCTCTGCCCCGGCGCCGTCAGCCCGAAGTGGTCGATCGCCATGTACTCCGACGGCGTCATGCAGTCGTGGGTCTCGATCGCGGAGAGCGCCTCCGGTCCTTCGATGCCCGCGCGGCGCCAGGCGTCGGTGATCGCGGTCCGCACGTGCGGCATCACGTACTCGCCACCGCGGCTGCGCTCGAGCTTCGACTCGTTCGAGAGCCCGACCGTCTGATGTCCCCACCCGGCGATCACGGCGCCGTCGTTCGCGCGCCCGTTCTCGGCGAGCCAACGCTCCGACACGAGCACGATGCCCGCGCCGCCGTCGGTGATCTGACAACAGTCGTTTCGTCGCAGCCGTCCCGCGACGACCGGGTTCTCGTCTTCGTTCGCGGCGAAGCTCGCCTCGCTGAGCTTCCAGGTCCGGGTCTGAGCATTCGGGTTCGCGCGGGCGTTGGTGAGATTGATCTCCCCGATCGCTCGGAGGTGCTTCTCGTCGAGCCCGTAGCGCGCGTCGTACTCGGCGGCGACGCGATCGAACATCGAGGCCCAGATGGCGTCCTCGGTGTCGGTCTCCCGGCCGACCCAGGCGGCCGCCTCCTGTACGCGCGCCGCCTCGGCGCCCGGCATCGTCTTCTCGAGCTCGGCCCCGAGTACGAGCACGCAGTCGTATCGCCCGCTCTCGATCTCGGCCATCGCCGTGAGGGTCGCGATCGAGCCCGACGCGCACGCCGCCTCGTGCCGCATCGCCGGCTTGCCCCAGAGCTCCGGCATGACCGTCGCAGGCATCGCGCCGAGGTGTCCCTGCCCGGTGTAGAGCTGACCGAAGGCGTTGCCGACGTGGATGCTCTCGACCTGCTCCGGCGCGACCGCCGCACCGTCGAGGGTCCGCTCGATCACTTCGCGCACGAGGTCGCTGATGTCGAGCCCTTCGCGGGTCCAGTTCCGCGCGAAGTCCGTCTGGTAGCCGCCGAGGGCGCGCACCTGCATCCGTGTTCCTCCGGTTCGAGTCGAAGATGATAGGGCGCGGAGCGTCGCCTAGACGCTGACCCAGCGTCCCCCGGGCGGCGGGGTCGGTTCGCGATAGCCGTCCTCCGGCCAGTCCCAGCGCGTCCACTCCGCGAGCGTCGGCAATTCGATGCCCTCGGGCAGCTCGCTCTCCCGGACGAAGATCGCGTTCGGGCAATAGGGCTCGGTCCACGCGAGGACGTAGCCCTTGGCGCGCGCGAGCTTGTCGAACGCCGCGAGACTCGCGCCGTGATAGAGACCGTGGCGCTCCTTGTCCCACCCGTGCTCGGCGTCGTAGGCGATGGTCTTCGCGGTCTCGGGCAGGAAGAAGACGTTGTACTCGACGATCACGACCCGGGGCTGGTAGCGCTCGAGCGCCTTCCACACCCAGTAGTCGTTGCCGTCGATGTCGATCGAGAGCAGGTCGAAGTCCTCGGGCACGCCGTAGCGGTCGAAGAGCGCCTCGACGTTCTCCGCGTGGACGAACTCGCGCTTGACCAGGGTCCCGTCCGCGCGGTCGCTGCCCTCCATGAGCAGGCCGGTCCAGCCGTGGTTCACGCGCAGGTTCGCGGTGTTCGACCATTGGAAGCCGTCCCAGGCGCCGAACTCGACGAAAGCGCGATGCTGTGTTCCGATCCGCTCGAAGAGGCGCAGCAGCACCCCGTCCTCGCCGCCCTGCGAATACACGCGAGCGGCGTGCGCTGCGAGGTCCGCGCGCCAGCGGTGGGTCTCGGGCTCTCCGGTCGACATCGCGGCTCCGCTCTCGCCCGCAACGGCGTTGCCGGGGCGGCGCCAAGGCTATCATCCCCACGCGCGCTCGGGAGACCCGGCGCGCCACAGGAGGACCGAGTCGATGGCGGAGCCGCAGCAGGGCGAAGGGATCTATCCGGTCGGCAAGGCCATGATCGGGATCGCGTGGCTCTTCGCGACGGCGTGCTACTTCCCGCCGCTCGCGGCGACCGCGGCGGGGCCGGGTGGCCGAGCGCTCTTCGGCGTGCTGGCGGTCGTGCACGCGGTGGAGTGCCTCTTCTTCATCGGCGTGCTGCGGGGGAGCGAACGCCCGCTGATCACCGAGCTCTGGCACACCTTCCTCTTCGGGATCGTGCACGTGTCGACGCTGCGCCATGAGCAGGACGAGCGCTGAGCGCTCGCGCCACGGCGACTCAGGCGTCGCCCAACGTGTCCCAGAGGCGCATCGCGGCGTATGCGCGGTAGGGCCGACAACGTTCGAGTCGTTTCTCGACTTCGGCGGAAGGTGCGGGCTCTGCTGCGTTTTTCTTCGTGATCGCCTTGCGCAGCCCCAGGTCCCCGACCGGCAGCGCGTCAGGCTCCCGCAGCACCCGCATCGCGACGTAGTGCGCGGTCCAGGGCCCGATCCCGCGAAGCGCCTGCCACGCTTCGATCCCGTCCTCGAGCGCCGCCGCCGGCTCGACGAGGGACGGATCCCGGGTGACCGCCTCGGCGAGTCCGCGAATCGTCTCGGCGCGTGCGCGCGTGAGCCCGATCTCTTCGAGGGGGGCCTCGACCAGGTCGTCGGCGCGCGGGAAGAGTCGCTCGACACCGGCCGCACTCCCCAGGCCCGCGGGCACCCCCTCGCCCCAGCGCTCGACGATCCGCCCGGCCATCGTCGTCGCGCCCTTCACACTCACCTGCTGACCGAGCACCGCGCGCACGGCGGTCTCGAAGCCATCGACGGCGCCGGGCACGCGCACGCCCGGGACGTCGCGCACGTGACGCGCCAGCGTTCGAACGCGCCCGAGCACCGCGTCGATCGCGACGGCGTCCGCGTCGAGATCGAAGAGTCGGCGCAGCCGCGTCGTCACGTCGAGCAAAGGCGCCGGGCCGTCGAGCCGCACGTCGATCTGCAGCCGATCGCGGGCCGCGTCTAGCTCGACGCCCATGACCGCGACCCCCTCGCCCACGCGCAGGGTGCGCGTGTAGCGCTCGCCGTCGATCGACTCGACGCCGGGAATCGCGCGCATCTCGAGGAACGCGAGCAACGGCCCCCAGGCGAAGGGCGGCCGATACGGCAGGCTGAGCCGAAGACTGCCCGCCTCGCCCTGCACCGGCGTCGTCCGCCGAGCCTTGCGAATCGCGCTCGGCGGACGATCGTAGACCTCGCGCATGCAGGCGTTGAAGCGGCGCTGACTGGCGAAGCCCGCCGCGTTCGCGATCTCCGTCATCGGGAGCTCGGTCTCGTCGAGCAGCTGCTTCGCGAAGAGCACGCGGCGCAGCTTCGCGACGGCGACCGGGTTCGTGCCGAGGTGGCGGTCGAAGAGGCGCCGCAGGTGGCGATCGCCGATGCCGAGCCGATCGGCGAGCGCGTCGACCCTGGCGTCGCCGTCGAGCGCACCGTCCTCGATCAAGCGCAACGCGCGCGACACGGTCGCTGCCGTGCCAAGCCAGGCCGGGGTCCCCGGCGCGGCTTCCGGGCGACAGCGCAGGCACGGGCGGAACCCCGCCGCCTGCGCGGCGGCCGCGCTGCGCCAGAACGTGCAGTTGCGCGACTTCGGCGTCGGTGCCGGGCACACCGGGCGGCAGAAGATCCCGGTCGACTTCACGCCGACGAAGAAGCGTCCGTCGAAGCGCGCGTCGCGGGTCTCGAGCAGCCGATAGCAGCGATCCGAGGGGAGCGCGTCGGCCAGGATCGTGGCGATCAGCTCCGCGTCGCGCGTGGCGTCCGCGTCGCGCGCGCCGGGCGCATCGAGATCGGCGTCGAGGTCCATGGCCGGGTCACTCCCCCGCGGCGGCGGGCAGGCGCGTGGCGCCGAGGTCCGCTGCGATCCCCGTCAATCTAGCGTCCGGAACCCGGCGAATTGGCCGCTTTCGGACCCGGCCGCGACAAGCCGCGCGAAGCGCGGAGGCCCGCGCGGCTCAGCGAGACGCGCCGTCGCGACGGCCCCGCCCGCGATCACGCGAGGGGAGCCGATAGCCGCCGCCTTGGCCACCTCCCCGCGGCCCCCTCTTCGTCCGGGCCGGAGGGCGCGCAGAAATCAGGCAGTCGGGGCCGTCCCCGATCAGGTCCTCGCGGCCCGCCTTCACGAGCGCATCGCGGACCGTCCGCCAGTTGTCCGGCGCGAAGAATTGCAGCAGCGCGCGCTGGACGGAACGGTCCTGCACACGCTTCGCGGCCGGCACCGGCTTCATCGTGAGCGGATCGATCCCCGTCCAGTACATGCAGGTCGCCACGTCCATCGGCGCCGGGATGAAGTCCTGCACCTGTCGCGGCCGGTAGCCGCGTTCCTTCAGGAAGATCGCGAGCTCGATCATGTCTTCCGGCGTCGAGCCCGGGTGGCTCGCGATGAAGTAGGGGACGAGATACTGCTCCTTGCCGGCCCGGCGCGAGGCCGCCTCGAATCGCTCGGCGAAGATCTCGAAGCTGCCGCGGCCAGGCTTCTTCATCAGGTCGAGCACGCGGTCGCTCACGTGCTCGGGCGCGACCTTCAAGTGCCCGCCGACGTGATGCGCAGCGAGTTCCTCGAGGTACGCGGGCTCGTCCGCGGCGAGGTCCATCCGGATGCCGCTCGCGATGTGCACGCGCTTCACCCCGTCGACCTCGCGCGCGCGGCGCATCAGGTCGAGGGTCGGCGCGTGGTCGGTGTCGAGGAGCTTGCAGACCTTCGGGTGCACGCAGGACAGACGTCGGCAGGTCTTCTCGACCTCGGGCCGGCTGCAGCGCATCCGATACATGTTCGCGGTCGGGCCGCCGAGGTCGCTGATGCTGCCCTTGAAGTCCGGTGCCGCGGCCAGGGTCTCGACCTCGCGCAGGATCGAGTCCGGGCTGCGGCTCTGGATCTCGCGACCCTGGTGCATCGTGATCGAGCAGAACGTGCAACCGCCGAAGCAGCCCCGCATGATCTGCACCGAGTCCCGGATCGTCTCCCAGGCCGGCGGCGGCGCGTCGTAGTCCGGGTGCGGCTTTCGCGTGTAGGGCAGCTCGTGCAGCCGATCCATCGTGGGCTCGTCGAGGCTCCCGGACGGCGGGTTGATCACGACGAGGCGATCCCCGTGGCGCTGGACGAGGCGGCGTGCGTTTCGCGGGTTCGTCTCGTGATGGAGCTTGCGGGTCATCTCGGCGAACGCGACCGGGTCCTCGACGATGGTCTCGTGCGACGGCAGGTCGACGGTGTCGACGCGGTCGTGTTCGGCCAGGCTCTCGTTCTTCCCGAGCAGGTAGGCGACACCATCGAGATCCCGCAGGCCCGAGAGATCCGCGCCCCGATCCAGGCGCTGGGCGATCTCGAGCAGCACCGACTCGCCCATGCCGTAGCCGAGGAGGTCGGCCTTCGATGTCACCAGGTTCGACGGCCAGACGCGGTCGCTCCAGTAGTCGTAATGCGCGATGCGTCGGAGCGAGGCCTCGACGCCGCCGCTGATGACCGGCACGCCCTTGAACGCCTCTCGGCAGCGCTGCGCGTAGACCGCCGTCGGACGATCCGGTCGCAGACCGATCTTCCCGCCCGGTGAATACGCATCGGCGTTCCGGCGCTTCCGGTTCGCCGTGTAGTGATTGATCATCGAGTCCATGTTCCCGGCGCTCACTGCGCAGAAGAGCCGGGGTGCCTCGAACGCCTTCCAGGCGTCCGCGCTCTTCCAATCGGGCTGGGCCAGGATCGCGACCCGGAACCCGTGCGCCTCGAGCCAACGACCGAGGATCGCCATCGCGAAGGACGGATGATCGACGTACGCATCGCCCGTCACGAAGAGCACGTCGACGCGATCCCATCCGCGTGCGGCGACGTCCTCGGGCGTGGTCGCGAGGAAGGCCGTGCGCGAAGCGGGCGACGGCGGCGAAGCGCCGTTCTTGCGGGGCGCGCGGGCCTTTTTCGGGGTTGCCATCGCCGCAACGTAGCAGTGTGCGCTTTCCCGCCGAACGCAGGGAAAGCGGTACCGTCGGCGCGTGCCGACCGCCGACCCCTGCCCCCATCGCCCGCCCTGCCCCGGCTGCCCGCGTTTCGGCGAGGCCGGTCCCGCGGAAGAAGCCCGACGCGCGATCGCCGAGCTCTGCGCGCAGCACGCTCTCCCCGATCCCGAAGTCCACGCGACGACCGGCCTCGGCCACCGACATCGCGCGCGCCTGGCCGTTCGCGGCCGCGCCCGCAGCCCGAAGATCGGCCTCTTCGAGTCCGGCTCCCATCGCATCGTCGACACGCCGCGCTGCGCGGTGCACCACCCGGCGATCAACCACGCGGTCGCCGTGCTCAAGCAGGTGATTCACGAGACCCGCATCGCGCCCTACGCCGACACGCCGCATCGCGGCGCGCTTCGCTACGTGCAGCTCGTCGTCGAGCGCGCGACCGAACGCGTCCAGGTCGTCCTCGTCGGGAACGGCGACACGCCCGACGTTCTCGGCGACCTGCCCGACGTGTTCGCAAACGCAATGGGCGAACGACTCCAGGCGCTCTTCTTCAACGCCCAGCGCGAGCGCTCGAACGTGATCATGGGTGACCACACGATTCGATTGCGCGGCGAAGAGGCGATCGTCGAAGCCCTCGGCGGGGTCGCCGTCCATTTTCCGCCGGCCGCGTTCGGCCAGAACCATCTGCCCCTCTTCGAGCGCGCCATCGAGCGGATCCATGCCCGGGTGCCAAACGACGCCGTCGTCTTCGAGGCCTACTGCGGTGTCGGCGCGATCGGCCTCGGGCTGCTCGCGCGAGGCCCGGTCCGCTTCAACGAACGCAGCCGGGCCGGTCTCGACGGACTGGGTCGCGGACTCGCCACACGCATGGACGTCGAGCGAGGACGGGCGACGGTGCTCCGGGGCGCCGCCGGAGAGCGCCTCGACGGGCTGACGGGCGCCGACGTGGTGATCGTCGATCCGCCGCGGAAGGGACTCGACGAGGCGCTGCTCGAGGCCCTCGTCGCGGCGCCCCCGTCGCGGCTGATCTACCTGGCCTGCGGCCTGCCGCGGCTCCTCGCCGAGGTGCCCGCGTTGACCGACGGGGGGCGCATGCGGCTCACGAGCGTCGAGCTCTTCGATTTCTTCCCCTTCACGGGACACGTCGAGACCCTTGTCGTGCTCGACCGGGATGCGGAACACTCCGGCCCGGATCCAGCGCCCCGGCCGAGCGCCGACGAGGGGTGATCACGCGCGCCGCGACCGATCCGATGCCACCGATGCCGTCCAGGTAGAGCCTTGCCCCGATTCGAAGCCGCCACGCCCGACGCCCTCCCGGAGGTCCAGGAGTCCTTCGACTTCGGACCCTCGCAGCCCGCCGTGCGCGCGCCGCGGGACGTGGAGCGTCGGAGCGTGCTCGACGTCCTGGGGCGGGCCTTCCACGACGACCCGGTCGCGACGCACCTCTTCCCGGATCCCCGCAACCGGAGCGCGAGATGGTCGCGCTTCTCCGGCCTCGCCATCGACGCGATGGCCGACACCGCGCACGTGCTGACCACCGATGCCGTCGAGGGCGCGGCGATCTGGCAGCTGCCCACCGAAGCCACGCTCGGCTGGCGCCAGAACCTGCGCCTGGCGTTCGGCTTTCTCGGCGTGACCGGCTTCGGCGCCCGACGGGCGCTGCGCCTGGGCGAATTCACCTCGCGCCATCGCATCCGCGACCCCCACTACTACCTGGCAGCGCTGGGCACCGACCCCGTGCACCAGGGCAAGGGCATCGGTTCGGCGTTGATCGAGCCGGTCCTCGCGCGCTGCGAGCGCGAACGCCTGCCGGCCTATCTCGAGTCGTCGAAGGAAGCCAACGTCCCGTTCTATCGGAAGCACGGCTTCGAGGTGGTCGAGGCGCTCGAGGTGCCGGGCGGACCGACCGTATGGTCGATGATCCGGCGCATGGGCTAGTCGGGCGCTAGGTCGACGCGTCGCGGCGAACGTAATCGCGACGCCGATGGCGCGCGAAGGTCCACGGGCCACTCGGCTCGTCGACCCGGGCTTCCGACGAAGCAGCCCCGAAGGGGCGGTCGAGCGACTTCACGGGCACGAACGCCGGCCCCTCCGCCGCTGGATCGAGCTCCCCCTCGAAGCGCGACGACAGCAGCTCGTCGACGATCGGCCGCGCGTCCGCATAGAGAGGAGCGGTCGTCGCGGGGCCCGCCTCGAGCGTGACGGTCGCTCCGGGTCCGTCACCTCGGTCCCGCATCGCGGCGAAGGCGACCGCATCCTGCGTCGTCGCTGCGGTCGCCGACGCGGACACGACTTCGAAGCCGGACGGGGGATCACCGACCGCCGCGGCGCCCGAGGGCGTCGTCCAGATCCAGCCGCGCGCGGTGGCGAGCGCAGGGTGGTCGACGGCGAACCGCCCGGTCGCCGACAACACCAACAGTCGCGGCGTCTCGGCGCGTCCCAGGGTCTCCGCCCGCCAGGCGGCGAAAGCTGCGTCCTCGGCGTCGGTCTCGGCATAGCGATGGACGAGATCGGGCTCGGAGCGCAGGATGCCGGCGGTCGTGACGATCACATCGGCGCGGGCCCGGGCCAGGCCGAGGACGAAGCGATCCGTCTCGCTGGCCGGGGACCGGGGGCCGATCGCGATGATCCGATTGGACGGGCCGTGGATCGCGGCGACGTGCAGGACGCCGGTCGCCGCCCGCCAGTCGACTTCGCCGTAGAGCGACTTCGCGCGCCTATCGATGTCTCCGGACTCCACGCTCGACGGCCCTCCCTCGGCCCTCCCTCGGCAAGAGAGGGTAGATCGGGAGACCCCGGAATTGCCCCTATGACCACTCGGGTCAACTCGTGGCATCATCCCGGGGTCGGCGCCGTTCCCCTGCGACGCCGAGGAGCCCGAAACGAACGATGTCGTCTCCCTGGTCGCTGTGGCAGGAGTTCGCGCTCGCCGCCCTCGGCACGCTGTCCCTGCTCTACGTCCTCGTCTTCCGGGTGTGGACCGCCGAGGCCCTTGGCGCCGACGGCGTCTTCGTGCTCGCGGTCGCGGCCGCCGTCGCGACCGTCGCCGCCCCTGGCCTCTTCGACACCGGCGCGCGTCAGGTCGTGGCCTGGAGTCCGCTGCCGGCGGCGCTCGAGGAGGCCGATGCCCGCACCCGCGCGCTCGCGGAGCTGCCCAGCCGTCTGATCGACGGCGCGCTGGCCCGGCTCGGGTTCGACTCGGACGAGGATGGCGCGACCGACGACACGGACGCCGAAGCCGTCGCTTCGGAATCCGCAGACGTCGCGACCGATGCCGATACCGGCCCACTCAGCACCCACATCCGACCCTCGGTCGAAGGCCTGGTCGCGCTCCTGCTTCGTGTCGCCGCCGGGGCGATCGCGATGCTGACCCTCGCCCTCGCGTTCCTGCTCCGCGCGGTCCGCGGCCTCGCCCGCCGCCTGCGGCGCACGAGCGATCGCCTCGACCGACTCGAAGCCGCCCTCGCGACGATGGATTCCGACGTGGGCCGGTTGGCGACGCCGGTCCCGGAGGGCGTCGCGCCATGAAAATCCCGCGAAGCGCCAACGAACGGGCCTTCGGCCGACGCGCGAATCGCGCGGCGCGGGCGATCGACGAGTTCTTCCTGTCCCGGGAGATTCGGGGCGCGAGCGCGGGCGAGCTCGCGAACATCCGGATGGGATTGCTGCTCACGCTCTGCACGAGCCTCGGCACGCTGCTCTTCATGCCGATGCAGTTCGCGATCTGGGCGCCTGCGATCGCCTGGGGAACGACGGCCCTCGCGTGCAGCGTCCTCGCCCTGCCCTTCGTCTTCCGCCAGACGAACGCGATGCGACACCTCGGGCAGTTCGTGTGCGGGATCGTCGCGGCGGGCTCTTGTTATTCGCTCGCGATGAGCGGCGGGCAGGCCGTGGGGCTGCTCCCCTTCCTGCCCATGCTGCCGATGCTCGGCCTGCTGGTCGGCGGCGCGCGCAGCGCGCTGATCTGGACCTGTGTGGCCCTCCTGATCGGCGGTTTCGGCGCCTGGCTCGTGGCGAACGACGTGCAGCCTTCCCCTGGCTACGCGGGCTCGACGACCCTCGATCGCTACGTCCTCGCGGCGATCTGCGTCTTCGGCATCGGTGTGATCTCACAGCTCTTCGAGACGTTCTGGAATCGCACCGCGGTCGAGGTCGCGGATCGCGCGCAGGCCGAGCTCCGCGCGAGGGAGGAGCGGAACGCGAGCCTGCTCGCGCACGCCGCCGAGGGCGTGATGATCGTCGACCCCTTCGCGGTGGTGAAGTTCGCGAGCCCCGCGGCCGAGCGCCTGGTCGGCGTCGCCCCGGGCGAGGCGATGGGACATCGACTCCGCGACTTCACCGTCCACGGAGATTTCGTCCGGCATTTTCCGACCTGGCAGGGCGTCGTCCAGGAGCCCGGCGGCGTGGCGGAGCTGCAGCTCAAGACCCGCCCCAACTTCGGCCGAGACCCCGAAGCGGACCTGCGTATCCTCGACATCTTCGTCTCCAACCAGCTCGACAACCCGGCCGTCGAGGGCATGGTCGTCCGCATGCGCGACGTGACCGAGCTCGCGCGCGCGGAGGCCAACTACCAGGCGCTGATCGATCATTCGATCCAGGGCATCGCGGTCGAGTGCGACGGCCAATTCGTGTACGCGAACGAGGCCCTGGGCAAGCTCTTCGGGGTGCCCCGAGAAGACGTCCTCAGCCTGGGCGGTGGCGAGTCCGTGGAGCGCATCCACCCGGAGGATCGCGAGGCACTCTCGGACGGCTATACCGCGGTGGGGCCCGGCATGGTCGAGATGCGCTTTTCCCTGGGACCCGGGGATTGGCGCTGGCTGCGGATGCGCTGGGCGCCCGCGAGTTGGCGCGGAAGACCGGCGCGCCAGATCGCCTTCGCCGACATCACCGCCGAGAAGGAACACGCCGCACGCCGCGAGCGCGAAAACGAACGATTGGCGGCGGCGATCGAAGAGCGGACCGAGGAGCTCGAGGCGAGCCAATCGCGCCTACGCGATCAGGAGCGGATGGCGACGGTCGGCACCCTGGCCGCCGGCATCGCGCACCAGATCAACAACCCGATCGGCTCCATCCTGACGAGCGCCGACTTCGCGATCCTCACTGCGGGCGAGCAGGACGGGGAAAAGATCCGCAGCGAAGCGCTCGAAGACATCCGCAATCAGGCGATCCGCTGTGGCAAGATCGTCCGCAGCGTGCTCCAGTTCTCGCGCGCCGAGCCGACGGAGAAGTGGAGCGGCGACCTCACGAGCGTGCTTCGAACGGCGGTCGACGTGACCGCACGCTACGCCGAGGAGCGCCGCGCGAAGCTCGAGCTCTCCCTCGACGCGAACGCCTCGGACAGCATGACCATGATGAACCCGATCGAGCTCGAGCAGGTCTTCGTCAACCTGATTCGCAACGCGGTCGAGACGCGGCCGCGCGGCGCGCGGGTCCGTGTCAGCTCGGCGCTCACCTCGGAGACGGAGGTCGAAGTCGTGATCGCCGACGATGGCCCCGGGATCGAAGAGAGCGACGCGTCCCAGATCTTCGACCCGTTCTACACGACGCGCCTGCGCGATGGCGGGACCGGACTCGGCCTCTCCGTGGCCCACGGGATCGTCGTCGACCACGGCGGATCGATGTGGCTCGACACCTCACCGACCGAGGCGAGCGACCCGTACTCGGGCGCGCGCTTCCACGTGGTCCTGCCGACCGAGAAGCCGAAGACGCGGTCCTGACGCGCCCCCCGCGCTAGGCGTCGTCGTTCGGCGGGAACGAGGCGAGGATCGCACGCACGCCGTCGAGCAAGCGCTCTTCGCTTCGGTCACGATCCCGAGTGGTGAGCATCCCCTGTCCCCATCCGCGCCAGGCGAGCTCCGAGGATTCGGGGGAAAGCATGTCGACGACGAGGGTCGCCTCCTGCACGGAGCGGACCTGCGCCGTGGACGAGTAGGCACCGGTCCGCGCTCCGCGGTAGCGCCAGAATCCGGCGCCGGCGCCGCTCGTGATGGTGTTCACGCGCATCTCGTCCTCGAGCAGCACCTGATAGGTGACGACGAAATCGGCCGACTCGCGCGACTCGGCGACCGCGAATCCGCGCTCCTTGAGCACCCACTCGAGCGCGCGACGCACCCGCTTCCGCAGAAGCGAGTTGTCCGCGAAGGGATTCGCCCCCTCCACTTCCGGCGGATCCTCGAAGTGATAGCTCCGCATCGCGTCGAACGAAGTCAGCCGATCCCAGTCCGACCGCACGCCGTAGGAGCGACAGCCCGTCGCGATCGCGATGGCGAAGATCAGGAGCACGATCAGCCGAACCGGTGTCGTACCGGATGCACGATTGGACGGTCGGGGGAGGATTTCTCGCATGTGGGTCTCCTCGAGCAGCGGCGGGCGGGCGGCGACATCCCGACCGGCACGGGAAGCCCCGCCAGGATAGCTCTCGAACGCGGCCAGGGATCTCGAGTCGCGCTAGCCTCCGGTCGCCCCCATGACGTTCGCTCCCGCGCGCCGCCTTCCTTTGTGAGGCGCCGCTTCGGGGTCGGAGGTTCCATGTCCTGGCAGAGGATCGAGCTCGACGGATCGCTATCGCCGGGGAAAAAGCTCGCAGCGGTCGTCGGAGACCGGGAGATCCTCGTAGTTCGTGTCGGAGACGAATATTTCGCCCTGTCGAACCGATGCACCCACGCGGCGTGGCCTCTCGCGAACGAACCCCTCGACGGAATGGAAATCGTGTGCACCCTGCACGGCGCACGCTTCGATCTGCGCGACGGCTGCCCTACGGGTGGCCCAGCGAGCCGAGCGCTCGCCACTTATCCCATCGAGCTCCGAGACGACGAGCTCTACGTGAGGTTCTGACATGTCGGCCTGGCGACTGATCGCGCTCGGCGCGCTGCTCTCCTTCGGGACGGCCTGCGCAGCGCTCAACTATCCGACGGAAGGAAGCGAGGCACCGACTCCGGCCACAGCGTCTCCGGCCACGGCGGAACCATCCGAGGCGGCGGCCAGCCCCGAGGCTCCGATCCTGCTCGGGCTCGGATTCGGCGAGTCGGAACGATCCCTCGCCGAGCTCGAGGAAGGCGGCGAACGCGCGTGGTACGAGCTCACCCGGCAGGCACGGGAAGATCGCCAACTCGGCAACTTCGACGCTGCGCGGGAGCGCCTCGATCAGGCGGCGCTCCAGCTCGCCGGTCGCCCCGCCGGCAACGCCCAGCGTCGCGCGGTCCACGGTCTGCGCGCGCGCCTCGCCCTCGACTTCGCGGCACTCGAGCGGATGGACGAAGCCGCCGCCCTCGCGGATGCGCTCTTCGAGGAAGTCGAGGCCGAGCCCGAGATCGGGGGCCCGGCGACCATCGACCTGGCGCTCCGATTCGCTCAGATCCGAACTGCGGAGGCCAACGAGGCCGGCCTGCACGAATCGCAGCTCCCCCTCCTCCGAATCGCGCTGCTCGCTTCCGAGGACGGAAGCCCGAGCGCCCCGCGCCTGAACCTCGCCTATCAGGTTTCCCAGCAGGCGATGAACGAAGGCGACATCCAGCTCGCTCGACGGGCGATCGACCGATCGCTGATCGATGCGCGGACGATCTACCCCGGAGACCTGCAGCAGCTCGCTTCCATCAACATCTTTCGTGCGCGAATCTTCCGGGCCGCGGGCGACCTCGCGACGGCCGAGGCGTCCGCCATCGCGGCGAACCGCCTCTTCGACGAAGGCGGCGCGGGCTCGGACAGTCGCGCGGTGGGCGAGGCGACCCTCGCGACGATCGTCGCGGAGCGCGGTGACGAAGATCGCGCGCGGGCGATCCTCGCCGCGGCCGATGCGCGTCTGCAGAGCGAGGCGGGCCTCAGCGACCATGCCGCGCGGACGGTGCTCGGCGAATCTGCGCGGGTCGAGCTGGCGCTCGGGAACGTCGAAGCGGCGCGCGACTTCTTCGTGCGCGCGCTCGATCTGCCCGGCGTCGATTTCGCACCGGACACGCAGCTCGTCGAGGAATTGACGCGGGAACTCGCTGCGCTGGACGCGGCCGAGGGTGAGGGCGTCGACGCCGAGGTCGATGCCGCGGCCGAGGGCGAGGGCGACTGACCCGGCGCCGGCCGGGTGACCCCGGCGCGATGGATCAGTCGATCCCTTCGTCGGACTCGACGCAGACGCGGTTGCGTCCCGTCTCCTTCGCCATGTAGAGCGCAGCGTCCGCCCGCTCGACGATCTCACGCGCCGAGCCACGCGCGGGCGTCCATGCAGCGATGCCGATGCTGATACTCGTGCCGATCGTCTCGCCGTTGGCGAGTGTGACCTTGATCGATTCGACCGCCTGGCGCCAGCGCTCCGCGAAGATCTCCGCGCCGTCGAGTCCGTTGTTGCCGAGGACCGCGATGAATTCCTCGCCGCCGTAGCGCGCCCCGCAATCGGACTCACGAACGATTTCATGCATCGTGCGGGCGACCTCCACGAGGACGGCGTCGCCGACCGCGTGCCCGTGCTCGTCGTTGACGGACTTGAAACGATCCACGTCCGCCATCGCCACGGCGAAGGGTGCCTCGTAGCGAACCGATCGGTGGAACTCGTGCTCGAGGACCTCGTCGACCGCGCGACGGTTGGGCAGCGCGGTCAGCGGATCCGTGCGCGAGAGCCGTGCGAGGTCGGCGTTCTTCTCGAGCAGCTCCTGCTGTGCACGAACCAGCTTCAGGTGGAGCCCGATTCGTGCGATCAGGTCCGCCGTGTGAAAGGGCTTCGTGATCACGTCCGACGCGCCGCACTCGAGCAGTCGCGCGCGGCGCTCGGGGTCGGTCACCGCGGTGAGCACGAGGAAGGGCATCATCGGCGAGTCGCTCCCCGAGCCGCACGCCATGCGAAGGAGCTTGTCCCCGTCGAGTCGCGGCATCTCGAGGTCGCAGAGCACGAGGTCCGGCTCTTCGGAGAGCAGGAGCTTCAGGCCCTGGATGCCGTCGTTCGCCTCGAGCACCCGATCGAAGAGCCCGCACGATTCGAGCGCCGCCCGCACCTCGGCCCGTTGGCCGTCGGAATCTTCGATCACGAGAATGGTGGACACCGTGCCTCCGTCGTCGGTGGCTTATCGGAGTCCTCCCGGACAACCGGAGGAGGCTCACCGCATTTCAGGGGAACGCACCACTGTCGCTGGGTTGATCGAAGGGGACGCTCACCCTGCGTCCTGTCACGGAATGAAAAGCCGGTGAAGGGCCGCGTCCGATCGGAAACCTCCGAACTGAAATCACTTCGAATCCTGAACGTCTGAGCATTCCGGGGAGATCCGGGATCGGGTGCAGGGCACAGAGCCCCACCAACCAACCGGCGACGTTGACGAGCCGGTAGTAGGCCGCGGTCAGCAGCGCCACGACCCGGCCGCCCTCCGCAGGCGCGAAATCGGCCAGATGGAATCGACCGCCGGGTGCGACCAGGGTGGCGAGTCGAGTGGCGAAGCGCTCGGCCTCGTCGGCATCGAAGCAGTTGAGAAAATAGTGGGCGACGACGTGATCCCACTGACCCGCCGGTTCGAACTCCGCGAGGTTCGCCACGACGAGATCGAGGGCGAGCCCCTCGGCCTCCGCCGCGCGGCCGAGACGTGCGAGCATCTTCTCCGACACGTCGATCGCCGTCACCGACGCCCCGACCCGCGCGGCGGCGAGCGCATCTTCGCCGCGTCCCACCCCCACGAAGAGCGCTCGGTCGCCCGGGTCGAGGCTGGCCACGAAGGCGAGCTTCGAGCGCGCGATCCGCCCGAGGGAGTAGACCCCGGCGAGCTCGTCGTAGCACCAGGCTACGGGCCCGTAGTCGTAGGCGCGACGCGACATCAGTCCTCCGCGCGGACCGTCACCCGGTCGACCGGAGCTCCGCCGACAGGAAGTTGTCAATCTCCTGCCAGGCCACCGCGGCGGTCTCTGCATCGAAGACGTCGGGCCGGGCCTCGTTCAGGAACGCGTGCTGCACGCCGAGGTACGTCCGGACCCGGGCCTCGACGCCCGCTTCCTCGAGGGTCGTCGTCAGGGCCTGCACGTCCGCGGCGGAGACGAAGTCGTCGTTCTCGGCGAAGACGCCGAAGACCTTCGCGCGGCAGGCTGTGTAGTCGGGTGCGACGTTCGGATGGACGCCATAACAGTCGACTACGGCGGTGATCGCCGGGGTGAGACAAGCCGCGTGGAGCGCCAGCTTGCCGCCCATGCAGAATCCGATCACGCCGACACCGGCGCCGTCGGTCTCCGGCTGCCGCCGCAGGGCGCCGACCGCGGCGACGAGATCCCGTCCGGCCCGCTCGATCTCGAGCTCCATCATCAGGCGCCCCGCCTCGTCGGGATCCGTCGTCGACTCGCCGCGATAGAGATCGGGCGCGAGGGCCACGAAGCCCGAGCGAGCAAGGCGATCGCAGACGTCGCGGATCTGGGGAACGAGTCCCCACCACTCCTGCAGCACGACGATGCCGGGACCGCGCCCCGCAGCCGGCAGCGCGAGGTAAGCGGCGAATGCACCGTCGTCGCTCTCGATCTGGATGTCCCGGCCGCTCGTCTCGCTCATCACACCCCCCGTGAATCGGGCCGGAGCTCGCCTCCGACCGCGGTGGAACGGTGCGCCAGACCCCGCCCCTCACGCAACTCCGCCGGCGAACCGGGGTCCGCAAACACGAACCGCGTGGCGAGCCGGGGCTTGCCACGCGGTCGTCGGGTCGATCCGGTGCGTCGGTCGCGCCGGATTCCGATCAGGGCACGTAGTTCGGCGGCGTCGGCGGCTGCCCCGGCCGGATCGGCGGGTTCGCCGGCGGCATCGGGGGCGCTGTCCCACCGAGGACGTTGCGGCAGCCCGCGCCGGGGGAGTCACAGGGGGCACGAACACCCGCCACGCCACTTCCGAGGCTCCGCTGGGCGCCGTTCAGGGCGAGGGCCCCACTCCCGACGGCAGCCACCGGAGGCGCGAATCGGTCGACGACCTTGCCGGCCGCGTCGATTCCGTCGCCGCTGAGACCGGCGTAGGCCTGGTCGAAGGCGTTCGTCGCACCGGCTGCGGCGGCCGCAGCCGCCGTCGCCGCGCCACCGACCGTCGTGCTCGCGACCGTCGTACTGGCGACCGGAACCGCGGGCGGTCCGGCCGAGACCGGCGGTGCCGTGCTCGCCGCAACGGACGTCGCCGCTGCCGCACCGGAGCCACTGCCCGTGCCCGAGCCCGCCGCAGCCGTGGCGGCGGCCGTGCCAGCGCCCACGCCTGCACCCGCGACGTTCGTCGCTCCAGCCGTGCCGGCCGTCGAGCCAGCGGTGGGCATGGCGGCCGAGCCGGTGCCCGCGACGGCGACGTTCGCCCCCGCCGATTCGTGGACCGGAATGTCGAGTCCTGACTCGAGCGAGCCGTTCCCATTCTGGCCGAGGCCCGCGACGGCCGCGCCGTTGTTGCCGGCACCTGCGCCCGCAGCCGCAGCCGCAGCCGCAGCGTCGAGGGATTCGCCCTCGCCTTCCGGCGGGCCCGCGGCAACAGGCGGAGCCTCGACCTTCGCGGCGTCGGGACCGAAGAGACCACTGAGCGGCCCACAGGTCAGCAGCAGCGCGATCACGATCAAGGCGCCGCCGATCATCAGAGAATTTCGGGAAGTCGGAGTCATTGGATTTCTCCTGGGGTCTGGATCGATGTGATCGCCCTGTGACGATCTGCAGCCCTCGGATCGATCGGGTTTCGATTCAGTCGAATCGGAAGTTGATGTACCCGCCAACGATATGGCGGTCGTAGTTGTAGGCGTCGCGGTTCGAGTCGTTCGTCAGGAACTGGTAGCGGCCGCTCACGGACCAGTTGTCCGTGATGTCCTTCTCGACCTCGCCCTCGAAGACGAACTCGTGCTCGCGACGGTCGCTGTTCGAGAGCGTGTATTCCTGGCCCACGGTCTGGACGTCCGGAAAGGTCGACGGGTTGAGAAAGCCTCGATACTCGTAGCTCGCACGCGCGAACACCCGGGTATCGAAGGGCAGTTCGACCTGTGCCCCTGCCGAGAAGATGTGCGCGTGGTGCTCCCACTCTTCGCCTTCTGCGTCGTAGAAGCGGAAGCGATAGCCGCCGCCGAGGGTGATCGCCTCGATGATCGAGTCCACGACGTCGGGAACCGGCAGCAACCCGCGATGCTCGATCGCGGCGCCGTAGCCCACGCCGTCGCGGTTCCGCTCACGGTTCTCGTTCACGCCGGGCGGGCTACAGCCGATGTCGGTCGGCAGCAGGGGCGGGGTGCAGGCGCCGCCGAGGGGCGGCGTGTTGTCGGTGACCTCCACCGGCTCGAAGCGAAGGTCGTTCGCTGAAATGTCCGCAACGATCAGCGTCGTACCCGCCCGGGTCCAAGTATGGTTGAGCGAGAGCTCCGCGAAGTGCGATTGCAAGTAGGGATCTTCGTCCACCCAGGCGTGACCGAACTGGTACCGCGCCTGCGCGATAGTCGACGGTCCGACGCGGTTCGAGAGGAAGCCGCCAATCGTCGGGTAGTGGGTATTGATGTCCGCGAGCTCGTAGTGCGCGTTGCCCGAGTAGCTCGCCGTGACGCCAGCGCTCCACTCCGCGTCGTTGGACTGCCAGAGCTGCACGCCACCGTCGATTTCCCAAACGCCGCGCCAGTCGTTCTCGCCCGCGATGGTGAGCGGGTTGCCGTCGACGACCTGGGTCACGTCACCCCGCAGCAGCACGTTGTCGTCGTACTCGATCCCGACGCGGCCGCGCACGAAGTACGGAAACAACTCCGTCGAATCGAGCAGCTTCTTCGCTTCCTTGCCCCAGGGACCATCGCCGTCGAGGTCGACGACGCGCTGGAAGGCGTCGCGGGCGCGCTGGCGCTCGGCGGCGCCCTGCCAGGCGAGGCCCGCGTAGTAGGAGGCGACCGGCTCGGTCAGGCGCGGCTCGAGGCGGCTGGCCGATTCGAGGGCCGGGGCGGCTCGGTCGTTGTCGCCATCGCGGAGGAGCAGCAGACCGGTATAGAGCTGGAGCTGGGCTTCTTCGCCCGTCAGGCCACGCGCGCTGTCGAGGGCGGCGGCGGCTTCGGCGTAGCGCTCGAGGTGATAGAGCGCGACGCCGCGGTAGAGCTCGACGTCCCCGACCTGCTGGCTCGAGAGGTCTCGTGCGCCGCGTACCCGGTCGAGATTCATGAGCGCTTCGGGGTAGAGCCCGGCCTGGATCTGGCACTGGCCCGCGAGGAGTCCGGCGCGGTTGCCGAGGCCGTCGATGCCGCGAAGTCGCGCGGCCGCCTGTTCGCAGCGGCCCTGCTCGACGTCCTGCTTCGCGGCGGCGAGGGCGTCGTCGACCGGTCCGGCGGCCGCCGTTCCGGGCAGCGCGCCGAACGCGAGTCCCACGCCTGTGCCCAGGGCCAGGAGCCCATTGATCGCCGATTGCTTCCGCACTGTTTCCCCCAATCTCAGTCGCTCGGTCGCTCGTGTGAAGACGGTAGCCATCCGGGAGCGCTCAGCCGTCCGTTCGATGATCCGAACGGTTGATGCGTTCCGGACGCGACCCCTCGCGCCGACCGGTCGGACCGGGCGTCCTTCAGTGCGCGTCCACCGTGCGACGGCCCGCCGCAGCGAGTCCAGCGAGGCCGAGTCCCATCAGCAGCGCCGTGCCGGGCTCGGGAACCACGGTGGTCGCGTTGCCCATCAGAGCGGGCGCGCCCCGGCCTTCCGGCGCGGTCAGCACGTCGTAACGGAAGGTCACCGAGTCGCCGACGTTCACCGCCCAACCGATGTAGTCGTAGAGGAACGGATCGAACTCGTCGTACACGAGATGCGAGAACGACGTGAATCCACCGTTCCAGACGAACCCGGGCACCGCCGTCGTATCCAGGCCGGCCGGCACCGTCGGGTTCAGCTCGACCACGACCTCGCTCGTGCCGTACTCCGAGCCGGGGACCGACATCACGCCGCTCAGGAACAGACCGAAGGGACCGGTGATCGCGGGGTTGTTCACCGCCGAGACCGAGAGGGTCACGATCACCGAGAAGGGTCCCGTGATCCCGAGTGTGCTCGCGCGACAGGTCTCGTCTCCGAAGAGGATGCAGACATCCGTCGAGCCCGTGACGTCGACGTCGTAGGAACCGGTGCCCGCCTCGCCCGCGGCCAGGAATCCGTCGTTGAGGTCGAACGACCAGCCCGGCAGACCGCCGAGGTTCGTGTCGTCGAAGCCGAAGCCGCTCGGGTCCAGGGCGGCCGGGAGCGCCAAGGCGGGCCCGGCTCCGAAGACCAGGCCAGTCAGGAGCGCGATCCGCGCCGCCGCAAGGGGCGTGAGCCGGCGTGCCGCGCGTCGCATCGAGAGTTTCCGTCGCATCGAAGTCACCTCTGCCACCGCACGAGCGCGCCGCATCGGCGCACTCGACTGAGCCTTCACTTCCGCAGGGGTGAGCCGTCGATCGACGACCTTCTCCTACGGTTCCCGACCCGGAATGGGCGGGGATTCCCGGGCGTCCGAAACGCTCGAGGTCGCAGTGAAGTGGTGAGGCGAGGTGGTTTGTGTCAGGCACGACGGGTGTTTTTGGGGTGTTTTCACTTCGATTCGAAGGAAAAATAGGCCGCAGAACAGCGGCATCGGGCCAAAAACCGCGGGAATTGTATCGTTCACCCGCGATTTCGCATGGGGCGTTCCCCGATGGGAGCGGGCGCTGAGTCGTATCCCGACGCGCACCGCGACGCGAAGCCTGAATCCGTCACGCCAGACGCAGCAGCGCGCCCTCGAACGGATCGCCCTCCGGAAACCCGGCTCGTGTCGGGTGGTCGTCGGCGGGCGGCGCCGCCTCGAGACCGGCGATCGGCCGGTGCGAGCGACGCGCGACGCGCTCGACGACCCGGTCGAGCCCGAGCGGTGGGCCGGCGCGGTTCTGGGTCGCCAAGAGGCAGCCGCCGTCGCCGAGGCGTTCGATCGCTAGCCGCAGCAGGGGTTCGAGGTCGTCGCGCACGGACCAGAAGCGCCGACCGGCGGCGGCGGCGGTCGGCGGGTCGACCACGATGCCCCGCAATTCGCCGGGATCGTTCTCGAGTGCGCGGCGGGCCTCGCCGCGCACGGAGCGGTGTCGGCCCGGATCGACCCCGGCCTCGACGTTCAGGGCCAGGTTCCGGTCGAGTCGCGCGAGGTACGGCGCGGAGAGGTCGACGCTCGTGACTTCGTCTGCGCCGGCCGCGAGGAGCGCGACGCTGAAGGCGCCGGTGTGCGCGAAGAGGTTGAGCCAACGCCCGCCCCCCGCGTGGGCGAGCTCCGCGACCCGCGCGCGGTTGTCGCGCTGGTCGACGAAGAGGCCGTAGCCGGGACGAGGTCGGCGCGGCGCGGCCCAGCCGGGATCGAGCTCGAACGCGAGGCCTCGCTCTCGAGCGATCAGGCTCTCGCCGTCCGCAGCGAGCGCGCCCTGTTCCGCGAGAAGATCCAGCCCACCGGCTCGCCAGGTCGTCGCTTCGAAGCGACCCCGTGCCGCAGTCCGGAGATGGAGCACTTCCAGGACGCTCCACGACTCGCCTTCGGGTGTGACCGGGAGCTGAGCGAGGAGCGCCGCGGTCACCCGCTCGCGGAGATGGATCGCGGCGTAGCCGGTGACCAGCATCCGGAGGAGCGGCCCGAGCCGATCGACGTAGAGACCGGGCAGGTCGTCCCCTTCGCCGTGGATCAAGCGAAATGCGCTGGTCCCACTCGAGGGCCCCGCGAGCCACTTCCGCCGACGCGCGAGCGCCTTCGCGACCCGCGCTTCGACCGACGCCACGGATTTGCGATCGGTCGGCTCCGACCAACGCCGCGCGGCGATTCGATTCGTGCCTTCGATTCGCGCCCAGCCGAGATCCGTTCCGTCCCGCGCCTCGAGGGCGACGAGCGCGCCCGCCCGAAACCGCTCCGCCCTGTCGCTCGCCGCGTCGGGCAGTACCCAGGCGTGCCCCGACGCGAGCGCGCGCGCGCTCTCTACCGACACCCGGAGCCACCCCGCCTCGTCCTCCTCGTCCTCCTCGGGCCGCGCGCCCTCGGCGTCGTGATCCCAGCGCCAGGCCGGTGCCGCGGCGAGCGCGTCGAGGTCCGTCGGCGTGGCAGCGTCCTCGGGAGCGAGCATCGGGGCGGCGTTGCCGCCCTCCGCGACCGGCAGCGCGAGCCCCCCGCGCTCGAGATCGCCGACGACGGGCATGTCGGCCCCAGCGAGCGCGGCCAGCACCGCTTCGCCGGTCGTCTCGAGACCGTCGACCCTTAGCCGCGCCAGCCCCCCGGCGCGCTGGACCACCTCGAATCCCAACCCGTCGTCGTCCCCTGCGAGAGGACACGCACCACACGACCACGGCACGTCGTCGACGACTGCGATCCATCGCTTCGCCCGCTCCGCCGCGACTCCACCTCGTCCGGCGCGTAGCGCGGCGCGCTGCATGTCGCCGATCTCGACGCTGACCTGCGCACCGGGCGGGCAGGATTCCGTCCCGCGATCGCAGGGACGCCCGTCGATCGCGACGGCGCCCGCGTCGAACCAGACGCGACGCTCCGCGCGCGGCACGGCGGGAAGCAAGGCGGAGAGCCATGCGCCGATCGGCTCGCGGCGACCGGGTACTCGGAAACGCAGGATGGGCACGGGCGCAGGATAGGCGCCCGCGCGCAACGCGCCGGCCTTCTAGGCTGCGAGGCCCTCGAGGCGACAGAAGATCGGCGTCATCACCCCGGTGCCGAGCCGGCGCGACCGACGAATCGCGGAGAGCAGCTTGCCGGCGACGTCCGCATCACGGACACACCGGGCGAGTTGGCTGCGGGTATCGTCGTCGGCCCGGTCGAGGGGCTCGGTCCCGGTGAGCACGACGACCGGGAGGCGGTGGGCGAGATCGTTCGCGAGCTCGAGGGCGGCGGTCCGCTCGATCCCCGGCAGATTCGGATCCATCAGGAGCAGATCGAAGTGCTCGCCGCGAATCTGGGCCGCGGCGGCGACGAGGTCGCTCTCGCAGACGATCTCGAAGCTGGCTCGCGTGGTCGTCGCGAGGGTCTGTCGCAGCTCGTCCGCAACGAGCGTGCGTCCTTCGACGAGCAGGATGCGAACGTGCCGCTCGTCGGGCCGCGCATCATCGCCGTGCGGTCGATGACCGGCGAATTCCGCTCCGGTGCTCATCCGCGTCTCCCCCATCGATGTCCGAGGCCGCCCTCCAGCGACGTCACTCCATGCACCGATGCGTCCTCAAAAACTCGGTGTTTTTCCACGCGAGCTTGAGGGGGATCGTGCACCTGGCGTCGCGCGCGCGGCGGCGCGGCGACGACGGGTCGGTGCTAGGCGGGGCGGGCTCCGTTGTTAGCGGACTTCGCGCCGAGTGATGCCCTGAATCGCGCGCACGCTGCGATCGTATTGCGCATTCCGCAGGACGCGGCGCTCGCCCCGCCAATCGGCGGCCTGCAGCGATGCGTCGATCGCGCCGTCCCAGCCCGTGGGCGGCGCGGGACGCGGGAGGGCCGTGGGCTCCTCGGCGGATTTCTGCGGCGCGGCGACCCGTCGGCACTCGGTCACGCGATCGACCACGTAGTTGCGACCGAAGATCGCGCGCGGCTGCAACCGGGTCTCACAACGGACGTCCTCGCCGTCGTGGGCCTGCGCGCCACTCGCGCCGGCCACGATCAGGCTCGCCAGGGCGACCGCGCCGAGCGCCCCGGCGCGCGCCCCGCGCGGCGTGCGCTGCCCGTCGGCGGTTTCGTGCTTCTGCATCTGCGACTCCCTCGCGCGAATCAAACCCGTCGCGCGCCGGCCCGCCTCCATCGCACGGTCTACACTGCCGAGCGGCCATGCGTCAATCCCGATCGACTCCGTCTCCGCGAGAGCTCCCGAAGCCCGTGCTCGAGCTCTGCGCCCATCTCGAAGAGCGAGGCATCGCTTCCTTCAGTCACGGCGAGGGGTTGCTCGACGACCTGCGCGCTCCCGTTCGTCCGCGCACGCCGACGCGCTCGTTGCTCTGCGAAGCGCCCTTCGAAGACGTGCTGCGCGCCCTGCCGCGCTCGGTCGTGAGCGCGGCGGGCGGCGCCCGGCTCACGCAAGCGACCTCGGACGGTCCGGTCGACCTCGTGTCGACCGGCAGCGGCCCGGTCGAGCAGACCTTGCCCCGCTTCGGCCTCGCGCCCTACGCTTTCGCCTTCCGCCCGAGGGACGAGTCCTGGCTCGATCCGCTCGATGCACTCGCCTCGTTCCAGGCGGGCCTGCTCGACGGCGCCGTGTCCGGCGCCGAGGAATCGCCGTTCCTCGAAGCGCCGCGCCGCTACTGGATCGCGGCGCGTCTGCTCGCCGAGCACGACCTGCGGCCGTCGCCCGAGCTCCTCACGGCCGCGAAGAACGCCTTCACGGAGGCCGCACCGCTGCTTCCGCAGGCCGCGCCGGCGCGTCGCGAGGTCACGCGCGTCCTCGCGAGCGCGCGGCCGGGCCCGGCGCTCGCGTTCCTGCACGAGACCGGCGTGTCGGACTTTCTGGTCCCCGGCACCAGCCTCTCGAACACCAGGCTCTTCGAAGCGCTTCCGCCCCTTCCGGCGCTGCGCTGGGCCCTCTGGCTCCGCGGAAGCGCGACCGCCGCCGCGATGGTCCGCTTTCGCGTGCCCCACGCCCTCGCTCGGCGGGTCGAACGACTGCAGGCGAGCCACCCGATCGATCGCGCGGTCTCGCCTCGGCGGGACGTCGGCCTGCGCAAGGTCCTGTCCCGACTCGATACGGCGGAAGTCGCGGCCCTCTTCGTGTGGCGCCGGCTCGAGATCGCCGAGTGGACGGACCGCGACGAGGCCGCCCGGGTCGAGACGCGCTTGTGCGCGATCGAGGAGCGCATGGACGCGCTGCGCGACGCGCGTGAGCGAGAGGGCGTCGTCCGCGCCCTGGCCCTCGACGGGCGCGCCGTCATGGAGCGACTCGGTGCCGGCCCGGGGCCCCACGTCGGCCGCGCCCTCGCCCACCTCGCCCGCTTCATCGCTGAACGCCCGGACGCGAACGAAGTCGCCACCCTCGAGCGCGAGCTGGTCGAGTGGGCGCGCACCCGGACGAACCTCCTGGACGCGGAGCCGAACGAAAGCGGTTCAGCGTCCTGCGCGCCGCCCGATGAATGACCCACGCGCCGGCCGATCCGCGTCCGATCAGATCGGTTAGGATCCCCGCCCCCCCTCCACCCGGCCCCGTCTTCCCACGGCTCCACCCATCTGATCCGGACGGTTCGCTTCCTTGGATTCCCTGCAGTCGCTCTTCGAGGCCGTGCAGGAGGCTTGCCCCCGCGCGGTCTGGTCTCGTGGGGTCTCCCTCGCCCGCGGAGACGCGGTCAGCGTCGAGGAGCGCGCCGCAGGGGCCATCAGCCTTCGCGTGATCACGCGCAAGGGGCTCGCCGCGCCCCAGGTCACCCTGCACCCGGACGACGAAGACTGGGAGTGCACCTGCAACAGCCCGGAGGATCCCTGCGACCACGTGGCCGCCGCGATCATCGCGCTGCGGCGTGCCAAGAAGGAAGGCGAAGAGCTCCCGACCCAGGGCCAGGACCGCGGGCGCGTCGTCTACGACCTCGAGGAACGGGCCGGCCACCTGTGGCTCACGCGAAGCATCGAGTTCCGCGGCAAGCGCACGACGCTGAAAGGCAGTCTCGCTGCGGCCGCGACGGGCAAGTTCGACGGGCCCGAGTTCGTCGCGACACCGGCGGACCTCGCCGTCGACCGCCAGCTCTCCTCGCGTCCCGCCGACGCCACGTCGCGACCGAACGTCGCGAACCTGATCGAGAAGCTCGGGGGCACCGAGCGCGTGACCCTCGACGGGGGACCCATCCAGGTCGACCCGGAGCCGATCGGGCTCGTCGCGAAGATCGTCGATGCGCCGGAGGGCGTCCGCCTCTTCGTCGAGCAGGACAAGCGGATCACCCGGGCGTTCCGGAACGGCATCGTTCAGACCGCCGACACGCTCCATCCCCTCGCGCCGAACAAGCTCTCGGGCCGCGAGCTCGCGGACCTGCCGCGCGGCCGCTTCTTCAAGGACGACGACCTCGCGGTGCTCGTGACCGAGGTCGTGCCGGATCTCGAGAAACGCATCCCGCTGGTGGTCGAGACCGACAAGCTGCCCACGGCCCGGCGCGGCGAGCGGCCGCGCATCCGGATCGAGGTCACCCGGGAAGCCGATCGTCTGTCGGTGCTGCCGACGCTGGTCTACGGCAATCCTCCGGTCGCGAGGGTCGATGTCGGCAAGCTCGTGCACCTGGGCGGCGGTGAGGTCCCGATCCGCATGGAGGCGGCTGAGAACGAGGTGGTCGCAAAGCTGCGCACCGAGCTCGGGCTGCGCCCGGGTGTCGTCGCGCGTCTGCCCGCGACCGAGGCGATCCAGCTCGCGACCCGACTCGAGGCGACGTCCATGGAAGTGGTCGGCGCCAGCCATCACGACTTCCAGCTGCGCGGCGAGCTCGAGCCGTCGATCGCGATCGACGACGACCGGCTGTCGGTGGACTTCCGCCTGGACGACGGCGTGTCGGACGACGGCGCGGAACGCTCGATCGGCGCCGGGGGCACCGCGAGCGCCGGGCCCGAGTCGGTGCTGCGCGCGTGGGGTCGCGGCGAATCGGTCGTTCAGCTCGACGGGGGCGGGTTCGCCCGCTTGCCGGCGGATTGGCTGTCCCGCTACGGCGACCGCATCGCCGACCTGCTCGCGGCGCGCGATCCGCGCGGCCGCGTCGCACGGCACGCCCTGCCCGACCTGGCGCTCCTCTGCGAAGACCTCGACGAGCCGCCGCCGCCTTCCCTCGAAGGACTGCGCCCGCTCCTCGACGGCTTCGACGGCATTCCGACCGCCAAGATCGACCCGGAGCTCGAAGACGTGCTGCGGCCCTACCAGCGCCAGGGCGTCGACTGGCTCGTGTTCCTGCGCCGCGCGGGGCTCGGCGCCCTGCTCGCCGACGACATGGGACTCGGCAAGACCCTCCAGGCACTCTGCGCGATCGACGGGCGGACGCTCGTGGTCGCCCCGACCTCGGTGCTCCACGGCTGGATCCGCGAGATCGAACGTTTCCGCCCCTCCCTCGACGTGAGCCTCTACCACGGTCCCGGACGTCGCCTCGATCCGAACGCGACGGTCACGATCACGAGCTACGCACTCCTCCGTCAGGACGTGGAATCGCTCACGCAGCAGACCTGGGACTGCGTGATCCTCGACGAGGCCCAGGCGATCAAGAATCCGGAGAGCCAGATCGCCCGCGCCGCCCACCGACTCGACGCGAAGGCGCGCTTCGCGCTGACGGGCACGCCGGTCGAGAACCGGCTCGACGAGCTCTGGAGCCAGATCCACTTCCTGAACCCCGGCCTGCTTGGCGGGCGCACCGACTTCCGCGATCGCTACGCGCGCCCGATCGGAGACGGCGACGCGGAGGTCGCCCAGCGCTTGCGCCAACGTATCAAGCCCTTTCTGCTTCGACGCCTCAAGTCGGAGGTCGCACCCGAGCTCCCGCCGCTCTCGGAGATCGTCCTCGACTGCGACCTGAGCGACGAAGAGCGCGCGGTCTACGACTCGGTGCGCGCGGCGACGGTGCGCAACGTGGTCGAGCAGCTGCGCGCGGGCGGCAACGTGATGGCCGCGCTCGAAGCCCTGCTGCGACTCCGACAGGCGGCGTGCCACTCGAGTCTGGTCCCCGGGCAGACGTCCGAGAGCGGCACGTCCTCGAAGCTCGAGACGCTCTTCGCGCGGCTCGAAGAGGCGGTCGCCGACGGTCACAAGGCGCTCGTGTTCTCCCAGTGGACGAGCCTGCTCGATCTGCTCGAGCCCGGGCTGCGCGACCGCGGCGTCGACTGGCTTCGGTTGGATGGCTCGACCCGGGATCGCGGCGGGGTGGTGAACGGCTTCCAGTCCGACGACGGCCCTCCGGTCATGCTGCTCTCGCTCCGCGCCGGCGGCACCGGCCTCAACCTGACCGCCGCCGACCACGTGTTCCTGCTCGACCCCTGGTGGAACCCGGCGGTCGAGCAGCAGGCCGCCGACCGGGCCCACCGGATCGGGCAGGACCGACCGGTCGCGGTCCATCGCCTGATCGCCCGCGGCACCGTCGAAGAAGGCATCCTGCGACTGCACGCCCGGAAGCGCGCCCTCGCCGACGCGGCGCTCGAAGACGCGGACGGCAGCAGCCGACTCAGCCGCGACGAGTTGCTCGAGCTGCTCGAAGGCGCCT
Source organism: uncultured Spirochaetaceae bacterium (assembly GCA_964488255.1). GTDB lineage: Bacteria > Myxococcota_A > UBA9160 > UBA9160 > UBA4427 > UBA4427. The sequence continues at coordinate 87,196 of CAZAUR010000020.1, read as the reverse complement.
GATCCGCGCTCGCCGCCCAGGCCTGCGGGCCACCTGCTTGCGAGGCGCGGCCCCAAGACTGCCGTTGCGCATATTGCGGGCTTTTCCTCCCATCGACCTCAAGTGAAGGGTTTCCCCCTCCGAGAATCTCCTTGGAATGGGTGAAAACGGCAACATTTCAATCTGGATGATCCTGGCGCGCCTCGGCGGGTTGCTCGTCCTGCTCCCCGCGACGGTGCTCGCCGAAGAGTCCTCGGTCGGCGCCCTCGAGAAGGTCGAGGCGCCGGGATTGATCGCCGCGGCGCCGACTGAGCGCGCGCCCTCGTCGACCGCGACCGACCGTCTGCCGCTCACCCGAGCGGCCGCGCAGCAGCGGATCGAAGCCATGACGCCGGTCGGCTGGCTCGCCAGCTACGGCGACGTCGTGGTCGGCCGAGACGCCGAGCGCGCCCCCGCCCCGACGCGCTGACCAGCAGGCCCGCCCGCGACACGAGCGTCGATCGGACGCCCGCGCGCACGTTTCAGGCGTGTATGATCCGGCCGCCATGGCCGCCGCTCCGTCCGACTCGCACGCCCTTCTCGCGATCGTCCGCCACGGCCAGACCTCCGCGAACATCGACGGCGTCTGGCACGGGTCGACCAACACGCCGCTCACCGACCACGGGCGTGTCCAGGCCGCCGCGGTCGGTGCGCACATCGAGGCGAACTACCGGCCAGTGAGCCACGTGTACGCGAGCCCCCTCGATCGCGCGCACCACACCGCGCGCGCGATCGCCGACCCGCTCGGCCTCGAACCGGCCCTCGACGCGGACCTCGTCGAGTACGACCTCGGCGACTGGGAAGGCCTCACCTTCCAGGACCTGTGGGAGGAGAAGCGGCTCTTCGACAACATGCGCGTGGACCCCGACTTCGCGCCCCACGGCGGCGAGTCACCGCGTGCGGTCGGACTGCGGCTCGCCGGGGCCCTGCGCGGGATCGCCGAGCGTCATCCCGGCGAGCGCGTCGTGGTCGTGAGCCACGGCGGCGCGCTCTCCATCGCCTTCGGCGTCCTGCTCGACGGCGACTACGCTCAGTGGAAGCGCATGATGAAGAACTGCGCGATCACCGAGCTCGCCTTCGCGCCGACGCCGCGACTGCTGAGCTTCAACCTGATCGATCACCTTCCGCCCGACGACCCGCCCGGACACACCCGCTAGGCGAGGCGGCGGAGCGGAAACAACCCCTCGAAGGAATTCCCCATGAAGATCGCAGTCATCGGCGCCGGCGTGATGGGCAGCGGCATCGCCCAGGTGCTCGCCCAGGCCGGCCACGAGGTGCACGGCACCGACGTCTCGGACGAGGTCGTCGAGCAGGCCAAGCAGGGCGTGGAAAACGGGCGCTACGGCGTCGAGAAGGCGGTGACCCGCGGCAAGCTCGATCGTGCAGAGGCCGACGCGACCCTCGCGCGGCTGACGTTCTCGACGGACTTCGAGGGCGCAGTCGGGGACGCCGACCTCGTCGTCGAGTGCGTGCCCGAGCAGCTCGACCTGAAGATCAAGGTCTTTCGCGACCTCGACCGACTCACCCGCGACGACTGCATCCTCGCTTCGAACAGCTCGGGCTTTCCGCTCGCGGCGCTCGCCGCTGCGACGGACCGGCCGACCCGGGTCCTCGTCTGGCACTGGGCCTCGCCGCCCGTCGTGATGAAATTCGCGGAGATCGTCGTGCGTGACGACACGCACGAAACCGCCGTGGAGACCGTCCGACAGCTCGCCGCGGAGTGCGGCAAGCACCCGGTCGTCGTGAAGGATCACCCGATGGCCTGGGGCTACGTCGCGAACCGCGTCTATGCCGCGATGATCCAGGAAGCCGGCCGCGTGGTGGCCGAGGGCGTCGCCAGCCACGAGGACGTGAACCAGCTGATGGTCGACTGCTTCGGGTGGCCGGTGGGCCCCTTCGCGATGATCAAGGGCGCCTCGACCGGCTGGAAGGACTGAGACCGGCGTGCAGGGACGGCAGGGAAGCGCGCTCCTCGCGTGCGTCTCGGGAATCCTCACCCTCGGATTCGCGGCGGACGCGTCCGCGCAGTACTCGATGATCTCGGACCCGCCCGAGCGCTACGAGTGGCGCGCGCACGCGGCCTACGACTTCCAGACGCAGTTCGAGACGCAGAGCGACGCGGGCGACGAGTTCGACGCCTGGCGCTCCGCGATCGACGGCGGGGTCGGCGGGCCGATCAACCAGTCGATGCTGCTGAGCTTCGACTTCCGCTACGCCCACTCGAGCTTCGACTTCAATCTCGACAATGGCACGCCGCCCGCGTACGGCGGAACCCAGCTCCCGCGCGATCCCTGGAACACGATCAACACCCTCGACCTCGTGCCGCACATGACGGTGCTGATCGGCGATCGCTTCTCGCTCGTGACCGCGGTCCCGATCCGCTGGGCCGCGGAGACCGGTGCCGACCGCAACGGCTTCATGGCGGGGGTCTCGGCGGTCCTGCGCTGGCAGGTGACCGACGATGTCGCGGTCGGGGCAGGCATCGGCGTCACCAGCCAGATCGGCCGGGACGCCGAGACGTTCCCGATCGTCGTGCTGCGCTGGCGGATCGACGAGAACTTCGAGCTCGCCACCGAGGGCGACTGGATCCAGGGCGGCGCCACGAGTCTCTACTTCGGTCCGAGCGACACGGTCCGGCTGCTCGTCAGCCTCGGCTACGAGCGCACGCGCTTCCGACTGGACGGCTACGGCAGCGCCGCGGACACCGACGGCGTCGGCGAGATCACGAGCGTGCCCCTCGAAGCCGGACTGCGTCTCCGCTTCGCGGAGGGCGCGTACTTCGACTTCCGCGCAGGCGTCGGCATCGCTGGCCGGATCCGGGTCGAGACCCCCGGTGGCAACAAGCTCTACGACCAGCGCTACGACACGGCGCCGCGGATCGGCCTCCGGCTCTACGTGCCTTTCGGCCTCCCTGAGTAGGGAATCCGCCTGGAGCGGCCGCGCTGATCTGACTGGTGCGTGATCGACCGCAGGTCGATCGCGAACTGTTTAGCTCGCGACTCTCTTCGGGAAGTTCGGCATCACGATGCCGGCGAGCTCCTCGAGGCAGCGCACGACCTGGCGGCTGTAGCCGAACTCGTTGTCGTACCAGACGTAGAGGACGGCGTGGCTCCCCTGCACGATCGTGGCGGGCGCGTCGACGATTCCGGCGTGGCGGTTGCCGACGAAGTCGCTCGACACGACCTCCGTCGAGTTCGCGTAGTCGATCTGGTTCTGAAGATCGCCTTCGAGCGAGCTCTTGAGGAGGTAGGCGTTCACGTCTTCGGCGTTCGTCTCCTTGCCGAGATTCAGGCTCATCACGGCGAGGGACACGTTCGGGGTGGGAACGCGGATCGCATTGCCCGTCAGCTTGCCCTGCAGCTCCGGCAGGCACTTCGCGACGGCCTTCGCGGCGCCGGTCTCGGTCACCACCATGTTGAGGGGCGCGGCGCGGCCGCGGCGCTCCTTGTTGTGGTAGTTGTCGATCAGGTTCTGGTCGTTCGTGAACGCGTGAATCGACTCGATGTGGCCGCTCTGGATCTCGAACTCGTCGTTCATGGCCTTGAGGACCGGCACGATGGCGTTGGTCGTGCACGAGGCCGCCGACAGGACGTTCCCCGCCTCGGTCATCCCGTGGTGGTTCACGCCGTAGACGATGTTCGGGACGTTGCCCTTGCCGGGGGCGGTCAGGATCACCTTGGAGGCGCCGGGGACGAGGTGCTTCGCGAGGTCTTCCTCGGTCCGCCAGTTGCCCGTGTTGTCGACGACGATCGCGTCGCGGATTCCGTACTTGGCGTAGTCGCAATCTTCCGGCGAGCTCGCGTAGATCACATGCACCAGGTTGCCGTTGATGATCAACGCGTTGTCGTCGTGATCGATCGTGACCTCGCCGGAGAACGGACCGTGGATCGAGTCGCGCCGGAGCAGGCTCGCGCGCTTCGCGAGGTCGTTGTCGCCGCCGGGGCGAACGACGATCGCGCGGAGACGGAGGTTGTCGCCGCCGCCGGTCTTGCCGGCGAGGATGCGGGCGACGAGGCGGCCGATTCGACCGAAGCCGTAGAGCACGACGTCCTGCGGGTTGTCGCGGAGGCTCGTCTTCCCCGTCGCGATTCCGGAGAGCTCGTCCTTCACGAACTCTTCGATCGTCGTGTCGGCGGCGGCACCGCGCCAATGGTCGACGAGGTTGCCGAGGTCGATCCGCGCGGGCGCGAGGTCCTGACGCGCGACCTCGGAGAGGATCGGGTAGGTGTCGATCGTGCTGATCGAGGCGTCGACGTTCACGCGCGCGATGCGGTGGAGCTCGAGGATCTCGAGCGGCGACTTGTTCACCAGCGAGTTGCCGAAGATCGTGAAGATCACCCCGCGCTCGCGGTAGAGCTCGCCGATGATCGGGACCATCGTCTCGGCATTGCTCTGCTGCTGAGACCAGTCCTGGAGGGTCGTTTCGGATTTGTCGCTGGTCGAGTCGGTCATCGCGTCGTGCTCCCCCATGACGCAGGTCCCGGCTCCCTCGATGGGTGAACCGGCCGGCGCCGCGCGGAAAAGTAGAAGATCGCTTCCCCTCTTTCATACGTCCGTGCGCAACCGGACGTGGCAGGTGACGCGACGGATCGTCACACGGGCGAGGCGGATTTCAGGCGCGGCGCTGCTACGGTGCCGCCGCTGGTCGTGAGTACCCGGAGCGACCGACGGAGGGGACGCAGTTGAGCGGAAAGACAGAGGATTCCGGCGCGCGCCCGCCGCTCGCGGTCCTCTTCTCCGTCGTCGTCGCCGACCTGATCGGATTCGGGATCGTCGTGCCGATCCTGCCCTTCTGGGCGGAGCGCTACGGGGCGACGGGCCTCTGGCTGGGTGTGCTCCTGGCGAGCCACGCGGCGGCGCAGTTCTCCTTCGCACCCGTCTGGGGACGCCTCTCCGACCGGATCGGCCGTCGACCCGTCATGCTCGTGACGATCGCCGGCACCAGCGTCGCCCTGGCCTTCCTCGGACTCGCCGATTCGCTCGGGCAGATCCTCGCGGCGCGACTCCTCGCCGGCGTCTTCGGCTCGAACATCTCGGTCGCGACCGCCTACCTGACCGACGTGACGGATGAGGCAGACCGCACGCGCTGGATGGGCATGATCGGCGCGAGCTTCGCGGTCGGGTTCACCCTCGGGCCGCCGATCGGCGGCGTGCTCTCGGAGTTCGGCTACGGGACCCCGATGTTCTTCGCGGCCGGGATGGCGGCGCTCAACTTCCTGTGGGCCGCGCTCCGGTTGCGTGAGCCGGAGCGCCGGGCCGATCGCCCGGTGCCAGACCTGACGAGCCGGCTCGACGTCCTGCGCGCGCCAGTGATCGGCCGGGTCTGCCTCACGTACTTCCTGTTCTCGCTTGCCGTGACCCAGCTCGAGACCGTCTTCGCGCTCTTCCTCTTGCACCGCTTCGACTACGGGCCGCTCGAGGTCGCCCTCGTGATGCTCGGGATGGCGATCGTGATGGGCGGCATCCAGGGCGGCGGGATGAAGCGCCTCTCTGAGCGCTACGCGAATCGGCAGCTCGTGTTGACGGGCCTGGCGCTCATGTCGATCGCGTTCGTGTTGGTCCCGGTCCCGCAGACGGTCGGGCTGCTGCTTCTCCCCCTCGGCCTCGCGGCCGTCGGGCGCGGGATCTCGCAGCCACCGATGATGAGCCTGGTCTCTCTCGCGTCGGACGAGGGCAGCCGCGGCCTCGTGATGGGCGTCTTCCAGTCGACCGCCTCGGCGGCGCGAATCGTCGGCCCGATCGCCGCGGGTCTCCTCTACGACCTGGGCGATCCCCTCCCCTTCCAGGCGGCGGCGGGGCTGACCGCGGTCGGCGTCGTGCTCGCCCTCGGGATTCCGCGCAGGCTCGACGAAGCGGAGAGCGTCACCGAGCCTGCCTAGCGATCGGACGGCCTAGCGCGCCGCGGTTCGCGCGAAGCGCGCGACGCCGGTCAGGTCGATCTGTTCGAGGAGCGCGATCTCCTGTCGTCGCAGGCCACGATCCTGCGGGTCCGCCGCCCGGGCGCTCCGCAGCTCGTCGATCGCGTCGTACCAGATCCCGGAGAGCGCGTAGGGCGCATAGCGCCGTGACGCGTCCGCGAGCGACCGTTCGAGACTGGCCGAAGCCCCCGTCCGCTCGATCATCGCCTCCGCGGTCTTGTCCGTCGACCGCCGGTCGGCGTCCTGGACGACCGCCACGCTCCAGCGATACGAGCGACCGGCCTCGAGAGACACGTCGTACTCGGCGAGGTCGATCGCATGGATGCCCGCGGTGACCGGGGTCGGGAGTGTCACCTCGATCAACGGATCGATCGCGTCGTCGTCGGTCAGCGTGACGTCGACGCGCGCGTTCGTCGTCTCGGAGACGAACCAGTAGAGCACCGGCTGGGCCCGGGTCGTCAGCCCCTCGTCCGGCGCGATCACCGCGACCTCGAGGTTGCCGAGCCGGGAGGCCGTGCGCGTGCCCCCGGCGGCGCTGTGCTTCGCCTTGCCGCGACTCTTCGGGACGTAGGGGACGAGGTCGTTCGTGTCATCGACCGCCGCTCGGCGGTGTTCGTCCGCAGCAGCCTTCGCGACGTCGCGGGTCGGCGGCGCCTTCGGCTTCACGCTTTCGGTGTCGGCCGTCCCGTCTGCGAGGACGGGCCCCGCGATCAAGACGGCCATCGTCGCCGCCATCAGCGAGGTTGCCAGGGGCCGCGTGTGCTGGTCGTCGTGTCGTCGTCGAGTCGTCATGCTCGTTCCTCCTCCGCAGGCACGGCCTTTTCACCGTGCACGCGGTAGATCCGCAGGGGCTCGTCCTTCCCCTTCACGGCGTGGCGCCCGAGGTCCTCGACCTCGAAGCGATCGCCGATGAGTTCGCGTGTCCGCTCGCCGATCAGGATGCGCTGGAGCGCGGTCTCCTGGTCGAAATCGAGGGCGCCGCCGATGCCTTCCAGACGCGCCGCCGTGTTGATCGTGTCGCCGACGGATGTGTACTTCTGGCGCTCGTCGCCGCCGAGGGATCCGACGACCGCCGGGCCAGTGAAGAGGCCGATCCGCTGTCGGCCCGTCGGCCAGCCCGCTTCCGCCCAACGTTCGTTCAGACGTTCGAGGGTCCGCCCCATCTCGATCGCGCAACGCACCGCCGCCACCGCGTCGGCCGTGATCTCATCCTCGGTCTCCGACAAGACGGGCACCCCGAAATTCGCCTTGATCCCGTCGCCGACGTAGTCGTCCACGTGCCCCTTGTCGTAGCGCTCGATCACCTCGGCCATCGCGTTCATGTACGTGTCGATCCACTCGATCAGCTCGGCCGGCTCCATCTTCTCGGCGGCGGCGGTGTAGCCCTTCAGGTCGGAGAGGAGCGCGGTGATCGTGCCGCGGCGCGCGAGGAAGTGGCCGTTCGCGAAGAACTCGTCGCGTCGATCCCACATCCAGTCGGCGACGCGATGGGACGTGAAGCGACGGAACATCATCGTCATCTCGCGCTGTGCGCGCGCTTCCCGGCGAGCGCGGTCGCCGACGGCGACGCCCCCGCCCACGATCCAGGCGAAGGCAGGCGCGACCGTCGGCACCCAGAGGCCCGCGGAAAAGAGCGAGGCGGAAGCCGCGAGGAGCACGACGAGTCCCAGCAGGAAGGCCGGCCCGGCCCAACCGAGGGAGCCGAGCACGAGGGAAAGTCCGATGCCCCCGGCGCCCCAGCCTGCGATCCACGCGAGCTCGCCGAGCTCGCCCCAGCTGCCGCGCGGGGTCGACGTTCCCTTGCCCATGCGGATCAGCTGGTCCGTCGCGTGCGCATGGATGCGATAGCCCTTCACGGTCTGGCCGGCGGCGTGGGGCGCGTTGAAGTCGTCCTTCACGCTGCGCGCGTCGGTGCCGACGATCGCGATTCGACCGGCGATCTGGTCGGCGTCGGCCCGGTCGTCGAGCAGATCGCCGAACGAGAGGCTGTCGATCGCGGCGTCGGCGCGGGCGAAGTCGAGGGGAAACTGGTAGCCCCCAGCGTCCATCCCGGAGTAGGCCCCGAAGTCGCCCTCGAGGGCCGGCACGACGGTGTCCCCGAGCTTCACCCAGGCGTCGTCTTCCCCGGCCGGACCGAGTCGGACGCCGCTCGAGGCGAGATGCCGAAGCGCGAGCTGGAGCGAGAGCGACGAGTGCGAGGTGTCGTCGTCGTCCCACGCGAAGAGGTAGCCGCGTCTCACGACGCGGCCCGGGTCGAGGAGCAGGTTGTTGAACCCGACCTGTGCGGGGCGCGCGAAGGCGGGCGCCGCGATGCCGCGTTGATCGTCGGAGCCGAGCAGCTCGCTCACGACCACGTCGTCATGGCCGGCGACGACGCGCTCGAGGGCCTTCCATCCGGCGAGCTCTGCGGCTCCGGGCCCGGCGGGTCCGTCGCGGTACAAGTCGATCCCGACCGCCGTGGCGCCCGCCGCGCGCAGGGCTTCGATCGCCCGGGCGAGGATCGCGTCGGGGATCGGGAAGCCGTAGCGCTCGAATTCGGACTCGCCGATCGGGACCAGGACGATGGGCGCGCTCCCCTCGACCTCCCCGTGCGCGGCTTCGACGAAGCGGTCGTGGAGCGCCAGCTCGAGGGCATCGAAGACGCCCGCCGCCCGCAGCCCGAGGCAGAGCACGATCGCCAGGAGGCCCAGCACGATGCCCGGTGCGCGCTGGGTCATCGCCTCGCTCTCCGTCCGCCGTCGTGTCGCCCGTTCGGGACTCGCCATGCCGTGACTGCTCCGTGTCTTCGAGGCATAGGATCGGGCGTCTCCAGAGCGTGGGTTGTGAAGGGCTTCACAGAGGATTCGAATGCGGCCGGGTCGACTGCCCGCGCCGCCCGGAAGTGTGCCCCTTCCGGGCCGATCCGGCGCCAATCGGGCCCCAAACGCCCGTACATTCGGTAAGATCCGCCGATCCCGCCCGCGGGTGGGCCCCCCACGCAGTGCCCGAAGCGCGGCCGCCACCGGCCGCAGCATTTCGCCGATCGGCCGACCAGCTCTTCCCGAGCTGCGCACGGCGTGCGCGGGGTGCCGGGCGAGAGGACACGTCATGGACCCGGAAGCCACGCTCGAGGAGGCGCGCCAGCGCATCGAGACGTGCGAGGACGCGGCCGCGCTCAAGGACGTCGAGCGGGACTACGTCGGCAAGAAGGGCGTCGTCGCGGCGATGCTCGCCGAGATCCCGAAGCTCGATCTGGCCGACCGGAAGGCGCACGGCCAGAAGGCGAACGCCCTCAAGCAGTCGATCCTCGAGCTGGTCCAGGCGCGGCAGTCCGCCCTCGACGCGTCGAAGCTCGACGCCGCGCGCCGCGCCGACGACTTCGACGCGACCCTGCCGCCGCCCCTCGCGGAGCGCGGCAGCCTGCATCCGATCACGCAGGTAACCCGCGAGCTCGAGGACCTCTTCCTGTCGATGGGCTACGAGGTGCTCGATGGGCCCGAGGTCGAGCTCGACCATTACAACTTCGAGTCGCTCAACATCACGAAGGATCACCCCGCCCGCGACTCGCAGGACACGTTCTACTGCGATGAAGATGGCCAGCTCGTTCTGCGCACGCACACGTCGCCGGTGCAGATCCGCGCGATGGAGAAGAGGACGCCGCCTTTCCGCGTGATCGCACCGGGACGCGTCTTCCGCCAGGAGACGACGGACGCGAGCCACGACCACACGTTCTATCAGATGGAAGGGCTCGTGGTCGGCAAGGACATCTCGGTGGCGCACCTGATCGGCGCGATGAAGACACTCCTGCGCGGGATCTTCGGGCGCGACCTCGACGTGCGGCTGCGCCCGGGCCACTTCCCCTTCGTCGAGCCGGGCTTCGAGCTCGACGCACGCTGCCCCTTCTGTTCGGACGGCTGTTCGGTCTGCAAGAAGACGACCTGGATCGAGCTCCTACCCTGCGGCCTCGTGCATCCGAACGTGCTGCGCGCGGGCGGCGTCGACCCCGAAGAGTGGAGCGGCTTCGCGTTCGGCCTGGGTCTCTCGAGGCTCGTGATGCTGCGACACAACATCGACGACGTCCGCCACCTGCTGGATGGTGACGTGCGCTTCCTGGAGCAGTTCTGATGTACGTCTCCATGAAGTGGCTCTCGCGCCACGTCGATCTCGCCGGAATCACCCCGGATCGGCTCGCCGACGACCTCACCCTCTCGACCGCCGAGGTCGAGGGACTCGAGCGCTTCGCGCCGCAGCTGCATGACGTCGTGGTCGGCCAGGTCCAGGCGAAGGACGCGCACCCCGACGCGGAAAAGCTCTCGGTCTGCACCGTCGACGTCGGCGCCGCGGGAGAGGGAGAGGCGCTCACGATCGTGTGCGGCGCGCCCAACGTCGACGCTGGCCAGAAAGTAGCGGTCGCGACCGTCGGCACGACGCTCCCGGGCGATTTCAAGATCAAGAAGTCGAAGATCCGCGGTGTTCCCTCGTTCGGGATGATCTGCTCGATTCGCGAGCTCGACTTACATGGCGGCCAGGGCGAGGAACACGACGGCATCTGGGTGCTCCCCGAGGACGCCGCCGTCGGTGCGCCCGTGGCCGTCGCCCTCGGCGTCGACGACTGGATCATCGAGATCGACAACAAGTCGCTCACCCACCGCCCGGATCTCTGGGGCCATCGCGGGATCGCCCGCGAGGTCGCGGCGATCTACGAGCGCGAGCTCCTCCCCCTCGACACGTCGCTCCCCGAGACCGGTGACGGCGCGCCCTATCCGATCGCGATCGAGACCCCGGGCTGCTCGCGTTATGTCGGGCTCCCGATCGATGGCGTGCAGCCGGGCCCGTCTCCCGATTGGCTGCGCTGGCTGCTCCTCGCGGTCGGCCAGCGCCCGATCGACCTGCTGGTCGACCTGTCCAACTTCGTCATGATGGACCTCGGCCAGCCGAACCACGTCTTCGATCGCAACCGACTCGAAGCCGACGGCGGCGGACGCGGGATCGTCGTACGCAACGCCCACGATCGCGAGACGATCGAGACCCTCGACGGCGAGGAGCGGAAGCTCCGGGACAGCGATCTCCTCATCTGCGCCGGCGACACGCCGGTCGCCCTCGCCGGTATCATGGGCGGCGACGGTTCGAAGGTCGCGCCGGACACGGACTCGCTGCTGCTCGAGGTCGCGACGTTCGAGGCGACGACGGTGCGACGGACGTCGACGCACGTCGGTCTGCGCACCGACTCTTCCGCGCGCTTCGAGAAGACCCTCGATCCGAAGCTCCCGCTCGAGGCCGCCGGTCACTTCGCGCGGCTCCTCGCCGGGATCCACCCGGAGGCGCGCTTCCCCTCGGCGCCAACCGACGCCGGTGACTGGACGGATCCGTCGAGCGTGATTCCGCTCCGCAACGAACGCGTCCGAACCGCCCTCGGCAAGCCGCTCCCGGACGAAGAGATCCGACACATCCTCGAGCGCCTCGAGTTCGGCGTCCAGGACGGCACCCACGGCCAGAGCGTCGACCTCTACGACGTGCACGTCCCCTCGTTCCGCGCGAGCAAGGACATCACGATCGAGCAGGACCTCGTCGAGGAGATCGGCCGCATCCACCGCTACGGCAACATCGACGAACAACCCCTCCACTTCGACATCGTCCCCCCGCCCCGGGACGAGCGCCGCATGCTCGTGCGCCAACTGCAGGACCGCCTCGCCGGCGGCGCCCGCTTCCACGAGAACCTCTCCTACTCGTTCATCGACGACGGACTCCTCGAGATGTTGGGCGAGCAGGATCAGCCGCACGTGTCGGTGATCAACCCGGTCAACCAGAGCGAGTCGAAGATCCGCCGCCGCGTGGCGCCCAGCCTGCTGCCGCGCCTCGAAGCCAACCGTCGCAACCGTTCGGACGTGCGGCTCTTCGAGATCGGCAAGGCCTACGAGCCCGAGAACGGGAACGACCGCGGCGAGCCGAAGGAGCGCCATCTGCTCGGACTCGCCTGGGCCGGCACCCGACCCGGCAAGAAGGCCCGCTACGACGACAATCGATTGATGGGGCTCCAGGCGATCGTGAACGACCTCGTTCGCTCGCGGGGATGCGGCGCGTCGCAGTGGAGCGCCGACGGCGACGTCCCGACCTGGGCGCACCCGGGCAAGTGCCTCTTCCTCCGACTCGAAGGCTCCCCCGAAGTCGTCGGCATCGTCGGCGAGCTCGAGCCCGGCCTAGCGCCGAAGCTCGGACTCTCGGGGGATCTCGACAGCGACGTCGCGGTCGGCGAGGTGTGCCTCGACGCGCTGCTCGCCGCTTCGCTCTCGGGCGCGGGCTACAAGCCGCTGCCGAAGTTCCCGGGGATCAAGGTCGACGTCGCGGTGTCTTGCGACGAGTCGATGAGTGCCGGTGCCCTGATCGAGCTGATCGAGAAGGCGGGCAAGAAGCAGGTCGCCGGGGTCGAGCTCTTCGATCTGTACCGGGGCGAGTCGATCGGCGCGAGGCGCAAGTCGCTCGCGTTCCATGTTCTGCTGCAGAGCGAGACGAAGACGCTGACGGACAAGGACGAGGGGAAGTTCTTGTCGCGCTTCGAGAAGCTGGTGGGTGAGGCGGGGGCGGAGCTGCGGAAGGGCTGAGATCAGCTCTCGCGGTCTCGATGTCCGGATGCCGTGCTCTCGGTATTGATGGGGGTGCTTGGGTGTTAGGCGGACGCTCTGCCTTGGGGCCCGGTCACGGATCAGTTTTCGAGTGAACGCTGGTTCCGTGATCGATTCGATGAACCATCGCCCCTATCTTTGTTAGGCGATGACAGTCCCCCAGCAGCTCTCGATCGATCAGTGCTTCGTCCATCGTCGTTCGCCTTCGCGGCGGAAGAAGAAGCCCGGGCGGAAGCCGGCACGGCGCGCGCGGGTTCGGCATCGGGAGCGAGTGGCGGTCCGGAAGGAACACCCGGTTCACGTCACGCTCCGTATGCGTCGAGACGTTCCGTCGCTCCGGAACCGCCGATGGCTACGCGCGTTTCGTGAGACGCTGGCGCGCGGATGCGAGCGCGGAGACTTCCGCGTCGCACACTACTCAGTTCAGCGCGACCACGTTCACATGATCGTGGAGGCCGCGAACAAGGAAGCGCTCGCGTTCGGGATGAAGAGCATCGGCTCGCGGATCGCGCTGGCGGTGAACCGCGTGTTTCGGCGGAAGGGGCCCGTCCTGGACGGGCGCTTCCACTCGGTCGTGCTCGCGACGCCGCGCCAGGTGCGGAACGCGCTCCGCTACGTCCTTCTCAACGACCGGAAGCACCGTCGACAGCGAGGCGAGCCGCTCGAGCGAAGCAATGCGCCCGATTCGGCCTCTTCCGGCCGCTTCTTCGATGGCTGGAAGGAGCGGATCAAGGCAATCCCGAAGATCGAAGTCGCACGGCCGAGATCCTGGCTCCTAGCCAGAGGTTGGCAGAGAGGCGGCGGCCCGATCTCCCTCTCGGAAGTCCCGGGCTAGCCGGGCCCCACGGCACGGCCCGCGAGTGCCCGAGGCGCAGCTCACGAGCGAAGGCGGAGGGAACCCCCTTCCCCGTCAACACCGAGTGCACGTCGCTCGATCAACCCGAGCGCCTGCGCCCCTACGCCGCCCGCATCCGCGCCCTGAAATGCTTGTTCTTCACCGCGAAGTCCGCGACGTGCGAAGCACACCACGCATTCGGCTTCACGAGCACAGGAAACCCCGAGCCCGCGACCATGCCCGCGAGCTGCTTCACGTAGTCACTCGAGTCGAAGCGCTCGTCCGGGTTCGCGTCGACGTGGACCCAGATCTGCTCCTGCTCGGGTGTGAGCGAGAACGCATCGTGCATCTTCATGGCGAGGTCGAGGGAGAGCCAGGTCTCGGTCGAGAGCTTCTCGAAGAGGGAGACGTTCTTGCGGTCGTAGCGGCGGGTGTAGAACACGCGGCCGCCCTTCCCCGGGTTGAGGACGCAGGCGACGGTCACGAACTCCATTCGCGAAGACGACTTCTGGGCGTCGGTGCCGATGTGGACGACCTGGCCCTCGCGGACCAGCGAGCGAACGCTGCCCATCACGTCGAGCACCTCGGCGCCCGAGAGTGTCCACCAACGACTGTCCAGCGATAGTTCCGGCCTCATCTCGTCTCCTGTGGTTCCAGTCCCGAAACGACGAAACCCCCGCGCGCGTGCGCAGGGGTTTCACTCGATCATTCGCCCATCGTCGCTCGTCGTCTCGCGACGACGTACATCCTCTCGGAAGTCGTCGTCGCGCGCAGCCTCCGCGCGTCGCGCGAAGGGTGTATGCGTATCCGGCGATGATCGGCCATTCCGCGATCCTCCCACGGGGCAAGCCACGTCGGCTCGGCTCCCGTGTCTCCCTTTCCGCATCGGCCGGACGGCCGCCGGGCAAGAGAGTCCACCCTGTTTACCGGCTCAGGGTATTGCGTCAACCCCACACCGAGCGTCACTTCCGCGACGAGAACGCGAACACCCCCGCCGAGCCAGCCTCGACGGGGGTGTTCTGAAGGATGAAGCCCGGGCGTGCGCGCTACGCGAAGCCGCACTCCCCCTGGTCGAGGACGACGTCGCCATCCTGGTTCTTCGTCTGGAACAGGGCCTTCTGGTGGCCATCGAGAGTTCCATCGACCCACATCGAGATCGTGAGCTCGTCGCCCGGCATGACCGGCTTGCTGAAGCGGCCGTGCATGCTCTTGAAGCGCGACGGGTCCGAGCCGCAAAGCGTGTGCAGGAGCGCGCGGCCCGTGAACCCGTAGGTGCAGAGGCCGTGCAGGATCGGGCGATCGAAGCCACCCATCGCCGCGAAGGACGGATCCGAGTGGAGCGGGTTGCGGTCGCCGGACAGGCGATAGGTGAGCGCCTGATCCTCACGCGTCTTGTAAGTGACCTGATGGTCCGCCGCGCGGTCGGGCAGCTCGAAGGTCGGCGTCGGCCCACGGTCGCCGCCGAAGTCGCCGGCGCCGCGGCAGAAGAGCGACATGCGGACGGTGAAGAGCTTCTCGCCGGTCTCGACGAGGGTCGCCGTCGACGCCATCTCGATCACGCCGGCCTTGCCCTTGTCCCAGATGCCGGTGATCTCACCGACGCTCTCGATCTCGCCTTCCGCCGGGATCTCGCGATGCAGCTCGATGCCCTCGGTGCCGTGGACCATCAGCGCGGGATTGAACTCGCCGGCCTTCTGGAGCGGCACGCCGCCGCCGCCGAGGATCACGGCCTGGGTCGGAAGCACGCGCTGGGGCGTGTCCTTGGTGTTCTCCGTGGTGAACTGCAGCTCGTCCAGGCCGGCGCCAACGCCGACGGCATAGAGGAGGGAGTCCTTCGAGGTCCAGCTGCGGCGCGAGGGGTCACCCTTCGCACCGACCGCACTCGGGTCGAGTGTCATGATCTTTTCCTTTCCGATGGTCTGCGTGCGCGTGGGGGAATCCTGCGCGCGCGATTCGAACTAGCCCCCGCTCGGCTGCGCGCCCTTCCAATCATGTGGAAGAGAGAGTCCGAGGGGTCGTCACCGCGGACCTGCGGGCGGCCACTAGAGGTACTATACGCCCCCTTCTTTGTCGATCGCCGGAACCCGCGGTCGTCCTCCCGGCCAACGCCGCAGGAACTCCATGCACCCCGAGACCCCCCGCCACGCCGACGGCGCCGCGCCCCGCGCCGACCGCTCCCCTTCGCCCGCGCGCCCCGCGTCGCGCGCCACGCGACCGCTCCTGCTGGGGCTCGCCGTGGCGAGCGCGTTCTGGCTGCTGGCGCCCCGAGCCGAGGCCGCCTGTGATCCCGACACGCCGCCCCTGGCGGACGGCGGCAGCGTGACCTGTACCGGTACGGACGAGACCGGCTTCGACGCGAGCGCCTTCAACGACGTCGACGTCACGACCGGCGCCCTCACCGTCATCGACGACAGCGGCGCCGCCGCCGCGGGCATCGTCGTCGGCAACGGCGGCTCGGTGAGCCTCGGCGTGGACTCGACCGTGAACGTCGTCGACACCGACGGCGTCGGCGTACTCGGCGGCGACGACGTCGACGTCGATCTCGACGGCACGATCAACGTGAACGTCGTGGACGGGACCGGCGTGCGGTTCGGATCGAACACGGATCCGACCGGTGGCCCGCCCACGATCGAGATCCAGAACACCGGCGACATCAACCTGAACCAGAACGGCGGCGTCGGCATCGACGTGACCGACAACTATGACGTCACGAACGAGGTCGGCGGCACGATCACGGTCACGGGGGACGACGGCGTCGCGATGCGCGGCGGTGACGACAACATCCTCTGGAACAGCGGCACGATCGTCCTCGACGGCGACAACGGACGCGCGATCCAGATCAACGAGAACACCGGCCTGCCGCTCCCGAACGGCGCGATCACCGACGGCACCGTCACGGTGAACGGCGCGAACGGCATCGTCATCGAGACCGGCGACGACACCGGCACCCTCCTCGACGGCACGGTCGACCTGCTCGGCACCAACGGTCGCGGTCTCGTCGCGGGCGACCGGTCCGGGCCGGGCGCGCAGGCGAACCATACGAACAACGGCACGATGAACATCGCGGGAGACGACTCGATCGGTCTGGAGCTCGGCGACGGGTGGATCAGCGGATCCGGCGCCGCGACCGTGGGCGACGTCCGCAACGGCGGGACGATGAACGTCGCCGGCGCGAACGCGATCGGCATCCTGCTGGGCGATGACACGAACAACCCGGACGGCGACCAGAACAGCTTCGCCATCAACTTCGGAACCGGACTGATCGACGTGACCGGAACGGACGCGATCGGCGTGTCTCTCGGCGGCAACAGCTTCCTGACCAGCACAGACTCCGCCCTCGACGACGTCCACACGTTCGAGAATGCGGGCACGTTGATGGGCGACCAGGACGCCGGCCCCCTCGTGCTCTTCCGCAACAGCTTCGGTTCCTTCGAGAACCGTGTCCTCAACGAGGTGACAGGTGCGATCACCGCAGACCTGACCGACGCCGGCATGCCCAACCGGGGCATCGCGGTCCAGGGCACGACCGGAGTCGAGCGCGTCACGAACGAAGGCGCGATCACCGGTGACCTCTTTCTCGGCGACGGCGGCGACTTCTTCGACAACGAGGCGGGTGCCACCTACATGGGCACCGTTTTCGGCGAAGGGGGCAACGACAACGTCATCAACCGCGGCGGGATCACCGGCGACGTGCTGCTCGGCGCCGGCATCGACTTCTACGAGCAGGAAGGCGCCGCGACGCGAACGGGCATGGTCGACGGCGGCACGGGCACGGACACCGCGCGACTCTCGAACCCCGGCGCTTCGCTGCGCGTCTTCGACGTCTCCGAGCTCGTCGACTTCGAGTTCCTCGAGATCCAGGCCGACGACGATGCGCTTCCGGGCTGGGACCTCCAGAACGCGGCGGGCTTCACCGGCGAGATCCGGGTCAACCTGAACTCGTCGCTCACGCAGTCGGCCACCCTCGCGATCGGCGGCGACCTGACGAACCTCGGCGTCCTCACGGGTGACGTCACGACCTCGGCGAACGACACGACCGTCGCGAATGACGGCACCCTCACCGGCAACCTCACGTTCGGGGTCGGCGCGGACCTCTTCGACCAGACCGGCACGCTGACCGGCACCGTCGACATGGGCGGCGGCGACGACACTCTGTCCTTCGGCCGCGACGCCACGATCGGCGGGTTCGCGGTCGGCGGCCTCGGCGACGACACCTTCGTCCTCACGTCCAACGGCGGCGACCCTCGCGAGTTCGATCTGAGCCGCATCGCGACCTTCGAGACCGTCCGGGTCCAGGGCCTCAACGCGGCCCTGACCGGTTGGGAGCTCCTGAACGGCAGCGGCTTCATCGGCCTGCTCGACATCACTGCGACCGGCGCGGTCGACGCCGACGCGACCACCCCGATCGCCCTCGCCCTCGGCGGCGACGTCGCGAACGCCGGCCGCATCGGCACCGACCTCCTCTTCGGCAACACTGGACACACCCTCACGAACACCACCTCGGGCCGCATCGAAGGTGAGACGCGCTTCGGCACCGGCGCCGACGTCCTCGACAACTCGGGCTTCCTCGGCGCCAACGCCTTCCTCGGCGCCGGCGACGACACCTATCGCCACTCCGGCGGCTTCGGCAACGTCATCGACACCGGTGTCGTGATCGACGGCGAGAGCGGCACGGACACCGCCGTGCTCGGCTTCAACCCCACGAGCTTCCTGACGTTCGATCTGTCCCGACTCGCGAACTTCGAGACCCTTCGGCTCGAAGGCGACCCGATGGCGATCACCTCGACGTCGGGCTGGATCATCACGGACGGCTCCGGCTTCACCGGCACGATCGAGATCCCGGACGGCGCGCGGCTCGGGGTAGACACGCCGACGAACGTCGGCGGCAGCCTGTTGATGATGGACGGCTCGTCCCTCCGCCTTCGCGCGAACGAGACGACCACCCCGTTCACCCTCGCCGGCACCGCGACCTTCGACGGCGAGCTCGACATCTTCCTCCCCGCGACGATCGGGGACGGCACGTTCACGCTGATCGACGCGGCCGGCGGTCGCGGCGCGTCGACCTTCGACACGATCACGCTGCCCGACGCGAGCGGCCTGCGCATGTTCAGCACGAACTACACGACGAACGGCATCGAGTTCGTGGTCATGAGCGCCAGCGGCTTCGGCGACCCGGGCGTCGCGTTCACCGCCAACAACCAGTCGATCGGCGCCTACCTCGACCTGATCGACGGCGACCCCGGCACCTCGACCGACCTCCAGACCGAGCTCGACCGCCTCGCGCAGACCGACGGCAGCGTGAACAACGTGCTGAGCGCGATCTCCCCCGAGACCTACGACGCGCATTCGACCGTCGTGATGGAGAGCGGCCGCCGGGTGGCGCGCTTGCTCCTCGGTCGACCGCGGGACTGCACCCCGGGCGAGCTCGACCCGTGGCAGGGCACGACCCAGCCCGTCGAATGCCACGCGCGAGACTGGGCGCCCTGGGTCTCGGGCGTCGGTGGCTTCCGCAGTCGCGACGGCTTCGACGGCCACCCGGAGTATGAGGCCCGCATGGGCGGCATCGTCCTCGGCCTCGATGCCCCGTCGATCGGCGGCTTCGACTTCACCCTCGCCCTCTCCTCGCAGTCGGGCAGCCTTTCGTTCCAGCAGGGCGGACACGCGAACCTGACCCTCGCCGAGATCTCTGGCCACGCGTCCTGGTCCCATGGCCCGCTGCGCGTCCAGGGCGTCGCGAGCTGGGCGCACACGCGCCACGAGTCGAACCGGTCGATCTTCTACAGCGAGGGCACCGGCGGCACCGCGGTCGGCCAGGCTCTCAACGCCGAACGGGACTTCAACAGCAGCCGCCTGCTCCTCGCTGGCGAAGTCGGCCTGCTCTTCGACGTCGGCCCGATCACCATCGAGCCGATCGCAGCAGTCGACTGGATGCGCATGGAGACCGGCGGCTTCTCTGAGGACGGCGGCGGGATCTACCGCACGTCCATCTCCAACCGAGAGGACGACGTGCTCACGACGCGAACGGGACTCCGCCTCGGCACCGTCTACGAGTACCGCCGCTACGTCCATCGCTACCTCGAGTGGGCGACCGGCGTATGGCGACCGACCGTCGACCTGCGCTGGCGCCAGACGATCTCGGGTGCGAAGCGCGACGTCACCGCGTCGCTCGTCGATGCCCCCGCCGCCGCGCCGGGGTTCACCGTCGAGGCGGAAGAGAACGACGGCGGGTTCGAGATCGGCGCGGGGATCTCGTTCGTGCCGAAGTACGCGAACCGACTCCAGCTACAGCTCCGCTACGACGCCTATCGCAGCGACAACACGGTCGACCATAATCTGGTGGGCAAGATCCGCATCGGCTTTTGATCCGCGCGAGGGACCTACCGAGCGAATCCGTGCGCGGCGTCGTAGAGTTCCCGTCGGGCGGCGCGCGAGCGCTGCAGGATGGAGAGCTGCCAGCATGACCGCGCCGACCGCGGACACTCCGACGAGCAGCGAGGGCACCCGCGGCGCCCTCGAGTGGATCGTGGCCCGCACGATCTTTCCCGTCATATTGGGCGGGGGCGTGGCGTATGCGATCGCGGAGATCGAGGCAGGCGCAGATCCGGCGATCGCGATCGGGCTCCCGACGATCGCGGCCTACTTCGTGATCATGGGGCTCGAGCGCCTCTTCTATTGGCAGAGGAGCTGGCTGCACTCCCAGGGCGACCTCAGGGTCGACATCGGCCACTTGCTCGTTTCCGGTTTCCTCACGACCCGTTTGTTCGAGATTCCCGCGCGGCTCGTCGCGATCGCGGGTGCCGCCTGGCTCGCCGACCGCGTAGGTGGCTCGCTCTGGCCGACCGACTGGAACCTCTGGCTCCAGCTCGGACTCGCCCTCGTGTTCGGCGAGTTCTTCATGTACTGGATCCACCGCCTGACCCACGAGTTCGACTGGCTCTGGCGCTTCCACGCGATGCACCACAGCGCGCCGCGCCTCTACTTCCTGAACGCCGTCCGCTTCCACCCCGTCGACATCGCGCTCTCGACCTTCAGTCCGATGATCCCGCTGATCATCGTCGGGGCGGATGGCCGGGTGATCGCGCTCTTCGGCCTCGTCTCCGCGGTCCACGGCCTCTTCCAGCACGCGAACCTCGTGTTGCGTCTCGGCCCACTCAACTGGTTCTTCAGCATGGCCGAGCTCCACCGTTGGCATCACTCGCGCCGCCTCGAGGAATCGAACACCAACTTCGGGCAGAACCTGATCGTCTGGGACGTCGTCTTCGGCACGCGCTTCCTGCCGAAGGACCGCGAGCCGCCGGCGGACATCGGCATCGCCGGCCTGCCGGCTTTCCCGATGGACTACTGGGGACAGCTCACGTCGCCCTTCAGGTGGCGAGCGATTCGGGCGGAGAGCGAGGCGATGGGCGGCGGACCGACCTTGATGTCGGAACGCTAGGCGCCGCCCGCTGCCCGGACGTTAGTGGACCTCGGCAGCCGCGTCGGTCAACGCGCGGATGCGGCGAACCGCGTCGTCATGGCCGCCGGAGAGCGGGCCGGCGCGCAGGATCGCCTGATCGATCGACAGCGATTCCCAGGCGGCCAATCGCTCGGCCCCGGACTCGCCGGGCTCGAAATCACCGACCGCCGCGAACGCGCCTACGCACACGAGATCCTCGGGCTCGCATTCCGCACGGCCCTCCGCGTACGCGTCGCGTCCGATCTCGAGCATGTCATCGCTCGCGCCCGAGACGTCGAGATAACCGAGTCCCCCGCGGCCGGCGGCGCGCGCGTGCTCTGCCGACCAGCCGGCCAGCCAAAGCGGCGGGTGCGGCTTCTGCGCGGGCTTGGGCACGACGTCGATCGGACGGACCTCGAAGCGCTCCGAGCCCCAGGAGAAGGTCGGCGCGTCCCACATGTCGACGAGCATGCGGTAGCCCTCCTGCCAGTCGGTGGCCCCGGAATCGAGCTCGCCATCCGGAAGGATCGCCACCTCGAGGCGACCCTCGCAGGACAAGTCGAGGGAGGCCGCCTGCTCGGCGATGCGCATCGGCGGACGCTCCGGGGGGAGGCAATCCGCGACGCCCCAGCCGAGCCGCACGGACCGCGTACGCGCCGCGAGGCCGCCGAGCCAGATCTCGGGCGCGCTGCCCCGGAACGTCCCGTCGTCGCCGGTCGAGGGGAAGCACCAGACGGTGTCGATCCCGAGCTCCTCGGCGAGGGTGACCTCCCCGACGAGGGTCTCGAAGTCGACCCCGTCGGGGCCACCGACCTGGTAGAGCAGTGAGCGCTTCACGCGAGGCGCCGCGCGCCGACGACCGGCGAGATCAATTCGCGCCGGAGAGCGTGTTGGACGTGGGGTTCCGGCGCTCGCGAATGTCGTCGAGGCGGATCTTGCACGCCGCGTCCCAGCTGCCGCCCTCTTCCGCCATCAAGTAGAACGTGTCCGTCCGGATGCCCTCGAAGACGCGCTCGGCCATGGCAGACGGGTCGAGGCCGGTGTCGATGCTCGACTTGATCGCGGCTTCGACCAGCTCCTGCTCCGGCGTGCCCTCGTCCTCGGGACGCTTGAGATGCGCCGGGCGGTTGCGATCGGAGCGCCCGATGCCCGTCCGGATCAGCTCCGGGCAGAGCGCCGAGCAGCCGACCGGACCGCCGACGCTCGCGAGCTCATGGTAGAGCGTCTCGGTCAGCGAGAGCGCCGCGTGCTTGCTGACGTTGTAGACCCCGGAGAGCGGCATGTTGATCAGCCCCGCCATCGAGCAGGTGTTCACGACGTGGGCCGGCTCGTCCTGCTCGAGCATGATCGGCACGAAGGAACGGATCCCGTGGAGCACGCCGTACACGTTCACGCCGATCACCCACTCCCAGTCGGTGCCGATCGCGTCCCAGGTGCGTCCGCCCGCGAAGACGCCGGCGTTGTTGCAGAGGACGTGGACCTTGCCGAAGCGGTCGATCGTCGCCTCGGCGAGGGCCGAGACCTGATCGGGCTGCGACACGTCCGTCCGGACGGTGAGGGCTTCGACCCCGAGCTTCTCGATGTCACGCCCGGCCTCGCGCAGCGCGTCGTTTTCCACGTCCGCGAGAACGATCTTCATCCCCGCCTGGGCGAAGTGCACGCACATCGCCTTTCCGATCCCGCTCGCCGCCCCGGTCACGACCGCGACCTTGCCCTCGAATTCCGTCAGCACGTCTCCACTCCTTCACTTCGCCCGACCGATCGGCCGAGCCCACGCCTCGCCGGGCGGGAGCGTGATGGTAGATTCTCGGCCGACCCGGCGACAGGCGGCCCCCGGCCCCGATGGCGATCTCCCGACGATGACCTCCCAGACATGATCCTCCTAAGATGAGCGACGAATCCATCCGCCCCTTCGGAGGCATCCGCATCCTCGATCTCACCACGGGGATCGCCGGCCCTTATGCGACGAAGCTCTTCGTCGACGCCGGCGCGGAGGTCATCAAGGTCGAGCCCTCGGCGGGCGACCCGATGCGGCGCTGGACGGCTTCGTTCCAGGACCTCGACGAGAACGAGTCCGCGCCCCTCTTCCAATACCTGAACGCCGGCAAGCAGAGCATCGTCCTCGACCCCCGCGACGCGCAGGACCGCGCGCACATCAGCGGGCTGGCGGAACGCAGCGACCTCGTCTTCGAGGACTGGGGCGCAGCGTCGCTCGAGGAGCGGGGCCTCGATCCGGAGGACTGGCTCGACGCGCACCCGCGCCTTTCGGTCGTGCGCCTGTCGCCCTGGGGTCAGGAAGGACCCTGGGCGCGCATCCCGGCGAACGACTTCACGCTGCAGGCGGCGACCGGCTCCGTCGACTACCGCGGCCTGCCGGATCGCGGTCCCATCGCCGCGGGCGGCCGAATCGGCGACTGGGCCGGCGGCACCTTTGCCGCCGTCGCGGGACTCGCGGCGTGGCGGTCCGCGCGCCAGACCGGCGAAGGCCAGGTCGCCGACCTGTCGATCTTCGAGGCGATGATCCAGTGCCTCACGATCTTTGGCGACTTGGGCAGCCAGTTCGTCGAAGGCCCCCTCGACCGCTCGATCGAGATCCCGTCGATCGAGCCGACGAAGGACGGCCACGCGGGGTTCTGCACGATCACCGGGCAACAGTGGAAGGATTTCTGTTCGATGATCGGCCGCCAGGACATCGGCGACGACGAGCGCTACCTGGACGCACGCAACCGCATGGCGGATCTCGAATTCGTGCAGGGCGCGATCCACGACGCGCTCCGCGAGAAGACCACCGCCGAGTGGATCGAGCTATGCGAGCTGCTCCGGATTCCCGTCACCCCCGTCGGCAACGGTGCCTCGGTCGTCGAGATGGACCACCTGCAGGCGCGCGGCGCCTTCGTGCGATCGCCGGGCGGGTTCCTCCAGCCGCGGACGCCCTGGCGCCTCGAGACCTGCGAGCCCGCTCCGCTGCGCCGGGCGCCCGAGATCGACGCGGATCGCGCCTACGTCCTGGCGCTCCTCGACACCGAACGTGAGAAGGAGCGCCACCGGATCGGCCACGCCGACCTGCCCTTCGCCGGCCTTCGGGTCATCGACCTGACCGCGTTCTGGGCAGGCCCCTACACGACGTCGATCCTCTCGGATCTCGGCGCGGACGTGATCAAGGTCGAGTCGGTCCAGCGGCCCGACGGCATGCGATTCGCGACCCCGGTCCGGAACGAGATCCTCTGGGAGTGGTCCCACGTCTTCCACGGCGTCAATCCCGGGAAGCGCGACGTCACGCTGAAGCTCGACGACGAAGACGGGCTCACTCTGCTGAAGCGAATGATCGGCGAGGCCGACGTCGTGATCGAGAACTTCTCGGCGCGGGTCATGCCGGCCTTCGGGCTCGACGCCGAGAGCGTCCGGGCCGTGAACTCGCGGGCGATCTACGTGCGCATGCCCGCGTTCGGCCTCGATGGTCCATGGAAGGATCGCGCGGGCTTCGCGATGACCGTCGAGCAGGTGAGCGGACTCGCCTGGGTCACCGGCTACGACGACCTGCCTCTGGTCGTGCGGGGCGTGTGCGATCCCCTCGGCAGCGCCCACGCGGTCTTCGCCCTCGGCCTCGCCCTCGAGGAGCGGGAGCGCACTGGACTCGGGCAGGTCGTCGAGGTCGCGCTCGTCGAGCCGGCGCTCGCGGTCGCCGCGGAGCAGGTGATCGAGGCGTCGGCCTTCGGGACGGTGCTCGGTCGGAGCGGCAATCGCATGCCCCACGCCGCACCCCAGGGTCTCTTCGAGACCGCCCGCGAAGAGGAGCGATTCGCGCTCTCGGTCACGAACGACGAAGAGTGGAAAGCGCTCTGCCGCGTGCTCGACGCCGAGGACTGGCGCGTCTCCGAGGCACTCACGACGCATGCGGGGCGCCATGCCGCCCACGATGCGCTCTGCGCGCGGATCTCCGCGTGGGCGCGAACGCGGAGCCGCGACGCGTGCCTCGACGCGCTGCGCGCGGAGGGCGTTCCGGCGAGCGCGGCGGTCAACTGCCATGCGCTCCACCCGAACGAACAGCTCGCGGCGCGCCGCTTCTTCCAGAAGCTCACGCACCCGGTGACGGGCGAGACGCGCTATCCGTCGTTCCCCGCGACCTTCTCCCTCTTCGAGCGCGAGCTCCACCGCTCCCCGCCGCCCACCCTCGGCCAGCACAACCGCGAGGTGCTGCAGGGCGAGCTCGGCGTGCCGGACCGCGAGTTCGAACGACTCGAAGCGTCTCAGGTGATCGGAACGCGACCCGACTTCATGTAGACCCTCGACCGATTGACGGCCGAACCGTCAGAGCAGCGCGAGCTGTCCACTCGCGCTCTCGCCCTCTTCCCCCGGCCAGGCCGGCAGCGCACCGACGGGCTCGAGGGCGTCGACCCGCGAGAGCAGGTCCCGCGCGATTTCCGGCGACTCGAGGTTGCTGGGCGAATGGACGAAGACGGTCGGCTCGAGCCCGTCCTTGATCCAGTGGGCCAGGATCCGGGACCAGCGGTCGAGCCATGCGTCGTTCACCGCGGGATCCGGATGGAAGACGATCCGCGCGATCGGGTCCGGCGAGAGCGCCACCTCGCGAACGGGCAGGTTCGGCTTCTTGTGGCGCGCCGCCTGGATGTCCGGGTGTCCGTCGGGTCCGTCACGCAGGGGCCGCGTGTCCATGATCACCCGGCCCACGTCCTCGGACTCGAGCAGGTCGTCGACGAGCTCCGCGGGCATGCCCTCCTCCGCGAGCTCGCGATCCCGGAGCTCGACCGCATAACGCAAGTCCCGCGGCAGCCCGCCGAGGAACGTCTCGAGCCGCGGCAGCTCCCGCGCGCCGAAGTTCGGTGGGAGCTGGATCATGATCGGCCCGAGTCGATCGCGGATCGGGTCGAGTCGATCGAGGAAGCGCGCCGTGTCGTCGGCGACGTCGTGCAGCATGGCGTCGTGGGTGATCGTGCGCGGCAGCTTGAAGCAGAACCGGAAGCCTTCGGGCGTGGCGCGGCGCCACTTCTCGACCGTCGTCGCCGGTGGCTCCGCATAGAAGGTCGTGTTCCCTTCGACCGCGTCGAAGACCCGCACGTACTGACGGAGGTGGTCCGCGGACCGGCTGTCCCTGGTATAGAGCCCGCCCTGCCAGCCCTCGAAGCCCCAGAAGGGCAGACCGAGATGGATCTTCGAGAATCCGCTCATCGCCCTGTCCCTTCCCCTTCCGCGCGACACCGAACCCCCGGTGTGTCCACGCTCACGAAAAGGTTCCATCCTTTTCCCCGGTTCGCATCAGACCGATTCCCGGGATCGCTCCGACGTTCGTCGTTCGATTGCTTGCGAAGCACGCGATGATCGCGGACCCTTGCGCCATCCCCCCGCAGTTCGAACCCCCGCGCCCATGAGCCGACCGACCCTTCGTCGGTGATTCAGGAGTACGCGATGCTGCGCGCACCGTCCGGCCTGCGAGTGATGGCCCTCATCTCGATCACCCTGCTCGTCCCGAGTCTCGCGAGCGCCCAGGACTGGGGCAGCGACGACGATTGGGGCTCGGGCTCCGGAGACCGCCTCGGCGGCCGCACTACTGCGGGTCCGCCGACGACGCCCTGGGCGTTTCGCGCCGGCCTCGGCTTCACGAGCGGTCCGGACGACTTCCTGCTGAACTTCGAGCTGCCCTACCGGTTCGATCAATACGTCTCGGTCGGGCCGATGATCCAGGTCGGCCTCGAAGACAACCGCTTCATCGTCGCCCCCACCGCGAATCTGACCCTGACCGGAGCGAATCTCTTCGACGGCGACATGGCGCGTTTCGAGCCCTTCGCATTCGGCGGAATCGGCTTCGCCGTCATCAACAACGACGATCGCGGCGCCGACACCCAGGACTCGGGCTTCCTCGTGAACGCGGGCTTCGGCCTCGACTACCTCGTGAGCGACCGTCTGACCTTCGGCTCGCGGATGATCTTCAACTTCCTCCCGGGCGGGACCCTCGAGCAGCGATTCTTCTATTCGTGGGAGATCGTCGGTGTGAAGATCAACTTTTGATGGGTCGGCGCGGCGCGCCTCCCGACAGACCCTTTCGGGGGTCTGTCTTGCGCTGAGGGCTCGATACGGTGACGGCGCGCGCGGTCGCCGACTAACTCACGACACCCGCTTCGCGTAGCGCTGCGATCTCGGTCCCCGTCCGCCCGATCTCCTGCAGCACCTCTTCGGTGTGCTGGCCGTGCGAGGGCGCCATCGCGCGCGGGGCCCAGGGCGTGCCCCCGAAGTCGACCGGCGTCGCCGGAAGCGTCGTCGTCGTCGGTCCGTCCGGCACCTCGCAGAACCCGCCCGCCGCGGCGACCTGCGGATCGGCGATCACGTCGTCGATCGACTGGACGGGGGCCCACCAGAGATCCTCCTCCGCATCGAAGATCTCGCCCCATTCGGCGCGGGTCTTGGTGGCGAAGATCTCGTCGAGCATGCCGATCAACGCCTCGGCGTTCTCGGCCCGGGCGCGCGGCTCCGCGAAGCGCGGATCTTCGAGCCACTCCGGGTGTCCGGCCGCGCGGGCCAGCGGCGGCCAATGCCGCTCGCCTTCGAGCCCGACGATCCAGAAGTAGTTGCCCTCGGAGTCGGCGTAGTTGTTGATCGCCGGGTTCCCCGCGGTCTTCCGGTTGCCGGCCTGGATCGAGAGGCCGTACCGGAGCGCGACCGACAGATCGAAGGACAGGGTGTAGAGGCCTTCGCGCAGCAAAGACGTCGAGACGATCTGCCCCTTGCCCGTCTTCTCGCGGTTGAGGAGCGCCGCGCAGATGCCACCCGCGGCGGCGAGGCCCGCGTTGTGGTCGCCCATGCCGCCGCGCTGGTGCGGGGGATGACTTCCGGGCTGCGTCAGGGAGTGCGCGATCCCGGACCGCGCCCAGAACGCCGCGATGTCGTAGGCCGCGCGGTCCGCCTCGGGACCTTCCATGCCGTAGCCGGTGATCATCCCGTAGACGAGGCGCGGGAAGCGGGTGCAGAGCTCCTCGGCGCCGAGACCCAGACGCGCGAGTCCGGCCGGACGCACGTTCGAGACGAAGACGTCCGCGCTGCGGATCAGGTCGAGGGCGATCTCGAGGCCTTCGGGCTTCCGCAGATCGGCGACGAGGCTCCGCTTGCTGCGGTTGTCGTTCTCGAAGACCGGGTTGTAGGGCAGATCGCCGCCCAACATGTACTGGAAGAGACGTGCCGGATCGCCGAGGCCCGGGGGCTCGATCTTCACGACGTCCGCGCCCCAGTCGGAGAGGATCCCGCCCGCTGCGGGTCCCGCGACCCAGACGCCCATCTCCACGACCTTGATTCCCTCGAGCGGTCCGCCCATCACCGATTCCTTTCGCCGTTCGCGTCGTGGGACGCGGATTCCGAATGCTGCCCGAGGCGGACTTCGTCGACCAGTCCCCAGGCAAGTGCCGTGCGCGCATCGATTCGCTCGGCGGAGAGGCCGAGCCATGCGGTGCGCTGTCGACCGATCCGGCGCGGCAGGCTCGCGGTTCCCCCCGCGCCCGGCACGAGGCCGAGAGCGACCTCCGGCAGCTGGAAGAACGCATCTTCGTCCGCGATGACGCGCGAAGTGAACGCGGGCAACTCGACCCCGGCCCCGATGCACGCACCGTGCACCTCGACCCGGACGCGGTCCGCGAGTCGTGAGAGCAGGAGCGCGGGGCTGCGGGTCGTCCGGATCGCGTGCGCGGCGGCCGGATCCGGGAACGATCCGAACTCGTCGAGGTCGCCACCGCTGCAGAACGACGGCCCTTCCCCGGACAGGATCACCTCGTCGATCGACGGATCCGCGAGGGCGAGCTGGAGCGCCTCCGACAGGCCGTCGCGCATCGCGCGCGAGAAGGCGTTGTGTTTGGCGGCGCGTGTGAGGTGGATCTCGAGCTGGTCGCGCACGCGATCCATGCGCACCGGCGGGTCGACCTCGGCACGAACCTGCTTGCGTCGCTTGCGACGCGCGTCGAGCCAGGCACCGAACTCCGCGCCCGCCTGGAGCGTCGAGTACACGAACGATTCGGCCACGAGGCCTTCGTAGACCGAGCGGCGCGGGGCAGCGCGGAGCAGCTGCGCGTAGGCGACGGCCGCGATCGGCGTGCGCGCCAGGGTCGCTTCGATCGGCGCGAGGGCGCCCTCGCTCGCAACCCGCACGTCACACGCGTCGGCGAGAGCGGAGAGCGAGGCGCTGTCGACACCCGACTCGATCGCGATCGTCACGCAGGGCAGGATCGCGAGCTGATCGGCCAGGACGTCATGGGCATCGGCCGCTTCCGCTTCGGTGGAAGCGCGCAGGTCGAGCACGAGGCCGGCCGGGCCCGTGGCCCCGTCGCCGCCGACCGGCGACAGCTGCTCTCCGGCATCCGGCGCGAGCAGGAAGCGCGCGAGCGCGGGGACCGTGAACCGCGGCGGGCCGGCCGCCGCGTCCATCTACTCTCCGCCCCGCATCGCCTCACGGACCTTGCGGCGCAGGAGCTTGCCGGTCTCGTTGTACGGGAGCTCGTCCCAGAAGTCGATGCGCTCCGGGGTGCGCGACGAGCGCAGGCGGTCCTTGACCCACTGCTGGAGCTCGCTGGCCGAGGCGTCCTTGCCCTGCTTCAGCACGATTACGGCGGCGACCGCCTCGCCCCACTGCTCGTCGGGCACGCCGATCGCGCAGGCGTCGGCGACGGACTCGTGGGTGAGGAGCACGTCCTCGATCTCGCCGGGGGACATGTTCTCGCCGCCACGGACGATCACGTCGTCCATTCGGCCCTCGAGAAAGAGGTATCCGCCGTCGTCGAGGTAGCCGCCGTCGCGCGTGTTGAACCAGCCCTCGTCGTCGAGGAGCGAGCCCTTGCCCCGGTACTCGCCGGAGACCTGCTCGCCACGCACGAAGATGAGGCCGCGCTCGCCGGCGGGCAGCGCTTCTTCGGTGTCGACGTCGCGGATGCCGACCTCGATCGTCGGCAGGGGCTGACCGACGGAGACGATCCGTCGGCGGATGTCCGGGTCGTCGCTCGACATGGCGTCGCGGTGGTCGTCGGGTCCGAGCAGCGAGATCGTCGAACTGGTTTCGGTCAGGCCGTAGGCGTTCGTGAAGCTCGTCCCGGGGAAGAGTTCCATCGCCTTCTCGATCACCGACTGCGGCATCTTGCCGCCGCCGTAGGCGAGATTCCGTAGCGCCGGCATGCCGGCGTCCTTCTCGCCTTCGAGCTCGTCGACGATCCGCGAGAGCATCGTCGGCACGACCATCGCGTGCGACACGTTCTCGCGGCGCGCCGTCTCGATCCAGCTCGGCGCCGTGAAGCTCGGCATCTGGATCACGCGACGACCGGAGTACACGGCGCTCACGATCCCGGCCATGCCGGCGATGTGATACGGCGGGACGCAGGAGAGCGAGGCGTCGTTCTCGTCCGCGCCCATGAACTCGACCGAGCCGAGCACGTAGGAGACGAGATGCTTCTGCCGCAGGACCGCGGCCTTCGGCGCGCCGGTCGTCCCGCTCGTGAAGAGCAGGATGGCCGTGTCGTCCATGTCCATCGACCAGGGCTCTTCCCGCGCACTCGCACCCTCGGCGCGGGCGACCGCCAGCAGGTCGCCGGTCGTGTGCACGGAGACGTAGTGTCCGTCCTCGGCGCCGTCGATCTTGTCGCCGAGGCGAGCGAGACGACCGGGCTCGGTCACGAGCCGACCCGGCTGCAGTTGGCTCAGCAGCGAGTCGAGCTCCGGATCCGTCAGCCGGTAGTTGAGCGGCGCGAAGGGCACCCCGGCCCAGGACGCACCGAAGACCGCCACCGGCAGCGCGAGGCTGCTCTCGTCGAGCATCGCGAGATGCTGCGTCCGCCCATCCGACAGCTCCGCCGCGAGCGCCCCCGACGCATCGAAGAGCTGCTGATACGTCAGCCGATCGTCGCCATTCTGAAACGCGACGCGATCCCCGAAGGCCCCCGCCGCCATCTCCAGAAGCATCATCAAGTTCATGTCAACGCACCGCGTCGCCCGATTCGATGCGAACGGGCGGAGGCAAGACCGAAGCGCAATCGGTCGTCAGGGGGTCCGGGGGGCTTCCCCCGGAAGGATCAGTCGGACGAAGGCAAAGGTTTCGCGCCCTTGATCTCGAGCGCCGTGCCACCGACCGCGAGGCTGCCCTCGCCGGGCTTGGTGCAGAGGATCTCGATGTCGCCGGCTTCGTTCGTGTAGCGCTTGCCCATCTGGGTCCCGGTCTTGTGATCCGGGTCGACGTCGCCGCCCGCGGCGTCCGCGGTCAGCTCGATCACCGGCGCGCCACCGCACGTCAGATCCACGTCGCCTTCCGGCGCAACGACTACCATCAGCTCCGAGCTGCACACTGCACTCTTCAGTCGACTTCCGGCCTTCAACACCGCCATCCTGTGACTCCTCTGAATCGGGTTCTCCGGTCGGGTGGCGAACGCATTGCGCCTTCCCCGACCGCATGAGCGAGGGGCGAGCATACGGATTCCAGAACCCGAATGCTAACGTGCAGAGCCTTCGGAAACGACATGCCGCATCCCACCCAACCCCCCGGAAACGCTCGCGGATCGGACTCGTCGGATCCCGCGCGCGAACACTTCGAAGCGCTCTGCGCAGCGCTCGACATGCCTGGCACGAACGCCCCGATGCGCGCGCTCGGATCCGGCTCGGGCGCGCTCGATTGGGCCGCCAGCGGCGCGATGTCCCTGACCGGTCGAGCGGACGGCCCACCGCGACTCGCCGCAGGTGCGGTCGCGAGCGCCGCGATCGCGGCCGGCGCGCTGGTCGAGTCGTTGTCGCCCGCGGTCGCGGCGCGATCGATCGACTGGGCGGCCCTGCTCGGCGAACGCGCCGCGCTCTTCGGTCACACCCGTGACGGCGTTCGCACCGGCGGCGGGAGCGGGCGACTCCTCGAGGCCCTCGACGGCTGGCTCGCGATCCAGCTGCCACGAGACGAGGACTGGCTTGCGGTCGCTGCCTGGCTCGAGCTCGAAGGGGATGCACTGGTCGAGTCCGAAGCGGGCTGGGCGACGATCCAACAGGCCATCGCCGGCGGACGCGTCGCTCCCCTCGTCGATCGCGCGCGGTTGCTCGGTCTCGCGTGTGCACCCGCGCCGCGCACGCCCATCGTCGACGCCCCGCTCTTCCGATGGCACGCCGAGAACGAGGCCGCGGCGCCAACGACCGCACGACCACTGCGTGTCCTCGACCTGTCGACGCTCTGGGCCGGCCCGCTCGCGACGTCGCTGCTCGCGGACGCCGGGGCTTCCGTGCTGAAGGTCGAGAGCCCGTCGCGGCCGGACGGCGCACGTCAGGGCCCGGGCGCGTTCTTCGACCTCGTGAACGCGAACAAACACGGCGCCGCCCTCGACCTGCGCGACGCGCAGGACCGCGCGCGATTCGAGTCGCTCCTCGACCAGGCGGACGTCGTCGTCGAGAGCGCGCGCCCCCGCGCGATGCGTCAGCTCGGCTACGACGCGGAAGGCTGGGTCGGCGAGCGCCCCGGCCGCATCTGGTGTTCGATCACCGGCTACGGCCGTCAGGAAGAGTGGATCGCGTTCGGCGACGACGCCGCAGTCGCGGCCGGACTCGCGTGGCCCCCGGATGCGGGCGACGACGCGCCGTGCTTCTGCGGCGATGCGCTCGCGGATCCGCTCACGGGTCTCCACGCGGCGGCAGCGATCCTGGCGCGCGTGCAGCGCTCGCGCGGCGGGCTCCTCGACCTGGCACTGTGCGACGTCGCGGCGGCCTCTGCTGTGATTCCGATCGACGCCACGCAGGCGGAGGTCATCGCCGACGCTGACGGGCACGAACGGCTGTGCGTCGGGGACGTCTCGACGCCCGTCGCCGCCCCGCGATCGCGAAGGGTGGTCGGCTCGGCCCCGCCCCTCGCGTCGCCGGCGGCGGAGACGATCGCCGCATGGACGGACGCCGCGTGTTGATCCGGAACGCCGAGATCGCGGGGGAGATCCTCGACCTGCGACTCGCGAACGGACGGGTTGCCGAGATCGGTCGCGCGCTCGAGCCGCACGAGGGGCGCGTGTGGGAAGCGCATGGCGGCGCCCTCCTCCCTGGCTTGCACGATCATCACATCCACCTGCGATCCCTCGCGGCGTCACTCTCCTCGGTGCGCTGCGGTCCACCCGCGGTGGAGGACGTCGCGAGCCTCGCCCGGGCGCTCGGCCAGGCGTCGCCCCGCGACGGCTGGATCCGCGGCGCGGGGTACTTCGAATCGGTCGCCGGCGATCTCGACCGCGCGCAGCTCGACGCGATCCGCGACGACGTGCCGATCCGCATCCAGCACCGCAGCGGTGTGATGTGGTTCCTGAACTCGCCGGCGTGCGAGGCCCTCGGCCTCGACGCCGCTCGCGCGCCCGCGACCGAGCGCGACGACCGGGGACGATCGAAAGGACGACTCTTTCGCGGCGACGAATGGCTTCGCGAACGCGTGCCGGGTCGCGGAGCGCCGGACCTAGCCGTCGTCGGACGATGCCTCGCGCGTCGCGGCGTCACGCGGGTCACCGACTGCACGCCGACCAACACGGATGAGGAATTCGCGGCCTTCGCGGCGGCGCGCGCGAGCGGCGCGTTGCCGCAGGAGATCGAGGTCATGGGTCAGCTCGGCCTCCGCGGCGTGCAGTCCGGAGCGGGAGTCGGCGCACACAAGATCATGCTCGACGAACCCGCGCTGCCGGACCTCGACGCGCTCACCACACGCATCCGCGAGGCTCACGACGAAACGCGGGCCGTCGCGTTCCACGTGGTCACCCGCGCCGAGCTGCACTTCGCCCTCGCCGCCCTCGAAGGCGCGGGACCGCGCGAGGGCGACCGCCTCGAGCACGCGTCGGTCGCGCCAGACGAAGCGCTCGACACGATCCGCGGGATGGGGCTGCGGGTCGTGACCCAACCGAACTTCGTGCACGAGCGGGGCGATGCGTACCTCGAGGACGTCGAGCCCCGCGACCAGCCGGTGCTCTATCGCGTGAAGAGCTGGCTGGATGCCGGCGTGTGTCTGCGCTTCGGAACCGATGCGCCCTTCGGCGAACCGGATCCATGGGCCGCGCTCGAGGCGGCGGTCGAGCGCCGCACCCGGCGCGGCGCCGTCCTCGGCGACGACGAGCGCATCGATCCAGAGACGGCCCTCGCCCGCTTCCTGCCCGACGCCGACACTGCGGCCCGCGGCGCCCCGCGCGTGCGCGAAGGGGATGTCGCGGACCTGTGTCTGCTCGATCGTTCGTGGGCGGACGCGCGTCGTGCCCTGTCGGCCGTCGACGTGCAGGCGACCTGGGTCGAGGGCACCTCGGTGCAGCTCGCGGACGACACTTCTTCCGTCTGACTTCACACAACTTTACAAAGCCGACATCGAAGGGAGAGACGCGGGGCATAGCTTCCGATTCGTGCCCAACCCGACCTCACGTCGCCTCGCGCGACGCGGTCGATCGGAGGAATCGGAATGACCGTCTCGAACCCGCAATCGCCGACCGAGGACGACGGCGTCCGCCGCCGCCTCTTCGCCTGGCCGCTCTCTCTCTTCGGCATGACCGCCGCGCTCCTCGCCGTCGCCTGGTTGACCACCGGCTGCGGCGGCCACCGCGAGCCCCCCGACATCGACGAGATCAAGGAGCACGTCGCGGACGGCGTCGAGCACGTGATGTGGCGCCTCGACGGCACCGACGAACAGACCGAGCGCATCCAGGCGATCCTGGCCGACACGATCGACGAGCTCGCGACGGCGCACGGCCCTCGCGACGCGATGCACGGCGAGCTCGCGCGCGTGCTCACCGCCGAGACGATCGACCGCGCCGCGATGGAAACGCTCCGCCAGGAGCACGTGGCGCGTTCGGAGCGCCTTAGCCGGGTGATCACCACGCGGCTGGCCGACGTCCTCGAAGTCCTGACGCCCGAGCAGCGCGCGAAGCTGAACGAGCGACTCCAGAAGCATCGCGGGCGGCGCGGCTGGCACTGAGCCCGCGAAGCGCTTCGGACCCCGCCGGAGGGACTCGCCGCTGCCAGGCGGGTACCCTCCGGCCTGCGTCTGCCCCGCGCCCTTCGTTCGGACCGGAGAACCCATGGCCGTGCGTGTCCTGATCATCGACGACGACGAGACGCTCTCGGCGATGCTCGAGGAATACCTCACGGGGCACGGTCTCGAAGTCGAGGCCCGCCACCGCGCGGACCGCGGGCTCGAAGCCGTCGACGGCGGGCTCTTCGACGCAGTGATCCTCGACGTGATGCTCCCGGACCTCGACGGCTTCGAGGTGTGCCGGCGCATCCGCGAACGATCGGCGGTTCCGGTCGTCATGCTCACCGCGCGCGGCGAGGAGACGGACCGGATCGTCGGGCTCGAGATCGGGGCCGACGATTATCTGTCGAAGCCGTTCAGTCCGCGCGAGCTGCTCGCACGAATCCGCGCCGTCCTCCGGCGAACGCAGGCGGCGGGCGACGGCGACGCGAAGAAGGAGCGCTCGCGCTTCGGTCGCCTCGAGATCCTGCACGACGCGCGCGAGGTGCTGCTCGACGGCGAGCGCTGCACCCTCACCTCGCATCAATTCGCGCTGCTCAGTCTGCTGGCCGAGAACGCCGGGCGGGTGTTGTCGCGGGACCAGATCATGCAGGGACTGCGCGGCCACGCCCTCGACGCCTTCGATCGCAGCGTCGACAACCACGTCTCGCGCATCCGCGCCGCGATCGAGGACGATCCGAAGCAGCCGCGCCGATTGCTGACGGTGCGCGGCGCGGGATACGTCTTCGCGCGCAGCCAGGACGGCGAGTCGGGCGACTGACGTGCATCGACTCTATCTGCAGTTCTGGCTGGCGCTGATCCTGGTCCTCGTGCTCCTGGTCTTCGGGATCGGCAGCACGATCTGGATCCTGGATCGCGACCGCGATCCGGACGAGTGGATCGACGAGCTCCAGACCTTCACCGAGGCGGTGCTCCCGCCGGCCGACGCCCCGAACGAAGACCTCGCGCGGGTGATCGGCGCCTTCGCCCAGCCCCTCGAGCTGCGCCTCTCGGTCTACGACCGCGACGGCGATCGGCTCGTGACGTTTGGCGACCCGATCGACCTGCCCACGCACTCCGGCAGTCGTTGGATCGACGGCCGCGCCCGCCACCGCGTCCTGCTGCTCACCCTCTCCGACGGACGGCGCGTCGTCGCGGACGGAGACCGCGACCGCCGTGAGCCCGTCGCGCACCTGTTGGGCGTGCTCGTGCTGATCGCCCTCGCGACGGCGATCTCGGCGCTCCCCCTCGCGCGCCGCCTGACCCGTCGACTCGAGACCCTGCAACACCACGTCGACGCGTTCGGTGAAGGACGCCTCGACCATCGCGCCCCCGTCCAGGGCCGCGACGAGGTCGCCGACCTCGCGCGCTCCTTCAACGCCACCGCCGATCGGATCGAGGCGCTCGTCTCGGACAAGACCCGCCTGCTCGCGAGCACGTCCCACGAGCTGCGCACTCCGCTCACGCGCGTGCGCATGGCCCTCGAGCTGCTGCGCGATGGTCCGCGTGAAGACCTCCTCGACCGCATGGACCGCGACATCGAGGAGCTCGACGACCTGATCGGCGAGATGCTCGTCGCGAGTCGGCTCGACGCACCGGAGCCCCAGCTCGAACGCACCCCCGTCGACCTGCTGGCACTGGTCGCCGAAGAGGCCGCGGGGCGCGACGGCCTCGAGGTTCACGGTCAGGCGAGCGTCGTCGAGGCCGATCGCAGGCTGCTTCGCCGCCTCGTGCGCAATCTGATCGAGAACGCCCTCCGGCACGGGGAGCCCCCGGTCGAGGTGGAGATCGCGCCGGCCGACGGCGCGGTCCGGCTGATCGTGTCCGATCGCGGCCCCGGGGTACCGGACACCGAACGCGAGCGGATCTTCGAGCCCTTCTACCGCCCCGCCGGCGAGGCGAGCGCAGAAGGGGGCATCGGTCTCGGCCTCGCGCTCGTGCGCCAGATCGCCGAACGCCACGGCGGCACGATTCACTGCGAGCCACGCGAAGGCGGCGGCACCCGCTTCGTGCTCGCGCTGCCGGCAGGCTGAGCCGCCCGATCGCCTCGACCCGGCGGAAAAGCTCAAGACCTGCGCGCGAGTTGCCGATCCGTTGCGCGAAGACGAAGTGCATTCCGCACTTCCGCGGCGGAGATCCGAATGCCCTTCGCGCGCCCGTGGCTCGCGCTGCTCATGATCGCCGCCGGCCTCGCCGCGTGCGCGGACCGCGCTTCCGAGGATCCGCGCCTACGCACGCCCGTCGGCCTCGTCGAACGCGCCGCCCTCGAGCGCGTGCTCGAGCGGCTCGTCGTTCTCGAGGGCACGCCCGCGGCGCGCCATGCCCGGAGCCTGCGCGAGACCCTCGGTGACTGCGCGATGGTCGGAATCGAACGACGCGCGCAGCACCCGGAGCTCGTCTGCGCGGACGACGCCACGGATGACACGACCCGCGGCCTCTTTGCGTTCGCGAAGTTCCGGCGCGGCGAAGCGGACGGTGGGCTGCTCTGGCCGGTCGGTGAGACCGGTCGACTCGAATTGACGGCCGACGTCGACGCCGACGGCGGGATCGTCCTCGAAGGCTTCCTGCGTCCACCTGCAGACGGTGCCCTCGATCTGCTCGTCCCGGCCGCGGAAGGCCCGGACGCGCAGGTGCTGCGCGCCGCCGACGCGCTGGTGTACGCGCGCTTGCGACCCGAGGGCGGGCTTCGACTCGCGCGGCTGCTGCCCGAGGGCGGTCAGGCCGATCGCATGTTCGCGCTCAAGGGGCGACTCCTCGAAGGCGCTCTCCTCCGCGGCACCGTGGAGCTCGCGTTCCTGCCGCCCGGTCGCGAAGACGACGTCCCGCTTCCGATCGGCGCCCTGCACCACCGCGGCGCCGCGCCCCTCGCGGCGGCCCTCGACGAAGCCCTCGAGCAGCTCGAAGCCACCTGGCCGATCGAGCGCACCCCGCGCGCGTTCTCCGCCGCGAACGGAACCCAGCACGAAGGCGGCTGCTTCGAAGATCTGCCGCTCCTGCCCGGGCTCGCGCCCTGTTGGGTCGTGACCGACACCGCGCTGATCGTCGGCTGGCAGGCGGAAGCCCTGGACCGCGCCCTCGGCCCCGCCGGCGTAGCGGCCGCATCGGAACTGGCGACGACGCCGGCGCCGGCTCTGTCCGTCGACCTCGCCCGGATCGCCCGCGACGACCGCACCCGCGGCGCCAGCGAGCCCGACTCGCTCCATCCGGGGGATCTCTTCTCTTCGCTGGACGTCGTGCTTTCGCCGGCCGAAGGCGGCGTCCGCTTCGTCGCGCGGCTGGAGCCAGGAGCCCGATGATGCGCGGGCTACTCGTCACCGGGGCCTGCGCGATCTGTCTGCTCGGGTGCGTCGACGCGGCGCACGTCGAGCAGGCGTCGCAGGTCTGCAGCGCGGTCGATGCCCAGCGCTTCGCGGAAGCGCTCTCGCTCTCCACCGAAGGGGCGAGCGCCACCGGGCCGGGACGCGACGTCGCCGAGTGCCGCTGCATCGCGCTGGCATCGACCGACGACACGAACGGCTGCCTCGCGCTGCTCGACCCGCTTCTGCGTGAGTCGACCGCGCGCGACTGGGTTCCGCACCCGGGACTCACGAAGCTGATCCTCCGGGCCTGGCACGCGAACGGGGAACGCGCACTCGCGGCGGACCTGGCGCGCCGCGCCGCGCCGATCCATCGCGGCGACGTCGAGCTGCTCCAGCTCGAGCTCGCTGCGCGCACGCAGGTCGACGACGAGACCGCCGTGTTCGCCGACATCGAGTCGCGCCTGGACTCCGATCCTTCCTGGGCGCCCCAGCGCGTCGTGCTCTCCCTCGCCTGGTCGGCGCGCGGGCTCTACGCCGAGGCCGTGCGCGTCCTCGGTGACGTGCCGCCGCCGATCGACGATCGCTTCGCCCTCCCCTGGTACGAGGCGCGGATCGCCGCCCTCGCCAAGCAGGGGGACGGCGACGGCGTGCGCGCCACGTTCGACGCCTGGCGGGCGACGGGCTGGGATCCGAACGACCTCGCGGCGCGCTATGCGCTTCGCGTCTCGGTGGACCACCTGGAGGATCCGGAGCATCACACGATCGACCTGTTGCGCGCGGCCGTGGAGAAGGAGGACTCGCTCCGTGACCGCAACGTCGCGTGGGGACTCTACCGCCGACTGATCGGCGAGTACCTCGCCGCCGGTCACCCGAGCCTCGCGCTCGAAGTCTACGACACGGCGAGCGCGCGCGTGCCCCTCGAAGGCATTACCCGCGGAGAGATCGAACGCGCCATCCGCCGCGACGCCGAGGACTACGACCCGAGCGCGCTCGCGCGACTGCGACTCGTCGCGCCGAAGCAGGCGCTCGGCGGAAGCTGGTGGCTCGACCCGGGACCCGAGGCGCCGCCCGACGCCGGCTACCGCGCGATCCCGATCATCGATGAAGCGCCGCAGAAGACCGCCCTGCGCGTCGGCGCGCATCCGACCCGCTGGGTCCTGACGGACGCCGAGGGGCACACCCGCGCCTCCGGCTCGGTCTGGCCGGAGCCCGGCGCCGAGAGCGACGTCGTCGCAGCTTTCGCGAGCGCCGCCCGGGACCCGTCGACCGCAGCGACGCCCGGACGCCGGCCCGCCGACGGCCGCCGCCGCGTGTTCGCGATCCTCGCCGATTGCGGCGACTGGCGACTGACCGAATACCTCAGAAAACGCGGCGACTTGCCGTTCCATGATCACCTGTTTTCAGAGGGTCATCGCGCCGTCCTCGAGAGCCGGCCCGCGTTCACTGCCGCCGCGATGCAGGCCCTCGTCTGGCCCGCGCCGCCCGACGAACGTCCGGGCGCCCTCGCCCGCATCCACGAGCTCGGTCTCGAACTCGCCGGCCTCGAATCGATCGGGCGCAACCCCGTCGGCTTCCTCTCCTGGCTGCTGCCGGAGCGCCCGAACCTCTTCGACAC
Organism: uncultured Spirochaetaceae bacterium; assembly: GCA_964488255.1. Taxonomy (GTDB): domain Bacteria; phylum Myxococcota_A; class UBA9160; order UBA9160; family UBA4427; genus UBA4427. Next base: position 47,511 of record CAZAUR010000020.1, on the reverse strand, counting down.
CCTGGGCGCGGGCCCGGTCGTGACCGCGAACATGCTGCTGACCCACGGCAAGATCGACGCCGGCCGACACGCCGAGCTCGTCGGTCCACACGGCGCGCGGGAGAGCCTGCCGGCGCCCCGTGCCTATCGCGTTCTGACGCCGGAAGAGTTGTCACGCCACCCCGACCTCGACCAGGATCCGAACACGCGGAAGTTCGCGCAGACGATCGCCGCGGAGATGGACGCCGCCGAAGGCCTCGCGCGCGAGGGTCGCGTGGACTTCCTGTTCCTGCGCCTCGAAGCCCTCGACCTGATCACCCATGGCGGCTTCAGCCGGATCGACGGCACCGGGCAAGACGATGGTCGCGGCGCCCTTCTCTCGGCCTATCGCTACATCGACGAGCGCCTCGCCGCGCTCGACGGACTCCTCGACGAAGACGACTGGCTCGTCTTCCTCTCCGACCACGGCATCCGTTCTGCGATGCAGCACGAGGAGGACGCGATCTTCGTCGTCGTGGGCGAAGGCGTCCCCGCCGGCCGCGCGGACGGCACGCCCGCGTTGCGCGGCGTGCCGAAGAGCCTGGCTGCGATGCTGGGCGTCCCGACGACCTGGCCGGATACCGGCGCGACCGCGTGGCTGCGCGTCCCCGACGCCAGGATGCCGGCTTCCTCCGTCGCCCATCGCCACTAGACTCCCCTCGCATTCGTGAGGGAGGATCGACGATGGCGAATCGAGCGCGACGCGCGCGCACGCTCCGGATCCTGATCGTCCTGGGACTCCAGGGAGGGTGTCTGACGTCTCAGGGCATCGGGCCGAACGCGACACGGCCGCTCGACGTAGTGCCGTACGTGAATCTCGAACTCTTCTCGGGTGAGTGGTACGTGATCGAGAGCATCGGCCTTGATGTCGAAGCCAACGCGTACGATCAGGAAGAGATCTACTCGCTTCGCGCGGACGGCCGAATCGACGTCACCGCCACGTTCTACGACGGAGGCTTCGACGGTCCCCACCGAATCCTTCCACAGGTCGGGTGGGTGCACGATGAGACCACGAATGCGGAGTGGCGAATTCGACCGTTCTGGCCGCTGTCATTGGACTACCTGATCATCGACCTCGACACCGACTACGCTTGGTCGGTCGTCGGTCATCCATCGAAGCGCTGGGTCTGGATCATGTCGCGGGACACGGTGCTCGACGCGTCGATCCTTGCCGGAATCCGACAGCGGCTCGGCGAGCAGGGCTACGACGTGAGCCGGCTGCGTCCGATTCCGCAGCGCCCGTTCAATGAGCGCCCGTTCGTGATCGGCGCCGAGGCCGACTAGCGGAAGCGGGGGATCACCTCGGTCCCGAGCAGCTCGATCGTCCGGAGCGCCGCCTTCTGCGGGACGCTGCCCATCTGGATCAGGAACATGATCTCGTCGGCGCCGGCCTCGACCAGGCGTTCGACGTAGCCGATGGCGTCCGCCACGGTGCCGTAGGCGTGGTTCGGGTTGTAGAGCCCGGTCGCCTCGGTGCCCGCCTCGATCTTCTCCTCGTGGAGGTAGGCGACGAAGGCCTCGCCCTGCTGCTTCAGGTACTCGGCGGCGTCCTCGTCCTCGGGCGGCGTGCCCGGGGCCGGTCCGCCCTGGTAGAAGTGATTGATCGACTCGGTGAAGAAGCGCTGGCCGCGGTGACCGATCGCGCGGGCCTCGGTCCCGTCGTCGAGGACGACCGCCGGACACAGGGCAGACAGGTGCTCCACCGGCTGCAGCGGGATCTGGCTCTCGGGCGTTCGACGCGCGACGGCGGCGCGATAGACCTCGTTCTTCTTGGCGATGTCCTCCGGACCACCGAACCCGAGACACAACGCGCCGAGCCCCCACTCGCCCGCCTGGTTGAGGGTCGCCTCGCGGGTGCACGCGAGGAACATCGGCGGGTGCGGCTCCTGCATCGGCTTCGGATTGATGCGGCGTTCGGGCACGCGGATGATGTCGTTCTCGAACGAGTAGAGGTCCGTGCTCCACATCTGCGGAATCATGCGCGCGGAGGTCTCGAGCTGTCGGTCGATCTCCGGGATGTCGACGTCGAAGGCGCCGGCCTCGGTCTCGGTGCCGCCCTTGCCGACGCCGAAGTTCACGCGCCCGTTGGTCAGGATATCGAGCGTCGCGACGCGCTCGGCCACCTTGATCGGATGATTCATCTTGAAGGGCAGGCAGACGACGCCGTGGCCGATCCGGATCGTCGAGGTCTTGCCTGCGACGAACGCAAGGAAGGTCTCGGGAGCGCTCATGTGGGCGTACTGCGTGAGGCAGTGGTGCTCGACGGCCCAGATGCAGTCGAAGCCCATCTTCTCGCCGAGCACGGCCTGCTCCACGCAGTCGTGAAAGACCTGCTGTTCGGACGCCTTCGAGGTGTCCACCATCTGCGCTTCGAAGATCATCGAGAATTTCATGCCGGCTCGTCCTCTTGCTGTCCCGCGCGGGGTCCGATCCGATGTTGGCACGCCGTCGCGCGGTCGCCAGAGGGGCCGCGGGCTTCGCTATCGTGCTGCGATGCCTGGAAAGATTCGCGTCGAGCGGGACGGTCACGCCGCCCATGTCGTCTTCGATCACCCCGAACGCCGGAACGCCGTCACCACCGCGATGTGGCGGCAGATCCCCGGGATCTGCCGCGAGCTGGACGAGGATCCGAGCGTCCGGGTCGTCGTCCTGCGCGGCGAAGGGGACGTTGCGTTCGTGTCCGGGGCGGACATCTCGCAGTTCGCGGAGACGCGGACGGGCGATGACGCCGCGAAGTACGACATGGACAACCTCGACGCCTTCGAGGCGATCGCCGGGATCGGCAAGCCCGTGATCGCCTCCATCCATGGATTCTGCATCGGCGGCGGCTGCGCGATCGCCCTGTGTGCCGACCTCCGCTACTGCGCGGATGACGGTGTCTTCGGGATCCCGGCCGCGCGCCTCGGCCTCGGCTATGGCCAGAACGGACTCGCGAACCTGATCCGGGTCGTCGGCGAGCCCCGCGCGAAGGAGATCTTCATGACCGCGCGGCGCTTCTCGTCCGACGAAGCCGCGACGATGGGGCTCGTGAACCGCGTGCTGCCCAAAGCCGAGCTCGACAAGTTCGTGCGCGAGACGGTCGCGACGATCGCGGACAACGCGCCGCTCACCCTGCGCGCGTCGAAGACGACCTTCACGAACCTGGCGCGAGACGAGTCCGAGCGCCGCCCCGAAGAGGTCAAGCAGTCGATCGCGGATTGTTTCGCGAGCGAAGACTACGCCGAAGGCGTCTCGGCCTTCCTGGAGAAGCGTCGCCCGGAATTCCAGGGCCGCTAGCGGGTGGCGAAGGAGCGCCGACGTTGTCGGTGGTGCGGTGACCACGCCGACTACCAGGCCTACCACGACATGGAGTGGGGCTTCCCGGTCGACGATGATCGCCAGCTTTTCGAGAAGCTCTGTCTCGAGGGCTTCCAGTCCGGGCTCTCATGGCTCACGATCCTGCGCAAGCGGGAGAATTTCCGCGCGGCCTTCGCGAACTTCGAGTTCGAGCGGATCGCGCGCTGGAACGAACGCAGTGTCGAGCGCCTGCTGAAGGACGCCGGGATCGTCCGCCATCGGGGCAAGATCGAGGCCACGCTCAACAATGCCCGGCAAGCGCGCGTACTCCGGGACGAGTTCGGATCGCTGGCTGCCTTCTTCTGGTCCTTCGAGCCCGACGACGCGAACCGCCCGAAGCGGCTCGACGAGAAGAGCCTGCTGGCGGTCACCCAGACCGACGAGTCCCGGGCGATGGCCAAGGCGCTCAAGGCACGCGGCTTCCGCTTCTTCGGCCCGACGACCGCCTACGCGTTCATGCAGTCGATGGGGATCGTGAACGACCACGCGGGCGCGTGCGATAGCCGCGCCGAAGTCGAACTCGCCCGGTCGCGCTTCGTCCGGCCGCGACCCGAGAAGGGCGCGGCGATTTGAGCCTCGGCGACGGCAGCGACGTCTTCGGGATCGAGCTCTGGGTGGTGCTGGCGTCGATCGGTGCCCTGGCCCAGACGACCCGGAACGCGACGGCGCAGACGGTTTCGTCGCGGGTCTCGCCGACCCTCAACAGCTGGTCGCGCTTCGCGTTCTGTCTTCCCTGGGCGACGCTCGCGGTCGCCGCCCTTGCCGCACAGCGCGGCTGGCCGACCCTCGACGCGAGGTTCCTCGGCTATTGCGCCGTCGCCGCGATCACGCAGCTGCTCGCGAACGTGGCGCTCGTGACCGCCTTCGCCCGCGGCAGCTTCGGCGAGTCGATCGTCTTCCACAAGCTCGAGGTGCTGCTGACTGCGATCGTCGGCGCCTTCGTCTTCGGCGAGATGCCCGCGGCGACCGGCGCCGCCGGCATCGCCATCTGTGCGGTCGGGGTCGTGTCCATCAACCTCGCCCGGGAAGGCGGAATCGGCGGCATCCGCCAGGCCTTCCGGTTCGGTCCGGCCGGTGGCTACGCGCTCCTCTGCGCGGTCCTGCTCGTGTTCGCCAGCTTCGCGATCAAGCTCGCCAACGGCGCGATCCGCTCGGCGGACCCGGACGTCACGTTCTTCGAGGGCGCCGTCCAGACCCTCTTCCACACGACCTGGATCGAGGTGGTCCTGCTCTCCGGATGGATCGCGTGGCGCGAGCCCGCATCGTTCCGCGCCGTCCGCACGCTCTGGCCGCGGATGTTGTTGATCGGCTCCGCCGGCTTCACCGCGAGTCTCTGCTGGTTCTGGTCCTTCTCCCTCACGCTCGTCGCCTACGTGAAGGCCGTCGGCCAGATCGAAGCGTTGTTCGCGGTCGCCCTCGGCATCCGCTTGATGGGCGAGCGCGAACTCGTGCGTCAGCTCCCGGGCATCGGGCTCACCGTCCTCGGCATCGTGCTCGTGCTGCTCGACTGAATCGCCGGGACGAATCGCCACGACTGCCTCTCGGCGACCGGTCGGGCGCAGTCACGGGCGTCACGGTGGGCGCGCGGCTCTGCGAGCGCGATGCCGGACGGCTGCGCCCGCCGCGCACACGTCGCGGATCAAATGCGTGAAACACCCGATGGCCTGCCGCTGGCCTGCCGACGGGGACTCAAGGGGGTTTTTCGCCTCGCCGATTCAGTCCTTCGGATGAGCAACCGCGCCCGTATTCACCCGAAGTGGCTCGCTGCCGTGCCCACCTGCGTCGCCGTCGCGATCGCGGGCGCGGCACAGCTGTTAGGCGTGGGCGACGTCCTCGATCGTCGGCTCCACGACACGTTCATCCGGGTCGCACCGACGAACGGTCCGACCCCGACGCTCGCCCTGCCCGACGTGACCGTCGTGACGATCGATCCGCGCAGCCTGCGCGCGAGCGAGTCCTGGCCGTGGTCGCGCAGCGTTCATGCCGAAGCCGTCGACCGACTCCACGAAGCCGGCGCCGCGTCGATCGCCTTCGACATCGACTTCTCGTCCGCGACGACCGAGGCCGAGGACGGGCGCTTCGAAGACGCCCTTCGCGAGAGCGGTCGGGTCGTGCTGGCGACGTTCTCCCAGACCCAACGCCTCGAAGGCGGCGCCGAGCTCGAGATCGTGAACCGCCCGATCCCGGGGCTCGAAGGGGCCGCCGCCGAACTGGGCAGCGTGCTCGTCCCGATCGACTCCGACGGCGTCGTCCGGAACGCCCCGCGCGCGAGCGACATCGGCGGTGACCCGATCCCGTCGCTGGCCCGAGCCGCCCTCTCCGTCGCCACCCCCGAGCACCTGCGCGCGCGGGTCGAGCACGCCGCGACCGCCCACGCCGACACCCTCGTCGACTTCCGCCGGGCCTTCCCGCGGATTCCGACCGTCGCTTACATCGACCTGGTCGAGGGAAACTTCGACCCCGTCGTCTTCGACGGCCGCTCGGTATTCATCGGCGCGACCGCCGCCGAGTTCCAGGACCTCTGGGCGACGCCGGTCGAACCGGCGCTCCCGGGCGTCATGATCCAGGCGATCGGCTACCGCACGGCCGCGGCCGAGGCGATGGGCGAGCCCGTCCTCCGCGCCGTTCCGACCTGGGCCGTGCTCGCGCTCTTCGTCGGCCTCGCCGTCGCGACGCGCCCGCGCGCGGGCGGAAATGCCCTTGCCCGCTTCGCGCTCTTCGCCGGAGTCGGACTCGGCCTCGTCGTGTGTGCCTGGGCCGGAGTCTGGTACGGCGCCCTCGCCATGCCGGTCACGCTCGCCACGGGACTGATCGCCCTGCAGTACGCGCTGGGCATCGAGCGACTCCAGAGTCGGATCCGCGCCCGAGCCGCCGCCCAGGAATCTTCGCTCACGGCGCTCGCGCGGCTCGGCGACGTCCCGGCTTCCGTCGAAGCCGGACCCGCGAGCCGGCCGACACCGACGACGGGACTCGAGCTCGCCCTCGAGCTCCTCGGCGACGTCGTGAGTGCGCGCGGCGTCGTGCTGATGCGCGCGAATTCGCGCGGCGAGCTCGGCCGGGAGCGCATCGAGTGGCGTCCTCAGCAAGACGACGATGGCCAGCTGATCGTCGACGACGCCCTCGCCGCGCGCACGCTCGCGAATGGTGAGGGGTCCGAGGTCGACGACCCCTTCCAGCCCGGCGCACGCCTCGTGTACGCGCCGCTGGTCGCAGGCCAGGATCCGGTCGGCGTGCTCGTCGTCTTCTGTCGCGTGGGCGCCGAGGTCGACTCCATCCAGCGCCGTACGATCGCGACGGTTGGTGCGCAGCTCGCGCTCACGGCCCAGAACCTCCGCCTGATCGATCGCCTGCGGGAGACCTTCGAGTCCTCGATCGCGGCGGTCGCCAGCGCCGTCGAGGCCCGCGACGGCTACACGGACCAGCACTGCCGTCGCCTCGCCGCCTTCTCTTCGCTGATGGGCGTGCGGCTCGGCATGAACGACGAGGAGATCCGGGCGATGGAGCTCGGTGCGCTGCTCCACGACGTCGGCAAGATCGGCATCCCCGACTCGGTGCTCAACAAGCCGGGGCGACTCTCCGGCGACGAGCGGCGGGAGATGGAGAAGCATCCGGAGATCGGCGCCGGCATCGTCGCGCCCGTCGTCGGGCTCGACGAGACGACGCTCCACTGCGTGATGCACCACCACGAGAAGTGGGACGGCTCGGGCTACCCGGAAGGCCTCGTCGGCGAGGAGATCCCGCTCGCGGCCCGCATCGTCGCGATCGTCGACGTCTGGGACGCGCTCTCGACGCGGCGTCCCTACAAGAAGGCGTTCACGCAGACGGAGGTCCGCGACCTCCTCATGAAGGGCCGGGGCACGCAGTTCGACCCGGAGCTCGTCGACCTCTTCTTCGAAGTCCTCCGCGATCAGGGGGACGAGATGCTCGAGCTGATCGCGCGCTCCAGCTGTCAGGGGAATCCAGAATGAGGGGCCTCAGGAAACTGCTGACTGCGTTGACGGTGATCGCCGCCGTCGTGTCCGCCGCGCCCGTCGGGGCCGAGGTCGGGCTCTCGCCCCTCGACCGACTGCGACAAGCGGTCGCGAGTCACCCCGGCGACCCGGACCTGCGTTGGGCCCTCGCGCGCAAGCTCGCGACGGCGGGGCACGCGAACGAAGCGCTCGCCACCACCCAGACCTTCGTGAACGCGTGGCCCGAGCGACATCCGCGCGCGCGCGTCACGATCGCCCGCCAGCTCGTCACGCACGGCGCGTGGGCCGAGGCCGCAGACCTGCTCGATGCGCACCTCGCCGCGTCGCCCCGAGACGCGATGGCCCGCTTCTACCGCGGCCTGGTGTTCCGCGGGATGGGCCAGATCCAGGCGGCGAATCGCGAGCTTCGGGTCGCGGGCCGCCTCGAACCCACGCTCCGGGCGGAGACGCTCCTCGCCCGCGCGCTCGGGCTCTTCGAGCTCGGACAGGACGACGGCGCCGTCGAGCTGCTCAAGACGATCCTCGAGCTCGATCCGACCGGCGACACCGCCTTGCGCGCTCGTCTGCTGCTGCGACAGCGCGAGCTCCTGAGCATGGAGCGCCGCTATCGCATCGATGCCTACGGCGGCATCGAGTGGGACGACAACGTGACCCTCGAGAACCAGGAGAACCAGATCGCCGCGAGCGACAAGGACGACTTCCGCTGGATCTGGGGCGCGGGCATCTCGGGCCGCCCGTGGATCGGCGAGAAGAGCATGGTCACCGTCGGCTGGCGCTACGACCAGTCGATCCACGAGCACCTGGAGCTCTACGACCTCCTGAGCAATACGCTCTTCGCGAGCGCGAGCCACCAGATCACGGACGCGTGGGTCGCGCGCCTCGACGCCTACGCGACGAACACGCTCCAGGACCTCGACGCAGAGCTCTTCGGCGCCGCGGTCCGCCCCAGCCTGATCCGCTCCTTCGGGCCGAAGCTCGGGGCGCTGCGTGGCTTCGCCCAGGTCGAATTCTTCGATTACCACGACCCCACCCCGGTCCCCGCATTCGAGCGCGATGGCGTGTCGTTCCAGCTCGGCCTCGAGCACTTCCTACCCCTGCCGATGAACCGTTCCTGGACGTCGTTCTCCTTCAGCTGGACGCACAGCCTGACCCAGGCCGACACCTCCGGCACGACCTCGGGCATCGACGGCGACTACGACTTCGACGGCATCCGCATGCGGGCGCTCGCGAACCTCGAGCTCCCGCTCGCGTTGCGGTTGCGGCTCCAGGGCACGTACAGCCACGACCGCTATCACAACAACAACAACACGCACTTTCTCCAGACCTTCGAGCTGCGCAAGCGGCGCGATCACATCGGAAGCGCGCGCATCGACGTGAGCCGCGAGATCGTCGACTACATCCGGTTCGAGATGTACTGGCGCGGAACCTGGCGCCGCTCGAACGTCGATCCCTTCGACTACGACAAGCACGTGATCGGAGCGGTGCTCCGCTTCGCGTACGACTGAACACCGTTCCACCGGGCCGGAGGGCCCGCTCCATCGGAGACGACCCGATGATTCTTTCCACCCAGAAGACCCGAAGTCGCGGCCGCACCGCGACCTTCCTCGTGTCGCTCGCCAGCGCGTGCCTGCTCGCGTTGTCCGCCTTCGCGGACAACGTCGCCAAGCAGGTATCCGGCGACGTCGAGCTCGGCCGCGGCGAGCCGCCGCAGTGGCGGACGCTCTCGGCCGGCGACCGCATCGAGCCCGACGACCGCATCCGCACCGGCGCCGACGGTCGCGTCGAGATCTCGATGGCCGCCGGCAGCGTTCGCGTACACGAGAACTCGATGCTGCGACTTCCCAGCGCGAGCGAGAACGCCGACCGCGTCGACCTCGAAGAGGGCAACTCGCTCTTCGACGTGCTGCGCCGCGCCGGTCGACGCTTCGAGGTGCACACGCCGACCGTCGTGGTCAGCGTGAAGGGCACCCGCTTCGGCGTCGACGCGACAGGCGACGTCGGAGAGGTCGCGGTCTATCGCGGCATGGTCGGCGTCCGCGAAGCGGGCATGTCCGATGCGCTCGAGACCCTGGTTCGTGAGGGCTTCCTCGCCACCGGCGGTCCCGGGCATGCGATCGAGCTCGACCTCGCGCCGGAAGGCGATCCGTGGGCGAGCTGGCAGGACTTCGGGCGCGAGATCGGCGCGCGCCGTGAGCGACCTTCGCGCGCGAACGACCTCGACCAGGCCCGCGCCGTGCTGCACCGCGCGACGAACGCCGAGGTGCTCCAGCGCGCCGCCGAGCGCAAGCCCGAAGTGGCGGAGCGCCTCCGCGCGATGAAGCGAGAAGCCGACAAGAAGAAGGCGGCGCTCGCCAACGACGACTCGACGGACCGCCCGGATTCGGAGAGCGCGCGGGATCGCATGAAGGCGCGCATGAAGGATCGGATGAGCGACGAAGGTCGCCCGGTGCCGGCGTCCCCGGCCCCGAGCGTCGGGCCCGGCGATCCGGCGGACCACATGAACTCCGTCGATCCGATGGGATCGGCGGACCCGGTGAGCGTGCTTCCAGACGCGACGTCGATGTCTCCGGAGCAGATGGGCACCATGCGTGAGAAGCGGATGATGATGGAGATGGCGCGCCGGCGGAACGGCGGAGCGTCGCCCGGAGGCGACGAATCCATGATGCGCCGGACGATGATGCGCGAGATGGCGGAGCGCCAGACCATGTCGGCCCAGGACGACTACGCGCGCAAGATGGAGGAGCTCGCGGAAGAGGACCCGGCCACCATCAACGAGCTGATCGAAGATCCGAACGACCCCGACAGCTCGATCGGCAGCGCCGCGGCCCTCGTGGCGTCGTTCACGCAGCAGCAGATCGAGTTCATCATGCAGGCGAAGAACATGGTCTGGATGACCTACTACAACGCGGCCGGCCCCGGCGGCACGATCGTTCCGCCGACGCCCGGGCAGTTTCTGGTCGACCTCGAGCAGGCGTTCATCACGATGGGCAAGACGCCCGCGGAAGCCGCCTGGCTGATCAACGAGCTGCAGAACAGCTACAACGGGTCCTGACGGTCCGACCGACCGGGTTCGCCTTCCTCGGCGAACCCTGGCACGCCCCGGCGGCCGCGCGTACGCTCGCGCGATCGACCGGGGCGTCGTCGTTTCGAGCCTCGTCGATCGCCCGGCGCCGCCAGGTATCAGGAGACCCCGCCATGTCCGCTGCGCTCACTGCCCATCGCCCGACCCACTACGGCCCTCGCCGCCAGATCGCCGGGATCCGCGAGCGCCTCGACGCCCTCGCCTTCGACCACTTCGGGGTCGTGCCGCAGAGTCCTTGCCTCGGTGCAGAGGTGCGTGGCGTCGACCTCTCGAAGCCGATGGCGGCGCCCCTCGTCGCCGACATAGAGCGCGCCCTCGTCGAGTACAAGGTGCTCTTCTTCCGGAACCAGTCGATCTCGCAGTCGGAGCACGCGGCGTTCGCGCGGAACTTCGGCGAGCTCGAGGTCCACCCCTTCCTGCCCGAGGGCGAAGCGCCCGAGGTGATCCGGTTCGAGAAGGATGAGAACGTCGTGGGCGTCGAGAACAACTGGCACAGCGACGTGAGCTGGCGCGAAACGCCGAGCCTCGGCTCCGTGCTTCGGGCCCACGCCGTGCCGAGCGTCGGCGGTGACACGCTCTGGACGGACATGGAGGCGGTCTACGAAGGTCTCGCGGACGACCTCAAGGCCGAGATCGAGGGACGCTTCGCGATCCACGACTTCATCCACACCTTCGGCATCGCGCTCAGTGACGAGGAGCGCGCGGCGAAGCGCGAAGAGTTTCCGCCCGCGCGCCACCCGATCGTTCGAACGCATCCGATCAGCGGGCGCCGCTGCCTCTACGTCAACAAGATCTTCACCAGCCACATCGACGGGCTGGCGGAGGACGAGAGCCAGGCGCTGCTGGACCGGCTCTTCCACGAGACCGAGGTCCCGGAGTACCAGGTCCGGTTCCGGTGGGAGAAGGACAGCGTCGCGTTCTGGGACAATCGCTCGACCCAGCACTACGCCTCGAGCGACTACTGGCCGCAGGAACGCACCATGGAGCGGCTCACGATCATCGGAGATCGGCCGGCCTAGCCGGGCGTACGCCGACTCGATCGAGGGCTCCGCAGCCTGGACGATCTTGCTCAGACGTCTCCGTCTTCGACCTCTTCCTCTTCGTCCGTCGAGACGAGACCGTAGGCTTCGAGGTCTTCCTGGGTCGCCTCGCCGGTCTCCTTCTCCTTCTTCGTGCCGAATTCCTTCTCCATGGCGCGCATCTCGCGCTTGCGCGCGGCCTTCTCCGCCTTCTCGCTCTCCCGCTTGCGCTTGAGAACGCTCATTCGACTTGCACGTGCCATCTCGATTCCTCCTGCGCGGCGCTGGCCCCTGGACCGCATCGCTGGTCCGGGTCCCCCGTCCGGTCGCCGCATCTAGGACCCTCGTGCGTCGCCTCGGAGAGGCGGCCGCTTCGAAGGTCCGTGTTCCTTGATCTGTCCCGGGCCGCCGATCGACCGCCCCGGTGATCCGGAGCGAGGGCGTCCCTCCACTCTGAGAGTGGTTCCTCTGTTCGCGCCGTGTTTCAGGCGGGTGGCGTCGGTGCGCTCGGTCGGGTGCGTTCGGGCGCGACTAGCGCCGGCCGCCTCCCCCACGACGTTCCTGCGCTTCGTTCACGCGCAGGTTCCGTCCGCCGAAATCCGTCCCATCGAGCGCCTGGATCGCGGCATCGGCGGCCGACGGATCCTCCATCTCGATGAAGGCGAAGCCCCGCGGCCGTCCGGTCTCGCGGTCCATGATCACGTCGACGCCGGAGACGGCTCCGTGAGCGCCAAACGCCTCACGCAGCTCTTCTTCGGTCGCCGAGAAGGGGATGTTCCCAACGTACAGTCGCTTGCCCAAACTCCGTGCCCTCCCGGCTGCGCCGCACCGCTCATCCGATCCGGAGATCTCCGGCCGGTGACGAGAACGACGATCCGTTCGAGGGCGCGGCGGATGCCTCCGCCAGGGCCGCCCTCCTTTGGCCACACGGCGAAAGAATCTAGCATCGAGCGCAGCCGGCGACATCGGTGCGGAGCAAGGGCCGTCCCGATCAATCCGGGGGGCACCCGAGACCGACGAGGGAATTACGTGACTCGGTGGCACGAGACGGAGCTGAAGCTCGGGCTACCGAATGCCACCGCCTGGGAGCGGGTGCGGGATCGGATCGCGCCGAGCCGCGTCGTGCGCCAGGTGAATCACTTCTTCGACGGTCCCGGTCGCCCGCTGCGGAGCGCCCGAATCGGCGTCCGGCTGCGGTCGAGCGGGAGCCGGGTCCTCCTGACGGTGAAGGCGGACGCCGGAGAGGGACGCGACGTCGTCACGCGTCGTATCGAGCTCGAGGAGGAGCGCCTCCCGGAGTCACTCCGCGAGGCACTCGACCGGGGGCTCGACCTGAGGGATGCGACCGAGCGATGGCGCGCCGGGGCGAACGCAGACGCGCCGCTCCTCGACCTCCTCGATCGACTCACACGAACGACCGCCGACGGACCGCTCCGGACCTTCGGTTCGTTCGAGAACGAGCGGACGATCGGCGCGCTCACCCTCGTCGACACGGAAGGCGCCTTCGAGGTCCCGATCGAGCTCGACCGCACCACCCTGCCCGGGAATCGCGTCGACTACGAGATCGAGGTCGAGATCGACCCCGCGTCCGAGGACCCGCTCGATCTCGCACGTACGCATCGCGCCCTCGCCGCGTGGCTCGAGCGCGAGATCGGCACCCGCGGGTTCGCGCGCGAGAGCAAGCTCGCCCGCTTCGAGGCGGCGCTCGAAGCGGGCGAGTGGAGTCGGCGTTAGGCGGAGACGGGGCTCCGCATCAGGCGGAGACGGGGCTCCGCCGCAGGGCTCAGCTCTGGGCCGTCGAGGGGCGCGCGGCCACGCGCGCGTACCAGGCCTGCAGGTTCCCGCACTTCGGGTCGAGGGTCTGGCCGATCGCCGAGCCGAACTCGAGGAACGCGAAGAGCAGGATGTCGGCCATCGTGAAGCGATTGCCGCACAGGAACTCGCGGCCCTCGATCAGACCGTCGAGCTTCGCGAGCTGCTCCTGGGCGATCTGCTTGAGGTCGTCCGCGGCCTGCGGGATGACGTGCACGCGATCCTGGAAGATCGGCAGGCCCTCGGAGAAGCGGAAGCCGTTGGCCATCGTCTCGAGGATGTTCAGGTCGACGCGACGGGTCCACATGCGCGTCTCTGCGCGCTCCTCGGCGGTCGCACCGATCAGGGAGCCGCCCGCCTTCTCGTCGAGGTACTCGATGATCGCGGTGATCTCGGCGATGAATGCACCGTCATCGGTCTCGAGGGTCGGCACCTGGCCGGCGGGGTTGCGGGCGAGGTGCTCGTCCTGGCGGTTCTCGCCGCCCATCAGGTCGACCTGGACGAGTTCGACGTCGGTGCCGAGCTCGGCGACGGCGATGGTCACTGCGCGCGGGTTGGGACCCATACTCGTGTAGAGCTTCATCGGGGGATTCCTGTTCTGACCGGAGAGGTCTTCTGGGGTGGACCGGACGAGACCGGCGGAACGCGCGGCGAGCGGGACCCGCGGCGCGGCTCGCATGTTGGCGCACGCGACCGGGGGCGGCAAAGCCGCGGCTCACTCGGCCCGGTAGACCTCGAGGTCGAGCTTGGCTTCGCTGCGGGCGACGATGCAGGAGACTGCGGCGTCGCCGGTGATGTTCACGGCCGTCCGGGTCATGTCGAGGAGCCGGTCGACCGGCAGGATCATCGCGATGCCCTCCACCGGCAGCTCCATCTGCTCGAGCACCATCGCGAGCATCACGGTGCCGACACCCGGCACGCCCGCGGTCCCGATCGAGGCGAGGGTCGCCGTCACGACGACGGTCAGGAAGCCCGTCATCCCGAGCTCGACGCCGTAGACCTGCGCGATGAACACCGTCGCGACGCCCTGCATGATCGCGGTGCCATCCATGTTGATCGTCGCGCCGAGCGGCACCGTGAACGAGCCAACCGACTCGTCGACGCCGAGCCGCTCTTCGACCGTTCGCAGCGTGACCGGCAGCGTCGCGCCGCTACTCGCGGTGCCGAACGCGACGCTCATCGGCGCGCGCAGCTTGCGAAAGAACGGCAGCGGCGAGACCCGGCCCAGCATCACGAGCATCATCGGGTACGTCAGCGTCGCGTGCAGCAACAGCACGACCAACACGGTTCCGAAATACCAGATCATCTTCCAGATCTGGTCCGGGCCCTGGACCGCGATCGACTTCGCGATCAGGCAGAAGATGCCGTAGGGCGCGACCTGCATCAGCACGAAGACGAGCTTCATGATCACGTCGTTGGCGGACTCGAAGAAGCGCAGCAGCTCGCGACCCGACTCGCCGGCGAGGGTCATGGCGACACCGAGCAGGATCGCGAAGACGATGATCTGCAACATCTTCGCCTCGGCCATCGCCTTGAACGGATTCGTCGGCACCATGTCGATCAGCGTCTGCGCGAGGCTCGGCGCCTCCTTCGCCGAGTATTCGAGGGCCGCGGTCTCGAAGTCGCCGCCGATGCCTGGACCGACGATGACCGCGACGGTGATCGCCAGGCTGATCGCGATCGCCGTCGTCGTCAGATAGAGGCCGAGGGTCTTGCCGCCGATCCGGCCGAGGCGGGTCACGTCGTCGAGGGCGGCGGTGCCACACGCCAGCGACACGAGCACGAGCGGGACCATCAGGAGCTTGAGGCTCGCGAGGAAGATCTCGCCGCCCACATGGAGGACGCCGCCGACGGCGAAGTCGACGAGGCCGGTCGCCCCGGCCGACGCGGCCCAGTTCAACAGGACGCCGGTTCCGAAACCGGCGGCGAGGCCGATCAGGATGCGGCGCGTGAGCGCGGTCGTGTCTCCGAGCGCGGTCGGCGGTTGCGGCGTCTCGCTCAAGATGTCCCCCCGATTCCGAGGATAACGGACCCACCCCCCTCGGGCGCCGCCGGGGCCCGACGGCAGCGGCTCGGTCTCAAGACGCGCTCGAGGGGGGTCGATCCACCCCAGGTGGACCCGATGCCGAATGGGGTCGACGGGAGGGATCGTGTCGGAGTGGATCTGGATCGCGGCGAACGGCGTCGTCGGGCTGCCCCTGGCGGCGCTCGTCGTCATGGTCGTCCGTGAAACCGTCCGCGCGGGTGTCGCGCCGCTCTTCGGCTTCCGCGTGTTCGAGATCCGACTCGGCGCCGGGCCCGGGCGGCTCGACCGCGCGATCGGCCCGATCGATCTCGTGCTCGGCAGCTGGCCGATCGCCGGAGCGACCGTCGCCCGCTCGGGCGCCCCCCGCCGCCATCGCATCGGTCGCGTGGCCCTCGCCCTCGCCCCGGCCCTCGCCCAGTCGGCCTGGCTCCTCGGCCGGATCGCGACCGGCACCCCACCCGGTGCCTCTCCGCTCTTCGAAGGGCCGGCGCTTGTCGCTTGTCTCGACCTGGCGAACCCGCTGCTGCTGGTCGGGCACGCGACGCTCGCCGTCGAGCTCTCCGGTGGCGTGCGCAGTGACGTGCGCCTCTTCCTCGATGCCGTGCTCGGTCGAGCGGACTCGGACCAGGCGGCGCGCGCGAACTACTACGCGCGCTTCGCGCGGCACCACCTCGAGCGCGCGCAGGTCGACGACGCGAAGGCCGCCCTCGCGCACGGGCTGCGACAGCTCGGACCCCAATCACTCCTCGTCGCCTGTGAGTCGCGCATGCTGGCGACCGACCTCGACTCGGTCGTCGATCAGGGCGCGTGCGCGAACAAATTGCGCGCCGAGATCGAGGCCGCGGAGCCGCGGCGGCAGCGTGAGCGCGCGGCGTGGTCGTTCGGCGAACGGTTGCGCCAGGGCGCAGCGAGCGCCCTGCCCCTCGTGCTCGCTTTTCTGGGGCTGGCGTTCGTCCAGGCGGACCGTTGGGCCCGGCATCTCGAGCGCGGCATGCTCGCCGTGGGGGACGCTGCGATCGAAGCTGGAGACGCGGATGGCTGTGGTCGCATGATCACCGCCTGGGACGACTGGTCCGCCGGGGTCGACCCGTGGCTCCCGCCGGCGAACGACGCCCGCAGCGAACGACACAGCGGCTTGGCACGCCTCGAGCGTTGCCGCGGCGACGCCGCGCAGGCGGCGGCGCATCACGGAGAGGCGCTGCTCGCCGCCAAGGCCGCCACGCGCTCGCCCGACGTCGGACGCCTCACCGACCCCGGCGCCTGGCTCGCGGACGAGCTGCGCGTGACGGGGCTGTTGCGCGAGACGGCCCGGGACGCGAGCGAACAAGCGCGCCATCGGGACGCCTTGCGCACCCTTCACCAGGCGGAGCGGCGCCTCGGGGAAGCCGAGCGGCGCCTGCCGCTCTTCGGCGCCGGGGACGCGGCGGCGGAGGCGCGAACGGAGGTCGATCGGGAGCGCGAGGCGCTCGTCGCGACCCGCGACGCGGTGCTCACCCGAATGCGCGGCGGCCGCTGAAACGCCGTCATCCAGGGGCCGGCCTGGGCGCGCCGGAATCGGGCACGGCTGCTAGGATGAAGTTTCTCGTCGACCCAACCCGAGAGGTCCCTGCATGCGCGCCCTTCGAACGATCCGCCACCGACTCGCGATCCTCGCCACGATCGCGCTGCTCGCCAGCCCGCTGCCCGCCCAGGCGGCGTCGTTCAACTGGGAGGGTTCGCGAGCGCAGGAAGTCACGTCGTCGGTGCTCGATCTCGTCCTCGTGCGTCCCCTCGCGACCGCGCGGGTCATCGTCGGCGGACTGCTCTTCGTCCCCGCCGTCGTGATCTCGGCGCCCGGCGGACGCGAAGGCTTCGACAGTGCCTACGACACGCTGATCGCGGAGCCGACGGAGTTCGCGTTCCAGCGGAAGATCGGCGAGCTCTGATCCGTTCTCGCGTCGGCCGCTCCGCCGGGCGGCGCATGAACGATCGAAGCCCTAGCCGCGGGTCGCGCGCGCGAAGATCGCGACCGCGGCGAGCGCAGCGATCAGGCTGACGAGCCCGGCGCCCGCGTAGTCGGCGTGGCCGACTTCGATACCGAGACCGATCACGAGCGCGATGCCCACGCCGACCAACGCCTCGCCCGCGACGGCCCCGGATGCGAAGAGGACCCCCGGCGAGGAGCCCCGTGCCGCTTCCGTCTCGGCGCGTGCACGCGTGACGAGCTCCACGAGGCCGCCTAGCAGGATCGGAAGCGCGAGTCCGAAGGGCAGGTAGAGACCGACCGCGACCGGCATCAGGTGGAGTCGAAAACCGCTCCCGCGCGCGGCGAGCAATCCGTCCGCGAGCAGCACGACGAGCCCGATCCCCGCGCCGAGGGCGACGAGCCCCCAAGGCAGCGCCTCGCCTCCGAAGAAGCCGCGAGCGAGGCTCGCGAAGAGACTCGCCTGCGGCGCGGCGAGCGCCCGCGATCCGATTCCGTAGGCGTCGTGGAGGAGCTGCAGGACCGGCGCCATCACGAGCGCCGCGACGACCACCCCCATCAGCTGCATCGTCTGCTGTCGGCGCGGCGTCGCGCCGACCAGGGCGCCGGTCTTGAGGTCGTTGCAGACGTCGCCGGCGGTGCAGGCCGCGCAACACACGATGGCCGCGACGCCGAGGGTCGCGACCATGCCCTGGAGGCCGTCGTACCCGAAGAGCCAAAGCAGCCCGCCCGTCGCGAGCACCGCAGTGATCGTCATCCCCGACACCGGGCTGTTGCTGTTGCCCACGAGACCGACGATGTAGCTCGCGACGCCGACGAAGAAGAAGGACGCGACCAGCATGACGACGGCAGCGAGGGCCGCGATCGCGACGTCATCGGTGAACTGGACGTAGAGCGCGAAGACGAGCAGCGCGGACGCCGACGCGAAGATCAGCACGACCCGCGACGACAGGTCCTCGCCGTCTCCCGACGCGGACCAGCCGCCGCGCAATTCCTGCACTGCGCGGGCGAGACCGACCCGGACGCGCACCAGCGCCGCGATCCCGCCGACGGCCATCGCCCCGACGCCCACGTAGCGAACGCCGCTCGACCAGATCCCCCATGCCCGGTCGGTCGCCGGTCCCGAGACGTCGTTCGCCGCCACCTCCGCGAGGGCTGCGGACTCCGGCGCGAGATGGGCGACGAGCTCGGGGGCGAGCGGAATCAGCACCCACCAACCGAGCGCCCCGCCGAGGAAGATCTGCACGGCGACCTCGAGGCGCACGATGTAACCGACCGCGAGCAGCGCCGGCGACACGTCGCCGCCGACGAAGAACGATCGACCCGGCCCGAGCGCGAGGGCGCCCTCGACGCTTCCGCGGATCCACCCGAAGCCGCTGACGGCGAGCTTGATCGCCGCCCCGAAGAGGCCGCCGCGCAGCACCCGCGCGCCGCCCTCGCCGCCGTCGTCCGCGTCTGCGGCACCCGCTTCGAGCACCGAGGCGCACGCCACGCCCTCCGGATAAGGCAGCTCCGGACTGTCCTCGATGAAGACCCGGCGCATCGGGATCATGAAGAGCACGCCGAGCCAGCCGCCAGCGATGGCGATGAGCGTCGTCGGCCAGAACTCGAAGCGCGTCCACACGCCGATCAGAAGCAGCGCCGGAACGGTGAAGAGGATGCCCGCCGCGAGGGACTCCCCGGCCGACGCGGCCGTCTGCACCTGGTTCGCTTCGAGGACGGTCCCGGTTCGTAGCAACCGGCGAAGGATCAACATCGCCACGACCGCGGCGGGGATCGAGGCCGAGACGGTCATCCCGACCTTCAGTCCCAGGTACACGTTCGCAGCACCGAGGATCGCAGCAAGCGCGAGCCCGAGACCGATCGCGCGCGGCGTCAGCTCGGCGCCGGGCGGCGTCCCCTCCGCGGTCGACTGCGTCTGCTCCACGCTCCCCCCCCCTCGTCGGGATTGAACTGGCCGGCGGGAGATCGCGCAACTGCGGCCCGAAACCCGGGCTTCGAAGCGGGCTGCGGACACGCCTTCCGCAGGACGTCGCATCGCACGCGCAGGCGCGCTGCAAGAGCTGCGCAAAGCCGTTGAATAACACGGATCGTGAACCCATTCGGCCCGTCGTGGCCACTCATATGTCAGGAATCGAGAACGGGTTCCGGTAGAATCTCTCCACGCTCTCCCAGGCGACCTGCCCCGTCGCCATTGAACCCCGCGGCGGGCCGCGGCAAGGCAAGGCAAATACCGATGTTGATCGAACGAATCCGAAAAAACTTCCTGCGTCGCGCACCCCTCGCCGGCGCGATCGCTGCCCTCGCCCTGGCGCCGACGGCCCAGGCGCTCGAGATCGGATTCGGAGATTCGGGATCCACGGCCGTCTCTCCCTCGATCGTCGTGACGACCGACGTCCGCCACCAGAAGCTCAAGATCGACATCTTCGGTGGCGGCACCATGGACTTCTCGACCATCGTGCGCACCGTCGAATTCACCGATGGCCCGATCCAGGTGAACGACATCCGCAAGCAGGGCCTCGTCGACCTCCGCATCAAGGAGCTCGGCGACGACTTCATCAAGAAGCTTCCGCTCGAGAACGACGGTCCGCTCTTCCTCGAAGAGCTGAAGGTCAAGACCCTCGACATCGCGGGGCTCCAGGGCGACGTGATCCTCGACGTCGACGACGTCCAGCCGATCGTCAGGCAGATCGGCACCCCGGGTTCGCCCGTGCCCGAGCCGGGCGCTGCGCTCCTCTTCGGCGCGGGCCTCGCGGCCGTCGCGCTCCGCAGCCGACGCTAGTCGCCGCTGCTCGCACGGGCCGCTGCGCTCACCGGCCGCAGCGCTCACGGGCCTCAGCCCGCGCTATTCGCCGCTGCCGTCCGCCGGCGCATCCCCGGCGCCGAGCATCCCGAGCCGCCGCAGGTGGTACCGGACCGTCGACCGGTCCTTCCCGAGCCGCCGCGCGACCTCCGCCACGTTGCCTCCGGTCTCGAGGAGCAGCCCTTCGAGCCGGCGCGCGAAGTCGCGCTTCGCCAGCTGACGGGCCCGCTCCGCGGTGATCGTCGGTCGCCACGGCGTCGCCGGCGTTCCGTCCTGTCCCTCGGTCATGCATCCCTCCGACTGCCCTGCCCCCAGCCCAAAGGGGCGGGCTCGCCTCCGGATCCCGACCGCTCCTGGGCCCCCGGAAGCCACCGGAAGATGACATGACGATCCGTCAGATCGGGTTCAGTCGCCGGGTCGTCCGGCGATCTTGCCGGTGCGCTGCCGCTGGCCGTGCGTCGCTTCGGACGCGCTGAGGGCCACTCACGACAGCGCTAGAATCCGCCCCGCCCCGCCGGTCCAGGCCGGGCGGACCGGCCCCGCCACCGGACCCTGGCGACCCCTCGAGGACCTCACGATGACGACCGAACTCCAGCTCCGCGGCCTCTCCGGCGCCCTCGGCGCCGAGATCCATGGACTCGATCTCTCGCGTCCCCTCGCCGGGGCGGCCCAGGAACAGCTGCTCGCGGCGTTCCACCGCTACGGCGTGCTCTGCATCCGCGACCAGAAGCTGACCCACGACAGCCACATCGCGCTGGCCAAGATCTTCGGCGAGCCCGACGTCCACCCGATCGCCAAGGGCATGGAGGCGCACCCGGAGATCATCGAGGTGCGCAAGCCCGCCGGAGAGCAGGCGTTCTTCGGCACGTCCTGGCATACCGACAACAGCTTCTTCGAGCGCCCGAGCAGCGTGACGGTGCTCTACGGCGTGGAGATCCCGCCGGTCGGCGGCGACACTGTCTACGCCTCGATGGAGCGCGCCTGGGACCTGCTCAGCGAGCCGCTCAAGCAGTTCCTGCTACCCCTCCGCGCGATCCACTCCGCTCGCGAAGCCTACGACCCGAAGACCGTCGGCGACGCGAAGTACAGCGGCGACGCGGCGATCCAGTACGTCTACAGCGACGCGATCTACGAAGAGACCGAGCACCCGGTCGTGCGCACCCACCCGGATACCGGACGCAAGAGCCTCTACGTGAACCCGATGTTTACGGACCGGATCCTCGGCCTCTCGAAGCCCGAGAGCGACGGTTTGCTCGCGATGCTCTACGACGTCTCCACGCGCCCGGAGCTCACCTGCCGCGTCCGCTGGGAGCCCGGCACGGTCACCCTCTGGGACAACCGCTGGCTCCAGCACTACGCCATCGACGACTACCCCGACTACGACCGCCTCATGTACCGCGTCACCCTCACAGGCGAGAGGCCCGCATAGCGGCGCACCCGTCTTTCGGGTGTTGTCGCTCGTTCGCCGGTCGGGGGACGGTGCGCCCCGACCCCCGACCTCCCCGTGTATGCACAGGAGGGGCGTGCGCACCGCTCGCTTTGTCGGGGGCCCAACGCGAATGCCGTGCCTCGACGCGAGTGAGTGGCTCGGGGGCGGCTGCGGTGAAATCAAGCGCAGGCGCGTCGACCGCATCGTTCAGCTGCGCGGTGCGAAGCACGCCGCGCGCGAAGCGTCGCGACCGCTCGTAGCGCCGAGCCATTCACCGCGGACGTCACCGCGCCGCGAACGGCGAACGAGCTGAAACGACCCTCGACGCCCGGAACGACTAGCTGCCGTCGGCGGCGATCGCGATCGAGTTCACGCCGGCGGCCTTGGCGGCGTCCATCACCTGGACGAGCAGGTGATTCTGGGACTTCTGATCGGCCTGCACGACGATCGAGCCCTGGGGGTTCTCGCCGTGGAGCCGCTCGATGTTGGCGCGCAGGGAACGGGGGTCGACCTGGCGGCGGTCGATCCAGATCTGACCATTCTCGGTGATCGCGATCAGGATGTTGCCCTTGTCCTTGTTGATCGCCGTCTGGGCCGGCGGTCGGATCACGTCGACGCCCGCTTCCTTCACGAAGGATGCGGTCACGATGAAGAAGATAAGCATGATGAAGACGACGTCGAGCATGGGCGTCATGTTCACCTCGCTCTGGGGCGCTTCTTTCATCCGGTTGCCACGCATCGATCGGGCCTCCTCGATTCGGCAGTCCGTCGGGAACGATCTGGGACCTGACGGGAACGATTCTGGATCGGGTTCTGGAACGGCCGCCAAGGCTAGGGGTCGCGCCCCGTCGGAGCAAGGCGTGCCGGCGAGACCCTCCCCCGCGCCGGATCAGGCCGCGTGCTGACGCTCCGTGGGCACGACCGTGCGCGATCTGGCGGCCGCTCCGCGAAGATCCGGCGTGATTCGGCACGACGCGGCGCCGATCAGGTCTCAGGGGCGCACGAAGATCGGACTCGACCAGGCGTGCTCGGTGTTCTCGGACAGGCAGTCGTCGTGGGCGTCGGTCCGGTCGTCCCCGTAGCAGGGCGCGACCTCGACGCAGTTGCCAGCGTCGTCGTAGGTGCATCGGAAGCCGCCGGCGTTCACCGCCAGCGTCGGCTCCTGGACCGCCCGGGCGTAATAGACCAGCTCGCCGCCGGCCGGGTCGAAGTCCGGGTCGCTGAACTCCGCCTGACAGCCCTCGCCGTCGCCCTCGCAGGCGAAGACCTGCCAGGGATCGTCGATCCGTTCCGCGACGGGCGGCCCGTCGATCTCCGCGGGGCGGATGCGAACGATCTCGAGCCGCTCGATCGCGCGGCGCTCGTCGCTCGGGTGATAACACTCGCCCAGGCAGATCGACTGCAATCGCTCCGGTCCCATCGCCTCCCCGACGAACTCCGGGCAGCCCGGCTTCTGCTCGAACGCGCCGGCGGCCGACACGCGGAAGCGCGGCGACTGCACCTGCCCGTCGACGATCGAGCCCATCGGCCGCTCTCCCTCGGGTGCATTCAGCAGATCGAACCAGAGCAGGATGCGGTCACCCGAGGTCGCGTAGACCTCCCGCTCTTCGAAGGCCTGCCAGATCGCATCGCGGCGTCGACCCTCGGCGTGGACCGCTGCGAGCCCACCGGTCAGGAGATACGACGCGCCGCGTTCCATGTCGCGCCGCCCCTGGAGTGGGACCTCCGAGAGGACGATCTCGCGACTGCGCGCCTCGGGCTCGGCGTTGGTCGACATCATCCGCGCGGTCAACGGATGGCGCCGCAGCGCTTCGGTGTTCTCGAGCCGCGCGAACTCCTTGAAGCCGTTGCCACCACGCGCGTCGTGGGTGTCGCTCGAGCCGATCAGGCCGAAGCGATAGGCGTGCTCGACGCCTTGCTCGTCCGTCGACCGGAGGGCGAGCGCGTTCTGGGCGGAGCCGCCCGGGCGGAGCGAGAACGCGGGATTGAAGCAATCGCGGCACTGGTCGCAGTCGAGCCAATCGTCGACGTCGGCACCGGGCACGCTCAGGTGACCCGCCGCGCCCGCCTTCAGGTAGAGCGTGCGCGCCTCGCGTTCGCGCACGGCACACCCGGGTTCGTCCGGATCCTCGTCGGTCTCGTTCTCGCAGCGATCCCGGATGATCTGGCCTGCCCGCCAGCAGCAGGGCAGGAAGTCGGCGGTCGGTGCGGGGCAGACGAGCGCGTCCTCCCCCGACGCGAACGCGCCTGGCCAGTCGCGATAGACCTCCGACGCACCGTGACCCGAGTAGACCTCGAAGAGCTTCTGACGGTCCGGGTCGTGCTGGCCGGTCTCGAGCTCGCGGGCGAGATCGAAGCCCCGCGGCGTCATCAGACCCCAGCTCGTGCCGTGCGGGATGAGCAGCGACGGCGTCCCCCACGCATCGAGCTTCGCGTGCAGGTCGCGCGGATGCGGCGCGACCTCGTGGCAATCGTCGGGCAGCTCGCGCGGATCGACGCCGCTCGGACAGGCCTCGACCGCCGCGACCTCTTCGGCGTAGAGCGCGTAGTCGGCGTAGAGCTGCGCATCGCCGGGCGAGAGCGCCGAGAAGAGCAGACGGCCCACGAGCGGCAGCTGCGCCACCCGGAACTCGGGGCGCGGCGCCGCGATCGGGCGACGCGGAACCTTGTCCCGCGCGGTCTCGAGGAAGATCACGTTCTTGTGCCCGTAGTGGTCTTCGGGCGTGCTTCCGACCTGCGACCACTCCCAGCCGAGGAACGCGACGGAGTCGGGATCGGACGGATCGCCGGCCCGGGCGTTGCACTCCTGGATGGCGTCGATCGTCTCGCTCCAGTGGGCCGGGCTGATGCCCTCGGCGTGATCGTTGATGCTCCAGAAGTCGAGATCCGCGCAGAGCCGCGCGAAATCACACGCATCCGCCGGAGGATGCAGACCGCTCCCGCCCATCATGGGCAGGGACGTCATGAACGCGTCCGGCGAAAAGGTCGTGTGGACGTGCAGGTCACCGAAGAGGATCTGCTTGCGCGCACCGACGCCGACGTCCGCCCGGGCCTCCGCCTGTCGCGCGGCGCGACCGGCGACGTGGGCCTCCGGGAGCTGTACGTCGGTGGACGTGCCCGGCCCCTGGTGTTCGCCGGAGCAGGCGGTGACCAGGAGCGTGGCGGCGAGTACGAAGACGGATCGACGGATCTGCATCGGGATCAGGGCTTGTACCAGATGGGCGACGTCCAGGCGCGTTCCTGGATCACCGGGTCATGGTTGGCGGCACAGCAGGCCTCGTAGCCGCGCGTGATCGTCTCGGGCTTCGAGCAATCGACGCCGGCGTCGACGCAGAGGTGCTGACTCCAACGACAGGTGGGATTCTCGAGCACGCGCGCATAATAGAAGGCGTTCTGATCGGCCTCGAAGCCTCGGTCGCGCCACACGCTACAGAGCTGCGCGTGCCCGTCGCCCTTCGGCTCGCAGGTCTCCAGGTCGACGCTCGCGCGATTCTTTCGGCCGGCGACGTCGATCACCTTCTCCTTCATCTCGCCGTCCTCGACCCAGCCCTTCACGATCTGGATCCGCTGGAGGGGCGTGCCGGGCGCGCCGTCGGTGCCCGGGTCCTGCAGCGCCCAGACCGCGAAGCGCGGATCGTCGTCGTCATCGCCGCGGGCCGGCAGGTCGCCGCCCATGGGCACGCCGCCGTCGTATCCCTGCGCGGCGAAGTCGTCGCCCTTGCACATGCCCTTGTCGAGGCCCCAGCCTCCGAAGAAGCGGACGACGGGGCGAGTGCCGCTCGTGCCGTAGGTCTCCCGTCGCTGCATCGCCGTGAAGATCGCGTCGCGGCTGTTTTCCTCGGCCCACACGACAGCGAGGCCGCCGGGGTTGAATTCGATGTCGTCGGGGAGGCCCGAGAGGTTGCGACTGCCGGCTCCCCCGTGCCCCTTGGCGTCGTCCTCGGCGACGAGGCCCGGAGTGCCGAGGTGCGTGTCAGTGCTCGCGATGATCCCGTACTTGAGCGGGTTCACGCCGATCTCGCTCTCGAGCTTGACGCCCTTCTGGAGCGCGTTGCGCACGAAGGCGCGACCGTCGGGGGTGAGATCGGGGATCGGGATGTCGAGGGCGCCCTGGATGCCCTGATCGGCGATGCGCCCCACGCCGGCGAAGCTGTTGTAGTCGAGCTTCTCGAAGCCGCAGAGTTCGTCGTTCGACGCGCCGGGATGGCACTCGGAATCGCCCTTGTGCTGCATGATCTCGACGAGGGGCTCGTACTGCTGTCGCAGGCGCGCCTCCTTCGCGTCGACGGGGAGATCGATGTCCTGCGGCTTCTCGAGCTTCGCGGAGGCGAACATCAGTCCGGGACCGCTGATGTTCGAGTTGTGCGGGATCGAGAAGGCCTCGCAGCCTTCGACGCCCTCGACGCACTTCTCCTCGAGGTGCTGCCAGAGCGAATACGCGGAGGGCGTCTCGACCCAGGACGGGGGCAGGTCGGGCACGTTGGCGTTTCGGAAGACGACGTTCCGGTGGAGGTTCTCGCCCGCGCCGACCGAGGCGGTCCACTCGTAGCCGACGAAGCTCGTGAACGAGCACTCGGCCGTCCGGTCGTAGGCCTCTTCGGCCGCGGCCTGGATGTCCTTCCAGACGACCCGGGCCTCGTCGATGCAGAGCTCGCCGTCCTCGCCGCAGAAGTTGAAGCGTTGGCGCATCATCATGTTCTTCACGGCGAAGAAGCTGAACGTCATCGGCCGGAACATCTGGTAGGTGAAGCAGAGGTCCGAGTCGAAGCCCGGCGTGCCGGGGGTCGAGCACATGCGAATCTCGCCGAGCAGCTCGGCGTGATCGGACAGCACGGTGAAATCGAGCGGGCGCCTCAGCTGCGCCGTGCGCGTCGGCTTTCCGTCCGCGGTGTAGGGCTGGAGGCCGACGCGCTCGCCCTTCGCGAAGCGGTAGGCGTCGCGCGGCGTGTTGCGCGTGTCCTGTCCGTTCGCGTCGAAGGAGTAGACGGTGTGGACGTGGGTGTCGCCGAAGAAGGGCTGGCGCAACGGATCGTGTTGGGCGCAGGTCTCACGTTCTTCGGTGTAGTCGGTGGCGTCCCGCGCGACGGCGGCCCTCGCGCTCACGAGCGCCGCAAGCGCGACGATGATCCAAGCTCGGTTCCGGATCCGATCCATCGGCCCCTCCTCGACGCGCGGTGGTCTCGTGCGCGTGGAGACCGATGGTCGGTCGACGGTTTCGGAGCGTCAAGCACGGCGCCGACCGCCCATCGAAGTGCGATAGGCTTCGCCGCGCGCCAGCGGCTTCGAACATTTCTACCGCCACCTGCACACGGAGGTCGGCTATTTCCCGCCCTTCGACGATCAGGGCGGCATCGACTTCCAGCGTAACGGCGAGACGATCACCGAAGACGGCTACGAGACCTTCCTGCTCGGCAAGGGAGCCAGTCGCGATGTCCGTGAGCGAGACGAGGACAAGCCCTTCATCGCTCTACATCCCCTTCATCGCGCCGCACACCCCCCTCGATGCGCCCGACGACCTCCTCGAGAAATACGCGGACATGGACGACGACCGGAAGCCCGCGCGGAGCCAACAGACCGACGACTCGCGCCGGATCGCGCGTCTCACGCTGAAGCCCTCCGCCCGCGCGGTCTACGCCGCCGTCGTCGGCGCGATGGACCAGGCGATCGGGATGGTGCTCGACGCGCTCGACGAAGAAGGCATCGCCGACGACACGATCGTGCTCTTCTTCAGCGACAACGGCGGCGCGGCGCATGCGACCGGCGGCGCCGACAACCTCCCCCTGCGCGGCGGCAAGGGCGACAGCTTCGAAGGCGGGATCCGCGTCGTGTGCGTGATGCGCTGGCCCGCCGGAATCGAAGCGGCCACCACGATGGACTCGATCATGTCTGCGATGGACGTCTTTCCGACGATCCCGGAGGCGGCGGGCGTCTAGCGCCAGAACGAGTTCGAGCCCGACGGGCGGAGCCTGTGGCCCGCGATCCAGAACGGCAAGGACATGCCGCGAGACGAGCTTCTGTTCTTCGCCTCCGAGACCCCGATTCGCGGCACCTTCAACATCGCCGGCTTCGACGACGAGTGGAAGCCGATCCAGCGCGTCGACCAGGGTCTGCTCTCAGCGGAGGTGCAGAACTGGCTCTTCGAGATCGACGAGGATCCCTACGACCGGAACAACCTCGCCGAGACCCACCCCGAGATCGTCCATCGCATGGCAGACGAAATCCACACGTGGCGGTTGATGCAACCGCTCTCGGGCACGCGGCACGCGCTCGTCCCGCCGCCCGGATGGCGCGCCCCCCTCGACCGGGTCGACTACCCGGTGCCGATCGAGAAGCTGCAGGGCGAGACTGCGCGGGGTATGGCGCCGGATCACGGCCGCCGCATCCTCGACATGCAGCACGGCGAGGCGGGCCGCCTGCTCTACGCGTGCGAGCCCTTCGACGCCCTCGGCGGCGGTTGGTGCGCGGACGGCGAGGCGCTCTTCAGGTAGCGGCCGTCGAAAGCCGACTACCCCTGGTGGTACTCGGACACGAACGTGACCGCGATCGGACCGTGGTCGAGGAATCGGCCGCAGCTGTCCATCATGATCTTGAAGTTCCGGTCGTACTCTTCCTGCGTCTGCGAGTCGTAGAAGACGAGCGGGTCGGTCAGCGCCTCCATCGGGAAGCTCTCCTCGACGAACGCGTCCCACTGGTCCGGCGCCCCCTCGGTCAGCGGGCGGAAGATCTCGTTGCGCACGTAGCCGAAGGTCGACTGGGTATCGATCGCGACCTTGCGGTGGTCGCCGTGCCAGATCCGGATGTATTCCTCCTGGCTGATGTCCGCGCGCTTCGTGATGCAGGAGATCTGCTTCATGCCGTCGGTGCGGCGATCGGTCGGTGCGTCGTGCACCATCGGCCGCGACTCGACCACCAGGTAGCCGGCGATCGACTGCACGTGGGCCCCGAGCGCGGCCTCGGACGGCCCACGATCCGCCGCATCCTCGAGCCAGAACGAGACCATCGCCCGGATCGGCAGCTCAGTCGGTTGGATCGGCGTGCCCGCCGCGACGTGCGCGTCGTTCGCGAAGACGTAGACGTCACGCGCGCCGCTCTCTCTCATGGCGGGCACGGCCTTCTCGATCAGCGCGTCCCGGAGCGCGTCGCCGGAGGCGTCCGCATCGTGGAAGAGGAGATAGAAGAGCTTCTGCAAGGGGGAACTCCTTCGCCTATTGCATCACGAGCCCGCCGTTTGGCGAGATCCATTGTCCGGTGATGAAGCTGCTGTCGTCGCTCGCGAGGAAGAGCGCCGTGCTCGCTATGTCCTCGGGCATGCCCTTGCGACCGAGCGGCGTTCGCTTCAGCAGGGGCTTGAGCATCGGATCCGGCACACCTGCCGTCATCGGCGTCTCGATCACGCCCGGACAGATCGCGTTCACGCGAATGCCGAAACGCCCCAGCTCCGCGGCGGTCGCGCGCGTCATCCCGAGGACCGCCGCCTTCGACGCCGCGTAGCTCACGTTCCCGTTCGGCGAGAGTCCGGCGATGCTCGACATGTTGATGACGCTGCCGCCTCGCTCCTCGCGTTGCATGACCTTGATCGATTCACGCAGGCAGAAGAAGACGCCGTTCACGTTGATCGCCATCAGCGACGTGAAGCCCTCATCGCTCATGTGGATCGTCTGCTGACCGGTCTCGAGCAGCTTCTCGCGTCCGTCGCCGGGCCAGTGGTCGACGCCCGCGTTGTTCACGAGCACGTCGATCCGGCCCAGCTCGGCGTCCACTTTGCCGACCATCTCGCGAACCGAGTCCGGATTCGCGACGTCGACGGCGCAGGCGAAGTGCCCGTTCCCGTCGATCATGCCGAGGGTCTCCTCGGCGGTCTCCGGGCGAAGGTCGACGGCGGCGATCCGCGCGCCCTCTGCGGCGAGGGTTCGGGCGATCTCCCGACCGATGCCGGAGCCTGCGCCGGTCACGAGCGCCACACGTTCTTCGAGCTTCATGTTTCTGCCTTTCCGGGGTTCAGACGTCCTGGGACTCAGACGTCGACGCCCTCGGTCTCCGGGGCATCGTCGCGTTGGTGCAGGAAGGGAGCGAGCCAATCCCCGGGCACCGGTCGGAGCACCCGAGAAGTGCGTTCGAAGCGACCGACCGTGTAGTCGAGGGAGACGAGTCGCCGGACCGGCAGGTCGGCCACCGGGTCGAAGGGGGACTCCCAGAGCTCGAGGCCGCCCTCGAGGCGCCACACCTCCGCGACCTGCAGGCGCCACTCCGTCCGCACGAGCTGCGGGTCGTGGTCGAAGTCCTTGGCGGCGTCGCTGCTGGGAAAGGCCTTGAACGAGTAGCTGCACCCTCGAATCTCTCGCGGCGCGATGTCAGCTTCGCGCCGGCCGGACGCTCGAAGGAAGGTCGTACCCTTGCGCGCGACGGTCGCGAAGACGTGATCGGCGTCGGCTTCGAACGCGATGTCGCCCCGCTTGCGCGGCTCACCGAAGCGTTCGCGCCCGGCGATCACCCGCGCCTCGTCGTCGACGATCACCGCGAGCGGAAGATTGCCGGCCGCCCCGTCGTAGTCGACCCGGACGCCGACACTCGCGGCGAAGCGTTCGCCCGATGCGCCGCGTTCGACGGCAGCGACCGAGACCTCGACCTCCGACTGAGGCGTCGCTTCGAGCGGCCGCGGGACGACGGCGGCGATCACCTCGGCATCGGTTTCGTAGACGCAGCGAAGCAACCGAACCGTTCTCGCGTCGTCGTCGGCGCGCTGGCTCCGTGCCTCCTCGAGATCGCGCAGGCTCCTGGCGTAGCGGACGCGACCCATTCGATTCGGCCTCTTCGGTGGGGGGCGCAGGCGCGCGCCGGAAGTCGGAGTCTCGCGGCGTTTCGCGACCCGGGCAAGCGG
>CAZAUR010000020.1:0-17074 GCA_964488255.1 uncultured Spirochaetaceae bacterium | reverse complement strand
GCGGCGGCGGCGCGCGGATCGCGACCCGGGCAAGCGGGCGGCGGCGGCGCGCGGATCGCGACCCGGGCAAGCGGGCGGCGGCGGCGCGCGGAATTCGCGAGACTGGATCGCCCGCCGAAGACACGCCGTCGGTGGCCCGAATTCCCGAGGAGAACGACGCATGTCCCCCAGCGCCCCCGTCGCCTTCATCACCGGCGCGAGCCGCGGCATCGGCAAGGCCGGCGCCCTCGCCCTGGCGGAGGCGAGCTACGACGTGGTCGTCACGGCTCGGACGGTGCAGCCGGGGCAGAAGCACGACTACGCCGCCGCGAGCGCCGACGCGGGAACCGCGACCGCCCTCCCCGGCAGCGTCGAAGAGACCGCGCAGCTGGTCGAGGAGCGCGGCCAACGCGCCCTGCCCCTGCGCCTCGATCTCCTCGACCGAGAGAGCATCGACGCGGCGGTCGAGAAGACCCTCGCGGACTGGGGTCGGATCGACGTGCTCTACAACAACGGCATCTACCAGGGCGCCGGCGTAATGGATCCGATGATGGAGGTGCCGGAGGACAAGCTCGACCTCGTCTTCCAGGGCAACTTCTTCAACCAGCTCTACCTGACGCGCAAGGTCCTCGCGCACATGCTCGAACGCGGCAGCGGGGTGGTCGTCAACATGACCAGCAACGCCGGCCAACACGATCCGCCGAACAAGACCAGCGAGGGCGGCTGGGGCTTCGCGTACGGCGCCTCGAAGAGCGCGTTCCATCGCATGGCAGGATTCATCCACGTCGAGTTCAAGGAGCACGGCATTCGCGCCTACAACATCGACCCGGGCTACGTCCCGACCGAGGCCCAGCTCGCGATGCACGGCAAGGACGACCCCATCTTTCAGCAGTACATCGCCCAGGGTGCCCCGCCCGAGGTCCCGGCGCTGATGCTCGTCTGGCTCCTCACCCAGGAAGAGGCGAAGGAGCGGAGCGGCGAGACCTTCCACGCGCCGCGCTTCGTGCGCGACCGCGCGCTGCTCCCGGGGTGGCCCCCGCCCCGAGCGGAGCGCAAGTAATGGGCCTGCTCGACGGAAAGATCGGCCTCGTGACGGGCGGCGGCTCGGGCATCGGGCGCGTCACCTGCCAGGTCTTCGCGCGCGAGGGCGCGAAGGTGGTGGTCGCCGACTGGAACGAAGAGAGCGCGAAGGAGACTGCCGCGCTCGTCGAGGCTGAGGGCTTCGAGGCGTTGGCGGTCCATGCGGACGTCTCCGACGAGGAATCGGTCCGCGAGATGATCGCGCAATCCGTCGAGCGCTTCGGCGCGCTGCATTGCGCTTCGAACAACGCGGCTCTCGGTGCCGGCTTCCATCCGACGCACGAGCTCGATCGGGATCGCTGGGAGCGCTGCCTGGCAGTCTCCCTCACCGGCGTCTGGCTCTGCATGAAGCACGAGATCCCCGCGATGATCGAAGCCGGCGGCGGCTCGATCGTGAACATCTCCTCGGTCTCGGCGATCAAGGGACAGGTCACCCAGGCCGCCTACGCCGCCAGCAAGGGCGGCGTCATCTCGCTCACCAAGACCGTCGCCGCCGAGTACGCCCAGCAGAGTGTCCGCTGCAACTCGGTCGCGCCCGGCGGAATCGAGACCCCCGGCATGTCCGGCTACCTCGACGCGAACCCCGGTATCCGTGAGCGGACCGAGGCCGTCCACGCGATGCGCCGCTTCGGCCGCCCCGACGAGATCGCCGATGCGGTCACGTATCTCTGCAGCGATCGTTCTTCCTTCGTGACCGGCCAGGTCGTCGCCGTCGACGGCGGCATCCAGGTCAATGCGCACGACCTTTGACGCTGCGCGCGCACGACCTCTCACTCCCAACCAGGCAGGTCCCATGTCCGAACCCGTCCTCCTCGTCGACCGCGAAGAACCGATCGCGATCGTGACCCTCAACCGACCCGACCAGCGCAACGCGCTGAACGCTGCGTTGCGCATCGCGATCGGCGACACGATGGCCGAGCTCGAAGCGGATCCCGCGATCCGTGCCGTGATCGTGACGGGCGCCGGCCGCTCGTTCTGCGCCGGCATGGACCTGAAGGAGATCGGCGGCGGCGGCGATGGCCAGACCGGCTACGAGCTCTCGGTCGCGGGACAGGACGCGATGCGCGCAGGCTTCGAGAACTTCTCCGGGCCCGTCATCGCCGCCGTGAACGGCGCCGCCGCGACCGCGGGCTTCGAGCTCGCGCTCGCCTGCGACATGATCTTCGTGGCGAGGGGCGCGAAGTTCCTCGACACCCACGCGCGCGTCGGCATCGTCCCCGGCTGGGGCCTGTCCCAACGCCTGCCCCGCATCATCGGCATCAACCGCGCCAAGGAGGTCAGCCTCTCCGGCAACGCGCTGACCGCCGAGCGCGCCTGCGAGTGGGGCCTCGCGAATCGCCTCTGCGAGCCCGAGAGCCTGCTCGACGAGGCGAAGGCCCTCGCCGAGGACATCTGCAGCTGCGTGCCCGGAGTGATGGAGCAGGTGAAGACGATGATCGACACCGGCTATTCGATGCACTTCGACGACGCGATGGCCTACGAGCTCGAGACCGGCATCGAGTCCTCCAAGCAGATCGACTCGTCGAAGATCGGCGAGCGCCGCGCGGCGATCATGGATCGCGGCCGCAAGCAGTAGCTTCCAAGGAGTCCCCATGGCCCTTCCCGTCGAAGCCGTCATCCACATCAACGTCAACTGCTCGGACCTCGACCGCTCCTTAGCGTTCTGGCGGGATCTCGTCGGGCTGACGCCCCAATCCCACACGAAACCGGCGCCCCAGGCCGGCGAGGGATTCGGGCTCGAGGGGCAGGTCGTCTGGGACGCCTACCTGCTCCACGACGACCGCGCCCAGGGCGGCCCCGCCGTCGACCTGCTCGAGTGGCAGCGCCCGAAGCCCGTCGGCCGACCGCACGCTGAAGCGAACCGTCTCGGCTTCATGCGCGTGTGTCTCGCGGTGGAGGACCTCGACGCGCAGCACTCGAAGCTGACCGACGCCGGCGTGCGAACGCGCAGCGGCGTGGTCTCGACCCCGGTGCTCGAAGGCGAGGACGTCCGCTTCTTCTGCTGCGACGATCCCGACGGCACCTGCGTCGAATTCATCGAGCGGCGCACCCCGGGCCCCCTCCGCATGTCCCACATCAACATCAACTGCAGCGACCTCGACTTCTCGAGCGCGTGGTACCAGCGCGTGCTCGGCGTGAAGTCGATCGCGCCCCGCGCGGCGCCCCCTCCCGCCAGCGGCGCGGGCTTCGGGTTCGACGGCGACTGCTCCTATCGCGCGGACTTCCTCGCCGTCGGCGGAGATCCGGAGTCCTTCGTCCTCGACCTGCTCGAGTGGACGGACCCGAAGCCCATCGGCACGCCTCTCGTCGAGGCCAATCACCTCGGCCCCTTCCGGATGGCCTTCCAGGTGAGCGACGCCGACGCGTGTTGTGCGGAGCTCGATCGCCTCGAGGTCGAGCATTCGGGTCCGTGTTGGCTCGAGATGGGCCCGGATCTGCCGATGATCGACGGACTGAACGCGGTCTTCTTTCGGGATCCCGACGGCACGATGCTCGAGCTGATCGAGACGCCGAAGTTCAACGACGCGTGAGACACCCGTGATCCCCGTCGTCGACCTGAACCACGACGAAGAGGCCGTCCGGGACGGACTGCGCCGAGCGTTCGAGGAGATCGGGTTCGTCGTCGTGACGGGCCACGGCGTGAGCTCCGATCGGCTCGACGCGATCGTCGGAGCGGCACACGCCTTCTTCGCCCTCGACGCGGACGAGAAGCTCGCGTGCGCGTCGCAGCGGTGGAACGCGAACGCCTCGAATCGTTATCGCGGCTACTTCCCGAGCGAGGTCCACGGCAAGGAGGGGCTCGACCTCGGCGATCCGCGGCTCGACGACTCGCATGCGGACCTGCTGGCGCGTCCCTACTACGAAGAGAACGTGTACGCCGAGGGTCTCGGGAGCGGGTGGGTCGAGACGATCGAGGATTATTTCGAGGTCATGACGCCCCTGGCGACGCGCATCGTCTTCGAAGCGCTGCGCGCGATCGACGCGACGCCCGGCTGGAACCACGCATCCTTCGCGCGCCCCGGTGCGCAGACGACTCTGCGCTTCAACCGCTACCCGACCGACACGGCGCTCG
Source organism: uncultured Spirochaetaceae bacterium (assembly GCA_964488255.1). Taxonomy (GTDB): domain Bacteria; phylum Myxococcota_A; class UBA9160; order UBA9160; family UBA4427; genus UBA4427. Next base: position 12,942 of record CAZAUR010000020.1, on the reverse strand, counting down.
AGTCCGGCGACCCGGACGCCCCCGAGCTCTTCTGCGAGGCCCACTTCGACAGCACCGTCCTGACCCTGCTCCACCAGGATCGCCAGGGCGGCCTCCAGGTCCGCGACACCGAACGCCGATGGATCGACGTGCCCTTCCTCGAGGGCGCGTTCGTGGTGAACACGGGGCGGGCGCTGCAGATCGCAAGCGGCGATCGCTATCCCGCGACGATCCACCGCGTGGTCCCGACCGCCGACGCAAGGATCTCGATTCCATTCTTCTTGGAGCCGCGCTGGGACGCCCCTGTCGGCGGCGACCTCTACGAGGTCTACCTGGAGCGCGTGATGCAGCGCCTCCCGGAGTACAACGACCGCTAGGCCTCGTCGATGCCGGGCATGCTCTCGTGCTGGGGCGCTTCGTCCCGGATCTCGTACCCGGGCGCCTTCCCGCGGACGTTCACATGCACGCTGCGCACGCCTGCGGGTTCCTCGTCGAGCTCAGATCGGGCCGGGCCCTTCCTGGCCGTCGAGCAGCCACTCGACCATCGGCAGGTGCTGCCGCCCCTGGAAGTACTCCCCGGCGACGTAGTAGGCGGGCGCTGCCGTCATGCCGCGCCCGCGCAGCTCTTCGGCCACAGCCTCGGCCGCCGTCGGCCCACCGCCCGCACACCAGGCGACGAACCCCTCAGCCTCCGCGCCCTGCGCTTCGACGTACTTCGCAACCGCTGCGACGTCGGCGGCATCCAGCTCGACCGCCCAGTAGGCGGCGAAGACCGCTTCGAGGAAGGGCTCGAACGCGTGCCGCGCATGCTCGCGCATCCAGAGCAACCCGAGCGCGACCGCGTCCCACTCCCCGTCGCGATAGTAGTCCCGCAACGTGAGCCCCTGGGCCTCGCCATAGGTCTCGATCTCGCGTCCGATCATGCGAGCGCGGTTGCGGCGATGGGCCACGCTGCGCTCGTTGCCCTCGCTCTCCGGCGGCGGCGGGTTGAGCGGCGACATGCTGCACGGGAGCCAGTTGAGCTCGAGCCCGCGCTTCTCTGCGAGCGCCCTCGTCGGGCCCAGAGCCAGATACGCGAAGGGCTGCCGAACGTCGACCAGGACGGTCAGAGTCGATTCGTCGATCCGCGCGTCGTAGCTCATGCCGACGCGCCCGCAGCGAAGCGAAGATTCGCGACGCCTGGCGGCGGACCCTTCCGCCCGCCCAGGATCCACGCGACCCGCGGCAGGTGCTCACGCCCGAACCAGGCCTCGTCCCCGACGAGATAGGTCGGCACGCCGTAGACCCCCGCCGTGAACGCGGCGTAGTTGATCGCGTCGTGCTCTTCGCGGCCCTCGCCCGCGAGGTAGTCGCGAAACCCGTCGACGGGCACGTCCGCCTCCACGAGGACGCCCTCGAGTGCGGCGACGTCGTCGATGTCGAGCTCACGCTTCCAGAAGGGCGGATAGGCGACGTCGAGCACGCGATCGAGAGCGTCCGGCCCGTGCCGCTTCGCCCAGAGGAACGTGATCCCCGCCTGGCTCGAGTCCCAGATCTTGATCGTGCCTCTGACGGTGCGGCCGGTGAGGTTCGCGTACCGTCGCGCGTCCATGTAGGCGTACTTCACGCCGGACCACTGCTGGGGCGTCCGCTCGCTCTTCTCGACCTTACGGCGATCCTTCGACAGCTTCGCCGACCCGAGATAGCTCGGGATGTCGAGCGTGAAGGGTCGCCAGTCGATCTCGACCCCGAGCGCCCGCGCCATGTCCCGCGTCGGCTCGACGGCGAGATAGGCGTAGGGGCTCTTGAGGTCGATGTAGACGGCGAGCTGCGCGTCGCCGCGCAGGCTGGCGAACTCGGTGGCCATGTCGCCGAGGCTACTCGACGCCGTAGATCCTCGCCGCGTTGGTGTGCAGGATCTTCGCGACCTGCGAGTCATCCATGTCGCCCATCGTCGCGTTCACGTAGTCGCGCGGATGCTGGGCGAGTCCGTTCGCCGGACCGGGGTGCATGCAGGTCGGGTGCGGGAAGTCGGTCTCCCACATGAGGTTGTCGCCGATCGCCTTCGCCGCCGCCTGGAGCGCGCCGGTCTCGAACCAGAAACAACCGTAGATCTGGCGCTTGAAGTACTCCGAGGGCAGCAGGTCGTACTCGGGGTGATCCTTCACGACCTGCCCGTTCGACCACTGCCAGTCCGCCGCCTCGAGGTAGGACGGGATCCATCCGACCCCGCTCTCGACGGAGACGAAGTTGAGATCGGGGAAGCGGTGGCAGATGCCGCCGAAGATCAGATCCGCGATGCACTGCACGTTCTGCATGAAGACCATCGACGACGTCCGCGAGAAGGCGGCCTTCGGTCCGAGCTGGCAAGGGTCCTGGATCAGGTCGGAGAGGTCGCCCGCGCCGATGTGGAAGCTGACGGAGAGACCGGTCTCCTGCACCGCGGACCAGAAGGGCTCCCAGTGCTTGTCGGCCAGGCGCGGCTGGTCGAAGTCCTGCGGTGACGAGCAGGCGAGGATCGACTTGTGGCCGATGTCGGCGGCGCGATGCACCTCCTTCACCATCTCATTGACGTTCCAGAAGGGCATGGCCGCGACCGGGATCAGTCGGTTCGCGTCGGCGCTGCACCAGTCGACGAGGAAGTCGTTGTAGGCGCGGACACACTCGAGCTGGAGCTCTTCGTCGTCGAGCTTGAGGAAGCCGCCCGAGCCGAAGCCGCCGACGTTCGGGTAGAGCACCGCCGCGTAGATGCCTTCGTCGTCCATGTACTCGAGGCGCGCCTGCGCGTCCCACGAGCTCTTCGGAATGTCGTGGAAGCCTTCACGGCTCTCGGGGTACGAGCCGTCGAAGCCCGCCGCGGTCGTGAAGCCGGGACCGCCGAGCATCTGGTCACCGATCATCCACAGGTCGCGCCCTTCCTGGTTCACGACGTGGGGGACCTTGTCGCCCCACTTGCTCGCGACCCGGGACGTCCAGACGTCCGGCGGCTCGGTGATGTGGGTGTCGACGTCGATCGGTCGGTGGCGATCGAAGAGGGAGTCGGTCGTGAGATCGGGGGCAGCGGCCATGGTGTCGTCTCCGGCTGCTCACGACGCGCGATCCGGATCCGGGGGCGGTCCGAGGCGGGGGAGCAGAGGGTCGGGCGGTTTGCTGGACTCGACTGCCGAGTCGGCATCGAATCTAGCCCGGTGAACGATCGTTCGGCAATCGGTCCGAACGAGGGATCGCGGTCCCGAAACCTGCATATACTCGTTCTCAGCGATCACGCGCCTTCCGAGCGGATCGAGGAGAACGACAATGGCCAGCGAGCAGCACGACGCGGTGATGGCGGCGATTCCGGGCGGCAACGTCGATCACAACGACCCGGTCGACGTCGTCCGCGAGAAGATGCACGCGATTCATCCGAACGCGGCGAGCCCGGGCACCATCGTCGAATCGGTCGACCTCGACGGCATCGAGGCGAAGTGGATCTACACACCCGAGAACGCTGACTCCGATCGCGTCGTGATGCACGTCCACGGCGGCGCCTTCGTCTCGACCGTGATCGACCACTACCTGACCTACGGCGAGTTCATGTCGGCGAAGATCGGCTGCAAGGTCGTCTGCTTCCAATGGACCTGGGCCGACGAGGCGCCCTACCCCCGCGCGATGGACGACACCGTCACGGCCTTCCGCGCGCTCGTGGCCCAGGGAATCGACCCGTCGCGCATCGCCTTCATCGGCGACTCCTGCGGCGGCGGTCTCGCGCTCTCGGCGCTGTGCGCCCTGCGTGATTCCGGGGGCCCGCTTCCGGCTTGCATGGTCGGGCTGACGCCGTGGCTCGATGCCGAGCAGACCGGCGACGCGGCGACGACCCCGCGCGGCCGAGATCCCTTCGTGTCCGCGGAGTGGATCCGCGCGCGCTTCAAGGACTACGCCGGACCCGACGGCGACCTGCGCGACCCGGGCATCTCACCCTTCCACGCCGAGCTCACGGGCCTGCCGCCCATGTACCTGGCCGTCGGCGGCGTCGACACGAGCGCGGACGACTCGACCCGACTCGCAGAGCGCGCGAGCCGCGAAGGCGCCTCGGTGATCGTCGACGCGACCGCCGAGATGGTCCACGGCTACATCGGCCTCGGCGACGCGTTCCCGGAGGCGACCCACGCGATGGAGCGGGTCGCCCTCTTCGTGCGGCAACAGATTCCGTAGCGCCGCGCGCTCGCTACGATCGAATCCATCACAGGAGTCTCTCATGTCCGACGCGATCCCGTCTTCAGGCAAGGTCATGGTCATCAGCAGCGACTGCCACGCCGGTGCGCAGCCCGCGACTTACCGCGAGTACCTCCCCGAAAAGTTCCGCGCCCGCTACGACGAGTGGCAGGCGGCGTACGAAGCCGAGATGGAGGCGCGAACCGGGACGTTCTACGACCAGGAGGCCGAAGACGCGCGCAACAACGACGAGTCGGTGCTGCGCGCGATCGCGGGTGAGTGGGACGCCAAGATGCGGATCGAGCAGCTCGAGAGCGACGGAATCGCCGGCGAGGTCATCTTTCCGCAGCAGGCCCCCTTCGGCGGCGGCCTGCTCCAGTACCGCACGAAGGTCGACCTGACCGAGAACCTCGAGGGACAGCGCGCCTACAACCGCTGGCTCGCAGACCTCTGCAACGAGAACCCGGGCCGCCACGCGGGCGTCGCGATGATCACCGTCGACGACATCGACGTCGCCGTGCAGGACACCATCGACGCCAAGGAGATGGGACTCTGGGGCGGCGTGATGATCCCGGCGGGAACCGGCGACAACCAGTACTACCACGACGTGCGCTACGAGCCTCTCTGGGCGGCCTGCCAGGAGCTCGACATGCCGGTCCACACCCATTCGGGTTGGAGCCCGGACTACGGCGACAGCCCGGCCGCGACCGCGATGTTCGTAAACGAGGTCTCCTGGTACGCGAACCGCGCGTTCACGGCCTTCATCTGGGCGGGCATCTTCGAGCGGTACCCGAACCTGAAGCTGGTCATGACCGAGCAGGGATCGCGCTGGATCCTCGAGAAGCTCGAGCAGTTCGACATGCACTACACGTCGGACCTCTTCAAGTACTTCGGCAAGGACCTGACGATGTCGCCGACGGAGTACTACGAACGCCAGGTGTTCTTCGGCTCGTCGATGCTCTCTCCCAAGGACTGCGGCCTGCGCTACGAGCTCGGGGTCGACAAGCTGATGTGGGGCTCCGACTACCCCCACATGGAAGGCACCTGGCCCCACACACGCCAGAAGCTGAACGAGACCTTCGCGCAGGTGGACGACGACCAGGAGATCCGCGACATGCTCGGCATGAACGCGGCGCGGGTCTTCGGATTCGACCTCGACGTATTGAATCCGGTCGCGGACCGGATCGGACCGACGCTCGGCGAGGTTCGGGGTACGGCCTAGCAGTCGCTTTGCCAGGTTGATCCGATGCAGCGACCCCTGAAACACGCGAGCGCCGACGACCCTCGGCCGCCGGCGCTCTCCGTACCCTGAAGCTTCGCGCTCGATGTTCAGTCGCGCCGGCGCAGAGCGCTCCCCGCGAAGATCGTTCCCAGTCCGAACACCAACGCCGCCGAGGGCTCCGGCACGGGCGCGGACACCACGAGCACCTGGTCCTGGTTCGTCGGCAGGTCGACGATGATCGCGTCGATGTTCGAGATGCCCGTCAGGTTGGGCAGGCCGTGGTCGAGCATGATCTGGTCGAAGACCTGCTGCGCGCCGCCGGACAGACTGCCGCGGTTCACGGTGTCGTCGACGCCGCCGTAGAGGCCTTCCCAGATCGCCGCCTGCACGCCGGTGATCGCCTGATCCCGGGTCGTGTCGTGGTCGACGAACTGCTCGAGGTCCTGGCCGTAACTGGTCATGACGTGCGCGGCCCACGCGAAGTCACGGTCGCCCGACGGCGACGGTCCCGGGGGCGCCGTGTACGCGTCGAGGACCGTCGAGTCCGTGTAGGTCGCGACACCGATGTAGGTGTCGAGGTCGACGCAGAACGACGAGACGTGGTCGGCGACGGTCTCGAGGCTCACGTCGAGCTCCGCGGTCCAGACCTGGCGGCCGCTCTGGAGTTCGATGCGTTCGCCGAGGTCGTAGCCGTGGACCTGGAAGTCCAGCGCGAACGACGGCGCGGCGAAGAAGAGCGCGGCGGCGGCGAAGAGGGTCGAGAAGAGTCGGGTGTGGCGAAGTTCCATGGGGATGAAACAGTGCACGCGCCGTGCCATCCCGCCCTCATTCGTGCGCAACTTCGATCACGCCCACCCGTCGTGGACTTCGGACGGCTTCTGCCGGTGCGCGATCGAGCTCGGCGACGGGCGACCGACGCGGAGAGGACAACGCCTTCTCAATCGAGGACGTCGGTGTCACGCGGAGGCCGCTGCGTGCGCTCTGCGGGCAGGTTGCGCCCGCCCCCGCTAGCCCTCGGCGATCGCCCGGAATGCGTCGGGCATGTGCCCCGCGCTGCCTCCGCCATCGATCACGAATTCGGCGCCGCTGGAATACGAGCTGCGATCGGAGGCCAGGAACAGGACGAGCTGAGCGACCTCGTCCGGCCGGCCGATCCGTGCGATCGGATACGACACGCCGGGCCGTTCTTCGTCGCCACCCGCCCCCATCCCCGTCGTCATCGGCGTCTCGATCCCGCCCGGATGAACGGAGTTCACTCGAATTCCGTGCGACCCGAGCTCGATCGCGGCGACTTTCGTCATGCCGCGCACGGCGAACTTGCTGGCGGTGTAGCCGATCGCTCCACCGATCCCCTCGAGACCCGCCATCGACGAGATGTTCACGATCGAGCCGCCCCCGGCGCGCTTCATCGCCGGGATCGCGCTCTTCATCCCGAGGAAGACACCCGTCTGATTGATCCGAACGATCTGCTCGTAGTCTTCGAGGCTCGTGTTCTCGATCAGACCGACGCGCAGGATGCCCGCGTTGTTCACGAGCGCGTCGAGGCGTCCGAACTCGGACTCGGCGCGCCCGACCGCGGCCTGCCAGTCCGCCTCGCTCGTCACATCGAGATGGACGAACACGCTGGCATCGCCGATCTCCGCCGCGGTCTTCTCGCCGTCCTCGTCGAGGACGTCGCCGATCACGACCTTCGCGCCCTCCTTCGCGAAGAGCCGCGCTTCCTCGGCGCCCATACCTCGCGCGCCCCCTGAGATGAGCGCGACGCGCCCTTCGAGATCTCCTGCCATCGTCTGCTCCGTCTTCCCCGGCGTCCCGGCGTCAGCCGACCTTCACGCCCTGCCGCTCGAGCAGGCGCCCGAGCGCGTCGGTCGTTCCGTTGTTCACCGCCATCCCTGCCTCTTCCGGGACGATCCCGGCTCGCACCATGCGATCGCCGAGCTTCACCATGATCGCGTCGAAGCGCATCGCACCGAAGATCTCCCAGTAGTCGATCGTGTCCGCGACCCGGCGCCCGGACTTTGCTTCCCAGATCGCGACCTGCTCTTCTCGGGTCGGGAAGCCCGCGAGGCGGGGCGCGTCGAAGTCCTCGTGGGACATGCGATCGAACATCACGAACCAGCCGATGTCGGCCTCCGGCGGACACAGGGACACCGCCTCCCAGTCACAGACGGACGCGCAGCGGTAGTCCTGCCAGATGATGTTCCCGAGGCGGCTGTCACCCCACGAGATCCCCGTCGGCAGATCCGGCGCGTTCGCATCGAGCCAATCGAGGCTCGACATCAGGATCGGGTGATCGCGACCGTCGAGCTGCCGCACGATCCACTCGCGGTAGAGCTCGAGCTGGTCGCCGAGCACCGGCGCGCCGTTGCCCTTCACGTCGAGCCAGTCGAGTCCGAGCTTCTTCCAGTCGAGGCCCGCCAGGGTCGCCATCGTCTCGCAGGCTTCGCGCACCATGCGCTCGCGGTCCGCGGGGGTCGCCTCGTCGACGAGGAATCCTGCCTGGGTGTACCGCGGCACGTCCGCCGGGATCAGGCCCTCGATGAACTCCATCACGAAGAACGGACGTCCGAGCACGGAGGTGTCGGCTTCGAACGGGAACATCTCGGGGATCGGGACGACGCCCGCGTCGCGCACCGCCTGCATGATGCGGTGCTGGACCGAGCAGCTGACGGCACAAGCGTCGGTCTGCTCCGGGAAGATCCCGCCGTCCGGCGGTTCGATCCGCGCGACCCATTTTCGCGTCGTCTCGCTGCCCTCGACCTTCGCGGTCGTCGAGAAGAAGACGGTCTCGTTCGAGAATCCGGTCGCGCGCGGCATGTCGACGTCGTGCACGCGGACACCCTCGGCCTCCGGCAGGCGCGTGGTCATCCAGGCGTCGAGCGCGGCGCGATAGGTCTCGGGATCGGCGACGGCTTTCTGCGGCGGTTCTTCTTCGTCGGCCATGCGGGCAGGTCCTCCAGAGGCGATCGACCCTAGCGCGGGCCGCGGGGAGACGCGCGGGGTCGGGGGAGCAGGCGAACGCGCGATTCGCAAGGGGGACGCCTCTCGCGCGATCGGCGACGCGCCACGCGGGGGGCTAGGATCGCCGATCCGAAGCGGGGAGAAACACGATGGACCTCGGACTGAACGGCAAGAGCACGATCATCACCGGCGGAAGCGGCGGCATCGGCCGCGGCCTCGTCCTCGGCTTCGCCGAAGAAGGCGCCAACGTGGTCATCGCGACCCGCGACGGCAAGAAGGGCCAGGAGGTCGCCGACGCGGCCAAGGATTTTTCCGGCGAGGTCCTCGTCGTCCCGACCGACGTCACCGACCTCGACGCCGTCGAGAAGATGGTCGAGAAGACCGAGTCGGCCTTCGGCCCGGTCGACGTCCTCGTGAACAACGCTGGTGGCGTCTTCCATCCCACGCCCTTCCTCGACAAGTCCGTCGAGGACAGCGAATGGGAGGTGAACCTCAACGTCTGGGGCGTGCACAACTGCACCCGGGTCGCCGGCCGCAGCATGGTCGACCGGGGCACGGGCAGCATCGTCAACATCACGTCGAACTCCGCCCTTTCGCCCGAGGCCGCGAACCAGGTCGCGCTCTACGGCGGAACCAAGGGCTTCGTCATGTCCTTCTCGAAGGGACTCGCCTACGAGTGGGGCCCGCTGGGCGTGCGGATCAACTGCGTTTCCCCCGGTTGGATCGTCCCGCACGAAGAGAGCCACGTCGGCGAGGGCAGCTTCTGGCGGAAGTACGGCTACGAGTTCTTCGGCACACCCGAACAGATGGCCTCGGCGGCCGAGTCCGGCGAAGCGAACTTCAACGTCTCGAGCCAGCCGATCCGTCGCATCGGCCGACCCGAGGACATCGCCGACCTCACCCTCTTCTTCGCGTCCGACCGCTCGAAGCACCTGACCGGCCAGCTCGTCAGCGTGAGCGGCGGCGCGTGGATGGCGTAGGAGAGGGAAGAATCCATGTCGATCTGGCAACCGGGACCGCGTCCCGCCTGGGTCAGCGCCCTGAACGAAAACTGTTCCCCCGCATGGATCCGCCTCGACACGGATGATCTGCTGGCGGAAGCGCGCGCCGCGACCGGCCTGGACGATTTCGGCGGCGACGACTTCCTCGAGCCGCTCCGCATCCTCGTCGACTCCCTGAGCGAAGAACGCTCGCTCCACACGCTTGGCGCGCTGCTGATTCGCGGCGACATCCTGAACGCCCTCGAGATCCGGCTCCGACTCACGGACGAGCGCAAGCGGCATCCGGAGGTCGCGGACGAAGCGATCGACGCCCCGATCTTCATCACGGGCCTGCCGCGAACCGGCACGTCGATCACCCACGAGCTGCTCGCCGCCGACCCTCGACATCGCGCGCCGCTCCACTGGGAGATCCGCTTCCCGTTCCCGGCGCCGGAGACCGCGACCTACCGCACCGACGAACGGATCGCCCAGGCCGACCGCCAGATCCGCCTCTGGTGCGAGATCGTCCCGGAGTACGACCAGATGCACGAGCTCGGCGGCGACGTGCCGGTCGAGGACATCCAGGTCGCCGGCGGGAGCTTCGTCTCCGACGAATGGATGGGCCGTCACGTCGTGCCGGACTATGCGGCCTGGTACGCGACCTGCGATCGAGTGCCGAGCATGGCCTTCCACAAGCGGATGCTCCAGCACCTGCAATGGAAGTGCCCGGGCGAACGCTGGGTCCTGAAGTCGCCGTCGCACATGAGTCAGCTCGACGCGCTCCTCACGGTGTATCCGGACGCGCGGATCGTGTTCACCCATCGCGACCCGCTGCGAGTCCTTCCCTCCGTCGTTTCGATCCTGTATTCGACCGCGTTCGTCCGCTCGGACGAGGTCGATGCCGAGGCGATGAAGGGCTGGTTCACCGGCGAGACGTGCAAGATGCTCCTCGACGGCATGACGTCGCTCCGCGACTCCGGCCGGCTCCCGGAGAGCCAGTGCTACGACCTGCGTTATGCGGAGCTGATGAAGGACCCGGTCGCGGCGCTCCGCGGCGTCTACGAGCATTTCGAGATCGACTATCCGGACAGCGCGCGCCAGGCCCAGCAGGACTACATCGACAACAAGCCGAAGGGCCGGCACGGTGCGCACAAGTACGACTTCGCGGATACCGGCCTCGACCTGGACGAGGAGCGCGCGCGCTTCGCGGACTACTACGCGCGATACGGCGTCGAGAACGAGGCCTGACGCAGGGGAGACCGAGACATGAGCGATGAACCGGCCATCGGCGGCAGCGGCAAGTCCGGCAAGGCGCTTCGGGACGCGCTGCGAAGCGGGCAGCGGACCGAGGAAGAGCAGGCGCAGCGACTCCTGGACGGCAGCGCGATGCGCGACCTCCTGGCCGCGATCGAACGCGCTTCGGATCACCTGCTGGCTTTCCCGATCCAGGAGACCGCTCATCCCGGCGAGCTGCGTGCACAGGCCATGAGCTATCTGCTCGGCCTCGTCACGACGGGGATCGCCCAGACCACCCGGCTCTCGGATCCGAGCTTTCCGCGGCTCGTGCGGAACCCCGACTCCGACGCCAAGTGGGGCGCGGAGAACGTCGACAACCAGTACCTCTGGTGCCGCGTGTCACCCGAATCGCAGTACCTCGTGCGTGGCAATCGTTCGAACGTCTTCGAAGCGCTGCTCGAGACCAAGGACGGCTACATGCAGCTCGGCGACGATGCCGTCTTCGACACGCTGCTGCTGACCGACTGCGAGTGCGACGCCGCGGGCAACTTCGAGATCCTGCTGGCCTCCGAGCGCCCCGCCGACTGGACCGGCAACTTCATGGAGATGCCGCCCGGCACCGCCTACTGGTGCGTCCGACAGTACTTCGCGGACTGGGAGAAGGAGACGCCTGCGCGCTTCGAGATCGAACGGCTCGACGGCGGCGGAGATCCCGCGCCCCCCCTCCTTCCGGCGCGCATGGCCAACCACCTCGACGAGGCAGCACTCTGGATCGAACAGACGACGGTCTTCTGGCAGGAGTGGATCACCCAGCTCCGGGACGACCATGTGAAGGGTCGGCTGATGGAGCCGGCGCCCTTCGTCGGCGGCGCCAAGGACATCGTCTACGGCAACGACTGGTGGTCACTCGATCCCGACGAAGCGATGATCGTCGAGTTCGAGGCGCCAGACGCGCGCTATTGGCAGATCCAGCTCTGTGACACGTGGTTCCGGACGATGGACTGGGCGACCCGGCAGACCGGGCTCAACCACGCGCAGTCCTACGTGCACCCGGACGGCGTCGCTCGCTTCGTGATCTCGCACGAGGATCCCGGCATCCAGAACTGGATCGACACCTGGGGCCACCGCGAGGGCATGATCCAGTACCGCTACGTCTGGTCGCGGAACCGCCCCGCCCCGTCCGTCACGATCTGCAAGTTCGCCGACCTGAAGGCGCACCTGCCGGCGGATACCCCGGCATACTCGGCGGACCAACGCGCGGCCGAGATCGCGATCCGCAAGCGCCACCTGGGACGGCGCGAACCCGTCACCTGAGACCCGATCGAGGAGCAGCACATGCGTGGATGGCAGACCGTGAAGCCCGGACGTCCCAAGGACGTCCTCGAATTCAAGACCGACCTCGCGGAGCCGAAGCCGCGCGAGGACACCGTCCTCGTCGAGGTGCTCGCCGCAGGGATGGGCCTGCCCGACGTGTTCATGTGTCAGGGCAGCTACGCCATGACCCCTCAGGTTCCGTTCACCCAGGGGCAGGAAGTCGTTGGACGCGTGATCGGTTGGGGAGACGCCGTCCAAGGGCGGAACGTCGGCGATCGCGTGATGGCGGTGACGAGCTTCTTCACCGGAAACGGCAGCTACGCCGAACAGGCCCTCGCCCTCGACGATTTCTGCCTGCCCGTCCCGGACGGAATGACCGACGCCGAGGGCGCCGCGTTCCTGATCCCCATGCACACGGCCTACCTCGGCCTCGTCACCCGCGCGAATCTCCAACCGGGTGAGACGCTGCTGGTACTCGGTGGCGCGGGCGGAACCGGAACCGCCGCGATCCAGATCGGGAAATGCCTCGGTGCGACGGTGATCGCGACCGTCGCAGGCGCCGACAAGGTCGCATACTGCAAGCAGCTCGGGGCCGATCACGTGATCGACCGCAAGGAGCAGGACATCGCCGAGGCCGTGATGGAGTTGACCGGCGGCCAGGGCGCGAACTGCGTCTACGACCCGGTCGGCGGCCCCGCATACACGGCCGCGAGCAAATGCGTCGCGCACGAAGGCCGCATCTGCCTGATCGGCTTCGCGAGCGGCCAATGGGGTCCCGTCGATCCCGCGCACATGGTCTATCAGAACTACACCGTCGTCGGCGTGATCCCGTCGAACTACGGGCGCGACTACAAGGAAGCGGTCCAGGAGAAGCTCCTCGGGTGGTGGCGCGACGGCAAGCTGACGGTCCGCGTCGAGCAGCTGGTCCCCTTCGACGAGCTGCCGGACGCACTCGAGCGACTCGCCGCGAGCCAGGTCCAGGGCAAGCTCGTCCTCGGCGTGCACGCGGACGCGACCGCGCCCGGGCGGGTGACATCCTCCCCCGGCAAAGCCGGGGGCATCCAGGTGACCCGCTCAAAG
>CAZAUR010000019.1:0-121763 GCA_964488255.1 uncultured Spirochaetaceae bacterium | reverse complement strand
GTCTTCGACCAAATCTTCAACCTTCGGGGTTGACGGAACTGCCTTCATGGAAGGCCGGAGCTCGGAATGAGTCCTTCGACCGAGGCGGGGGCCTCCGAGCCCCGGCGCCTCGGTTCGTATACGACCGCGAAAGTCAGCGCCGGACGCATCGAGCGCCTGGAACAGCACGTCGCGCGCCTGCGCCGCGACGCCGGACGGCTCGGGCTCCCCCTGCCGCCCAGCCAGGACGTCGAGCGCGTCTTCCTCGAGAGCGCCCGCGAGACCTTCGGACGCGGAGACGGCATCGTCCGCGTCGAGTGGTCCCACCTGCCCGACGAGAGCCCCGAGCTGTTCGCGATCCCGCGCGCCTTCAATCCGCTCGGCGACACCTGGCGCGCGATCGTCTCGAAGACGACCCATCCGGGCCCGGAGTTCCGCGCCAACACGAAGTACGTCGACGTGTCCGCCTACGACCTGGGGCGAGAAGAAGTGGCCTCGAGCGAGATCGACGAGGTCCTGCTCTTCGACGCGGACGGCTTCCTCGTGGAGGGCAGCCACTCGAACTTCCTCGTCGTGACCGATGCGGGACACCTCGTCACGCCGGCCTACGCCCTAGGCGGTGTCGAGGGTCTCGGCCTCACGATCGTGCGCCACGGGCAAGACATCGCGGAGGCGCGGCTCACCCGCGAAGACGTCGCGAACGCGCGCGAGCTGATGAGCGTGAACGCGGTCCGCGGGGTGGTGCCGATCCTCGAGCTCGACGGCCGGCGAATCGGCGACGGCCAGCCGGGTCCTCGAGCGCGGACGATCGGCGCGATCTTCCGCGCGCGTTAGGCGAACGGGGGAGGCCGCCGCCCCGGTGCAAGAGGGCGGCGACCCGCAGTCGATCAGTCGCGATCCGCGCGCCGGCGGCGGGAAACGTTCCCGACGACGACGGTGCCGAGCCCGAAGAGGAGCGCGGCGCTCGGCTCCGGGACCGGACTCGACGGGCGAGTGGGGGGCCGATCGAGGTCCGGCGGATTGGGCAGGGCGATCGGGATCTCGAGCGACGGACGCCCGCCCTCGCCGCCGCCGTACGGCCATTCCGGCGGAGGCGGCGGCAACAGGACGCTGTAGGGATCCCCTCCGCCATCCGGCGGCGGCGGCGTGTAGCCCGGCAGCTCCGGCAGCGAGATCGACGGCAGGCGGAAGCCCGACGTGTCGAACGCACCGCCGGGCGGCTCGAGGACGATGGTCCACACGTCGTCGGAGTCCGTGTAGATCGAAAGAAGGTTGCCTGAGTTCCACTGTGCGGCCGCCGGCATCGTCATCAGGAACGACACGGCGACCATGAGCATGAGCCCGACCGGGCCCGAGGTTCGCGAAATCTGCATTCCAAGGTCTCCACCACCCGGGAGCGGCCCGGACGGTTCACGGACGCCCGGATGGGCGTCGGATCCCCTCGCTTCAAGAGATGGAGTGCCCGGAATCGGCAGGCAGGACGCAGAAAACGTGTTCCGAATGCGTGACTCGGCGCATTCCCGGCCGCGCGGAACCTCGAACTGAGGGGTTTAAGACGCAATCCGACCCGCAGGCGAGCCAGGGCCATGCGGGACCCCGGCGAGCAAAGTGCGGAAGCGACGCTTCGCTCGCTCCGCGGTCGACGCGAGCCCGCGCGCGCGGACCGCGCGCTAGTGCAGCGCGTCTTTGTTCCCGAACACGCTGGTCAGCACGTTCTTGACCGACAGCGGCCCGATGCCGGGCGTGACCTCGAGCATGCGCTGCTCGAACTCCGGCGCGTCGGCCGTCGGGAACTCTTCGCAGAACTCGCCGAAGATGCGGACGAGGACCTCTGCGGCTCGGGTGGCGTCGACGTCCGACAGGTAGAGGACGGCGCGCTCACGGGTCATTCGGAAGATCTGGTCCTCGACGCGCAGCGCGCTCTCGAGGTAGGCCAGGTAGTCGGGGAAGAGCAGGTCGCCCTCCTCCGCCGCCACACCGACCACGACGGAGCGAACGGAGTGGCTCTCCGCGAGCTCCGACACGCGCTCGATCATCTGAGTGAGCTTGCGCGGATCGTCGTTCATGTCCCGAGTCATCTGGGCTTGCACCATAACAATCTCTGTATCGACGCCGAGGGCAAAGGACTGAAGCACCGATCCCGGGCACACCCCAGATGCGTCATCCCGCGGGGATTGTCGCCGATTCTCGGCAAAGTCGGCAAGGCCCAGGTCCCCGCAACAATGCGACCCGGGCAGCGCCTGGCCCCCTCTCCTAGATTCCGCGCGCCCCGCAAGCCCACGCCTGGAGAGACCCCGTGGCTGCCTCGCCCGATCCGAACGAAGCCCAGACGGCCCGCCGCCTCGCCCTCGGCTTCACCGCGCTGGCGGGGGTCACGTACGTCCTGATCGTCCTCGGCGCCCTCGTGCGCGCCCACGGCGCGGGCCTCGCGTGTCCGGACTGGCCGCTCTGCTTCGGCGAGGTGATCCCGGAGTTCGACTTCCGGATCGCCTTCGAGTGGGGCCACCGCGCCCTCGCCGGCAGCGTCGGCCTCGTCTTCCTCGGACTCGGGATCGCGACCCTTCGCCTGCCGACCCTCGGACGCGAGATGCAAACAGGGCTGATCGTCTCCGCCGTGCTGCTCGCCGTCCAGATCGTCCTCGGCGGGCTGACCGTCCTCGAGTTGCTCGCGCGTTGGACCGTCACGTCCCATCTCGTGACCGGGAACGCCTTCGCCCTCGCGGTCGTGCTCCTGGCCCGCCGCCTCTTTCGGCTCGCGGGCGCCCCGCTCCCGCACGCGTCCGCGAACGGCGCCCAACGCGCGCTGACGTCCCTGACAGCGGTACTCCTCGTCGTCCAGGTCGTCCTCGGCGGTCTGGTTTCGTCGAGCTACGCCGGACTGGTCTGCCCCGACTGGCCGACGTGCATGAACGGCGAGTACTTCCCTACCTGGTCCGGCATCCAGGGCCTGCACCTCGTCCACCGCACGGTCGGCTACGCCCTCGTCGTCGCCCTCTTCGCGACCGCCCTGCTCCTGCGCAGCCACGCGCGCGCGGGCCGCTGGCTCACGATCGCTGCCGTGATCGGGCTCGCGCAGGCCTGCGTCGGGATCGCGAACGTCCTGCTCCGCCTGCCCGTCGAAGTCACGGGGCTGCACTCGGCGCTGGCGGCCGGCCTCGTCTGCATGGTGGGCGTCGGGCTGCGCGAAGTCTGGCGGGCCGATTCGACCTGAACCCGCCTGCCCCCCCTGAGCCCGACTGATCCGGCAGGCGACTAGAGACGGTGCTACATCCTGCTCGCCCGCGAACGAGGCGGCGGCGACAGGAGACACGATGCGACCCCATCAGATCATCGGAGGCATGAGCCCCGAGGACTTCGACCGGATCCTGGCCGAGATCGAGAAGGAATCGCCGGAGGCGCTGCAGAGCACCACGATCGCCGCGGCCCAGGTTCTGAAGTTCCGGCCGAAGTTTCTGCTGAAGCAGCCGCGCGAGAAGCGGCTGGCCTCGCTCAAGGGTGCGATGTCGCGCACGACCGGTGCCTCGCTCGGTGAAGAGCTGCTCGCGGTCTACTTCCTCAAGTGTCAGCTGCCGCTCCTCGAGGAGTGGCTCGACCTGATGGGGCTCGAGCACGAGGAGGGGATCCTCACGCAGGAAGAGGTCCCGTGTCCCGACGCCGGCGAGCTCGCGAAGAAGGTCGAGACCTTCCGCTCGGGCGACGACCCGGGCACGCGCACTCTGCTGCTCCGGGTCTTCAGCGGGCAGGCCGCGATCGAGTGGCCGGCGCTGGACGAGCTGCTCGACGCCGCCTGGTAGGCGGCGGAGCCGACCGGCGCGGACGCTCGAGCGCCCGCGCCGGATGCGAATCAGCCTTCGGACGACTTGAACGCCGCCAGCAGGCTCGAGATCTCGTGACCGATGCCGTCCGGGATCACGTAGCCCGCGTCCGAGTGGATCGCGTCCCAGTTCGCCTGGATCTCTTCCGCCGAGGGCGAGCTGCCCTGGCCCGCGAACCATCCCTCGGCGACGCCGATGAACATGCGCGAGAACTTGCCGCCGCCGACCGAGTAGATCGAGTGCGTCGTGTCGCAGGCCTCGGAGCAGAGATACGTCACGAGGGGCGTCACCTGCTCGGGGTCGATCAGGTTGGCGAGCTCGCCCATCAGCTCCTCGGTGAGACGCGTGCGCGCGATCGGCGCGATCACGTTCGAGAGGATGTTGTTCTTCTTGCCCTCGACCGCGAGCACGTTCGAGAGGCCGACGAGACCCATCTTGGCGGCGCCGTAGTTCGTCTGGCCGAAGTTGCCGAGCAGGCCGGCGGCCGACGCGGTGAACACGAAGCGGCCGTAGTTGCGCTCCTTCATGTTGCGGAACGCCGGCTGCGAGACGTAGAACGCGCCCTTCAGGTGGACGTCGAGGACGATCTCGAGCTCCTCGGGCGTGAGCTTGGCGAAGGACTTGTCGCGCAGGATGCCCGCGTTGTTCACGACGATGTCGACCTGGCCGAAGTTGTCGAGGGCGGTCTGGACGATCGCCTCGCCGCCTTCGGGCGTGGCGACGGAGTCGTAGTTCGCGACGGCGGTGCCGCCGGCCTCGTTGATCTCCTTGACGGTCTGATCGGCCATGCTGGAGCCGCCGCCGGTCCCGTCGGCCGCGCCGCCGAGGTCGTTCACGACGACCTTGCCGCCGCGCTTCGCGAACTCGAGGGCGTAGGTCTTGCCGAGGCCGCCGCCGGCGCCGGTGATGACGGCGACGCGGTCGTCGAATCGGATTTCACTCATGGTCTAGACTCCTGTGAAATGGAATTGGGGTGGTTCGTACGAGGCCCGTCGGGGCGCATCGTCGATGGGATTCGCGCGGAAGCGCGCGGGGCGGATCGATCCCCGCTGCCCCGTGTCCGTGGGCGCGCCGCGAGTGCGCGCGGACCGGAGGCCTGGCGAGCAATGTTCCGGCCCGAGCACACGTCAGAGGACACAGGCCGGACCGCCGGGGTCGGGGGTCGGCCGGCCGGGACCATAGCAGGGGCTCGGGGACCGCTGGCGAGGCCCGGATGACCCGGCGTACCCTCGAGCAGAAGCCCCGCAGACGCCGAAATCGGGCGTCTCGCGACGCTCTGACCGTGTTCGTGCTCGCGCTCGGTCTCGCCGGGGCGGGACTCGGCTGGGCAGGCGACGAGACTGTGGGCCCGGCGCTCCCGGCGCCCGGCGAGGCCCCCTGGCAACCCCTGACCTTCCGCTCGATCCCGACCGAGACGACCTACCGGATCGACCGGGACGAAGGCGGTCACGCGAGCCTCGCCGCCGAGAGTCGCTGTGGCGCCTCCGGACAGATCTTGCGCCTCGAGCAGGCCGTGGATCTCGACCGAACACCGCGCCTCGCGTGGCGCTGGCGGATCGACGCACCGCTCGAAGGCGAGGCCGCGAACGTCGACGAGCGCACGCGCGCGGGCGACGACTTCGCGGCGCGGGTCTACGTGCTCTTCCCCTTCGATCCCGAACGGGCGTCGATGATGCAGCGGCTCGAACGGGCGGTCGGCGAACGGCTCTACGGCGCGGAGATGCCCGGGGCCACGCTCTCCTACGTGTGGCCGCGCGCCGTCGCGTCCGGCACCGCCTGGACCAGTCCGGCGCGCTCGGAGGCGCTGCTGGTGGCGATCGAGGCGCCGACCCGGGACGGCGTCGCGCCCGGCTGGCGCGAGGCCGTCGTCGACCTGCGCCGGGACGCCCGCGAGCGACTCGGGCTCGCGCCCGGGGTCGGTCCGGTCGGCGTCGGCTTGATGACCGACGCCGACGACACCTGCACCTCGGCCCGCGCGGCCTACGCCGACTTCCGCTGGCTGGGTCCCGACGTCACCTCGAACCCGTCGGACGCGTCCGTAACCGATCCGCCCGGCCGCACGTACGACGGTTCGGCGTCCGCACGAACCGACGACGTGGAGCCCGGGAGCGGCCTACCCTCCCGCGCGGAGTGATCAATCCATGACCTCGCCCCTCGCCATCCAGCCCGACACGACCTTCGACGCCCGACTCCGGGTCGAAGGCCTGGATGAGCTTCGCCGCGCACACACGACGACGCTGCAGGTGAACATCGGCCTGCGCTGCAACCTCGCCTGCCACCACTGCCACGTGGAGTCGGGGCCGAAGCGCGCCGAAGCGCTCTCGGAGGAAGGCGTCGACCGGCTGCTCGAGCTGCTCGAGGGGAGTCCCGGCGTCGCGACGCTCGACCTGACCGGGGGCGCGCCCGAGATGCACCCGGCGTTCCGACGCCTGGTCGAAGGCGCCCGGGTGCTCGGCCGGAAGGTCATCGACCGCTGCAATCTCACGATCCTCCACGAGCCGGGTCAGGAGGACACCGCCGAATTCCTCGCCGAACGGGGCGTGGACGTGATCGCGAGCCTCCCGTGTTATTCGCTCGCGAACGTCGAGGCCCAACGCGGACGCGGTGTCTTCGACGGCAGCATTCGCGCGCTGATCCGCCTCAACGAGCTCGGCTACGGCGGCGGAGCGCTCCGCCTCGACCTCGTCTACAACCCGGTCGGCGCTTCACTGCCGCCGTCCCAGGAGAGCCTCGAAGCCGACTACCGCGAGGCGCTCACCCGGGAGTTCGGAATCGTCTTCGACCAGCTGCTCACGATCACGAACATGCCGATCAAGCGCTTCGCCCACGCGCTCGCCCGCGAGGGTCGCGACGTCGAGTACATGGATCTGCTCGTGGCGAACTTCAACGCGGACACCGTGCCCGACCTGATGTGTCGCCATCAGGTCTCGATCGACCACCGCGGCCGGATCTACGACTGCGACTTCAACCAGGCCCTCGAGCTCGATCCGCCCGGCCCCGCGCGCACGATCTTCGACATCGAGTCCCTCGACGCGTTCGACGGCGAGGCCATCGCGACGGCGAGTCACTGCTTCGGATGCACCGCCGGGGCCGGGTCGAGCTGCGGCGGCGCGCTGTCCTAGCCGCGGGCAGTCCTCGGCCGAAGAAGCCCGCCTAACCGAAGAGGTCGACGAGCGAGCCACGCATCTCGGCACCGACCTGGAATACGCGGGCCGAGGCGCTGTACTGCACGCTCGCCTCGATCTGGCCGACGACCTCGCGGGCGATGCTCACCGGCTCGGGCCGATCGCTCTGCTGGACGCGCGTGCGCGAGCCGCCCCCGGGCACGGATGACTGGACCGCCCGCTGCGGACGGAAATCCTCCGTCAGCAGGTTCGCCACGTTGTGGGCCGAAACGGCGACGCGGGTTCCCGCGCTCTGCATGCCGGTCAGGGCGATTCCGAGGACGTCCATGTCCTACTCATCGTCGCGTGAGGGCGGAATCTTCGAACGCATGTGATGCGCGATACGAGGTCGCGCCGCGGACGCCCATGTGCTGCGCGTCTCTTGCACCGCGCGTGCCGCCGCCTTGCCTCGACGGCCTCGACCGCTTCGCGTAGCCTCGTCCGAGGCCAGCGCTTCGCCCACGCCGGTCAGGAGGAGCCCATGCGATCCCTTCGTCCCCTCACGCACGTCTTGCTGCCCAGCCTCTTCGTCGCGGGCGCGCTCGCGCTCGCCTGCAGTCACGCCGGCCCGGATCCCGAGAGCGATCACGCGAAGACGACCGACCTCGCGACACGACTCGCGACCGGTGACCGAAGTGACGCCGAAAAGGCCCGCGACGTCGGCCGGCGTCCCGCAGCGGTCGTGACCTTCCTCGGCATCGAGGAAGGCATGAAGGTGATGGACGTGCTCGCCTCCGGTGGGTACTACACCGATGTGCTCGCGGAAGCCGTCGGACCGGCCGGGCGCGTGTACGCACAGAACATCGCGGCCGTCTTGAAGTTCAGGAACGGTGCGAACGACAAGGCGATGACCGCTCGACTCGCGAACGGTCGCTTGCCGAACGTCGTCCGCCTCGATGCGGAGTTCGACGCGCTCGGCGTCGAACCGGGCAGACTGGACGCCGCGCTGACCGCGCTCAACATCCACGACGTGATCGACGGACGCGGCGAGGACGTCGCGCACGCCGTCCTGATGGCGGTTCGCGCGACACTCGCGCCCGGCGGCGTCCTCGGCGTGATCGACCACGCCGGGAACCCTGGCGAAGACGAGAAGAACAAGGAGCTCCACCGGATCGACGAGGCCCGCGTCGTGGCGGCCCTCGAACGGGCCGGGTTCGAGATCGAGGCGACGAGCGACGTGCTCCGCCACCCCGAAGACGACCGCACTAAGATGGTCTTCGCCCGGGACATCCGAGGGGCGACCGACCGCTTCGTGATCCGCGCACGCAAGCCGGAATAACGGAGGCTCGACGATCATGGCGATTCGCATCGGTGTCGGGCTCGGGCTCGGCGGCTTTCCCTTCGAGACGATCGACGAGTTCCGGTCCTGGCTCGACGTGTGCGAGGACTCGAAGATCGACTCGATCTGGCATTCCGATCGGGTGGTGTCACGCGATCCGGCCCTCGAGCCGATGACGCTGCTCTCGGTGATCGCCGGGGCCACGCGGCGCCTCAAGTTCGGAACCAACGCCGTGGTGCTGCCGTTCCGCGACCCCGTCACCTTCGCCCGGCAATGCGCGACCCTCGACCACCTGAGCGACGGACGCTTCCTGCCAACCGTCGGGGTCGGACGCGGGGACGCACCGGAGTGGGAGGCGACGGGCCGGAACTCCGCGGGGCGCGGCAAGCGCTGCGACGAAGCGCTCGAGGTGATGACCCGGCTCTGGACGGGCGAAAACGTCGACTTCGAGGGCGAGCACTACTCGCTCAAGGGGGCGACGATCAATCCGCGCCCGAAGCAGCAGCCGCTCCCGCTCTGGCTCGGTGGCTCTTCGAAGGCCGCGATCCGTCGGACCGCGCGTTTCGGCCACGGCTGGCTCGCGCCGCTCCAGACGCCGGAAGAAGCCGGCGTGACGGTCGCAGCGATCCGTGAGGAGAGCCACGCAGCCGGTCGACCGATCCCGGACGATCACTACGGCGCGACGATTCTGTTCCGGATCGGCGACGGCGAGGCGTCTGCGCCCTTCGGCGCGGAGGCCGCCCGCTCGAAGGACCCGGCGGCACAGCAGATGCGCGCGCGCGTCGCGCGCATCCAGGCGATCGGAGACGCCGGCACGGTGCTCGAGCGCGTCCGCGAGTTCTGCGCGAACGGCGTCACGAAGTTCATCGCGATCCCGCTGGCGAAATCCGCGGACGAAATGATCGAACAGTGTCGCCGGCTATCGGCCGAGGTGATCCCGCACGCCAACGACTGACGCGCGCCGACGGCACTTCAGTCGAGGAGCGCGAGCACGTCCTCGGGCGGGCGCCCGATCGCGGCGCGATCGCCGCGGATCACGACGGGGCGCTCCATCAAGATCGGCGTCTTCACCATCGCTGCGAGGATCTCGCCCTCGGTCGAGTCCTTCGTGAGTCCGGCCTCGCCGAACTCCGCCTGCTTCGTGCGCGTGTACTCGACCGCCGCCTTGCCCAGACGCTTGCCCAGATCGCGCAGCTCGTCCTCGCCCAACGGGTCCTCGAGATAGAGTCGCGTCTCGAAGCTCGCCCCGTTCTCCTCGAGCAGCGCGAGGGTCGCGCGACTCTTCGAGCACTTCGGGTTGTGGAGAAGCAGGATCGAATCGTCGGAGGGAAGGGCCATCTTTCGGTTCCTCGGTCGGCGTGGGTGGACGCGAATCGTCGACGGGCGCTTGCGCCGCGGCGGCGGCAAGCCTAGAGATTCCGGGCGGTCGCGGCGAGGGTTCGCTCGTCGACCGGGAGGAAACGATGTCGTTACTGCGATTTCTCGGACTCGGCGGATCGGGCGCCGGCCGTGATCACGAGCCGGACAGCCTGGCCGAGCTGACTTCCCATCTCGAGTCGATGGAGGCGGCAGAGGCGCGACTCGCCGCTGCGTTCGCCTACCTGCTCGCGCGCGTCGCGGGGTCCGACCTGCGAACCGATGAGACCGAGCAAGCCGCCATGGCCGAGCGCCTCGAGACCTTCGGCGCTCTCGATGCATCGACCGCGTCGGTCCTCGCGAAAGCGGCGATTCGCGTCGCGGATCACCACGGCGGGAGCGACGACCATCTCGTCGCCCGCGCATTCCGGGACATGACGGATCCCCCGGAGCGCCTGCGCCTCCTGCGCTGTCTCTACGCGGTCGCCGCAGCGGACGACACGATCACGACGGTCGAGGACAACGAGGTCTTCGAGATCGCGACCGCCCTCAGCGTCAGCCGCCAGGACGTGATCGCGATCCGAAGCGAGTGGAAGCAACACCTCGGCACATTGAAGGCGCTTCCCCAGGAGCGCTGATCCGCTACTTTCGGCGCGACTTTCGAAGAGCGGGGAGAGGAACCGATGGCAGCACGCAAGAAGACGACGAAGCGAACGGCGAAGAAGAGCGCGAAGAAGAAGGCGGCGCGCAAGCCGTCCCGCAAGAAGGCTTCGAAGAAGCGTGCTGCGAAGAAGAAGGCGGGCAAGAAGAAGACCGCCAAGCGTGCGGCCAAGAAGAAGGCCACGAAGAAGAAGGCGGCCAAGAAGAAGAAGAAGAAGACGACGAAGCCCACGAAGAAGAAGTCGCCGAAGCGCGCGGCCAAGAAGGCGTCGAAGAAGAAGAGCGCGAAGAAGGCCACCAGGAAGAAGACCGCGCGCAAGCCCGCGAAGAAGAAGGCGGCCGCGAAGAAGACGACCGCGCCGCCCAGCTCCGGCGAGCTCGTGCGCACGCGCAACACCCTCGTGTCGTCGCGACTCCTCGGCCCCTCCGCGACGTCCGGCGGCGAGTCGTCGTCGGGCGGGGTCAGCTACAGCAATCCCGCGCGGGCGGCGATGCTGAAGAAGCTGCTCCGCTAGTCGTCAACCGCCAGGGTCGAGACCGACTCGTCGCTCGACGCAAGAAGGAGCTGACCTACGCGAAGTCTCCTCTGCCGACTGCGCATCACCGAATTTCGATACGGGAAACCTTGCCGTCCAGATTGCCGTCGTTGACTGTGCGATCGATCCTGTACGAATTCTGAACGATCGACTCCTCGAACGTGCCTACGCAAAAGGATTCGTTCGATCGTACGACGATGTCCGAGATGTCATCGTCGGTGTCGCACGACGAGTTGTCGCAAACACGAATCTTCGTGCGACGAGCCACGCCGTTGACCCGCATCGACCTTGCTTCGTCGTTCTTGCACACGTTCGAACTCGTGCAGTTGATTTCATTGCCAGCGCGCGCCTGAATCGTGCCCACGACGTCCTGGGTACATCCGTTTCCCTCGTACAGCGTGATCGTGCCACTAGCGAACGCCGTCGACGACGAGCAAACGAAAATTCCCAAGGCCAAGATCGGAACGAACTTTCTCATCCGGCATCTCCTGATCTGTTCCGGGGAAATACCCCGGGTGTCTTCGTATCTTACGCCTAACGGCCGCCACACGCGATTGCGCTGTCGATTCTTGAAATTGGCTGGCACAGGGCCAGGTATCCAAAGTCGAATTCGCGGACTCAAGAGGCACACCACGATCAGTCCGACTGGTCGGGTCACTGAACCGCGTCCCCTGAGGGCGCTCCGAGCGGACCGCTCGTCGTGTGCGAATCCGGCTAGGCGGGGCGGCGCTCGTTGAGCGCTGCGGTGTTCTCGTACAGAAACCGGCCGGCGACGGCGGTGTCCAGGCCCGCCGTCTCTTCGAGGATGTCGCGCGGATCGGGCAGGCCCTCCATGTGCGGCCAATCCGATCCGAAGAGGACGCGCTCGGGTCCCATCCGTTCGATCACGTCCGAAAGGTCGTCCTCCCAGAACGGGCTCATGTAGACACGATCCTTGAGCATCGCGATCGGATCCTCTCCGAAGTGCCACGGGTTGCGGGCCGCCGCTTGCTCGAGGTTGTGGAACAGGTCCGGGAGGAAGCTCGAGCCGTTCTCGATCGAGGCGATCCGGACGTTCGGGAACCGCTCGAAGAGCAGGTCGCAACCGATCGAGAAGAGGTAGTCGCTCGCGGCGCGGGCCAGCGACAGGTTCTTGACCGAAGGCCGCCGCGACATCCCGATCGACGCGCGACCGAAGCCCTCCGCCGAATAGCCGTTCGTCGAGTAGCCGGAGTTGCCGGTGTGGATGACGGCGGTGATCCCGGATTCGTTCACGCGGGACCAGAACCCGTCGAAGATCGGATCCGCCGGCGGGCGGTAGCCCTCCGCGGTGAAAGTCGCGGCCGGGCGCATGACGAAGATTCGGGCATCGCGTTCGAGCGCCCACTCGAGCTCGCGTTCGGCGCGCGCGGGATCGGCGAGGGTGATGTAGGGCGCGGCGAAGATCCGATCCCGATGGTTGAAGCCCCAGTCCTCGTCGAGCCATCGATTGAACCCTTCGAAGAGGGTGGCGACGGCGTCGACGTCATCCTTGAGGAGCTCCTCGTAGAGGACGCCCAGGGTCGGGAAGAGCCAGGTCGCCTCGATGCCCTGCTCGTCCATCTTGGCGAGACGCGCCGCCGGGTCACGGTAGTAGGCGGGCTGGGGCTCGAGATTTCCGCGCATCTGATCGCGCGCCGGCACGCCCGCCGGGTTGCCGCGGTAGTACTCGTGGAGGGAGCCTGCCGGGCCCACGGGATCGAAGAGGGGATTCGCGACCGAGAAGTCGAGGTTCCCGCCGACCACGTGCCGCTTCCGCCCGTCGATCTCCGCCCACTGCACGCAGCGCGCGCGCATCTCCCCCGGCACGTGTCGCGTGAACGCGTCCGGCGCCTCGTAGTAGTGGTTGTCGCAGTCGAAGATCCGGGGAGACGTCGTCATACCGGGACGAGCATACCGGCGCATCGAAGCGCGCGGTACGCCCGTCCGATTCAGCTGAGCGTCGTCGCGCCCACCGGCTCGAGGGCCCCGTCGAGGGGATGCTCGAGCTGGATGCTGCCCGGCGCGCGCCGGCCTCCGGTCTGTGGCGCGTCGCCAGCAGGCGCTGCGCGCCCGACCCGCTCGCGCAGCTTCAGGTGCGCCGACTCGTCGAGGCGGAACCCGAAGAGCGAGACCATCGCGAGGACCATGAACGTCGCCGGCATCCACGACAGCACGAAGACGACGCCCTCCAGATCGACCGCTCCGCCCTCTCCCTGCAAGAAGAGACCAACCATGCCGACCGAGATCACGCCAGCGGCCTTTTCAGCGAGGTTCCACGCGGCCATGTAGCTGCCTTCCTTGCGCTGGCCCGTCTCCGCTTCGTCCCAGTCGATCACGTCGGCCATGATCGAGTCGGGAAACGTGCGGAGCGACGCCTGAGAGAACCCGACCACGAGGAGCGGAAGCGCGCTGAGGAGCCAGTTGCCGTTGAATCCCAAGAGTCCGAGCGCCACGAAGGACGCGGCCGCGAGCGCGTTGCCCGCCGAATAACATCGACTCTTGCCGAATCGTCGACCGAGCCGGATCCAGATCGGCACGGAGAGGATGAAGGGGATGACGAAGCCCAGCACGCGCGGCGCGCTGGTGCCGGACCCACCGAAGGCCTCGGTCGCGAACGGGATCGTCACGAGGAGCGAACCGAGGCCGACCTCGGTGAACATGATCGCGAGGGTCAGGCGCCGCGCATGGGGGTTCCGCACGACGTCCCGAATGGCCACGAAGGGATCCGGCGCGGCCTTCGCCGTCTGCCCCAGCCGCTCGGAGAGCGACCACGCCGAGATCACGACCAGCGACACGACCGCCACGCTCACGACCCCAGCGATGACGCCCGCCATCTCGTGGATCGAGTCCGCGTTCTCGATCAGGTGCAGCCCGCCGAGTGCGAGGAAGATGCCCGCAGCCTCCCCGCCAACCCGGAACGCGGAGATCCGCGTGCGCGCGTGGTGGTCGTCGGTCAGCTCGGCCCCGAGCGAGAGGTACGGAATCCGGACCGAGGTCTGCGCCGTGAAGAAGAGCAGGAGGCTCCCGGCGAGCCAGACCGCCGTGAGCTCCGGCGAGGCGTCGATCGGCGCGTTCCAGATCGCGTAGAACGAGACGCCGAGCGGCAACGCCGCCGCCAGCATCCACGGGCGACGTCGTCCGAGCCGCGTCCGTGTCCGATCGCTGAACCACCCGGCGAGCGGATCGGTCACCGCGTCCCAGAGCCGCCCTGCGGCGAAGAGAACCCCGACCACCGCCGGCGCGAGACCGAGGGTGCCCGTCGCGAACTTCAGCAGGAAGACCATGATCAGCCAATGCATGGTCGTCATGCCGATCGTCGGCAGCGCGTAGAAGATCAGCGTGCGGCGGGTGAGCCCGCCCGCCTCAGTCGATTCCGTCGAGGCACTCATGCGGTGATCACCTGCACCCCGAAGCAGCGGCGCACCTCGTCGAGGGGCCACGCGAGGTACTGCTCCCAGGGCACGGACACGAGATCGTGGGCCCGACGACCGGCGCGCCAGGCACGGAGCTGCTCACGAAGGAAGCCCCAATCGAGCAGCCGCGATGACATCGCGAGGGCCAGTAGGATTCCGTAGCCGCGCTGCGGCGTCTGGGCGTAGCTGAACGCGAGCAATCGGATCTCGCCTTCGCCCTCGGTGCTGCAGTCCGTCATGACGTGCCACAGGTCGTGGGCCATCGTGAAGCGATCCCAGAACCACTGCCGATACGGGTCCTGCGGATCCGGGCGCTCGCGATCGGTCGCCTTGTTCCGTTCCACGAGACCGTCCGCGGCGAAACCGTTCCGCTCGGCGAAGTCGAGGTACGCGCGACCGAGGCTGCCTTCGGGCATCGCCGCGAGGGCTTCGCGGTTGCCGAGGAGCGCCACCAGGTCCGGCTTCGTGCGGAGCAGGCGCCGGCCTTCCGGTGTCGTCGCGAAGCGCTGGAACGTCGCCTCGCCGCCGAGGCCGCCGACCGCGTCGAAGAACGCGAGGGCCGCGTCGACCTTCTGCTCGGCGTCGGGCGCGGTCTTGATCTGCCGCATCAGGTCGCGAACGCGGCGCCAGCGCAGCGGATGTCCCGGCACCGGGCTCGGGATCTCGAGGGGCTGCTCGATGCCGCGGGGCGGGACGAGCGTCGATTCGACCGGCAGGGATGTGGAGAGGGCTTGCATGGGATCCTCCTCGCGCGTGCGTGACGAGCAGGATCGGTTCTCGGGGGCCCTCAGTCCCGACGGACTCCTGAGGCTTTCATGATGCTTCGATGGGTCTCCAAGCCCCTGGATCGAAAGGGTTTTTGTCGTCGTTCGCGGCGAGGTGACGCCCCAGTCGATTGTGCTCTCCGATCGACATCTCGGCGACCTTCGCGCGGAAGCCGTCGAGCACCACCTGGGCGCGGCGGGCGTCCCCCGGTCCGCCGCGCCGATCGAGCGCCCCGACCAGTCCGAGCTCGCTCTGGACCCGCGCGAATCGCATCCGCGCCCGATCCTCGATCTCGATCGCCCTCTCGAAATGGGCGACCGCCGCGTCGAGGTCTCCGCGCGCGACCGCGAAGAGTCCGAGCGGATGGGCGACCGCGCCCCGGCCGACGCGGATCAGGTCGTGCATCGTGATCAGCTCTTCGTAGGGGAGCATCGCGTCGTAGATCCAGTCGACCATCTCGCGGTCCCCGAGATCGATCGCCATCTCCCCGATCGTCGCCATCACGAGCAGCCAGTTCTCGTCCCGCTCGAGCGCGCGCGCACGATCGAAGCTGAACATCTCCCGCGCACCTTCGGCGTCCCCGTGCCCCGAGTACCGGATCATCGCGACGAACACGTCGCGCATGTCTTCGGGCATCAGCGTGTCGTCGAGCAGATGAATCAGCTCGCTGGCGTCCACCGCATGATCGATATGGTCCCCGCGAAGCTGTCGTGACCAGTAGCGTTGGCCCATGCACGTCATCGCCGCGAAGGGCACCACACCGTCGCCGTAGGCGAAGGCCTTCTCGACCAGCGCTTCCGCCTCCTCGAAGCGGCCCTGGTTGATGAGCCAGCTCGACCGGTAGTTCATGGCCATGAACACGAAAGAGGGCTGCCGCAGCTCGTCGGCGACGCGTTCGAGCTCCGCGAGTGTCGCCTCGATCCCCTCGGCGTCGCCCCGCACGAGGTGCGCACCCAGCCGGACCTCGAGCGCGAGCATCCGCGTTCGGAAATCGCCCGTCCGATCGGCGAGTCGTGACAGTGCCCGCACGACCTCGAAGCGGTCCTCGATCCGGTCCGGTCCGAGGGTCGCCCACCAGCGCGAGAACCAGGCATCGCGGAGCGAGATCGGATCCCCGGAACGCTCGGCGCATTCGAGCGCATCTCGCGACAGGCGATCACGATCCTCCATCGCATGCGCGACCGCGTGGGTGCGACGTGCGAGCAGCTGCGATCGCAGGCGCAGCTCGTCCTCGGGTAGATTCGCGAGGGCCTCTTCGAGCAGCTCGATCACGCCTTCCGCAGGGCGCGTTCCGATCTCCCCGAATCCGCGAATCGCGAGCACGCCCTCCGCCATCAGTGGCCAGTCCTCGAGACGCTGTGCCGCGCGCGCCGAGCGCTCGAGGGTCGCCATCGCCTCCGCACGCCGCCCGGCGACATGGATCGCCGAGCCGAGAGCGAGCAGCAGCTTCGCCTGACGATGCTCGTCGATCGGGAGGTCGAGTCCCGCGACCTCGACGGCACGCTCGTGGAACGTCACGGCTTCGTCGTAGGCGTGTCGTCGATGGGCCGCCTCCGCCGCTGCGACGGAGTAGGCGACGGACTTCGAGACGTCACCTCCCGCGGCCGCTTCGTAGAAGTGATGCGCCAGCTCCGGCAGGCTCTCGTCACCGGCGCGCGCGGCGTCGAGGTGATGTTCGAGCGCTTCCCCGGCCCGCCGATGAAGCGCGGTCCGCTGGGGCGCGCGCAGCTCTTCGTAGAGGGTCTGTCGCGTGAGCGCATGGGCGAAGGCGTATTGACCGCGCCCGACTTCCTGCACGAGCCCCGCATCGAGGGCCTCCGCCAGGAGCTCGAGCAACTCCTCCACGCCACCCTCCTGCACGCCTTCGAGCATCGTCGCGAGCAGGCTCGAGCCGAAGTTGCGCCCGAGGACCGCTGCCGAGCGCAAGGCGTCGTTGCACTCCGGCGACAGCCCGTCGAGGCGCCGACCGATCGCGTCGCGCACGCCCTGCGGCAGGCGCAGCGAGTCCAGTACGCCGGGGTCTGCCGCGTCGAGGTCTCCCTGGGCCGCCAGCAGGTGCACGATCTCACGCAGGAAGAACGGGTTGCCCTCCGTCATGTCGCGCATCGTCGACACGAACGCCTCGCTCGGCGCGGCATCGGTCAGCCCCTCGACGTAGGTCCCGATCTCGGCGGCATCGAAACCGACCAATGGCAGCCGTTCGCAGCGGGGGTCCTTCGCGAGCGCACCGAGGAGGTCGGAGAGCGGGTGACCACGACGAACGTCGACGTCCCGATAGGTGCCGACGACGAGGATCGGCGCCGAGGCGATCTGCCCGGCGAGGAAGCGCAGCAGGCCCAGGGAAGACGCATCGGCCCAGTGGAGATCGTCGAGGACGAGGATCAACGGGCGGTCCGAAGCGAGCGCGACGAAGAATCGGGTCGCCGAGTCGTAGAGCCGGAAGCGCGCCTGCTCCCCCTCCGGTCCCCCGCTCGCGGGCACGTCGCCGAGACGCGTCGCGAGCTCCGGCATGAGTTCGGTCAGGTCCGCTGCAGCCCCGCCGACGAGCTCACGCAGGCGTTCCGTGTCCTCGATCCCGGCGACCGCGGCGCGCAGGATCTGCAGCCACGGCCAATAGACGGGCGCGCCCTCCCCTTCGTGGCAGCGCGCGACGTGAATCGCGAAGCCGTCCCGCTCGGCGAGCGCGGCGAACTCCTCGGTCAGTCGGGTCTTGCCGATTCCCGGTTCTCCAACGACGAACGTGACGCCCCCACCACCCGCGGCGGCCCGTTCCTGCGCCGACCGGAGGCGCTGCATGCCCTCGGCGCGTCCGACGAAATCGGATCCGGTCTTGAACTCCGGGACCGGCGGAGCGCGTTGGGTAACCACCGCCGGCTCGCTGGCCGCGGGGGTCGCGGGGCTCGCCTCGGTGGGCGAAGTCACCGCACCTGCGCCCTCGGAGGAGCCGGGATCGTCGAGCTCCGCGACAAACCGGTAGCCCCGTCCATGCACCGTCGCGATCGTGCGCTGCCGCGTCCGGGTATCGCCGACGGCCCGGCGGATCGCCGCGATGCAGCGAGGCAAGACCGAGTCGCTCACGGCTTCGCCGGGCCACAGCGTGTCGAGCAGCTCCTGCTTCGTGACGACGCGGTCGCGGGCGTCGATCAGATGGATCAGGACGTCGAAGACCTTCGGCTCGATCTTCACGAGCCGATCGCGTCGCCGGAGCTCGAAGCATTCCCGGTCGAGTTCACAGTCACCGAAGGCCAGGGGCATGGCGCGTGAGGGTATCGCAGCGGCGATCGGGTTCCGGGGGACGGCGCACCGCGAAGTCGGCGAGGAGCTCGTCCCATTTCGCTCGCCATTTTTGCGCGCTCGTTGCCACTGGGAGACGAGCGCTCCCCGGCTGAGCCGGCGTCCGCGCTCCTGTTTCGGGGCGCGGCAGATTCTCGGGCGCCCGAAGGGGTCCGATGTCCTCGATCCACCCGCCTCGCCTTCGTTCCGGCGTGGCCGCCCTCGTCGTGTTCCTCGCGACCACGGCTTTCGCCGCCACAGCGTCCGCGACGACGGCGCCCGGGGGCGATCCGTCGGGCACCGAGGGCGGTCCGCGGATCCTGCTCTCCGCGAACTTCGACGATGGTGGGTTCGGTGGCGCGACACCGCGCTCGTTCAACGACGAGATCCCCGTCAACGTCGGGAGCAAGCCGCTGGACGCCCGCGCGATCGAGCTCTCTCCGAGCCAGCAGCTGCAGTGGGGGGTGCGACGGGATGACCTCGGCACCATCAACTACTTCTCGTTCGAATACGCCGCGGACGAGCTCGGGGCCGTGGTCACGCACTTCCTCGACAGCAGCGCGATCAAACGCACGGACATTCCGGTCGAGCTGGGCCGCCATCATGTCGAGATCTACCACGACATCGCGGGACTTCGGTCCGTCGTCCGCATCGACGGCCGCGTCCGAACGGATATCGCGCAGATCCTCGCGCCGGACCGAATCCGCGACGAGGGTCGGTTCTACTACGCCCACCGGATCACGAACCAGCTCAGCCCGCCCGGAAATTCGCGGGGCGACTACCAGGTCGACAACTACACCTGGAAGATCGGCGTCGACTTCCCGGACGTGTCGATTCCGGTTCCCGAGCCGGGCACCGCCTTGCTCCTCGGCCTCGGTCTCGCGGCCCTGGCGAATCGACGTCGGTAGCGATCACCGCTTCGACGCCGTCCCGAACGCAAGAAACCCCTGCAGCTCGCCGGCCGCAGGGGTTTCTCCGTTTCCGAGCGCGCTCCCTCTCTCGGCGAGAGGAGCGCCGTCGATCAGTCTTCGTCTTCGTCGACGATCTTGCTCTCGTACTTCTTCTTGAGCTCGGCGGTCGTCTCGGCGGGCACCGGCGCGTACTTGTCGAACTCCATCGTGAACTCCGCCTTGCCCTGAGTCATCGACCGCAGGTCCGTGGCGTAGCCGAACATCTCGGAGAGCGGCACCTCGGCCTCGACCGTCGAGAATCCGTCCTCTTCGGTCGAGCCGGCGACCTGGCCACGGCGCTGCATGATCGTCTTGAGGATCGCGCCCTGGAACTCCGACGGACCTTCGACCGCGAGCTTCATGATCGGCTCGAGGATCTGCGGCTTCGCGCGTCCGTAGAACTCCCGGAAGGCGCCGCGGGCTGCGGCCTGGAACGCCATCTCCGACGAGTCGACCGAGTGCGACTGGCCATCGTTGATCTCGACCCTGACCCCGATCACCGGGAAGCCGATCAGGCGCCCCTTGTCGAGGGAGGAGCGGAAGCCCTTCTCGACCGCCGGGATGTACTCCGTCGGAATCGAGCCACCGCGAATCTTGTTCTCGAACTGGAAGTCCTTGTCGCCGTCGTCGTCGGGACCGATCGGGGTCACGATGCCCGCGACCTTGCCGTACTGACCCGAGCCACCCGACTGCTTCTTGTGCGTGTAGGAGAACTCGGTCGGCTGCGTGATCGTCTCGCGGTAGGCCACCTGGGGCTGACCAGTCTCGACCTCGCAGTTGTACTCGCGCTTCATGCGCTCGACGTAGACCTCGAGGTGCAGCTCGCCCATGCCCGAGATGACGGTTTCGTTGCTTTCTTGATCCACTTCTGATCTGAAAGTCGGGTCCTCGCGGACGAAGCGGCCGAGCGCCTTGCCCATGTTGTCCGTCGACTTCTGGTCGACCGGCTTGATCGACAGCGAGATCACCGGCTCCGGAATGTGCATCGACGTCATGGCGACGTTGATGTTGCCGTCGGTGAAGGTGTCGCCCGAGGCACAGTCGACTCCGAAGAGCGCGACGATGTCGCCGGCGTTGGTGTCGTCGATGTCCTGCATCTCGTCCGAGTGCATGCGGATCAGTCGGCCGACCTTGACCTTCTTGCCCGTTCGCATGTTGTAGACCGTGTCGCCCTTCCGGAGCGTCCCCTGGTACACACGCGTGTAGGTGAGCTGGCCATAGCGTCCGTCTTCGAGCTTGAACGCGAGCATGACGAGCGGCTTGTCGTCGTCGATGTGGACCTCGACCTCGGCTTCGTCGTTGTCGAGATCGACGGCCATGTTCGTGACTTCGGTCGGGTTCGGCAGGTAGGCCACGACCGCGTCGAGGAGCTTCTGGACGCCCTTGTTCTTGTAGGCGGAGCCGAGGAAGACCGGCGTCAGATCGAGGGAGAGCACGCCGGCACGAACCGCCGCGTGAACGGTCTCTTCCTTGATGTCCTCTTCGAGCATTTCTTCCATGAGCTCTTCCGAGAACATGGAGACGGCGTCGAGCATCTGCTCGCGGTACTCGGCGGCCTGGTCGGCCAGGTCCGCGGGAATCTCTTCCTCGCGGATGTTTTCGCCGTTGTCGCCGTCGAAGTAGTAGGCCTTCATCGTGATCAGATCGACGACGCCCTGGAGGTCGTTCTCCAGGCCGATCGGAAGCTGACACAGCACGGCGTTGTGGCCGAGCTTGTCGCGGAGCTGACCGGTCACCTTGAAGGGATCCGCGCCCGAGCGATCGAGCTTGTTGATGAAGGCGATGCGCGGAACGTTGTAGCGCTTCATCTGGCGGTCGACGGTCATCGACTGAGACTGCACGCCGGAGACGCCGCAGAGGATCAGGATCGCGCCATCGAGCACGCGGAGCGAGCGCTCGACCTCGACCGTGAAGTCGACGTGGCCGGGCGTGTCGATGATGTTGATCTGATTGCCCTTCCACTCGCAGTAGGTCGCGGCGGAGGCGATCGTGATGCCACGCTCGCGCTCGAGCTCCATCGAGTCCATCGTCGCGCCGACTTCGTCCTTGCCGCGGACTTCGTGGATCGCGTGGATCTTCCCCGTATAGAAGAGGATGCGCTCGGTCAGGGTCGTCTTCCCCGAGTCGATGTGTGCGCTGATGCCGATGTTTCGGACCTTGTCGATGTCGCCGAGCATGTCGTCTTCCTTCGAGCCGCGTGCATAACGGCTCCGTCCTGGCTTTCTGCCACGTGTTCCGCTCGTTCGCGGGCGGTTGAAATCTTTCCTGCTTGGAGGTGCTGTCTCTCAGGTGGCCCGGACGCCCGATTTCGTGATGGATCACGGGGCCGGTTGCCGATTCCCTGCTGCCTCGCTGCGCACTCCCGGAATGCCCCCTTACGTCCATCCAACGCCCGCGCTTGAGTCCCGGCTACACACCACGGCGTAGGCCACAGCGGGTTCCGGGATCAAGGGCACCGATCGCCGGACCGGGGTCCGACGCGATCGGTTTCGAGACTTTGGAATGGAGCCGGCCCAGGGCCGACGGGTCCAACGGGTTCAGCGAGACGGGGGACCTGTTGGGCGCGCAAATTAGCGGAGTCAGAGGGAAAATCGAGCCCCGGGAAGTTGCACCCCTCGCTCGGCAGCCCGCATCCCCGCGGGACTCAGCCCGCTTCTCCCTGGAGGCCTCTCAGGCGAGCACGTCGCCCACGGCGAGCCCGGATTCTGCGGCGGTCACCTTGCCGGCGGCACCCCGGACCTTCTGGATCCGGATCGATCCGCCGCGAACGGCCAGAATCAGGCCATCCTCGCCGACGGACAGAACCGTCCCCGGCGCGTCCCCACCCTCGGAACGCGAGTCGACCGCGCACCCGAAGAGGCGCAGCGGCGCGCCCCCGCGCTCGAGCCAGGCGCCCGGGCTCGGGTCACAGCCCCGGATCCGCTGCTCGAGCTTCGCGAGGTCCCAACCGAGATCGAGCCGCGCAACCTCGTCGTCGACGAGGCCTTGATGGCTCGCGCCCTCCTCGGCCTGCGGCGTGAGCTTCGCGGTCCCGGCCGCGATCGCGTTGACCACTTCGACCATCCCGTCGACGCCGATCGGATAGAGCTTGTCGAAGTAGAGACTCGCCATCGTGTCCGAGGGCTCGATCGGGACGCCGGCCTTCTGGAGATAGAGCGGCCCGGTGTCGACGCCTTCGTCGGGCTGGAAGATCGAGATCCCGGACTCGGTCGCGCCCTCGAAGATCTGCCACGAGAGCGCGGCCCCGCCCCGGAAGGCAGGGAGGATCGACGGGTGGAAACAGACGGAGCCGTGCTTCGGCGAATCGGTGATCTCGGGCGGCAGCAGCACCGTGGTGAAGGGCATGACGTTCAGGTCGGCGCCGAGCGCGAGGTATTCGTCGACACGCTCGGGGATTGCGACCCCCTTGCGGCGATACCCCTTGTAGCGGAAGAGCGGCCAACCGTTTTCGTCTGCGGCCACCGCGAGCGGGTCGGGACGCCCACCGCCATCCGGCGGGACGTGGACGCCCACGATCTCGTGGCCCGCCTCCGCGAGGCGAACGGTTACGTCACGCCCGAAGGGCGCCTGTCCGAAGATCGCGACTTTGAGCGGCATGGCTTCGACGGTAACAGCGCTAGAAGACGGGCGCCGGGAGCGTGATGTCGGCGCGCTCCCAGACCGAAGCGCGCTCGGACTCGGCCGCGCTCGCGTCCTTTCCCTGCCCTTCGAGACTCGCCACGAGGCCGGCCAGGGACCAACCGTTGCGCGGCGTCTTCTCGAGGGATTTCCGGAACACCGCCTCGGCGGCCGCGCTTCGCCCGCTCTCGAGCAGCGCGTGCCCGAGGGCTTCGCGGTTCGGGAAGTACCAGGGCGGCGGCTCCGTATAAGGGAGCCCGTCCTGGAGCGTGACGGCCTCCTCGAGCAGCGGAATCGCCGCGTCCCAGTTCCCGGCCTCGCCTTCGATGCGCGCGGCGAGGATGCGTGCGCCGATCGTGAGGAGCTGTGACGGCGTCGAGCCCGAAGCGAAGGTGATCGCCTGTAGATCGTCTGCGCCGGCAAGGGCCTCGACCTCCGCGAGCTCCGCCCGGGCGTTGACGACGGCGCCAGTCGCCGCGCTCGCCATCCCCCGCACGTAGTGCCAGACGCCCGTCGCATAACGCCACTCCTCCGGCGGTCTGGGCGACTCCAGGATCTCCTGCCACCGCCCGAAGCGCGCGAGCGCGAAGAGCTCCATCGGCGCGAACTCCTCGACGATCGGCACTGCGGCGACGATCTCCGGGGTCATGTTCGCCGAGAGCTTGCGCGCAGCGCCGATCGAAACGGCGCTCCGCCCCTCGAATGCCGCCGAGGCGTAGAGGAAGTGGACGTTGTGCGGGTAGTAACTCGCCGGATAGAAGCCCTGGGCGCGACACTGCGTGATGTAGGACTCGTCCGCGGCCGCGGCCTTCTCGTTCGCCGCAGAGGCGTCCGCATAACGTCCGATGCGCAGATAGATGTGCGAGGGCATGTGGACGAGATGCCCCGCGCCCGGCGAGAGCGGACCGAGGGTGTCCGCGGCGCGCTCGCCGCGACCGGGCGTGTTCGAGGGCTCGACCGCATGGATGTAGAGATGGAGCGCGCCGATGTGATCGGGATCGATCTCCATCGCGCGCTCGAGGGCGCCGACGACCTCGTCCGTCGCGGGCCTCGCCGTGTCGAGATCGACGTAGTAGTCCCAGGGCATCGTGTCCATCAGTGCTTCCGCGAAGAGCGCGAGCACGTCGGTGTCGTCCGGGAAGCGCGCGGCGACGTCGCGCATCGCGTTCGCGTAGGCGAGGTCGAGCGCGCTGCGATCCTCGGGCGCCGTCTCCGCGTAGCGCGTCGCGAGCGCCTCTATCAGCGCGACCGCGGCCGGCGGGCGCCCCTCGCGAAGAGACATCGCGCGCTGGGCCGCCTCCCACGCGACCGGTGCATCGTTCGGATCCATCGGCTTGTTGATGTTCGGCCCCAGGACGAGCGCTTCGCCCCAGGCGCACATCGCGCAGGCAGGATCCTGCGCCGACGCCTCCTTGAAGGAACGATGCGCCTCCGCGTGGTTGAAGCCGTAGGCGAGGACGAGACCCTGCGTGAAGTACCGCGGCGCGAGGCCGGCTGCCTCGATCGGGCGGGAGAAGGCCCCGAGATCGTTGAAGAGCGGAGCGCCGGCGCCATCCGGCACGACCCGCCGCGGCACCATCGTATGCGCGTGATCCTTGCCGCCGTGGCCATGCCTGTCGGCGGCGCCTTCTCCGTCGTCGGCATGGTGCTTCGCGTGATGCGGGCACTGTCCGGCGTCGTGGTCCTCGCCGTGATGCGGGCACTGATGGTGCTCGCCGTGATCACCATCGTCGCCGTGATCGTGGGGCCCATGGCCCGACTCGCTCGCGCAGGCGAGCGCGAAGAAGAGAATAAGGAAGAGCGACGGAACGACACGCGTCATCGGGGCCTCCGGGCGATCGAGTTGCCCCGGAAGTCTCGCCCGTCAGAGGTCGCCTGCAACCACTGCGAAGCGGACTCAGATGTCGACGTTCGTCCGGTCGCCGATCTTGCCCGTCGCGGAAGCGGGAGATCCGATCGCCAGGCTATGGGGAGGGATCGAATTCGCCACGAGCGATCTTGCGCCGATCACCGACTGCTCGCCGATGTCCACGCCGCGCAGGACCGTCACATCCGACGCGATCCAGCAGTGATCGCCGATGGTCACCGGCTCGATCTTCTCGTGCCGATCCGCGTCGAGATCATGCTGGTCGGCATCGAAGACCCGCGATCCCGGCCCGATCCAGACGCGGTCCCCGATCGAGAGCGTCGACTTCGCGCTCAGGTGGCAACCGTTCAGGAAGCCTTCTTTTCCGATCGTGATCCGCGCGCCCGGAAAGGCGAAGATGATGACGGGGGCGAGGTCCGAACGAAGCCAGGTATCGGCCCCGATCTCGACACTCGCCCCTTCGGCCACGGAGATGTGGACGCCGCGGGAGAGGCGCTCGGTATAGACGCGGGGGCCGATCACCAGTCGACCGCCGGGAGCCAATGCAAAGTGTGAAGACGAAAAGTTCGTACTCGCGTCCGGATCCATCAGCAGGCCCGGATTCCGGCGCTTGCGCGCACGGAGGCGCAGGCGGTCGAAGGCCTGGATCGACTTCAGTCGCGCTCGCGTCGCGAGGCTTGCCATCGCGCGCAGCGCAGCAGCACCGCGGGCCTACTGGCCGGGCGCGGACTGTCCTTCCTTGAGACGGAAGGTGATGAAGCCGTGGGTCGGATCGTAGGGCGAGAGGCCGACAGTCACGCGGTCGCCGGGGATCACGCGGATCCGGAAGCGGCGCATGCGGCCCGAGAGCTGGGCCGTCACGACCTGGTCGTTCTCGAGCGTGATCTGATAGCGCCCTCCGCCGAGGATCTTGTCGACGCTTCCGGTCGCCTGAATCAGGTCGTCACGTGCCAAATCGAATCGGTCCTTCTTCTATTACCTGGGCTCGGGGCCCGGGTCTCGGAGAGCGCGCAGGCTAGCACGAGGGGTCGGGGGCGGCGAATCCGCCCCGAAATCGCAGTGTTGCACGCCCGTCGCCGGCCCAAGGCGTGCAAAAAACCCGAAGATCCTGCTAGCCTTTCGCGCCCGCGGAGAGGTGGCGGAGCTCGGTTGAACGTGCCTGACTCGAAATCAGGTGAAGGTGCAAGCCTTCCGTGGGTTCGAATCCCACCCTCTCCGCCATCGAGTCTCCTGCTCCAGAGGCTTCCCCGAATCCATCGCCCGCAGCTCCAGAAAAACCCGTGGATTCGCGGGGTTTTGCGCGATGACGGGTCGCTGAAGCGAACCGCGGAGACTCGGATTCGCGCGTCGAAGGGGCACCGTTGGACGGTTTTCTCTGTTGACGAGTTCGGCGGTTCGCTTTCGCCGTCGATTCGCGCGAGCGTCTTCACAGAAGCGCACGACCACCGAGCAAGCGGAGAAGCATGATGCCCGAGATCGATCGTGTAAGGGAGGCTCTCGACGGCTTCGACCAGATCCGGCTCGCGATCGCCTTCGGATCGATCGCTCGGGGGCTCGCCACCGATACCAGTGATCTGGATGTCGGGGTGCTATGCGACGAAGCGATTTCTCGCGACCTGCGATCCGCCATGATCGAGGCGCTCGCCCTCGAGACGGGCCGCCCGATCGACCTGATCGACCTGGGGCTGGCCGGAGAGCCGTTGCTCGGCGAGGTGCTCTCGAAAGGCGTGCGCGTCCTCTCACGTGACGATTCCGCGTACGCCGAGCTCCTGCGGAAGCATCTCTTCGATGCGACCGATTTCCTGCCCTACCGGAACCGAATTCTCGAGGAGAGGCGAAGCCGATGGACCAACAGCTGATCGCCGAGAAGCTCGAGTCCCTCCGGCGCTGCGTCGAGCGGATCCGCGCCCGCTGTCCCGATCACGCCTCACAACTCGCTTCGGACCCGGATCTGCAGGACATCGTCTCGCTCAACTTGACGCGTGCCGTACAGATCTGCGTCGACGTGGCCGCCATCGTGATCTCCGACTCCGATCTTCCCGCACCGGATACGATGGGCGGCGCCTTCGACGCGCTCGCCGAGCTCGGCGTGATCGACGAGCTACTCGCGAGCCAGCTGAAGGCCGCAGTCGGGTTTCGGAACATCGCCGTGCACTCCTACCGGCGAATCGATTGGGAGATCGTCCACCGGCTCTGCCAGGACAACGTCGAGGACTTTCGGAAGTTCGCGACGGAGCTCTCGCGAGGACCGAGTTGAGACTCGATAGAGGACCGGGAGACGAGTACTTCGGGTTTGTGTATCACCCGCTCCGCCATTGAGTCCTTCTTTTCAGAGACTCTCTCGACGCCGCTGAGCTCCGGTCGAGAAAAATGCGTGGATTCGCGGGGTTTTGCGCGGTGGGTGGTCGCTGAAGCGAACCGCGGAGACGCAGATTCGCGCGTTGACGCGGCGCCGTTCGGCGGCTTTCTCTGTTGGCGAGCTGGGCGGTTCGCTTTCGCTGTCGATTCGCCGACCGCGCACCAAGCGAATCCGCAGCGGCACATCCGGAGACCGCGTCACCCGCGACGAAACCAGCTTCGCCCGAGAACCGAACGACAGCTGCTCACGATGTGCCCAGGCAAGACTTGCTGAGCAAGCCGATTGCGCCCCCACTCCGGCGTATCAGCAACAGCTGCGCGGAAAATCGAGAGGAGCGACTACGTAGGTGAGAATCTAGGGCCTCCGGCAGACGGGAACAGCACAGCGGCCCCTACACGCCATCCTAGGCAGCAGCAACGGCCACCACTGATCGTGACTTCGTGCGCCGTGGTTCGCCGGCGAGGATGCCGCCCCACCCCGGCAAGCGTACCCTCCCCGTAGTAGAAAACGGTCGCACGCTGCGAGACGTAACCGTCGCACATGCGTACATGGCTAGTTCAACCGAAAGCTCGAGAGGATTCTGACCTCGAATGGCTGGCGAACAGTTCGTCCAAGAGTGCTACGCGGATCAGGACGGTCAGGTCTCTTGGGCCGGTCTCCAGATAAGTGACGGCGACGAGTTCACAGACTTTCTGACCACAGATGTAGCTGCGCGCGTCCATGACGATGAAGGCTCGGCGGCGTTCGAAGCTCATCTCAGCGCTCTTGCGGCCACGGGATTCGAGAAAGAGAACCTTCAAGCTCTCCTCGATGCCGCCCCTCAGGAAGAGAGAGACTGGGCCATCGGAGAGGCACTCGGGGGCGGTTCACGCGGAGGTCCATCTCGCCCGAGAACATGGTATTCATTGGCCCTGGAACTCTGAGCGCGACAAGCGTACCCCCCTAGCAAGCTTGCCCGGAGCGGACCTCGTCGGATTGATGTCCGACAAGGGCGGCGCTCTTCTCGTACTCGGCGAAGTCAAGTGCTCGAGCCAAGATAAGAATCCGCCGAACGTCATGACCGGACGAAGCGGAATGACCCACCAACTCGACCGGCTCGCCGACGACCTTGGGCTGCTGAGTACGCTGTTGCGCTGGCTCCTGCCCCGCTGCCAAGACGGAAAAGAGAAATCTTCCTTCGATCTCGCGGTCAAGCGACTTCTGCAGTCGGGCAACCGAGCGATTGCGCTCTTCGGCGTATTGGTCCGAGATACCGAACCCAACCAGAAGGATCTTGGCGGTCGCGCGCATGCGATTGCTGGTCGGCTCGATTCGCCCACCTCTTGTCGGCTTACGGCCCTGCATCTGCCTTTCCCCATCGACCAGCTCACCACGCGCATCAGCGGAGGTGAGTCATGAGCCACTGGATTCTCGACTCTGTCTCCGACCTTCGGGACTCGTGCAAAGAAATCGCCACATCGATCCACGTACAAGAGCAACTGGCTCAGCCTCCCGCAGAATACGACCGGACTGTTCTTCGGCGAGGCGCAGAAGCGATGGAGTTGGTTGTGATTGACATAGTCGCAACCCGCCCGCTTGACTGGGAAGGTGAATCAATCAGCGACCTTCGCAGCGCCGCCGCAGACGTCGGCTTGAGCGAGCGCGGGCGCATCGTTCACGCCATCTCCCGCCATGGCGACGACCTTGCCCTCCGCCTGCAGGGTTCGGACGAGCTCGGCCTTCTGGTCCGGGAGGACATCCGCGATGACCTCATCGAGCTCCAGCCGGCTCGCCACCGCTTCGGCGGTCGTCGCATTGTCTCCCGTCAACATCACCAATCGGAGGCCTTCTTGCCGCAGACCCGAGATGGCTTGCGGGGTCGATTCCTTGATGGGGTCGGCGACGCCGACGAGGCCGGCCAGTCGCCCTTCGACGGCGAGAAACATGACCGTCTGACCCGTCGTGCGCATTCGATCGGCAGCGTCGACGTGTTCGCCCACCTCCGCTCCGAGCTCTTGCATGAGTTTCTGGTTCCCCAGGCCTATCTCTCGTTCGGCGACGCGGCCTACGACGCCCCGCCCTGTGCGTGATTCGAAGTCCGTCGTTTCATTCGTTTCGGCGCCTCGTTCACGGGCTCCCTCCGCGATCGCCTGCGCCAGGGGATGCTCGCTCGATCGCTCGAGGGACGCGGCCAGGCCAAGAACCTCACTCTCCTCGGTATCGGAAGTCGCGACGACCTGAACGAGCTTGGGCTTCCCCTCGGTGAGCGTGCCGGTCTTGTCGACGACCAGCGTATCCACGTCCCGAAGCAGCTCGATCGCCTCGGCGTTGCGAAACAACACGCCGACTGTCGCGGCCTTGCCGGTCGCGACCATGATCGACATGGGCGTCGCGAGACCCAGAGCGCATGGGCACGCCACGATCAGAACCGCCACGGCGTTGATCAGGGCGAAAGCCATCCTCGGCTCGGGGCCATACGTGCCCCAACCAATGCAGGTAAGAACGGCCGCGGCGATCACGGCAGGCACGAAATACCCCGCGACGACGTCCGCGAGCCGCTGGATCGGCGCACGGCTTCGCTGCGCCTCCGCCACCATCGCGACGATCTGGGCGAGAAGCGTCTCCGCCCCGACTCTCTCCGCTCGAATCAGGAGCGCTCCGGTTCCGTTGACGGTGGCGCCCGTGACGGAATCACCGACGCGCTTCGAAACCGGCATGGGCTCGCCCGTGATCATCGACGCGTCGACAGCACTGTCGCCTTCGAGCACGACGCCATCGACAGGGACCTTCTCGCCCGGCCGGACCCGCAGACGGTCGCCACCGCGAACCGTGTCGAGGGGCACATCGTCTTCCGTTCCATCCTCCCGTACACGGCGTGCCGTCTTGGGCGTCATCCCGAGGAGCGCGCGGATCGCCGCACTCGTCTGACTTCGCGCCCGAAGCTCGAGAACCTGTCCCAGCAGCACCAGAGTGACGATGACCGCCGCGGCTTCGAAGTAGACCGCCACTTGGCCCTCGCTCCCACGAAACGAAGCGGGGAAGATGTCGGGCACGAGCGTCGCAACGGTGCTGTAGAGCCAGGCGGCGCCCGTGCCGATCGCGACGAGCGTGAACATGTTGAGATGCCGCGTGCGGAGCGAGGCCACGCCTCTAACGAGGAAGGGCCAGCCTCCCCAGAGCACGACGGGCGTCCCGAGCGCGAGCTGCAACCACATCATCGAGTGGGAAGAAAAACGCTCGAAGAGAGGGTTCCCGGGGATCATCTCGCCCATCGCAACGGCGAAGACGGGGGCCGTAAGAGCGAGACTGCCCCAGAAGCGGCGGGTCATGTCGGCGAGCTCCGGGTTCTCGTCGTCACCGGAAACGTCCATCGGCTCGAGCGCCATTCCGCAGATCGGGCACGATCCCGGATCGTCCTGCTCGATCTCCGGGTGCATCGGACAGGTCCAGCGCTGCGCGGTCGACGGCGGAGTACCCTCGGCCTCGCCATCCCGCTCGATCACGAAGCGGGCCGGATCCGCTTCGAACCGCTCGAGACGTCGACGAGAGCAGAAATGGTAGGTGGCGCCTCCGTAGTCGAAGACGGGCGATTCGGCCGGATCGACCGTCATGCCGCAAACGGGATCGAGGACGTGGGACGAATCGGCAGCCATCAATATCACCTCTGGCATTCCCGGGACATTCCCGGGGCATTCCCGGGATGTGGAGCGGTAGCGGCCGCGGTCAGGTCCCGGTCGTACGCGGATGTCCTAGCAGCGAGCGAAAGCGGCCCTGCCCTCCCCGGCGCCTATCGCGAATTCTCGCGGCTCAATGACCATGCGCGTGCCCGTCGCCGTGATGCCCACCTTCGTCTTTCGGGAACGTCGCCAGCAGACCGTCGATCAGGTTGGCCTCGTCGGCCTCGGAGAGCCAGGCTTCCGGATGGGCCGGAAGATAGAACCAGGGAGGCATCTCGTCCTCGCGAATCATGTCGGCCGCATCGTCGCCATGGTTCTCCGCGCGTCCCCACTCGGACACGTTGAAATGCGAACGCCCCTCGTCGACGTCGCGCTGCACGAGCCAGGAGACGGGTGCGATCCGGCTGTACCCTGGCCAGACGGTCTGGTTGCTGTGACAGTTGCCGCAGGCGCGAAAGAAGAGCTCGCGCGTCACGGGTCGATCCCACGCGGGCTCGCTCGACACGGGGGGATTCTCGTGGTTACGCCCGTAGGGGATCAGCTGAATGGCGAGCCCGAGCCCGACGACGGTCAGCACCCCATAGGCAGTCCTTCTCATGAAAGTCGCCCTTTCGACATGGAAGTGGAGA
This sequence comes from uncultured Spirochaetaceae bacterium, assembly GCA_964488255.1. Classification (GTDB taxonomy): domain Bacteria; phylum Myxococcota_A; class UBA9160; order UBA9160; family UBA4427; genus UBA4427. Next base: position 90,444 of record CAZAUR010000019.1, on the reverse strand, counting down.
TGGGGGTAGACGGCGGCCTGCAAAGCCCGCGCATTTTCGTGATACGGACGGAGGCCGCGAAGAGTGACTTCGCCGAAGCCGCTATTCGTCGGGCTGCGCGTCCGGCGTCGCGAACGCGGCGCGCGCACGGGCACCCACAGCCACGCCCACGAACGCGCCAGCGGCCGTTCCGGCGAGCCAGCTCATCGCGGATCCAGCGGACGCTCCGACGGACTGAAGGACCACGCCGGGGAAGAGCATCACGAACACGGCGAGCGCCGGAAGGAGCGGCTTTTGCTCGCCCGTCAGCGTCAGGAGCGCCGCCACGAAGCCGATGAAGAGTGTCGTCACGCCCCCGAAACAGAGGGCGGCGAGACCGAGCCCACCCGCCCCGGAGAGGGCGCCGCCTACACTCGTTCCCGACCACCAGTGAAGAAAGTGGTGGTCCGGGCAGATGGCCCCACAGATTCCCGCCATCCCGAGCGCGAGCACGCCCGTCATCGCCGCCTGCGGCAGGGGGAGTGTGGGCGTCCGAACGCGCAGAAAGACGAGTGCGAGGGCAACGACGAGCAGACCCGCCCAGATCGCACTGAAGACCGCGATGTGCCAGGGGGGGTGGTGGCCAAAGGGATGGCCTGAGATGAGAAGCGTAATGCCGATCGCGCCGAAGACCCCGGCCACACCTGCTGCCCCGAGAAGGCGCGCCGTGCGGCCACCCCGGTGCTCGACGTCCTGCTTGATCGCATCGAGGATTCCGGAGCGGACTCCGTCACGAACGTCGTTCGGGGTGCGAACGGCTGCCATTACGGGGTCGACCTCGCGCTCGGTTGCGGGCCGCTACCCCGCTGGCGCTTCGAGCACATCGGCCGAAATCGCTTCCGAACGAATCCGTTGGAGCGCTCTCGAGGCCATCTTCTTGACCGCATCGACCGACTTCCCGAGGTGGTCGGCCAGCTCGGGGTAGCCGATGCCCCCCATCTTGGCCGCGACGACAACGTAGCGCTCTTCCGGCGACAGCGTGTCGAGCAGAAGCTCCACTTCCTCGCGATCTCCCGCGAGGGCTTCAGCGTTCGGCTGCGTGGCCGCCGCCTCGAAACCCTCGACCGCAACCTCGTTCGCGCGGAAGGCGCGGCGCTGGTCGTCGATGAGCAGCCGATGGGCGATCTGAAAGAACCAGGGCGTGAACGCTCGGGTCGAGTCGAACTCGTCACGAGCGCGGTGGATGCGGAGGAACAGCTCCTGATAGAGATCCTCTGCTCGCTGGGGAGAGCTTGTCCGCTTGAGAAAGAACGCATAGGCCCGTGGCTCGTAGCGTCGAAAGAGCAAGTCGAAGGCTTCGGCGTCGCCGGATGCGTAGCGGTCCATCAGGCGCTCGTCGGAGTCGTCGTGATGCTTTCGTGGTCGACTGGACATCCAGACATCCCCTGCCTTCATGACACTCGAGACTACAGCATCATTCATGCCATCTCTTCCGTCGATGCTGGTCCCACACGGGCCGGGCGTGTGGGGCCTATCGCCGCGCCGCGCACACCGGCGGGGCAGATCGCCACGATCGATCCCCGTACTCCTGGCTGCTGAACAGGCTGATTTGTTCCATCGATCCGATTCAAGGCGGCTCCGAGCGCCAGCCCCGAGTCGAGATCGTTGCTTGAGGGCGTCACGATCCTTTCCCGGTTCCCGTACTTGCATAGGTTGAATCCGAGACAACGACGATTCGAGCTGGCCACATCAAGACTGCGGGAGAACCCAGATGAGGACGACGACCGAACACCGCGAGTCGCGGACGATCGGAATCTCTGACTTACGGACGCTTCGGTCGCGCTTCGTGTTGGCCGCGCTCATCGGGTGTCTCCTTTCGTCCCCTGCGCTCGCCGATGTCGATCGCGTGCGGGCATCGACGCCCTCCGAGCTTCGCGAGCGGCGGAACCCGATCGACCTCACGCCAGATCGGTTGCAAAGTGCGGCGGAGCGCTATGCGAGCAACTGCGTCCTCTGTCACGGAGTGCGCGGCGACGGGCAGGGTCCAGCCAGTCGAGCCCTGCGGCCGCGTGCGATGGACTTCACGGATGCGAAGGTCGCCCACTCAGTGAGTGACGGAGAACTGTTCCACGCGATCGCCAAGGGCAGTCACGGGAGCGCGATGGCCGCCTACGAGAACAAGTTCAGCGCGGGCCAGATCTGGGAGCTCGTCGCCTACCTGCGCCGGTTCGCGGCAGACGAGATGAAGGAGGCGCCCCGGACGCCGGTCGATCGGCCCGAGGAGTACGAGGAGTAGAGGAGTAGAGGAGCGGCGTGCGTCGGACGTCGCCCGAGCGCCTAGCAGGCTCGAGTCGCCGAGGAGATCTGCAAAGGTCTCTTCCTCGGATGGACGTGTCCAATCAAACCGATGGTGGGCTTGCGTCGAGCAAAGAATTCGAAACCATTGACGGAGGCAACAATGACCCAAGATGCAATTGCCGGAGCGACCGCCGGGATTCCCGCACGTTCATGCTTGTTCGTGCAGGCTTTGCTCCTCGTATGGCTGGTCATCCCCGATTCCGCCGAGGCCATCCCCGCTTTTGCCCGGTGAGAGGGGCAGGGCTGCAACTTCTGCCACCAGCCTTACCCCAAGCCCAACAGCACGGGAATGAGCTACCAGGCCAACGGTTTTCGATTTCCGGGTCAGGAGCCTCAGAACCTCTGGGACATGCGTGGTGGCCCGCCGCTCGCCGTGATCGCGGAAATCGAGGCCTTCATCGACCGCAAGGAGTCCAACAACGGCCCGACTCTGAACCACGGGCCGGACATCAAGGTGGACGAACTCGAGCTGATGGCCGCCGGAAACATGAGCGGCCGCGTCTCGGCCTTCGCAGAGGTTGAATTCCCGTCGGACGACAACTTCTCGCCAGAGATCGGGAAGACCTGGCTGCAGGTAAACGATCTGGCGGGCGAGGAAGGGCAACCCAACCACGGCGGCTCGGCGAACCGCTTCCTCCGCGGAATCGGCTATTACGCGATCTAACTCCCAGGACAGACCCATCTCGGCACGATCGTCTCGGGTGGTCACGGCAGCGACTCTACGAACGGTGACTATCGCGATGTCTCGTTTCTCGTAGCAGGCGAGAATCCTTCGAGACGGACTGCGGCACGCTGACTGCCGATCTGCTCTACGGCTTCCGCGCGCTCGAATTCCGAAACTCGCAGCCGAGCGGAGAGGACAATCAGCTCTTCCACAACGCGGCGCTCAATGTGCTCTATTCGCCCGTGCCAGATTGGATGCTCGGAACGAGAGTCGACTGGTTGATCGAAACGAAGCAGAAGGGCGTGAGCGCGCACAACGACGACGGTTGGCGGATCTCCCAGTTGGTGCGCTGGAACGTCATCCAGAACGCCTGGATCGGCGTCGAGTATCGGCACGAGGAAGGGGGTGCAGGCAGCCCCGTGACCTCGAATCAGTCGACAGACAAAGGCCGGCTCCTTCGAACCATCGCTTTCTGACTCGTCGGAGAATAGGCCAGGGGTGCGAGCGGGCTCAGTTCTCTCCCGCCCGCGCCCTGCCCTTCGCGCGCGACCCTTGGCCCGCGATCACGCACCTGGCGTGATCCCCTCCCAGACGAACGACGTGTTCTCTCTCCATGCGTGGCGCGTCCCGCCGCGACCGAGAAGATGACCACGGGACTCTCCGCCCTCGTTTCCACGTCGATCCTGACTGCACCGCGTTTACTCGCGCCTCTCGTTCCGTCCGTCTCCGCGCAAGAGCATGGGGCGACCGGCCGCCACGGAGTCGCCGCGACCGAACGCGTCGTGATCCATCCTCGGTTCCGTGCCGACACGAACGAAAGTCCGACGCGTCGGAGCCGAGCGATTCGATTCTGAGTGACCAGGATGACCGGAATTCTCCGGATCGGTGTCACTCCAAGCGGGGGAGATCCGTACTACGACACACGTTTCCTTGGCTATTCGGCGAGGAATCGATCGTCTGTTTTGCGGACGACCGCCACGACCTCTAACCTGTTCACACGCCGAAGCCAGAGCTCAATCGCTGGACGGTCGGAATCACCCGATATGGGCATACGTTCTCGCCCCAGACCTCATAGAGTCGTGCTTCGATGGCTGACGCTTGCAATCGCGCTCGTCGGCTTCAACGCACCTCTGTGTGGAATGGTGTGCGCCGAGCCCGCGGCGGCTCATTCGGCGGACGCGCTTGCGGCGAGCGCCGACCACACCAAAAACGCCGCGATCGTCGCAAACGTCGATTCCGGTGATCACGGCGACTCGCCGTCAGGATGCCACTCTTCCGCCCCCCCGGCGCGCCCCGTCGCCGCGGATGGGCACGGGGGCTGTGCCTGCGAATCCGCCTGTCCCGCCGCAGCCGCAGCCGTTCCAGCGAACGCACAGGACCCTGAGAATTCCAAGCCGCATCTGATCGCCGTGATTCCCCGCGCTGATCTGGACCGTGCGCACGCCGCGCCCCTGGCTTCTCGCCGACGCGTCCCCCCGCCTCCACGCTCGGCCGATCTTCTTCTCGAGAAGTGCTCTCGCCAAATCTGACCTCAGCTCGTCGCTCGGGTGACGCAACGCGCAACCACGATTGCGGGCACACGGCTTCGTGTGCCCGAGAACCGGGTTCGATGTCCGCTTTGGTTGAAATGGAGCACGACGATGAGACGAGAACCGTCCACGCGGTCGATCCCCGCCGAGACGCGGGAATCCCCCCAAAACACGATCCCGTCGGGATCCTGGGCATCTTGCCCTAGCGCCGGACGTGTTTCCCGATTCCCGCGGCGCCGCTGGCTTGCCGTGCTGGGCGCGGTGTCATTCTTGGCGACCGGTTCATCCGCCGCCGACCCCATCGTGTCACCGCCCAGTCCGCTCACCCTATCGTGGTGCCTCGACCGAGCGGCTCGAGCCAATCCCACGCTGGCCGAGATGACTGCGCGGGAGGACGCGGCGGCCGAGCGGACGAAGTCGGCCGGCACTCTCGACGATCCGCGATTGGCGTACGAAGCGAGCAACCTACCGGCGGGCAACTTCAACTTCGGGTCGACCCCGCTCTCGGGTCACCAACTGGGATTACGGCAACGTCTTCCCTTTCCGGGACGCCTTCGAAACGAGCGGCAAGCGGCCGAAGCGGCACATAGCGCTCGCTCGTCGGACACGCTCGACGCGGGAATACGTATCGCTGCGCAGGTCGAGGACCGATGGGCGCGGCTCGGTTTCGCCCAACGCTCCCTCGAGATCACCGAGCGAAACCTCGAGATCTTGCGACAGCTCGCGGACATCTCGGAGGTGAAGTATCGGGTCGGCGCCGGGCTGCAACAGGACGTGCTGCGCGCCCAGGTTGCCGTGACCCGCCTGCTACAAGACCGGCTTCGCCGAGCGTCGGCCGTCACCGAAGCCGAGGCCTCGCTGGCGGCACTCCTCGACCTGGCGGCCGGGCAGGCGCTGCCGCGAACACTCGACCTCGAGGTGCGATCCGAGCTGCCCGAACTCGAGCGGCTCTTCGGTGCGCTCGATCGAGCGAATCCGCGGCTCGACGCGGCTCGGATGGAAATTTCGCGGGCGGAGCACGACCTGGACGCGACGCGACTGGCGAGCTTGCCCGACGTCGACCTGGGGGTCGGCTATCGGGTCCGACGCAACGCGCCGGGTGATCCCGTCCATGGTGATGACTTCGTGAGCCTGGGTTTCACGATCCGGCTTCCGGTGGACCGAAAGAAGTGGAACTCGCGGGTCGCGGAGCGAGGAGCCGACGTGCGGCGCACCGAAGCAGCGCATCGGCGGACCCGCGCCGATCTTCGTGCCGACCTGCGCGCACTCCATGCCGAACTCGAGCGGGCGGTCCGGGAATTCGAGCTGCTCGACACGGGCCTGGTTCCCCAGGCCCGTCAATCGCTCGACTCGAGTCGATCGGGATACGAGGTCGGACGCGTCGACTTCTTGAGTCTGCTCGATAGCCAGATTCGCCTGCTCGACGCCGAGCTCCAGCGGGAGCGGGCTCGCGCCGACGTACGGAGCGCCTACGCCCTGCTCGAGGCCACATTGGGAGAGAAGATCCGATGAATTCAAGGACGGTATTGCTGGTGGTGGTCTGCGCGATTCTCTCCGCCGCTGGAGGCTGGTGGGCTGCGTCGAGGAACATGCACGCGAGTGGGCAGGAGAGCGAGAGCGCCGGAGCCGGCCCGTGCGCGGGCGGTTCCGCGCCCAGCTACTGGAAGGCGCCCATGGATCCGACCTATGTGCGCAACCAGCCAGGCAAGTCGCCCATGGGCATGGACCTCGTTCCGGTCTGCTCCGGCGGAGCCGGCGATGACCCGACCCAGGACGGGATTCAGGTCGCATCCAGCACCATTCAGAGCATGGGCGTTCGCACCGCCCGCGTGACTCGCGGCGATATCTCGCGATCGATTCGCGCGGTCGGTCGTGTGACCTACGACGAGCGGCTGATCTCTCACGTCCACACCAAGATTCAGGGCTGGATCGAGAAGCTCGAAGTCGAGTACGAAGGCCAGGCCGTCGAAGCCGGCGCGCGGATGCTCGAGATCTACTCACCCGAACTCGTCTCGACGCAGGAGGAACTCCTGGAGGCGGCGAAGTATCGAGATCGAATCGCCCAAAGCGGATTCCCGGATGTTCGCGAAGGGGGCGAGGGGCTCTTCGAGGCGACCCGGCAACGGCTCGAGCTCTGGGATATTGCAGAGCAGGATATCGATCGCCTGCTCAGGACCGGAGCGATCCGCAAGACGGTCGCGCTGTACGCGCCCGCGAGCGGAGTCGTCACGGAAATCATGGCGCGTCAGGGTATGGAGATCGGGCCTAACATGAACTTGTACACGATCGCCGATCTCTCACACGTCTGGATCTACGCGGACATCTACGAGTACGAGATCCCCTGGGTCGAGGTCGGCCAGGCCGCCCGCGTGGAGTTGCGCAACATGCCCGGGAGCACGTTCCCGGCGACGGTCACGTACATCTATCCCTTTCTCGATCCCAAGACCCGAACCGTGCGCATCCGTCTCGAACTCGACAATCCCGACGGTCTCCTGAAACCCGACATGTACGCCAATGTCGTGCTGGAGAGCGAGACCCGACGAGGCGCACTCGTGATCCCAGAAGAGGCAGTCATCCGGTCCGGCAAGCGGAACCTCGTGATCGAGGCTCTCGGTCAAGGGCGCTTCGCGCCTCGAGACGTCGAGCTCGGGGTGTCCTCAGGCGAGGGAACGATCGAGATCCTCGAGGGGCTCTCGGAAGAGCAGATGATCGTCACCTCCGGTCAGTTCTTGATCGACAGCGAGAGCAATCTGCAGGAGGCGGTCGCAAAGCTCCTGGCCACCGAGGAAGAAACCGACGCACACGCTGGACATGCCATGCCGGGCATGGACCACGCCGATGCCGAGTCGATGCCAAGCGAAGTCGAGCATGAAGACCATGTCATGCCCGACACCCACCCTGGTGCAGGCGCATCCGCGACGCCACCGATGGGCGCTACGCACGGGAACCATGACATGCCCGGCATGGATCACGGGAGGTAGTCGACGATGCTGCGTCGTATCATCGAGGCCTCCGCGGGCAATCCCTTTCTCACGAGTCTTCTGGCGGTCGGGATCATCGTCTGGGGTGGCTACGCCGTCCTGAACACCCCCCTCGACGCGATCCCGGATCTGTCGGACGTCCAGGTGATCGTCTTCACCGAGTTTCCCGGCCAGGCTCCACAGGTCGTCGAAGATCAGGTGACCTACCCGCTCACGACCGCGATGCTTGCGGTTCCCTTCGCCAAGATCGTGCGGGGCTACTCCTTCTTCGGCTTCTCGTTCGTCTACATCATCTTCGAGGACGGGACGGACCTCTATTGGGCTCGTAGTCGGGCTCTCGAGTACCTGAACTTCGTCTCCGGTCGCTTGCCCCAAGGCGTCACGCCAACGCTCGGACCCGACGCAACCGGCGTGGGCTGGGTCTACGAGTACGCCCTCATCGACCGAAGCGGGACCCACGACCTCTCGGAGCTGCGCTCGATCCAGGACTGGTTCCTTCGCTACGAGCTGCAGACCGTCCCCGGCGTGTCGGAGGTCGCGAGCCTGGGTGGGTTCGTCCGGCAGTATCAGGTCGAGGTCGATCCGAACCTGCTCGCCTCCTACGGCATTCCGCTCTCGCACGTACGCACGGCCATCCAACGCAGCAACAACGACGTCGGCGGCCGTCTGGTCGAGATGGCCGAGTCGGAGTTCATGGTGCGCGGTCTCGGATACATCCAGAATCTCGAAGACCTCCGGCAGGTCGTGATCGGCGTGGACGACGTGGGAACGCCGATTCTCCTGCGCGACGTCGCGCACGTACAGCTCGGCCCCGAGCTGCGTCGCGGCGTCGCCGACCTGAACGGCGAGGGTGACGTCGCCGCCGGCGTCGTCATCATGCGCTTCGGCGAGAACGCCCTCGAGGTCATCCACAATGTGAAGCGGAAGCTCGAGGAGCTCGAGGCGGGGCTGCCGGAGGGCGTCGAGATCATGACGGTCTACGACCGTTCCGGCCTGATCGAGCGCGCGGTCGACAACCTTCGTGAGAAGCTCATCGAGGAGAGTGTCGTCGTCGCGATCGTTTGCATGGTATTCCTCTTCCACCTTCGCAGCGCCCTCGTCGTCATCATCACACTGCCGATGGCCGTCCTGATTTCGTTCATCGTGATGCACTTTCAAGGCATCAACGCGAACATCATGTCGCTCGGCGGGATCGCGATCGCCATCGGAGCATTGGTCGACGCCGCGATCGTCATGGTCGAGAACGCGCACAAACACATCGAGCGCGACGCCGGCAAGAAGCCGCACAGGAAAATCGTCGTCGACGCGGCAGTCGAGGTCGGCCCCGCCCTATTCTTCTCGCTGCTCATCATCACGGTCTCGTTCATCCCGGTTTTCAGTCTGGAGGCCCAGGAGGGCCGACTCTTCAGTCCACTCGCCTTCACGAAGACCTACGCGATGGCGGGAGCCGCACTGCTCTCGATCACGGTCGTGCCCCTGCTCATGACCTGGCTGATCCGCGGCAAGATCATGAAGGAGGAGGACAATCCGGTGAACCGGATGCTCCTCTGGATCTACTCGCCCGTGATCCGATTCGTCCTGAAGCACAAGCTCTGGGTGATCGGGGCGGCGCTTTTCGTTCTCGTCGGGACGGCCTTTCCCTACCAGCGGATCGGGTCCGAGTTCATGCCCCCGCTCAACGAGGGCGACCTTCTCTACATGCCGACGACCTTGCCGGGAATCTCCGTGACGAAGGCCCGCGAGATCCTCCAGCAGACCGATCGCATGATCCGAACCGTCCCCGAGGTGCACCAGGTCTTCGGCAAGGTCGGGCGAGCCGAGACCGCGACGGATCCGGCACCGCTCTCGATGATCGAGACGACGATCACCCTAAAGCCACCCGAGGAGTGGCGAGAGGGGATGACGATGCAGAAGCTGATCGCGGAGCTCGACCGCACGGTTCGTCTGCCCGGTGTGACGAACGCCTGGACCATGCCCATCAAGACGCGCATCGACATGCTGTCCACAGGCATCAAGACTCCCGTCGGCATCAAGATCGCCGGCCCCGACCTCGGCGAGCTCCAGCGGCTCGGCGAGCAGGCCGAGGCGATCCTACGAGAAGTGCCGGGCACGCTCAGCGTCTACGCCGAGCGCGTCGTGGGTGGCAACTATCTCGACTTCCGAATCGATCGCCTCGAAGCGGCGCGGTATGGGCTGACGGTCGGAGACGTGCAGGACGTGATCCAGTCCGCGATCGGTGGCATGAACGTCACGTCGACGGTCGAGGGACTCGAGCGCTATCCCGTCAACCTCAGATACCCTCGCGAGCTTCGCGACAGTCTTTCTTCTCTCCGCCGCGTACTCGTTCCGACGAAGTCGGGTGCCCAGATCCCGCTCGAACAGCTCGCAGAGCTCGAAATCAAGAAGGGACCGCCCTCGATCAAGAGCGAGAACGCGCGGCTGAACGCCTGGATCTACGTCGACCTCGAAGGGATCGACGTCGGAACCTACGTCCAGGAAGCGAAGCCGATCCTCGCCGAGCGCCTGTCGCTTCCACCCGGCTACAACCTGACCTGGAGCGGGCAGTACGAATACATGGAGCGGGCTGCCGCCCGCCTGCGCCTCGTGGTGCCCGTCGTCATCGGCCTCATCTTTCTTCTGCTATATCTCAACTTCCGCAACTTGTCCGACAGCCTGATCGTGATGTTGTGTCTTCCCTTTGCGCTCGTCGGCGGCGTCTGGCTCCTCTGGATGCTCGACTACGACATGAGCGTCGCGGTCGGCGTCGGGTTCCTGGCGCTCGCGGGGGTCGCCGCGGAGACCGGCGTCGTGATGCTGATCTTCCTCGAAGAAGCGGTCGAACGCTACCGGGACGAAGGGCGACTGCGAAACCGAAGCGACCTGGAAGAGGCCGTCTTCGAGGGCGCGGCGCTCAGGGTCCGGCCCAAGATGATGACGGTGGTGTCCACGATGGTCGGGCTGCTGCCCATCATGTGGGGATCGGGAACGGGTTCTGAGACGATGCGACGAATGGCGGCGCCGATGGTCGGCGGGATGGTGTCGGCGACGATCCTCACGCTCGTGGTGATCCCGGTCGTCTATGCCTGGATCCGCGGGCGATCGCTCGAAGACGCACCGGTCACGCCCCCACCTGCCGCCGTAGAAAGGTGACGTCATGGAGATTCGCGACCGATTCTCGGGGCCGATCGAAGGGGCGCTTGCGGCCGGCGGCGACCCCGCGACGTCTCCTCTCTATGTCTTCGGCCCCTTCCTCGCCCTCATCGTCCCGGCCGGGGTCGCACATGTGACGTTCGGGCCGAGCATCTGGCTCGTCGTCCTGACCGTGGCGACGGTGGCGATGATGTATCGGCAGGTGATGCAGTGGGTCGTCGACGGAACGGGCGGAACCGGCCTGAGCGAGGAAGAGTTCGGCCCCACGGCGGCGAAGGTCAACGCGAGCATCACGCTGGTCGAATACAGTTTGACCTTCCTGGTCAGCATGTCGGCGCTCGTGACCTTTCTCGCGGACCGGTGGGTCGGCATGCGTATGGCCGTCGCTGGAATCGACGTATCGGTGTTGGTCGCAGTTGGCCTCACGATCGCGACGGGAGCGCTCGTGACGGCCGGCCCGCGGACGGCCGCGGTCACATTCGGCCCGGCGACGGCGGCGGTCATCGGGCTGCTCTGGCTGATGATGGGCGCCGCTGTCTGGCAGCACGGCCTCGTCCTACCGGGTTGGGATTTCGCGGCCTTCGATCGCGAGCACCTCCAGTACACGCTCGGCGGCTACGCCCGAATCCTGGCCTTGATGACGGGGATCGAAGTGTTCGCGAACCTGGTCGCCGCGTTCGACGGCCCGCCGCGCCAACGCAGTCGATTCGCGTTCCGAAGCCTGGTGCTGGTAATGGGGAGCACCGCCGCCGCGATGATCGTGCTCGGTCCGGCGATCCTCGCGCTGTCGGACCCGATGGATCCCGACGTCTCGGTCTTCACGCAGACGATGGATGCACTATTGCCAGCGCCCGTCGCGTGGCTGGGCACCTGGATCGGTGTCGCCGTATTGCTGTCCGCCTGCGCGACCGCGATTCAGGGAATCGCGCACCTGTCCCACGGCCTGTCCCACCGTCACTATCTTCCAACGACCTTCGGCCGACCGAATCACCACGGAATCTCCACGAGCACGGTCTGGTCAGCCGTCATCGTACTGTCCGCTGGATTCGTACTCTTCGGAACCGACGAGCGCACCTATCTCGCCCTCTATGCAGCGGGCGTTTTCGTACTCCTCAGCATGACCGGATGGGCCGCGACGAAGAGGCTGGTCGGAAGCGACGAGCGGGCTGGGGCTGCCGAGCGCGCAATCCAACTGATCGCGGTCGTGGCGGCGGCGTCTCTCACGTCTGTCGCAACCATGATCGTGTTCGCGGAGCGCTTCGCCGAGGGTGCCTGGCTCTACCTTGTCCTGGTCCCGATTCTATTCGTCGCGATGACTGGCTGTCGAGCGTCGCGCGGGACGCCCACCTCGAGCGAAGAGACTGCGGGACGATGCCTGGCATGCCAATGTCGCGGCCTCGCCTCGAGCACCTGCGCATGCACGATCGGCTGAGGTGCTCCTCGTGCCACAATGAACTTCGAGCTGCGCACTGAATCTCCGTCTTTCAGGAACTGGCGAGCCGATTCGCATGTGTCCGTTCCTGAGAGTTCCGTCAATGCGCGGTCGGCTCAACTTCGCCGCAGCTGCGATCAGATTCGAGTTCGAGACGAGAGCGCATTCGGTACGACGGGCTGACTTCGGTGCGCTGTCTTCGGTGCGATGTCTTCGGTGCGACACCTCCGAGGAATGCCTGCCGCCGGAGTGCTCGCGCGATTGCCGAGATCGAAGGCGATCGAACGGAAGTGGAGGTGCTGTGTGTCCCAGGTCGACGTGACTCCTAGATCGTTGAACAGCTGAGCGGTGCGACCGCGGAGCCGAGTCGATCGCCCGTCGGGATGAACTCTTCGAGTAAGCTAGGCGTAGAACCAGAAAGAATCAGCGACTATCGAGGGAGCCAATGAGCGAAGAATCGAGGGAACGAATTCCCGAGCGTCTACGTAAGGTGGCCGGGCAGCCGGCCGGAATTCAACGGATGATTGCGACCGATCGCAACTCCGTCGACGTGCTCCATCGGATATCGGCAGTCGAAGGCGCGGTAGATCGCATTGGACATCTCATACTGAACGCGCACGTGGAGAGGTGCATCACGAGTGCCCTCGAGAGCGGAAAACCACGAGAGCGCAAGGAAAGGCTCGCCGAGCTGATCGACGTGTTCTCCCGATTCGGACGGGTTCAGCCGTGATTCGGCGCCTCGTACGCTACGGCTACTGCCCTGCGCTGTTGCTCGGCGTGAATGGCGCCGCGCTCTGGCTCGTTTCGGCGGATGCACTCAAGTGGTTACTTCTTCTGCTCGCGGGGACGATCGCGATTTCGTTCGCCGCGGAGCGTGTCTCTCCATACGAGCCGACTTGGAATCGATCGCTCGGGGATGGACGGCGAGACACCCTGCACGCCATCGTCAACGAGGCGGCGAACTTCGGCACGCTCCTGCTTCTGCCGGTCTTGACGTCCTTGCTCGCATTCGACGGCATCTGGCCTCGTGAGTCGCCGTTCGTCCTTCAGGTCCTGCTCGCGATCGTGGTCGTCGATGTCGGCATCACGCTTGCCCACTACGCGACTCATCGCCTGGATCTGCTTTGGCGCTTTCACGCCGTGCATCACAGCGTGAAGCGCATGTATGGATTCAATGGTCTGATGAAGCATCCGTTCCATCAGGCGATCGAAACCGTTGCGGGGACCACGCCGTTGATCGTGATGGGGTTGCCTGCTTCGGTCGCGCTCGCGCTCGTCTTCTGCGTAGCCGTTCAGCTGCTCCTCCAGCATTCGAACGTCGACTATTCCGTCGGGCGACTCCGCTATCTGCTCGCGATCAATGAAATCCACCGATTTCACCACCAGAAGGCGCCGGAGCTGGGCGACGTCAACTTCGGACTCTTCACGACCGTCGTCGATCATCTGCTCGGGACCTTTCACTACGAGAAGCGGACACCTCGTTTCTCGTCAGACGAGCTCGGCATCGGAGCAGAGCCCGACTATCCGGTCCGGTACCTTCCTCAGCTTCTCGAACCGTTTCGCCCACGGCGCCACTCCACTTCGGTAAACGTGGTCGGATAGCCGGAGGATCGCCAGATGAGGACACTTCTCGACTACCTGGAAGATCGGCCCCTCGTACTCGCCCTCGTCGCCGGTGCGCTTCCGTATCTCATGCTTCGGTTCTATGTGGGCCGTATCATGCACGAAGAGTCGATTCTGGCGGATGCACCCGGTGCCGCATTCCTTGTACTCCTAAGCGTGGTCGGCGTCGTTACACCCGCAGTATTCCTTACGGTCGTTCTCCGGCGACTCGTGTCCGAACGCGAAGCGTTCAGGCTCCGTGCGCTGCTCGAGGTCTATTTCTCGGTCGTCGTCGTCTTCGGCGTGGCGTACGCGGTGATACAGGTGAGTGGAGCGGGGCCGTCCTGCGTCGGGATGCCTCCTGTCTGGGAGGACGGCCAGAGCTCGTCAGCCGCGACGCATATCGACCGACTCCACGCCGTCTTCGGAGATGCGCTCTATTTGAGCGTGGTCACTATGACGACGGTCGGGTACGGCGATCTGGCGCCGATCGGTTTCATGGCCAAAACGCTCACGGCGATTCAGGGGCTCCTCGGGATCGGCTTCGTCGGTCTCGTGCTGGGCCAATATTTTTCCTCGTGCGTCGCGCGCTCACACGCGGAGGCCTCCTAGCATGCATACCCGGGATCCGAGCCAATGGCAGCACAACCACGACTACCTGGCGTCGGGACACGAACGCAACGAGCGTCAGACCCGCTTCGTGATCGTACTGACCGCCACCATGATGGTTGCCGAGATCGCGGCAGGCGGGGCGTTCAATTCGATGGCGCTCCTGGCCGATGGCTGGCACATGGCGAGTCACGCCTCGGCGCTCAGCATCACGGCGTTCGCCTACTGGTTTGCTCGCCGACATCGAAACGACGAGCGTTTTTCGTTCGGTACGTGGAAGGTGGGGGTTCTCGGCGGCTTCACCAGCGCGGTCGTTCTCGGAGTCGTAGCGCTGCTGATCGTCTCGGAGTCGATCGGTCGGTTCTTCGAGCCTCTTTCGATCTCCTTCGACGAGGCGATCGTCGTCGCGACGATCGGACTCATCGTCAATCTCGTCTCGGCCTTGCTCTTGAAGGATGGACACGAGCATGGCCACGCAGCCGGCCATACGCACGATCACAATCTACGCGCCGCCTATTTGCACGTGCTGGCTGACGCGCTCACCTCGGTGACCGCGATATTCGCCCTGATCTGCGGACGATTCTTCGGCTGGACGTGGATGGATCCCGCGATGGGGCTCGTCGGCGCACTCGTGATCGGTCGATGGGCGTACGGGCTGCTGCGTGATTCTTCGGCGGTGCTGCTCGACGGAGACGTTGCACCGGAGACCGTCGACGCGCTTCGGCACACGCTCGAAGGTGACACGAGCGACCTCGTGGCCGACCTGCATGTCTGGAAAGTCGGGCCGGGAAAGATGGCTGCGTTGGTTTCGATCGTCTCGGACGAGCCCAAGGCGCCTGAATACTACAAGGTGCTGATGGAGAGCAGGGTCGCCCTCGCCCACTCGACCGTCGAGGTGAATCCATGTCCAGGTGCCGATCACGGGGCGCGGGCCTCGTGAGACGGGCGAGTCCAGTCAGGATCTGGGCGCGCGTGGCCATCGGTCCGAACTCTGGTTTGCGTTCCGGACTGACGCGCGCAGAAGCCCCGATCGCGGCGATGGCGCGACCGAGGGGTGCATCATGGTTCAGATAGAAGTGCTCTACTTCGAAGGCTGTCCGAGCCATGAGCCGACAGTCGCTCTGGCGCGAAGCGTCGTCGCGGATCTCGATATGGAAGTCGAGATACGCGAAGTGATCGTGGGCTCCGTCGACGACGCCCAGTCACTGCGCTTTCTCGGCTCGCCGTCGGTCCGCGTGAACGGCCGCGACATCGAGCCGGGCGCAGACCAGCGATCGAGTTACGCGCTCAGCTGCCGTCTCTACGACGAGAATGGTGTACCACCGCGTGAATGGCTGATAGCTGCGCTCGAAGCGGCGTAGCCTGTCCATTCGCAATGCTGATCGGGCCAACCTCCTGGGAGCCGACCGATACGGTCGCGTCCATCGATGCGGCTTCCTTCGATCACTGCGTTGGCCCTGACGCGATCGCCGGTATTCGCCGGCTATTCGGGTTCACGGATTCCCGACTCCCTGTTCCGCTCTGGAAATTCCCTGTTCGCCTGAAATAATTCCCCGTTCGGGTCAGTAGGGAATTCCGGTCCAACTTCCAGGATCGACTCGGCAAGTTCCATGGCAGCGGTCTCTGGGATCCGCGAAATCGGCGAGATTCCCTGTATTTTCCCGGCAGAACAGGGAACGGACCTCGGAGACGAGTTCGCCCCAGACTCGCCCCACCGCCATTGAGTCTGCCGACGCGGAGACTCTTCGGTAACGCTGCGAGGCGATCCGAAAAAACACGCGATTCCGCGGGTTTTGGGTGATTGGGTTTGCGTAAGGAAACCGGAGACCGAGGTTTCGGGACTCCGTTCACGGCGCGGCGCAGGTTTATCTCTGTTGGCAAGTTGGGCGGTTCCCTTGCGCGCTCGATTCGCCTACCTGCCAACCACGGCTGATCGTGCATCCCCCGACGATCGCACCCGGCGGACGACCCACGTCACCTTCGAACTCCGCCTAGCAAGGTCCCAAGTCGACGGAGTTCGTCTTTGGTCGAAACGACCGAAATCGCCAGACGGTCGCTCGGTTTCTTCGAACCGCTGATCTTGCCGTGAGCTTGATATTGTGGGATACCCGCCGTCACGACGAGAATCACCGGATCAACGTCACTCGCGGAAGACCATCGAAATCCGCATCGCCGGTCACGATCTCGGCTTCATGCCGGGAGGCCGTCGCAAAGATCATTGCGTCGGCCATCGCGAGTCCATACTCCAGGGCTACATCGGCTGCCTCAAGAGCCAGGCCTTCTGCCAACGGCTCGATCGTGGTCGTCCGAAGCGCCGAGACCGCCTCGATCGCTCGTTCCTCGTTCACGTCTCGCCTAACGACCTTGTAGATTTCGTAGACCTGGATTGCGCTGGAGACGAGGGGCTGCGAGCCCTCGATGTACGCTGCGAAGAGGTCGGCCTTGGGCCGCTCCGCGAGATATTCGATCCAGCCGCTCGAATCGACCAGGATCAATGGCGATCCTTCTTCTCACGCAGGCCGGTTCGCTTCGTGCCGCGTGCGATGCCGCGCATCTCCTTGATCGGGCGCTCGGGGACGAGATAGAGAATCCCGCCCTTTTCGAGGACGGTGAGTCGGGTACCGGGTTCCAGATCGAGCCGCCGCCGAACGTCGCGGGGGATGACGAGCTGGTATTTCGTAGAGAGGGTCACCGTTTGCATGACCTACATTTAGCAGATCGATGGAAGAACAGTAGGTCCACTGCGATCCGGCGCTTCGATCGAGGCGTACGCCCGAGGGGACTGGCCTGCGATTCGTCTGAGCATCGCTCAGCATTCGCTTGTGGGTAGTGAAAGTTCGAATCTCACCCCGGTAGGGTCGAGGGCTGGCGCGGTGGTCCGTAAGGTTCTGGTCTTGTCTGTATCCCGGGTTTCCCCGTTCGTGCCCGTGTAGACCGCACCGTGACTCCGTCTCCAGCCCCCGCCACCTCGAACGCAGCAGGCGGATTTCCCGCACTACGCTCTCCCGTCCACTTCGGGCCAAGAGTTATGGGACCTATCATGATGGGGACGCTTTCATCGGCGGCAGACGCCGGACCTTGTACTCATTGTAGAGTCCAAGCTCGCCGTACAACCAACGACTACTCCACCTCTTCCAGCCGAAGCCATGGCGCTGTCGAGCTTTCGCCAAGAGTCTGCGGATGTTCTTTTCAACCCACGTGCGGATGAACGAAAGACACCGGCTCGAGTTTCCGACCGCGAAGTAGTTCACCCAGCCTCGCAGGATGGGATTGATCTGATCGATCACCCCCCGTAGTGGCTGAGAGACGGAGCGCTTGAAGATGCTTTTCAGCTTCCGCAACAGCTCCGTTCGCTTCTTCAATTTTGGCATAACCAAGGGCATCCAGCGTTCCTTTCGGGAACGCACGCGCCAGAAGTTAAAACCCAAAAATCCAAAACACTCTCCCCGCGCCAGATCAACGATCCGACTCTTCCCCTCATTAACTTCCACTTTCAGCTTGTCGAACTCCTCGCGGAGTCGTTTCTGTAGCGCATCAAAGAGCCACGCATAACGCGGATGCGAGTCCACCATGACCACCAGGTCATCCGCAAAGCGGACATACTCGACCCGCGACCATTCCCCGTGACGGGTGACCTCTTTCGCCCGCTGCAGCATTCGATCGACCTCGTTGAGGTAGATATTGCTGAGCAGCGGCGAGATCACTCCTCCTTGGGGAACGCCCCGGTTTCCCGAGGATTTTAGAATCTTCTTCAGCAAGCCCATGATCGCGTCATCGTCGACGCGCACGGCGATCTTCTCCAACAGGAGATGATGACGCACGTTGTCGAAGTAGGATCGAAGATCCAGATCGATGACACGGGTCTTGCCGCGAAGAATTCCCTGACGAACTCGCTGTACCGCATCGTGTGCAGATCTCTTCGGGCGATAACCAAACGATCCCGGTTGGAAGTCCGCTTCGAAGATCGGCTCCAAGATGAGCTTCAGCGCACCCTGAACCACTCTGTCTCGGATCGTCGGGATCCTGAGCATCCGGAGCTTTCCACCGGACTTCGGGATCCCCACGCGCCGTACCCGTTGGGGAAGGTATGTGCCGGAAGTGAGTTCCTCGTGCAGCTGCTCGAGGAACTCCGCACGCCCCGCACTCTCCACGGACTCGAACGTCACCCCGTCGATTCCAGGGGATCCGTTGTTCTCCTTGGCGAGCTTGTACGCGGCTTGCAACGTCTCGGTCTTGCAGACGTGCACATACAGTCCCCAGAAGCGCCATGACGGTTCGGCCTTCGCCTTGGCGTATATCCTTCGTCTCAGGTCTTGCAGACCAATGGGCGCCTTTATCATCTCGCCCCTGCCTCCCCGTGTTGGCGAAGAAGTCATGAACGGCGGGGCCCCTTCGCTCCACGGGCGTTACCCCGCTTCATCGCTACTACGGACCCGTCCGCCACCGTCTCGTCTTCGATCGATTTCCCGGTGGATGCCGGTTATGCGACCTACCTTGCTCCGCCGATTTCTCGGCGGGACGAGGACGGCTTCTCCAGTTGCTCAGCGCATCCTTGTCACCGTGCTGCCCCTACCACCCCGCCGGAGCGAATCGACGCATCGGTCAGGATTCGTCGTTCCGTGCTGCCTTCGCCTCACCTCACACTAGAAAGCCCGGCCTCCGGGACTATTCGTGTCGAGGCCACCTGTGGGTTCACTTACGTTGCGGCCCGGTGACTCGCTCACCATCCTCAAGATGGCTTTGTCAGTCGGCTTCAGATCATTCGGTTTCCCTCCTACCTGCGACTCAAGCTACAGGGCTCCTGACTCTTGCCCTGGCGGGACTCACTCCCGCTGAATGCGCCAGCCTTCGGCTGGACGCACTAGTGTGCCGAAACTCAGCCCATCACTTTCATGAGCAGATACAACCAGTTGAGCATTCCTCGCGAGGGTCGATCCCAGCCGGTTTTTGCACGACGTAGGCCGGGCCAGCGTTTCTCGATGACGCCCTTGCGTCTGCAATTCTTGGTCGTTCTTCTCGCCGGATGGCTGGGCCGACACCAGCACGAGATGATCGAGTATTTGCAGGAGGAGAACCGGGTTCTCCGCGATCAGCTCGGTGGGAAACGCCTGCGGTTCACGGATGCCCAGCGGCGTCGGCTGGCCCGTGCCGCAAAGCGGCTGGGCCGACGCCGGCTCCGAGAGATCTCGACCACCGTCACACCCTACACACTGCTCCGATGGTTTCAGCGAAATACGACGGAAGCAACAAGAGAGGGCCTGGACGCTCACGAATCGATGGCGAAATTCAACGCCTCATCGTCCGGATGGCACCCGAGAATTCTCGTTGGGGATACACGCGTATTCGCGGCGCGCTGATGAATCTCGGACACGAGATCGGCCGGAACACGATCGAGCGAGTCCTTACAGAGAACGGAATCGATCCGGCCGGGCGTCGTCCCATGGCTTGGAAGACGTTCCTGAGGGCTCATCGGGGCGCGATCGCTGCAACGGACTTCTTCACGGTCGAGGTCGTGACCTGGCGCGGCCTCGTTCGCTACTTCGTGCTCTTCGTAATCGACCTCGAGACGCATCGGGTTGAGATCGCCGGGATCACCTCTGCGCCGAATGGGCAATGGATGCAGCAGATTGCCCGGAATCTGGTCGACTGCGAGGACGGCTTTCTCCTGGACAGTCGCCACGTGATCCACGATCGCGATCCGTTGTTTACGCATGCTTTCTCCGGAACTCTGAAGCGCCGAGGTGTTAATCCAGTGAAGCTGCCGGTCCGAAGTCCCAATCTGAACGCCTACGCAGAGCGCTTCGTTCGATCCGCGAAGTCAGAATGCGTCGCCCACGTGATTCCGATCGGAGAACGCCACTTTCGCCGAGTCATCAGTGAGTACGTTGATCACTATCACCGCGAGCGGAACCATCAAGGACTCGACAACCGATTGATCGACCTAGGTGATGGTGGACTCGGAGGTAGCGGTCCCGTCGAGTGCCATGAGCGTCTCGGCGGAGTGCTTCGCTACTACGCTCGGACGGCGTAGTCGTCGTTCGAGTTTTGGCACCATACGGGAGACGAGTTCGCCCCAGACTCCCGTACCGCCATACGCTGCAGGCGCTCCGCCATACGGACAGCCGGAGCGAGCGCGCCAGCTAGTACTCGTTGAGATTCTGGTCCCAGGGCACTTTGCGCATCGCCAGCGTGCAGACACCGTCGGTCCCCGCTTGGTCGCAGTCGACCTCGTGGAAGTCGATGTTGGCGCTCGACTGGACGCCGAATCCGTAGCCCGTGGCGACCCTCTCGGCGGTATTCACATTCGTGATGCGGAGGTATTCCGCCGACTGATAGTGCGTCGTCCAACGGACTCCGTTGATGACGAGCGGAGTGTCGGTGGACAGGACCAGCGTCACGTTCCGCGCATTCCGAAGCCAGGACTCGACCTCCTCCCCGAACACCAGCGAAATCTCGTTCAGCGGCTGCAGATAAAGATCGTATTCCCGGGCGACCACGCCCTCTCGCAGCAGGAACTGGACCCGAACCTTCGCCTCACGATGCGAAGGGTTGAACGCGTGAAGCGAAACGACTCTGTCTTCCGTCTCGGACTCCGACGTCAGTACGTCGACGGGATGCTCGACCGGAGGCCCCGCTTCGGCGGAGGGATCGTCGAGCAGAGAGACCCACACGTGGGCCGGTCGAGATAGGTAGTCGACCGTCTGACCCGGGTCGGGCGCGTACTCGACGTCGCGCGTCGGCGAGTCGAGGGCGGCAACGACGATCATCGACTCGTCGGTTTCCGCCGCCCTCGCGGAATACCGCTGGGCGCTCGCTCCGAACGCGTCCATGGCGATCAGCGTGGCGATTCCTGCTGCAAGAAGACGGCTTCGACGGATGTCACTTCCTCCGGTTTCCCGGAAGATCGGCGACCGACGCAGGCTTCCCCGTGAAGGCGTTCGCACAACGATCGGAATCCTCGAATTCTGGCTCCGTGGAAGGGAGCCGACGCGACAGAGCGTGTCGGGCGATCGCCGCTACCGGCGCCGGTGCTTCTGCCCGGAGCGGGCCCCTTGGGACTTGCCTTTCAGAACGCCGAGTATCGGTGGTGATGAAAGCGCGGCTTCGAATTCCTGTTCCCATCCCTACGTGAACCGCTTCACAGCCCGCCCCAGCGCTCCCTGCGAATTTCTCGTTGAACGCCCAACGAGATCTCGCACGACCCTCGAGGAGCACTGGCCATGACCGACTCGATTCCCTTCCGTCGCTACGCCCAGACGAATCAGAGCCGGAGTCAGGCGGTTCCCGCCATCGATTGCGTGTCGCGGATCGGCGTTTCGCTCCTCGTGGCGATCGTCGCGATGCTCGCCACGGCGAGCCCTGGCCTCGCCGACGTCCAGATCGACTACGATCTGAGTGGCTCTCGCCTAACGACCTTCGCAGGGCTCGTCGAACTCACGCCGACCGCTGGCGGCCCGGAGGCGGCGTTCGCGCGAATCACCCTGAGCGGTGACGTCGCCAACCCGGCGGAAGGCCCGGCGATCGTCGAGGACTTCGTCCTCGCGGATCTCCCCATCAACGAGAATCTCTTCGACGTCGTCTCGATTCAGGGCAATGCCCAGGCCGTTCAGGTCGGGTCGGCCCAGGCCACGCTGTCCGGCCAGGAAATCCAGGTCTCCGCAGCCCACCCCCTCGCGATCGCGACCGCGGGTGACGTCGTGTGCACCCCCTCGAGCTACTGCGACGCGGTCGGGCAGTTTCCGATCGAGTTCGCCGGCGTCCAGGCCTTCTCGCCCGTCTCCTTTCAGGTCCGACGGCTCCACCGCGAAGGACGATCGAGCTTGTTCGGCCAGATCGAGCTCGAATTCGAAGGCCAACACGCGACCCTCGACCTGGTCGGGGTCGAGACGGACCGGCGCGATGCGCCGGAACCGGCCGCGACGCTTCAGCTCGCCGCTGGAGTCCTCGCGCTGCTCGGAATCGGGCGACGCGGGGCGAGTCGACGCGGTACGGGAGCGCAGGTCTCCGCGCGCTCTGCGAATCGCGGAACGCGCGGTCGTCGTGGCCGCGCCCTCGCGCTCGTCATGCTCGCGCTGCCGCTCCTGCAGGCCGGGTGCGAGGTCGAGGTCCACACCATCCCGATTCACGTGATTGCGCTCGCGGACGACGACGGTGGCCGCGCCAATCAGATCGGTCAGGGCCAGATCGCGAGCCACGTCGCGTTCGCGAACACACTCTACGAGCCGGCGGGGGTCCAGTTCAGCTTCGATCCGGCGACGGATTGGGAGACGCGCAACGACACGACTCTCAACAGCATGCAGAACGAGGGATCGAACTGGTGGGTCCTGCCGAACTCGGTGGCGGCGCGATACCCCGGCAAGATCGTGATCTTCCTTCGATTCGGGCCGGATACGTCGCCGACGCCGACGCCTGCGGGCAATGGGTTCGCCTATCCGCCTGATACGGGGCAGACCATTCCCCCTTCGGTCGGCCTCCCGACGGACAATGTCGATTTCATCGCCATGCCCAACTGGATGCTCGCGCTGTGGCCGAACAACCAGGGATTCCTCGCGCACGAGATCGGCCACTACCTCGGTCTCTTCCATACCCAGCCGACCTGGGGCGGCGACACGAACACGATCCAGGGGATCCTCGACGCCGAAGGCCTCGCAGGGCTCGATGGTGACGGGCTCTCCGACACGCCGCCCGATGCGGGCGACAACCATTTCCTGTCGAACACGCTCTGGATGAACCAGTGCGACGGCCAGGACGGCTACGTGGCGCAGAGCGCCTTCGAGGGCGGCGCCGTCACGATCACCCCCGATCGCGGCAACGTGATGGGGTATTTCTGGTGCCAGCCGATGAGCTTCTCCGGGCAGCAGATCCTCATCCTTCGCAAGACGCTCCAGCACGACGTGCGGCGCCACCTGATCGAACCGGTCTGCTCTCCGGATCACCACCGATTCCCCGCCGACCAGTTCCAGCGATGCTTCGACTACTGGGTACCGAGGGGTTGGTGGCCGGTCAGCGTCAGCTCGACGCAGAACCCGGGCGGCGTGTTCCCGCCGCCGTCGACCGGCGAGGTCACCATGACGAGTTCCTTCCAGCCCGGTACGCCAAGGTGGGTTCGCCATCTGGCGACGAGCGGGGCGTTCCAGTCGGCCTTCGACGATGCCCTCGCCGGGGGGCAACGCCCCGACCAGGTGCAGGGCATTCAGGTCGACGGTGAGACGCGCTGGAACGGGGTCTGGGCACCGATCGACGGGCAGTTCGAGAGCTACAGCTCGATGACCGAGTCGTTCTTCGGCTCGAAGTGGGGCGAGATGGGCGAACGCGGATGGCAACTCGTCGACTTCAACGTGCACGATCACGAGGGCCATTTCCGCTTCGCGGCGACCTGGGTCGATCGTCCGCACAATGGCTACGTCGCTCACTACGAGATGGACGAAGTCACCTACGACAATCTCTTCGACTACTACGGCGCCCTCGGCTGGGAGGTCGTGCGTTTCTCGACCTACCGCAACCACGGCGTCAAGCGCTACGCCGCACTCTGGCACCCGGCGCAGGGGCCGTACGTACATCACCCGTGGCAGACACCCGCGGAACATCAGGCCAACTACGACGCGCTCTATGTCCAGGGTTACCGCCTGCGGCAGCTCCATGACTACGACGGATTGATCTCCGCCATCTGGACCCTGCCGAACGCGGGCGTGGTGACGAATCCGGCTATCTTCGGATCCGTGGGAATCGGGACTTCGACCACCGTCACGAGTCCTCGGACGCCTCCGTCCGCCGGCAGCATCACGGTCGGCGAAGGTTCGACGACCGGCGGCGGCGTGGCCGCCGGACCGGCGGGTTCGGCGGGAAACCTCGGACCGATCGGCGCCGCCGGTTCGGGTCTCGTCCGGCGGTCGAATCCATAGACGGCATGTCGTGGACGCCTCGGTCGCGATGAACCCGGAACCGGGCAGTGCTCATCCCCGCCGATTCCACTCGCGAATCGAGACCCCCTGGACGCGCCCGTCGACCACCGCCTCCAGGTAGGAACGCAGCCCTCGCAGCGGCAGATCGGCGTCTGCGACATCCGCGAGCGCCTCGAGCGCCGCTTCGTAGTCGCGTTCGACGAGATGGCCGACCGCGACATGCAGGCGAAGTCGCGGGTCGGCGCGTTTCTCGGGAGAGGCCTCCCGGAGAGCGCGCTGGATGTCGGGGTCGCTGTCGAGGATCAGCTGCGGCGTGACTTCAAAGGGGGTTCGCGTCAGGATGTGGTGCAGGAGCCGCGTGCCCTTCTTCGCAGTGGCGCTCGAGAAGATGAAGTCGTTGAAGACCCGCTGGTTCTCGAAGTGCGGCGCGACGTCTTCGCGCAGGCTCGCGGGAACGAATCGGTCGACGAATCCGCTCGACGCGAATCGTGCCCTCGCGCCTTCGGCGTCCCGCCAGTGGGCCATCAGCCGGGCCTTTTCGTCGTCGGCGCCATACTGTTGCAGGCGCTTCGGTTGATCGTCGACGAGCGCCTCGACGCCGTCGGTGATCACGTCGAGATAGTGCGCATCGCCGATGAACGTGGTCGCCAGCTGGACGGGCGCCTCGAACCCGATGTCCTTCATCTCGCGTGCGATCTCGGGACGCTCGAACTGTTTGGCGAACCGCTCGGCATCGACCCCTCCTTGCCCGTCGCGCGTGCCCAGCAGCATCAAGTTCCGCGCGCCGCCGTGCCACAGGGAGCAATCGGAGAAGGCGTCGCAGAAGGCGCGAATGATGGCCTTCCCGGTCTCCGCGGTGATGTTCATCATCGGGAGCCAGTAGCTGACGATGCCGCCCTCGTTCAGCCGGTCGTGGATCAACTCGAAGTACTCGCGGGAGTAGAGGTTGACCACGCCCGCGACGACCGGCGGCGGGGGCTCGCCGGTGATCAGGTCGTAGCGCTCGTCGGTCGACTGGAGGAAGTGCCGACCATCCTCGAGGTGGACCCGCACGCGGGGATCGTTCTGGGGAAGCTCCGCCGGATCCGGATAGACGAGCCGGCCCATGTCCAGGATGTCCGCCGAGATGTCGACGATGTCGATCTGGAGGAACTCCTCGGTATCCGTCATCGCCTTGGCCGTGTTGCCCATCCCGTAGCCGACGAGAAGCGCATTCTCCATCCCGGGATGGAGCGCCAGGGGCAGGTACACGTAGAGCTTCATGTACCGACGCGAAATGTAGTCCGTCGTCGACATCGAGTAGGCGTTGGTCGCGAGCCGGCGGTAGATCGGCAGGCCGTCGAGCTTGTGCTGCACGTGAATGAGGGTGCCCGTCAACCCCTCGCGCACCTCGACGATCTCGCTCCCCTCGTCCATCCACTTCTCGGCCGACGCGCGCATGAGCCGATCGCCCATCCCGAACGGGAAGGCGGCGAGACCGAGACAGAAAGCGAGGGTCGCCCCGTACCGAATCGCCGGCGCGACGCGTTCGGTCGTCACGAGGAGCAGTCCGATCACGCCGTAGCTTGCGCAGAGAAGCAACAGCGACCGCTCGACACCGAATAGAGGGAGGAGCACGAAGCCGCCCAGAAGCGGACCGATCGCCGCGCCGAGCGTGTTCGCGAACGTCAAGCGCCCTGAGATCGCTGCCGGCGACCCCCCCATCCGCTTGAGGCGTACGCCCAGCAGCGTGAACAGCACACCGGAGAGGATCGACACCACCAGCATGAGCGGAAGCGACACCGCCATCACGACCGCGGCGTCCTGCCGGATCTGCCAGAACTGGTCCATGACGGCGGGCATGAGTGCGAACCCGCCGATGCCGGCGATACCCGCGGCGTAGGCGACGACGCCGACGTGGCGATCCGCTTCCGCGGCGACGCTCGTCCAGAGGGAGCCCAGGTATCCGCCAAACGCGATGCCGACTAACACGATGCCGAGGATCACGGCGAAACACGTCGGTGTGTCGCTGAGAAAGAGCAGCAGAGCGCGCAGCCAGACGACTTCGAGGGCGAGCAGCGTCAGGCCAGAGAGAAACGCGGCCAGCAGGATGCGCGCTGGACCGCTCCACGACGACGCCGCATTCGCGTCCGGCGCTAGCCGCTCGCGATCACCCGGGCCAGCGGGCACCCGCAGCGACGGGGCCAGACGAAACGCCACGACGGCGGCGAGGAAGTTCAGACCCGCGGCACAGAACGAGGCCCCGCGGATGCCGAACGCCTCCACGAAGAACGCTTCCGTCGCTGCCACACCGGCGACGGCGCCGAGGGTGTTGCTCGCGTAGAGCAGGCCGAGCACCCGGCCGAAATGCGCATCCTTGGCGCCGAGCGCCCGCGTCAGTAGAGGCAGGGTCGCGCCCATCGCCGTCGACGGGAGAGCGAGCAGGACGAACGCGGCCGTGAACCGGGTCGTGTTCAGAACGAGCGGCTGATCTTCGAAGAGGCTTCGCAGGGGTGCGAGGGACGCGCTCATCGAGGGCAGGAAGAAGACGAGCGCGACCCCCGACGCGCCGACCAGGAATTCGAGCCACGCGTAGAACGCGAGCGGGTTCGTCGAGCGATCCGCGAATCGCGCGCCGAGCACGTTTCCGCACGCCAGCCCGCCCATGTACCCGGCGAGGACGAGACTCGAGGCCCAGACGCTGTTGCCGAACGCGAGGCCGGCCTGCTGGAACCACAGGGTCTCGAAGACGAGGCCGGCCGCGCCAGACGTGAAGAACACGGCGCAGAGAGCCACGGTGAGGGCGCGAACCGTACGATCCATGAACTCCGTCATTCCGCTCGAAGGACGCCCGTTAGCCTACACGATCCTGTTTCGAGACCGGCGAGAAATCGAGCGGCGGCGCGCGTCGGCGAGCGGCGGTTGGCGGTCAGGGACAGACCTGGCCGTCGCAGCTGTTGCCGCCGAGGTTCGCGTTCTGCGATCCGATGACGTCTCCGGTCGTGCTCCCCGCGAACGTGTTGCCGCCGTAGCCGCCGCCACCGAAGACCATGTTGAACCCCCACTCGTTCCCGGCGGACACGCAATCCTGAACGCGGCCGCCGACGGAGGCGAAGATCCCAGCCGACCCGTTGTCGATCGCACGAAGGTCGACCGCCCGGCTGTACGAATCGATCGCAATCCCGTTGGCTGCCACCTCGGTGACGGTCCCGTTTCGGATCTCGGTGTTCTCGGGAAACTCGAGAGGAACCTGGTTCACGCCGCTGCCCTGTCCCGTCAGCGTGGTGCAGGGGACCGTCAGCCGATGAGGATCACATGTTTCTTGCAGGCGATCCGGAAGCCGCCGAGATCGAGCGTCACGTCGTCGGCCGAAATGGCGACGACGCCGGCGTTCTCGTCCGAGGTCTCGAGGGCGCCCGTCAGGCGATAGCTCCCCGGATTCCCGATCGTGACCGGGAATCCCGGAGCGTCATCGGGGAAGCAGCCCGTCTGGACCGCGCAGGTCTGCTTGATCCCGAGAACGCCATCGCCGGCGGATGCAACGAAGGCGACGAGGACCAGGACCGGCACGACGAAGATCGACGGGGAGGGACGACCTACGCCGGGACGCTCCACTACTGGATCGCCGAGGCCGTTCTGGACGGGGAGCTGCTCGGTCGCACGACGCGCGACTTCTACCTGGCGCCTCGGGCCAGCGCGCTCGGGACCTTCGACGGAAACGAGGGCAATCTACGCGAAAAATCGATCGCGGGATCGATCGGCTGGAACGCCGAGTCGATCCTCGACGATTCAACCGCGATCGGCTGGCGCATGATCGAGTAAATGGTTCTGCGCGTCGAGTCCACGCATCGCGAGATCGAAGCCGTTCGCGGCGTGACGACCGCGATCAGGAACGCGTTAGACGCCCGGGACTACGGCGCCGTCGAGGTCGCCGTCTCGTTCTGATGCGACTCCTGCTCATCGCGACGGCGGCAATCGTGCTCTCGGACGACCCTGCCTCCGGCGGCGAAGTCTCCGGGCGTGTGTCCGTCGACGCGACGGGCCTCCCCGGGGAATACGAGCTCACCGCCTGGAACCAACGGCTTCCCTCGGCGAGTCGACGTACACGCGTGGACGAGATCGATCCGCTCGTGCTCGATCCTGCCCTCGGAGCGCTCCGTCCCTGAAGCCGAGCGACGATCGGCCGGTGCGCACCCCTTGCCTACGCAACGCCGAAGAGTGTCGACGCCCATGTGCTAGGGTCCGGCGCCCGCCGCGAAACCGCGCGGGCCGCTCGCGCTTCTCGATTCGCGTGATTCGACGATTTCCGCGCTGTGCGCAGCGCTTCACGAGCCCGTTCGCTGCTCTCACGCGACGCGCTCCTCCGCTCCGGCGCCCCCGGCGCGGCCACTCTCGGCTGGTCCTCTCCCGCGACCCCGCCCTCTCGAGCCATCATGACGAACGATCCCTTCGCGCAGCTGCCCGCGCCCATCCGCTCGGCGCTCGAACGCCGCGGCTTCGAGACCCTCACGCCCGTTCAGGAGGCGGTGGTGTCGGCCCGCTCCGAGGGTCGGGACCTCCGCATCTCGTCCCAGACCGGGTCGGGAAAGACCGTCGCGATCGGGTTCGCCCTGGCGGATCATTTTCTCGCACCGAGCGAACCTGAGAAGGATGAAGCGGCGGAGCGAGCCTCGCATGCCGAGACGGCCGAAGAGGATTCCGGCAAGCTGCGCCCGCCGCGGGGACCGCGCCAGGCCTCGCGAAACGGCCCGCGAACGAAGGACGGCAAGGCCCACCCCACCGCACTGGTGATCGTCCCGACCCGCGAGCTCGCCGCGCAGGTTCGTGAAGAGATCGCCTGGCTCTATGCCGAGTTCGACGGGCTGAGGGTCGAAGTCGTCACCGGCGGCACCTCGATCATGAACGAGCGCCGCGCGCTCTCCCGTGGGCCTCGCCTCGTAGTGGCGACGCCCGGCCGACTCCTCGACCACATCCAGAACGCGGCGATCGCCACGGATGCGATCGAGCACGTCGTCCTGGACGAAGCCGATCAGATGCTCGACATGGGTTTTCGGGAAGAGCTCGAGGCGATCCTCGAGACCCTGCCGAAGGCCCGCAAGAGCCACCTCGTCTCGGCGACGTTTCCGCGCGGTGTCGTCGAGCTCGCGCGCCGGTTCCAGAACGATCCGCTCGTGCTCGAAGGCACGCGCCTCGGCGAATCCAACGCGGACATCCAGCACATCGGCTACGCGATCAAACGGCACGAAACGTACTCGGCGCTCGTGAACATCCTCCTCATGGCCGAGGGCGAGCGGTGCCTGCTCTTCGTGAACCGACGCGTCGATGCGACGGATCTCGCCGAGAAGCTCTCCAAGGACGGCTTCGGCGCGGCTCCGTTCAGCGGAGAGCTCGCGCAAGCGCAACGCACCCGAACCCTCGGGTCCTTCCGGAACGGCACGCTTCCGATCCTGGTCTCGACGGAGGTCGCGGCGCGCGGAATCGACGTGCCCGGGATCGCCTCGGTCATCCACGTGGATCCGCCGCGAGAAGCCGACGCCTATACGCACCGCTCCGGTCGTACGGGACGCGCAGGACAGAGCGGGCGAAGCATGCTGCTCGTCACGCCCAGCGACTTGAATCGCGTCGAGCGGATGCTCCGCTATGCGAAGATCGACCTCTCGTGGCAGCCGATCCCGACCCCGGCGAAGGTGACGAAGGCACTGCGCAAGCGATCGCGCCGGAAGCTCCACGCGATGCTCGCGGAGCATTCGCCGGAAGAGTCGCAGTGGATATATGCGAAGTCGCTGCTCGAGGATCGGGACCCGGTCCAGGTGGTGGCGACGCTGCTCGACCTGACGAAGACGGAAGCGGCCTGCGAGCCGATGCCGGTGGTCGGGTTCGATCCGACGAAGCCTCGGCCCAACCGTCGCGACGATCGTTTCGATCGGGGCGGGCGACCGGCACGTGGCGATCGCGCGGGCGGCCGCCCGGCGCGCCCCGACGCCGATCAGTTCACGCGCTTCTTCGTGAGCTGGGGGGCGCAGAGCGGCGCAACGACCAGCCGACTGCTTTCGCAGGTCTGCCGACGCGGGCAGATCAAGAGCCATCAGGTCGGTGCGATCGAGGTGGCGGCGCGAGTGTCCTTCGTCGCAGTCTCGAACGATGTCGCCGCCGACTTCGAAGATCACGCGCGGCGCCCGGACTCCCGAGACCCCGGGATCGTCATCAAGCGGGCGGAGGAGAAGACCCCCGGGCCCCGGCCCGAAGCGCGCAGCGGAACGGCGCATCGACCCGGGCCGCGAAGCGACCGGCGAGACGGCGACGGCGCCCCGAAGCGATACGGCGACCGATCACGCGGCCCTTCAGGACCCCGAGGCGACGGCAACAAGCCGCCGCGCGGGCGAACCGGAGGCAAGCGCTCGTTCAAGCGCTCTCCGCGCTGATCGCGGTCGGCGGACACCGCGGGGACGTCGGACCGGGTTGACCGCCCTCCTCCCACTGGCGACAGTGGTGCCGGAGGCGCGCCATGTCCGAATCCGACGAGAACCGATCCGACTCCCCGAAGACCAGCGCCGAGCCTCCTTTCGAAGAGCGCGAAGATCTGAACGACGAATGGACGCGCGCTTTCGACTGGGTCGAGAAGGAGCTCGGCGGTCGTGCGGTCCGTTTGCGGCGCCAGGGACGTTGGCGGCCGGCGTATTTTTTCGATCTCGAACGGCCTGACGGCGCGGTTCTTCCCCTGTACTTCCGTGGGGATCGCGGTCACGACGAGGGCGAGCGCGTCGAAGACGTTCTGCTCCACGAAGCGCACATCTACCGGGTGCTCGAGACGAACGGCCTGCCGGTGCCGCACGTGCACGGCTTCTGCCCCGATCCCCGAGGCCTGGTGATGGACCGGCTGCCCGGGACATTCAACCTCGGTACGGTCGAGGACGAGGCCCGCCGCGCGACGATCCTCGATGACTACATCCGCCATCTCGTCGCGATGCACGCGATCGACGCTTCGGAGTTCGAAGCCCTGGGACTCGCTCGGCGCGACGACGAGCGTTCGCTTGCGCTCGGGGACTTCGACCAATGGGTCGAGCAGTTCCGCAAGGCGAAGCGTCGGCCGGAGCCCCTGCTCGAGTTCGCGATCCAGTGGATCTACCGGAACGTGCCGAGCGGCCGTCGCGAGGTCACCTTCGTCCAGGCGGACTCCGGTCAGTTCCTCTTCGAGGGGGACCGGGTCACCGCCGTCCTCGACATGGAAACGGGCTACCTCGGCGATCCGCTCGCGGACCTCGGCGGGCTGCTCTGCCGCGATCTCGGCGAGCCGCTCGGGGCGCTCGCGCCTGCGATCCGACGCTATGCCGAGCTCTCGGGGCGCGACGTCGATCTCGATGTCGTGCGCTTCCACGGGCTGCGCTTCAACCTCTGCACCCCGATGGTGATGGCGCATTTCGTCGCCGGGGCGCAGCCGGAGATCGACCATGCCATGTACGTGGCCTGGTCGATCGTCTGGGCGCGCGCGGCCCTCGCGGGCATGGCCGAGCTGATGCGGCTCGAGCTCCCCGAGATCGCGGACTACGAAGTGCCTGACTCGGTTCGAGGCGCCGCCTACGCCAGCCTCGTTCGTCAGCTCGAAAACCTGAAGGCCGAGGCGGGAGACGACGAGGCGCGCGCCTACGCCCTCGATTCGCCGCTCCGGCAGGCGCGCGCCCTCGAGCGCGCGGACGCGCTCGGACCCGCCTTCGAAGTCATCGAACGCGAGGAGCTCGCGGCACTCCTCGGGCGGCCCGTCGACGACCTCGTCGAAGCCGATGCGGACCTCGGACGCCTCGTGATGGACGCCGGTACGGAGCGGGACGCAGAATTCCTGCAGTACTTCTATCGACGAACGCTACGGGCCCACGAGCTGCATCGACCCGCGCTCTTCGAATACGTCGATCGGACGCTCCAGCCGCTCGAGTCGACCTGAAGTCCGGAGTGCGTCGTCCACGGAACGCCTAACCCCGACTCGACCATGTGTCGTCGAAGAGCGCCGCCGCATAGTAGTCGGGCAGATTCGAGCGCGCGTCCTCGCCGAGGGTCAGCCCCCGCTGGACGGCCGGCCGCTCGCGCATCCGTCGGTACCAGGCCGCGAGGTTCGGCAGCGTGGACACGTCCTCGATCCCGTGGAGCAGGAGCGGCACCGTCGAGCCGATCGCCGCGATGTCCGCGATCGAGTAGTCGCCGCAGATGAAGTCGCGACCCGCGAGGCGTTCGTCGAGCTGCTGGTGGGCCCGGACGCTGGCGCCCGTAAAGAACTGATAGGTCTCTTCGCAGTAGTCGGTCTCGTTCAGGATCCGGTATTTCGGATCCGTGTGAAACATCGCGCCCGGCCAGCTGAGGGCAGCCCCGTAGCTGTTCATGACCCAGAAGAACCAGGTGTGGAACTCCGCACGCTCGCGCGGATCGGTCGGGATGAGACGCCCGGTCTTTTCGGCCAGGTAGACCAGGATCGCCCCCGACTCGAAGATCGAGACCGGCTCGCCGCCCCCCGGCGGATCGTCGTCGATGATCACGGGGACCTTCTGCATCGGGTTGCGCGCCGAGTGTTCGAGACCTCTCTGCTCACCCGTTCCGAGGTTGATCGACGTGAACCGGTAGTCGAGGCCGAGCTCTTCGAGCGCGACACCCGCGCGCCAGGTCATGGTCGTGATGTAGCCGTAGAAGTCGATCATGATCGCTCCTTGCCCGACGAGCGGGCGACGTCCCTCAAGATCGCGAATCCCAGCGCCCGCCGCCTCACGCTCGGCGGAACACCGCCCGTGCGGCCGGTGCACGCGTCCCGGCGACGCTCACGCGCCTAGCCCCCACCCCCGTAGAGGCGGCGAAGCCGGAG
Source organism: uncultured Spirochaetaceae bacterium (assembly GCA_964488255.1). GTDB lineage: Bacteria > Myxococcota_A > UBA9160 > UBA9160 > UBA4427 > UBA4427. Next base: position 57,438 of record CAZAUR010000019.1, on the reverse strand, counting down.
GTGTCGGTACTGGAACAACGCTCTGAATACGGGCAGACGGATCGGCTCCATCCACGAGCGCCTCGCCACGTACGTCACCCGGTCGACCAGACGCGGACCGTCGTTCGTGTCGAGCAACTCGCGCTCGTGCCTCCAGCGCCCTGGAGCCACATCCTGGACTCCTCCACGAACCTCCGCTCTTGCTCGACCTCGCTGAACGCCACGTCGTCGTACTCGATCGGCAAGAGGCCGAGCAAGAGAATCCAGCTGCGGCAGAGCGCGCAGCCCGACCGCCGGCCCTCCATCACGCTGGCGGTCGAGCACTGAAACGTCATCCGCAGGATCGGCCCGAACTCCGCGTTGATGTCGCCGGGAGTATTGATCCGGGACAACGCTTCGACGCGCGGCAGCAGGAGAGTCGATTCGATTTCGAAGGTCCCTATCGATTCGGTGCCGATCCGGCGCGCCCCGGATCAGCTCTCGATCCGGACCACCCGCGGCTTGCTCTCTTCGACCTTCTTCAGGTCGACGGTCAGGACGCCGTCGGCGAACTTCGCCTCCACGTTCTGGTCGTCGGCGTTGGCCGGGAGCTTGATCGCCCGCGAGAACTGGCCGTAGGTCCTCTCCGAGAAGTGGAGATGGTCGCGATCCGTGTCGGTCTCGCTCTTCTTCTCGCCCCGGATCGAGAGGACGCCGTCGTGCACCTCGACGGTGACGTCCTCGGACGAGCACCCGGGGAGCTCGGCCGTGATCTGGTAGGCGTCGGGGCGCTCGGCGACGGACATCGCCGGCATGAGATGCCCCTCACCGGATGCGACCGCGCGCGTCGGCCACGTGTCCGACGCGAGGCGACGAAACAGGCTCGGCCCGAAGAGGTCGAAGTCGGCGAAGGGATCGATGGCCCGGCTGACCGGGCGGGTTTCGGGAACTCTGGACATGACGGGACTCCTCGTTCGTTCGGGGTGGAGCAGGTCTGTACTGGTTTCGGAATCGACGCGTGCGCCCTGCGCGCGTGGGTCCCGGGCTCCGCCCTCTTTCGAGCGTCGACACCGAGGCGGAGTCGTCAACCACCCACCCCGCGCATTCGAACCGGAGCGCGCTTGACCTGCGCCGATGCGCGCCGACGTTGCAGGAACGAACGGAAGACGAGCCCATGGATCCCTACCGTGTTCTCGACGTCGCCCGCGACGCCGATCTCGAGACGATCAAGAAGCGATACCGAAAACTCGCACGCGAGACGCATCCCGACTTGCATCCGGGCGATGCGGCGACGGAGGAGCGCTTCAAGGAGATCTCCGTCGCCTACGACGTGTTGAGCGACCCCGAGCGACGCACCGCTTTCGACGAGTTCGGAGAGATCTCCCTCGAGGGCGGGTTCGACGCGGAGCACGCACGCGCCGAGCGGGACGCGTTCTCGCAGCGCTTCGGCGCCGCGGACGGATCCGGATTCGAACACGCCTTCTCCTTCGGCGATCTCGACGATCTGCTTAGCAGCTTCGGTGCGCACGCCGTCGGCCAGGATCCCGGCACCCGGACGTATCCGGATGGTGCGCCGTTCCAGATGCGTGGGCGCGACATCGAAGCGACGATCGAGCTGGACTTTCTCGATGCCCTCCGCGGCGGCGAACACAAGCTCTCGATCGGACGGCCACGCATCGACGGCAGCACGGAGCTCGAGACCGTTTCCGTGCGCGTGCCGCCCGGTGTGAACGACTCGGGCCTGCTTCGGATCCCGGGCAAGGGCGGCTTCGGCGCCGGTGGCGCACCCGATGGCGATCTCCTTCTCCATCCCCGCCTACGCCCGCATCCCGTCTTTCGGCGATCGGGCCGCGACGTCGAGCTCGACCTGCCTCTGCGATTGGCCGAGGCCGTACTCGGTGGGACGGTCGACGTGCCGACCCCCGACGGTCCGGTCTCCCTGCGCGTTCCTCCCGGCACGTCGAGCGGTCGACGTCTGCGTCTGCGCGGCCGCGGCGTCCCGGCCCACGGTGCTCGCGCCGCGGGCGACCTCTATGCGCGCGTCGAGATCGTCGTTCCGAAGGACGTGCCCGAAGCGCTCCGGGAACAGCTCGAAGCGCTCGAGGAGCCCGATCCCCGGGCGGGAGCGGATGCATGACGCGAAGACGAAGCCAACGCACCCCGCTCTCTGACGTCATCGAGCACCTCGGCCTCGCGCCGCGAACCCTCGCCGCCCTGCGCGACGAAGGACTCTTCGAAGAGGAACGCCTCGATCCGGATTCGGCGGAGGAGCTACGCCTGGCCCACGTGCTGATCGAGCAGCTCGGCGTGAACGCCGCGGGCGTGCACGTCACGCTCCAGATGCGACGCCGAATGATCGCCCTCGAGTCCCGCGTGGCGCGGCTGGCACGAATCGTGGAGACGCTGGGCGAATCGGATCGAAGATGAGGCGAAGTCGAGTCGGGCGCGTCCAGACGAACGCGTCTGGGCGAGACTCGCGAATCCGAGAAGGACGAGCAGCCCCGTCCCCGGTTCGGGCACCGGGACCGCCAAAGTCACGCTATTCGATGTGCTGACGATCGGTCCGGGAAAGATGACGGCATCGCCAACCGCGTTGGAGCTCACGGTCAGGCTCGCGAGGCCAGTGCCCACGATGTCGAAGACCAGCCGGAACTGGGGGCCACCGACCGCCCCGGTGATCGGGCTGATGTCGAGCTCCCCGGTCTGCTCGGCGCCCTGGAGCTGACGCCCCTCGAAGAAACGCACGCGACCGACGCCTGCGTCGACGGTCTCGACGAGGGGCAGCGTGACCGTGTTGCCGTCGAGTCCGCCGAAACCGAAGCCCGGCCCGACCGGAAACTCGACGAGGACGTTCTGCGAGAGAATCGATCCCGAAACGTCGAGACGAAGCAGGCTCGTGTCGTAGTCGTGGACGGAAACCGCGAGGCCCTGGACCGGCGCATCGTTCCGAATCGTCACGTCGACGAGGAGCCGATTCCCGGTCGCAGGCTCGCGGGTCGCCTCGGCGCTCCACGTGATCGCGGCGTGGCTGGTCGCCGGGATCGCGCAGATCCACGCGGTCGCGAGCGCGGCGCCCCATCGTCGGACGCGCGAATTCATTGCGTCGCCTCCTGGAGGGCCACCCGGGCATCCGAGGTCCTTCTCGGCGCTCTCGCCTTCGAGGTCATTCCACGGCCGATCCCGAATCGTCCCGCCACCGGCACGCACCTCCACGAAGTGAAGTGGGCGGTCGGCGCTCGATATGTCGAGATTTCGAGGAACCCGACGCGCTCTCGAGCGGCGTTGCGCGTCGCGCCCGATTCGGCGGACGACCGACACCAGGTGGACTTCATCCGCACGACACGGAGCGCGGGTGGCGCTCTCGAGGCGATTCAGAACCGCATCAACACCCCGAACGTCGGCCCCTCGATCACCAGATCGTCGATGTCGGACGCGCTCGCGATGTTCTCGCGGTAGCGCCACCAGCGGTAGCCGCCGAAGGCGGAGACGTTGCGGGTGAAGTGGAGCTCGCCGGCGACCATCGCGGTCGGGACGAACACGAAGCGGCGCTTGTCGTGCAGGCCGCCCATCAGGTTGATCTTGCCTTCGCCGACGATGCCGAAGACGGGATGTGGGCGGATCGTGATGCGTGCGCCGATGTGTCCGCCCAGCGAGGTCCCGGTATCCGTGACCTGTTGCGTCGCGTCTTCGAGCTGGAGCCGCAGCGAGCTCAGCGAGAGACCGCCGAGCGCCTCGAGCGCAAAGTAGTCCGCGATCCGCAGACCGCCTCGTGCTCCGAGGGTCGCAATGTGCAGGTCGTAGTCGTATCGCAGGGACGGAACGCCGACGAGGAACTGATCGGCGTATTCGACGTTGCCGGGGGTCGGGCGGTCGTCACGACCGCCGATTCCGACCGCGTACTCGGCGTCGAAGGACACGGCACCCCGGACGGCTCGACGCTCGCGCGCTTCGACCGGATCTTCGGGCAACGTCGCCCTGGCCTCGCCCTCCGCAGGCTTCGCCGCCGGTCGCGCCGAGCGAAGCGTCTCCAGCAGGCCCACCTGTCGATCGCGCTCGTCCTCCGAGACTTCCCAACTCACCCGCACGGTCGGGAAGATCCGGTCGTGATCGCTCGCCTGGAGATCCTGATTCAAGAGCGTATTGCCATCGAAGAGCGAGCTGCTGAGGCATCCAGTATTCGCGAGGACGAGCACGAGGCCGAGGCGGAGGGCGAGGGCGAGGACGCGCGGTGTCCGGGCACGCGCGTCAGGCGTGACTTCGATTCGGTTCTGCGCCGATGCTTCCGAGCATCGCTTCCGGCAAGAGTCGAGTTCTTCAGGCATCGAGGTCTCCATTGCTGATCGATGCGCTGCAGTCTTCCCAAGGGTCGCGCGGCGGTCCCGACGATCTCCTTAAGGAATTCTTAAGATCGGCCCGGCCGGCTGCGAATCACGCGTACTCACCCGTTTCCACAGCGCTTTCGCGCATTTCTTCGACCCCGCAAGGCCGGACTCGACGTGTGCCTCGCGGAATGCGCAGGGGAGCACCCCGCGCGCACAGGCGACGCTGATCGCGATCAAGCTGCGTGACCGGCACCGCGACGCGTCCTCGTCGCGCCGGCGATCGCCCGACGCCGGACCTACTTCGTGGCGGATGCTCGCACGCGGGCGTCCAGCTCCCGGTTGAGCTCTTCGATTCGCGACTTCATTCCGTCGGCAGCCCAATCCGGAACGAATCGATCGGTCGCGACGACCCCGTCGTAGTCGGGCGCGAATTCCCGAACCTTGGCGTAGGCGCGGAGCGCGCCTTCACGATTCCCCTGGAGCTCCTGGACGCCGCCGTGCAGCGAGTGTGCGAGGGCCATCCGGGGTGCCTGGTCGAGGGCGGCCGTGACTTGTTCGAGGGCCTCGTCGAGATTGCCCGAGATCAGCAAGGCCATGCCGAGGGTCGACCGGACCATCGGAAGGAACGGATCTTCGGGCGCGAGTTGGAGCGCTTGGCGGTGGGCCTCGACCGCTTCTTCGAGGCGCCCCAGCCCGGTCAGCAACATCCCGCGGAGCCAGATCGTGTACAGCATCTTCGGGGCCAGCTTGTGCGCACGCTCCGCATACTCGAGCGCCGCCGCCTTCTCGTTCCTGGCGAGGAGCGCCATCGCGCGACCGATCAGCGCGAGGGGCTCCGCCGGGTCGATCGTCTCGAGCTCGAGGCTCAAGGCATCGAGTCGATCGATGCGCGAGGGATCATCGGGCGTCCGATTGACCAGATACAGGTTCAGATTGCAGTAGAGGAGCGCGCTGTAGGCCGGCGCGAGGCGATCATCGAGAGCCAACGCTTCTTCGGCGAGCGCCTCGGCTCGCTCCCACCCAGCGACGTCGTTCTCCGCCATGCGGGCGAACGCTTCTTGAACGCGATCCCATGCGTCCTCGGCCTTCCCGTCGCCTTCGATGATCTGGATTCCGCCGGCGCGTGCCAGCGACGGCATGAGCGTTGCGACGATCCTATCGACGATCTCGTCCTGCACTTCGAATCGAGCGCCGAGGTCGCGGTTGTAGTGCTGGGCCCACACGTTGTGACCGGTGTGCCCGTCGACCAGCTGGATCGTCACGCGAACGGAATCGCCGCTCGGGCGCACGCTGCCATCGACCACATAACGAACGCCCAGCGTTCGACTGATCGAAGCGACGTCGCCGGATGCGTTCCTGAAGGCGAAGCTCGAATTTCTAGCCGCGACGGGAAACCAGTTCCAGCGCGACAAGCGCGTGGTCAGGTCTTCGCTGATCCCGTCGGCGAAATGCTCCGCCTCCTCCGAGAACGTCGCGAGCGGAAGGACCGCGACGGCAGGACGAATGGTCTGCGCGTCCGGGCTCGGGCGCGACCCGGCCGAGCCGAGCCCCAGGCGATGGAATTGATCCGTGGCTTCGGTGCGATTCGAGACACCGAGGGCCTCCAGGATCGCAGCGACGTGGACGCGCACGGTCCCGGAAGAAATCCCGAGGACTTCACCGATCTCGCGATTCGTGAGTCCGCGCGCCATCACTTCGAGCACTTCGAGCTGGCGCGGGGTGAGCGTCGGATCTCCACGCGTGATTGCGCCACCCATTCCTTCTGCGCCCGCCATGCCTTCGAAGTCGCTCCCGTTCGCGGACGAATCGCGCCGATGGGGCGCTCCGCATTCACACTCTAGCGGCGCAGCGGAGCGGAAGGGAGCCGCGATTCCCTGTCGAATCCCCACACTTTCCGATCGAGTGAGCACGAATGCCACGCACGGTTCGAACGAACCGTAACGATGCGCCTCATCGCGACGTAGACCCTGGACATGGAGTGGATCCTCGTCTCGGCCTGTGTGGCGCTCGCCTTCGCGAACGGCGCAAACGACAACATCAAAGCAGTGGCGACGCTCTACGGCTCGGCCCAGCTGAGCTACCGCCCGGCGCTCGCGCTCGCGACCGTCACGCAGCTCATCGGTTCGGTCGGCTCGCTCGTGATCGCCGGCGCGTTGGTGAAGGCCTTCTCCGGCAAGGGGCTGGTGCCGCCCGAGATGTTCTCGACGTCGATGCTGGCGGCGGTCGCGCTCGGCGCCGCGCTCACGGTCGGAATCGCCACGCGCTTCGGACTGCCCATCTCCACGACCCACGCGATCGTCGGCGGGCTGGTGGGGGCCGGCGCGGTGGCCGCAGGACCGGCGCTGAAACTCGGCGCCCTGGGAACCGCCTTCGTGCTGCCACTCGCCGTCGGTCCGATCCTCGCCGTGGGGATCGCCTGGGGACTGACGCGATCGGGGGCCGCAGCGGGATCGTCCCTCGGCGTCGCGATGGGCGACTGCGTCTGCGTCGACCCGGTCGTCGTTCCAGCCGCGCCGGGGGCCGCGACCGGCGCGCATCAGATGCTCGGCGTCGAAGTGGCCCCGTCGGCCGAGTGCCGCGCCCATGGCGAGCGCCATCTGGTCGGCGTCGACGTGGCGGGCGCGCTGCGCGTCGGCCATCTCCTGAGCGCTTCCGCGGTCGGGGTCGCGCGCGGGCTCAACGACACGCCGAAGATCCTCGGCTTGATGGTCGGTGCGGCGGTGACCCCACCGCTGGCAGGCGCCGTCGTCCTCGGTGTCGCGATGGCCATCGGCGGCCTCGTCTCCGCGCGCCGCGTGGCCGACACCCTCGCCCACCGCATCACGCCCATGCGCGACGGACCGAGCTTCGCCGCGAACCTCACGACTTCCCTGCTGGTCACCGGCGCGTCGCGGCTCGGTCTCCCGGTTTCGACCACGCACGTCTCCACCGGCGGCATCTTCGGCATCGGCGCGTCGGACGGAACCCTCGATCGCCGCACGAGCGCGGAAGTCCTCTCGGCGTGGCTCGGCACACTCCCGCTCGCAGCCGGACTGGGCGCGGTGCTCGCCTGGGCATTCGCCGCGTAGTCGCGATCGCCTCGACGGGCGGCCGCGTCTCGACGAACGGCGTCGCCGCGGTCAGCCGGTGCCGGGTCGCGTCTCGGATTCGCAGTCGATCCCGATCTCCGCCCCGGTTTGCACGTCCTCTTCCCGAACCCGCGCGGTCACAGTCGAACCGTCGCATGCGACGACGTAGTGACGACCCGGACGGACCGAAGCCGGCGCACCGAAGGTCGAGTATGGAACCCGAAGGGCCCAGCGGCCGTCGTCGCCGGCGCGCGTCGTGTGGTCGACGCGAAGGGTGTGGCCGTGTGACAGCGTGAGGTCGAGGGATGCAGTGACCTCGCTTCCCGGGGCCGCCCTGCCTACGAGCAGCGCACCCGGCACCCGCTCGAAGATGCGGAAGAGTGGCCTCGGACGCCCGCCACCCGGCGGCGTCCAGGCGTGCTCGAATCGCAGTCGGAGCTGCGACGGCGGAGCGGTGATACCAGCCGCCGCTGCGGCGCGCGGTCGTCCCACGGTCGCGAGCTGGTCGAAGAGGCCGCCGCGATCGACTTCGCGACCGAGCCTCGCCCGCGAGAGGGGCGCGATCACGAAGCGAACGCCTCGCGCGTCGAGCATCGGCACTGCCTCGGATTCGCTCGCCGCGAACACCGTGGACAGAAACGCGCCGCCATCGCCACCGACGTCGTCGAGAAAGTTGTCGACGACGACCGGGCGGCGCGCGATGTACTTGAGCGCGTGGCCGAAATCCGAGGGCGCGAGCACGCCCCAGGCAGGCGTCGGCTCGTTCTCCAGCCAGGCGCCCGGCGACGGCGTATGGACACGAAGCCAATCCGCCAGACGATGATGAATGCGAACGACCTGCTGGAGCGGCGTGCTCTCGACGGGGAGTCCGGCGCGTCTCGCCGCGTGCGCCTCGAGGTAGGGCGTGTAGGTGGCGAGCATCGGCGCCGTCGCGAGCAGGCCGACGGCGAGCAGCACGGCAGCGGCCACGCGTTTCGGAACCCAGGCGAGTCGACCCTTCCCGCACTCGGCATGCATTCGGACGAGGGCGAGCCCGGTCACGAGCGCGAGTCCGATCGAGAACGAGTTGAAGAATCGGCGCTGGAGCAGCGTGGCCAGAAAGAGCCCTGTGGCCCAGAAGAGCACGGACCAGGTCACCACTCGTTCCGGATCTCTTCGCCTCGATACGGCGAGAGCGGCGACGCCGATCGGAAAGGCGAAGAAGAACCACGATAGTCGTGCGAGTCCCATCGTGCCATCGAAGCGTCCATCCACCACGAGCATCGGCGCCGCTTCGGCGACCCCGCGATAGGCCGCGAACTGCTCGCTCCGGGTCAGCCATTGTCGGATCAGATCGAGGCCCTCCGCCAGACCCGGGAACACCAGAAGGCTGGCACCGAGGACGAGGACACCCCCCGCGACGACCGTGCCTAGCCGCACGGCCGGCGTCTCGCCCAGGCGATCGTTCTTCCACGCGACGGCGGCGAACGCCAGCGAAATCCCTACGGACGCGAGCGCCCAGGGCTGGAATTCGGAGAGCACGACCGGGCTGAACGGACCGAGATGCGTCCACTCGTTGCCCCACGCGAATGGAATGACGAACGCGGCGGCGGCGCCGTGCGCCAGGGCGATCTCGAGCGCGTGCGCGCAGGACGCCGACCGGAGATCGCGGCTGATCGCATGGACGACGAGCGGACCATCGATCAACGCGAGGTGCAGGAGACTACCCGGCCAGACGAGGAACGCCGCGGCGATCGCGGCCCCGAGTGCCGTCGCCATGCCGAAGCGGATACCGTCCTCCGCCCCCTCCCTCGGCCGAAGCAGCCGGAGCGCGAGGGCCAGCTGCGCGACGGCGAGAAGCGCGACGGCGACGTGATGATCCACGAGCCCGAGTCGCGAGTACCAGAAATGGCCGCTCGTGATCGCGAGCAGCCCTCCGGCGACGAGCGCGACGGAGGCGCCGAAGTGTCGGCGCGCGGTGCCCCACGTGACGACGACCGCGAGTCCGCCCAGCAGCGGGGGAACCCAGACCGCGAACCGCTCGAGCCGCTCGAGACCGTCCCCGCTGACGTCGTCCACGAAGGGCCATGCGAAGAGCGCGAGCATCCAGTCGAAGAGCGGTGCGACGATCGGGCGCGCGCCGTCCGGGTACTGGATGTAGGGATCGAAAGTCTGCAGCGCGGGGAAATGCTCGACGGTCCACGCGATCGCGCGCATGTGGAAGTAGGGGTCGGTGCCGATGAAGCGTACGCCCTCCTCCGTGAAGACTTCGCCCCAGGGCAAAGCACGGATCGACACGGCGACGACGAAGAGGCCGAGGGCCGTCGCGAATGCGCGTGCGTCGAGGCGTTCCATCGGACGTGATCTCCCGGCTCGGAGGAGCGTACGAGAAGCGCGGCCACTTCGCCCAACATCGCGGCGTGCGATCTTGTATCCTCGCGCGACCTCGAACGAAACGGGTCATTCGTGTCCGAAGTCGAACAGGGCAGCCCGCCGACCTCGGCCGCTCGAGCGACGCGCGGGCGGGTGCAGCGCGGGATGTTCGTCGCCGTCGCGCTCGCTGTGATCGCGCTCTCCGCCGTCGCGATCCTCGGCTTCGAAGAAGCACGGACGCTGGTCGAAGAGGCCTGGTCGTGGCTGCAACGTGCGCCCGCACCGATCTTCTTCGCCGTGATGACCCTCGCGATCATGGCGCCCCTGCCGGCCACGGCGTTCTACGTCACGGCGGGGCCGATCTACGGCGTCCCGCAGTCGCTGCTCTGGATCGCGCTCGTCCTCGCCGCGAACGCCCTCCTCGTACACGCGATCGGGTCCTCGGTGTTGCGCCCACGCCTCGAGGCGATGGTCACCGGCCGGGGCATTCGCATCCCGCGACTCGAGCGGCCCTCGGATCAGCTGCTCTTCCTGACCGTCATGCGCGTCACACCCGGGATCCCCTACTTCATCCAGAGTTGGGCGATCGTGCTCGCGAGCGTCGACCGTGCGCGCTTCGTGCTGATCTCGGTCGTGGTGCAGATGTTCTACGCGACGGGATTCGTCGTACTCGGCCGCTCCGCCTTCGAAGGACGCCTCGGCGGTGTCGCCTTCGCCGTGGCCTTCCTGGTTGCGGCGGGCATCGCCGCTCGCTGGCTCCACCGCCGATTGGCGCCAGACGCGCCAGACGCGCCAGAGGCGCAGAGCGAGCGGCCTCGCTAGTCCGCGGCGTCAGCGCCCCCGATTCCCGTGCGACTACTTCTCGAACAACGTCGAGCGGAACCCGGCCATGTGCAGATACCAACGGCCGAAGGTCGCGAGCGTGAGGAGCGCATACTCGGCCGAGCGCTTGAGGTCGATGCTCGACGCCTCGTCGAAGTAGCGCACCGGGACCGGCAGATCGCCGAGCTTGAACCCCATGTGCACGCTCTGGACGAGGAACTGCGAGTCGAACACGAAGTCGTCACTGTTGCGCTGGAACGGAATCGTCTCGAGCACCTCGCGGGTGTAGGCGCGGAAGCCCGAGTGCCACTCTCCCAGGTTCTGGCCCGAGAGCATGTTCTCGACCATCGTCAGGCCGCGATTCGCGAAGTACTTGGTCTTGGGCATGCCGCCAGCCAGCGCCTCCTGGCGCGTGCGGATGCGATTGCCCAGGATCACGTCGCAGTTGCCACTCGCCAGGATCCCGACGGCCGGACCGATCATGCGCGCGTCGTACTGGTAGTCCGGGTGCAGCATCACCACGAATTCCGCGCCGCGCTCGAGGGCGTGCTCGTAGCAGGTCTTCTGATTGCCCCCGTAGCCCCGGTTGCGCGCGTGCTCGATCACCTCGATCCCGAGCTCCCGGGCGATCCGCACCGTGTCGTCCTGGCTGACGTCGTCGACCAGCAGGATCTCGTCCACATGCTCGCGGGGGATGTCGTCGTAGACCCGCTTGACCGTGTTCTCGGCGTTGTACGCCGGCATCACCACGATGGTCTTCGCGTGGCGCGGCGGCGGAGCCACGAGATTCTGTAGTTCGTTGGAGCTCATGACGTATCCGCGCGACAGTATACGCGGCGCTCGTCCGGGCCGATCACCTATCTGTGGACCGGGGGCCGACTACGGAGCCGGCGCATTCGGCCGAAGCGGAGCGGGTCGAGCTGCGGCGCGCCGTCGGATCCGCAAGAGACCGGCTCGCGCTTCGCGGTTGTCGGGCTCGATCCGCAACGCGCGCTGGAACGCCTGGCTCGCAGCCGGCAGCCGATCGAGGCGCAGGAGGCTCTGGCCTAGCACGACGTGGGCATCGACGAAGCCCGGGAAGCGACTCGCCGTCTCACGGGCCACCGCGAAGGCCTTCTCGTGGTCGCCGAGCTGATCGTGCAACAGGGCCCGCACGAGCATGGCTTGTCGCAACACGAGAACCGCGCGCGGATAGCCCGGGTCGACCTCCAGTGCCTTCTCGAATTGTTCCTCGGCTGCGGACCGATGCTCGATCGCCTCCATGATCAGCGGCTCCGCCTCCGCGCGACGGTCCGATTCGAGCAGGACCTGGGCCTGCTGCCAGCTCCGATCACTCGCTTGCACGAACCCCACGCCCATGTTCACGTATCGAACGTTCATACTCTGGGAATAGAGGTCCAGGCGCGTCACCGGGATCATCAGCAGCGCGAGCACCCCCGGCAGCGCCACGGCACGCCAATCACGCACACGCACCCGCCGACCGGCGACCACCACTGCGGTCGCGGCGAGCAGGATCAAGACGGGCACCAACGGCAGTCGCAGGCGCGAAAGGTTGAAGAAGAGAATGATGCCCGAGGCGTAGGCCAGGAAGTAGAGCATCAGCAGCTGCATCAGACGGTCGCGCCACGAGACGACGACACCGGCCGCGGCGAGACACACGACGAGCCCGAACGCGGGAAGTGGCCACGACAACATGGACGACACTTCCTTGGCGAAGTAGGCGTAGCTGACGTTGTCCGGGATCTCGACCGCGTTCACCAGCAGCAGCACCTTCCTCACGCTGTGCCGCACGAATCGCGCCGGATCGTCCGCGATTTCGAGCAATCCCTCGCGGAGCCAATAGTTCGAGATCTCCGACGGCTTCATGTCCCGCCCGGTTCGCTCGAGCGCCTCCTTCGCAAAGTCGGACTCCTCGAATTCGGGGTTCGGGCGAAGGAAGGGCGGCGCGACGTAGGCGCCGGTCTCGTTTCCTTCGAAGTGCCCGATGTAGAAATTCTGGCCGGCCTGGCTGTTCAACACCACGAGGTCGTCCCCTACGACCCAGTTGCGCGCGGTCACCGGACCGATCGCGCACGCGAGTCCCACGCCGAGAACGGCGATCGCGAGGATCCGTCGCCGGATGTCCCCTCGCCACGCGACCAGGATCCAGAGTCCGAGCGCCGGCGCGAAGAGCAGCGAGTTGCCCCGGGTGAGCGCAGCGAGACCGAGCAGGAAACCGGCCGGACCCCAACGCCAGAGGTCGTCGTCGTCTGCGGCGCGAATCACCAGATAGAGCGCCATGACGACGAGGAAGATCATCAGCGGGGCCTTCAACAGCAGCGCCGAGTAGTAGAAGAAGGGCTTGTAGGTGGCGGCGATCAGACCAGCGACGATCGCGGTCGGCTCGTCCCGGACGCGGTGCGCGATGGCCATCACGATCGCGACCGATGCCGCGTCGAGCGCCGCCTGGGCCACCAGGACCCCCATCGAGTCTGGTGGCACGAAGAGGTAGATCAACGCGAGGAAGAAGGGGTAGAGCGGATCGAGGTAGTAGACCGCGCCCCCGAGCCAATCGCCCGCGAGGATCTCGAGCGCCCGATCTCGATAGGCGAGCGCGTCGATGACGGGCAGCTGGATCGCCGGATGCGGCCACACCTCGCGCACGTAGAGAACACGGAGCGCGAAGGCGAGGAGGACGACGCCGGCGCGGGCCATCAGATGGGCGCCGGGACGGCGATCGCCGACGCCTTCTTCGTCAGCCCGTTCCGGCTCGGAGTCGGTCTCGGACAAGCGCTCTCCATTGCGTCACGGGATTCCCGAGTCGTTTTCGGCTGGACTCGTGACGACCGCGCGCTCACGATACCCGAGTCCGCGACCGGCTTCTATTCCGCGTCCACCCCGTCTGGACCGATCCGGCTCTTCTTCTCCGCGCGCACGGTCACGCCCAGGGTCAGAGAAGACCACGCCCGAAGGTCACACCTGCGCCACCGATCGACCTCGATCGAGGACGCTCGACCAGCCTGATCGTCCTCGAAAGTGGACGACCGTATCCGCCTAACGCAAATGAACGAGGTTTCAGGTCTGGCATGCGGCTTGCTCTGGCAAAGGAGCGTGATCGTGTCGCCCGCGAGGGCCAGGCGTCGATGGTCGACGCCGAGGCCCTCGCGGGTCACGACCTCCACACGAGGAACCCGCCATGTCCCGTCCCGATCTCCGCTCCAACGCGGCGCGCCATCGCCGCATCGCCCGCATGCAGTCCGCCGGCCAGGTCGTCGCTGCCCTCGCCATCATCGTGACCGCCGTCGGCGTCGCCGCCGGTGACGACCCGACCCAAGCTCCGATTCCGACCGCGACCCTCGATCGCCCCTGGGAGTGGCGCGCACCCCAGACCGATTTCGAAGGCATGTACCGGGACGCCGGATCGTCCCCCCGAAGCGATTTCGTCCGCCAGGGCGGCGCGCTGCCCGTCTCGTCTTCTGGGCGCTGACGGGACGGGCAGCGCGCATCGGCGCGGTGTCCTCGGGACAGGACGGTGCGCCCTGAGCGCCGTACTCGATCGAGGACGCCGCGCCCCGCCGCATGCCCCTGACGCGCGTTTCGGCCCTGGCACGGCCCTTGCTTTTTCGTTTCCCGACCCCACTCCGCAAACCCCACGACCTGGAGGCCCGAACATGAATCCCGTCGTCGCTCGAGTCCGAATCTACCGCGAGACCCACCGCATCTTCGCCGCCGGAAAGCGCACCACCGTCGCTCTGGCGACGCTCGGCACCGTCTTCTGGGGAATCCTCATCCTCGATCCAACCATGATGAATGCGGTGGAGGCATTGCCGCCCGTGGCGGCCAACGTCGCTGGCGAGCTCGCTCGCGTCGAAGCGTCGGAGGCGCCACACGAGCCGTCCGAGAGCCCGATCGCGGCTGACGACCTCGTCTCGAATACGACTCGTACAGTTCGACTCGTACAGTTCGACTCGAATCGTCGCGTGGGGGTGTAACGGCGTGAGCCCCGCGAGGGTCGACCCGATATCGGAAGCGCTTCCGGCCACTCCGTTCCCGATCGGAGTCCAGTGCGTCTTCGCACACGCCGGCCTGGACCCGGGCTGTTCGAGTGGGGACCACTTCCCTAACATGGGGGCGGAGGCGTGCATGGACGAGGCCCACGCCACAGACCCTGATCGAGTGCTCTGGGAGCGCGATCTCTATCGCCAGCTCCTCGACCTCGGCGCCCAGGACGACCTCGAGGCGTTTCTCGAGGACGCGCTTCGGCTGATTCTCGAGCTGACGAACTCCGATCAGGGCTACCTCGAGCTGAACGACGCGGCGACGGACGAGAGCGGCGCCTGGTCGCTCGCGAGGCGGATGTCCGAGGACGAAGTAGACGCCGTTCGCACGCGGATCTCTCGCGGCATCATCGCGGAGGCGCTGGCGACGGGCGAAACCATCGCCACCCACTCGGCGCTGCTCGACGAGCGATTCAGCGAACAGAAGAGCGTGCAGGCCGCGGGGATCGGCGCAGTCGTGTGCGCCCCCGTCGGCGGTCGTTCTGGTCTCGGTGCGGTCTACCTCGGTCGCGATCGACGCGGAGGCCAGTACACCGACGCGGACCGCGAAGCCGCGGAGATCTTCGCCCGACACCTCGCGCCACTCGCGGACGGGCTCGTGCGTGCGGCGAGAGAGAGCCGGACGACCGACGCAACACGAGAGCTACGCGATCGAAACGATCTCAGAGGGATCCTCGGGCGAAGCGACGCGCTCGCCCGAGCCCTCGAGCCTGCGATGCTCGCTGCACCCCTCGAGGTCACCGTCCTGCTGACGGGCGAATCGGGAACCGGCAAGACCCAGCTCGCACGCGCCATCCATGACAATAGCGCTCGATGCCGAGGCCCGTTCGTCGAGCTCAACTGCGCCGCGCTTCCAGATGCGCTGATCGAAAGCGAGCTCTTCGGGGCGCGCGCCGGCGCGCATAGCGCCGCCAGCAATGACGTATCGGGCAAGGTCGAGGCTGCTGAGGGTGGGACCCTGTTCCTCGACGAGGTGGGAGAACTTCCCGTCGCAGCGCAGGCGAAGCTGCTTCAACTGCTTCAGTCACACGAGTACTTCCCGCTCGGGGCGACGACCCCCCAGCAGGCCGACATCCGTGTCCTCGCGGCGACCAACGCGGACCTCGAGGCGCGCGTCGGAGAGAAGCTCTTTCGCGAGGATCTCTACTACCGCCTGCACGTTCTCCCGATCCGTCTGCCGGGTCTTCGCGAGCGCCGCGAAGACGTGGTCGAACTCGCTCAGGCGCTCTGTGCACGCGTCGTGGAACAGAATCGCCTCGGCGACCTGTCGCTCTCGCCCAGTGCGCTACGCGCGATCCATGGAGCGGATTGGCCAGGGAACGTCCGCGAGCTCGAATCGACGATTGCTGCGAGCGCGATTCGCGCCGCCGGAGACCGCGCGACCGAGATCGGCGAACGACACGTCTTCCCGGCCGTGGCGGACACGCCACCGATCGACGCAGCATCGGAACGTCTCAGCTTCCAGGAGGCGACGCGCTTCTTCCAGCGTGACCTCCTCGCGCGAACGCTCGAGGAAACCGACTGGAACGTGACTGAGACGTCCCGCCGCCTCGACCTGGCGAGGTCACGCGTCTACGCCCTGATCGACGGGTTCGGCTTCAAACGCGACGCCGACTGACCCTCGTGTAGCCGGAGCCCCCCTTTCTTTGACGGCAACGCCCGACACGATCGATGCCTACCTCGAGACCTGCCGCGCGCTCGTCGCGGAAGAGATTCTCGACCTCGTGCCGCGCGACGATCGACCGGGCGCCCTCCTGTACGAGTTGATGCTCGACTATCCGCTCCGCGCGGGAAAGGCGCTCCGACCCGCGCTGTGCATCGCCACGTGCCGGGCCCTCGGCGGACATCTCGAGAACGTCGCCCGCACGGCGGCAGTGCTCGAGCTCTACCACAACGCGTTCCTGATTCACGACGACGTCGAAGACGGCTCCGAGAAACGCCGAAACGAAGACACGCTCCATCGTCTCCACGGTGTGCCCATCGCCGTCAACGTCGGCGACGGCATGCTCGCGCTCACGATGCAGCCTCTCCTCGAGAACATCGAAACGATCGGGCTCGGGCGCGCGCTCCGAATCCTCGAGATCGTCGCACGAATGGCCCGCGAGTCCGCCGAGGGACAGATGATGGAGCTCGACTGGATTCGCCGCTCCGATTGGAGTCCCGATGATCGCGACTATGTCCGCATGGTCTTCAAGAAGACCTGCTGGTACACGTTCCTGACGCCGATTCTCGTCGGCGCCGTCGCCGCCGGCGCAAGCGAAGCGCAGGCCGGTCGGCTCGCGCGCTTCGCCATACCGCTCGGCATCGCGTTCCAGATCCAGGACGACATCCTGAATCTCACCGCCGACGAAGCGCGAATGGGGAAGGAACTCGCCGGCGATCTCTGGGAGGGCAAGCACACCCTCATGCTGATCCATGCCATTCGTGAGGCGACCCCGAGCGAGCGATCCGAGGCCCTTGGCGTTCTCAAGAAAGATCGGCCGGGCGCGCCGGGAGCAGGCGCCGTCAAGAGCCCCGACGAGGTCGCGTTTCTCCAGGACCTGATCGATCGATCAGAGGCCATCCCCCGGGCTCAGGCCGCGGCGCGAAAGCGCGCGCGGCGTGCAGCCCGATCGTTCGAGGAGACGAGGGCCGACTGGAGACCGGGTCCGCATCGCGACTTCCTCGCTGGACTCGTCGAGTTCGTGGTCGGGAGGGATTGGTAGCGATGCCGAAAGTGGCCGACCCCTTCGACCTCATCCTTTCGCTGCGCGACCGGATCCAATCCGATGGTGTCGATGCCGCGCTTCGGGAGATCGCGCCGGATACCGTTGACCGAGGCGATCGGCGCGCCTTCGATCGAGCCCGAACCCGATTCTATTCGCGCGATCCGGCGGCCGAAGACGTGGGCCAAGCGGTCGCGAAGGAACTCCTGCCGCCCCTCGATCGCCGAGTCGATACCGAAGCCGATTCCGATGATCTACCGACGATCCTGCGCGCACTTCAGGAGATCCTGCTCGCCCACCCGGTCGCGGGGCGCCGCTTCTTCGCCGCGCTCGTCGCGGAAGGCGATCGCTTCGCGCGCACGTCAGAGGGACGAGCATGGGCGGAGCGACTTGCCGAATCCGAGCTCGTCGAGGACGCGCGGCTCGTGTTCCAGATGACGTCGCTGTCCCTGCTCGAGCAGAGCGATGCTCCTGATCGCCTCCCATCGGCCTACCTCGACGCCTTTTTCCGCGCCGCCGCGCACGACGACACGGACGCGCTGCTCGATCGACTCTTCGGTGGAGGTGGAAGTGAAGGCCACGATGCCGGGACCGATTGAGCCCGTTCGCGCGGAGTCGACGATTCACGACCTCGACCGAGCGCTGCTCGGAGCGCTGTCGTGGCTTCGTGACGCGCGCCGCACGCGGACCGAACCTGCCACGCGGCTCGACGGACGAGACCCTGTGCTCCTCGGGATGCTGGGCCTGGTGTCTCTCCTCGATCGCGTCGAACGGCGGCTTCCGGCGCCAGGGTCGCAGGACGAAGGTCTCGCGCCCGCGACTTCGGTCGCGACGCGCAAGGATTGGCTGCGATGACCACGGCTGTGGACGAATGGACGGAACTCATCCGCCGCGCCGACTATTGGCGACGCAGCCCGGCATCCGCGGGCGGACGAGTCGGCCACAAGGAGTGGATGCACTTCTGCGTCGTGACCCCCGATCTCCACCTCTTCGTGAACTTCAGTCTGATGGACCAGGCCCGCACGGGCGAGATCGAGATTCCGAGGCTCACCATGCTCGCGCGCCGCCCCGGTGGCCGCTGGATAGGCGATGTCGATCGCTCGGATCGAGCCCATCTCTTCGGGGGCGATCCCTCGATTTCCTGGACGAACGCAACGCTGAGCTTCGGCGAAGACGGGTTCTTCCTCGAGGCAGGCCTCGCCCGAGCTGCCCTTCGCGCGAAGCTCCGCTTCCGGCCGACGTCTCGCCCGGCTCTCACCTCGAGCATCCCGATCGGCGGTGGCGAGACGATGAAGTGGCTGGTCGTGCCGCGGCTCGAAGCGACCGGCCGCGTCGAGTTCGAGGGCGAAGTCGTCGAGCTCGCGTCGGCCCCCGCCTACCACGATCACGACTGGGGCCGATTCGAATGGGGCGGTGACTTCGGGTGGGAGTGGGCCATCGTCCTCGAGAACCGCGCCACCCGCCCCTGGACCATCGTGCTTCAGCGCATCACGGATCGCGCCCGCGGTCTGACCCTTTCGGAGGGTGTCCTCTTGTGGCGCGGCGCCGAGCACGTCCGCACCTTCCAGGGCAGCCGCGTCGCCTTCGACAGCGCGGGACGGACTCGGGCCGCTGGCTGCCTTCGAGTGCCACGGGTCATGCGCCTTGCCTCTCCCGGCAGCTCCGCGGACCTCCCCTCGAGGCTCTCCGTCGTCGCGGACAAGGCCGGAGACCACGTGGAGGTCGACCTCGCGCTGCACGACGTCGCACAGATCGCGATGCCCGACGACGTCGGACTCGGGAACACGATCGTGAGCGAAACGGCTGCGACGGCGAGCGTCCGCGGGCAGGTGGCTGGCGACACGATCGACTTCGAAGCACCGGCGATCGCGGAGTTCAACCGCAATGCCGCGTAGCTTCGGCAAGATCCTCGACGAATCGTTGCGACACATCCGTCGCGACGTTCCGGACGCCTATGCACGCCTCTCGGCACTCCTCGGTGCCGCTCCCGTCGCGTTCGAGGTCGACGAGGACACCGGCGTCCTCGAATTCGTGGGCGGAGGCCACCGGTTCGCTTCGACGGGCGACGGGTTCCGTGTGCGCGTCGAGACGGACACGCAAACGCTGGTCGAGTTGGTCGACGCCGATCTCTCGATCATCGAGGCCCTTCGCCGCGGTCGGCTCCACCTGCGCGGCCGCGCTCAGGAGATCGCCCGCTTCGACGACGCGCTTCACGCCTTCATGGCGGGCGCGATTCGCAGCCGCGGAACCTCACGGCTGCTCGAAGAGCTGAGATGGAACATGTCAGGAGCAGAGGACAGAGTATGAGCGACGACCTCGATTTCGAGCCCAAGGTGATCGAAGCCCCGCTGGTCAACGCGCAGCAACAGACGATGCCCGTCGTGACGATCTTCGGCGCTGGCGTCAGCGGTCTGACCGCTGCGCATGAGCTGATCGAACGCGGCTTCGCCGTCCAGGTCGTCGAACCCGTCCTCGATCCCGACGAGGAGCATGCCTGCCTGGTGGGCGGTCTCGCCGCGAATCAGCATGCGCACATCCCCGCGCCCGTACGACGGGCTCACCCCTACCTCTTCAACCAGGAGGAAGAAGCGGAAGACGCGACGGAGGTCGTGGACCCGATCTACGACGCGATCCTGACGCACGACCGGAAGGTGATCATCTGGGTAGAGGGCGACAAGGGGCAGAGCGCTCAGGACGAGTTCGTGCTCAAGATCGACAACTACACGAGTGCCCCGATCAAAACGATTCACCGAACTTCAAAACAGATCGCCAGGAAGATCTTCGACGTCGCCACGAACTGGGGCTTCGAGGTCGAGTTCATAGGCGCGCACAAGACGAAGCTGTCGATCGACTATCCCGACACGTTGGCCCACCGTGTGCCCGCGGTGGCGATCCTGAACAAGGACGAATCCACCACGAAGCGCGTGTTCTACGAGTCTCCGCTGCGCCTCGAATTGATGCGAACCCTACGGCTCCACGAAGCTCCGTCTCGAATTCCTACCCCCGAGCGAATCCAGATGGACCCGGGCGCAACCGAGTCCGATTGGCCTCAGATCGCCGACGACCACGGCGCGAAGAACCACGACAAGATCACGGTCGTCCTGCATCGATTGCGTCATGCGTTCAGGGTATTCGAGGCCGACCAGGCGAAGCGCGAGGAAGCTGCGGATTCGATCATCGAGTCGAGCGCGAAAGAGCACAAGAACCGCACAGGCAGCCACAACGGATTCGCCGCACCGCAACCCCTCAGCGAGCGAGGCACGCTTCGCGAGGGATTGGTCGTCGAGCTCCGAGGCCATTGTCACGCCCTCGGGATGTCCGACAAGGAGCGGCTCGAGGAGTCGGAGAAGTGGGCGGGCTGGGTGAGAAAAACGCTCATCACGCGAAACACGAGCTCGACAGCCGGCGATCCCATTCCCAACCTCGCCGACCGTCTGATCGTGGTTCCCGTGCGCGACCTCGAGCCAATCGCGAAATCCCGTAGGAAGGCCGGCCGGCGCGCGAATGACCGCGTCGAGTTTCGAATCGTCGAGGCTCTGGTTCCCGGGGAGCACGGCTATCGATTCTTCCCCCGCTTCTACCGGCACCTTTTCGACACGATGAAGCGAACGCCGATCCTCGACGAAGAGGGCCAGACGACGGGGGCCACGGCCTTCGACCGGCTGGTGCCCACGAGAGTCGTCGACGTCGCGCTGAAGGACGGCGGCCCCGTTCACGAGGTTCCCGTCGACCGGCCTTCCTCGCTCGAGGCGCTTCGAGAGCTGCTCGAGATCAATCTCAAAGCAAGAAAGAAGGCACTCGACGACGCCTACGAGAAGGCCAACGAAGGCAAGAAACGCCCCGAGAAGGACGGCGGCCTGGGGCTGACGACGACGGACCTATTGCGATTTCAACTCGCGATCGTGAAGTTCCTGACGTCCAGCCGAAAGCGCCGAGAGGCCGAGTACGAAGGGATCAGCTGGTTCAGGTTCCTCCTCGGGGAGTGGAAGAAGAAGTCCAAGGATCCGGCGCCCTACTCCGACGCGATGATCGACATGATCCTCGAGACGCCGCAGGCGCTCGTCGCGATGAACGCCGAAGAGTCCGACGCGCGCTCCCAGGGCGTGATCTACTGCCAGCTGCTGCTCGATTCGCTCACATCAGGCGACGAGAGCAACATGACGCTGAACGGTCCGACCTCGGCGGTCTGGCTCTGCGACTGGAAACGCTACCTCGAACGACAGGGCGTCCGGTTCTTTTCGGGCAAGGTAGTCAAGCTGGTCTGGGCCAAGAAGCACACTCATCCGTCGGCGGGCGGCGGTGCGGCCGTGGAGGCCGCTCCTGAAGCGTTCGCAGCGGCGTCGACGGTCGGCCTCGGCGGTTCGTTGAACGACGAGCCTCCGGAGCCGGAGCCGCAGCCGGAGCCGAATCCAAACACGAGCGGCTACTCACCCTACGAGCTCATTCCCGTGGTCGGCACGGTCTCCCAGACACGAACGAACGTTGCCCTCGGCGTCCTCTTCGCGGACGGAAATCGCTACGTGCTCGCGATCGACGGCGAAGGGCTGAGCATCGACGAGCAGTCTTCCCTGACGGACGCGACGAACGCCGTGGAAGCGAGCATCCGCGAACATCTGGACGAAAAGGCCGTCGGCTACGAAGTCGAGAAGACGACGATCCGACGACCCGACTTCGGCGAGCAGGAAGGCGGCGAGCCCCTCTCCCTCGGTGTGCTTCGGATTCACCAGAGAGGGGCACTCCTCGCGCTGAACGCCCAATTCGCAGTGGCGCAGGAGGCGGACGAGGGATCGACCGAGGCTCCCGAAACCGCGCCGGTCGAGGGCGGCTCTCGGCCCTCCAGTGAGGACGATGACGCCGAACCGCCGACGAACTCGCTCAGCGTCAACGTCAGTGGCCTCCTCTTCGTCGCGCGAGGACAAGCATCCTTCGCGGCGCTCTTCGATGATCTGATTGCGAAGATCGGCCATCCATCCAGTCCATTCAGGGTCCGCGGATATCCCCGAGGCGAGAACCTCATGTCGGTCGACACCGTTCCGGGACTCGAGGTGATGCAGATCGTCGACGATGGCCTCGGGGAGTACGAGGTCTGGGTTCGGGACGTCCCGTTGGGACCCGACTCGACGGAAGTCTCCGACGTTCACGTCAAGATTCCGCCGGAATCGAGAGACGAGTCGGACCGGCGATCGGAAGAAGCGATCCGCTCGGATACGCTCGCGAGACTCGCGAACGCGCTGGCAAAGGCGTTGTCCGCGAAGTTCACGCAGAGGGACCTCGACTACTCCGTCGGACGATACGCCGATGGCGGCGTCACGATCGACTTTCGTGGCTCGCGAAAGAGGGTGGATGCGACCGCGGTCGAGGTCGGCGTTCAGATCTCGATCGCGAACGATTCGGAGCCCTACCTGAATCAAATCATGATGCCGCCGATGACGATCGAGGCGCGCTCGTCGAATCTCTCGGTTCTCGCGCCCGAACCCGAAGTCGCGGGAGATCGATTCCTCGAGAGATCCATCCTCGAGTCCGGGGTGATCGACCCGCTCGGTCCGAACGGACCCGACTTCTATCTGATGGCCACACCGTTCGAAGAAGCGTCGCGTCTCGTCTGGCAGGCATACGAAGACTCGCCCATCGCGTTCCCGAAGCATCGACTCGACGGCTGTCTGGGGGAGTTCCAGAAATTCGAGAAGAAGACCGCGAGGCGGAAAGCGAACGGCGACGTCGAGGAGTTCAAGCGCGACGCGGCCGGTCGCCCACCGGAGAAGTACCCGCTTCGCGACTTGAGCGGGATCCAGTACTACTTCAAGAACGAGGTCCGGATCGGGCACGGGCACACCTACTATCCCGACGCACCGTGGGGCCTGTCTTCGATCTCGCAGCTGGCGCACTGGCAGGAGCGCGTATCGCGTCGAGACGGTTTCCTCGGACAGCTCTCCGTCGATATCGGCGACTTCTACGAGGGCTACAACACCAGGGACGACGGTCGCGTGCCGTCGGCGTGGCGCAGCACCAAGCAGGAAATCGCGGACCGCACGTGGGATCAGATCAAAGCCGGCGTCGAGGACATCCGCGGCAAGAAGATCGTGCCGCCGACCTACTTTCACCTCGACGAGGGGATCGAGTTCGAGAGCGAAGGCCTCTTCCACTCGGGATCCGGGCTCGTGTTTCGCGTGGACGGTACGACCGTGACGCCGACCAGCGCGTTGTTGAACGGGAAGATCCTATCGAAGCCGACCAAGGACCCGGTCAGTGACACTGTTGATGACCTGGTCCAAGAGGTGACCACCAAGCCCGAAGAGTTCCCCTTCCTCGCGAAGAAGCTCGAAGGCGATCATCTCTATGTGGCCCCGGTCGCGACGGCTCCTCAACCGAAGGAAGAAGACCAGAACAAGACGCGTCGCATCCGCGTGAAGATCGAAAGCGCCCCGATCGTGAAAGAATCGGACCTGACCTACCACCTCCGAATCAACGACGTGGACATCGAGCTCGACTACACGCCCACCGAGAGCGATCCGAAGCCCGCGAAGGCCCGCAGGCGGGCCTGCAGGAAAGTGCGCGACGCGCTGATCAAGAAGATCAACGCCAAGGTCCCCGGCGTCGCAGCGGATCCCAAGGGCGATATCGCCATTCGGCTCCGGTCCTACGAACGCCTCCATGTCTGCGCGATGGACTCGAGCACGTCCGGGTGCCCAGCGATCGTGCTCGCGTCACCTCGTCTCCTGGAGGCGGACCAGCTCCGGAACCTCCACGTGGTCTCCGGGCAGACCCCCACACGAAATCGGACGCCGTTCCTGATCAACAATCCCGGAGTCTGGCGGCACCGCCCTGGATCGATGTCGTTCGACGACATCAACGAGAAGGTCAAAGGCACCGGCAAGGCCGGCCATCACGGCGAGACGCTGGCCAAGGAGGGCGAGCGACGAGGAATCATGTACGAGCCCACACAGATGCGATGGCTCATGGTGGGCAACCAGATGGCGACGTACACGCGGATGAGCACGATGGAATCCGCGAACGAGTCGGCGCGCCATGCGGTCACCTCGATCCTGCACGCGATCGTGCGTCCTGGGCGCCACAAGCGACACCATCTCGACTACAACGGACAAGGACTCCTGCTCGGCGAGATGCCCCGAATCTGGGATCCCGAGGACCACGAGCTCGACGACACGGCGCCGCTTCGCCGCCTCGACGAGAAACTGATGGAGTCGTTCCAATACAAGAAGGGCGAGAAGTGCCCCCCCCACCTCTTCGACATTCTTCGCCTCGAGGAGATGATCGATCAGATCCCGGATCTCGAAGCGAAGCCCGCGGATGCTGCGGCACTGCAGCGGCTCTTCACCGAAGCGGGGGGGCAGATGGTGCGTGACTGGAACTTCACCGAGGCCGACGAGATCCAGCGCGCCATCCAGGCCGTGATCGCGTCGTTCGTTGGCATCACGGTCCCAGGGAAGTCATCCGAAGGGGCGTGACGCGAATCAGTCCACCGAGCCGAGCGCCACCGACATCGCCAACAGCGCCTCCGGTCTCACCGCTCCCTGCGTCTCGAGCCAGGCGACCGCCTCCCGCTCACGCGCCGACCCTTCGTCTCCACCCGTGAGCGCGCCTGCGCGCCAGCGGGCCGCGTGCGCGTAGAGCCGCATCTCCGTCTCGCCGTAGACACGCTGCGCCAGGTCGAGCTCGCGCAGAGCTCGAGCCGAATCCCCGTGCGCGGCCGCCACTCCTCCGCGAATCGCAGCCGCATTCGCCGCGTTGTGACGCAGACCCGATTTCTTCACGAGCTGCGCTTCGTGGGCTGCGACTCGCAACAGATTCCGACGCTCGTCCGCGTCCACGCTCACCTCACAGGCGCGCGCGATCGCTGTTCGCGCGCGCAGATGGCGCAGACCGTTTCCGATGCAGTCGAGTCGCAATAGGCCGGACTTCTGGAGCGCGGGCCAGGCGTATTCCATCGCGGCGCTCGCGTCCGCGGCACGACCGAGATAGAGCAGCGTCGTCGCATACCCGACGAGGTGCTGGAAGTGGAGTGAATGCAGCGCGCCTTCCCGGTATGCGGTGCCCGATGCGGCGAGGTCATCGAGGGCGTCCTGACCGCGGTCCTCGAGAAGCGCGACCATCACGCTGTCGCCGGTGCGATGGATCACCATCCCGTAGGCGTCGTTGCGTTCGCGGGCCGCGTCGCGTTGTTCAGGGAGCCACTGGGCGAGTCGTTCGAGCTCGCCCAGCTGAACGAGGGCCGACGCGGTGAACGATTGGTTCGTGGCGAGCTCCCAGGTCGTGCCCAGACAACCATCGCGTAGGAGGCGGACCGCATCGTCGCTTGCGTCCACGCAGTCCCGCCAACGACCATGGAACCAGGCAACGGCCGAACGCGTGGATGCAGCCCACGCGGCGTCGTAGGGATCCTCGGTCTCCGCGGCGAGCACTTCGATTCGCTCCACGAGCCGCAGGCTTCGCCGCCGAAGCCAGGCGCCGCCGATATTCGCTTCCACGCCGGCTTCGAGCGCGAGGGCGCGCATCACGCGCGAAGGCTCTCCGAGCTCGAGCGCAGCGAGCAACGTCCGACCGTGGATCGCGGACGAAAGATTGTGATCGAGCATCGACGTGCCGCGCGCCACGCCCTCGAGCGCGTCGAGCCGCAGCAAGGCCTCGGGGTCGACCTCTTCGGCGGGCCGCGCGCGGAACTCCGGACCACGAAGCGCGAACCGCAAGAACGACCAGGCCGCGGAGGCGAGCGCGCGCTCCGGACTCGACGGCAACGGAATCTCCAACTCGCCCAGGACGCCGCGCAGCTCGGCCGTTCCCATCTCGAGGGCGCCCGAATAGAAGTGCTGAGCGGCTGCTCGCACACGCAGGGTCGCCATCTGTGCGACCGGCGCGCCTGCCTGGCTCGCCGCGTCCGCTGTCTCCGCGAACGCGAGCGCCGCCTCCGCTCCCCGCCCGCCTGCGGCGAGTGCCTCGGCCCGTCGCTCGAGGAGGACGAATTGGTCCGAAACTTCTCCATTCAGCGACCAGGCGAGCGTGTAAAGCTCAGCCGCGCGGTCGAATGCGAGTGCGCGTTCGGCCTCGGCCGCGGCGCGCGTCGACCAGAGCGCCGCGAGAGCGATGTCTTCCGCTTCGAGGAAATGCTCGAGCACTGCTGAGGCGGGCGGATTTTCCGTACCGGCAAGGGCCTCGGCGAGCGCACGATGTCGTCGGCGAAGCCGCTCCGGCGACATGCGATCGACGACCGCATCCCGGATGCGTGCGTGATAGACGTCGATCTCGCGACCGGAGCCGCTCGTCCTGAGCAACGAGCGGCCACAGAGTTCGTAGATTCGTGGCACGCCGCCCTTCCCGACGCCGGATACGTCGAGCGCGACGGCCAGATCGAGCGGGCGCCGAGAGACGCTCACCGTCTCGACGATCTCGCGCGCGTCTTCGGGCATCGCATCGAGTCGACGCAGCACGATCGAGGCCAGATCGACCGCGCGGTCCGGGGTCGGCGCGTGCTCACGGAGGTAGTGCGCCAGCTCCGAGACGAAAAAGGGTGATCCTTGCGCCTCTTCGACGAACTCGACCGAGCCGGCGGGATCGCTCGGGTTCAGCTGGCGCATCAATTCGCGCGCGTCCTCGCCAGGAAGCGGCTCGAGTTCGATTCGCCGAACGGTTTCGTCTCCGCCCGAGCGCAGGGAGACAGCCAGCTCGCTCGTCTCCTTGTCCTCGGAGCGAAGACTCGCCGCGAGCATCAGCGGCGGCGCCTCGGGCCCGTCGATCAGCTCGAGCAGGAAGGGTGCGCTGTCGGCGTCGCCCCACTGCACGTCGTCGATCCACAGCACGAGTGGCCGCCGCACCGCCACGCGGTGGAGCAGCTCGCGGAGCGCGGAGAATGCTCGGCGCCGAACCTCCTGCGGATCGGCTTCGCTGATCTGGGCCTCCCCCGGAACGGACAGACCCGCGCGCGCGAGCACCGGGAAGACCCGAAGGAGTGGGCGCACGCGGCTCGGGAGATAGGCGTCCGCGCGCTCGCCTTCTTGCTGCAGGAAACGGCTGAGATCGTCCACGAGCCCATCGATCGCTTCGAAGCGCACCGACTGCTGGGGATGACACCTGGAGCGCAGCACGAGCGCGCCATGATCGCGCTCGGCGCCGATCGTGAATCGCTCCAGGAGCGCCGACTTCCCCATACCGGAGGTGCCTTCGACGACCGCCGCTCGCGTCTCGCCGCGCCGCACCCGATCGAAGTCGCCATGGAGCGCCGCGAGTTCATCGGATCGGTCCACGAAGGGATCACCGACCATGCGTCCGATATTCGTCCCCGGCACGTCGTCGCCGCCGAGCCTGCGACGGCATTCGTCGATGTCCGGTCGATCGCCCGGGTCATAGGCGAGCAGATCGACCGCGAGTGCAGAGAGATCCGACGGGATCGATGCGTCCAGCGTGCTCGGCACCAATGGATCCCGGCCCCGACGGGCCAGGAACGAACCGAGGGCGCTGCCTTCGAACGGCAGTCGACCGGTCAGGCACTCATAGAGAACGACACCGACGCTGTAGAGATCGGCGGGCGTACCGATCGGCTGGCCCCATACCTGCTCGGGCGCCATGTAGCCCATGGTGCCAGCGAGACCCTCGCGTTGGCTCGCCACGGAGAGCGTGTGGTCGACGCCGATCGCCAGGCCGAAATCGAGCAGCACGATGCGACCGCTCGACTCGACCATCACATTCCCGGGTTTCACGTCCCGATGGAGCTTCCCGGCAGCGTGGAGCGCGCCGAGACCGTCGAGAAGCTGCGTGAACGCATCGCGAATCTCGGCCCAGCTTCGGGATCCGGCATAACGCGCCGCGAAATCGCTGCCGTCGATCCACTCGAGCGTGAAGAAGCTCGCGCCGTCCTCGATCGTGAGATCGTAGAGCTGGACGAGATTCCGATGTGCGACGTCCGCGAGGGAGCGGAACTCGCGTTTCAGCGCGAAGAGCGTGTTCGCATCCTCGGTCAGGACCGCCTTGAGCGCGACCTCCCGATCGGTCTCGAGATCCCGGGCGCGATACACGACGCCCATCGCGCCGCGGCCGAGCACCTCCAGGGGCTCGTAACGCTCCGTTTCCGGGAACGCCGATCCGATTGCATCGAAGTTGCTCAAGCAGGCCCGTCCGTTTGGCGCTCGCCACGCGCTCCCGAAACGCTTCCACACGATTCGCGAAGCGCAAGGGAGGGCTGGTGCCCGCCCATCGACGGGGCCACGGAGTCGAACCAACACGGTCCCGGCATCCCAGAGGGCCGACTCGACGTCGACAGGAGCACGTATAGTTCAGCGAACGCCACCGCGCTTGCGGCGCCAGGAGGACAGCACTGTGAGTCGATTCCTGGACGCGAAATCATGGATTTCCCTCCTCCTCGCTGCCAGCGCGTTCCTCGGCTGCGGCGGGCGGGGGTCCGTCCCCATCTCCGAACTCGACCTGCTCATCCACAGCGGCCGCGCGATCGATCCCGAAACGGGCCTCGACGCGATCCGTGACGTCGGCGTCCATGAGGGCCGAATCGTCTGGCTCGGGCCGTCGGCCAGCCTTCACGGCGACGTACGTGTGCGACGCGAGCTCGACGCTTCGGGCCTCGTCATCGCCCCCGGCTTCATCGACCTGCACGCCCACGGCCAGGGTGACCGCGCCCACGACTATCAAGCCCGGGATGGCGTCACGACCGCCCTCGAACTCGAGTGGGGTTATCCGGAGGTCGGGGCATTCCTGGAAGCCAAGCGGGGTCGCTCGCGCATTCACTACGGCGCGAGCGTCTCGCACGGCGCGCTCCGGTCGTGGCTCTTCGCGTCCGCAGGGGAGGAGCGGGAGCACGTGCGTGAGAGGATGCTCGCGGCGATGAGCGCCGACGAGCCCTTGTACAAGCTGCCGCTCGGTATTTCAGGCGGGATCGATGAGCCCTTCGGCCGCGAAGGTTGGGCCGAGCTCGAAGGCGAGATCGAGCGCGGGTTGTCCGAAGGCGGCCTGGGGATCGGCATGGCGCACGCCTACTACCCCGGCGCCAGTCGGGCCGAGATCCTCGAGACCTTCCGAGTCGCTGCGACGAACGACGTCCCGATCTTCACGCACGTCCGCGGGAAGGATCTCTCCGCGATCCAGGAAGTCGTGGCCAACGCCGCCGCGACCGGTGCCTCGCTCCACATCGTCCACATCAACTCCTCCAGCCTCGGCCAGATCGAGCACACCCTCGCCCTCGTCCGAGGCGCGCGAGCACGTGGAGTCGACGTGACGACGGAGTCCTATCCCTATACCGCCGGCTCGACGAGCATCACTGCCGCGCTCTTCGATAGCGACTGGCGATCCGAGATGGGGATCGACTACTGCGACATCCAGTGGCAGGACACCGGCGAGCGTCTCACCACCGAGTCCTTCGCCCGCTATCGCGCAGAGGGAGGCGCCGTGATCATCCACCACATGAAGGAGGAGTGGATTCGCCAGCCCCTCGCCGCGGACTGGGTGATCGTCGCGTCGGACGGCATGCCCTACGCCCCGGGCGCGCATCCCCGCAGCGCCGGCACCTTCTCGCGCGTGCTCGGACGCTACGTGCGCGAGGAAGGGTTGCTCGACCTTCCGACGGCAATTCGGAAGATGACCCTGCTACCGGCCCGACGACTCGAAGCCTTCGCGCCGCAGATGCGTCGCAAGGGTCGACTCCAGGTCGGTGCCGACGCCGACCTCGTGATCTTCGACGCGGCCACGATCGCGGACACGGCGACCTTCGAAGACGGCCTCAGCTATTCGGCCGGCGTCCGACACGTGCTCGTGATGGGCGAAGCGGTCGTCCGCGACGGAAAGAGCGTCGATGGCGTGTTCCCGGGGCAGGCAATCGTCGGAGAGGCGCGCGACGACTAGCGCCGGACGAGCTCGAAGTTGGTGCCGATCTCGGCCCGCACATCCGCCATGAAGTCGAGGTACTGCTGCATCGAGCCGTTGAAGTTGCCGTCCTGCCTTCGGTTCTCGGCGCCCTCGAAGTTGTAGTAGCCGGGCGTGCAATCCTTGTTGCGGCTCGTCTTCCCGCGATTCTCGATCACCTTCTGGACCCACCACTCCTCGATCTCGGGCGTCGGCTCGAGGGAGTGGATGTCCTTCTGGCGGACATAGTCGATGCACTCGGCGATGTGCTCTCCCTGGCAGTTGAGCACGTCGGTCAGGTTGAACGCGAAGAACGCCTGATAGCCGCCCATCACGAAGAAGTTCGGGTAGCCGCAGCTGTGGATCCCGAGGACCGTGCGGATGCCGTCCTCGTACTTCTCGTCGAGATCGAGCCCGTCGCGTCCCACGATCTTGTTGTAGATCCCGGTCTTCTGCACCTCGAAGCCCGTCGCGAAGATGATCGCGTCGACGTCGAAGACCTCGCCGTCGAATTCGGGTCCCCGGGACGTGATCTTCGTGACGCCCTTCCCTTTCGTGTCCACGAGGCGCACGTTCGGGCGGTTGAACGTCGGCAGGTACTCGTTGTGGAAGCAGGGGCGCTTGCACATGAACATGTACCAGGGCTTGAGCGACTCGGCGGTCGCGGGATCGTCGATCTCTTCTTCGATGCGCCGGTGAATGCGCATCATGTAGTCGATGTTCGCGTTCTCCTGGCGCCGGATCTTCTCTTCCCGGGACATCGACGCGCGGCGCACCTTCTGCCTCTCGGTCAGCGGCGGTCCGGCGATCGCCTTCGCGCGTCGCTCGGCCTGCCAACCGGGCTCGAGCGTCGCGGCCCACTCGGGATCCGTCGGCCAGTCGTCGCGCACGTCGATCGAGCTCGGCGTGCGCTGGAAGACGTAGAGCTGCTTCGCGGCCTGTCCCAGACCCGGCACCGCCTGCACGGCGGTCGCGCCGGTCCCGATGATCGCGACCCGCTTGTCCGCGAGCTTCTCGAGATCGTCGCCGGTGTATTCGTAGTCCCAGCGCGAGGTGTGGAAGCTGTGACCCTCGAAATCCGTGATGCCGTCGATCACGGCGAGCTTCGGCTTCGAGAGGGTGCCGTTCGCACAGACGACGAAGCGCGCCTTCATCAGGTCGCCCCGGTTGGTCCCGATGTGCCAAAGGCCCTCGTCTTCGTTCCAGATCGTCGACGTCACCGTCGTCTGGAAGACTCCGAGGTCGTATAGGTCGTAGCGCTCTGCGATCGACTTGCAGTAGGCGTAGATCTCCTCGCCGCCCGCGTAGTGCCGACTCGGCACATAGCCGGTCTCGTCGAGGAGCGGCAGGTAGTCGTAGGAGACGACGTCGCAAGCCACTCCCGGATAGCGGTTCCAATACCAGGTGCCGCCGACGTCGCTCCCGCGCTCCACGATCCGGATCGACTCGACGCCCTTCTGCCGGAGCCGGGCCGCGGTCAGCAGAGCAGAGAAGCCACCCCCGATGAAGAGGACCTCGACCTCGTCCTGAATCGGATCACGCGGAGTGACGACCGACTCCCGGGGATCGTGCTCGAAATCCGCGAGCTCGCCCACGGCCTCCTGATAGATCTCGGTGCCCGGAGGGCGATACCCGATCCGGAGGTCCCGTTCTTCCGCGAACTTCGCCTTGATCGCCTCGTAGTAGTCCTGAGAAGGCGCGCCGCCGCGGTCGCGGCTGAAGTCGAGCATGTCGAAGTTCGAGGGCTTGTCTTCTCGCGGATCGCTCGCCATGTCGTCTCCCGGATCGTCGACCCGCTCGCTACTCCGAGATCCCGAGCACCCGCTTCGCGATCACGTTGAGCTGGATCTCGTTCGTGCCGCCCCAGATCGAGTCTGCCCGCGTGATCAGCCACTTCTTCGTGCGCTCGAGCTGATTCGCCTCGAAGCCCGGGCCGTCCCAGCCCAGCCCCTGCGTACCCGCCGCATCGACCGCGATGTCCTGCTCTTCCTTGACCATGTTCGCCCAGCGGAACTTGCCGAGCGAGCCGATGTCGCGACCGCGCTGGCCCGCGCGAGCTTCCTCCGCGGCACGCCGCATCGTCAGGCCGAGGGCGCGCTTGTCGATCTCGTGCGCGGCGAGGCGTTCACGAATCGCGTGGTCGGCGAGGACGCCGGCGTCCATCCCGACTTCGCGCTTCACGAAATCGGCGATCGTCTCCTTCGCCGCGCCGCCGATGCCGCCGTCGCTCGAGCCGTCTGTACTGCGCTCGTGCTGGAGCAGGCGCTTGGCGACGGTCCACCCGCCGTTGAGCGGACCGACGACCTGGTCCGCCTTGGCCCGCGCGCCGTCGAAGAAGACCTGCGAGAAATGCGCAGAACCGTCGATCAGCGTGAGCGGCGCGACCTCGACCCCGTCCTGATGCATCGGGAAGAGGATGAAGCTGATGCCCTCGTGTTTGGGCGCGTCGAAGTCGGTGCGCACGAGGCAGAAGATCCAGTCGGCGCGGTCGGCCCCGGTGGTCCAGATCTTCTGGCCGGTGATCACGTAGTCGTCGCCGTCGCGCTCCGCGCGGCACTGCAGGCTCGCGAGGTCCGAACCGGATCCGGGCTCGCTGAAGCCCTGGCACCAACGAATCGTGTGCTTCGAGATCGGGATCAGGTGCTCCTTCTTCTGCTCTTCGGTGCCGTACTCGAGGAGCGTCGGACCGAGCATCGAGACACCGAAGCTGGTGACGATCGGCGCGCGAACGGCCTTGAACTCCGCCCGGAGTGCCGCCGTGTGCTGCCGATCGAGGCCGCCGCCGCCGTATTCGGTCGGCCAGTCGGGCGTGATCCAGCCGCGATCCGCCAGCGCGTGGATCCACTTGCCGAGCGGCTCCTTGGGGAGGTCGTCGCGATTGCCGACGCGCAGCTCCGGCGGGAGGAACTCGGCGATGACGCTGCGGACTTCTTCCTTGAACGCTTCGAGGTCTGCCATTTCGGTTCTCCTCTGATCTGACCCGCGGCCCGGCCGGGGAATCAATAGCCCTGAAGCGACGCGAAGCGCCGCCGGTGATAGGTCGCATCGCCGAGGCTGAGCTCGGCCGCCTTGAGTCGCTTGAAGAAGAGGCCGATCTCCTCTTCGTCGGTCATGCCGATGCCGCCGTGCATCTGGATCGCCTCTGCCCCCACGAGCCGCGCGGCCTTGCTGGTCTGGGCCTTCGCGGCGCTGACACAGAGCGAGGCGTCGTCGCGTCCCTCGTCCACTGCCGAGAGCGCGTCGCGCACCACGGAGCGGGCGAACTCGAGCTCCGAGAACATCTCGGCGGCGCGATGACGCAGGGCCTGGAACGTGCCGATCTTGGACCCGAACTGCTCGCGATCCTTCAGGTAGGTCAAGGTCCGCTCGAAGGCCTCCTCGGCGGTGCCGATCATCTCGGCCGCGAGGCCGACCGTGGCCTGATCGATGACCTGGTCGAGCAGGTCCGAGCCACCGAGCATGCGATCCGCTCCGACCTCGACGCCGTCGAGCTCGACCAGCGCGGCGTTGCGTCCGTCGATCCGGCGCGTGCGCGTGATCGACACGCCCTTCGCGTTCGCGTCGACGAGGAAGAGCGCCAGACCTTCGCGATCGCCGGCGTCACCGGCAGTCCGAGCGACGACGACGATCTGGTCGGCGACGTGCGCGTCGAGCACGTGGGTCTTCGTGCCGGTGATCGTGTGGCCACCCCCCGCAGACTCCGCCCGAGTCGCGACGCCGTACGGATCGAAGCGACCGCTCTCCTCGAGGGCAAAGGCGACGATCCGGTCTCCCTCGGCGACCGCGGGGAGCACGTCCTTCTGGAGCGCCTCGTTGTCCCCGAGGCGAATCGCGTTCGCCCCGAGCAGGAGGGTCGAGAGCAGCGGCTCCGGCGCGAGCACCCGGCCGCATTCGTGAAGCACGACGCCGAGCTCGCCGAGCCCCATGTCGCTGCCGCCGTGTTCTTCGGCGATCAGGATGCCGAGCCAACCGAGGTCCGCCATCTGCTTCCAGAGGGCCGGCGTGTAGCCGGTGTCGTCGAAGTCGTCCCGGAGCTCTCGCATGCGGCTCACGGGCGACTGATCAGCGAGAAAGGTCTGCGCGGATTCGCGCAGCAGCAGTTGCTCTTCGCTCAGAATGACGGCCATGGGGGGTCTTCCTCATTGCGTAGGGGCGCGGCGTAGGGGCGCGCGTGGCCGCGTCCTCGCGGCGCGCGTGTCACTGCCAATCGGTATCGCTGCCCGGTCGGCGGGTCAACGAACTGGGCGTCTGCCGACGCTGGCCGCCCCGTCGCGCGACTCCCGCTACGAGCCGTCCGACACGCACAGCGCGGAGAGCTGCGTAATGATGTCTCTCCGCGCGATCTCCATCCAGCGATTCCCGTTGCGATGGATGATGTGCGTGCCGTCTTCTCGCACCTGGTAGTTCAGGTTGATGCTGCTCTTGTAGCTGATGTCGAAGGACCTCGAGTCGAACTCGATGTCGACGACGAGCGTGTGCCGGCCACGGACGACGATCTCCGCGACGATCAGTCCCGGCGTACTGCTGTTCTTGGCGACCCAGCCGCGAGGGGCGATCGCCGACGTGATCGCCATCTTCACTTTGCTTCGGGGCAGTGTGCAGCCCCAGTCGACCCGGGGCGGATCACGCAGCGCCGCGGCCTGGGCGGGCGGCACGACGAGCGCGGCCAGGACGCAGGCCGCGATGAGCAAGCGCGGAAGTCGTCGGATCAGTCGAGTCATCGCCAGTTCCCTCCGAGGTCGATGCATTCGCGATTCTGCTGCGCCTCGGCGAAAACCGCCAACTTGGACGGCGAGTCGGGTCCCTCCAGATCTCGAGAGCAGCATCCCCGTCCGGAGCGAGTAGAATTCGAGGAGTTCGACCACGCCCGGTCCGTCGTCCCCCGCCGCGGAAATCCATGCTGAAACGTCTGCTCCGAATCGTCGGTGGAATCGTGCTCGTGCTCGTGGTGGTCCTGGGTGGCATCGCTCTGCTCCTGTGGCACGCGACCACGAACGACCCCATCGAGCATCTCTACGTCGACAACTGCTCGGTCTGTCACGGCCTCGACCTCGAAGGAGCGGCGCAGGGCCCCCCGCTCGCCGGCGCACCCCTCGTGCACGGAGACTCCGTCCCGATGCTGATCGAGCGTATTCGCATCGGCGTCCCCGAGCGCGGGATGCCGGCCTGGAACGCCGTGCTCAGCGACGACGAGATCAAGAGCGTCGCCCTCTATGTCGCCGAGCGACGAGACGGCCAGCGCTTCCTCGACATGAAGAACGACGCGCCGCTCGTCGTGCCCGATCACGTCTTCACGAGCGAGGAGCACGCCTTTCGACTCGCAGTCGTGGCGAGCGGTCTGACACCCCTGCCCTTCTCGATCGCGCCGCTACCGAGCGGCGACATCCTGATGACGGAGAAGACCGGCGACCTGATCGTCGTGCATCCAGGTGGTGGCCTAACGCGCGTGAAGAATTCCCCCCACGGCTACGACGCCGGCCTCGACCTCGTCTCGCTCCCCCTCGGCGTCGGCTCGCTGCTCGACGTCGATCTCCACCCCGACTACGAAGCCAACGGCTGGGTCTACCTCCACTTCACGGAGCGCTGCGAAGACTGCGGCGCGCAGCTGCTCCCCACCTCCATGAACAAACTCGTGCGCGGGCACATTCGTGACGGGGTGTGGCTGGACGAAGAGACTCTCTGGCAAGCCGACCGCGACACCTACACGATCACCCCGGACCTCGGAGCGGGTGGGCGCCTGGCGTTCGATCCGCGCGGCTACGTGTTCATGAGCCTCGGGATCAAAGGGCTCTCCAACTTCGACGGCGTGCAGGACCTCGGCAAGCCCTACGGAAAGATCCTGCGCCTGCACGACGACGGGCGCGTTCCGGACGACAATCCCTTCGTCGACATGCCGAACGCGCTGCCCGAGATCTGGACCTTCGGCCACCGGAGCCCGCAGGGCCTCGAGTTCGAAGTCGAGACCGGGAGGCTCTGGGGAGCCGAGATGGGTCCGCGCGGCGGAGACGAGATCAACTTGCTGCGTCCGGGCCGCAACTACGGTTGGCCGCTCTACTCGCTCGGCCAGGACTACGACGGCACGCCGGTCGAATACGGCGAACTCCTCGGCATCGACTTCGACCTCGACGACATCGAACAGCCGATCGTCGACATCACGCCCTCCCCCGCGACCTCGAGCTTCGTGATCTACGAAGGCGAAGCGTTCCCCGCCTGGGGCGACGCCTTCCTCGTCGGATCACTCAAGGGCTCGGACCTCTTCCGGGTGCTGATCGAGGACGACCGCCACGTGCGAACCGAGACCCTGATCCACGACCTCGCCCGCATTCGTGACATCGAGGTCGACGCCGACGGCACGGTCCTGCTCCTGCTCGAACACGGGAGCGGAGGGCAGATCGTCCGGATGGTGCCCGCCGACGACCGAGACGGGGCCTAATAAGGCGCGTCGCCAGCGATCGTGACCCGCTCCATGCGACGCTCTTCCGGCCAGAAGTCGTTGGTCGCGAAGTGCTGGGTACAGCGGTTGTCCCACATCGCGATCGAGTCCTTCTCCCAGCGGAATCGGCACTGGACGTTCGGGCTCATGATCGCCTTCTCGAGATGATCGAGGATCGCCTCGCTCTCGCCCGGATCGACGTCGTCGATGTGCGTGACGAAGCTGCGATTCGTGTAGATGCCCTTCTCTCCCGTCTCGGGATGCGTGCGCACGACCGGGTGGTGGGAGACGGGATACTTCTCGCGCATCTCTTCGCGCTTCTCGGGCGGGACACCACGACCGAACACGTTCATGTAGTCGTGCGAGGCGCTGCGTCCTTCGATTCGTTCCTTCCACTCGGGCGAGAGCCGCTCGTACGCCATGACCGCGTTCGAGAAGCAGGTGTCACCACCGACGGGCGGCACCACTCGCGCGCGCAGAATCGACCCGAGGGACGGCGCCTTTCGCCAGGTGACGTCGCTATGCCACATGTTCGCCGCGTAGGGCCGCTCGCGCGTCGACGCGATGTGGACGATCTCCGGATGCTCCGGGAGGTCCGGCGCGAAGGGGTGGAGCTCCAGGTCGCCGAAGCGGCGGGCGAACGCGATGTGCTCTTCGATCGACAGGTCCTGCTCGCGGAAGAAGAGGACCTTGTAGTCGAGCCAGAGCTTGCGCAGCTCGGACAGGCCGGCGTCGTCGACGGACGCGAGCTCGATGCCGTGGATCTCGGCGCCGAGGGCGGCGGTGAGCGGGCGGATTTCGAACGGCACGGGAAAAACCTCCGGTCGGCGGGTTGCCTTCGATTCTAGGTCATCGAAAGCGGTCTCCCACGCGCGCCATCGACCGCGCGATCGGCGAGCCGCCGTGAGGAGATCGTGAGCATGCCGTGAGGAATGCGGGATCCGCGGGGAGAGCGCTAGAGCGAGCGCGCACGCTCAGGTAGTCAGAACCGGGACACCCCGAGCGAGACCCGAAAGGCGCACTCATGATCCGGAAGACACTGCCCGTCCTCGCGACGCTGCTCCTGCTCACGGCCGGAGCCGCTCACGCACAACTCATCCAGTACACCGTCACCGGTACGATCGACGGGTTCGACTGGGTCGATCTGAACTTCGGCGCTTTCGAACCCGACGGCGATCCTCCGTTCGCGGGCGGCGTCCCGTACGTCCTGACCTTCGATCTGAATCCCAGCGCGCCGCTCACGAACAGCGGCCCGACCTTCGCCGACTACGGCACCGCGACCTCCACTCTCCTCCTCGACATCGACGGCGGCAGCGCGTGTGCCTCAGGGGTCATCGAGGGAATCCTCGAGACGTACAACGGCTCGAACCAGAGCTGGGCGCCCGGCGCCGGCACGTTCGGTCCGGGATGCGCGAACACCATCCCGCCCTGGGACGTGATCGACTTCAACACGTTCGAGACCCAGACGGTCGCCTTCAATGGTTTCGAGGCCGTGCTCTTCCGATTCGACGGCGGGTTCTACAGCACCTTCCCGCCGCCCTTGATCGCGCCGGAGCTCGCGGACGCGGACGATTCCTTCATCCAACTCCGGTTCTTCAGCGTGTCGGGCGGTCCGATGCCCGCGTTCATGGGCATCAACGGCTCGATCGACACGATCACCACGCCCGAACCCGGCCTCGGAATGCTCCTCGCGTTCGGTGTCCTCGGGTTGAGCACTGCAGCGATTCGCCGCAGATAGGAGGATCCTGCACGGAAGTTCGCGCTTCGCGAACGAAAACCGAACGTTGGGTGCGACACCGTCCGGCGCGAGGCGAACACCCGCCAAGAGACCAACTCCCGCGTAGGGGCGCTGTGATAGCGTCGCGTCATGGCGGAGCAGCGCGCACGTCCGAGCGCCATCTTTCGCCTCGACGGCGCTCGCGGGGACCTCACTGCGGACGGGACGGTCGTCGCGCTTCCGCCGAAGGCCCTCGCGCTCCTTCTGTATCTGGTCGAAAACGCGTCTCGTGTGGTTCCGCGAGCCGAGCTCGTCGAAATCGTCTGGGAGGGCGTGTCGGTTTCGGCCGACGCGATTCGATACGCCGTGAAGCAGGTGCGTCGCGGACTCGCGGATTCCGCGACCGAGCCGCTCTTCATCGAAACGGTCTCGCGCCGCGGTTGGTGCTTCGTCGGCCGCGCGACGCCAGTCGCCGAGGACTGTTGGATTCTCGAGGGACGGGGCGAACCCGATGCCCCGCGCTCTCTCGGGACACGCTCCGCCCTGGGGCCCTTCGTGGGTCGCGAGCCCGAGCTGGGCGCTCTCCTCGATGTCTTGTCGCGGGCACAAACCGGTGAGCGAAGGACGCTCTTCCTTCGCGGGGAACCGGGGATCGGAAAGTCGAGGCTACTGAACGTCTTTCTCGACACAGCGAGTCTCCGCGCCGATGCGCTGACCGCGCGGGGCGAATGCGTCGATCACGTCGGTCCGGGAATGCCGTATGCACCCCTCTTCGAAGTGCTCGAGCGGATCTGCGAGCGCCTCGGCAGCGCGACCGCCATCGACACGCTCCGGCGGCACGCGCCGACATGGTTGGCGCAGATGCCATCGCTCACCGAGCCCGACGATCGTGCCTCCCTCGAAGAACAGATCCAGGGGGCGACCCAGGCCCGGATGATTCGCGAATGGACCCGCGTGATCGAGCGGTTCGCCGACGAACGAACCCTCGTCATCGCGATCGAGGACGTGCACTGGGCGGATCCGTCGACGCTCCTCGCCCTCTTCTACTTCGCCACGCGGGCCGATTCTTCTCGAGTGCTGCTGGTCGCGACCCTGCGTCCGGACCCGTCGACCCCTGCACTCGCGGGGCTGCAAAAGGCCATCGACGAATTCGCGTCGAGGGACGACTGCGGGCTCCTGACTCCGTCCGCGTTCGATCTCGAAGCCGTCCATGCGTATCTCGGCGCGCGATTCGGCCACGACCAACCCGCGACTCGATCGGAAGAGCTTCGCGCGCACCTCTGCTCCGCGAGCGGCGGCAACCCCCTCTTCCTGACGAGCCTGGTCGACGAGCTGGTCGAAAAGGAATCGATCAGGAAGCGGGATGACGATTGGGTCGTGACGGATCGCTTCTCTCTCGAGTCCGTGCCCGAGACGCTGACGCCCTTGATCGAGCGCCAGCTCGCGGGCCTGGCGCCCGATCTCCGGGAGCTTCTCGAAGCGGCGAGCATTGCGGGGATGGACTTCACTGCATCGGAGCTCGCCGCTGCTCTGCAGAAGACGATCGACAACGTGGAGCGGGGCTGCGAGCGCCTGGTCGCGGACGGTCGCTTCGTCGTCCCGAAAGGCGCGGTGGCGTGGCCGGACGGCACGGTCGGTTCGGGATACCGCTTCGCTCACGATCTGCACCGAGCCGCCTTGTTCAGTGGCCTCGCCCCGGGGCGGCAGGCGCGACTCAGCCTCGCGATCGCCGAGCGACTTCGCGACGCGTACGCCGGTCGCGAAGACGAGATCGCAGCGGAGCTCGCGGTGCTCTTCGAACGCGGACTCGCGCTCGGTCCCGCGGCGGAGCACTACGCGCGCGCCGGAGAAGCGAGCGCCCGACGCTTCGCCAACTTCGAAGCGGTCGGACATTTTCGCCGCGCCCTGAAGCTGTTGACCCAATCCGAGCTCGAGGGCGGAGACCTGCTGGAGATCCGCACGCGGCTCGCGCTCTGCGCTCCGCTCGCTTCCGTCGCGGGTTACGCCGCGCCCGAGCTCGAAGACAACCTGGGGCGGCTGGAGACCCTGACGGCGGACCTCGAGGACTCGGTCGAAATGTTCCCGGCCCTGCTCGGGCTCTGGTCCCTCAACTTCGTGCGCGCGGACTTCGCTCGGACGGAGGCGTTCGGCGCCCGGATGCTCGCCCTTGCCGAACGCGCCGCGTCACCGGCGATGCGGCTGCAAGCGCACCAGAGCGTCGGTCACAGCCACTTCTATCGAGGCGGCGTCCTGAAAGCGCAGCACCACTACGACGCAGCACTGAAAGGCTACGACGTCGCCGGCCACGAGCGACAGGACTACTCCGTGGGCGACGACCCCCTCGTGCTCGTCCTGACCTGTCGCGCGCTCTCGTACTGGTTCCTCGGGCGGTCGGACGAGGCGTGCGCGAGTGCCGAAGAAGCCGTCCGCCACGGCGAGCGACTGGGTCACCCGCCGAGTCTCGCCCTCGCCTGGACCTACGGCGCCGTGCTGCACCAGCTTCGCGGCGACGTCGCGCGCGCGTCGGAGTGGAGCGACCGGAGCCTCGAAATCACGACGACGGAGGGCATTCCCTTCTGGATGGAGCTCTCGCGAATCGTTCGCGGCTGGTCGATCGCGAACACGGATCATGGGACCCCGGCGGAGGGGATCGAAATGATCCGATCGGGCATCGCGGGATGGAACGCGACCGGCTCGAAGCTCGGACTCCCGCACTTTCTCTCGCTGCTGGCGACTTCGCTCGGCCGAGCAGGCGAATTCGACGAGGCCCTCGACGTCCTCGTCCGGGCACGCGAATCCATGGAGGCGACGGGGCAGGACGTCTTTCGCTCTCAGATCCACCGCCTCGAGGGCGACCTGCTCCGCCGTCGCTCGGTCACGCGTCGCGCTCCGTCGGATCTCGAGGACGCACGCGCAGCCTATTCGCGCGCAGCGGAGGAGGCCGAGCGCCGCAGCCTCAAAGCGAATGCGCTGCAGGCCTGGACCGCGCTCGCGGATCTCGATGGACCCGGCGCGCCGTCGACGCGCCGCCTCGCCGAGCTGGCGGCGCTCTACCCGCTGGACACGAAGACGGATCTCGATCTCGCGTACACCCGCGAGCGCCTCTCGGCGACCGATTGAATCCCGGATCATGATCGCGGCGGGTTGCCCGGGTGGATCGAAGCCGCCACCCTGCATCACCCGATCGTGAATGCCGGAGCGGGCGAGGCCACACCCATGAGCATCGAAGTCAATGGAATCGCCCACATCCAGATGACGGTGAACGACATCGATGCGTGCCAACCCTTCTGGGAGAAGCTCTGTCACTTCCTCGAGATGAAGACCCTCGTGAAGAACGAAACGACCCTCTATTGCATCGGCAGTCGCACGGGCATCCTCATTCGCGAGGCGCCCGAAGACAAGAAGCGCCACGCATTCGATCAGGACACGGCCGGCCTCCACCACTTCTGCTTTCGCGCACGCTCCGCGGCGGACGTCGACGCGATCCACGCATTCGTCGCCCGGGAGCTCGACGCGAAGATCATTCATGGCCCAGAAGACGGATCACGCTTCGCGCCCGGCTACTACTCGATCCTCTTCGAGGATCCCGACGGCATCCGAGTCGAGTTCAATCACGTCCCGGGCAAGGGGCACTTCGGTTCCGAGGGACGCCTCGGTCCCGACGGCCCGGGCGCGTCGGACGCCTACGACGAGAGCGGGATCTAGACCAGCGGGCTGTCGCGCCGTTCAGGCACTCCGCCGTCCCCGGGCACGGGGTATCCTCGATGTCCGCACCCGAAATCGACTGGAGGCCCCCCATGAGCATTCTCGATCGATACCTGGCCTACGCCGATGCCTTCGAAGAGACCTACGTCGACGACGACTGGAGCCGGGTCGGCGCCTTCTTCCACGATGACGCAGCCACGACCGACAACAGCGGCGCGGAGGTGGTGGGCCGCGATGCGGTCATGGCTTCGCTCAAAGGCAGCGTCGATGCCTTCGATCGCAAGTTCGACCAGCGCATCCCTGACTTCCAGCCGCCCTCGGTCGAGGGCGACCGGATCACGATGCGCTGGACGGTCACCTATCAGAAGGCCGGCGTGCCGGACCTGGTGATCTACGGCGTCGAGCACGTCGACTTCGAAGGGGACCGGATCAAGCGGCTCGGCGGCCAGTTCGATCCCGACGCGCAGAAGGCCATGGGCGAGTGGATGGCCCAACACGGCGGCGCGCTCTGAGCCGAAGCGCGCACGGCAGGGCAGACGAGGCCAACGAAAAAGAGCCCGCTCCTCCGAGGAGAAGCGGGCTCCCTGGGATCCTGGCAGTGCGGTCGCAGTCGGGCGCTAGAAGCGCACCGGCCAGCCGGCCGCGAGGGTGGTTTCGATCGGCGTGCTGAGGGTGGCCCCCCGGCGATCGTTCTCGAGCGCGGTCCCGTCGGCGCCGAACAGGAATTGGAAGCCAGCCGCGACGCGATGCGACTCGCCCTCGTCCGCGTTCGGGTTGTCGAGGTCGTACTGCGCACC
Source organism: uncultured Spirochaetaceae bacterium (assembly GCA_964488255.1). GTDB lineage: Bacteria > Myxococcota_A > UBA9160 > UBA9160 > UBA4427 > UBA4427. The sequence continues at coordinate 14,664 of CAZAUR010000019.1, read as the reverse complement.
CTCATATCCCAGCGTGGCGTAGATCGGCAGCCGTTTGGAGATTCGCGTGAACGCCCTCGCCTCCCAGCTCCAGACCTCCAGGTCGTTCCCGCCGAACCGTGCGTTGCCGGTCGCGGCATACCCGAAGCCCGTCGTCAGTCCACAGTCGGGTCCGAAGAACCAGCGCTTCTCGAGGTTCGCGAACCAGCCGTCGCGGAATCCGCTGACGTCGCTCGAATGGTCCGCCCAGCCGACCTGACCGTAGAGCGTGAGCAAGTCACCGACGTAGGCCTGCCCTTCGAGACCGACGATCGAGCCCTCGCCGCCGTTGCTGTTGCCGTTCTGTTCGGTCTTCGCGAAGGCTCCGAAACCGCCCACCAGGAATTGCGGGGTGCGGTAGCTCAGATGGAGCCCCACGGTGGACGCGCCCGTCGTCGCGTTCGACTGCCCCTGTTCGGTCTGGAACGTCGAGAGGTCCCCCTGCAGCGTCCAGCGCGACTCGTGGATCGGGACGCTGACCCGTCCATCGCCACCGTAGGCGAAGGCGGTGTCACTGTGAGTGCCGGGAACGCCCGTGTCCTGCCGCTCGAGCCCGAAATCGATTCCGATCAGGCCGGAGAAGAGCGGAAGCTCGTCATCGTTGGCGGACGCAGCGGATGCCGTCAGCACCAGCGCCGCTGCGACCAGCAAGGCTGCCGCCTGCAGCGGCACGAGGGTTCGTTTCAAGCGAGAACTAGACATGAGATTTCTCCGTCTTCTCCGCCGGAGGGCGGCATTCGTGTCGCCGATTCGTCACCTGAATCGGCGGCTACGCTCGCGGCGCCGGAGCATCGCTCCGTCCGACGCCGCGAATGTGTGTACCAAGTCTGGCTCACGACGATGCCGCTCGCACGATCGCGCGAAGCTGTGTCGTACGTGAAACGTGGCGCGGAGTCGGGGTGGGATCGCCGCAGTTCGAGTGCGTCATTATGTCGCGGATTGGGGACGGGACGTTCCAATGATCACGCGCCGGCACCGACAGGCCGGAGAAAGATCGGCGAGCTCCACGCGCGCTCGGCGACCGGGGCCAGGCAATCCTCGGGCGTGCCATCGGCGCCTTCGCCACAGGGTCGTGACCGAATACAGGTCCCCGATTCGTCCCGCTCGCAGCGCAGCGGATCGCCGTTCACGGCGGGGCTCGGCGCCTGGATCGCGCGCACGTAGTAGGCTGTCTCGACCGGCGCGCGCGCAAAGTCCGCGTCCTCGAACTCGACGACACATCCGGCCGGATCGCCGGCACATTCGATGACGCGCCACGGATCTTCGATGCGTCCCGCGATGCTCCCGGGGTCGCCGTCCTCCGGACGAATGCGTACGACCTCGATCCGTTCGATTGCCTTCCGCGTCTCGGACGGGTGGTGACACTCCCCGAGACAGAGCGACTCGATCTGTTCGGTCGAGAGCGCCGCGTGGACGAAGGCGGGGCAGCCGGGGCGCTGCTCGAAGGCGCCCATCGCTCGAACTCTGAACCGCGGCATTGCGGCGCTCGCGATCTCCGAGCCCATCGGCCGGGCGCCCTCCCCGTCCTCCCCGAGCCAATCGAACCAGAGCAGGATCCGATCGCCCGACGTCGCGTAGGTCTCGCGGCGCTCGAGCGCTTCGAAGATCGAACCGCGATCGCGCCTCGGCGCGTGTACCGCGGCGAGGCCGCCCGTGTAGTACGAGCTTCCAGCTCGCTCGTCGAGCAGGTCGCGCGGGATCGGGTAGGCCGCGCCGTCGGTCATGATCTTCCGGCCGAACTCCTTGTAGCCCGTCCCGGGGCGCGCACGGTGGGTATCGCTCGACCCGATGAAGCCCCAGCGGAAGCGCCTCGGCTCGCCCTTTCCGTCGCGCTCCCCGATCGCCAGCGCGTACTGCGCGCTCTGGCGCGGTCGATAGTCGAAGGACGGCAGGAACGCGTCCGGACCGAGCTGTCCACATTCGCCCCACTCCTCGATCGTCGAACCCTCGACCGCCGAGTGCGGCGAGCCCAGCTGCGCGTCGGCCCCCGCCGCCACTTGCACGGCCACGTCGATCGCCGCATCGCAAGCCTCGGCGACCGACTCGGCACAGTGCGCGCGGGCGACCGCCGGGGCGCGTTGGCAACACAGCTCGACGCCGCTCGACGGGTCCGGTGCCGGGCACGTCCAGCGCCCGTCGCCGTCTCTCGTCGGGCGGCGGAAGTCCCGGTAGACCTCGGAGTTGCCGTGTCCCGAATAGATCTCGAGCAGACGCTGCCGCGCGGGGTCGTGCTGGGAGAGCTGGACCTCCAGACGCGCGTGCGCGAGATTCGTGGTGCCCCAGGCGAGCCCGTGTGGGATCACGAGTGCGGGATGCCCCCATTCGTCGAGCTTCGAGAAGAGCGCCTCGGGGGTGCTCGCCGACTCGCGGCAGTCCCCGGGCAGATCGCGCACGCCGACGTTCGGCTCGCAATCCGGCACGTCCATCACGTCCACGCTGTAACGATGAAAGTCGGCGAAGCGCGAGAAGTCGAGATCCTCTTGAAAGGGGCCGATGGCGCCCATCGCGAGGAACGCGTAGGGCGGACCGGACGCCGACGCCAACGGACGCGCCGGAATCTGGTCGTCGCCCGTCTCACGCAGCACGACGTTCTTGTGCCCCCAATGGGTCTCGGCATCGAGACCACGATGCGACCACTCCCAGCCCAGGAAGGACACGAGGTCGGGATCACGCGGATCCCCGGCGACGGCATTGCATTCGCGAACGGCGTCGATCGTCGCTTGCCAGCGCCGGGGCGTCAGGCTCTCGGCGTGGTCGTTGATGCTCCAGAAGTCGAGCTGCGAACAGAAGCGCGCGAAGTCGCAGGCGTCGCTCGGCCCGCGGTCGGGCTCACGCGAGGCGAGCCGGATCCCCATCAGCTGGGCGTCGGCGCTGTAGCTCGTGTGGACGTGGAGGTCGCCGAAGAGGATCTGGTCTCCGTCGCGCTGCGTCGGAACGGGTGCAGGCGGCGTCGCCGGGTGCGCGACCTGTTCGACCAGCGGCGTCCCGGACCGCGCGTTCCAGACGATGCGGGCGTAGAGAGCGCCCAGGGAGAGGATGATCACGAGCGGCACGACCACGGCGACGCCGGCGGTCGCGATCAGGACGAAACGGAGCCCCGTGCGCATATCACGACGGTAGCGCGAGGGTCAGGTGGACCGGCGGCGCTCGACGACCATCTCGCGGTGGAGGCGCTCGACGTGGTCGCTTCCGAAGCTGCGGCACAAGCCGGGAACGAAGCCGTGGACCCCACAAGCGAATCCGGCGACGAGCATCCGAAGCGAGAAGCCGAGCGCCATCCTGCAGTGCTGCAGGTAGGTCTCGCCGACCGAATCGGGATGCTCGGTGAAGTAGCGATGGGCGATGCGGCGGATCACGGGAACGCCTCCGATCGAGCGCGGTTCGAGTCAGACTGATCGGATGATCCTATTGCGAATCAGAGGCATTTTCCTCCCAATTACCTCTCGAAATTGGCTCCATCTTGGGTAAATTTTGCTCCGATGGATGAATTTGTAGATCATCTCGACTCGCTCGATGTCGCGATCCTCAGGGAGCTCCAGACCGATGCCTCGCGCTCGGTCCAGGAGATCGCAGACGTCGTCGGTCTGTCCCAGAACCCGTGCTGGCGAAGGATCAAGCGTCTCGAAGCGGCCGGCGTCATCCAGGGCCGGGTCGCCATCCTGGACCCGCGGCGTCTCGGCGGTGGCCTGACCGTCTTCGTGTCGATCCGAACGAATCGGCATAACGACGAATGGCTCGAACGCTTCGCGGAGGGCGTGACCCGCATCCCGGAGATCGTCGAGATCCACCGGATGAGCGGCGACGTCGACTACCTCTTGAAGGTCATCGCCCGCGACATCGGCGACTACGACCGCATCTACAAGAAGCTGATCAGCGTGGCCGACCTCTCCGACGTGAGCTCGAGCTTCGCGATGGAGAGCATCAAGAGCACGACCGCGATTCCGCTGCCCGAGGTGGCGGAATGACGACGGCGCTTCCGAGTCAGAGCTGCGCCCCCAGCCCCGCCGCCTCGACCCCGGCCACCGCGCAGAGCTCGTCGTTCGGTCCGGTATCCCCGGACACGCCGACCGCACCCACGAGCACGCCGTCGCGCGAGATCAACACGCCCCCGGGCGAAGGCACGAGCCGGCCTTCCGCGAGCTCGCGAAACGTATCGACGAGCGGGCCCATGCCCTCGGCCATCGCCGTGTAGGTCTTCGTCGAGAAGCCGAGACCGAGACAACCCCACGCCTTCGCGGTCGCGATCGTCGGACGCATGAGCGCGACCCGGTCCTCGGTCTGGAGCGCCTTGGTCGTCCCCGCGGCGTCGAGGACGGCGACGCAGACCGGCGCGAGCTCGAGCTTGCGTGCCTCCGCGATCGCGGCGGCGGCGATCGCGTTCGCCTCGTCGAGGGTGAGCGTGGCTGCGGGGCTCAGGGTGGCTCTCATGTCGTGCTCTCTCCGTCGGGCGAATCGCGCGAGGACCGGGGACTAACGACCAAGTCGCTCCCGGAACTGCCTCCAGGCGGCCTGGGCGACCAGCGGGAGCATGTGGATCTTCTCTCCGAGGGGCATCCGGTGGCCCCATCGGGCCATCCCTCGGTAGGTGAGAACGGGCTCGGGCCCGTCGACGAGGCGACCCTCCGCGCCCATCTCCGTCTGGAAGCCGGAAGGCGACCGCACGTAGAACGAGAACAGGTCGTCGTTCGGATGCACACCGACTTCGTGGGCGATCGGGATCCCCGCCTCGCGCACGCGCTCGAAGTGGCGGCCGACCGCGTGGTGATCCGCCACTTCCAGGAAGACGTGAAGTGGCCGACCCCCAGCTCGCCGGTTCGATACGCGAGGTCATGATCCGGCTTCGAATAGGGCGCGTGGGAGGACGTCGCATCGACGACCTCGACGGCGAGGCCGTCCGGGTCCGTCGTCCGGAGCATCCGCGTCGCACCGCGCGCCTTCGCGTCCTCGTCGCCGGCCCACTCGGCGCGGGCGCCGGTCGAATCGATTCGTTCCTTCAATCCATCGAGGTCGCGGCAGCGCCATTCGGTCGCGACGATGTCGTCGGCTCCGCCTTGCGAGAAGATCAACGTCGAACCGTCGTCGTCGACGACGGCTTCGAGCTCGCCGGGCCGGGCCGGGCCGAAGGCTCGAGCTCCAGTCCGTACATCGTGTCCATGAATCGACGCCACGCTTCGAGGCGCTGGACCTCGAACCGACCGTAGACGACTGCGTCGACCTTCGACATGGACGCCCTTCCCCGGTCCGACGATAGCGCGGCGAAGCGTCGCGGCTGATATGCTCGATCCTGTCTGCAGCTAGAGGAGAATGAACCCGATGCCCAGCAACGCCGACGTGATCGTCGAGTTCTGCGCCGCCTGGTCGCGCCTCGACCCGGTCGAGCTCGCGAACTACTTCACCGAGGACGGCGTGTACCACAACATGCCCGCCGCCCCGATTCAGGGCCGCGACGCGGTCGAAGAGTTCATCCGCGGGTTCACGGCGTCCTGGACGAAGACGACCTGGGACGTGCTGAACGTGATGGAGAACGGGGACGTCGTGATCGCCGAGCGGCTCGATCGGACCGAAGCCGGCGACAAACACGTCGACCTCCCCTGCACCGGCGTGTTCGAGATGCGCGACGGCAAGATCGCGGTCTGGCGCGACTACTTCGACATGGCGACGTACGGGCGCGGGATGGGGTGAGATCGGCGCGCAGCGCTCGACGCGTGCGCCTGGCGTTCAGTCTCGGTACCCGTCCGGTGCCACGAACCCCCCGATTTCGTCCGCCATCAATCGCGCGAACTCGATCGTCGTGTGGTCGTGCATCTCCCCGCTCACGGCCTGCAGGCCGATCGGCAGACCTTCCTCCGACGGCCCGGTCGGGAAGGCGGTGCTCGGCAGGTACGACTCCGTGATCACGCCGGACCAGTAGAGCTGCTCGAAATAGGGACGGCGCTCGCCGCTCACCTCGATCGTCCGCCCGGCGAAGTCCGACTGATCGTGCGGGAACGCGGGGGTCGCCATCTGCGGGCAGATCAGGACGTCCCAGTCGCTGAAGAAGTCGCGCCACGCATAGCGCAGGCGTTCCCGGTGGTTGTTCGCACCGAGCCACTGGGCATGGTTCATGATCATGCTGCGCGCGTTCACCGCCTTCGGAGAGAGATCGTTCTTGTCGTACTCCGCCGCGACCGCTGCGAACTGTGCGCGCTCCTCCTCCGTGATCGTCGCGCCCATGATCGAGTTCAGCAGGCTGAGATAGGTCGCGTGGGCGACCGCGCGGTCGAAGGAAGGTCGCGCCGTCTCCGAGACGGTCGCGCCGGCCTTGCGCAGCACGTCCGCGACGAGATGCACCCGCGCCTCGACCTCGGCATCGACCGGCGCCATCTCGTCCGTCGCCCAGATCGCGACCCGGAAGTCGGCGAGGCGGCCGTGGCGCGGCTTCGGCAGCGTGAGCGTCCAACCATCCGACTGCAGCGGCTCGGGTCCGCTCACGATCCCGAGGGCGAGCGCGAGGTCGTCGGCACTGCGCGCGAGGGGACCGCAGACCGCGATGTCCGGACTCGCGAGCTGTCCCGGGAGCGCGTGCCCCTGCGGCGGCACGATCATCCACGTCGGCTTGTGCCCGTAGACGCCGCAGAAATGGGCCGGGTTACGAATCGAGCCGCCGATGTCGGAGCCGGACTCGAGGGAGGTGAGTCCCGCCGCGAGCGCGGCCGCGCTCCCGCCCGAGGACCCGCCAGGGGTGCGCCTCGTGTCGAAGGGATTGCTGGTCGTGCCGTAGATCGGGTTGTAACTCTGGAAGTCCGCGAGGGCGACGGGGACGTTCGTCTTGCCGAGGAAGACGGCCCCCGCCTCCTTGTAGCGTTCGACCGAGAACGAGTCGCCGCTCGCGATGTTGTCCTTGAAGTCGGGGAAGCCCCAGGTCGTGGGCAGGCCCGCGATGTCGTAGGACTCCTTGATCGTCATCGGCACGCCGTGGAGCGGGCCATGCGCATCGCCCTTCGCCATCGCCGCGTCGGCCTCCTTCGCGGCCTCGCGCGCGCGATCGAAGTCGCGGACGGGCACCGCGTTCACGTCGTCGTCGTAGCGCTCGATGCGCCCGATGAAGTAGTCGGCCGCCTCGAGGGCGGAGAGGTCGCCGCTGCGGATCGCGTGGGCGATCTCTCGGGCGGTACGGAAGGCGAGTTCGGGCATGGGGGGCTCCTCGGTCGCACGAGCATACGCGACGCGGTGCTCGCGGGAAACGAGGCGCCTGGCCGGCCTAGAGTCTCACGCGCAGCTCGAGCGGCCCGCGCAGCCGCGACGTCCAACGCTCGACGTAGCCATCGGTCGCAGGACGAATCTTCGGAGCACGCCGGAACAGCACGCCGAGCGCCGCCGTGATTTCCGCGCGCGCGAGCGCATTGCCGAGACAGTAGTAGGCCCCTGCGCTGAACGAGAGATGCGCGGGGTTGCGATCGAGCTCGAGTCGATCGGGATCGGCATGGACCGCCGGGTCGCGATTCGCCGCGCCGTATCCGAGCGCGATCAGACTGCCTTCGGGAATCGTCACGCCGCCGACGTCGATCGGCGCGCGCGCCAAGCGCATCGAGATCTGCACCGACGTGTCATATCGCAGCAGCTCCTCCACGGCGTCCTCCACCGCTTCCGGCCGCGCGACCAGTCGCGCCAGCGCTTCAGGGTGCCTGAAGAGCCCGATCAGCGCGTTGCCGATCAGGTCCGAAGTCGTGTCGTGACCCGCCTGGAGCAGCAGCGCGAGGGTCGCGATCGCCTCCTCTCGATCGAGGGAGCGACCGTCGGCCTCCGCGTGAACGAGGGCAGAGATCAGATCGTCGGAACGATCCCGCACCCGGGCATCGAAGAGCTCTCCGAAGAACGCGTGAAACCCTTCGGCCGCGGCATTCCCCCGCGCGATGATCTCGGGCGTCGCCGACATCGGATCCCCCGCGCGCGCGAAGTCCCAGGCGAAGCGCTCGACCGTCGCCTCCTCCTCCCTCGGCACACCGAGCAGCCGCATGATCGCGCGGAGCGGCAGCGGGTACGTGAAGTCCTCGACGAAGTCGATCTCCGCGCGACCCGCGGCGGCGGCGAGGAGATCGCCTGCGACCTCCGCAGTCAGGCGTCCGAGGGGCGCGACGGCTTTCGGCGTGAATGCCTTGTACACGAGTCGACGCACCCGGTCGTGATCGCGGCGCTCGAGGAAGAGCATCGCGCGGCTCATCATGCGGTAGAAGGCGCCCTCCCCAGTCCCTTCGTAGTTCCAGACCTCGGCGGTTCGGGGATCGTTCACCGCGTCATCGGAGCGCGCGACGCGATCGACGTCTGCCGCCCGGGTGAGGAAATATGTGCCCGGCGGCAGTCCGGCGACCTCGGTCCGATGCACCGGCGCGAGCGCTCGCAGGCGGTGGTAGTAGGGATAGAGCGCGCCGCGTCGCTCGGCGTCGAGGAGGCGCGCGACGAGGTCCTCGGGATCGCTCATTTCCAGGGCGATCGCTTCGTCGTCGCCCGTCGGGGCGATCGTTCGCGGCACGCCTTTCGCTCGATCCCTCATCACTTGCCCCTGGTTCACGACCGGCCTCCCCGAGCCTAGCCCTCGTCGCGGCGAAATCGGCGGCTCGAAACCCCGGCGGCAGGCCGGTACGCTCGAACCCGATGACCCTCCCCCTCGCTGGCATCCGAATCCTCGAGGTCGCGCAGTTCGCCCCGAACGCGGTCGGGATGCACCTCGCCGATCTCGGCGCGGAGATCATCAAGGTCGAAGCCCCCGGACTGGGCGATCCGTCGCGCTTGCTCGCCCGTCCGATCGACGGAGAGTCGCCCGCCTCGCGGCGATGGAACCGTGGCAAGCAGAGCCTCTCCCTCGACCTCCGCAAGGCCGAGGGCCGCGAGGTGTTCCTCGCGCTCGTTCGGGAGGCGGATGCGGTGATCGAAGGCATGCGGCCGGGCGCGCTCGCACGTCGGGATCTCGGCTGGGAGCGGCTGCTCGAGGCGAACCCGCGCCTCGTCTTCGTCGGCGTATCCGGCTGGGGCGAAGACGGACCCTATCGGGACCTCGCTTCCCACGGCCTCGCCTTCGACGCGTACGCAGGACTCGCGCCGCCCGTGCGCCGCGATGGCACGCTGAGCCGCCCGTCCGGGCACGTCTGGCAGGGGCTCGAAGCCGCGCCGCTCCACGGGGCGCTCGCCCTGGTCTCTGGCCTGCTCCGGGCGCGCATCAGCGGCGAGCCCGCGCGCTTCGAAGTCAGTCAGGCAGACGCCGGTGCGGTCTGGAACGGTTGGCGGATCGCGTTCGAGGCGATCGATGCGGAGGCGCGCGACGACGCGGCTTCGCGCGAGCGGCACGCCGCCCACGCGGCCGCCGCAGAGCTCCCCCTGGCCAACGATGGCAAGCGCTGTCCGGAACACGACGTCCGCTATCAGTACTACGCGACGGGCGACGAGCGCGTCGTTCTGCTGATGGCGACGGAGCAGCGCTTCTGGCAGAACTTCTGTCGCGCGGTCGATCGCCTCGACCTCTTCGAGCGCTGGCCCGGCGAAGGTTATGCGGATCACGACTACGGGAACGAAGCGTTGCGCGCGGAGCTGACCCGACTCTTCGCGACGCGCTCGCTCGATGAATGGATCGCGCTCTTCGTCGAGCACGACGTTGCCGGTGCGCCCGTCCACGAAGCCGGCGAGACGTTCGCGGACCCCCACTTCGAAGCGCGGGACTTGTGGACCGATCCGTCGGTCCACGCGATGTCGATCCCTTCGACGCCGGTTCGCATCGACGTCGATCGTGCGGTCTCGGCTCTGCGATCGCCCGCGCACGGTGAGCACAGCGACGCGATCCTCGCTCGGGTCCTCGGATACGACGCGCGCCGAATCGAAGCCCTCCGCGCGAGCGGCGCCCTCGGAGATCCGACGTGAGCCACCGTCCCCTCGCCGGCGTCCGCATCCTCGCGGCGGAACAGATGATCGCGCTCCCGCACGCGACCCAGCTCCTCGCCCTCCTCGGCGCGGACGTGCTCAAGGTCGAGCCGCTTGCCGGCGAGTCCGGGCGCCACGGCCGACCGCAGTTGACGGAGGCGGACGGCGCCACGACCGGCTCCACCTTCGTTCGCAGCAACCTCGACAAGTCGACGATCTCGATCGACCTCAAGTCCGAACGCGGTCGCGATCTCTTCCTCGACCTCGCGAGCGACGTCGACGCCGTCGCCGAGAACTTTCGACCCGGGACCGCCGACCAGCTCGGGATCGGATACGCCGCCGTGCGCGAGCGCAACCCGGGCGTCCTCTACTTGTCGATCTCCGGCTTCGGCAACCGCACGGATCCGCCGAGTCCCTATCGGGAGCGCGCCGCGTACGCGCCCGTCGTCGAAGCCATGGCGGGACTCTACGAGTACGCGCGCGTGGGCGATGCAGCGCCGCGGCTCGCGAGCGCTGGCGCCCTCGGTGACATCGGCCCCGCCCTCTACGCGGTGATCGGCCTGCTCTCGGCGCTTCACGAGCGCAACCGCACGGGCGTCGGGACGCACGTCGACGTATCGATGTACGATGCGATGATCGCGATCGCCGACGTCGTGCATCTCGAGAGCGTCGGCGTGGACCCGAGCACGGCGACCCGCGGCATCGGCATCCTCGACGCCTTCCGCGCGAAGGACGGTTGGTTCACGATCGAGGTCGTGCGCGAGCCGCATTTTCCGCGACTGTGCGAGGCGATCGGACATCCCGAATGGACCGAGGATCCGCGACTCGCGACCCGGTCGGGGTGGGCGGAGCACCTGGAGACGGTCATTCGCCCCGGTGTCGAGGGCTGGGCGAAGACGCGATCCAAGCACGACGCCGCGGCCGAGCTCGCACGCCACGGTGTCGCCGCTGGTCCGGTCAATCGAGCGGAGGACATCACGTCGGATCCGCACGTCACGACCCGCGGTCTGGTTCACCGCTTCCCGGTCGCAGGGAACCCTGAGAGCGTCGACATCGTCGGGAGCCCCATTCGCTTCGGAACGAAGGACGACGTCGGCCACGCCCCGAGGCGCTGGCCGACCCTCGGCGAGCAGACCGACGAGGTACTGCGAGACCGACTCGCTCTCACGGACGACCAGATCGCGGCGCTGCGTGATGAAGGGATCGTGAAATGAGCGGTGCCACGCGAACGGCGTACGAGATCCGCAGCCAGCTGGACCATCCGGTGATCGATGCGGACGGTCACACGACGGAATTCGTCCCGGCGCTCGCCGAGTACCTGCGCGACGTCGGGATCGAGCCCGAGTTCGACCGTCTCTTCAAGGGCGTACTCGGTGCGGTCGCCGACTGGTACGAACACGACCCGGCCGACCGCGCCGCGCGGCACATGACGAAGCCGCCGTGGTGGACCCGCCCGATGCGAAGCGCCGAGGATCGCGCGGCCGCCTCGTTCCCGCGCTATCTGCGCAGCCGGATGGACGAGCTCGGATGCGACGTCTCGATCGTCTACCCGAGCACCGGTCTCGCGTTCTTCCAGCTCCCGGACGCCGACCTGCGCCGCGGGGGCTGCCGCGCGCTCAACCGCTACCACCGCGACGCCTTCGACGGCTGCACCGACCGACTCGTCCCGGTCGCCGCCGTCCCGACACACACCCCCGAAGAAGCGATCGAAGAGCTCGACTACGCCGTGCTCGAGCTCGGATTCAAGGCGGTCGTGATCCCGACCTACAACCTGCGCATTCCGGCGGGACTCGAAAACGACGACCCGGACCTGCGGCGTTGGGCGTTCTGGCTCGACACCTACGGCCTCGACTCGCCCCACGACTACGACCCGTTCTGGCAGCGCGCGATCGAGCTCGGTGTCTCCCTCGGCACGCACTCCCAGGGCAACGGCTGGGGAACCCGCCGCTCGACGAGCAACTGGGTCTACAACCACATCGGCCACTTCGCCGCCGCGGGCGAAGCCCTCTGCAAGGCGCTCTTCCTGGGCGGCGTGACGCGACGCTTCCCCGATCTCCGCATCGCGCACCTCGAGGGCGGCGTCGGCTGGGCCGCCAGCCTCTTTGCCGACCTCGTCGGCCACTTCGAGAAGCGGAACCTCGACGCCGTGAAACGGAATCTCGACCCGGCCCTCCTCGACCAGGCCGCCTTCGCGAAGCTCGCCGAGACCTACGGCGCCGTCGGTCCCGCGACGCGCGAGAAGATCGAAGGCGCGCTCCTCACGACACCGGGTCAGAAGGACAATCGCCCGAGCGATGCGGAGCTCGACGAGTTCCGGGCGATCGAGATCGCGAGCGCGAGCGAGATCCCGGACCTCTTCCTGCCGAACTTCTTCTTCGGCTGCGAGGCCGACGACCGCCTGAACGCGGTCGCGTTCCAGTCGGACCTGCTTCCCTTCGGAGCGCGGCTCTCCGCGATGTACGGGTCCGACATCGGCCACTTCGACGTGCCCGACATGCGTGAGGTGCTCGCCGAAGCGATCGAGCCGCTCGAGGACGGACTCCTCTCGAAGCACGACTTCCGGGACTTCGTCTACGGAAACGCGCTGCGGTTCTACACGGACACCAATCCTCGATTCTTCGACGGGACGGTCCTCGAGGACACGGTCCGCTGAGGCCACCAGGGAGCACGCCATCCCCGGAGACGAACACCCTCTCGTCAGTGAGTACCGCCGCTTCAGCCCGACCTCCGAGTCGATGGCGAAGCGCGCGCAGCAGGTCTTTCCCGGGGGCGACACGCGAGCGAGCGCGCACTACGGCCCCTACCCCCTCGTGATCGAGCGCTCCGAGGGGTGCCGCCTCCATGACGTCGACGGCAACGCGCTCGTCGACTTCATGAACAACTTCACTTCACTGATCCACGGTCACGCCCACCCTCGCGTCGTCGCCGCGGTCCAGGCGCAGGTCGCGAAGGGCTCGGCGGTCGGCGCGACCTGATGCAGCGATTCAGCCCCGACCAGGACCGCCCCGTCATGCACGCGAGCACGTTCAGCGGCAACGCCCTCACGATGGCCGCGGGTCTCGCCGCGATTCGCGACTACGGCGCAGCCGACGCCGAGCGGATCAACGCCCTCGGCGAGCGCCTTCGCGAAGGCTTCGACGCGGCGTTCGTCGCGGCAGGGATCCGTGGTCGTGCGGTCGGCCGGGGCTCTCTCAGCAACCTCCACCTGACGGACGCGGAGATCGGCGACGCACGCGACACCATCGACGGGATCATCGCGGCCGGCCACATCGCCGCGCTCCTCCACCTCGGGATGCTGCGCCACGGCGTGATGTCGTCGAGCCGCGGCATGTACTGCGTGAGCACGCCGATGGGCGAAGGCGAGATCGACTTCGCGATCCGCGCGCTCCGCGAGACCCTCGCCGAGCTGCGGCCCTACGTGGAGGCCGAGCGCCCGTCTCTGCTCGTGTCCTAGGAAGGCCGGCTCAGAGCCAACGGCGCACGCTACCCAGGTAGGCCTCGTAGTCCGCGCCGAACTTCCCGCGCAGGTACACCTCTTCGTGGCGGATCGCGATCAGGTAGATGATCCACCACGTGACGGGGACGAGGACGGCCGGTGTCACGCTTCCGAAGAGGAAGCCGATTCCGGCCTGCAGCGCACCGAACGCGACGTACATCGGGTTGCGGGTGTAGTTGTAGATCCCCTCGATGATCAACTCGGGGGCCGGCTCCCAGGGCTTCGGGTCCTGGCCGGTCTTGCGGAAGAGCCCCGCGGCAGCGCCCATCAGGCCGATGCCGACCAGGGTGAGCGCGACGCCGAGTGCCCATCGCAGGACGCCCTCGGCGCCCGCGCCGAAGGGCGCGACGCTCCGGTCGATCACGAGGCCGACGATCAGCAGGACGACGGGGATGATCGGCGGAGGGATCCGGACGTCTGCGCCTCGCTCGCTTTCAGTTGATTCCGTGGACATCGGCGCCTCAGAAGACGAGGAGCAGCAGCGCGAAGACTGCGATCCCGGTCAGGTTTCCGACGCGCCCACTCGTATCGAGCCCGCCCGCGATTCCGCGCTTGAACGCTTCATTGTGATCACCGCAGGCGTTCGCGTCGCGCACGATCGGGACTTCGAAGTGACTCGCGGCGACGGCCTTCGCGACGAGCGTGGCGATCAACGCCGCGCCGCTCGTGAGGCCGACCGGAATGAAGATGAGAGCGGCGAGCACGATCACCCACGGTACGAGAATTCCGCCCCAGCTCATCCAGGTGAACTGACGGACGTTCGCGTCCTGCATCTTGAAGTCGAACATGAAGAAGTGGTTGCGCGGTGCGTCGAGGACCGGCGACGGCGCGTCGGTCAGTCGGGCGCCGGTGAAGTGTCCCCACTCGTGCAGGGTCGACGCGATCACTGTCCCGGCGATCACCGCGTTCGCGACCGCGGCGAGCCCCGCGATCGCCCAGCCGGTCGTCTGGGACCAGGCCTCGGCGGCTCCCCAGAGCGTGAGCGCGCCCATCACCATCGCGAAGTGGAACGCGCCGATCTTCTTCATGTTCGCGCGGTCGAGCTTCGCGGCGAACTCGCGCAGGGCTTCCGGGTCCGGCGTGGGTTGAGAGTCGGTCTCGATCGTCGCTTCGGCGGCCATGGGGGTCTCCTCGGGGCGCGGCAGGGCGCGCGCCGTTCGGGCGGATCCCCATTGTGCCTGGGACCACGGGCCCAGCGCAAATCCGACGGGGTGACATCCTCCCCCGGCAAAGCCGGGGGCATCCAGGTGACCCGCTCAAAG
>CAZAUR010000018.1:0-122483 GCA_964488255.1 uncultured Spirochaetaceae bacterium | reverse complement strand
GTCAAACTCTGGAGGCCTCCCCAGCAGAGCTGGGGGGACTCCCGTTTGGCTAGAAGGACTGACGGAGATTCTCGCCGCGGTAGGCGCCACGCCGTCGAGACACGAGGATCGGCGTTGCATCCCACACGCAGAGAGGAGCAATGATGAGCACGCAGGATCGGCGACCGGCGATTCCGATCGTCCTGCAGCGTCGGAGCACCGACGAGTTCGTCCCACCTCCCGATTCCACCCGAGCGCGCCACGCCGCTCAGCGCGTGATCGAGGACGGACCCGAATCGGCGCGCCGCACCGGACATGGACTCGGAAACTATTGGGCGGGTCGGCAAGGCACGGCCCAAGGCCTGCTCGCGTTGAACGAGAGCTTCGGATCGGACTACTACCGGATCCCGAAGGAGGCGGCGCTCGATACCGCAGCCTCCGCCGAGGCCCTCGGCGGAGAAGAGCTCGTCATCGACGTCCAGACCCACTACGTGGCGAATCGGAGTTCGACCGCCTGGAAGCAGAGCCTGCTCGATACCTATCGAGCGCTGATGCCGGATTGGTGGTCCGGGCTCGATGGCTGGGAGGCACATTCGTTCGCCGAATATCTGCGATGCGTCTATCTCGAGAGTGAAACCGACGTCGCGGTTCTGACGTCGGCACCCGGACTCGACGATACCCGCATGCTCTGGAACGCCGAGATGGCCGGGACGCGGGCGCTGCTCGACCGACTGGGTGCGGAGGGGCGACTACTGAACCACGCGGTGGTTCATCCGGACGCCGGCGGCGAGATCGAGGGAATGCAGGCCATCTTCGAGCGCTATCGGCCGGCCGGATGGAAGGTCTACACGATCGGCCACATGGAGGGGATGGGCTTCGTAGAGAACTCGGCCTGGTGGCTCGACGATGAAGCGGTCGGCCTTCCCTTCCTCGAGCGGGTGCGCTCGATAGGCAACCGGATCGTCTGCATCCACAAAGGCATCAGCAACCTCGTGCCGACCGGATCGCCGCGGGACGTCGGCCCGGCGGCCAAAGCCTTTCCGGACCTCGACTTCCTGATCTACCACTCGGCCTACGAAATGCCTTCGACGAGCGAGGCCGAAGAAGGGCCTTACACGGAGCAGACCCAGAACGTCGGGACGAATCGGCTCCTCACGACGTTGCGCGAGTCGGGCATCTCGCCTGGCAGCAACGTGTACGCCGAGCTCGGCAGCACCTGGTTCTGTCTGATCCGACGCCCCGACGAAGCGGCCCATGTGCTGGGCAAATTGTTGGGCGCTGTCGGGGAGGACAATGTGCTCTGGGGGAGCGATTCGATCTGGTACGGACCCACCCAGCCCGCCATCGACGCGTTTCGCGCGTTTCAGATTCCCGTCGAGATGAGGGAGCGCTACGGCTACCCCGAGCTCACACCGGCGATCAAGGCCAAGATCCTCGGCTTGAATGCAGCACGCGTCTACGGAATCGACCCGGAGAAGACCCGCGCGCGCACCCGGAACGACGAGATGCGTTGGGTTCGAAAAGCACTCGACGCCTACGAGGCATCGGGCGTCCCCAGCCTTCCCGAGCCAGCCTGATCCGAGCCGCCGGACCGGCTTCGGCGCCGCTGCCGAAGCCGTGCGGTAGGCTCCGTTCACGATGATCTACCCCTACTCGAACGAGACCCAGACTCGGTGGGACCGCGGCGACTTCCAGGTTCAGCTCAATCAACCGAACAACGAGCGTCCCATCGGGTTCTGCGACGGCTCCGACGCAGATCTGGGTGAGCTCCAGACGATGGCGGAGTCCGAGGGCGCCGATGAGATGCGGATCGACCGGAAACGGCTCAAGTCCGGTCGCGAGATCTGGACGCTCCACGGCGGGGGCGAAGCCGAGGAGTTCGAGTAGTCGTCCGATCGCTCGCCGGGGTCCGAGCTAGTCGTTGTCCGCGAGGAAGAGCCAGTTCGTCTCTTCTTCACCCGTGAGCTCGTTGTCGAACTCGACCGGCGCGATCTCGCCGTGCGGAAATACAGCGCGAACCGCATCCGCGAAGGGCCCGCTGTCCGCGTAGGACCAGACCCCGAGCACGCCGCCGGGACGCAGGTGTTCCTTGGCTCTTCTGAGGCCCGCTTCCGTATAGAAGGCCGCGTTCGCATCCGCGAGCGGCTCGTCGGGCGAATGATCGACGTCGATCAGGATGAGGTCGTACTGAATCTCCGACGGTGCGGCGAGCATCGCGTACACATCGCCCTCGATCACCGAATAGCGCGGCTCGCTGTTCAGCTCGTCCGAGAGCGGAACGAGCCCGTTCTTCATCCAGCCGATCACCTGCGGCAGGAACTCGACCACGTCGACGCGCGTGACGGCCTCCGACTTCAGCGCTTCCTGCGCGGTGTAGCCGAGGCCGAGACCGCCGACGAGCACCCGAAGCCCGTCGGTCCCGCCGTGGCGCTCCAGGGCTCGGCTCGACAGCGCACGCTCGGAGGCGGTGTGATAGCTGCTCATCAAGAGCATGTGGTCGACGGTGATTTCGGTGACGATCGTTCCCGGGCTGGCCAGGAGCTCTCGGCGGCGCAGACAGATGTTGCCGATCGGGCTGTCGCCGTAGGCGAGGACGTCGAGGTTGGAGGTCGTCATGGGTGGACGAACCCTAGCAGGGCTTGCGCTCGAGGAAGGCGCGGACGGCGGCGACGTTCGCGGGGCCGCCCAGAAGATCGCCGTAGGCCTTCATCTCACGATCGTGCGCGTCTCGCGTGCGCTCCGATTGGCCCGATGCCAGCAAGAGCTTTTTCGTCGCAACGAGCGATTCGATCGGGTTCGCAGCGAGCTCTTCCGCCACGACCATGGTCTCGTCCATCAGTCGGTCGCGCGGGACGACCCTCCACGCGAGCCCCATCTCGTGACACTCCTCGGCGTCGAACCATCGCCCCGACATCAAGACGTAGGCTGCGTTCTGCCATCCCATCCGGTCCGGGAAGGTCACGCTGCTAGCTGCCTCCGGCGCCAGTCCGAGCTGAGGAAACGGTGTCCTCAGCCGCGCGCTGTCCGCCATCAAGACGAGATCACAGTGGCCCAGCATCGTCATTCCGATTCCGACGCCGATGCCGTTCACCGCGGCGATGAGTGGCTTCTCGAAGTCCTTGAGGACGACGAGCATCGACGGGAACTTCGTCTTGATCTCGCCCGAGGCGACCTGTTCCATTTCTGTCAGGTCCTGCCCCGCGCTGAACGCCTCGCCGCGCCCGGTCACGACGCAGACGGCGATGCCGTCGTCTGACGCCGCGTCCTTCAAGCCCTCCCGCAGCCCCTCGAAGACCGCCTGGTTCATCGCGTTCAGCGCTTCGGGGCGATCGATCGTCAGAACCCGCACTCGCCCCACGTCTTCGATTTCCACTGCGCTCATCAGAGTATTCTCGATCGCGATTCCGGGTGGGAGCCAGGACACAGGCCGTCCGGCGCGACCCCGTTCACGATACATCACCGATCGCAGAGGGACGGCCCGTACGATCAACTGGCGTGATCGCGTTCTGTACACCTCATCGATATGGCCACGCGGCGCGTTGAAGAGCGTGAGGGCGACCAGACCGATCAGACGATCTCTGCAGACGAAGCCACCTCGAGGCACCGGTGCGACTGGAGGACGCCCGTGGGTGGGAGCGTGATGTTCCCGACAGCCGACCCCAGATCGCCCCCACACCGACCGCTGATGATTCCGACGGGGCTCCCTGACACATCGGGCACTCGGAGACCACATCCATCCAGCACCGTTATGTCTCCGCCCTGCGGCGGCCGAAGAGGGTGCCGGAGGTCTCACCCGTTTGTCGCCACTCACTCTTCGAAGACCGCATCCGCGGTCCGACCACGCCCATCGGCCCTCGCCCGCACTCGCATCCCTTCTCAGCATCCTCGCGATCTTCATGATCGGCGTGAATCCGCCTAGCGCGCAGGCCGAGTCGGTCGTCGTCCTCCAATCGCGTGTGCCCCGAGGCGAAGACGGAGCCGACGCGAACGCCGTCGCGATCAGCAACGACGCGAGCAATATCGCGGGCGCATACGGCGGAGATGGCGGCTTCCCGCCGCCGCAAGGCGGAGACGGGGGCGACGCACGCGCGATTGCCGAGACACGAACGCCGGGCACCGCCGACGCGCGGGCGACCGCGGTCGGCGGAGAGGGTGAAAGCTTCGGCGCCGGCGGCGACGCGTATGTAGAGGCGTACGCCGAAAATTCGTCGAACGCGCCCGTCGACGTGTTCGCGCGCGCGGAGGCCGGCGGGACCGGGTTCACGCGTTCGGCCGAGATCGCGCCCGGGGGCCGCGCCGAAATCGGACGCGCGGAGGGTATCTCGACCGGCGGGGGCGACGTTTCCGTCATCGCCGAGATCGTCCAGGGCATCGGAAACGCGTCGATTGTCGACGTAGCGAGGGGCGAGACGACCGGCCGGCTACACCTCGAGCAGACCATCCGCTTGCGCAACGACGATCCCGCGGTCCATCCCGGCACGCGTGATGTCCACAACGAGCTGAACCAGTCGGTCGACGCTGATGAATTGAGTCTTCATCTCAGCGCGATCGGCTCGCCGGCAGGCGATGCCAGCACGCTCACCTCGCGGGCTGGAGATGCTGGCGGGGTATCCGTGCGCGCGCGCGGAACGAATCAGGGAGGATCGGTCGCGATCCAGGCGGGAGCGCTCGGGGGCGAAGGCGGCGAGGGCTTCCGTGATTCCATCCCCGGCGGCAGAGGCGGCGACGCGATCCTGGATCTGGAGGCACGTACCCTCGGCGACGGTCACGCGGTCGAGATCGGCACGGCAAGTACCGTGTCCGGTTACCAGACTAGCGCCCGCGGAGGAAACGGCGACCGTGGGCTCGGCTCGGGAACACCGGCCGCGGGCCCGGGCGGCGATGCCTCGAGCCGATCCGTCGGGATCGCGGAGGCTGACAGCGAGGTACGCATCGTCGATCGCGCATTCGGGGGCGCGTCCCAGGGTGGCTTTGGCGGGGACGCCACGAGCTACGCAGAGGGGCGCAATGCCGGCGCTTCGCCCGTCTCGGTGCGCGCCGAAGCCACCGCCGGCGCTGGTGCGACGCCTGGCGAAGCGATCGCGACGGCTCGCGGCGTGTCGACCGGCGGCGGCGCAGTGCGCGTCGAGGCGCTCGCACAGAGCGCTGCCCTCTTCTCGGGCGGGAGCTCTGGATCCATCGAGCTGAACGACGCGGTCAGCGGGGGGACCACGGGCTTGCTCGTCCTCGATCAGACGGCGCGCGGCGCCGTGTCGCGGACCGGGAGGGGGCACGCCACGACTGCTCTGTCGGCTAGCAACGAGCTCGGAGGCGATCTCGAAGCCCACCTCCGCGCGCTCGGGGGCAGCGCCGACATCGGCGCCGACCTTCCAGTGGGAGACGCGACGATCACTCGCTTCGACTTCAGGGGATCCGCCGCCCGCGACGTCGCGCTCACCGCGGAAGCCCGCGCCGGCAGCGGGCTGGGCGAAGAAAGTGACGGCGGCGGCGACGCGTCGATCCGGAGTCACGTCGTCGGCTCGAACGCGCGCGCCCTGTCGCTGAGTGCTCAAGCCTTCGGCGGAACTGGAGACGATGTCTATGGATTCCGAGGTGGCGACGGCGGAGCGAGCGACGTCGACCTTTCGATCGAAACTTCTTCCGAGACGCTGACCGTCGAGGGGCTCGCGTTCGCGGGCGGTGGCGGGGAGTCCACGAGAGCCGAATGGGCCGCGGGGAACGGCGGCGACGCGACGACACGGATCGTCGCCATCAATCAGGCAGGCAGCGCGAACGTCGTCGGTGCCGCCCGGGGCGCGGGGGGAGGCTTCGCGAATCGCACCTTCAACCTGAACGCCGAAGTGACGGGGCGCGGCGGGGACGCCGACGCCCAGGTCGAGGTCCGAACAGGCGGAGATGGCGGACACATCAACCTCGGTGCGCCTGATACCTTTCCTTCGACGCCGACCGGCGCACGTGGGGGCAACGCCAGCAGAATCCGATCGAACGCGCCCGAAATCGCGCCCGCGCGAGGTGGCAATGCGCGAAGTCGCAGCGTAGCGATCGCGAGCGGCGCGGCGGACGTATGGGTGCGAGACGTGGCCGAGGGCGGCGACGCGGCCGGACGCGAACGCGGAGGGCACGCGTCGTCCTCCGCGAGAGGAGAGAGCGAGGGCGGAAACGTCACCGTCCTCGCCGAGGCCGACGCAGGCCGAAGCGGCGAAGGCGTCGCTGCGCCGAATGTCTCCCTCGGCGAGGTCTACGGGAGCTCGACGACCGGAGACGTCCGCGTCGAAGGTCGACTCTTCGCTGGGCGCGGCAGCAGCAACCTCGACGCGGTCCTGGTCGACGTGGTCCGAGGAGAGACGGCGGGCGAGCTCGACCTCTACCAACAGGCGTGGGCGGGCTCATCCAGCGGATCAGTGCGCGCAGGAGGACGGGCAGAGAGCGCACTTCGACACCATGGCAGCGCCGAGCGGGTCGGGATCACGGCCCTCGCAACCGGCTCGGCCGGCGACCTCGGTGGTGAGGCGCGCGCCGCGATCGCCCTCGTCAACACCGGCGGCAATGCCCGCGCAGTCGGATCTGCTCTTGCCGGAGGATCCAACGCAGACCGAGGGGCCGACGCAATCGTCGAGATCGAGGTCGAGGCGCAGGGCGCCATCGAGATCGGTACGGCCCCGAGGATTCCGTTCCCCCGTGACGGCGCGGTCGCCGGGGGCGCCGGCGGGACGGCTGAGTACGTGGGATTCGATGGCGGCCGGGCTACGAGCTTCTCGGCCGGCACGTCCGCGACAGGTCCGGTGACGATCAACGACTATGCGCGCGGTGGCCGCGCGCGCGAGATCAGCGTCTTCGGAGAGGTCCCAAAGACCGCCCGGCCCGGTAGTGGAGGCGACGCTGACTCGCGCGCCGTCGGAAGATCGCACGGAATTGCCGACGTCACGGTGCACGCCGAAGCCGTTGGGGGAATCGCAGGCTCACTCCAGCGAATCGCAACGCAGCCGAACGAGTCGTTCCCGATCGTGAACGGACGTCACGGTCGCGCGCATGCCCGGAGCACGGCAATCGGACAGGGATCCTCGCGCGCGGAAGCGATCGCGCATTCGGGTCGCGGCGGCGCGGCGGCGATCGCGAAAGCCTCGGCCGAAGGCAGCGAGACGGAATCGATCGCACGTGCACGAGGATACGGCCGGGTCCTCGAGTGGCTGGAAGTCGGGAGCCGCGTCGCTGGCGCGGGGGGATCGAGTGCCGGCATCACGCAGATCGCGAGCGGCACCGAGCTCGGCTCGACGACTGACGCGCCGGTGGACGACGCGACGCGTCGCCTCCAGACGAACGCCGTCGTCGATCCGGCAAACGAGGCGGGACTCGTTGGGCTGCTCGAGGGCATCGACCTGCCGAGCGAGAACCGACGGGCATTGGCCTTCCTCGGACTCTCGGCGTCTAGCGAGCAGCTCAGTGGGCAGTTTTCGAGTCGAGCCGAGATCCTTCTGCCGCGCTCCCCTGCCGAAAAACTCGCCAACCTGGAGATCGTCCTGGCCGACAGCCACGCGAAGGGCTCGATCGAGTCGCTTCAGATCTCGATCAGCCAGGGCGATCTCACTTTCCTCTCCATCGAACTCCCTGAAGTGGCTTCCCTCGACGATGAGCTCACAGGGCGCGTGTTCTCGCTCGCCGACGCCGTTCACGTCACGAGCTTCTTCCAGACGAACGTCCCGATCATCGTCGAGTTCGCCTGGACCCTGCGCGAGAAATCGAGCTTGCGAACCGGCTGGATCCTGACGGCTCAGGTGCCCGAGCCAGGGAGCTCGCTGCTTCTCGGCCTCGGCATGATGTTCCTCGCGGTGCAGCGTGCGCCGCGGGATGCCGCTTGATCCGAAGAGCGGTTGCCAAGCTGGGGGTAGAGCGCGAGATCCCGGAACTCACTGCGGAGCTTCCAGACGAAGATGTCGCCACGGAAGCCATCGCCGGCTTGATCGAGCCCACTGCTCAGCACACTCAACTTCTCGATCGCGTCTTCGAGCGCATCGCGAAGATGTTCGATCGTCGCGGCGTCGACAAGCCCGCGCGCGCGAACGACGCCATCGCGCTCGAGTGCTTCGAGTTCTCCGTCGCTCAGGAAACGGGTCGGTTCGGCGGGCGTCGGGAGGGAAGTGGGCATCGGCCTGTCCTTGCGGGCGCCAATGCATCATAGCCCGGGAACCCGCGCGATGAGGTGGGCGTCCGGTCGCGGCAAAGCCGCTCCACTCCCCTCAGCAAGTCGCGCGCTGCAACGACTTTCGCGCGACGAGAATCAGGACCGCAGCGACCAGCACTGCCGCCAGCCCATTCATACTCGGAACGTCTGGCGCCAGGATCGAAGTCATGGTGAAGGTCGCGCTCGGTGAATCGAACGCGATCTGCAGAGGGAAAGCGAATACGCTGCCCGTGTCCGCCCCGGGGTCGATCCCCGAGACGATGAATTCCGAAACGCCGCCACCCGGGAAACTCGTGAAGTCGACGCTCTCTTCGGGACCGAACGTGCCGAGGCTGGCGCCGCCAACGACGACTTCGAAATCACTCGCAAAGCCGGGGGGGAAATCAGAAATCGCAGTGAACAGCGCCGAGTTCGTCATCGTGTACGTAAAGCCCGAGGCGATCGGCGGATCGATCCAGATGCCGGGAGGAAAAGTGATCGACTGGGTCGTGAAATGCCACGTGACGGATCCATCCGGGTTCGTCGTGATCGACGTTGGGCCGACCGGGACGCTCAAGCTTTCGCCCGCGAGGCCGAACGCCGAGAACTGAACGACGGCACAATCGAATGTCCCGATTACGTTGATCACGGACTCCCAAGCCGAGGGAACGAGGGAGAACACGGTCGCCGCGGCGGGAAGATCATCGTTCGCGAGAGCCGTAGAGAGAAAAGTACCTTCTGCCCCGCTGTTCAGACGAAGATCGGCCAGGAGCGTTGAAAAGGAAAACGTGGCCTGGTCCCCAACACGAATAACATCCTCACCTCCGATGTCGTTCAGAACCAGCACGCCGGCGATTCCATTGTTGGTGGTGCCAATTTCCGGGACGCCCTCCAACGTCATTGACATCTCGACGAAGTCATAGGCGCCTATGAATGGGTTTGGATCTGACGGTACGGGCCCATCAGACTGTGGGACATCGAGGCGAGCTTGAACCTGGACGACCTGGCCCGCGAAAAACGGCGCGACCAATGGGCAGGTGGGGGTGCCCAAGACCTCGCCATTGAAGGCCCATACCTGTTCCGCGGCCATGACCGTCTGAGGCCCCACGATGACAGCGGCCACGAAAGCAATCGGAATCACCTTGGTGACTGAGAGGGTACGTCGAATCTTTTCGATACAGAATCGCAACATCGGCAGCTGTCTCCCTCGCCCGAATCGACCTTCGCGTCGCAAGCAACGCACAACCCACCCATCGCGGGCTCTAGTCCCACTGGGCCGCACCGCTGGACGAGTTGCGGACAGTCCTGAGTCGCCGTTCGAGTAGGCGCCTTTCGGCACCGGTTTGCAAGCTGATTCCAACTTGCCCCGAAGGACTTGATCCGGCGTTGTCGCGCCCGATCGGGGCGATGCAGCCCCATCGAGGCCCCGCCCTACCAAATGCCGAGTGTCCCTTGATGCAGGACAATTGCACCTGCAACGCGACTTCCGCGTGGCGGGCGAGGACAGCCGGATCCCCGACGACCACGGCGCGTCGGGCACCGTCCCGGCAGACCTCCGGAACGACGCGCCCGGCACGCGGACGTCAAGCCGCATGGAGCCGCCGACCGTCGCTGCCTAACGTCGAAGCGAGGACGTCGCCTTCGGCTCAGAGAGCGTACGCAGGGGCACGATCACCCGAGTCGACTCGAGGCTCGCCTTCGGTCGCCGCGCATCGCCCCCGGACAGCTTCTCCGCGAGCTCGATCGCCGTGTGGTGAGCTTCGGAGCCCTGCTCGACGTGCACGACGGCGGGTGCGGATCGTCGTCCGAGCGCGTCGCGGTTGCGCAGGATCCAGTCGAGCGTGGCCATGCCGTCGAGTGCGTAGAGCTCGACCGCCTGGTCGTGCGCCTTGAGGAGCATTTCGGGCTTCGTGGTCACGATCCGCTGCTCCCGACGCTCGCGATTCAGGTCGAGAGCGCGCTCGTAGGCGATCTCGATCTCTTCGACGGGCTTCAGCCAGAGGAGCCAGTTGTCCCAGAGCGGGATCAGGAAGATGTCCAGCTCTTCGGACTCGATCGGCGGCTCGCCGGTCGCGGCGTCGACCGCGACGATCGCGGCCTCGCCCCACGCGTCCTTGCTGCTCCGGAGGTAGCCGCCTGCGAAGACGGTGCCGCTCACGTCGTCGACGCGAATATCCTGTGCGGCGTTCCACTGCGCGTAGCCGTTGTCGAGCAGCGTCTCCCAGATCGTCGCGCCGGTCATGCCGTCGAGTCGCAAGAGACCCATTAAGCGCTCGCTGTTGAGACTACGGACCCCACCGACGTAAAGATCTCCGTCAGCGGCCAGATCGATTCCGTAGGCGGCGTCCGAAGTCACGTCGCCGTCATCGATCGCGCGATGCCAGACGACCGCGCCGTTCGTGCCGGAGAGCCGGCCCACGACCATCGAGACCACGACTCCCCCATCGACCCATCCGCCGAACAGGACGTCGCCGTTGGGCGCCGCGGCCAGATCGTGAATCCATTTGTGGAGCTGATAGAAGTTCGGCTCGAAGTAGACCCAGCTCGGCTGGCTCGCGCCCGGGGTGACGACGAAGACCGTCGCGGTGTCGTAGCCGCTGGTCGCGGCGGCGATGTCGCCGCTCGGAAGCAGCGTCATGGCCCGGCCGATGTCCCAGTTGGCGAAGTCGAACTCCTGGCGCCACGTCTGGGCGCCGGTCGCGCCGTCGAGGGTGATGGCGACGGCGTCGTAGGTCGGGGCGTTCGTGACCTGGAGCGTGCCGAAGACGACGGGATTGCCGGCGGCGTCGAGCTCGATTCGGTCCGCGGAGTCGGGGAATCCGATCTGCGAAGTCTCGTCGGTGGCAGCCCCATCCGCTTCGTAGAGCCAGAGCGTCTGTCCCGAAGGACTGAGCTTGGCGACAAAGAGATTCCAGCCGGCGCTGGCGGAGACGGAGCGCGAACCCACTGCGTAGATGTTGCCCTGGGCGTCGATCGTGACGTCGCGGAGCGCGCTGTAGCCGAAGGTCTCGAAATACTGCTCGTAGGGCGAGTTCCACGTCCAGAGGACCGCGCCGGTCGTACCATCGAGCCGGGCAACCAGGCCGCGCTCCCCGCCAAACGGAATCTGAAGCGAGCCGACGACGATCACGTCATCGTCGGCCGCGATCGCAACGTCACCGCCGCGGCCCACGATCCACTGCTCGCCGCCGAAGCGAGTATCCCAGATTTCGTCACCGTTCGCGGGATTGCGCTTGGTCACGACGAGGGCATCGCCAATCGGGCCGACAGCGATGGGTGCACCCGTCGAGTCGATCTCGACCTCGTTCATCCTGGCGTCCACCCCCGACGAAGGCAGGACCTCGATCCACGGCACTGCCTGGGCAGCGCTGGTGAAAACGACGCTCGCGACGGTCAAGAGCGCGATCGGGACGAATCGAGTGAACGACGAACGTGAGGCGTGGCGGGCGGAAACGGGAGGACGCGCGCAGCGGCCTCCGGTGGCGTGCTCAGGGGCAAGACGCTCGGGCATGGCTTGGCTTCCTTCGCGGCGTGAGATGCCGACGAGAGGAAGTTTCGGGCGGGTGCGGAGGCGTAAGTATGAAAGGCTTCACACGCGGGCGGGTCGTTGCTGCGATTCGTGGGCTATTTCCGCGCGCGCGGATAAGGGTCGCGCTCCAAACCCGAAGAAATCTCGTATGCGAAAGCCTACGAATCGGCTGACACGGCCGCCTCCGCCGTGCAGGACAGCTCCCCAGCGGGATCCCCTTGCGTCGCCCGCATCACGACGCGCCGGCTCGTTGTCGTCTCGGCATACCTGACACAGCTTGACGCGAGTGCGCTAGACGACTCTGGGAACGAGAGATCGGCGAAAGGAACAGGCAGATTCGGCAACTCCTCCGTCTTCCCGAGGCTGATCAGCGACTTCACCGACCCAGCCGGCTTCGTTCTCGCCGCCGCAAGCCTCGAAGCGTCCGGCGCCAACCAGCCGGGCTACGGGGCGATCGTGGCCGCCCTGAACGGCGGGCCGTCGGCATTCACCCCGCCGCTGACCTACCGCCCCGGCGCGGTCAAGAACGTGACCATCATTACCGACGAGATCAGCAACAGCGACCAGGCTGGTGGTCGCTACCCCGACGCCGACGCGCTGATTACCGCCGAAGGCGCGCTGCTCAACGGAATCATCCACCAGTTCTCGGCCGATTTCGAACTCGTTCCGGGCGGGTCGTACCGCAACCTCGTGGAGAGACACGGCGGAACGATCTTCGACCTCGATACGTTCAATACGACCGACCCCGTGGTCATCAGCGCCTTCATCGACGACTTCGCAGCCACCAAGCTCGACGAGATCCTGAGCATCCCCGAGCCCGGGACGGCGCTGCTGCTCGCGCTGCGGCTCGCAGGCATGGGAGCCGGGCGGCGGAGGAGCGGAAACGAGCGCTCGGACCAGGCACGTCAGCTCCATCTCGGGACAGAGAGCTCCCCGGACGTCCTTCAAGACGCCCGGGGAAGACACGTCCCGCCTTCCTTCAGCCCGCGACCTGCTGCTCGACCACGCGCTGTCTCCGACTGCCGCACCCGAGTCCGGCGAGACCGAGACCAAACAAGAGCGCGGTTCCGGGCTCGGGGACCGGAAGTACGTCCCCGCTCTGTACGGCCACCGCCCAGACGAGATTGCCCCCGCCGTTGAGACCGACCTGCGACCCGTCGCTGAAATTGAAGGCCCAGATACCGACTGGATCCCCAGCAATCGGCGTGGAGCTCCAATAGGCGTTGCCCACCGGGTACAGATTCAACGGGCTCGAGTCTGCGACGGAAACGCCATACGTCGCGAACAAGAAGCCCATTTCGTTGTCCTGACAGGCGACTGAACCGGTGCAGGCCGCCGAAATGACTTCGTCTCCGTTCACGTCCATGCTGGGTAGGCGCCAACCCGTGACTCCGTCGATCGACAACGTGCTGGCCCAGGCGTTGTGCGGGCCCCAATAGTTCCGGCCCGGAAGCGGCGATCCGGTTGCCGTGTTGTCGCTGGCGTCAGTCACCCACGTGAGATCCGCTACGTCGTCGTAGTAGGCGGCTCCGCCAGCTCGTGCGATGAGCGCCGCGTGTGAACCCGAGGCGAACACGATTCCGAGACTGAGCGCGAGACAAGACAGAACCGCCGTCGTGCGAGTTGAAGACACTGAATTCCTCTCCCTGGAGTTGAAGGAAGGGGCGCTCCAGCGAGACGGTGGAGCTTCAAATGGCGAGACCCCGAAGCGGCCCTTTCCAAGACCTCGTCAGTCTCACATGAATCCGGGGAGATGGGCCGGGGCCACATCTGATCGCTCGCCCTATCTGTGACTCGGTCCACACAATGAGGCGGATATCGAGCGATCTCGTCTCAGTGGGCCATCTCAGTGGGCCCTGTTCAACGCCTTCGCCGGCCGCACGGTGATGTCGGCGATGTTGATGTCGGAAGGCTGCGTGACGACGAACGGAACTTCGCGGGCGACGTGCCTGGGGTCGCTGAACCGCTCGCCAAGAGTGTCCGACACGTGACGCAGGAGCTCGTCGGGCAGGCGCTCGTCCCCTTTCACCTCGGCCTCCGAACCGGCCATCTGCAGGATGCCGGTCTTGAATTCAGGGGTGACGTTGCGCGCGAAGTTCGTCGCAATGGCGCCCGGCATGACGTGGGTGACGCGAATCGAGTCTTCTTCGAGTAGATTGCGAAGGGTCGCAGTCAGGACGTTCACTGCGTGCCTGGTCGCGCCATGGAAGCCCGAATCGCCTCGCTGTGAGGCCACCGAAGACACATTGAGAAGAACGCGGGCTGACGACTTTTTCCGGCCGACGGCGCCGGGCCGACGACTCCCCCGGAAGTACGCGGTCATGACGACCCACTTCGACGATCTCGGCGGTGCGCGCTCGCTGTCTGAATTGGCGCGCGACGTCGAAGACGAGGGCTAGATGCGAAGGTGGTTGACAGTCGGAGTCTGCGTCGCGCTCGTGATGGTCTTCAGCGTCGGGTGCTTATCGTGGTTGATGAAGCGCCGTGAGACGCACGAGCCGTCGATGCTGGCGTTCGCCGAAAACTGCGCCCTCTGTCACGGCGACGCGCTCCAGGGCAGCGAGCTGGGCCCCCCACTCATCGGGGCGGAGCTGCAAGGCGGCGACAGCACGACAGCGCTGATCCGCGCCATCGGCGGCGGCTACCCCGAGCGCGGCATGCCGAGCTTCGGCAACACGCTGCCGCCAGAACTCGTGAAGGGGCTCGCGCTCTACGTCAGTGAGCAGCGCCAGGGCTTCGGCCGAACCTCGCAGTCGTGGGAATCGCGCATCCCCGATGGCGCTCAGCTTGCTCGTGACCACGTCTTTCGCGTCAAGGTCGTCGCGGAGCTGAACAGCCGCCCCTACTCGATCGCTCCGCTCCCCGATGGTCGCATCGTCGTCAGCGAAATCGTGCGCGGGCTGTCCGTCGTCGATACGCAGGGAAACCAGGGGCCGCTCATCGCCGACACGCCGCCGGTCTGGGATCCGATTCTGAGTCCGGAGAACAGCTATGTGATGATGGGGGTCGTGCTCGATGTCGCACTCCACCCAGACTACGACGAGAACGGCTGGATCTATCTCTCGCATACCCATCGCTGCCAGCTCGACTGTGGTTTCGTGATTCCCAGATCCATGGTGCAGGTGGTCCGCGGACGCATCCGCGAGGGGCGATGGGTCGACCAGGAGATCATCTGGTCGGTGGACCCGGACCTCTACACGGTCGTCCCCGACAACGTCTCCGCAGGCCGCCTCACCTTCGATCACGAGGGCCACGTCTACGTCTCCATCGGAGGAAAGGCCACCTACGACTGGGTGCAGTGGCTCGACAAGCCCACGGGCAAGATCCACCGAGTGCGCGACGACGGCGACCTCCCGACCGACAATCCGTTCGAGCCGGAAGATCAGACCTCCACCGCGCATACCGTCTGGAGCTACGGCCACCGAACGCCGCAGGGCCTCGCCACCCACCCGGTGACCGGTGAGATCTGGGGAACCGAGATGGGGCCGCGCGGCGGCGACGACGTGAACCTCATTGTTCGCGGTGGCAACTACGGCTGGCCCATGTTCACGCATGGTCTCGACTACGACGGAGAGCCCGTCACGATCGGCCAGGACCTCGGGCTCGAACTCGGGCTCGAAGACACCCTCCAGCCGATCGTCGACTTCACACCGGCGCCCGCGATCTCGAGCTTCGAGTTCTATCGGGGTACGGCTTTCCCCGCCTGGGAGAATGACCTGATCGTCGGGAGCCTGCGAGCGCGTACGCTCTACCGCTTGCGAATCGAGGACGGGCAACTCGTCGAAGAGGAGAAGCTGCTCACGGGGCTCGCGCGCATCCGCGATGTGGAGATTGGAGCAGATGGCTTCGTGTACCTGCTCCTCGAACACGGAGAGCTGGGTACGATCGTGCGCCTGGTTCCGAGCGACTGGCCGGTGACGGGAAGGCGCTCGGTGGCGCGTCCCCGTCGCCGCAGTTGATAAAAGGCTCGGAACGGGAAGCCCTGCGATCCCGTGGACGAGCAGCGTACGGGTAGGGTCTCTGCGACCCGGCATCCAGGCCCCTTCCTGGGGCTCTCTGCACGGTCGTGCAGGGTGCAGCGGCCACCGATCGAGTCCTAAGCTTTCGTGCATTCCTCGATCGAAAGGAACCATCGATGCCCATCTTCGTCAGCAGACCCGCTCGTTCGCGACGTCGCCCCGTCGCGCTCGCCGTGCTCGGCGTGCTCGGCGTGCTCGGCGTGCTCGCATTGACCCTCGGATGCCCGGCCGAACGGGAAGCCCACCTGCCGCTCGTCGTCGACGATGCCGCGATCGTGAAGCACGCTGGCGGCTTCCTCTTCACGGAGGGCCCCGCCGTCGACGGCGAAGGCAACGTCTTCTTCTCGGACATTCCCAATCGCCGCATCCACCGGTGGTCGGTCGACGGCGAGATCTCGGTCTTCCGCGCTGCGAGCGGCGGTGCCAACGGTCTCTACTTCGACCGCGACGGAAATCTGATCGCGTGCGAGATGGAGACCCGCGCGATCACGTCGACGACTCCGGATGGCCGCGTCACGATCCTCGCCGACGAGTACGACGGCAAGCCGCTCAACATGACCAACGACCTCTGGATCGCCCCGAACGGCGGGATCTTCTTCAGCGACCCCTACTATGGCGAGGACGCCGATTCCCTCGAGCAAGGCGGCTACCACGTGTACTACCTGCCGCCGGACGGTTCAGCGCTCGTCCGCGTGATCGACGACCTCGCCCAACCCAACGGCGTCGTCGGAACGCCGGATGGCAAGACGCTCTACGTCGCCGATCCAGGCAGCGAGAAGACATACGCCTATGCGATCCAGGTCGATGGAACGCTCGGCGGCCGACGCGTCGCCGCCGACGCTGGGCACGACGGTCTCACCCTCGACGAGCGAGGCAACCTCTACGTGGCCGACGGCGTCGTCAAGATCTACTCGTCCGAGGGAGAGCGGATCAGCACGATCGAAACGCCCGAGGCCCCCGCCAACCTGACCTTCGGCGGCCCCGACCGACGAACCCTCTTCATCACGGCGCGGACGGGCTTCTACTCGATCCGCATGAACGTCCGGGGGCAGTAGCAGTCGGAGGAGCAGAAGGCTCTCGATCCGCACCGAACCCGAACGTGGAAGTCGGCCAAGGTGGCGAGCGTCGGATGCGGACGGATCGCGACACGACGGGATCCACAGCCACTGAGCGTCGCCTCGAGCCGGAGCGCCGTCTCGACGAACGGCGTCACCCCCGCGAGTGACTGCCTGCGTCCCGCAACGCGTTCCGCAGCCAGCGATGCGCGGGATCGGAGGTCAGCTTCGGATTCCAGATCATCCGTTCCTTGAGCTCGGGCAACGGGAAGGGGGGCTTGCAGAGCTTCAGGCCGGCCGCCTTGCGGAAACGCTCGCCGAGTCTTCGTGGCATCAACGCGAGGAGCGAGGTCCCCCGCAACAGGAAGGGGAGGACGAGGAAGCTCGGGGCGGCGGCCACGATTCGTCGATGAAGGCCGAGGCGTTCAGCCTCGACGTCTGCATTCGAATGCGTATCGGAGCCGAACGACACACTGATGTGTGGCAAGAGCCCGTATTGTCGCGTGCTGATCCGGTCGCCTCGGATGGTCGGATGATTGGCGGCGAACGCACAGACCCAGTGGTCGCGAAAGATGATCTCGGACTCGAGCTGCGGGCCCGGTTCGACGGGGGCCAGCGCGAGATCGACCGCGCCGCTTTGGAGCGCCGAGATGCTCTCCGCACCGATCGGTACGAACTCGAACGAAACGCCAGGCGCCAGCGACTCGAGGTCTTCGAGAAGCGGCTCGAGCAGCAGAAGCGCTGCGTAGTCCGATGTCGACACGGTGAAGCGCCGGGCGTCGCGACGCGGATCGAAGTCCGACTGCTCGCTGACCATTCGCTCCACCTGCGACAGGACCTCGTCGACCTGATCTGCCAGCTGCTCCGCACGCGGCGTCAGTTGGTATTCGCGGCCGCTTCGCACGAGGAGCTCGTCGCCGAAGAGCTCGCGCAGGCGCGCGAGGGAAGCGCTCATCGCGGGTTGACTTCGCGCGACGAGGGCTCCCGCGCGCGTCACGTTGCGCTCCGTCAGCAGGGCGCGGAGCGCGACGAGCAGATTGAGGTCCAGCTGGGCCAGATTCATATATCCACCTGATCGATGATGAGTATACGATAAATCGATTGGGTAGATGGTTCAGTTCGGCGATACGATCGAGCCGAACGGGTCAACGCGGGGTTCGGAGCGCCCATGAGCCGATCGGGTACGCAGCCATTCGGAGTCGGCACGTTCAGCGCCGGAGGCAGCCCCGCCTACGCCGGACTCGTCCTGGGCGATCACGTGCTGGCGATCCGCCCTGCCCTGCGCGCTCTCGACAGTCGCGAAGCTCCCGCTGCGACGAGCGTCCGCGACTTGCTCGCGAATTGGGAATCGAGCTTCGCGGCGCTTGTGCGCCTGGCCGAGCGCGTCGAAGCCGATGGGATCTCGAGCGAGCGGTGGAAGGATCTCTGCCTTCCCGTCGACGCAGTTCGTCCGCTGCCACCGCTGGATCCCCCGGGCGCAGTGATCGCCGTGGGCGCGAACTACCGCCAACACGTCATGGAGCTGCTCGCGAAGCAGGTGGCCGAGGACGGCCCTCTGACCGAAGAAGCCAAGGCCCAGGCCGAGCAGCTCGTTGATGAGCGCGCGCGGAGCGGACAGCCATTCGCATTCGTCGGGCTCCCGAGTGCCGTCTGCGGGGCGACCGATGACGTCGTGTTGAACGACGGCGGGACACAGCACGACTGGGAGCTCGAGCTCGCGGTCGTCATCGGACGCCCGGCGCGCAAGGTCGACCGGGAAACCGCGCTCGATTACGTCGCCGGCTACACGATCTGCAACGACCTTACGACCCGCGACCGCGTCTTTCGTAAAGACACCGGTCCGCTCGGCGCGGACTGGCTCGCCGCCAAGAGCGCGCGCACGTTCTTTCCGCTCGGTCCCTGGATCGTTCCGGCGGCCTTCGTGCCGAACCCGCAGGACCTCGAGATCAAGCTCTCGCTCAACGGTGAGCTCATGCAGTCGGGTCACACGAGCGACATGGTCTTCGGGGTCGCGCGATTGATCGAGTACTTGTCGTCGATCACCGAGCTTCGACCGGGCGACGTGATCTCGACCGGCTCGCCCCAGGGCAACGGGATCCACTGGGGTCGATTCCTCGAGTCCGGCGACGTGATGGAAGGCGAGATCACGGGCCTGGGCCGCCAGCGCAACCGCTGCATCAAGGAGTGACGACGACATGGCAATCTTGGGTATCGAGAGCGTCGACTACGGCGTAGACGACATCGCGCACGCGCAGTTCTATCGCGATTTCGGCCTTCAGGAGGTGAGCGCTTCGAGCGACTGCGTAGAGTTCCAGCTCGCTGAGGGCTCGCGCGTGCGCATTCTGACCGAAGACCACCCGGAGCTCCCGGCGCGCTACCAGGAAGGCAACGGCGTCCGATGTGTGTACTTCGGCGTCGACTCCGAAGCCTCTCTCGAGACGATCGCGAGCGAGCTCGGACGCGACCGCGAGGTGGTTCGAACCGACGGGACCGTGCGGAGCGTGGACGAAGCGGGCGTCCCGATCGGCTTCCGCGTCTGGCAACCCTCGGCCGTGTCTTCCGAACCGTCCGCCGTCAATGCCCCGGGCGTCGCGAATCGCGTCAACCGACATCGCAAGTGGTTCAAGCAGGCGACGCCCAAGCAGCTCCTGCACAGCGTATTTCGCGTTCCGGACCCCCAGAAGAACGCGGACTTCTACATCGAACGCCTGGGCTTTCGCCTGTCCGACATCTCCCGGGGCTTCGGCGTGTTCATCCGAGCGGACGGCAGCAACACACACCACAACCTCTTCTTCATGGCCGGCCCCGAGGTCGGATTCGAGCACGTCTGCTTCGCAGTCGAAGACATCGACGAGCTCATGACCGGCGCGAATCACATGCAGAAGGCCGGCTACACGAGCAACCTCGGCATCGGTCGACACCGGATCGCGTCGAGCATCTTCTACTACATCGTGAATCCCTGCGGCGGCGAGGCCGAGTACGGCGCGGACAGCGACGTCCTCGACGACGGGTGGGAACCGCGCGAGTTCGAGCCGGCGTTCGGCGGCTTCGGCTGGGTCGGCCAATGGCCGCCCTTCCTGCCACACGAGGCGTCCTGGGACGTAAAGCTCGCGGGCTCCGGCGAGGACGCGTCGTGAGCGTGCGCTCCATCGACATGCACGCGCACCTGCTCGTGCCCGAAGTCGAGGCGCTCGTCGCGGAACATCCGGCGAAGGCGGCGGAGATGGCGCGGATGGCGACCGAGATGGGCCCCGCCTCGATGGCTCATCACCAATCGTTGATGCCGACCTACGGGCCCAAGCTCACCGACCTGTCGACCCGCCTCGCGGACATGGACGCGATGGGGGTCGACATGCACGCGATCAGCCTGTCGCCGACGCAGTACTACTACTGGGCCGATCCTGAACTCGCCGCGCAGATCGTCGAAGCCGCGAACCGGGGGATCCGTGAGTTCTGCGCGCAACGCCCGGAGCGCTTCGTCGGGCTCGCGGCCGTGTCCCTGCAGCACCCGAAGCTCGCCTCGGAACAGCTGCGAAAAGCGACGGCCGAGTACGACCTTCGCGGCGTCGAGATCTCGACGCGGATCGGCGACGTCGACCTGGCGGATCCGTCGTTCGAGGTCTTCTGGCAGACGGCCGAGGAGCTCGGCTCACTCGTGTTCATCCACCCGCTCGGCTGTTCGATGGGCGAGCGTCTCGCGCCGAACTACCTGTCCAATATCGTCGGCCAGCCGGCCGAGACGACCGTCGCACTCTCGCACCTGATCTTCGGAGGCATTCTCGACCGCTACCCCGCGCTCAAGATCTGCGCCGCGCATGGCGGCGGCTACTTCCCGATGTACATCACCCGCGCGGACCACGGCTACGACGTGCGACCGGAGATCCAGAGGCTCGCCGAACGCCCGAGCGCCTACCTGAAGAGGCTCTGGTACGACTCGCTGGTCTACACGCCGGAGGCCCTGCGCAACCTGGTGGACCAGGTCGGCGCGGATCGGATCGTGATCGGCACCGACTACCCGTTCGACATGGGCATGTACGAGCCGCATGCGCAGATCGATGCGGTCCCCGATCTGACCGAGGCCGAACGCGATGCGATTCGCGGGGGCAACGCCGCATCCCTTCTCAATATCAAGTGAGGCACGCCGTGCAGGACACCGACCACGCCGAGATCGCAAAGCAACTGGATATCGCGCGCGAGCTCGTCCCTCGGCTCGAGGAACGGTCGGCCGCGACGGAAGCCGCCCGTCAGATTCCCGAGGAGACCGTCCGCGACTACCTCTCGAGTGGCCTACTACGCGTCAGCCAGCCCGAGTCCTACGGTGGCCAAGGCCTGCCCTATAGCGCCGTCCTCGAGATCGCGCGCGAGCTGGCCCGCGGATGTGCGTCGGCGGGCTGGTGCTATGCGATCTGGGCGAGCCACAACTGGTTCGTCGGGATGTACCCGAAGGAAGCCCAGGACGAATACTGGAGCGACTCCCAGGACACGCTCTCCGCGACGTCCTTCGACCCGAGCGGCGGCCAGGCCGTCCCAGCCGAAGGCGGGTATCGC
This sequence comes from uncultured Spirochaetaceae bacterium, assembly GCA_964488255.1. Lineage (GTDB taxonomy): Bacteria > Myxococcota_A > UBA9160 > UBA9160 > UBA4427 > UBA4427. The sequence continues at coordinate 101,195 of CAZAUR010000018.1, read as the reverse complement.
TTGACAGGGCGCTGGTCTTTTCTCAGCGGATCCGACCACGCGACCTGGGCGATCGTCAGCGTCTTCGGTGACCAGGGCATGATGTCCATGATGGTTCCCTCGAGCGACTACACCCTCGACGACACGTGGTTCGTCTCTGGCCTCCGCGGAAGCGGCTCGAAGGATGTCATCGTCGAAGACGTGTTCGTGCCGGCGCATCGCGTACTGCCGATGGCGACGGCCCTCGCCGGCCAAACGCCCGGACGCGTGGTCCTCGACGTTCCCAACTACCGCATCCCGCTCATGTCGATCTTTCCCTTCACGCTCGCCGCCCCCGCCATCGGCGCCGCGCGAGGCGCCCTCGAAGCCTTCGAGCGCATCGCGAAGCGGAGGGCAGAGAACCCGATGGCCAGCCCGGCGCAGGTGGGCGCGAACGCGCAGCGCCTTGGCCTGGCCTGGGCTGAAGTCGAGGCGGCGGAGCGCACGCTCCGTACGCGCGTGGCGGAGATTCTGGATCGTGCAGAGCGAAACGAGGAAGCCGATCCCGAGACGCGCTGGGCCTGTCGCCGAGATCACGCACTGGTCGCAAAGCTTTGTCGCGACGCGGTGAATCGCGTCTTCGACGCCGCAGGCGGTCACGCCCTCTACGACTCCGAACCGCTCCAGCGCTTCCACCGGGACGTGCACGCGATCACCCATCACGTCGCTCTCGCCGGCGACGGGCTCTTCGCCGACTACGGTCGCACCCGGATCGGGGCCGCGCCGGAAGGCTTCCTGTTCTGAGCGCGCGCCTCCTGACTCTCGTCATCGCGGCGGGAGTCGTTTGGCTCCATCCGGGGAACGCCCTCGCCGAGACGCCGGCGCGACCCAACGTCCTGCTGTTGGTCGCCGACGATCTCGGTTGGAACGACGTCGGCTATCACAACCCCGAGATCCGCACGCCGAACATCGACGGGCTCGCGCGAGAAGGCGCGACCCTCGAACGCTTCTACGTGAACCCGACGTGCTCGCCGACGCGCGCGAGTCTGATGACAGGCAAGTTCGCCACCACGGTCGGAATGCACTCGCCGATCCAGTGGCACACGGAAGCCGGGCTTCCCCTCGAAGAACGCACGCTGGCCGATCAGTTCAGAGGCGCCGGCTACCAGACCCACTTGATCGGCAAGTGGCACCTGGGCAAGACGCTTCCAGAGCAGTTCCCGACGAACCGCGGCTTCGATCACTTCTACGGTCTTCTGAACGGCGCGATCGGCCACTACGACCATGTCTACTCCGGCGGCCTCGACTGGCAACGCGACGGAAGGACGTTGGATGAAGAGGGCCACGCAACGGACCTGATCGCACGGGAAGCGTCCGATCAGATTCGAGCGCGCGACCCAAGCCGTCCGATCTTCCTGATGGTGTCCTTCACGGCGCCACATACCCCGCTCGAACCTCCGCCGGAGGCAGCGGCCGCGTATGCCGAGATCCCGGACGAGAACAGGCGAAATCTGCTCGGCCTGATCACCCACATGGATGCAGCCATCGGGCGCATTCTCGAGACGCTCGAGCACGAGCGCATGACCGACGACACGCTCGTGTTGTTCATGAGCGACAACGGCGGACAGCTCTACGCCGGCCTGCTCTTCGATACCCTGCTTCCCGCCGTGCGCGACGGCGTGGCCGACAACGACCCGCTGCGCGCCGGAAAGGGCTCCGTCTTCGAAGGCGGCATCCGAGTGCCGGCCGCCTTGCGCTGGCCGGGTCACGTCCGGCGGGGAAGCGTGGTCGAGCAGCCCGTCTTCGTTGCGGATCTGCTGCCGACGCTCAGCGAAGTCGCGGGAGTCCCCTTCGACGAGTCGACGATCGACGGTCAGAGCCAGTGGCACTCGATCGCAACGGGCGAGTCCCGCGACCGCAAACCCTTTCTCGTCGCGAATTTCGGCAGTCAGGCGCTGATCGACTGGCCCTGGAAGCTGGTGATGGACGTGTCGGTTCCGATGGTTCCGGAGTTTCTGCGCAGCACCACCTATTCCCTGCATCACGTCGAGGCCGACCCGGAAGAACGGCACGACCTGAGCGGACAACACCCGAAGCGCTTCGAAGCGCTCAGGGCAGCGCTGGCGGCAGCGCCGCGCCGTGCGGGCGTCGAGCTCGATCTGGATCAGGAACCCGACACCTTCGGCGGCGAGATCACGCGGCCGCCCTGGGCGGAAGTCGCGCACGACAACGCCCGCAGGAATGCGCGCGGGAAGGCGCGCACGAACACGACCAGAGAACCGCCTCGCTGAGGTCGCAGGAAGCCCGCCTAACGGCTCGCGAGTTCCGCCATGCTTCCCAATAGGGCCATGATGTCGGTCGCCGATTCGTCTCCGGCGAATTCCTTGTAGAGGCAGTCGACGTTGACGGCGATGCGCTCGCTCTCGCCCCAATCGGCGTAGACCCCGAGGTCGATGTCACGCGCGGCGTCGAGCGCGGTCAACCCGGCGTCGTAGCGTTGGCGTGCTTCGGCGGTCACGAACTCGAAGTAGTCCGCGATCTGTGTAGCGCCGCGCTTGTCGGTGATCGGGCCGTGACCCGGGACGATCGTCTCGACATCCATCGCTTCGATGCGCCGGCAGGCGGCGATCCAGTTGGAGATGGGCCCGGCCCAGGCGAGCGGCGTGCCGTCGATGAAGAGGATGTCGCCGGTAAAGAGCGTCCTGTCGTCCGGGACGAAGACGAGAACGTCGCCGCCCGTGTGCGCGGGACCGACCTCGATCAGCTCGACGTGCTTGTCTCCCACCTGCACGGTCAACTCGCCGTCGAAGGTACGGCTCGGCCCCGTTTGCTCGATGCCGTGGAACTCGAATGCCCCGAAGCAATCCCGGAAGTAGCGACCGACCGCCGAGTCGTCGTTCGCGAAGTTCTTCTGGAGTGCGGCGAGCATTGCCGGCGGAAGATCGTTCATCTCTTCGGCCGTGGCGGTCGACGCGATGATCTCCGCATCCGCGACCAACTGGTTGCCGTGGCAGTGGTCGCCGTTGGCGTGCGTGTTGACCACCGTGTCGATGTGCGCCGAGGCTTTCGGTTCAGCCCCGCGCATCGCGTCGAGCATCTCCTGTGTAAGGGCGATGTCGAAGAGCGTGTCGACGAGAAGCGATCGGTCGCCATCGACGATCAGGCCAGCGTTGCTCCAGCCCCAGCCGCCATCCGGCGCCAGCCAGGCGTAACAGTGCTTCCCCAGATCGTGCAGGCCCTTGGTGTATTGCCACTTCACGGTCGACCTCCTGAGACGTTGCTGTACGGACGCTACAGCGGTTGGGGGGCGGATAGTCGAAATGGGCAGCGTCTTCAGCACCGGTATGCTGAAAAAAATTCTGCCGACTGTCTACGCCGCCCTCCGTTCGTAGCAATCGTCGATCCCGCCGAACCTTGCATGCCGCGCAACATCTCAATCCATGTCGACGACGCCAAGCGACTTCTGGATCGGCCGATCGTCGAGCCCCTACTGGCGTCCGGTCGAGGGCTGCGCTCTCTCCTACTCGCTGATTGACGTTCTCGTGATTGTTGGTCCGGCCCTACTCGGCAACGGTGTGCGCTGAGAGGCAGGGAAGGCCAATTCGCGCTCGGCGCATTGGCGAAATTCAGTGATCGATTCGTCGATTCTTCGAGGGGTACTCGGTCGCCTTCGGGAGCCGCCTGGCTCCCCCACCAAGCTTCACAATCGGCCTTTTCGCCGACAGGCGCGTGATATCGTCAAGTTCATTCTTGACAATACACACCATTATCGTAAAGCTTTCTAATCCTAGAATCCCCTACTGGCCGATAAGGCGCCATGAGCGGGTACTCAGGCCAATCGTCAAGCAAAATTGAAAAGCCCGAGGCATCCATGATTGACGATTCAGACATCTTGGACATGCTTCGTCGCGGACCGACAACCAGCACCGCGATCGCCCTGGCGCTCGGCGTTTCGCGCCAAGCGGCTCATGCCCGACTGAAGCCGCTGGTGGAGTCCGGGCAGGTCGTGCGAGAGGGAGTGGCCCGGGCCACGCGGTACCGACTCCCCGTCGCCGAACGCTGGGAGCGAAGCTTTCCGCTCGCAGGTCTCGCCGAGGACCAGGTGCTGCGGCAGATGGTCGCCGAGGACGCCGCGATCGGACGTCTTGCGGGCGAGGCCGAGGGCCTGGTCGCCTACGTCGTGACCGAGCTCGTAAACAACGCGATCGACCATTCGTCTGGCAGCCAGGTGAGGGTCTCCGCCGAACAGCAGGGCCCGCTCCTTCTGCTCGAGATCGAGGACGACGGAGTCGGAGCATTCGCGCACGTGCGCGAGGCGCTCGGACTGCCCAGCGAGCTGGCAGCCGTGCAGGAGATCTCCAAGGGGAAGACCACGACCGACGCCGAACGTCATACGGGTGAAGGGCTCTTCTTCACGTCAAAGGCTGTGAATTTTTTTCGCCTAGCGAGCGGCGCTCAGGCGTGGATCGTCGACAACCGCCGCGAAGACATGGCTGTTGCCGCGGTGGAACCTCCGCTCCAGGGCACCCTTGCCAACGTAGAGATCGACCTGACCAATGTCCGGTCGCTGGCGGCGCTATTCGACGAGTACACGCTCGACTACGAGTTCGCCCGGACGCGGACAGTGGTTCAACTCTTCGCCATCGGCGTGCGCTTCGTCTCGCGCTCTGAAGCGAAGCGGTTGCTCCATGGTCTCGACCGCTTTCGTGAGGTCGTGTTGGATTTCCGCGGCGTGGAGGGAGTCGGACAGGGATTCGCGGACGAGGTCTTCAGGGTCTGGGCCGGGGCTCACCCCTCGGTCTCGATCGAGCCTGTCAACATGAACGAGGCGATCGCCTTCATGGTGGAGCGCGCCCTGCGGCAGGAGTATTAGTCCCGCCAGAGACACGACGCGTGGCATTGGGCCATAGCCGGAATCAACCAACCGAGTCTCCGGGATTCCCGGCGTGGTTCACAGACGGGCAAGCTTGCCAACGTGGACGCGCCGCCCCGTCCCGAACGCAACCAGCCCTTCCAGATCGTGCCCTGATACAGCACCGGAACACTGGTGCCGGGGCAACAAGCAAGACCGTGACGATGCCCACCCTCTACGGGTCACCTTCGCTATGCGGCAGAGCACGATGCCGCGTACCGGGATCGACCCTGCGAACGTGCCGCTCATGCGAATCTGACCTTCGGAGCTCATCTCTCCAAGATGCTTCCGAAGCTGCCCGTAGAGCATCTTGCGGCGGTAGTTCGGGATGAAGACGATGTGCTAACGGCACTCCCATTCGGTGTGCCGTAGGCTTTTGTACTTCGACAAGAGGCTCTCTCCTGTGTGGCTTCGAGCGGCTCACCGGAGGGAGTCTCGTCGATTTCAGGAACTATCAAACCGTGAAGGCTTCCCCAGCAGAGCTGGGGGGACTCGCGTGCGGCTAGGATGCGTCCGCCGACCATGGCGCGGCTGCGGGCTTCGGTCCGAGGAGCGCTTCGACTTCTCCCTGATCAAGCTCTTCTTGCTCGAGGAGTTCGCCGGCCAACCGATCGAGTAGCGCCCGCTCCTTCCCGAGCAGCTGCTTCGCTTCCTCGAAACAGTGCCCGACGAGTTTGGCGACTTCTTCGTCGAGTGCCGCGGCCAACGCTTCAGAGTGCGACCGCTCGCTCGCGGCCTGGCCGAGGTAGCCCGGGGTTGGCTGTGCGACGAGGGAAACGTTGGTCGCTGCTTCGCTCATGCCATAGACCGCCAGCATGTCGCGTGCGATGGCGCTCGCCTTCTGCAGATCGTCCGAGGCCCCCGTCGACACCTCACCGAACACGACGGCCTCGGCCGCGCGACCGGCGAGCAGCACGCGAATCCGATCGCGGAGCTCGCTCTCGCGCATCAGAAAGCGATCCTCGAGGGGCATCTGCAGCGTGTAACCGAGCGCCCCGGCCGCCCGCGGGATGATTGAGATCTTCTGGACGGGATCGGAGTTCGGCGTCAGGTACCCGACCATCGCGTGTCCGGACTCGTGGAAGGCAATGATCTCCCGCTCTTGCGGTCCGACCACGCGGCTCTTTTTCTCCGGCCCGGCGATTGTGCGTTCGATGGCTTCCTGGAAGTGCCCCATGGCGATCTGCGTCGCGTCCGACCGCGACGCGAGAAGCGCGGCCTCGTTACAGACGTTCGCAATGTCAGAACCGACCATGCCGGGAGTTTGAGCGGCCAGACTCTCGTGGTCGACGTCGTCTGCCACCGGGAGATTGCGGGTGTGGATGCGGAAGATTGCCGAGCGGCCCGCGCGGCTCGGTCGATCGAGGACGATCCGACGATCGAAACGCCCCGCCCGCAAAAGCGCGGGATCGAGCACTTCCGGCCGATTCGTTGCAGCGAGGATCACGACGCCAGCGCTCGCATCGAATCCGTCCATCTCGACGAGGAGCTGGTTGAGCGTGTTTTCCCGCTCGTCGTAGCCCCCCGTCACGAGCGCTGCGTTGCCCCCTCGCGCCTTTCCAATCGCGTCGAGCTCGTCGATGAAGATGATGCAAGGCGCGCGCTTTTTCGCCTCAGCGAAGAGATCGCGCACGCGGGCCGCGCCCACCCCAACGAACATCTCGACGAAGTCCGAGCCACTCAGGCTAAAGAAGGGCACGCCCGATTCGCCGGCGATCGCGCGTGCCAGTAGGGTCTTTCCTGTTCCGGGCGGTCCGGTGAGCAACGCACCCTTCGGTAGCTTGGCCCCGAGTCGTCGGAACTGGTCGGGCTGCTTCAGGTATGCAACGACCTCTCGCGTGTCCTCGATGGCTTCATCGATTCCCGCCAGATCCTCGAAGCTGACTTTGTTGGCTTCGTCGACCTCGTAGATCTTCGCCTTGGTGCGCCCCATGCTCAGGACGTTCGGGCCACCCCCTTTCCCCATGCGCCGCATGAAGAAACCCCACAGCAGGAAGATCAGCCCGAAGGGAAGAATCCAATTGAGGAAGAGACCCCGGAGCCAATGCGATTCGATGTGGCCTTGATATTCGACACGATGCGCCTCGAGTAACGGCAGGAGTTCCGGATCGTCGAGTGGCACTACGGTGAAGTGTCGGGCGCTTTCTTCGCGCGCCGCCTCCCGTCCTTGCCGAACCGTTTCCGGAAGTGATCGGATGCGCTTCCACAGATCCGCCGCATTCCACGGCGTTCGCTTGGTCGGCACTTCCATGGGCGTCGCCGCCTCGTGAGACGCCCCGTCCTCGTCCTCGGATTCCTCACCCTCGGCCCGAAAGCGCCCGTGGATGCGGTCGGCGGTGATCACGACGCGTTCGACCCGATCCGTCTCGACGCGCTCGCGAAACTCGCTGTAGGCGAGTTCGTGGGCATCGAAGCCCGAGAAGAGTGTCGAGTTCAGCAGGAAGATGCCGCCGAACAGCGCGAGATAGAACCAGAGGGAGGCCTGCGCTTGCGGCGGTATGCCATCACCGAAAGCAGGTGGACGGCTGGGCTCGCGCTGCGGCGGCTCGGTCCGCGATCGGCCCTCAGCGGTTTGCAACGGTGCGTCGTTCTCGGCTTGCGGCATGGTGTGGTTCCGGTCGGGGCCCGAACGAGGGCCGTGGATGGGATTGCGTCAGCGCGTCGATTCAGGAAGGCGGTCAAAGGCCGCGTCTTCGTCAGGAGCCCGAACCGTGAGCACGGGACACGGGGCGAAGCGAAGGGTGCGTTCTGCGACGCTACCCACGAGCAGGCGGGCGAGCCCGGTCCGCCCGCGCGTCCCCATCGCGATTGGGCCCTCGGAGAGTTCCCGCGCGATCTCCGTGATTGCATACTCGGGATGGTCGTCAACGAGGTGCGATCGGCCGCGGAGTCCGGCGTCGATGACCGGCGAAAAGGCGGCCTCGAAACGGCGCCCGGCCTCGTCACGGTCCGTCCCCCAATAGTCGTTTGGTACCAGCACCTCGCCAGGTGGCGCAGGGGGAACCGGATGCGCGTAGGCCAAGACCCTGTGCAGCTCCGCGCCGACGGCCTTCGCCAGATAGATCGCATGATCGAGCGCGCGCTCGGAGTGGGGCGAAGAATCAGCCGGGACCAGTAGCGTTCGATAGGCGTCCATAGAGCCGCGCACTCCCTGTCGTTCAACGATACCGTCGAGAGGTCGCAAGTGAAGGAGATTCGCCATTCCGCGATCGGATGCTCGACGTTCGGCGTCCAATCACCCGAAGTCTGTAGGTGCCTCTCATTCTTGCTGCCGACGAAGGGACCTTTTGATGACCGCCGCGCCGCCGCCTGAAAAGCCGATGACGTTCTGGGCGGCCGTGTCGCTGGGCGTTGGTGCCATGATCGGCGCCGGCATTTTCGCCCTGCTCGGCGAAGCGGGAACGATTGCGCGAAGCAGCGTCTATCTGTCGTTCATCGCCGGCGGGTTGATCGCGCTGCTCTCGGGCTACTCGCTCGGAAAACTCGGCGCGCGTTACCCGTCGGCCGGAGGAATCGTCGAGTACCTGGTTCAATGCTATGGCGTCGGACTCTTCGCCGGGGCGATGAGTATCGTGCTCTATATCGCGGCGGTGGTCTCTTTGGCCCTCATCGCGAAGACCTTCGGGAACTATGCCGCCACCTTCCTTCCCGATTCGATCGGCCCCTACGCCAGCCACGGCCTCGGGATCGGGATTGTGGCTGCATTCGTTGGAGTCAACCTGCGCGGCGCCCGTGACGTGGCGTTCTGGGAACAACTGACTGTCGCGATCAAATTCGCCGTGCTCGTGGTGCTCGCGGTCGCGGGATTGATCTCGCTCCACCCGGACTTGCTCGCCCCACGCACTTACCCCCCGACGACCAACATCCTGTTCAGCCTTGCTATCACCTTCTTCGCGTACGAGGGATTTCGCGTCATCACGAATACCGCCGAGGACATGCCAGACCCTGCACGCACGCTGCCTCGGGCGATGATGACATCGATTGTGCTGGTGATGGCGCTCTACGTCGCCGTGTCGCTGGCCGTCTTCGGCAACCTCGACGCCGATCGCGTGGTCGCCGCCAAGGACTACGCGCTCGCTGAAGCAGCGCTCCCGATCTTTGGCCAGCTGGGATTTCGCGTGATTGCCTTCGCGGCGCTCGTCTCCACAGCATCTTCGATCAACGCCAACCTCTATGCCGTCACCAACGTCACCTATCAGCTCGCGAAAAACGGCGAGCTGCCGGCCGCCTTCGGCCGACCGATTGCCCACAGTCGCGAGGGGCTCTTGATCACTGGTGCGCTGGTCGCGGTTCTCACCATCGGCTTCGATCTCTCCGAGATCGCGGCGATCGGTTCGATCTCGATTCTCTTTGTCCACGGGATCACGCACCTCGGACACCTGCGGCGAACAGGCGAAACCGGCGCCAAGCCATGGCTGGTGGTCCTGGCCGCTCTCGTCAGCTTCGGTGCCATGGCGCTCGCGCTCCTCTACGTGAGCCGAACGGCACCTGGCGTCGTGTGCCTGCTCGTCGCCTTCGGCCTTCTGGCCGTCGCCCTCGAATGGGTGCTCCAGCGTTTCGCGAGCCGCGAAGTGCGCGCGCGAATCAACCCGTAGCACGGCGCGCCTCCCCTTCTTCAGCCGGATCGAATCCGTAGAATTTGCGCAACTCGTCATAGAGATCTCGCGCGCGCCGGCGCATCAGCCGCGGTCGTTCGAAGACCATCTCCGTCGCCACGGCAAAGAACTCGGCTTCGTTCGTGGCTGCATAGGCCCGCAGCAGCGAGTGCCCGACGCCGCCAGGCTCTCGCATCGCCAGGTAGTGATGGCTGAGGACGCGGCCCCACGGCCCGTAGTCCGCGCGCGCGCGGAGGGCGGGAGTTCCATTGAAGGCGCCCGACGCCCGGTCGAGAACATGGGCGAACTCGTGGGTCGCCGTGTCATGACCATCGTGGGGCCGGCGAAGCCCTTCGAGAACGTCATCCCAAGACAGCACGACGGCGCTCCAGTCGCTGACCTCGCCCAGGACGGCTCCCTCGCGGTGCGGATGCCGGTAGGCCGAGGGATAGATGACGATCTCGCTCACCCGGTCGAGCGCACCCAGGTCGAGGAACACGACCAACCGGACCGCAGCGGCGGAGATCACGACGCGAACCTCGTCGGTGACCTCGAAGCCCCCGGCTCCGACGAAGGTCTTTTCGCGCTCGAAGATCATGAGATCGTGCAAAAACTTTTCCCGCCTTGCGGCAGGGATGCGAGCGACGAACGGCACGCGGTGCGCCAGAATCTCGCACCATTCTTCCGGAAAGGGCTGAGCGCGGATACGGCGCCGGCGAAACTCTCGAATCCACTTCGACATGGAGCGCTCATGATGCGGCCTGCCGGCCGGCTAGCGTTTCGCGGCCCCCTCCTTCGAGGAGGTGCACCGCAGATTTCGCCACCGCTTTGCGGGCGCCCTGCCGCACCCTAGGCCTTGATCCAGCGCTTCGCCTCGTCGAGTTCGTCGTTGTGGAAGACGTGCACCTGCCCGCGCGCCAGCGGCGCAAACAGCTTCATCGAGTGGCGGATCCAATCGACGTCAGACACCAGCGCGATGCGCGAGAAATCGGCGAGGTGAACGAGTCCGTAGCGTGCGTCATCCCACACCGCGCCTGCGCTGCACCCATCGAAAGCGTCGCCTAGGTGGTAGAGGAGCTTCACGCGATCGTGCTCCTTGAGTCGCAAGTCGATCTCTGGGAGGATCGTCTCCTCGTAGTCACGCGCCGTGATCGTTCCCGAGGCCGAGAGCGCGACGACGTCGCGCGGGAGTCCGTCAATCCACTCGATCTTGCCAGGCGGCGCCGCAGGATCAGACACCCAGACCCGGGCCTCTTCGAGTCGTCTTTCGCCGAAGTGTCGCAGCTGCGCCGCAACGAAGTGGTCCGCCAAATGCGGGAGCAACGTGAGCGACGTACTGTCGCTCACGATCGCGACTTTCGAAATGAGCTTGTGGTGATCGTGCACGACGCGGATGTGCTTCACGAGCGCGCCGAAATCCTCCCACCCGAGAAAACGCACGGCGTGGATCACAAGGGCGGGCGTCGCGTCGTGCTCGTTGACGTATGTTTCGATCTGCTCGCCGAGGTGCGCAACCTCCGCCTTGGTCAGTCGCCCGTCGGGCGTGACGAGAAGTGCCCCGATCGACTCGTCGATCTCGATGGACAGCATGGGGAGTCCCTTTGTGTGGCTGAGGGAGAGGAGGTGCGCCGACCCGTTCCCGGCTGCGTGTGGCTTCCGCGTCGGCCGAAGATCGGTTGCTGTTGAGACCGCATGCTAGAAGCGCGCCATGTCCGCGTTCTGGAACGCAGATGAAAGCGAGTTCACGATTGGAACTTTGCAGCTCTGCTTGTAGAGAAGACGGTCGAATGCGTCGATCGCCCTCATGGCGAATCGTTCATGTGGTCGAACCCCCTGCTCCAGCCGCAGCGGGGGTGGCATAACGAACGCCCCAAACGATGGGGGCAAGTCAAGCGGACCATGCGACAGCACGCGGTTTCGTTCATCGGAAATCCGGCCTATCCGGACGGGCAGAGCTGTCCGCGTTCTTCCTCGAGGACCTACTCCTTCCGGCATCGCATGCAGCCGCCGACCCTGATCTAGGGAGTAGCGATTCTGCCACGAATCTCATTCACAGCTGAATCGTGGGGCTGCGACCTGACGAGAACGATTCTTCAGGAGCGGACTCAAGGGCGGGGATTCGGCCGATCTCGCGTCCGATCTCCATTGACGCTCCGAATGGCCACGGAGCACGGGCATTCCGGAAGACGTGTCGCTCACGCCCTGCCGAGGCAGACGAACTCCAGGTGGTTTCCGGAGCCGCTTCTCGCTGGTAGGTCGTAGCACGCGGCGGTTCTCATCGTGGATGAGCCGCTCGAGCCGTAGTTCCCGCGGACCTCGTGCAACCGCGCCGCAAGCACCGCCGGGAACAGTTGTCGAGCAGGCCGTCGCCGCGATCTTTGACTCTACCGCTCGCACCAATCGACGATAGACTGGCAACGGCCCGACAAAGGCCACCGCAACGTAGATGAGAACCCAGGTCCGAGGAGATCATGAGAGTCCTACCCGAGCTGATCGAGAACAACCGCCGCTGGGCGACGTCGATGACCGATCAGGATGCCGATTTTTTCGCCCGACTCGCCGATCAGCAGAATCCGGAGTATCTCTGGATCGGCTGTTCCGATAGTCGAGTTCCCGCGAATCAAATCGTGGGCCTCGACCCCGGCGAAGTCTTCGTTCATCGAAATATCGCGAATGTCGTGGCTCACAGCGATCTCAACTGCCTGAGCGTGCTGGAGTTCGCAGTCGAGGTACTTCAGGTCGACCACATCATCGTATGCGGCCACTACGGCTGCGGCGGCGTCAAGGCGGCTCGCAACGACCTGCATCTGGGCCTGATCGACAATTGGCTTCGCCATATTCGTGACGTCCGCCAGAAGCATCGCGACATTCTCAAGTCGCTAGACGACGGATCTGCCCGCGACGACCGACTCTGCGAGCTCAACGTCGTCGAACAGGTTCGAAACGTCTGCCACACGACAGTCGTTCAGGAGGCGTGGGGACGTGGACACTCGCTGTCCGTTCACGGGTGGATCTACGCGGTCGCCGATGGTCTACTCAAAGATCTCGACGTGACGACGACCAACCAGGAAGAGCTCGACGAGGCGTATCGCATCGTTACGACGCCGCGTTGAACAGACGCTCGTGAGTGACCTCGACGAGCTACTGGCGCTGCGAGCAGCTACCAAGAAGCTCGTGCTCGGTTACGTTCCCTCATTCTGAGTCAAGACCGTCTGTCTGTAGCCGGGATTCCACGAAATTCGGTCGATCGCATCATCCAATTCCTCAGCGGATGTTTTCGGCGCAATGCCCTCTTCGACTGCTCGCCGTGCGACGGCACCCGCGATCGATCGCGCCACTCGCGGACTTTCGTCGACCCGCGGGAGCAACTGATCGTCGTCCGAAGACGACATGCTCGCGAGTTCGAGCGCCGCCGCGGTCAGCATTCCGTCAGTCACGCGGGAAGCCTTCGACGCGAGTACCCCGAGACCAACGCCGGGAAACACATAGATGTTGTTGACTTGGGAAACATCGACGATGCCGCCCTCTACTCGAATGGGCGGGAACGGACTCCCAGTTCCAACGAGCGCACGCCCTTCGGACCACTGCAGGATCTGAGTAGGCGTGGCTTCCGCCCTGGCCGTTGGATTGGAAAGCGGCAAAATGATGGGACGCTCGACGTTCGCAGACACGGCTCTGATCAACGCCTCGTCGAAGAGGCCGCTCTGCCCAGTGACCCCGACCAATGCAGTGGGCGCGACGCTCGCCACGACTTCGTGGAGGTTCGGCGGCACCTCCGCGTCGGGATCCAACCCTGCACGCGCGATCGCATCCGCCGACTTCGCATAGGGTCGCTGAAACACCTGGAGATCGGATTCAGCGGAGCACAGGAGTCCATTCTGATCCACCAGCCATATGCGATCGAGAGCAGCTCCGCGATCCAAACCGCAAGCACAAAGCAGCCGCACGGCCTCGGCGGCGATTCCCGTTCCAGCTGAGCCCGCACCGGCGATCACGAGGCGCAGTTCCGTGAGATCGAACGCGATCTTTCGCATGCCCGCCGCAATCGCGCCCATCGCAACGACGGCGGTTCCCTGAATGTCGTCGTTGAACGAGCAGATCCGGTCGCGGTATCGCTCGAGCAGACGTGTCGCGTTCGATTGCGCGAAGTCCTCCCACTGGAGCAGCACGCTCGGAAAGCGGTCGACGACCGCGTCGATGAAGAGCTCGACGAGCTCGTCGTAGCGATCGCCTCGGAGACGCGGTTCGCGGACGCCGAGATAGAGCGGATCGGATCTGAGCGCCTCGTTGTCCGTGCCCACGTCGAGCATCACGGGCAGCGTCTTCGCAGGGTCGATACCGCCGACGCCCGTGTACAGCGCCAGCTTGCCGATCGGGATGCCCATTCCGCCACATCCGAGGTCGCCCAGACCGAGAATGCGTTCGCCGTCGGTTACGACGATGACATCGACATCGTTGCCGCCCGCGAGGTTGTCGAGCATCTCGGGGATCCGTTCACGATTCCGCCACGAAATGAACAAACCGTGTTCGCGCCTGTACGCCGTCGACCATTCCTGGCAGGCAAGTCCGACCGTCGGCGTGTAGACGATCGGCAGAAGCTCAGCGAGGTGACGGGCGAGAAATGCGTAGAACGTGACGGAGTTTCGTTCCTGGAGCGCGCGAAGAAAGACATGCCGATCGATGTCGGTTCGCTTGGAGTCGTACTCCGATCGAATTCGCGCGAGCTGCGTGTCGAGGTCTTCGACGACGTCGGGCAAAAGGCCGTGCAGACCGAGTGCATCACGCTCTTCTCGGCTGAATGCCGTCCCCTTGTTTCGATAGCGATCCGCGAGAATCGTCCTCGAGCTTGCACCCATTCTGGATCTCCGAAATTCGTTGGAGTCGCGAGACCGTGCCCCTGCGATCGATGTGCTTCTCCTCGTATCGATGATAGGCAAACGGTACGACGAGAAACACCAGTCTCCTGTTCCCGCAGTCGACGAAGTCATTCTCAGGAACGACGACCGAGTGATCGCGGTCCCACGGCGGAGACTCTCATTCCTCACCGCCACTCCGAGGTACGGCGGTCTCCGCCGGGTTCGTACGCCGCGCGCGATGCCGAGAGCGAGGGTTCGTCCTCGGCTCCAGCGGCCGAGCCTCGAACACGGCCGCAGGATCGGGCAGCGTGGCCCTTCTGCGGTCGAGCACGACCGCCCTCTGCCTCGTGGCTGACCGACTCAGGACACGGAATCACCCGCGGTGTCGAGGTAGTCTGCGAGCAGCTTCGAAAGCCACGCCTGGGACCACAGCGGACTGAAGATGTGGTTCGTGTCGGTGACGAGTTCCACGCGAAGTCGACCCGTTGCATCCAGCGCGGGCCGAACCGAGTCGATCGCCTCGACAACCTGGCTCCCGCCGACCTCGTCGAGGCACGACACGATCAGGACGTCCGATCCGCGACGAGTGATCTCGAGCAACCCCTCTCCCAGCACCGTAGTCGAGCCTCTCGAGGGACCGAGCCGCTCCCACCATCGCGCGAGCGCACGCTCACGCCGTGCCCAGAAGCCTACGCGAGTCGAAGTCGGTGCGTCCGGGTCCCATCGGAGCAGGTCGAGCAACACCAGGGCACCGACGCGGGCATCGCTTCTCGCAGCATGGAAGGCCTGATAGGCCCCTGCGCACAACCCAACCAGCGCGACGCTGGAAGAGCCCGTGCGGTCGCAAGCGACCGAGACCGCCTCACGGACGTCCTGCCGCGTCTCCTCTCGATAGAGCACGTTGAGCGTCTCGGCCCGCTCGGGAGGGCTATCGCCCAGCCCTCGAATGTCGAATCGCAACGCGGGGCACCCGCGAAGCGCGGCCTCTCTGGCCCATTCGGTGTAGTTGCGATTGATCCCCGGGCGATGGTTGTTGCCGCCGCTCACGAACGCCACGGTCGGCACGCCGGGCTCGGAGAGCGACTCGACCGGTGTCGTCAGAATTCCGATCAAATCGCCACCAGCTCCGAACCTGAGGACTTCCTCATAGACAGCCCCAGAATTGGGCGGTCCGCGATCTACGCGGGCCTTCGACGCGAGTCGATTGGTGGACGACGGAGTTCGCAATGGAGCCTGCGACTCCAATTCGTCGATCGAGACCAGCCAACGGGTGAATCCAGCCAGCAGCGGCTCCGGAACGGCCTGGTGCTCGAGCGAATCGTCGGAGCAGAATCCGTCGGGTCGCGCGAGCTCGACGTGCGCGCCGAGCTTCGAGAACCACTCGGCGAAGTCTGCCTCGGTGGCGCCGTCGTCCCACGCGACGAGCCGCACGTGACGGCACGACGTGCCATCCTGGGCGAGGGGCCGAACGTTCGAGAGCACATCGCGCGCGCCGGCCGAGTACACGAAGCCGAGATACTCGGCGTCATCGGGCCGCGCGAATTCGGGCTCGATTCCGGATGGGTTCGCTCCGACGAGGCGCGTGAGTGCCTTCTCGGCCCGCAAGAACGTGGAGCCGTCACGATGGGGTCCCCACAGCATCAGCGTATCGACCTCCGGCAGTGTCGCAGCGAGCGTCGCGCCGAAGCGTGAGCCGAACGCCGCGATCCGTGCCGCACCGCTTCGGGCGAGGAGGTGCTCGCCGCACGCACGCGCGTCGGCCCACCAGCCACCCGGCCAACCGGGCTCCCGCGGTCCACCGGACGCATCCGCCGTCCCAGTCGGATCGAAGCGGACGACATGAAACCCGGCATCGGCGAGTCGGATCGCCAATGCTCGGTGCGTGAGGTGGAGGTTCATTCGATCCGGGCCGAGAGGGTCGCAGAGCAAGACCGCGTGGGAACGACGTGGCGACCGGTCCCGAGGCGCATGGTGGAAAGCGAAGATCGCGCCAGCCGGGCCCTCGATCCAACCCGCCTCCGGGTGCTCGAGATCGAAACTCATGCGCTCGCGCCTTCAGGCCAACGCACGTCGAGGCCATCGAGCCCATTGACCGCCTCGACCCGGATGGATTCACACGCGCGTCGTCCGTCTGGATCGATCGCGATCCGCCGCGGAAAGCCGGGGGCGAGGTGGAAGAAGTTGTCGGAGACCGCTGCCTCCCCTGCTTCGACCGTCAGAAACTGCGCGAACGATTCGGTATGGATGATCAAGGCGAGCGAATCACCCACGCGATCGACATCCCATGCGGCGGTGAGACCGAGTGTCGCGCGATCGAGACGACCGCGTTCCCGCGGTACGTGGATCGCCTCGCGCCCGGTACACCTCCCGATGGAGCTGAGTCGCGCGATCGCCACGTCGAAAGCGGGCGGTCCGAATCGATAGGCGTGGCTCGAGTCGACGAAGCTGCCGATCAGCGCATCGACGGATCCACTGAAGTGGCCGCGCGGCGGGACTTCGAGCTGGACCTCAGAGGACTCCACGATCGTCCCGTCGACGCGCATGAGCGCGACGAACAATCGATCGGTGAGGACCTCGGGCCGGTCGTTGGTGACGTGCACGCGAACGCCGTTGAGACCGTCGTCGGAAATCGAGACGGCCACGGGGGCCCACGCGCGCGCGAGCGCATACCACGAGGATTTGGGAGCACCGTCGTGGCCGAGCACGCCCCAACCGGCGCAACGCCACGGGTCGCGATGGGCGAGCACGAGGGCGCCGCCACAGTCGAGGGCGGGATCCCGAAGCAGCGCCGTCGTCGTCTCCATCACGTTCGCGAGCGCGGCCCGCTCGAGCGCGGTCTCCGTCTCGGCGTCGAGGTCCTCCTCACGCACGTTTGCAAAGAGCGCGCTCCGATAGTGGCGGGTCACGTCTCGAAAATTCCATTCGCTACCCCGATCTCTCGGGATGCGCTCCTCCGGCGTGGTGTCTGCGCCGGTGACGCCCGGTGGATTCGAGAACGCGAGGCACTCCGTCGCGAACGCCGGGCGGGAAACCGCGACGTCCTCGTAAGGTCGCAGGTAGGCGCCGACGCCGAAATAGTGACTGGTACCGACGCGTGTGTGGAAGGGCAGCTCTCCACCACTGGGCGTGCTCGACCAGAACGGCACGTCCGGTCGGCGCGCAGCGCATCGCTTCGGGAGCCAGTCGTCGAAGAAGCGGCTAGCGCGATCCTCGGGAGCGAGCCCGAGCATCGCCGGCTGCTGTTCGCCCTCGCTGCTGCCACAGAGAACTGCGATACAGGCGCGTCCCTGCAATCGATCGAGGACCGCATCCACCTCGCTGCGAACGGACTCGAAGAAAGCGTCGTCGTCAACCGGATAGTCGAGCGTCGCGAACATGAAATCCTGCCACACCAGGATTCCGAGCTCGTCGCAGATCCGGTAGAACGCATCCGATTCGTAAGCGACGGTCCCGGTCACACGCAACATGTTCGCCCCAGCGTCGCGCACGCGCGTGAGTGCCGTCCGAAGCGGCGCCTCGTCGGCGTGGAGCGCGAACGCATCGATGGGCGTCCAGCAGGTCCCGCGACAGAAGATCCGTTCACCGTTCACGACGAGCGCGAAACGCTCTCCGGGTGCGCGTTGGATCGTGCGGAAGCCCAACGGGTCGAGGTCGACCCGGAACTCCGCGGTTTCCGACTCCGTATGGACCAACGCCACCGAGTATCGACGGGGCGTCGCGCCGTCCGAGAGATGCGTATGCGGCCACCATTGTTCAACGCCCGGGACCCGCGCCACGCCCCGCGCACTCAGCGTCCCGTCCGGCCCCGGTCCGAGCGTGAGCGGATGACGTGCGCCTTCGACGTCGATCCAGAAGCGATCCTCTTCTCGAGCGGTACCCCGGATCGTACAGACCACCTCGATCTCACCCGCACCGTCGGACGAAATGCTCGCGTTCACGCCTGCGCGCTCCACCACCAGCGCGCCTGCGCGCGAAGAACGGCACTCGATGGTGCCCCAAGGCCCGACCGGCGCGACCGGTGGGCACCAGCTCGGCATCCGCCCGAACAAGCTGGTCCGCGCCCAGCGGAGCCCGCGTTCCCGAACGAGCCGAGTGCGCCAGCGGGCACGCGGCTTCTTGCGGGCCAGCAGCTCGCCCAGGCCGCGAAACACGATGACGAGCTCGGCCGTGCGATCCAGCCCCTCCGGCAGTCGCAGACGCGTCGGCGCGAACATGTTGCTCGATTCGAGAAGCCGCTCGCCGTTCAGCCAGACCTGCGACTCCGTCGCGAGACCATCGAAGTGCAGTTCGGCAGGTTCGCCAGGCGCCGCGAACTCGGTGCGCCACCAGAAGTCGCTTCGATCGAGATCCCCGAGCGCCACCAACGCCGCATCTTCGTCTTCGAGACGACCCGCGGCCCGGAGCGCGGACGCAACGGTCGCCGGGACGCACACGCCGTCGAGATCGAATGGTCCGAGCGGGCCGCCCCAGTCGATCTCCGCTGGCGAGGCGTAGCGCCCGGGCTCGGTACGGCGCATCGACCACCCCTCGGAGAGGCTCTGGCGGGTCGGCCGGACCAGGCCTCTCGCGTTCATTCTTCGACCGCGCTCGCTAGCGCGGACATTCCGCGGGACCAGTGCTCCGCCATCTCTTCGAAGCTCTGCGAAAGGTCTCGCGGCCGACTCGAGTGGGCGATCCGCGCCATCTTCAGTACGAGCCGACTCGCGAGCGCGGAGATCCTGGCGAACCGATCGGCTGCCTCGCTCCACGGCCCGGCATCCCCACCCAACCAGCGGACGTGATCCGCGGCGAACGCGAAGCCGGCGCCACACTGCCGAATGGACGCGAACGCGTAGGGGTCGAAGCGGTCTTCGGCCCGACCGAAGAGCGCTTCGAGATCGCTCATGACGACGGCCGCATAGCACTCGATCGGATTCTCGCGCGGGACCCGCGTGAGGTGCCCTCGGAGAAGCTCGCGAGCGATCTCGCGCGTTGCTTTCGGCTCACGGGGGACGACCCGGTCGAACTTCGCGATCTCGACGAACGGCGTCAGGTCGTGCGTCACCGGCACGGGATCGATCCGGAGGACGCCGCGGTAGTCGGCGCCTTCGAGGACGAATCCGCCTCGGTTGTGGAGATAGTGGAGGCGTTCGGTCGGTGGATCGATCGCATCGACGGCGATCGTGGTCTTCGAGTGGCCCTCCTGGTAGTCGATTCCGGCCGTGTCCGGGAGATGGAACGCATCCACTTCCACGAGAGGCACGCGCCCGGCACGCACCTGACAGTCGACGTGCTCCTCGAGATCCTTCCATATGGTCAGCTCCTCGACCTCGACTCCGTAGAGCGCGTAGAGCTCGCTCGGACGAGGCTTGAAGAACGTCCATTGATCGAACTCGTAGTCGATCGCGACGGTGAATCCGAGCATCGCCTCGACCTCGAGCCGATGCGCGTGAAGCAACTCGACCCAGAGATCGACGTAGCAGTTCGTCTCTGGCCAGTCGCGATCCGTCGCATGCAGCCGATGCGAGTCCCACTCTCCCTCGAAGAAGGACGCCTCCGCCGGCTGTCGGCTCGATGCCTTCACAGCGACAGCCTCGCGCGTACGGAGGACGGCCAGTTCTCCAGATCGAATCCGTGGGTCTCGATCAGTGCGAGCGTCACCCGCTCGAGCCCGAAGCCCATGCAGGCCGTGTGCGCGAGCCCGCCATGGGCCGCCTCGATCCCGAAGAGACTGGTGAATTTGTCTTCGTGATAGTTGAAGGAGGCGACGGCGGTCGGGTCGGTCGTCGACGTGATCGGAACGAGGATCTCGAACTTCAATTCCTCCGCCAGCTGATTCGCTCGGAGGAGCCTGCCTCCGCGTCCGAAGAACGGGTCGGAGGCGACCGCGAGCTCGGCGCTCAGCCCGAGATCGCAGAGCAGCGCGTGTGCGCGCTCGGACCAGTCGTTGCGCCAGGCGAGGACGGCGTCCGGATCGCCGACACGCACGTTCTCGTGCATGCGGAACGACTGGAGACGCGCCGGATCGTCCGACGGCTCGGCGCGAAAGACCCAGGACGCGAGGTCGAATTCCCGCCCGCCTACCGGCAGGCGTCCAGAGAGCGTCGGGTAGAGGGGATAGCAAGCGGCCGGGCAGAGGGTGAGCGGCTGCTGCTCGAGGAAGTCGGCCCAGTCTCCATCCGCGTCCACGCGATCGACGAGGTCGAGGTGCTTCCCGCGCGACGCGCGGTAGCTGTGAATCGATCCACAGAGCTCGGGAAACGACTCCATGTAGCTCGTGCGACGGACGATCTCCCGGTCGACCACCGGCGGAAACGAGACGCGTTCCGCGCGGGCCTCACGCGCGAGGTCGGTGATGATCGCGTCGAAGCCCTCGACGATCGAATCGAAGCGAGAGGTCCGCCCCTGCACACCCCGAACGCCGCCAGGGAGCAGGAAGTCGTGGGCGATCAGAGCCGCCGCGAGTTCCGCTCTGGATGTCGTCACGACGAGCGTCTCCTATCGACCCTTGTAGACCACCAGAAGGTCGGCATTCGTGCTTCGGATTCGATCATTGTGGATCATGAGGGCCGCGGAGTGTCCGTCGCGCAGATGTCGCCCCAGGCTGAAATCCCCGTCGTTCCTGTAGGCGGCGATTCCGATCACGCGAATCGCCGCGTCGACGACCTCGACGAGGCCTTCCGAAACAGCGAGCTTGAGCTCGTTGATCGCGAAGAGCGCGCCCGGACCGGACGCCCCGGTGACGTCGTCTGCCGACCGCGCCTCGAAGCTAGAGACCGCCTCGGCGAGGCGAGCGCGCATCCCGGAGACCTGCGAAGCGATCTCGCCGAGGCGATTCGCAGCGAGAACGGATCCCTCGGGATCCTTCCGCGCCCGCATCCGCAGGAATCGCCGTGCCCGCTCGTAGGCGTCACCCGCGATCCCGAGCCAGACGGCCGCCCATGTGATGTGAGAGACCGGCACCATCGTCGATGCGGCGATGTCCCGGAACGGCTCGTGCAGGATCTGCCAAGCCTCGCCTTCCCCGACGACGCGTGCCGGCGGGCTGCAGGTCCCCCGCATTCCCAGCGTGTCCCATGTGCCCACGTCGTGAAGCACGAAGTCGTCCTTCCCGAGCAGCACGAGTACCTGGTCTCCCGCGACCGCGTCCTGTGCGCGCCGAGCAGTCAAGAGGAGATCGTCTGCGTACTCGCAGTAGGAACTCGTCGTGGTCGACTTCTCGAGGCGGAATCGACCCCCTGCGACGGGTTCGACGTGACATACGCTGCTCCGGAGGTCTCCGCCGGTGCCGACTTCCGACGTGACGGAAGCGATCAGGCGCTGTTCACGGACGAGCCGACGGAGATAGTCTTCGAGCTCCGGGCGACCGGCCGCGTGGCGAACGATCGAGGCCACCTGGATGCAGTGCATCGCGTAGATCATCCCGCTCGCGGCGCAGGCGCCGGCGAGCGTCGAGCAGATGCGCGTGATTTCGGCGAGGCTCGCGCCGCCTCCGCCGAGTCGCGTGGGTACGAACGCCGACAGCAGACGCGCTTCGCGCAAAGCATCGAGCGTCTCGATGGGCAGGCGTGCATCGCGATCCACGTCCTCCGCGTGCACGGACGCAGTGGAACTCGCGATGGCCGCAGCTACCGCCGCCGACGTCGCGATGGACGGCGCACCGGACGACTCGTCGATCCGGTCGGCGCTCGACTGCGTGTGCATGCGATTCGACCTCCAGCGAGCGGTCGACGCTCACTCCGGGAGACGTCGATCGCGTCGGTTCCAACGTGCCCTAACCGTCGACCAACAATTTCTCGATCGCAGCGACGATCGTATCGATCTGGTCGAAGACGGAACGTTCCAGCATCTCGTCCGGAAACTCGACGTCGAAGCGATCTTCGAGCCCGAGCATCACCTTCACCGTCGCGTGCGACGTCATCCCTGCATCGTAGAGGCTGGTGTCGTTCGCGACACCAGCGATTCCCTGAGGCAGCTTCGCCCGCGCGTCGAGCACTTCGCGCACCCCGGATTCGATCTCTGTTCGCTCCAACGCGGTTGCGCTCCCCATTCGTTTCCCGTACGCCACGTGAGTGCCCGCAGCGATCCATTCCGCGACTCATGCCGCCGATTCCACACACTCCATGATAGGCGGTCGAGATCGACCGCGGAGCCTCGCGTTCGCCCTATCGGCGGTCGGGCGATGGGGTTGTGGTAGTCCCCTCGATCGCCAGCGCACCCGCGAGGAACGCATCCAGGGCGTCGATGTAGGGCCGGCCCTGCCGCCCCGTGAAATCGAGATGACCCTGGTTCGCGTACCTCAATCCCTCGGCCCCGGGCACGGCAGACTTGAGAATCATTCCCATTGCATCGGGCACGGCTCGATCGGAACCGCCCCAGACGACGAGGGTGGGGCGCGGGCGCATCCGGCGCAGCGCCGCCTCGGTATCCAGGCGATCGACCGGAACCCCGCGGAATCTGGACACGGCGATCGCGACGTCTCCCAGGAAGGGCGTCCGGCGGTGGAATGCGAAGCGCAGCTGGTCGGAGAGGTTCGTGTAGGCGGCGAGGAGTATGATGCCGGCCAGGCGCTCGTCCTCGGCGGCCGCGCGGGCGACGACGCAACCCCCGTTCGAGTAGCCCAAGGCCGCGATCCGGTTCGAATCGACGCCCGGTTGGGCGATCGCGAAATCGACGCCGCGCCTGAACGATTCCACGAAGGATTCGTCCCAGGCGCGCCGCCCCTGGCTCAGGCCGTAGCCGGGGAGATCGACCAGCAGCGCGCCATAGCCGCGATCGATGAGGCGTTCGGCCTCACCTCCGAGCATGGCGAGACCGTTGCCCGGCGATCCGTGCGCGTAGAGGATCACCGCGCCGTTGCGCGGCGGCGCATACCACGCCACCTGGCGATCCCCGCCGCGGAGCGTCCACCCGACCTCGCGAAGGGTCTCGCGCGCGTGTGCGAGCCGCGCCTGGCCACCGGCCGATTCGTGATAGGCAGTCGGGGCGAACTCACCGAGTTGCGTCGACACGACCCCCTGTGCGCGGTACAGCCAGAAGGCACCCAGGGACAGGATCCCGCCCAGCACGATCCAGAGGATCAGCTTCATCCGCGGGTTCCCCGGCGGCTCGGACGACGCGCGCCCGTCGACGCGTCGTGATGGCAGGCTGATGCTTCGAACACGTCACTCGGCTCCCGACCCGGAGCGTAGTCGACGTGGCGTCTTCGGTCGCCCGAGATCGCTCGTGAGCGGGAGAATCCGGCGCCTCCGAGGGCCCGCAACGATCGCGGCAGGCCGGCGTTCAGTCGTCGTCGAAATCCCGATAGAGCGGATTCCGACCATCGTCCTCGTCCTCGCCGGGCGAGGCGGGAGCGGGGCCCGCTTCTTCGTTCTTCAGGACGATCGGCTCGTCCTCGACTTCGTAGAGCCAGCCCGGCGGGACGCCCGCAGCGCGCGCCTCGTCCCAGATCGAGTCGATGTCCTCTTGAACCTCTTCGGCCTTCCGCAGGTAGCTCCTCCACTCGTCGAGGAGTCGTTCCCGCTCCCCGCCGCGTGGGTAGTTGCTCAGCTGCGACTGCTCGTGGGCATACTTCATCCGAGCCGCATTCTCGATGTGCGATGCCTTGTTGTACCGGAGCGCTCGGTATTTCTGCTGCCAGTGGTCACGCTTCGCGCGCAGCTCTTCCTCGGTATCCGCACCCGCGACGAGGGCGACGCCCAGCGAGGCGATCAGTGCGGCGACGAGCGCACCGAACCTGAGAGATCGATTCCATGTCATTGTCATTTCTGGTCCTCCAGCGTTCGGGGGCCCGATTCGACCGCCGGCAATCGAGAGCGTGTCGAATCGGAGTCTCTCCGTGCCGTATGCCTACGATCGCCGTATCGGATCCCCAGCGACTCGGCCTGAGCCCCCCGGCACCGAAACGGGAGAGCCGCTGCCCGGGGCGTGAGAATCTTGCGACCGTCGCTCGACGTTTCGCAGTACGATTCCCCTTCGTTTCACGTTCGAGGCATCGCGCCAAGGCCAGAGACCGAGGTATCGGATCGAGGCGGGCGGGGCCGCGGTCGAACGCGCGAGAGCAAGCAAGATGGCGCGCCTGCAGATCAAGGTCGTTCCGGGAGCGTCTCACGACGCCATCGAGGGCTGGATGGGCGAATCGCTCAAGATCCGTATTCGGGCGCGACCGGAGCGCGGAAGAGCGAATACCGCCGTCATCGCGCTGCTTGCCGCCACCGTCGAAGTTCCGCGAAGCGCCGTAGTCATTCGATCGGGGCACACGTCGCGGCACAAGATCGTCGATTTCGAGAACGTGGCGCTGTCGGAGCTGATGGCGCGCCTCCCTCCGCGCGACGACCGGTCGTGAGGGAAGCGCCCTGTGTCAGGAGGCCGTTCGCGCGTTCGGCGGGTCGTCCGATGCCTGCTGGACGATCGATTCGGGCGCGACCCCGTGTCCAGCGACCTGCTCTCCCCGAGTCGTCCGATCCGCATCGCCGCCCCGGGCCCGGCTTCGGCGCCAGCGCTTCAGGTCTTCGAGTGCGACGTAGGCGCTCGGCAAGAGGAACAGCGAGATCGCGGTCGCGAAGACCACACCGAAGGCGAGGGAGGTCGCCATGGGGATCAGGAATCGCGCGCCCAGACGTTTCTCGGCCAACAGGGGCAGGAGGCCCGCGAAGGTCGTGATCGACGTCAACACGATAGGGCGAAAGCGTGACACGCCGGCGCTCGTGATCGAGTCGATGATGTCCCACCCCTCGGCGAGACGTCGATTCAGCGTATCCACGAGAACGAGGCTCGAGTTCACGACGACGCCGGAGAGCGCGACGACCCCGAAGAGCGACATCATGCTGAACTCGAGTCCCATCACGATGTGCCCGACGATGGCCCCGACCAGGCCGAACGGAATCACGGCCATGATGATCAGCGGCTGACCGTACGACTTCAGCGGAATCGCCAGCAACGCGTAGATGACGAAGAGCGCGAAGGCGTAGCTCCGCCCGAGTGCCACGATGCCCTCCTGCTGCTCCCGCTGCTCTCCCTCGAGCGAATACGAGAGGCCCGGATACTCCGCCATCAGGCGGGGGAGCACGTCGCGCTGCACGTCGCTGATCACCTGGTTCGCGTTCGCGAGGGTGGGGTCCACGTCCGCGGTCACGGCGATGACCCGGCGGCGGTCCGTACGCTGGATGTTCGCGAATCCGTAGCTTCGATCGGCGCGCGCGACCGTATAGAAAGGCACCTCCCCGCCCGCCGGCGTCCGGATTCGAAGATTTGCGAGATCGGCCAACGACCGGCGACGCGCCGCGGGATAGCGCACCATCACCTTCACGTCGTCGCGCCCACGCTGGATATGCTGCGCCTCTTCGCCGTAGAACGCGCGGCGGACCTGACCCGCGACGTCGGCGAGCGTGATCCCGAGCGCTTCTGCCTCGGGCAGGATCGAGAGCTTGATCTCCTGCTTGCCCGCGCGAAACGAGTCGCCGACGTCGGTCACCCCGGGATACGAGGCGAGCTCGGCCTCGAGTCGATTCGCGACGACTGCGAGCTGCTGCACGTCGTCGGAGCGCAGCTCGAGGTCGACGGGCTTGCCCATCGACACGTAGTCCGAGCTGAAGACCAGCTCCTCCGCTTCGGGCACCGGTGGCGTCGCTTCACGCCAGCGCCGCACGATCTCCGGCGCCGAGATCGCGCGCAGGCTCTCGAGCTCGATGGCCACTTGACCGAGATGGCTGCCCTTGCCTGCGTCCTCGGCGACCGGACCCGATTGGAGCGTGGGCTGCTCTCCGACCGAGGACAGGACGTGGAGGAAGATCGAGTCGTGCCCGCCTCCCAACTCCTGATCGATGTCCGCCTTCACACGCAACGCGGCGCGCTCGATCTCCGCGATGGCGCGTGCCGTCGTCTCGACGGGGGTGCCCTGGGGCAGAGTGAGCGCCGCGGTGATGTAGTCGGCTTCGATCTTCGGAAAGAAGCTGAAGGCGATGCGCCCGCTGGCGAGCAGCCCCCCCGTGAGCAAGAGCAGGCTGATGGCCGTCGCGATCGCCGCGTAGCGCCAGACGAGGACCCGCGCGAGCGCGGGCGCGTAGTAGCGATCCCCGAGGTGCTCGAGGGCCTCGCTCGTCGCGGACTGGAGGCGACGCCATCTCGCCGCGACTCCGCCCGAAGAGTGCGGTGTCGAGGCCGGCGCCGCGCGCTCCTCCTCGCGCATGTGGTGGCCCAGATGCGCAGGCAGCACGAGCTGCGACTCGACCAGGGAGACGAAGAGGCAGAGCGTGACGATGAGACCGATGGTGCCGAACATCTCACCGGTCTGACCCGGCGAGAGGACCATCGGAGCGAAGGCGGTGACCGTCGTCAGGACGCCGAAGATCACCGGCTTCGACACCTCCTGGGCACCCAGGATCGCGCCGCGAATCGCATCTCCGGTTCGTGCCTGATGGGTGTGGATGTTCTCGCCGACGACGATCGCGTCGTCGACGAGTACGCCGAGCACGAGGATGAAGGCAAACAGGGTCAGGATGTCGATCGAGACCGAGAGGGTCGGAAAGAGCCCGAGGGCGCCCATGATCGAGATCGGGACGCCGATGGCGACCCAGAAGGCGAGTCGCAGGCGAAGGAACAGGGCGAGCACGACGAAGACGAGCGCGAAGCCGCCCACCCCGTTCTGGATGAGCACGTCCAGGCGATCTCGCAGGTACTGCGACCCGTCCCGCCAGATCGTGACCGAGAGGCCTTCGGGCAGCGTCTTCGCGAACTCCGCGACGTAGCCCTTCACGTCCGCGACGAGCTCGAGCACCTTCTGTTCCCCGACGCGGTAGACGTAGACCATGACGGCCTTTTCCCCGTCGAAGGTCGCATAGCGTGGATCGTCTTCGAAGCCGTCGACGACCCGTGCGACGTCTTCGAGCAGCACGCGAGTGCCGTCCTCGCGAGTCAGGACCACGATGCGATCGAATTCCTCTCCGACGTAGGCCTGTCCCGCGGATCGCAACAGGATCTCTCCTGCAGACGTCTTGATCGAACCACCGGGCAGGTCGACCGAGGAGCCACGAACGGCGTCGACGATCTGGCTGAAGGTGAGCCCGAAGCGTTGCAACGACTCCTCCGACACCTCGATCGAAATTTCGTCGGCGCGCGCGTTGCGAAGGTCGACCTGGGTCGCCTGGGTGTTGGCCGTGATCCCGTCGCGAAGATGTTCGCCGTGAAACTTGAGCGCACGCTCGGAGGCCGCACCCGAAAGCGCGATCTGGAGTTCGTTGTGCCGGATCGTGTAATGGCTGACGAGGGGCTTCTCGGCCTCTTCCGGGAAAGTGTCGATGCCGTCGACCTTGTTCTTGATGTCGGAGAGAGCGCGGTCACGCGGATAGCCCGTGATCAGCTCCACGCTCACGTTGCACGCGCCTTCGGTCGCGACCGACGCGATTCTGTCGACGCCTTCGATCCCGGCGATCGCCTCCTCGATCCGGATGCAGACGCCGCTTTCGACCTCTTCGGGCGCTGCGCCGAGGTATTCGACGCTCACCTGCACGATGTCGACTTCGATGTCGGGCATCGTCTTCTGCTGGATCACGGGCAGCGCGACGAGTCCACCGAGCAGGATCAGTCCCATCAAGAGATTGGCCGCTACCGGATTGACGACGAACCACGCGATGATGCGGTTCATACCGACGGTTCCGCGCTTGGGGATCCTTCCCGGACCTCTTCGGCGCGCACGCGCATCCGTTCCACAGCGCCATGGAGGGGAGTCACCACCACCCGCTCGCCCGCGCGCAAGCCGCCCCCGACGACGATCTCGTCGCGCCGCGCCCGGAGGACCTCGACCGTGCGAAACCGGAGCCGCCCTTCGTCGTCCACTACATAGACCCTCGAGCCTTCGTGGAGGACGCTCGATGGAAGCACGACGGCATCATCGATGCTGCGCCCCTCGATCGTGGCTTCGACGAAGAGGCCGACCGGGAGGGGCACATCCGGACCGTCGGGCATGCGTCCGTACGGATCGTCGACGCGAGCGA
Source organism: uncultured Spirochaetaceae bacterium (assembly GCA_964488255.1). GTDB lineage: Bacteria > Myxococcota_A > UBA9160 > UBA9160 > UBA4427 > UBA4427. The sequence goes on along the minus strand of CAZAUR010000018.1, from coordinate 72,904 downwards.
CGACCGTCACGGTGCGGCTGCGCGGGTCGATCTCCGCCGCCGTCCGCACGACCCGCCCCATCCATTCGGCGGAGATTCCCGCAAACCGGGCGCGGAGCCGAACCCGGGGCGCCTCGACGATTTCGGAACCGCCTGCGTCGTGAAAGGGATGAGGCAGGTCGAGGAAGGCCAGATCGGAATCCGGAATCGGGAGCGGGACCTCCGCATATTCGATCGCGTACAGCTCGGCCAGGTCGTCGCCGCGCCGAACGAATTGCCCGATGTCGACTCGCTTGGCGAGCGTTCGGCCGGCGTAGGGCGCGACGACCTTCGTCCGCTCGAGGTTGCGCTCCGCGCGAGCGAGTTGAACCCGGGCCTCGCGCAGCGCGGCGTCCGCGGCCCGGAACGCATCCCGCGCTTCGTCGGCGTGGGCGACGCTCGCCGCAGACAACGAGGCCAGCTCCTGCTGTCTTTCGTGCTCCCTGCGCGCTCGCGAGAGAGAGCTCGCGGCCCGATCGCGGGCGGCCCTCGTGGCTTCGAGGTCATCTTCATAGTCCGTCGGATCGATCGTCACGACGTGCTCGCCGGCCTCGTAGAAACCTCCGGGCGCCAGATGCTCCGAGACCCAGATGACCTCGCCGTCTACCTGCGCTCGCAACTGGGTGTCGATCGGCGATTCGACCGTGCCGTGCGCGACGACCGAAAAGCGATGGCTCGCGGGCACGACCTCGAGCGTTCGTACGACGGGCGCGATCGGTTCAGGAGAGCGGCGATCGACTTCGGGACTCGTGGCGACGAGCGTCGCGAAGCCGATCAGCCCTGCGGCGACGAGGGCGATCGGGATCGAGAGCCGGCGGCTCACCGCGTCCGGCCGTTTGTGCCGAAGACGCGCCGATCGCCGGTGGCGAGCTCCCTAGAGCGGCTACCGGGTCGCATCGCGCGGCGAGCGCCCCCATCGGTACTACTCGAGACGAAGCTTCGTGCCGCCCCACCCGGCCGATCCAAGGTGGGAAGATGGCCGCCGGGCGATGTCGCCGTCGCGGGTCGACGTGAATTCGGGAGCGGGGGCGTAGAGGAAATACGTGAACTCCAGGGGCGCAGTGCGAATCGAACGTACGGACCGTCCAAGGGTTTCGCAACACTGGCAGGCGGCGGGGACCACCTTCGCGATCCATGTCCGCGGCGGAGCGGGCCCGGCGTCGACAGCCCCGATCCCGGGCGCTCGGCTGCGCTCGCCCGCCGCCTCGGGTCTGTGCTTCTCAGCCGCGCGAGAACTCCGCACCCGTCGGGCTCGCGCCCCCGGACCGTGCTTCGCGCGTGCCGCCCGCCCTCCCCCACCGCAGAATGAGTCCCGGCATCAGAAAGAGGTTGAGGATCGTCGAGGTGATCAGCCCGCCCAGAATGACGAGGGCCATCGGGTGCTCGATTTCGTATCCCGGCTGAGCGCCACGAGCGACGATGGGAACCAGCGCGAGCCCCGTCGTCAGCGCCGTCATCAGGATCGGCGCGAGGCGCTCTTCGGCCGCTCGCATGACGAGATCCGGGCCGAAGGGCATCTCTTCGACCTTCTCCAGGTGCAGGCTGTGGCTCATCAGCATGAGCGCATTCCTCGCTGCGATGCCGAACACGGTGACGAACCCGACGAGCGAACCGAGCGACAGCACGCCGCCCGTCGCGACGACCGACGCGACGCCGCCCACGAGTGCGAAGGGCAGGCTGAGAAACACGACCGACGCGAGACGAAAGGAGCCGAAGTCGGCCTGCAGCAGCGCATAGACCCCGAGGAGCGCGATCATCGACAGCAGGGCGAGGCTCTGGCTGGCCGCGCGTCGCTCCGCCAACTCGCCGAGGAACTCGGGGTGGATGCCAGGCGCGAAGGACAGTGCCCGCACTCTCGCTTCGACGTCCTCGGCTACGTCGCTGAGGGGCCGCCCCTCGCTGTTGCAGATGACGTCGATCCGGCGCGATCCGCGATTGCGTTTGATCGAGTTGGCCGCGGGACGGATGTCGATGTCGGCAAGGTACTTGAGCGGCACGCGCGAACCGCCTCGTCCCTCGATCAGCATTTCGCCGAGCGCGACCGGATCGGACCTCGTACTCGGCTCGCCCCAGACGACGATGTCCCGGATCGTCTGGTCTTCGAAGATCTGTCCGACCCGTCGGCCTCGAACGAGGGTTTCGACCGTCCGCTGAAGGCTCGAAACCGAGACCCCGTGTCGAGCGGCGGCTTCCGGACGAACGCGCAGACCGATCTGCGGGATCGTCGTCTGGTGTTCGATCGCGAGGTGCGAAACACCTTCCACCTTGGACATCGCCTCGCGTGCGTCGGCGGCGGCGCTCCGCAATTCTCCGAGATCGTCGCCATAGAGCCGGACGACCACCGAAGCGCTAGCGCCGGTGAGCACCTCCTTGATGCGTTCTCGCAAATAGGTCAAGAGATCCCGATGGAGCCCCGGGTAACCGTCCACGATCTCCTGCACGTTCGCGACGGTCGATTCGTAGTCGACGTCGGGCTCCAGGCTGATCCAGAGCTCCGTGAACTCGGTCCCGACGACTTCGTCGGCGGCCTCCGCCCGCCCGATGTGCGAACCGAAGTTGCGTACGCCGGGCACGGCACGCAGCTCGCGGCTCACGCGGATCGTGATCCGGTCCATCGCCTCGATTCCGACACTCGGCTTCTCGACCCAGTGCATCAAGAAGTCGTACTCCTTGAAGTTCGGCAGGAACTCCTGCGACACCAGCGGCCAAACGGCGAGCGCCGCGGCGCAGCTGCCAGCGATCACCGCCACGGAAGCGCGCGGGCGCATCACGCGAGGCAAGACTCGCTGGTAGCCCTTTCGAAGCCAGGTCGTGACGGGCGCTTCCCTCGCGCCATCGAGCGCGCCGGGAAGCAGTAGAAGACAGAGCGCGGGCGTCACGGTCAGCGCGACGGCGAGAGACGCGAGGATCGCCAGAATGTAGGAGAGCGCCAGGGGACGGAAGAATGCGCCGCTCAATCCGGGAAGCAGGAAGACCGGGACGAGCACGACGGCCACGATCAGACTCGCGTAGAGAACGGCGCTGCGCACCTCGAGCGACGCGGACAATACGACTTCGAACGGCGAGCGCGGATCGACTCGATCGCGCTCGAGACGCAGCCTGCGAAGGACGTTTTCGACGTCGATGATCGCGTCGTCGACGACCTCGCCGAGCGCGATGATCAGGCCCGCGAGCACCATCGTGTCGATCGTCCCGCCCTGGTAGCGGATCGCGAGGGCGGCCGCGACGAGGCTGAGCGGCATGGCGAGCATGCTAATCAGCGCCGTGCGCCACTCGTATAGAAACAGCCCGAGGATCGCGGCGACGAGCACTGCGCCGATCAGCAGCGCCGTGCGCAGGTTCGCGAGCGACATCTCCACGAACGTCGCAGGCCGAAAGATCGTCGCGTCCATCTCGACGCCATCGAGCGCGGGACGCAACGCGTCGAGTACGCGCTCGACTTCGTGGGTGACCTGGAGCGTGTTGCCCCAGGGTTGCTTTTCGACGATCAGCAGGATTCCGGGCACGTCATTGACGATCGCGTCGCCGATCGGAGGCCCGACGCCCTCTACGACATCGGCCACGTCGCCGAGCGTCAGGACCGCGCCACCCCCCGACTCCAGCAGCATCTCTTCGAGATCCGCGCTCGTGTCGACCGTTCGATCGAAGGCGATCGCGAGTCGCTGGTTCGGCGTGTCGATGAAGCCGCCCCCGCCGAGCGCGGAGGCTTCGCCCGCCGCGGCGATCACGCGATCGAGGGAGATACCGAACGTGCGAAGGCGCTCGGGATCGACGAGTACCTGGAGTTGCGGGTCGCGCTGACCCCAGATCGCGACGTTGGCGACGCCCTCGACCGCCATCAACCGAGGGCGGATCTTCCATCTCGCGATCTGCGACAACTCGGAGCGCGAGAGTCGGTCGGACCAGAGCCCGATCTTGAGTACGCGGCTCGTCGACGACAGCGGAGAGAGCAGAACCGGGGGCCGAGCCACGGCCGGCAGCGCCCGCGCAGCCTGATCGAGCCGCTCCCGAACCAGCTGGCGCGCGTTCATCAGGTCGACGTCACGATCGAAGATCAGTCGGATCGAAGACAATCCCAGCACCGACTTCGAACGGATGTCGGTCATCCAGGGCGTGCCGATCACCCCGTTCTCGATCGGCATCGTGATCAGGCTCTCGACGTCCTCGCTGGAGAGACCGGGGGCCTCGGTCTGGATCTCGACGAGGGGAGGTGCGAACTCCGGAAAGACATCGAGGGGCGTCTCGGGGAGGAGCCGCTGCCCCAATCCCAGCAGCAGTAGAGCGCTCGCGACGACGAGCACTCGGAACCGGAGCGCTGTCTGCACGATCCACTTCATGACGCCGGAGTTCCTTGCGACGCGGGCGAGCGAGACTTCATCGACCGATCCCGAACTCGGCGCCGAAGAGCTCCGAGACACCCTCGACGACGATGCGTGCGCCATCGGCGGGGCCGCGCGTCGCGATCACCTGATCGCCGTCGACGAAGGCGATGTCGATGCGACGGCGTGTGAATACGTGGGCGTCGACTTCTTCGTAGACCCAGGTTCCCCCGTGCGTGTCGTAGACGACGGCCGCATAGGGGAGGACGAGCGCGCGATCTTTGCCCTTCATCGCCAGGTTCACTTCCACGCGTTCGCCGTCTCGCAGGTCGCCATCCGGGTTCGGAACCGAGTAGTAGAGGTCGATGGAAGCCAGAGCCGGGTCCGCTGAGGGCGGGGCTGCAACCGGGCTCGCCGGTCGTACTTCGCGATCACCGAGCCGGCGAACACTCGCGCCGCGATCGCTCGCGAACGAGCGGACGTCTCCGGCGAAGACCGGCGTGCGAACCCACATCGGATCCGTAGCGACGATCTCGACGAGGGGCGCCCCGGCCGGAACGGATTGTCCGGGGCTCACCATCAGCGACCGGATGACCCCCGAGATCGGGGCCGACACCGACACCGGAGCCAGATCAGCTGCATCCCCGGTCCCCGTCAGCACCTGCTGGCGGCGACGCGCTGCGGCGAGAGAGCGCCTGGCCTCGGCCAGCTCCAGCTCGGATTCGGGGGTCGCGTCAGTGGATTGGGCGGCCTCCGCAACGGCCACGCGAGCCATCGCGACCTCGATCACCTCACGCGCTCGAGCGAGCTCGGGTGCCGACACGACCAGGAGGCGAAGGAGCTCGGCACCGGCCCGCACTTTCGTGCCCGGGAAGGGAAAGGCGTTGCCATCGACCCCGAGAACATTTCCTTCCGTCGGCGCGGAGACCTGAATGATCCGACCCGCAGGTGTCATGACGACCCCCCCGACCGAGCGCCGACGCACGACCGGCTCTCGGCGAATCGCGACGGTCCGGATCCCGAGTCGGGCAGCCGCTTGCGGGACGAGCTTCACGAGTGCGAGTTCGCTTTCCGGGCGTTCGTTCTCGACCGCAACCGGTTCGGCGGCGGTGGGTCGCTGGCCGTCGGTCCCGGCTGCGAGCGCCATCGCCGCGGGCAAGTAGAACACGGCGACCAGCGCAGCCGCGCGCCCGCGCACCACGGCCCGTCTCGAAGCCGATCGATCAACGTGACTCATCGAACCTCCTGACGTTACTCATCGAACCTCCTGCCGATGCCACGTTCGAGATCGACGAGTGCACGTCGGGCGGCCGTCTCGAGATCGAGCGCGCGGATTTCGGCGTCCACCAGCTGCAGCTCGGCCGTGATCAAGTCGGTATAGGGAATACTGCCCTGCTGTTCGGCACGCCGCGCGAGCTCCGCACGACGGATCACGGCCGGGATCGCTTCGGCGGTCCAGCGCTCGACCGCGCCGAGCGCGTCGGCGTAGACGCGGTGGGCTGTCGCGACTTCGATCGACACACGGCGACGCTCGCCGGCGTAGGCCCACTCCGCTTGCTCGAGCGACGCCTCCGCGCGCGCGATTCCCGCCTGGTTGCGGTCGAAGAGGGGGATCTCGACGTCGAGGCCGGGGCCCACCTCCCATCCGTTCGCGCCCTTCTGATTCGAGTCGACGACGACGCCCAGTCGAACCACGCTTCGCTTCGCGAGCCCGATCTGCTCGGCCGCGGCGTCGACCCTCAGCCGCGCCGCCAGGATCGCCGGGCGCGTTTCGAGCGCCCGCAGCTTCGCCTCTTCGGCATCCGGTGGCTCCTCGAGTTCGCGAGCCCTGCCGAGTTCGAGCGCGGGGAGCATCTCGTCCGCGCCGACGGCCGCGCGCAGCGCCATGCGTGCGCGATCGGCTCGCTGGCGGGCCGCGACGGCGTCTTCCCGGGCGCGAAGCGCGTCCGCCCGCCGGCTCGCGGCCTGGAACTCGATCACCTCTCCGCGTTTCGCGCGGGCCGCCACGATCGCCGCGAAGCGTTCGGAGAGGCGCGCGCGACGTTGCGCGAGATCGGCGCTGCCCTCTCCGAACCGCGCATCGATGAACGCGAGGCGCGTCGCGGAGGCGGTCTGAAGGCCGGTTTCGACGAGCCGCTGCGCCGTTTCACCCCAGACGTTTCGCGCAGACGCGACTCGCCAGGGGCGCGTCCAGAGCGCATCGAGGGCCCACGCCATCGTGCCTTCGAACTGCTTCACGTCGAGCGGAAAGAACAGCCGGAGGACCGGATTCGGCAGCAGACCCGCCTGCCACAGATCGGCTTCGGCAACTTCGAGCCCGACCAGGGCTTCTCGGAAACGCGGCTCGTTCCACAGCGCGAGCGCGACCGCTTCGTTCTCCGAGAGGCCGTCGTCCAGGCGGACCTCGGGAGGCACCTGGAACTCCGTTCCGGGAGGGCGATCGAAGCCGGCTCGAAGGCGCTCCTCGAGTTCCGAGGACAGATCGGGATCAGTCGAGGGATTCGCACATCCGAGCACGGTCACGAGCGAAGCCGTGAGTAGGCGTGCGCCCTGGCGGTGCGAACGCCGATCGACCCACACCGCCCGACCTCGAGAACGTCTGCCGAGCCCTCCCTCCATGCGCCGCATCATCGGCTCCGCGCGATCGGGACGCCATTGCCTTCCGCCAATATGAACGGATCGTCATGCGGCCGACGTCCTCCGCATTCGCGAGGCGCGGCTAGACTCCCGCCTCAGGTGTTCGGATGAAGATCCTCGTTCTGGAAGACGACAAGGAGACGGCCGAGGCGCTTCGCGTAGGATTGGAGCGAGAAGGCCACGAGGTTCTCATTGCCGACGGCGTCGCATCCGCGGCGATCGCGCTCGAGACCCGCTCGCTCGATGCCGCAGTTCTCGACCTCGGGTTGCCCGACGGGTCCGGTTACGACGTCCTTACGCAGATCCGTGACCGCCATCCCGAAGCGTCCTGTCTGATCTTGACGGCGCGGGGAGCGCTCGAAGATCGCGTCGAGGGCCTCGATCGCGGAGCCGACGACTATCTCGTCAAGCCTTTTGCATTCGCCGAGCTCGCGGCGCGCCTCCGCGCACTCGAGCGGCGCCCCCGACTCGAGGCGACGCGCTTCTCGGTCGGAGCGCTCGAAATCGACATGGTGCGGCGCGTCGCTGCCGCGCGGGGCAGTCGTCTCGAACTGACCCCCATCGAGTTCGGTCTGCTCGCGATGCTCGCCCGCTCCGACGGCCAGATCGTCAATCGGGGCAGCCTCCTGCGGGAAGTCTGGGGCTACGACTTCGAGCCCGCGACGAACGTCGTCGATGTGCACGTGAACCGGCTGCGCCGAAAGCTCGAAGCCGAAGGGGTCGGGTCGGCCATTCGAACCGTCCGCGGTCGAGGGTATTCGCTTGCGTGAGGGGATCCGGCGCTTCGCGAGGCGGACGGACACCCGAGCCTCCCTCCTGATCGGGTTCCTCCTGCTCACGAGCATCGCCATCGAGAGCGCGGTCCTCTATGCGTTCGTCGCGATGGAGTCGCTCGAAGCCGCCGACGCATGGGTTCAACACATCCTTCGCACCGTGGAGCGGGAAGTCGCGATCGGCGTCGATCCGAGTCTGGCGGTTGCGGACGCGCGCCTCGCGCTCGAGGGATCGGAAGTCGCGATGCGCGTCGAGGCCTCCGATGGCTCGATCGAGCGCTTTGGGCGCTGGCCCGACGAATCCGTGATCACCCGCGCGCAGCCGGGCGACGACGGTCGCGATCTCAACGCGTTCCGCGTCCTCGATCCATCTGGGTTCCTGGTCGGAAGCCGACGGTTCGACCAGGGAGAGAAGCTCGAGGTCGCGGTATCGATGGAGCATTTTGCCTCGGAGCTCGCGGAGATCAAGCGGGGCCTTCTCCTCGTAGCCGGGATCACGAGCGCCCTCGCGCTGGTTTCGGCGGTCTTCGCGACAACCTGGGCCTTTCGCCCTCTTCGTCAGTCGAGCAGGGCGCTCGAGCGTGTCGGGCCGAGGCGCCTTGCCGAGCGGATCCCGGAACGCGGCACACGTGACCCGGTCGACGAGCACGCGCGACTCCTCAACGAGACGCTCGAGGAGATCGACGGGTCGTTCTCGCGGCTCCGAGAATTCGCGAGCGTCCTGGCTCACGAGTTCCGGACTCCGCTCAATCGCATCGCGACGGTCGCGGAGGTCGCCTACGACGGAACGTTGCAGCAGAAGACGAAAGCACTCGAATCAGTACGCGCGACTTCAGCGGAACTGAGCCGCGTCGTCGATGGCCTATTGCTGATCGCGGAAGTGGAAGACGGTCGCGCGACGACCCGGTTCCAACCATTCGACCTCACGGCTCGTCTCGAGAACGCGATCGCGGTGTACGAAGCTGCCTTCGAGGCGCGCGGTTCGTCGCTTCGTGTCGACACATGCGCGGCGGTCATTCGTGGTGACCCCGATCTGATCGACCGCGTGATCGCCAACCTTCTGGACAACGCCTTGCACCATACGGATCCGAACACCGCGGTGGCGGTGCGCTGCCAATGGATCCACGAAGGCGTCCAGATCACCGTCGACGACGCCGGAGCCGGAATTCCGCAGGAGGACTCCGAGCGCGTCTTCGAACGCTTCGTGACGGTCGGCGACGGTCGACCGAACGGTCATGGCCTCGGTCTCGCGATCGCGCGGTCGATCGCCGTCTCTCACGGCGGCGACCTGCGGGTGGAAGCGTCGAAAATGGGGGGCGCACGATTCGTGCTCTGGCTGCCCGGCCGGAAGCCCCCGGAAGTCGCGACTGAGCCGAGACCGATCGACGTCTCAACCCTTTCGTCCTGAGCGGTTCGCGTCCCTTCAGTCCGACTGGGCGCGCCCGCGACGGCTGACGCACGAGTGGGTCGGCGCCCTCTTCTCTCGCCTTCGCCCCCGCCGATCAGCGCGTCCTGAAGCGGTCGCGCTCGAGCCTCTCGGCGTCGCGCCGGGCGGCCAACCGACGGCGCACCAGCGACGTCACCCAGCAAGCGGTCGCCACGAGGACGATGGCCATGAACAACATGAGCTCGACTTCTTTGGCTCGTCCGAGCAGCGCCTCCGCTCCCTGGCCGAGGCCGTAACCGAGAAGCGTGATGCCTACGGACCAGAGAAGCGCACCGATTCCGTTCAGAACGAGGAACCGGCGCGCGGGTATCCCGCTCATTCCGATCGCGAACGGCGACAAGACACGAAGGCCGTAGAGAAACCGAAACCCGAGAATGAAGGCCATGTCGTAGCGGGCGAGGAATCGCTTCACGCGCTCCAACCGCGGAGCCCATTGGGGCCGACTCACGAGGATATCAGCGCCACGCGTACGGCCGAGATGAAAATACAGCTGGTCCCCCATTACGGTGCCGACGAAACCCGCGACGATCACGAGACCGACGCTGAGGTAACCTCGGTTCGCTGCCACGCCTGCCAGGACGAGCGTGGCTTCGCCTTCGAAGAACGTCCCCAACACGATTGCGAGCAATCCGTAGTCCTGGAGACTCCGCGCCACCATACTCACGTGCAAACGGACCTCACAATACGACGCGAACGCCACCGAGTTTTTCGATCCGATGTGGGAATCGATCCCCGGGCGTCCCGATGAACATGTGATTCTTGGGCACGGAGAGCCGGTGTGCGATCGCCTCCACCAGCTCAGGACCAAAGCTCCCCCCGGACGGCCACGAAGTCGATTCGAAGCTGAGGATAGAGCCGATCGATGAGCTTCAGGTGCCCCGCGAGATGAGGCGGAATCTCGTCCTCGTTCTCGTAGACGTGTACGACTCGCAGGCGCGCAGTCTGTTCGTTGCTGAGCACGTAGAGCGCAGCCTGGTTCAAGGTCACCAGATTGTCGCCCTTCGTGAAGTAGACCATCGCCTGCTCGTTGACGCGCTCCATCAAGTGGAGGATGAGCCCATGCACCCAGCCACTCGCACTTCGGAAGTTTTCGATCGCGGCGCGCGAGGCGTAGAGCGTGCCCTTGAGTATTTGAACTCGCAGGAACATCAATGCCACGACCGCCGCGGTCGCCGCAAAGTAGGCCTGGAAGATTTCGAGCGTGATCGGGTCGAGCACGATATTGCCAGCCAGACCCAACAGCACCGCAACTAACGCCACGGTCACGGTCGGCCAACCCGCGCGCACGGCCCGTGGTAGCGCGGCGCGGCGGGTCTTGAGCAGCATGTTGCCCACGGCGAAGAGCGCCATCACGCTCAAGAAGGCCAGCGTATACACGCCCGCGAGCGACTCGATCCGCCCCTGCGTGATCACGAGAATCGACACACAGAGCCCGAAGAATGCGAGGAAGATCCAGTGATTGGTGCCCCGCCATCGATTCTCCGCGAGTAGGAACTGCGGTAGACATCGGTCGAGCGCCATGCGCCGAACCAATCCGGACACCCCCACGTAGCTCGTCAACACCGCACCGGACAACACGAGCACGGCGTCGACGCTGACCAGCACGGCGAGGGGCCGACCGAGCGCAGCCTCTCCCATCTGTGCGAGGAGATCGGGCGGTACTTCCTGGATCTGGGCGAGGGGCAACAAACCAAGCGACAAGAAGCTGATCGCGGGATTGAAGATCGCGACTGCGATCCACATGTTCCGCAGCGTCTTCGGGAAGACCCCCTCCTCTTGCTCCTCGATGAAATTCGCCGAGCTCTCGAAGCCGCTGATCCCCAACATCGCCGCCGCGAATCCGAAGAAGAGCGCCTTGGGAATGCTCTCGACGCTCGGAAGCTGCCAGTTCTCGACGAGGAGCGAGGGATTCTGTGCGACGACCGCGGCACCGGCGACCGCCAGCAGCGATAGCGTCACCATGTGAAGCAGGAAGATCCCGAGCGCGACGACCGCGGATTCGCTGATTCCGACGATGCCCAGCAGCGCGAACGTGCCTAGCAGGCCAATCGTCGCGGAGAAGACGTCGAGGCCCGGCACGAGATTATGGGCGTAGTGCATCGCCTCGCTGGCACTGATGACGGCCGTCGCGACGTAGGAGAGCAGCGTCAGGCACGCCGCTCCCGCCGCCAATCGCTTGTTCGTCGTGTTCAACAGGACGGTGTAGGTCCCGCCGTTCAGCGGGAGCGCGCTTCCGACTTCGGCATAGACCCTGCGAAACAGATAGAGAACGCCGGCGACAATGAGCAGCACGAGCGGCGCGAGGACGCCCGCCTGGGCCGCGCAAAGCGCGGACACGTAGAGCACGCTCGACGTGATGTCGTTGCCGCAGATGGCGGTCGCGCGCCAAGAACCCAGGGTGTGCCTTCGCGATTGGTCGAGATGGGACAATGAAGCGGGGCGCAGATTCTGGATCCGTTCGGCTGTTCCCCAGCCGGCGAATTCCCACGGCTCCGAGCTCTCTTCGGATTCACTGTGTGTCACGCGAATTCACCAACGACCACGCCGCAACCGACCGACGCGAGTCCGCGGAGTCGAATGCCTCGTCGTCTCGACACGAGCATCGCAGTCGGGCTGCCGTGCTCCACGGAACAGGTCCTGCAGCGTCTCTCGCTCGCTCCGTCTCTCGGTCGCTCCGTCCGTCGGTCGATCCGTCCATCAGGCAGGCCCTTCGGATGTCGGCTCGGATTCGTCGGCGCGCGACGCCCCTTCGACCTGTTGGGTTCGATAGAACGCCAGGATCGCGTCGTAGTCGACATAGCCGATGACCGGCGCCCCACCCGCCGCCGACGCCTTGATCGGGAGGTTGGTCAGGTCGCTCTGACCGAAGTATTCCATCGCGTCGACGAGGCTGCTCTCGGGCGACAAGGAGAATGGGCGACGATTGACGAGATCCGCGGCGACGACCACGGCGTCGAGCGCCCCGACGTCGCGATCGAATTCGATCTCTCTCATGCAAATCGAACCGGCGAGTCTACCGTCTCGATCGACGACCACGAGGTCTCGCGCCCCACTCTCTGCCGTACGAGCCGCGACTTCGGAGAGAGGCGCATCGACTCGCACGATGCACTCCCCCTTGTATTGGCCTGCGACCGCGTCGCTGATCGTCGTTCGGCGAAGAATGACGGGATTCATCTCCCAAACGTGCGCGCGCGACATGAACTTGTTGTCGACCTGACTCTCGTAGATCGACCACTTGCGCGAGATCGCGAGGGCAATCGTCGCGACGATCATCAGCGGCGGCAGCAACTCGTACGCGCCGGTCAGCTCGCACACCATCATGAGGGACGCGATCGGCGCGTTCGCGACGCCGGCGAAGAATCCGCCCATTCCTACCACGACGAAAGGTGCAACTTGCGGCGCGAGCTCGGGAAACAAATCATGGCACAGCGTCCCCACGGCCCCACCGATCATCGCACCAATGAACAGGCTCGGGGCGAAGACCCCACCCGATCCCCCCGACGAGATCGTGAACGACGTCGTCACGATTTTGAGTCCCCCCAGCAGGATCAGCGAGGCAGCGGTGGCCTGCATTCCGCCCACGGGCGATCCCTGGATCAACTCCTGCACGTAGCCAAAACCACCGCCGAGCACCTGCGGATACCCATATCCGATCGCACCGACGAGCAGGCCTCCGATCGGAGGAATCAGATAGCGATTGACCGGAAGACGACCGAAGAAACGGCGCTTCGATCCGTGGAAGAATCTGACGAACAGAAAACCGGACAGCGAACAGACACATCCCAGTATCGCGTAGAAGACGAGCTCGATCGGAGAATGAAAACCGACGACTTCAAATGCGAATACGTGATCGAATCCATTGATGGAACAGAATACGGTGTAGGCCGTAATGGACGAAAGAATTGCAGGCGTGAGCGCATCGGTCTCCAGGTCCTCCTTGTAGAGCACTTCGACCGCCGTGAGCGCCCCGCCGAGTGGCGCACGAAAGATCGCGCTGAGCCCCGCCGCGGCACCAGCGATCATCAGCGTGCGGCGAGCGCGGGCCCCCATCTCGATGTACTTGCCCAGACTCGATCCGACGCCCGCACCGATCTGCGCGATCGGCCCTTCCTTGCCAGCGCTGCCGCCACACGCGATCGTCGCGATCGTCGCGAGGGATTTCACGATCGGGACTCGCGATCGAATCGCGCCAGCGCGATTGTGAAACGCGTCGATGTAGCTGTCAGTCCCCGTCCCTTCCGCCTCGGGCGCGAACGTCTTGACCAGCAGCCCCGAGACGAGGCCGCCGACGACCGGCAACAGGACCAGCGCCCAGCGTCGATCGATGGCCTCCGCGAGCGGCGCGCCGTGCGCTTCACCCGCGGGTTCCGGGACCGCGATGCCGACGACGAGGTCCATCGTCACGCTCGAGAGCGCATGGAGCACGTCATTGAACACCGCGGCGGCGAGTCCCGCAGCTATGCCGATGAGGATCGAATAGGCGTAGATCGAGCGGGTGTTCACGGTCGTCAGGAGCCGTTTGAGCTCGTCCATTCATTCTTCCGTCGTGAGCGAATCCAGGAATTGGATGCCCGGATCCTAGCGGGAGTCGAATTTCGTCCACGGCATCGGATCCACCCCGTCCGTTAATTTTTCTTCACGTCCGCGAAATCTCACGTCCAGTAGCCCTCACGATCATGTGACCACGCTGCTCGGTCTCGGCGGAGCGCATTTGGAACCTCGCTGCGGGAGGGTCCCCCGAGCGAGTCGATGTACCGCCCTTCACCGAGTGTCGAGTGACTCGAACAGCAATTAAAGTGAGGCGAATCATGTTCTTGGCCAATGAAAGTCGCCGGGGATTGTTCCTTCGAAGCATGATTGCATGCGCGATCGTCGTTTTCGCCTCTTCGGGGTGCGCGATCGTTCGTCCCGGCCAGGTCGGGATCGCCCAGCGACTGGGTCGCCTGGTTCCAGGGACACTCGAAAGCGGGCCTCATCTCTACAACCCGCTCGTCACGAAGGTCGTCAAGCTCAACGTACAAACGGTCGAGCTCTACGAAGAGCTACCGCTTCCCACGAAGGAGGGGCTCAGCGTTCAGGCGCAGATCGCGCTTCTCTATCACGCAGATCCGGATGCGGTTCGCAAGATCTACACGGACCTCGGTCCGAAGTACGAGCAAGTCATGGTCCTCAGCAACTTTCTCGCGACCGCTCGCGAAGTCAGCTCCAAGTACTACGCCAAGGAGCTCTACGCGATCGAGCGCCAGAAGGTCGAGCAAGTCATGAAGGAAGAGCTCACTCGGCACATCGGAGACAAAGGCTTCATCGTCGACGCCGTCCTGCTGAAGGACATCCTGCTTCCGCGATCGATGTCCGATGCGATTCAGGCGAAGGTGAACGCCGAGCAGGCGGCCCTGCAGATGGAGTTCGTGATCCAGAAGCAGGAGCGAGAGGCCGAGCGCGTTCGGATCGAAGCAGAGGGGGTCCGGCGTGCGCAGGAAATCATCAACGCCTCCCTCACCGACCGTCAGCTGCAGTACAACCAGATTCAGGTCCTCAAGAATCTCGTGACGTCGCCAAACGCAAAGGTGATCGTCACGGACGGAACGACGCCGATGATTCTGGGGAAGTAGCGAGCGGATGTAGATCGGGCCTCATTCGGTAGGCATCGATCGATAGAGACGCTCTCGATAGGCATGCCACGGCCAATTCGCCAGTGCGACGACATGGTTCAGGAAGCTCGGGTCGTTCGGGACGGGATCCAGGTGCCCGTCGCGGTACCGGAATTGCCTCTCCGGCAGGTCGGGCCTCAGAATGACGACCTCGTCCCCGCGGAGGTAGGCTTGATTGGGGCCGTACTGCATGATCGCACGTCCGGGGAAGCGACCGAGATCCTCTCGAGTGTGATCGATTCCGATGGCGGGATGAGCGCTGTCGATACCGATCAATGACAGCAGCGTCGGCAGCAGGTCGATCTGGCTCGCGATTCGTTCCACGCGGCCCGGTGTGATCTCGCCACCCAGGATCAGCCCTGGAATCCGGAAGCCCTCGATCGGAACGAGTTCGGCTCCCCGGACTCTCGAAGCGTGGTCGGCAACGACGAGGAAGACCGTGTCGTTCCAGTACGCCGACGCACCTGCCGAATCGAAGAACCGTCCGAGCGCGTAATCCGCGTACTTCACCGCATTGTGTCGAGTCGCCTTCGGAGACTCGAAGAGCTCGATGCGGCCCGGCGGGAAATCCCAGGGCGAGTGATTGGAAGTGGTGAACACGAGGCTGAAGAAGGGGCGATCTTCGGGTTGGGTGGCAAAATGTTCGTTCGCACGGCTGAAGAGGTCTTCGTCGGCAACACCCCAGGCGCCCTCGTAGACGTCGCCTGCGAAGTCGTGGCGCCCGATGATGCTCTCCACGCCGTTGTTGCCCAGAAACCGAGCCATGTTGTCGAACTGCGGCTCGCCACCGTAGAGAAACGATGTGGCGTAACCCTGGCGCGCCAGCAGGCCGGCGAGCGTGAAGAAGTCACGCTGGGCGAGAGGGCGTTTGACGATGGCGCGAGACGTCGTCGGCAGAAATCCGGTCGTAACCGCCTCGATGCCTCGTACGGAGCGGGTTCCCGTCGCATAGAGGCGTTCGAACCAGATGCCCTGCTCGCTCAAACGATCCAGGTTCGGCGTCAAGGGCAAACCCCCTAGCGCCCCCACGAATTCGGCGCCGAGACTCTCCTCGAGCACGATGACCAGATTGAGCGGATGTCGGCGAGGTTGCGTCGCCGGCTGCGCGTGCTCCGTGGAACTCGGGCCACCGGAGAATCGGGTCGGGTCGATGCGGACTTCTGCACGCGCGGCGGCCGCCGCGGATCTCGGCGAAACCGTTCGATACGCGAACTCGTCGTCCTCCCTGACGAACTCGTACGCCGCGTACAGAAGTGAATAGGTCGAGTTCAGCGAGAACTGGTTGGCGAGCGGATCGCTCGAAAAGACGACGGTGCTGGGATTGACCGGGCGATGGTCAGTGGTCGACCGCACCGCCGCGACCGTCAGAAGCGCGATGATCGGGGCATAGAGCGCGGCCGCCGAGGGCGAAACGGTGCGCGGGACTCTGAAGTGCCCGACCAGCCATCGGTGGCATCGCCACAAGACGCCGGGAATCGAGACTCCGCCGATCGCGATCCAAGGTGCGTAGGCGCCCCACAGGGTCGCGGCCACCTCCCGAGGCTCGACCAGGTACTCGAAGAAGCGCCGGTCCGGCTTTGCGTCGAATTCGTTGACGAACGGAGGCGTCGCGATCTCCATGAAGAGCACGAGGCCGATGACCGACAGGCACCAGACGATCGCGATTCGGGACCATGCGCGCGCGCCCAGCGAACTCATGGATGCGATCGGAAACAGGATGAACAGGGGGCCGAGCAGCAGGCCGAGGGTGACGATGTCGAAGCGGAGGCCTTGACCGAGGACGAACGGGAGGTGCTCGATCCCGGCGGAGAGCAGTCGCTCGTGCATCCAGAGCAGCAGCGCGCCTCTCGAAATCGAGAAGATCCCGAGGCAGAATACGCACACTGCGAGGCACGGGAAGAGCCCAGCCAGCTGCGCGGCGTAAGCTTGAAGGGGCGCCAATTCGAGAGCCTTTCGTCGTTCTCGCTCGGGGATCTTCTGCTTTCGTTCTCGATTCCGATACGGATTGGATCGCCATCATTGAAGGCTCATGACGAATCATGATGATCCCGAGCCCTGCTCCGCGTCGCGGCCGGGTCTGCCAGAGAGCACCCCATGGGAATCCTGCCTTCGCAGGGAATGCGTGGTCGGCCGCGTCTCAGCGCCTCCAAGTGTCGAGATCACGGCGGTGACGCATGCGGTTTCGCACCGCGATCCCCATCCGGTCTCGTGTTCCGGGTTCCAGTCGACAACTTCGAATCTCTGTCCGCATTCGTGATCAATCGCGCGGAGCGTTCGTAAGTGAGGTAGCTCCACGCCCACTGAACGAAGACGAGGACTCTATTGTCGGCTCTCGCCAACTCTCTGAGATGCACGAATATCCAGATCAGCCAGGCCGGCAGACCGCTGAGCCGCGCGCGCCCGAGTGCCGCAACGGCTCTTCCGCGTCCGATCGTCGCGAGCATGCCCCGGTCTCGGTAATGAAAGGACGGCATTTGTCGACCCGCCCCTTCTGCCAGGATCCGCTCGGCCACGTAGGTTCCCTGTTGCATCGCGACCGGCGCGATTCCCGGCAGCGGCGAGCCGGATTCACCGTTCGCACAAGCGGCCAGATCGCCTATCACGGAAATCTCGTGATACCCCGCCAGGGTCAGCTCGGCGGACACCCGCACTCGGCCTGCACGATCTACTGCGGTGCCCGTCGGGTCGGCGAGCGACTTCCCGAGTGAGGACGCCTGCACTCCGGCCGCCCAAAGAATCGTTCCCGCGCTGATCGACTCGGTGCCCATCTCGGTCTCGAGATCGATCGCGTCCTGCCGAATCGACGTGACCCTCGTATGCACTCGTACCTCCACGCCGAGTTCCTCGACCGCCGATTTGGCTTGTCGCGCGGACTCCCGGGGATAGGCGGACAGAACGTGCTCAGCAGCGTCGACGAGCATGATCCGAGCTTCCGATGGATCGATGTGTCGAAAGTCGCGGCTGAGCGTGTGGTGGGCGATCTCCGCGAGCGCTCCCGCGAGCTCGATCCCCGTCGGTCCGCCGCCGACGATCACGAACGTGAGAAGCGCTGCACGCTCGCTGGGATCGCGCGCTCGATCGGCGCGCTCGAACGCCAGCAGAACGCGTCGGCGGATCTCCAGCGCGTCCTCGAGAGATTTGAGACCTGGCGCCATTCCGCTCCAGTCATTTCCGAAATAGCTGTGCGTGGCCCCCGAAGCGACGACGAGATGGTCGTAGCGGATCGAGTCGCCGCGAAGCTCGACCGTAGATTCGTCGACGTCGAAGCCAGTGACCTCGCCGAGGACGATGTCGACATTGCGGTAGCGCCTGAGCGACCAGCGAAGTGGAGTCGCGATGTTGGCAGGAGAGAGCGCGCCGGTCGCCACTTGATAGAGCAAGGGCTGAAAGAGGTGGAAATTTCTCTTGTCGATCAGCGTGACATCGACCGCAGAACCTCCGAGCCCGCGCGCGACCGCGAGGCCGCCGAATCCGCCGCCCACGATGACGACATGTGGTCGTCGCGGCTTGGCCGAATCTCGGCTTCGTAGCTCATCATGATCCCGAGCCAGTCTCGAGCCCGAGGGAGCCTCCTGCGCCGTACGATTCTCGTTCGAGTCCTTCGTCGTCATACGTCTGACGATCGCTCGCGCCGCGCGTCAGACCCGTTCCTCGACCCGGCCCAGCATCCGTAAGAGGCCGTCGAGGATCGTCATCGGGTGTGGTGGACAGCCCGGGATGTACAGGTCGACAGGAAGAACGCTGTCGGCGCCATTGTTCTGCTCGGGGTGGTCCCGGAAGGGCCCGCCGGAAATCGCGCAGGCCCCGACGGCGATCACGAATTTCGGCGCCGGGGTCGCCGCGTAGGTCTTCTCCAGAGCCAGTCGCATGTTCTCGGTAACGGGTCCGGTGATGACCAAACCGTCGGCGTGGCGCGGCGAGGCGACCATGTGGATACCGAATCGGCCGAGATCGAAGCCGATCGTCCCCAGGACATTGATGTCGGCTTCGCATGCATTGCAGCCACCCGCACTGACTTGCCGCAACTGCAGCGAGCGCCCGAACATCCGGCGCGCCTTCTCGTCGAGCGCCTGAGCCATTTCGACCGCCTTGCCGTCGAGCACGAGACTCGCGCGCTTGTCGAACGCCATGCGAAACTCACTGCTGAATTCGATCGCGCCCTCCGGGCAGGCGTCGATGCAATCGGTGCAGAACAGACACTTGCCCAGATCGAGTTTCATCGAACTCGGTGCGCGCTCGATGGCGTCGGTGGGACACACGTCGACGCATTCGCGGCAACCGTCGGGGCACCTGGTCGCGTCGATCGCCGGCAGACCGCGGTAGCGGTCGGGCATCTCGGGGGGGGCGCCGGCCGGCCAGGACATCGTCCGGTAGCCCTGATTCATGCGTTCGCGAAGGACTTTGAGCATGGGTTCTCGTCCAGTTTTGAGCGTCGGGTATCGAGCCTGCGCGATCCCTCGTCGGTCGCCGCTCACACGACATTCGATGTCAGAGGTCGTGTCCGCAATAGCTGAGATTGAAGCTCTTGTTGTTGACTGGGAAGTCGCTGATTCCCTGGTTTCTCAGCGCCATCGCGAGGCCGATCCAATTGTGGAAACTCGGATCCACGACTTTGTAGTGAGCGAATCGGCCGTCTGAATCCGTGATCGCCACGTGGCAGATCTCGCCACGCCAGCCTTCGGTGATCGAGACCGCCAGCGCGTCCGGCTGTAGTGAACCGACATCGCGACGGATCTCGCCACGAGGGAGCGACTGGAGCTGCTCGAGGACGAACGGCACCGATCGATCGATCTCCAGCCAGCGAACATAGGCCCGAGCGAACACGTCCCCCGTATGCCAGATCGCAGTCGGCACCTGGGAGAACCGGTAGATCCCGAATGGAAAATCACGGCGTGCATCGCGGCCGATGCCGCAGGCCCGCGCCGCCATGCCGACCAGTCCGAGCTCTTCGGCGAGGGTTCGTGGGATCTCGCCGCAGCCGTCGAATCGAGATCTCACGCTCGGCGTATTCCACAGCAATTCCACCGCTCCGGTCACGTCCTCGAATGCAGCATTCGTCCGCGCCACGAGTTCTTCGGCCTTGCCCTCGTCGATGTCCCATCGCGATCCGCCGGGCCGCGCCAGCGACCGTCCGAACCGGTTTCCGCAGATGAGCGCCGAGGCGTTCAGCCAGTCGCCGCGCAGCCGTCCACAGAAAGAGGAGGTGGGCAGGAAGCCGACGTCCATCGCCAGAGCACCGAGATCGCCCGTGTGATTCGCCAACCGCTCGAGTTCCAGTGCCACGCAGCGGATCGATTGCGCGCGCAAGGGTGCTTCGATTCCAGCGAGTCCCTCCAGCAACTGACTATACGCCGTGCTGTGTCCGATCGTCGTGTCACCGGCGAGTGTTTCCATGTGATGCAGCGACCGCTTGTCGGGACCTCCGAGGAGAGCCCGCTCGATTCCGCGATGCTGGAAGCCGAGTTCGATCTCCAGCGAGAACACGTTCTCGCCGTGGCACTGAAAGCGGAAATGACCGGGTTCGATCACACCGGCATGCACGGGGCCGACTGCGACTTCGTGGATCTCATCCCCTGTGACTTTGAAGTAGTCCGTACCCGGCGGCTGAACGCTGGGCAGGATCGCATCCTCCGAGGAGCGACCCCACGCGTCGCGGCCTTTCACGTACGCGTGGTGAGAGCGGATCGGCTTCAGCCACGGATGCCCTTCGGGCACGATGCCCCACTGTTCGGCGATCTCGCGCTCGAACCAGTGTGCCCGAGGGATCTCCGGTGTGAACGCGACGTACGATTCGCCAACGTCCGTGGCCATGAATCGTAGCTCGGCCGTTCTCGGATGATTCGTCACCGCGTACAGGCGCACCGAATGTGCAGACTGCGGGACGCCGAACAATGCGGACAGTCCGCTGGAATTGCCGTCGAGTTCTCCGGACAGCCAGGCGGCAAAACCATCGCGGTCGAGCAGCGGTACGTCCGCCAGCGCGACCGGCTGGCAGTTCGACGTCCGAAGAAGATCGTCAGGTGAGGGCATCGTCGGATCCGCTTAAGGCACGCTCGCCAAAGCGCACAGATGTGCCTCGCTCTGCCGCAAGCCGGAGACCACCGTCCGACGGTGGGGTCGGATGGGCGCCTGGGCTATGTGGATGAAGCGGGTGTCTTCTCATGAAAGCTCCGACCAGCATCGCGGATCACGCGACACAGGGGGTCGAGGTCCAGCTTCTGCTCGAGCGCCTGCTGGACTGATTCGGTCTGGAGCACGGCCCCGAGGCGTGCGAGTAGCTGCAGATGCTCGTGTGTGGACGGGCTGAGCATCACGAACAGCTTGTCGACGCCGCGGCCGTCCGGCCCCGTCACGTCGAGTGGCTCTCTCAAATAACACAGGCGCACGTGAGGTCCAGGTACGTCGAGCAGTATGGGTCTTCGCGGATGCGGTATCCCGACCCCATTTCCGACCGCGATGCAACCACCGTCCGAGCGTTGAACGATGAGATCGAGCAGCGCGTCGAGCCCGAGCGAGTCCGGAATCGGCAAGCCTTCCAGCGCCACGGACAGGCAGTCGCGGAGGCTCGAACCGACCACGTCACGCAACACACCTCCGTGCTCGAGCGCGTCGGCCAGATGCGTGCCCGACTCCGTCAGATCGCCGTTCGCGCGCAGGTAGATCTCGGACTTGAACGCGCGCCTGCGAGTGGCTGCCCATTCGAGCAAGTCCGCTCGGTGAAACCGGTATTGATCGGAGACCAGCTCCGCCGGCAGCCCGTCGTCGCGTATCCAGTCGACGATGGTTCGCTCGGGAACGTCGAACACCTCTGCCGCCTGTTTGAGACTGAGTTCCATCGAAGTGCCCTCACTCGTCCAAGCACACGACCCTCAGTCGCGGACTGCACGTCTCCCCTTGCCGGTCGATTCTCCCTCGAGCATGGCTGCCAGGACGAGCGTGCTCAGGCGTCGCAATACAATGGCGGTCGTCCATGAACGCTGTATTGCCCGACTGTGAACTACATGACATCAAGTCGACTGACGCTGGCGGAGACGGCTGGAAGCATACGATACTCACGAGCAGAGACGCGCACCAGCCTTCACGGCGGGAATCCATCGGTCGAAGTAAAGCCGTGCCTGCGCGCCTGCGAGGCGTCGTCTTGACTGACCTGGAAGATACTAGCGACTCTACCGGTCTCAGCGCTCCGGCTTGCAGGCGGCGCGCGTCGCCCGAGCAGGATTCAGGGAGAGATCGAGTCGACCAGGACGGACTACGACGATTGACGGGGGCGTTTTCACTCGCGGAACGGAGAACGAGCTGGTGGATTGGTCCGAAAGCGATGAGTCGGAGATGAGACTGCGAATCTGCCGAGTGTCTTGTGAACTTGCCGTTCGATGTTCGACGGTTCGGGGGGCCTGCCGAAATGGCAGCGCCCAGGCGACCGGGAATGGCCGCCGCGTTCCTGTTCGATCACACCGATCACACCGATCGCAGAGTGCAGACTCCGGAGAATGCGGATGAACGCTCACGCGCTCGTCGTTCTCGCCGCTTCACTCACCGCCTCGAGCGGCCTTCCTGCGCTGCTGCTGCCGGTGCGCTCGAGCATCGGGCAGAGGCTGGCGACCCTTCTCAACGTGGCCGGTTGTGGCTGTGGACTCGGTGCCGTGTGGACCTTCTACGCAGACGGTCCGGCTGACCCACTCCTGCTGCCGACGCCGATCGCCGGATTCGATTTCATCGTCGCGATGGACGGCTTGTCGACGTTCTTCCTCGTGCCGATTCTGCTGGTGTGCGGGCTCGCTTCGATCTACGGGCTGCAGTACTGGCCGCAGGGAGACGGGGCGCCCAACGCTCGGCGGGTATCGCTGTTTCTCGGGCTGATGACGGCTGCGATGATCACGCTGGTCGCGGCAGGAGACGGCCTGCTATTTCTGCTCGGCTGGGAAACGATGGCCGTCTCCGCGCTCTTCCTGGTGGCGACGGAAGACCACATCGAAGAAACCCGCAAGGCGTCGTGGCTCTACATCGCAGCCAGCCATTTCGCCACGCTGTCCGCGTTCGGCGTGTTCGCGCTGCTCTATTCGCAGACGGGATCGTTCGCCTTTTCGACGCTTCCCAGTTCGACGACGACCGCGGCCGTGATCATGGCCGCTCTTGGCCTCTTCGGCTTCGGGACCAAGGCTGGGCTGATGCCGATGCACGTGTGGCTGCCGGGTGCGCACGCCGCGGCGCCGAGCCACGTGTCGGCCGTCATGTCCGGCGTCATGATCAAGATGGGCATCTACGGCATCTTTCGCACCGCGTCCTTCTTCCCCGAAATTCCGCTGTCGTGGGGGATGATCACGCTCGCGGCTGGAACGATCTCGGCGATTCTCGGGGTCGCATTCGCAATCGGCCAGCACGATCTCAAACGGCTGCTGGCCTACCACAGCATCGAGAACATCGGAATCATCGTGATGGGCCTGGGCCTGGCCCTGATCGGCCGTGCCACCGGGCACGCAGAGTGGGTGCTGCTGGGGATCGGCGGCGCGCTTCTGCACGTCTGGAATCACGCGCTATTCAAGTCGCTGTTGTTCTTCGGAGCCGGGTCGGTCGTCCACAGCATGGAAACGCGCGAGCTGGACGTGATGGGCGGGCTCGGTCGACGGATGCCCGTGACCGCGACGTGCTTCCTGATCGGAGCCGTGGCGATCTGCGGTCTGCCTCCGCTGAACGGGTTCGTGTCCGAGTTGATGATCTATCTCGGCCTGTTCAAGACGATTCAGGCGGAACCGACGTCGCTGGCCTCGGCCGCAGCGCTCGCGGCGCCTGGACTCGCCCTGGTCGGAGCGCTCGCGGTCGCGTGCTTCGTCAAGGTGTACGGGATCGTGTTCCTGGGCGCGCCGCGCGGAGACAAGGCCGCTCACGCGCACGAGTCCGGTCGCGCGATGACGGGTCCGATGTGGGTGCTGAGCGGATGCTGCGTGCTGATCGGAGTCGCCCCGTCGCTCTTCGCTCCAGTGCTGGACGACGCGGCCAGGGCGTGGGCGAATGCCACAGTGGGAACTTCGGCCGACATCTCCGGTGTCCCACTGGACAGCCTCACACCGCTCGGGCCGGTGAGCATCATCGCGGCGCTATTGATCGGTCTCCTGCTGGTCGGATCGAGCGCTCTGCTGCTGCGCGTGCGCAATTCGCCGTCGTCACCGACATGGGATTGCGGTTATGCGGCTCCGTCGCCGCGGATGCAGTACTCATCGAGTTCGTTCGCGCAATGGTTGGTCGACTTGTTCGGTTGGGCTCTGCGACCAGTCGTGCATCGCCCGAAGATCGACGTGATCTTCCCGAAAGACACGCCCTTCGAGAGTCACGTTCACGACACCGTGCTGGAGAACGCAGTTCTTCCGGTCACGCGCGCCCTGACCTGGTTGTTCGGCCTGTCGAGGTACATCCAGCAGGGCAGCCTGCACGCGTACTTGCTGTACATCCTGGTGATCGTCGTCGGGTTGCTGATGTGGCAGCCCGGAGGTTCACCATGAGGACAGACCGTCCCGACCAGAAACGGCGAAATCATTGGCGACGTAGCCGTCGGCCGACTGTGGACGGATCGCGCGGCCGGCGCTCGGGCCAACGTGGCGAGGTAGACGGAGAATGACCATGTTCGACTCCCTCTCCGTTCACACGCTGATCCACGTGGTCGCCCTTCTCACGTTCCCGCCCCTGCTGCTGGGGATCATCAACCGGACGAAGGCGAAATTCGGGGGTCGGCGCGGGCAGCCGATCCTGCAGACGTACTACGACCTCGCCAAGCTCCTGCGAAAGGACAGCGTCTTCAGCGAGACGACGACGTGGGTGTTTCGGTTCGGGCCGATCGTCGGATTGACGACGGCGCTGGTTGCCGGGCTGATCGTGCCGCTGGGTCACGCGAGCGCTCCGCTGTCGTTTTCCGGCGATGTGATTCTATTCGCATACGTGCTCGCGCTGGGACGCTTCTTCACGATGACCGCGGCACTCGATACGGGTTCCGCGTTCGAGGGCATGGGCTCGGTGCGAGAAGCGACATTCGCCTGCCTGGCGGAAGCCGTGCTCTTTCTCGGACTGCTGGCGCTGTCGCGAATCAGCGGGTCGCTCTCGATGAGCGGTCTGTTGGGCGATGAGGTGGCAACCGGCTGGATGACGTCCGCCGCGCCGCTGCTGCTGGTCGTGGCGAGCTGGTTCGCGGTGCTGCTCGTCGAAAACTCGCGCATCCCTTTCGACGACCCGAACACGCACCTCGAGCTGACGATGATTCACGAAGTCATGGTGCTCGACCACAGCGGACCCGCTCTCGGAGCGATCGTCTACGGAGCCTCGATCAAACTGTTCGTCTTCGCCGGAATGATCGTGAACCTCGTTCTGCCCTTCGCCACGGGGAGCCCAATCGTCGACTGGGTGGTATTCCTGTTGGGAACGCTGCTCGTCGGCGTGCTGATCGGAACCGTCGAGTCGGTCATGGCCCGATTGAAGATGGTGGAGGTTCCGACCCTCCTGATCGGGTCAGGCGTGGTGTCACTCTTCGCCGTGATTCTGCTGGTGAGTTATCCGTGAGGCGGGATGGAACTGGATGATGAGTGGCCTACTACTCGACCCCGGACTGGTGATCGCCCTTCTGCTCAACTTCTATGTGCTGACGGTGAGCAGTCTGAAAGAGGTCATCAATGCCGTGGCCATCCAGGGAGCACTTCTGGGGCTTCTGTATCCGGTGGCGCATGCGGATCTGCTCGGGGGCGGACATGAGATGGGTGCCGTCGCGATGCTGCGTCTGTTCGGGCTTACGGTCGCGATCGTCGCAATCAAGGGATGGGTGATTCCGCGGCTGCTGTCGCGGGCCGTGCGACTCGCGGACGTGCGTTCGCAGGTGACGTCGACGGTGGGAATCGTGCTGCCGCTCTTGATCGGCGCATTAGGCACGGTGCTCGCCATCGCGTTCGCCCGCAACCTGCCGATGGCGACCGAGCACGGCAGCCATCTGCCGATCCCGGCCGCGCTCGCGACGGTCGTGTGCGGGTTCCTGATGCTCAGCACTCGCCGAGAGGCACTCGGGCAGGTGCTGGGTTACATCGTGCTCGAAAACGGCATCTTCATTTTCGGACTGCTACTGATCGAAGCCGTGCCGATCATGGTCGAGCTGGGCATCGTATTGGACCTGTTCGTCGGCGTGTTCGTGATGGGAATCATCTTCAACCACGTGAGCCGGGCGTTTCCCGAAGCGAGCATCGAACACCTGTCGAGTCTCAAAGAATGAGCATACGGGTCGCGAAGGGCCGGAGGGCCGGCCCGCTGAGCGGAGGTGGCGCAAATGCTGTCAACCGTGCTGATCCTGACGCCGCTGATCGCCGCGGGGCTGGCGCTGGCCGTGCCATCGAACCGGTGGCGCCCCTGGATCGTGCCGGCAGGAGCGGCGTGTCATGCGCTGCTGACGCTGTTTGCCGTCACACAGCCGCTGCCGACCGGACCGCCGGGCTGGCTGAGAATCGACGCACAAAGCCGCTTCTTCCTGTCGTTCATCAGCCTCTTCTTTCTCATCCTGGCGACGTACTTGCCGGCGTACCTGCGGAGCAACGGCGGCCGCTCGAACCGCATCCTGTGCGCGTGCCTTCTGGCGTCGCTTTCGTCCATGACGGCTGTGATCACGGCGCACCACCTGGGACTCATGTGGATCGCCGTCGAAGCCACGACGTTGGCGACCGCTCCGTGCGTGTACTTCGAGCACACCCAGCGGGCGCTGGAAGCGACTTGGAAGTATTTGATGCTCTGCTCGGTGGGCATCGCGCTGGCGCTGCTGGGAACGCTGTGTCTCGCATACGCCTCTCTCCACTGCGGACTGCACTCATTGCTGTTCGAAGACCTGATGGTCCATGCTGGAGAGCTGTCGGCGCCTTGGCTCCACGTAGCGTTCGTGTTCGTCCTGGTTGGATACGGCACGAAGATGGGACTCGCTCCAATGCACACGTGGCTGCCGGACGCGCACGGCGAATCGCCAGCGGTGGTCTCCGCACTCCTGTCCGGTGCCCTGCTGAACTGTGCGTTCCTCGGCATTCTGCGCGTGTATCTGATCATCTCGGCGGCCGGACACGCACGGGACATTCAGCCGATGCTGATCTTCATCGGCCTATTCTCGATGGCGGTCTCGGCAGTATCGATCGGACGACAGACGGACATCAAGAGGCTGGTTGCGTATTCCAGCGTCGAGCATATGGGCATGATGGCGTTCGGACTGGGCGTGGGCGGCGTCGGAGTGATCGCCGCGCTGCTGCACGTCGTGCACAACGGCCTGTGCAAGGGCGTGCTGTTCCTCACGGCTGGAAATCTGTATCACGCGTACGGCACCCGCGACATGCGGCAGATGAAGGGCGTGCTGCGGCGCGTGCCGTGGTCGGGCGCGGCGTTCGTCGCCGGGTTCTTCGCGATCACCGGAGCACCGGGATTCGGGCCGTTCGTGAGCGAGGTCATGATGCTGGGCGGAGCGTTCTCGGGGGGCCGGACGCTGGCCGGTTGTGTGTTCCTCGCGCTGCTCTTCTTCGTGTTCGTCGGTATGGGGAACACAGTGCTGCGAATCGCTCTTGGACCACCGCCCGAGCTGTCGGATGCGTCGGACACGGCCGAGAAGCGCGAGTGGACCTCGAGCTCGGCGCCCGCGACTGCGACGCACCCTCCATATTGGGCGGGGGAGCGGCTCGGCGACACGCTGCCGGCATTCATTGCTCTGGTGCTTGTCGTGATACTGGGTTTCTACACGCCACCGTTCTTGCGGGACTGGATCCTGATGGCCGTGGAAGCCGCACATTGAATCGCGAACCCACCCGATCCCCCAGCGCGACGTATTCCTGCATCGAGATCGAGGGCCGGGCGCATCGAAGAGGGTCTCCGCCTTCACGCATCGTGTTCTCAACATCGTCTCGCGGCCGCCGGTCGAAGTTTCTGCAGCGGCACCTGACTGCAGCGATCGGCGCATCGAGTCGATCAGCCAGATGGATGGCACTCTCATGTTGCTGATCCTCATCCTGCTCCCGGTCCTCGCCGCCGGGCTGGCGTTCGCAATTCCGTCGAATCGCGTCCGTCCATTGCTGCTGCCACTCACGGGTGCGGCCCACTTAGCGCTGACATCTTGGCAGCTGGCGCAGGGAGAGCAGTGGATGTTCGAACGTTGGCTGGCGATCGACCCACTCAGCCGACTGTTCACGGGGTTCGTGAGTCTGCTCTTCTTCTTGCTGTCAACCTACGCGCCAGGCTACCTCCGGGCGAGAGCCGAGCGCGACAATCGAGCACTCTGCGCCTGCCTGCTGCTGGCGCTGGCGACGATGACGCTCGTCACCCTGTCGCATCACCTCGGATTGATGTGGATCGCGATGGAAGCGACGACGCTGGCGACGGCACCTTGCATCTACTTCACGCACAACTCGAAGTCGCTCGAAGCCACTTGGAAGTACTTGATGATCTGCTCGGTCGGCATCGCCCTGGCTCTACTCGGCTCGTTCTTCCTGGCCTACTCGATGTTGCAAGCGGGCTCGGAATCGACGCTCATGTTCGACGAGCTGGTCGAGCATTCACACGCACTCTCGCGGCCATGGCTACACGCTTCGTTCGTTCTGCTTCTGGTCGGCTACGGCACGAAGATGGGCCTCTCGCCCATGTACACCTGGAAGCCGGACGCCTACGGCGAAGCACCTGGCATCGTCGGAGCGCTGCTGGCGGGCGGCCTGACGAGTTGCGCATTCCTGTGCGTTCTCCGTTTCTTCCACATCGCCCACATCGCTCATGACGACGTCTATTCTCGACAGATGCTGATCTTCATGGGGGTCTTGTCGATGGCAACGGCCGCGGTGTTCATGTCGCGGCAGAAGGACATCAAACGTCTGTTGGCCTATTCGAGCGTCGAGCACATGGGAATGCTCGTCTTCGGGATGGGCATCGGAGGGCTCGCGGCGAGCGGAGCTCTCTTGCACATGATTCACAATGGCATCTGCAAAGCTGCATTGTTTCTCGCGGCAGGCAACATCCATCGGGTCTACGGAAGCAAGACCACCGACGAGGTGCAGGGCGTACTCAAACGGCTGCCCTGGAGCGGCTCGCTCCTGCTCGTCGGGTTCTTCGCGATCACCGGCTCGCCATTGTTTGGCCCCTTCGTGAGCGAGTACCAGATTCTCAGCGGTGCCTTCACTACGGGTCACACGGCCGCGGGCGTGCTGTTCCTGATCCTGCTGCTTCTGGTGTTTTTCGGCATGGGCAATACGATCATCGGCTGCTGCTTCGGCCCCGCGCCCAATCCGACGTCGGGCGATGCCGGCGACCAGGGAGAGGGAGGGACGGTCAGCCGGTCGAGGTTCGACGACGATTTCGCGATGGTGGCCCCCATTTTGCTGTGCATGGCCTTGACCGTCTGGCTGGGGCTGGACACGCCCGAGTTTCTTGCACGGTGGATCAGCGAAGCGAGCGCGTATCTGCAGCGGGTGCCGGTGAATTGAACCAACGCGGTTCCTTCGAGCGCTGCCTATGAGGACACGTCACGCCCGCACTCCGTGGTCGACTTCGATTCGACCTTCTCGCACGGAACCTCGTCGGCAACTTCAGTCGCGACGCCGTCCTCGACCCCCTTCAGGGCGACTGCGCCGTGCGACTGCGAGCTCGATTCACCTCGCGGCCATCGGGCTGACTTCGATGCGCCGGAGCCGTCGTCGTTCACGGACATCCGAGAACTCCGCCGATGCGAATGCCGCAGCGGTGAGCATTGCATGCGTCACTCGGGCCGCGCGCGTCGCCTGCACCACATGATTCGAGAGTACGTGAATGTTCGAAGCCTCCTCCCCCGAAGCTCGACGGGCATTGATGACCGCACCCTCGCGAGTCGGCGGGGTTCACGGCTATCGAATGGCGGACTTCGATGCAATACTCTTCGCGGCTCGCCGGTAGTCGCCGCTCGAATGGCCGAAGCACGTCGCGCCGCGGGTGCCTAACAGAATGATCGTAGGTCTTAGGTCTTAGGTCTTAGGTCTTAGGTCGTAGAACGGCGCCCGATCCGTACGAAAGACGGGGCACGGCTCGAGCCGAACTGGCGACGGCGCGAAATGGACGTAGCAAATGACGATCGATTTCACTTTCAGGATCCTCGGCCTCGTGACGATCACGAGTCCGGCGGCTCTGCTCACGATCTTTGCAGCGAGCGCGCTCTTCAGCTCGAATCTCAGCGAGCGCGCGCAGGAATGGCTCACGAAGCTCACGATTGCGATCGGACTCGGCTCCGCCATCGGAATTCTGGGGATGATGCTGGCCTTCGACCTGCGCCACGTTCCGATCGACATCGGGGACTGGGTGGCGATCCCAGAGGAGCACTTTCATTTTCATCTGAAGTTCGTGTTCGATCGACTGTCCGTTCCCTTCGTGATCCTGTCTTTCGTTCTTTGCGGGACGGTCGGTGCGTTCGCCAGCGTGTACCTCCATCGCGAACCGGGACACTCGAGATTCTTCCTGTTGTACGCGCTCTTTCTGCTCGGGATGGTGGTTTCGTCACTTGCCGGCACGATTGAGACACTCTTTCTCGGTTGGGAGCTCGTCGGTCTCTCGTCGGCGCTTCTCATCGCCTACTTTCATGAGCGCGCTGGACCCGTGCGCAACGGACAGCGCGTCTGGGCCATCTACCGGGCCGCGGATGCGGCATTCCTCGTCGCGGCGCTGACGCTTCACAGCATGACCGGTGCCGGGGATTTCGAAGAACTGATGGGCGTCGGATCATGGCCCGAGGGTGTCTCGGCCATCGATTCATCGGCGGCGCTCCTCGTTGGGGGTCTCTTGCTGGTGGCTGCAGCTGGCAAGTCGGGCATGGTCCCCTTCTCCGGATGGCTACCGCGCGCCATGGAGGGGCCGACTCCATCGAGCGCGATCTTCTACGGGGCGCTCTCGATTCACCTCGGCCCCTTTCTCCTCCTTCGCGTGAGCCCCTTGATCGCGGCTTCGGTACCGCTCCAACTCGCCGTGCTCGCGACCGGATTGGCCTCCGCCATCTTCGGGTCCGTCGCATCGCGAGCGCAGACCGATGTCAAGAGCGCGCTCGCTTTCGCGTCACTGACCCAAGTTGGAATCATCGCGATCGAGATCGGATTCGGTCTCTACTACATCGCGCTGATTCACATGATCGGACATGCGTGCCTCCGAACCCTGCAGCTGTTGAGGGCGCCTTCCGTCCTCAAGGACTATCAGCTCCTGGAGGACGCGATGGGTCTGCATATCGGCGACGTCCGCGAATCCGACGCGAGCAATCCGCGTACTCCACCTCGCGGCCTCTTTCGATTCGCGTTCGAGCGCGGGTACCTGGATGCAATGCTCGACCGTGTCGTGGTCGGTCCGTTCGTGTCGTTCTTTCGATGGTGTGATCGCGTCGAGCATGCCGTCGCGTCGATGCTCTCCGGTGAGTCCAGCCATGAACCGCGTCCCGTGGTTCCCTACCCGCGTTCGCTAGAGGATTCCACCTGATGCAGAGCCTGCATTTCCCTTGGCTCGAGCTTGCGACGTTCGTGCCGCTGGTGGGCGCCATCGTCGTCTCCAGGATAGACGACTTTGACTCTGTGCGACGCACGAGCATCATCGTCAGCGCCGCGACACTGTTCCTCGCGATCGGGGCATGGTTCGACTTCGCGACACTCCATGCCTTCGAAGCGCACGACCCTTGGCTCGAGTCGTTTGGCCTCTATCACGCAGACCTGTTCGTCGTCGATGAGTTGAGCGCGCCGCTTCTGCCATTGGGCGCGATGCTCTACCTCGCGACGATCGCCACGACACTCCGGACCAAAGTGCGGCGATTCTCGTTCGTCTCGACGCTGGTGTCGGAATCCATCCTGATGGCACTGCTCAGCTGCCGTGCACCGTGGGGGATCGTCGTCCTCCTCTCGCTCGCGACGATCCCTCCCGCGCTCGAGATCCAGAGACGCGGTCGGTCTGCGCGGCTCTATTGGGTCTACATGGGACTCTTCGTGGTGTGCTTGACGGGCGGTCAATCGATGATCGGGACGGAAGACTTCTCCTCGATCGGCGTGCTCGTTGTGACCCTCGCAGCGCTCTTGCGGAGTGGAGTCTTCCCCCTCCATGGCTGGATCACCGAGCTCTTCGAACGAGCGGGCTTCGGGACCGCACTCCTTGCCGTCATCCCGATGACGGGCGCGTACGCCGTAGTCAGGCTCGTCTTGCCAGTCGCGCCCGCCTGGGGCATGCAGGGCATCGCGATCGTGTCTCTCGCAACGGCCGTCTACGCCGCCGGAATGGCGCTCGTCCAACATGAGGCGCGCCGATTCTTCTGCTTCGTGTTCCTGAGCCACGCTTCGCTCGTGCTCGTCGGGCTGGAGATGGTCACGCCGATTGGCTTGACCGGAGCGCTCTACGTCTGGCTCTCCGTAGGAATCTCGCTGGGCGGCTTCGGCCTCGCGCTTCGCTGCATCGAAGCCCGGACGGGACGACTCTCCCTGGATGGATATCACGGTCTGTCGCAGCTCACGCCTCTGATCTCAGGCTTCTTTCTGCTGAGCGGCCTGGCGTCGGTCGGCTTTCCAGGCACCGTCGGCTTCGTCGGAGCCGAATTGCTCGTCGAAGGCGCCGTCGACGTGTATCCGCTGATCGGACTGAGCGTCGTCATCGCCGCGATGCTCAACGGAATCGCCGTCGTGCAGGCGTATTTTCGGGTATTCACGGGTGTGCGCCGAGAGGCGACCGCGACGATGGGTTGTCGGCCGAGCGAGCGTGTCCTGATCATCGTCCTCTCGGCGATGATGCTCGGGGGTGGGCTCTACCCTCAGCCGGGGGTCGCCTCTCGCTACCACGCTGCCGAGGAGATCATCATGCTTCGAAGCGACCTGCGCGCCCCTGACGAGGCCGAGGAGGCCGAGGAGGCCGACGCGCATCACGCCGCTGCCGAGAAACAGGTTACGGTCGAGTTGGATTAGCGCCCGGACGGGGAGGCGTGCGAGACCTTGCAGCTCATGGGCTGGATCGCACTCACTGCTCCCATGCGTCCACGCCTGTCGTGGGACCGCACCAGGACCGAGGCGAAGATGGGCGCGAATCGGACCGAGCGCCGAGTCGATCCTCCGGCAAGAAAGGC
Source organism: uncultured Spirochaetaceae bacterium (assembly GCA_964488255.1). GTDB lineage: Bacteria > Myxococcota_A > UBA9160 > UBA9160 > UBA4427 > UBA4427. Next base: position 39,977 of record CAZAUR010000018.1, on the reverse strand, counting down.
GTGGGTCGGGAGAACTGCGCCCAGTCGAGCGCCGACCATCCCCGCGCCGTGATCAATTCGGAGTGGATCCATCGACATGAGACCCGTGGACGTACGAGAAGTCGAGCACGCGGGGACGATTCCGCGCGGCATCTGGGTGCTCGGCTTCGTCAGTCTGCTCATGGACGTCTCCTCGGAGCTGATTCACAGCCTGCTCCCCGTCTTCCTCATGGTGAGCTTCGGTACGAGCGCGCTCACGATCGGTCTGATCGAGGGGGTCGCCGAGGCAACCGCGCTGATCGTCAAGGTCTTCTCGGGCTACGCGAGTGACTATCTCCGTCGCCGCAAGGCGCTCGCGGTCCTGGGCTACGGCCTGGGCGCGCTCAGCAAGCCGCTATTCGCCCTGTCCGGCAGCGTCGGCATGGTCTTCGCCGCCCGCTTCGTGGATCGTACAGGCAAGGGGATTCGTGGGGCGCCGCGGGATGCGCTGATCGCGGACCTCACGCCACGAGCGGTTCGCGGCGCGGCCTACGGATTGCGACAGGCGCTGGACACGGTCGGCGCGCTGATCGGTCCGCTGCTCGCGATGGGGCTGATGATGCTCATGGCCGAAGATATTCGCGCCGTGTTCTGGATCGCCGTGATCCCGGCCGGGCTCGCCGTGGCCGTACTCTGGATCGGAGTGCGAGAGCCTCGACATACGACCGATGCGAAACCCGGGCACCCCGTCGATTGGCGGGCGATCCCGCGCTTGACCGGCGCGTATTGGTCCGTCGTCGCGATCGGGACCGCCTTCGCGCTCGCGCGTTTCAGTGAAGCCTTTCTGGTACTGCGCGCCCAGCAGGCCGGCCTCGCGCTGTCCTCTGTGCCGCTGGTCCTGGTCGTGATGAACGCCGCCTACGCCGCGACGGCCTACCCGTTCGGGAAGCTGTCGGACAAGCTCCCCCCTGCAGCGGTCCTGATCGCAGGCCTCGCTGTCTTGATCGCGGCGGACGTGATTCTGGCGATCGGCGACGGCTGGCCGGTGCTCGCAGTGGGAATCGGGCTCTGGGGTCTGCACCTGGGGATGACCCAGGGACTGCTGGCGACGATGGTCGCGAACGCCGCACCGGACGAGCTCCGCGGCACGGCGTTCGGGTTCTTCAACCTGCTCTCCGGGCTCGCCGCGCTCGTCGCGAGCGCGGCCGCGGGGATGCTCTGGGATCGACTCGGCGCCCCGGCGACCTTCTGGTTCGGCGGGGGCATGGCGCTGCTCGCTCTGGCGTTGGTCGCACTTCACGGAGCCGGTGACGCGAAGCCGCCCGTTCGCCCACCGCGGGGCCAGGAGCGCCGCAGGCGCAACTGACCGATCCAGTCGCATTTTTATGGACATCAGTGTCGAAATAAGCGATGCTGGGGTTCGGGAGCTTCCCGATGCCGAAGATCGTCGATCCCTCGAGCCAGCGACGAGTAATCCGCAGCGCGGCACGCCGCGTGTTCGCGGAGCGCGGCGTCCGTGGTACCGGCCTCACCCACGTCGCCGATTCGGCCGGCATGGGGCGCTCCAGCCTCTACCACTACTACCCCGACAAGGATGCGCTGCTCGCCGACATGGTGAGCGAGATGCTCGACCAGGAACGCGCGTTGTTTCGCGCGTGCCTCGGAGGCGAGGGCACTCCGCTCGCGCGCATCGAACGACTTGCCGCTGCTTGCGCGGCGTTGTTTCCCGAGTGGGCCGCCTTCGGCCGGGTCTTGATGGACCTGCGCCTCGAGGATGCTCGTGAGATGGGCGGGTTCTTCCGCGCGGCGCGGCGTGATCTCGCTGCCGTGATCCGCGAAGGGCAGCGGAACGGAACCCTCGCAGCCCGACCGTCCGCGTCCGCCCAGGCCTCGGTCCTGATCGGGGCGATCGATGGGTTGCTGCTGCAATACTTCATCGACGAAGCCGCGTTTCCTGATCCCGAAGATCTTACGCGCGACCTCGTCCAACTGACTCGGCGGATGGTCACCCCATGAGTTCACTCGCCCTCATGCGCTGGTTGGAAGGCTCGCCCGAACGCTACGACGCAGGGATGCGTCTCATCACGTTCGGTCAGGTGGCGAAGCTCCATGCGGCTGCCACCGAGGCGGCGGTTGCCGAGCCTGGCGACCGCGTCCTCGAGATCGGCTCCGGGACCGGAACCGTCACCGCGCTGCTCGTAGCCCGCGGCGCTCGGGTCACGGCCGTCGACCAATCGCCGGACATGATCGAGCAGGCTCGCCAGCGACTCTCCCCCGCCGGCGAGACCGATGTGCGCTGGCTCGAGCAGACCGCGGCCGAGGTCGATGGCTTGCCCGAAGCGGATTTCGACGCAATCGTGATCTCCTTGTGTCTGTCGGACATGTCTTCCAACGAGCGCACCTTCGTGCTGACTGCATGCACGCGGCTGCTGGCGACGGGGGGGCGGCTGGTGGTGGCGGACGAAGTGCACGCGCCACCCGGACTGCGGCGTTGGGCCCAACGCGTTTGGCGCTTGCCACAGTCGGCGCTCGGATGGCTGCTCGTCGGGGAAGTCTCGCGGCCGATCGCGAATCTCGCGCAGGAGATCCGACGGGCAGGATTCACGCCGCGTCACGAGCATCGATTCATGCTCGGCAGTCTCGCCCTGATCGTCGCCGAGGTCGCTCCGTGAGCCTCGCTCGAACGATCGGCGATGCGGCGAGGGAGTTCTTGCAGACGGCGTTCCGCCTCTTTCCATGGCCGACGGAACCCGGCCTCCGGGCGATCGGAGAGCCCGATGCGTCGAGCCCCGTGCTGCTGACGTGCAACTTCGATCTCACCGTGCGCCGTCTCGAGCGGAGCCTGCAGGGCATCGACGCATGGTTGCTCATCGCCCCGTCGGGTGGCATCAACGTGTGGTGCGCTTCCTCGGGTGGACACCTGACGACGCACCAGGTGGTGACGGCGCTCAAGACTTCGGGGATCGCGGAGAAGGTGGACCGCCGAGACGTCATCCTCCCTCAGCTCGCCGCCACCGGGGTGCTCGCCCTCGACGTCTTTCGACGAAGTCGCTGGAGGGTCCGTTTCGGTCCCGTGGACATGCGCGACATCCCCGCCTATCTCGCGACGGGTACGAAGACGGCCGGGATGCGACGCGTCGAGTTTCCCCTTCGCGACCGCCTTCAGATGGCGCTGATGTGGGCAACGCCGACCGCCCTCGTGATCGCGGGGATCGCCGCCTGGCTCGCACCCGGGTGGACCTTGCCGTGTCTCGCACTCGTGGTGGCGATGTCGATCGCGGTCTTCACCCTCTATGACAAGTTCGGCCCGGCGCGGCGGGGGCTCCTGCTCACGACTTCGATCGCCGCGTCTCTCATCGCGACGATCACCGCCGGTGGCGGCGGCGCGGCACTCGCCGCGGCCGTCCTCCTACCCGGATTCCTGACCGGCCTGTTGACCGCCGACTACGCCGGCTCCACCCCCCTCGAGGGCGGCAGCCACTTCGAAGAGCGCAAGTGGCACATCACCTTCGACGAGGAGGCCTGCAAGGGCGTCTTTCGATGCTGGGAAGTCTGTCCCGAAGCCTGCTTCGAGAAGGACGAAGCCCGCCGAAAAGTCGTGCTCGCGCACGACGATCGCTGCATCCGCTGCGGCGCGTGCGTCGTGCAATGTCCGAAGGACGCGCTCTACCTCGAGTCCGAGACGGGCGAACGGATCGAACCCGATACGATTCGCCGCTTCAAGCTCAACCTGCTCGGCAAACGGAACGTCGTCACGGGCTGATTCGGGTCGCGAGCCGAGGCGTCGTGTTGGAGGTCGACGACGGCGCGGGGGGGGGGGGTCCGCCGCCAGCGCGGGCCGCATCGGCGCCGGGGCCTCTTTCCATGCATCGCGGACGGCTGATCATCGGTCGCGTGGACAGGCAGCATCTTCTGGCTCCCGAATCGATGCCCCCTCCCCTTTCTCAGTCACAGCGTACGGCGACGCGAGGCAACCCGAGGCGAAGACGGTGCTGCGACGTGCCTTCGACGAACGCGGGGTCGCTGCCGAGTTCGACGCCCATGCGTACACGCTTCGTGGCTCGCGCGCTCTGAAAGCCCCGCTGCCCGACGGGGCCCGCGCGGCGGGCACATCGGCCCGCCTGTGCGCGCTGGTATCAGAATCGAGGAGCGGCCGAAGGCACCGCTCGAATGGGCGCGTGGTCCCTTGAATTCTCGTAGCACTCGAGCGAGGACGGCGCGTCCAGCAACGTCTCGGACGACGGCTCGTACGCTTCAAAAGCACCGTCGCGGAAGACCCGTATCACCGATGACTTCGGATCGATGACCGCCAACTAGATCCAGCCACCTCGACAGAGCCGTCCGATGTCCTCGTTGCGATCCATGATCGACAACATGACGTCCGGCGTCGTCTCGATCACGAAGAGCAGTCGGAGTGGTTCGTGGATCTCGACCATTTGCTGATAGAGCCCGGTACGCAGGTCACTCGACGCCCCTTCCATCACGCCCAGCATCGAAATCAAATTGTGGGGGAGCTTGTTTCCGGACCCGTAGGTCACGAAATCCACGCACGAGAAGTAGTACTCGAGGCTGATCCCCGCGCACACGGGGATCGCGGCCGAGAGAATCCGCAGCAGAACCGACGACTGGTCGTCGTCCTGCGCCGGATCGTACGAAGTCAGAAACGCGCGCCGGTCGAGAAATAGCCCTCGACTCCAGGCCCGACGCCCGACGAGACACAATGCATTCGTCGCGTGGTTGTACTCGGGTCGAGCCTGCGCGAGATCCTGCGAGCGAGCCTCGACATGTCGGAGAGCGCCCTCGAGATCGAGGTCCAGCGCGGCCGATCCGAATCGACGGCAACGCTCATGAGCGTTCCGCCGCCGTGCCTCCTCGACATGCCGTCGCGTGTCTTCGAACGCATCCCGATGCGACGACGGAAGCCGGTCCAGATCGAAGTAGACGACGGAGTCGTCACATGTGTTGTGATACGCGCCGATGAAGACTGTCTCTTCGGGGATCTCGATCCCGCGCTCCGCAACGAGCACTCGAACGCGGAAATCGTTCGCCATCTCGGCGAACGCGCGCGCGTTCGGCCCCCCGCGCTTCCCGGCACAAGCGCCGCAGCAATAGGCCGATTCGTGCGGATTATTGAGACTCGACGACCCATGGCCGCAGATGATCACGAGGCGTGAGAAGTCCGCCGTCGCAGTGAGGCCGATGTCCTGGAGCAGCCGAGTGACGACTTCTGCCATCTCGTCTCGAACGAAACCGACGTGCCCTCCATCAGGACCGGGCGGATCCTCGTGGCGGTGTAGGTGAAGCTGTGTGATCGGCGGCTGCAGGAGATGGCCGAACCGACGTCGCACCCGCGCGGTCAGGTGCGGAAACACGACTCGCGAGACGAGCGGGACGGTCGCGAGAGAACCAACGATTCCGGTCGCGATGCCTCCAAAGAAGGTACGGCTCCGTGTATGGAAGTAGTACTGCGCTCGACCGAGGCGACTCCGCAGATCAGAGCGAGCGCGATGTACGCCCTCGAATGAATAGCCGACATGCTCCTCCACATAGTGATCCGGCTCGATGACTGCCGGACACAAGGGTTTGTAGAAGCCATCCGTCGCGCCCCGGTATTGAATCGCAACGGCGAAGAAGCCCGCGGCGCCGAACGTCTCGCATGTCGGGTCGATTTCCTCGAGATGGCGTCGAAACGACTCCTCTCGATCGTCGATGCAGCAGACGATCTGAAACGACGGATGAGACGGGCGCTCGTCTGAGCGTGAATCGCTGATCGAACGAGCGTGGTTGGCAAAAGCATCGAGTGCATGAACTCGGTAGCCCCGTTCGAACGCCTCGTGCATCGTCCGCCGACGCGCGATCTCGTCGAAGTCTTCGACTTCCGAGACCAGCGCCGACCATTGCTCGGCGCTCAATTCGGACAACGCACTCGCCGACCAGCCGAGCGCCTGCCCGACGCGAAAGATCTGATACGCGTGGCGCTCGGCCGAGCGCGACGCGTCCTCGTGCCCCTCCGTCCTCACGCTGGCGAGAAGCTCTCCGATCGAACCCCCGCTTCCGAACGATTGCCTCGCAATGTGAGCAACCGCCTGTTGCTCGAGGAGGAGCTGAACAGCCAGATAGCCAACCAACGAACCCGGAGGAGCCGGCTTGACGACCCAGGCAGCTGCGTTCTCCATCTCCCACACCATGCCCGCCCACCCTCGAAGCGAGAGGAGCGTGCGAATCACGTACTCTTCGCGGTCCTCTTCCGCGATGCCCAGCTCGTCGAGCGACCGGAGAATGGACGCTTCCGCCGACACGCCTGATCTCTGGCGCTCCCGGAGCTCGGACTGCAGGCCGCTCATCCATGCGTCTCCGAACGCGCTCCCGGATCCGAAAAGGGCCAGGAATGATCGGTAGATCCCCGCCTCGCGCTTCGGCAACGACCATTCGGCATACCCTTGATCCAGGTAGCTCCCACAGAATCGAATGAGCACGTCGAAGACGTATCGGTTGGCGTCGTGACCCGTCGCGACGCGAACCATTTCGACAGGTGTCCGATACGTCGACGCGGGTCGAGGTCGAGTCGTATGATTCTCGACCCCGCGTCGACACGCTTCCCAGAGAAGTGCGAGCGTGACGCGCTCCCACGCCTCGTCGGACCACTCGCCGGGTCGATCACCTCTTCGGCGCCCGACTGATTTCGAGGCGAAGTCCATGGTCTCGGCGTCGCATGACGCATCGAGAAGCCAACGATTGGTTTCGCCTATCTCACGTGTTCGCTTCGATTCGGAGACCTCGCGGTCGAACCGAACGAGCGCATCCGTCTCGAAGAGTGTCCACGCTAGCTCGGCTTCGGAGTGTTCGCGGACAGGGTGATAGAGCATGGCTCGCCGAAGCTCGAGTCGGGAGCACAACCCGGCAATCGTCTCCTCGGGCGGAGCGTCTACATCGCCCGAGATGACCCAGTCCAGATCCGACGCAACGATTCGGCCGCTCCGAAGGAGTTCTCCGTATCTGACCTCGGACAAATAGGGATTCCCGCCGAACCGTTCCTGTCCACGCTTTACGCCCTCATGAAACGCGTGACCCGCGAGCGCGTGAAGGGTGTTGTGGTGGACGAAGACCTCGATCGAACCTTGTGCCGGCAATAGATGAGCGGCGTGGAGAACCACTTCGCGAATGGATCGTTCAGCGGAATCGAGGTCACGAGAAGCATCGCCCTCTCGTTCATGGGAATGAGGCAATGATGGTCTCCTGGTCGTGCACGAGCTGATCCCCCGCGGCCCTCGCGGATCTCCGAGGAGTTTCGATTCGATCGACTCGAAGAACAGGGCGCTCGCGTGTCGTCATCGTCGGCCGTCGAAGAGAATTCGATCCCCGGTACTCAAATCACATTCACCGCGGGCACCAGCTCGCAAGCCGCGTTTCGAGTCGAGGAGCTCGAGACGGCAGCGCATGATGTGCCCTCTGTCACCACGCAGAGTCGCAACGACGTGACGGTCGTAGTGGTGTCGAAATCCGTCCAGAGTGATACTGCTCCCCCATGGATGCTGACCGGGGAGACTCGGGGGGACCTGCTCGAAATGATCGGAGACCCACATCCGGTGGATGCGTCGCAGGCGAGCGTCTTCGACCGTCTCGTCGAGGCGCAGGTACTCGCCGGAAAATCGCTCACCGACGGGACCGAGTTGCGTGGACAGCGAGCCCCGCCCCTTCATTTCGCGATGCAACCGAATCGTCACCTTCTGATTGGCTCCCGACGGTGCGGTCCAGCTACCGACAAGGAAGCTACGCTCGGGCGACGTCGCGCACCCGGCGGATAGCATGACCGAGAGCATGACCGCCGCGAACGCGAGCGACTCGAGCGCGCGAGGCGACCCGGTTCGCGTCATTCGTATCGCGGGAGCGCGACGCCCTCCCAGCTTGCCGTTCGACACTCGACCGAGGCGCGGCCGCGTTGGACATGTCGACCCAACCGAACCCTGACACCGCATTCCTACCCCCAAAGTTGAGTTTCCGCGCGGCATTCGAGAATGCCCAGACCAGAAGGGGATCAGTCGGGTCGCTCAATCCCCTCGGTCGAAATTCGATGGGCCGGAGCCCGATCACGGAGACGGCCCCCGACGCTCTACAGCTGGTCAACCATCGCGCCGCTCTCCAACTGATCAGGAGGCCGCCGGCAGCGAGAGCTCCGCCCGCAGCCCAGGCCCATTGTCGACGAGCCGAAGCTCCGTACCGTGAAGGCGAGCGACGGCGGCTACGAAGCTCAGGCCAAGCCCCGAGCCAGGAACTGTCCGCGAAGCGTCGAGTCGAGCCAATCGCTCGACGACGTGCGCTCGATCCTCCTCTGGAACTCCCGGACCCCGATCGCCGACGGATAGAACGACCCGGTCTCCACTCCGCCGCGCGCGGATGGCGATCAGACCGCCCTCTCGCGCGTATTTTATCGCGTTATCGACGAGGTTCGCGATCGCCTGCGAAAGCAATTGACGGTCCACGATCACTCGTAGGTCGGGCTCGATGTCGATCTCGAATCTCATGTCGACTTCATCGGCAAGTGGATCGTAGAGATCCTGGATGTCGTCGACCACTGATCCGACGGGCGTAGGCTCCATTCCCTCGCGAATCTCGTCCGCCTCGACCCTCGCGATCTGCAGCAGTCCGTTGAAAGTCGCGAGCAGCTGATCGACATCCCCAGAAAGTGCGTGCAGAACCGGGGCTTCGGAGTCGAGATCGCCGCTGGATGAGAGCGCGCCCTCGATTCGGCTTCTCATCCGCTGAAGCGGTGTGCGGAGGTCGTGAGCAATGTTGTTCGTGGTCTCGCGAACCTGCGCGAGCAGCTGCTCATTCTCATCCAGCAACTGATTGAAGTGAGTCGCCAGTTCGTCGAATTCATCACCAGCGGAACCGACAGCGACACGCTCATTACGAGCGCCGCGAAGAATGCTCGCGATCTTGGACTGCATTCCCTCGACCCTACCCAGGAGTCGCTGGCCGACCGAAAGACCCGCAGCAATCGCGAGCAGCGCCGTGAACCCGAGTCCCGCGATCGCGGCAGTGCCCAGAGTATCAATCGCCTCATCGTGATGGGAGAAGTCGCGCCCAACGAGAAGCTGATGGTCATCCAACTGGATCGATTCGAGACTGACGTGCTTCAGAAGCCAGACGTCTGCCTCGCGATGCGTGACTGGAATCTGACTCCCCTGTTCGCCCGTTTGATGCCCAGTCGGCCACTCCCGAATGTTTCCGATGACGGGCGTCTGCTCTTCCTTGGCCAAGAGGTAGACGAACCCGTCTCCGCCCGCTTCTTCGGAGCGACGCTGAACCTCACCCGCGAGACTCGAAACTCCCCCCTTGCGCCAGTGGTTCGTCAGCGAATTCAGCTCCTCGCGAACCGTCTCGCTCGCGCGTTCGTTGAGCGTCGACACGGTTGCCACGTAGACGACGGCGATCACGATCGCCGCCGTCGCCGCGACGAAAGCCATGGTCGCCAAGCTGAGCCGCGTGCGGATTCGAACGTTCAACTCGCACTCGTCCGGAGCACGTAGCCGACGCCTCGTACCGTCTGGAGAAGCGGTCTCGAAGAGTCGCGATCGATCTTCTTGCGCAATCGACTGATGTGCACGTCGATCACATTCGTCTTCGGATCGAAGTTGAAATCCCAGACCGACTCGAGAAGCATCGTGCGTGTGACGACCTGCCCCTCGTGGCGCATGAGGTATTCCAAGAGCGCGAACTCTCGTGGTTTGAGGTCGATATCCCGCGCCCCCCGCCGGACCTTTCGGGTGAGCAAATCCAATTCAAGATCGCCGATGGCGAGTCGCGTGGTCGGACTCTCGCCCGAACGTCGGCGGGACGCGAGGACCTCGACGCGCGCAAGCAGCTCGGAAAAGGCGAACGGCTTCGTCATGTAGTCGTCCCCGCCAGATCGCAGACCCTTCACCCGCTCATCGACTGCGTCGAGGGCGCTCAGGATCAGGACGGGTAGCTCTCGGCCCGCCTTTCTGAGTGCTTCGATCACACTCAATCCGTCGAGCGACGGAACCATACGATCGACGATCATCACGTCGAAGTCGCCGGTCATGGCCTCATTGAGGCCCTCCAAGCCGTCCGATGCGTGCACGACGTGATGACCGGATTCTCCCATCGATTTCGAAAGATAGTCGGCGGTCACCTGGTCATCTTCTAGGAGCAGGATATTCATTTCGGTCGGAGTCCCTCGTCGATTCCGTTGGCGAACTCAGGATACAGCGAAGGGAACTCGCGCTCGACTCATCGTCGTACGCTCCGCCGCGCCGGGAGTCACGCTTGGATGTTCGGGCTCGCCTCGCCACTCACACGCTCATCGAGGTCATCGAAACCGAATTCGCGACCGATCCCGCCTCGCCTTCCTCGTCGAGCCCTTCGCGCGCGAGAACGGGAGAGTAGATCACAGGGCGCCACCGGCTCTGGGTGTCGGAGCGGTCGCGCGACCGCCTCTTCGCCGATACTCGCTTCACGTCTCTGAAATCTCGTGTCCATTCGAATGGGCCTCCGGATCAGCGGCATGTCCATCACCTCCATCACTACGTCTTCTCGTGCACTCGGTTGCGTGCGGTCGGCAGGTTTTTCCATCATCGTCGCCCGGATTGACCCCGCCGTTTCCAGCGGATGAACAATCGTTCATCCGAATCGACGCTGCCCCAGGCATCGGCCGCGGAGCTCCGTCTGGCTGAACTCCCGTTCACGCGTCATACAGGCCTCGAGGAGAGATGGTGCATCGGTTCCGCGACGAATCGAAATGACGAGCACCTGGCCGGACGGCGTCGGTGCATGGAGTCAGTCAAGATGATTCGACCAATCCGAACGATCGTTGCGTGTACGGCAGCACTGGCCATCGCTCTCGGTCCAGCGGTTTCTGCGTCGGGAGAAGTCGCGGAGACCGAAGGTGAGAGAATCTCGCGCGAAATCGACGAGCAGCGCGCCCGAACGAGAACGCTCTCACACAAAGAGGCGAGCGCGCCGCAGGTTCGATCGGTCACGCAGTACGATTACGGAAAGCTCTCGTGCAAGTTCGAGGACGAGCCACGGCACTACTACGTTCCAGCCGTGGACGACGTTTTTCTCCTGAGCGACTACCGGGAGACCCATCGCGCTTTCCGCGACGCCGACGTCACAGAGTTGGATGCCGGAGTAACGGAAGCGACCATCTCCGCCGATCTCCGTCGATCTCCGCGAGGTCTCGTCGGCCGTCGCCGAAGCGGAATCAAAGCTCGTCGCCGATGACGAAGCAGGCGCCCGTGTCGCCCTGACGGGCGTGTTCAGGAATGCGGTCACTGACGAGCAGGTCGTCTCCGATCCCGCCCGGCGATCCACGACGATCTCTCACTCGCCCGAAATTTGATTGCCGACGACATCTACGAAAGCGGCCATATGGCATTCGAGCGCGCGAAGAGTCGTCTTGCCGGGCTGACGCCGGTAGAAGGCGGCGAGAACGGGAATGAATCGGAGCTCGAAGGCCTGGATCGAGAGATCACGTCGATTCAGGCGATTCTGAGGAAGAGCGACCCCTCTGTACGCGAGCGCGTCGTGGACCGGGTGTCGTCATGGATGGAGACCGTCGGCACGTGATACGGAAGGGGCCAGGCGGGCTCACCCGAATCGTAATCGCGCAGGTTCCTCGCGTGGAGAAGATCGAGCCCGATCATCCTCCGCTCCGCGACAACCCCGGCAGAGGCGGAGACGACCTGGCGACCGTAGATCGGGCGACAGATCGTCGCGCGAACGAGCCTCATGAACAGATGTTCATCAAGCCTTCGCCGATTGTCCATTCTTGCATCCGACACTCGTGATCACCGAATCATGCGAATGGGTTCGAGCGAGGAGGTGTCGAATGTTCTTCACAGACGTAGGACTGGCACTGGTCGTCGCGATCGCGCTGTCCTGGGCGCTTCTCAGGTTTTCGAATCAGCGCGGTACGAGGCAGAGGCGGTGGGCCTTCGGAAGTTTGATCTTCCTCTGCGCGTGGGCTGGCGGCGCTTGGCTGGCGCCGATTCACGCTGAGGGCTGGGTGACCTACTGGCTGCCGTTCGTGGCCGTGGGAACGGTCGCTGCCCTGCTCATCGCCGTCGCGTCGCCTCCACATGAGCTCGCGACGGCCGAGGATCGAGCGGAGTTCGAGCGCGAACAGTCCGCCGTCCTCTTGTCGGTCACGCTCTCGCTCTACACCCTCGTGGGCGGGCTCTTCGTCCTCGTTCTAGCCGCGTATATGGTCTAGAAAATTCATGGGCGCACCGCTGCGACGAGCCGGCAGGGTCGAGCTTGAGCCGCCGTTGGTGATCGCGAGTTCGGGCGTCGGACAGGGCTGGATTTGGCGCGTGCTCGTCTTGACGCTCGTCGGTTTCACGGTGTCGTTCAACGGCTGTGCGTACCCGGCCCATTCGGAGGTGTCAGACAAGCAGGCGGACGAGACGCGGGAGGCCATGGATCGTATCTACGCAGCAATTCGCGTGCTTCTGCCTCTTGCGGTCGAAATCGATGGAAACGGGTTCGCCAGAGAACGGTCCTCCGCAGAAGAGGAGCTCGAGAATCTGCAAACCGGAGCCGCGGACGTGTTCGAGCACGCCGCGGATCCTCTCGACAGGCTCCTCGCAGGAACACTCGTCGACGACTACCAGCGAGCGTGGAAGGCGATTTCCGAAAAGAACTACGAGAGCGCGGCATTCTTCGTTCGGGAATCAGTAGACGAGTGTGTCAGCTGCCATTTGGAAATAGCACGGCCACACGCAGCGCCCCTGGCGGCGGGATTCGCAAGACTCCGCCCGTTTCAAAGACTGGACGCTCGCGAGCGCATGCGATTGGCGCTGGCGACCTACCAGATCGAAGAGGCGCTCTCCATCGGTGAAGCGGCGCTCGACGATCCGTCGACGCCGACCCACGTACTCGACGGGATCGCGCTGGACTACCTGATCGCCGGAGTACGCGGAGCACGGAGCCCCGCACGGGTGACGAAGACCATCGATCGTCTTTCCCACCATGACGGACTGAGCGGGAGTTTCCGTTCGGATCTGCGCCAATGGATCGAGGCCTTGAACGAGGTGGTTCGGCATCCGCCGGCCGAAACGCTCTCGTCCGCACGCGCGGAACTTGCTGCCGCCCAACAGGTCGGTCGCGGCGCTTCAGGAATGAGGGCACGCGCCCACGCCGTGATCGCCTCGAGAATTCTCTCGGACTGGCTCGCATCGCGTGACCGCTCCAACGAAGAGCTGGCCGCAGGGTGTTTCGAAATGGGCCGAGCCGATCAGGCTATCGGTCGCGACTACTGGCCCCCGAAGAGCGACTTCTACTTCGAATGTACGATCGATCATGCTCCGGGGACCGAGCTCGCACGCCGAGCCTACGATGCCCTTCGGGACGATGTTCTACTGGGCTACAGCGGTTCGAGCGGTACGCATGTTCCGGCCGACGAGCTGCACCGCCTCGAACGCCTGAAGGCAATCGCCGAGGCTTCGCCTGCCTTCGTTCGCGATCCGGCCGATCGAACTCAGCAAAGTGGCAGGGGGTCTGGTCGGCGGTGAGCCTTGATATCGTGACCGTCGCTCGCGGCCTCACACTTCTCCTGGTCGGCGGCGAAGCCTTCATCGTGGGCGCGATCCAGCTCGCTCGGCGGTTGGGTCTCTCCAGCTAGACGACGGGAGCGACGCTGCTCGCCGTCGCGACAAGCGCTCCAGAATTCGCCGTCAACGCCTCTGCTGCGTACAACGGCCACACGGAACTCGCCTTCGGAAACGTGCTGGGTTCCAATATCGCGAATCTAGGTCTGGTTCTCGGTATTGCCGCGATCATGCGATCGTTTCGCCCCGAGTCGTCTTCGGTTGAGCGCCGTGCGCTCATTTTCAGCGTAGCCGTACGGTTCTTGCTCGGCGCCGGAGCCGCGGCTGGAGCGTCTTCAGTCGGCCGACGCCCCGGTGCCGCGCTCCTGGTGGTGTTCGTCGTCTATTCGCGCGGTGACCGGTCGCTAAACGCCGCGCAAGACACGAAGGCCTTGGATCGCAGGTCGGCTTGGAAGCCGGCTGCGCTCTCGGCAGCCGGCCTTTCGTTCCTGTTCGCAGGGGCCGAAGTCCTCGTGCATGGAGCAGTCGCGCTCGCTGCGACACTCGACTGGCCCCAGGAGCTGGTCGGTTTGTCGGTCGTCGCGCTGGGCACGAGCCTGCCTGAGTTGTTCACTTCGCTCGCCGCGCTGAGGCGGGGTGAGTCGGCAATGGTCATGGGCACGGTCCTCGGCTCCAACGCGTTCAACTTGATGTTCATTCTCGGCTCGACCGCAATGGTCGAGCCCATTGCGTTCCCCCGCCTGGCGACTCTGGATCTCTTCGCGTTCGTCGCCCTCTCGGGCATGCTCGCCGTCGACATGCGGTCTGCGAGGCCTCTCGGACGGGTTCAAGGCGCGATTCTGCTCCTGTTCTACGCCGTCTATCTGTCGGTGCGATTCAGCGCTGAGCTGTCGAGCTAGGTAGCCGTCCCGAAGCCGTGGGACTCGACAGCCGGGTTAGTAGTCGTTCCGCCTCAACTGCCGTTCGGGGGCACGTTCGCCCTCGTACTGCTCGCGGTCCGCGCGCCATTCGTCGAAGTCATACCGGGATTCGGATCGCTCCAGACGAAAATCGGAGCCATCTTCGTTTCGCAGGAAGCGCGGATTCCGACCGTCGTCCGGGTCGGATCCGAGAGCGTCAGGCCGAGGCTCGACTGAATATGCCCCCTCCCCCCCGAACCGCCCTCCGCGACGATATTCGCCAAGCCCTTCCAGGCGGGGGGCGTCGACGGGCATTTCGTCGATTTCGTCCAGCCAGTGGATCGATCCGCCTGAGGCGCGAAGCTGCTCGCGAAACAGGTCGATTCGCTCGCGGTGGTTCGCGAGCTCCACCTTGGCCTCATTCGCATTGGTGCGGTGAAAATGTCGCACACCGCTCCGACGGTAGTTACGCCGATTCGCATCGGCATATTCCTTGGTCGCGAGCTCGATGGTCTTGACGAGTCGAGCCTCGTGCACGCGCAAGGCGTAATAGCGGCGCTGCCAGTCGGCCTTCTCGAGAAGTGGGTCTCGAGCGTCCCCTGCGGCGCCCGGTGACGCCCCCAGAATTTGCGCGAGGAGCGTGAGAAGCACAGTGAGCCCCCTGCTCGGCGAATCAATGCCGCGAAGAAGTGCTCGAGAGCGCCGGGATCGAGGTGCCGGGTTGCGAAACATGATGCCTCCAGATGGCTGTGGGATCGGGGCCGCGATTATTGAGGGTGAACTGAAGCCACGGGGTTCGGAGACGACATAAGGCGTTTCGGCGTGTGCTCGTGCGTGCATGAGGGAGATACAGACACGTCGGCGATTTCTTACAGGATCTTCACGTTGGGTTCAGCTGCGTCTCACTCGACTGACCGAACATGGGACCGTTCATGAATTGACGAGCCAGATAGGACAAGGAAGTACGAAATGCCCAGGATCAACCGAGGCCTCGCAGCAGGAATCGCCGTCACGGTCGCCTTCGTTGTCGCCACTCCGACACTCTCGGCGGCATCGGACGAGGAAGGAGCCATTTCGCGGCTCGAAGCGCGAGCAACCGACCTCTCCGAACGGATCCACCACACGCCTATCAAAGGCGGGACATCTACCCGGGCGAAGCTCCACGAGCAGTTGCGCGCGGTGGAGCGCGAGATCATCCTCCTCGAGCGCGGGGGATCTATCGACGCGGACCGACTGGCCACCCTGATGGGCGATCGACACGTTGGCGCGGATCAGCCGTCGCTGCTGGAGCGCGTATCGGCTCGGCGTACTTCGATCGAGAGACGTCTCGTCGTTGGTCCGAAGATGGGCATGCACGCTCGAGAGACGATGCGAGAGGAGCTCGATCGCTTGGACGGGGTCATCGCCGCACTCGAATCTGGAGAAACCGTCGAGGTCGCAACCCTCAACGCCGCGCTGGGCAGTCGATTCGCAGGCGCGCGGCGCTCGCCGTCACAGAGCCTGCACGAGCATCAGGTTCGACTTGCTTCGCTGCGCCGTCACCTGACCGGTCACAAGATGGGCGTCGTGGAGCGCGGCAGGGTTCGGGACGAGATCGGTGATCTCGAAGCGACGATCGCTCGCATCAAGAACGATTCGAGTCGCTAGCCTGAATCCGAACTGCCATCCGACCGCGCCGACTGATGCTTGGGCGGAACGCAGAGGCTGCCTTTCTACCCATCCCTCCCAGGGGAAGGCAGCCTCTGCAAGATTCGAATGAGTGCTGGCGGCTGCGGAGGATCTAGTTCGCTCCCTGTCTTCCGCCGCCCGATCGACACGTAGAAAACAGCCGGCGTGCCGATCTCAGATGAACGAGGGCCGTCTCCCGATCACCCCGCTGAATCGCCCGTCGAGCCAATTCAATCTCAATGCGATTTGAACAGGCGGTCGTCGGGTCGAGGATTCGACTCAGGAAGTCGAGCCTCGTCAGATCCGGTTGCGAAGCCGCGACGACGTCCGCGCGATTGCCCGAATAGCTTCGTGCAACGCCGCTTCCAGACGTGATCACCAACGCACAAAAGGCGGCAACTGCGAGCCGGCGAGTGAGGCGGGGCATCGTCGATCTCCTCCATGTTGTCCCCCTCTACAGCAGATCCCGTGCCAACCGCGAGCCAACTCTCGTCGCGACTCGCGTCGCGAGTCGCGCATGGTGCCGAAACTTTGGGCGCCGATTGCCTCATTCGTGGACTCGCGCCATCGACAATGCGAACTCCATGCGCGGAAAGCGCTCTGTGCGGCGTCTCGAATCGACACTCTCGAGTCGACCAGATTCGCGGTTCATCTCGGCAGATCGATCCAATCGATCCACGAGTCCTACGATTCGGTCGATTCTGACACCGAGTTCATCTCGCGTTCAGCGATCGCCCATCGGCCGATGCGGATTCGTCCGCGGACGTCCTCACGACGCGTGGGTCGACCCTTGTCAATCGCCAATCGACGTGGGATGCATACACCAATTGCATACACCAATGGAGGCGTCAGGGATCCAATGCGATTCATCTCCGCCCGACTGACTACTGACTACTGACCACTCCGATCAGATCGGGCTAGCGGTCGAATCCTGACGCCCCGGGCTCGCGCTCCAAGCAGGCAGCGGACCCCGCGATCGGAGGGCCGCAGAGGACCACGCACCAGGACGTGAACCAAGATTCATCTCGTAGAAACGCTCTCTTCACGGGTGCCGCCGAGCATCGGAGCGCTAGCGCGGTGCAGCAGCGCTCGAAGCGTGGACACTCTGCGCTCGCGCTCGATCGCACGATCGCGTGCGGACTTGCCTACCGGCTGGAGGAGAATGGAGATGAGGCATGTGCGCGCGACGTTCGGAACGCGATGGAAGATGGGCCAGCGCCCGATCTGCGCACTGGTACTCGCGTTGAATGCGCTGGGCGCGCACGCGTCGGACACGCAGCCAAACCGCGAGGCTGCCGTCGTACGATTCGGGCCCACGACGGGCCTGGTCGTCGAGAGCGAAGGCGCGCAAATCGACCTGCACGGTTATGCATGGGCTCGCGCACAGTCCCTCACGCGTGTGAGCGACGAGACCGACGTCGACTTCTCGATTCCGGTCGGCCGACTCTTCACGAACGGCCACTTGCTCGATCATCGGCTCGGGTTCTTCGGACAGGTTGAGTTCGCCGGGAGCAGCACCCGCCTTCTCGATCTCTTTGCAGAGTGGCGCTTCACCGAGGCGGCTCGCCTTCGGATCGGACAGTTCCGAACACCCTATTCCCGCGCGTTCATCACGCCACTGACCAACCTCGAGCTGCCCTCCCGCGGTCTGGTCATCGACCGATTCGGTCTTGGCCGGGATACCGGCCTGATGCTGTCCGGCGATCTCCGCAGCAAACGGTTCCACTATGACCTCGCGATCGTGAACGGGGCGACCGTCAACGATCGCAACGGAAATCGCGATTCCCCGTCCGCGATCGCTCGGACCGAATTCAGGTTCGGCGAGGTCGTCCCCTACGACCAGGCGCCGTCACTTTCACGCCAGAACCCCCTCGGGGCAACCATCGGGCTGGGAGGCGCGTTTTCCTGGAGGGCGGTCAAGACCGCCGCCGGAACGACGTCACACGAGCAGTTGGGCAACTTGGCCGCAGACGTCGCGGTGATGTGGGGTCCCACGAGTCTACGGGCCGAGGGTTTCTGGCGGTCAGCGCACGGCTCGCCGCGAGTGGCGAACGCGTTTGGAGCCTACGGCCAGGCGGGCATCTTCGTCGTCCCGCGAACGCTGGAAGTCGGCGGACGCGCAGGCTGGCTCTCGGACGGACCTGACCAGCAGAGCTACGAAGCCTTTCTTACGGCGTACGCTCGTTCGGGATCCACGTCGTTCGGCCACCACCTCAAGCTCACCCTCGCCTACCGATTCGATACGGCGGGTCCGCAAGGAATCGATCGGAGGGACCGACACGCAGCGCTCGTGCAGACGCAGATCTTCTTCTGACTCCTGGAATCTTCGGTCACGCACGGGAATCCGTGCCCTCCACGAATCTTTCACCGAGTTCATGTTGGGTACACCGCAGCCCCATCTGATCGGTCGATAGTCCCGCCGTTCGCTCTACCAGCCGCTCGGTGCACGGCACGGGCCATTTTCGGAGGATTCTCGAGTGCAAGCCAACGGACGCGCAGGGGGATTCCCGACGCCGACCATTCAGGACGTTCGGTCGGGATTTCTCGTCTTTCTGATCGCGCTCCCTTTGTGCCTCGGCATCGCGATGGCCAGCGGATTCCCGCCGATCGCGGGTGTCCTGACCGCAATCGTGGGCGGAGCTCTCGTTTCTTTCATGGGAAGCGCCGAGCTCACGATCAAGGGACCGGCCGCCGGTCTGATCGTCATCGCGCTCGGCGCGGTCCAGGAGCTGGGACAAGGCGATCCTGTGCTCGGGTACAAACGTGCGCTCGCCGTCGGCGCCGCGGCCGCGGTGATTCAGATCGCCTTCGCGCTCTTCCGCACGGCGACCGTCGGCATCGCGATGTCACCATCGGTCGTCCACGGCATGCTCGCCGCGATCGGCGTGATCATCATCTCGAAGCAGGTCCACACCATGGTCGGCGTGGCGCCCGAGGGCGGCGAACCGCTCGAACTGCTCGGGGAAATCCCGCACAGCGTTCTGAATGCCAATCCCGAGATTCTTCTCATCGGGGCCCTGTCGCTCGCGATCCTCTTCGCCTGGCCGCTCATGCGGGCGCAGTGGGCGCGCGCGATCCCGGCCCCCCTCATCGTCCTTCTGGTCGCCATCCCGCTCGACCTGATGTTCGACTTCGCGCACCCGCACGAGTACGCGTTCATGGGCAGCAACTTCGCCGTCGGTCCCGAGTACCTCGTGTCTCTACCGGGCTCCCTGGTAGATGCCATCAATTTCCCTGACTTCTCCGTGATCATGACCATGACGTCGATCAAGTACGTGATCATGTTCGCCCTCGTAGGCATGATCGAATCGATACTGAGCGTATTGGCGGTCGACTCGATGGACCCGAAGAAGAACCCGTCCGACCTGAACCGCGATCTGCTCGGCGTAGGGGTCGGTAACCTCATCTGCGCGATGATCGGCGGTCTTCCGATGATCTCCGAAATCGTCCGAAGCAAGGCGAACGTGGACGCCGGCGCGCAATCCCGATGGTCGAATTTCTCCCACGGTGTCTTCCTGCTGGCATTCGTGGTGCTATTGCCGGGTCTCCTCCAGATGATTCCCCTGGCCGCCCTTGCAGCAATGCTCGTCTACACCGGCGCGCGCCTCGCATCACCCAGTGAGTTCATGCACGCGCGTAGCATCGGTAACGACCAGCTCGGGCTCTTTCTGACGACGTTCGTGGTCACACTCGCAACGGACCTCCTGATCGGGGTAGGAGTCGGCTTGCTCCTCAAGGTCATGCTCCACTGGAGTCGGGGCATCTCGCCGATGCGACTCGTCACTTCCAAGGTCGTCACGGAGAACACGAGCCCCGAGGAGGTCCGAATCGGGATCGAGGGCGTGGCAGCCTTCACTAGCCTCCTCGCGGTTCGAAAGATTCTCCGCGAAGTCGATCCGGGGGTGCGACGAGTCGTCGTCGACCTCGAGAAGGCCCATCTGACGGACCACACGTTTCTCAGCCGTCTCGACGCCATGTCCGACGAGCTCGGCGACGCGGACCTCGAGATCCTGGGGATGGACTCGATGGTCGCGTCGTCCGCGCACCCACACGCCACACGACGTCGGGGTACGACAGCCGGCTTGAACGAGACATCTCACGCGTAGCTCGCAAGCACACGCGTACCAACAGCAGTAGGCGAGCTTCGGGCAGAAGAATCCGAAGGTTCGACGAGTCGCGACAGGATGACGGGGTCGCGTTCGGGGTGAATGCAAGATCAGCCATGCGAGGTGGCCTCTGAGAGTGCGGTCTGCAAGCGGAACGCAGCGGGCCGCAGGCTCGCCCAGGGGGGCCAGGAGACGAAACTCGCAAAAGGTGCTCATCGCGCAGGATTCTCGGACGTGGCCCCAACTTTCGTTCAATCAACGCAATCGACGGCGAAGGGACAAGACAGGCTCCACCGCACAGCCCGAATCGGATCTCCAATCACTCGAGATCAGCACGTCAGCAGTCGATTGCGAACCGCTTTGCATCGACAATGCCGATCCTCATGCTGGCTCTGTCGCATTGCTGACCTCCTCGGCCTGCGGAAGTGAACTGGCGAGCATCCCAGTTGTCGGCTCGCCATCGCCTGGAGCGATCCTCGAAACACCAGCGCCGGAGTTCGACTGGACCTCCGCGTTCGACTCAGGCGATGTGTGAGTCGAATGCCAGCTTCTCGTCACGAGCCCGAGTTGGGACCTCACGTCGATCAGTCTCACCATGAGGGCAAGCCGATACGTACCCGATTCTTGGGAGGCGCTCGTTAGAATACCTCGCAAGGAGGAGATGGCGTCCGACCACACTTTGACCAAGGCCGCCAGGCGCTAGCAAGGCTCGAGCTGGGTTGGGCAACCCCGGTCTAGAGCGACGTGGTCTGATCATCGACTGATCATCGACCACCAGGCCCCACCGAAATACTGCTGCACTACTCTGAACGCCGTATCCTGCCTCTCGACTCGAACCCGTGAAGGCCGGTAAGAACTGGTGGCACGATTCGGTGGATGTAGGCTCCGAAACGTGTCTTCGAAGCGTTCCGATCACGGAAACGACATCCCCATCTGCACCCGGACGAGCGGCATACCCATGGATCCTCGCAAGTTCGTAATCATGGGCGCCGGCGAGGTCGGCCGATTTCTTGCGCGTGGCCTTTCGTCAGAAGGCCACGCGGTGACGGTCGTGGATCATGACCATCACAAACAGGCCGCGATCGAGGATCAGCTCGACGTGGGCTTCGTGCTCGGAAGCGGTAGTCACGTCCCGACGCTAGAGGCTGCGGGCGTCGCGAATTGTGACCTCTTCATCGCTGCAAGCTCCTCGGACGACGCCAACCTGGCAGCTTCGTTGCTCGCCAAGACTGTCGGCGCACCACGAACCGTAGTGCGCGTGAAGACGTTCGCGGACGTCACGCAATTCGGCAGAACATACGAACGCGCTTTTCGAGCCGACCTCCTTCTTTCGACGCAGCTCCTCACGACGACGCGGATCCTGAATCACGTCCTCGGTTACAACACGCTCGAAATCGAGTACCTCGCCGGCGGCGCGCTACAGGTACGTCGCACCGCGATCGAGGCCGGTTCAGCTCTCGAGCGAGCCCCTCTCTCGGAGACTCGTCTCCCACCTGGATGCCTGGTCCTTGCCTTCGTCTCCGACGGAAGCGTCGTGGTACCGACGGGCAGAGACAGAGCAAACATCGGCGATGACGCACTGGTGATCGGAACGCCCGAGGCGATCGGCGAGTTCGAGCGCTCCGTCAGTCAACACTCGGAGCGGCGAAATCTCGTCGCGATCGCCGGCGGCGGATCGACGGCCGAAGCAGTCATCGAACACCTCGACGGCCAAGTCGGTCGAATCAAGGTGATCGAGCGTGAGCGCCAGCGCGCCGAGCAACTCGCCGCTCGCTTCCCACGCATCGACGTACTCCACGCCGACGCCACGGACGCCGCGATCCTCGCTTCGGAGGGGCTCGGGAAGGCAGAAGCCTTCATCGCACTTACAGGAAACGACGAGACCAATCTCATGGCCTGCCTTCTGGCTCAGGAGCTCGGCGTCGAACACCTGACCGCACTCGTGCAAAAGAGTGAAACATCGACGCTCTGGAAGAAGGTCGCAGTCGTCGATGTCGTTTCCCCGCGCGCGATCGCAGCCGAGCGGATCCAGATCTACATCGAGAACGGCTACGAGCCTCACATCGTGTCCTTTGAGAACGGCGCTGCGAAATTCGTGCACAAGGAGGTGTTCGCGCAGAGCCCCGCGGCCGGGGCACGATTGGACAGCCTGGAAACGCCGAGAGGCATCATCGTGGCCGCAATCCTGCGCGACGGGAAGGCGATCATCCCGACCGGCCGTGACGAGCTTCATCCCGGAGACGCGGTGATCCTCTTCGTTCGCGAGAACGAGCTCGCAATGGCGCAGCTCCTCTTCCCGGGACCCGAGGCGGAGTAGCCACCGGATGAACGTCTCCAGAGTCATCCGAATTCTCGGACTCGTGCTGTACTCGTTGGCAGTGGCTCAGCTCTTTCCGGTGTTCTGGTGCCTCGCGCCCTTCGACGATCGCGGCGTTCTCGGCCTGCTCTCAGGGTCCGCGACCGCGGCGATTCTTGGCGCCATTCTGCGTTTCTTCGGCAGCGACGAGGGCGAGCTCTATCGTCGAGAAGGCGTACTCGTCGTCGTCTTCTCGTGGCTTCTCGCCTCGCTCGTCGGAGCCGTTCCATATCTGGCGAGCGGCGCGATCGAACACCTGGTCGACGCGCTCTTCGAGTCCGCGTCTGGTTTCACGACCACAGGCGCGTCGATCCTGCTGAACATCGAGACCCTTCCCCGTGGAATTCTCGTTTGGCGCAGCATGACGCAGTGGCTGGGCGGAATCGGCATCGTCGTCCTTTTCGTGGCGCTCTTGTCCGAGCTGGGCCCTGGGGCGCGCTTCCTCTTCAAGCTCGAAGTTCCTGGGCCGAAAGCGGAGATTCTGCATACGCGCGTTCGGGAGACGGCGCTCGCCCTGTTTCGAATCTATCTGGCGCTCTCCGGAACCCAGATGATCCTGATGCTCCTCTTTGGCGCGAGCCTTTTCGACGCTGTCACTCACACGTTCTCGACGGTCTCGACCGGCGGCTTCTCCCCCTACGTCGATTCGATCGCTCATTTCTCGATTCCCCTTCAGTCGGTCGTGCTCATCTTCATGTTGGCCGCGGGTGTGAACTTTTCGCTCTACTACGCACTCGCGCGCAATGACGTATCGGCATTCTTCCACGATACGGAGCTCCGCGTCTACGTCTTGATCGCAGCGGCTTCGACCCTCGTCGTGGGTGCCGACATCTATTTTGCTGGCCTGGATTCAGAACCGGCGCACGCGCTATTCGATGCCGCGTTCCAGGTGGTCTCTCTTCTGACGACGACCGGATTCGCGACCGCGGATTTCGCAGGCTGGCCAGGCTTCGCACATGCAACCCTCGTTTCGACCATGTTCGTCGGCGGCTGTGCCGGATCGACCGCGGGCGGCGCGAAAGTCATCCGACTCCTGATCGGAGCAAAGGTCGCACTTCGCGAAGTCCGTCTCACGTTCAGTCCCAATGCCATCATCGCCGCGACCGTCGGTGATCAGGTGGTGCCGGAGTCGTCTGCGCGCGCAGTCACTTCGCTGCTCCTACTCTGGACGTTGGGTTGGGGAGGGGGCGCGCTCCTGCTCGCTGTCGGCGACACGGACATCGTGACGGCCGCGACGGCTTCTCTCGCCACCGTCTCGAATATCGGACCTGGGCTGTCCGCGGTCGGGCCAACCGAGAACTTTGCGTTTTTCGCGGGCTGGCAGAAGATCGTGATGGTATTTCTCATGTGGTTGGGACGGCTCGAGTTCTTTGCGGTCGTCGCGCTACTGCTTCCGCGATTCTGGAAGCCTTGATTCAGGAGGAGTTCGCATGTTCCGAAGTTGGTCGTCATTGGGTCTAACGGTCGGATTGTTGATCCTGCCCGGGATCGCGAGCGCCGATGAGGGATCGACGGTGGCAGCGATCAGCGGTGTCCACACCCCTCACCAGGGATTCGCGCTCTCTGCGACAGTGCCTTCCGACAGATTGTGCCTCGAGCTCGCGCAGAACCTCGCGTCTGAGCTTGGAATCGTTGTCCACGTCGTGTGCACGAACCCCAGGAACGGCGCTACGACGGTCGTGGCGGAATGTGGATACGCTGCATCCCGTTCCGCCGAACGAGTCGAGAGCTACTCTCGCGGATGGGGAGGTTCCGACGAGCGATTCTTGATCTGCGTGCCGCCCGACCCCGGGCGGTTCGCGGCCACGCGGGTCGCGCCCGAAATGGAGCGACTCAAGCCACCACGTCGGAGATAGTTCGATCGTCCGCGACACCGCCAAGCTGAAGTGCCTCATCGAGGTGACGCAGGCTCGGAACTCATCGATCAAGTGCCTGGCAGCCGACCGGACGATCGTCAAAACCGCAGCACGTCACAACACCGAGCCGTCGAGAAAAGCGCCCCAGAACGTCTCTGCACGACTAGGACCGCTATGGAACGTCGCAACGCGATCATCTTCACACTCTTCACTCTCGTCAGCCTGTCGGTGATGACAGCAGCCTCCAGTGCATATCGAATCTCCGTTCTTTCGCATGACATAGAGCGAATCATCGCCGAAGACTTGCCTCTCGAACGAGCTGCACGGGAGCTGGTCGCAGCGCTCGCAGATCGTCCAGAGAACGGAGGGGTCCAGGCAGAATCGACGTCCATCGAAGATCGTTTGGAGCGGGTGCTTGCCTTGGCTGCCGATCATGACGCATCCGAACCCGATGACGTCGGCAGCTCAGTGAGCGCGCTCATTGCGTCGACGAGTCTGCGTACGCGCGCCGACGGCGCGACTGACCGCGATGCACGAGCGGGCGATCATTCTGACCATTCTGACATGGAGGTTGCGGCGCGTTCCTTGCTTCGGGCCGCCCGCGCACGCACGAATCGCGACACGGTCGCGACCGCCAACGACGAGGAGGCGTCGATACTTTGGCTGGGCGCGGTGGGGTTCGGTTGCTTGTGCCTTGGGGCTCTACTCGTTCGATTCGCGCTCCGGCTATTCGCCGAGGTCCAAATCCTCAGGGTCCTGGTACCGGTGTGCTCGGTGTGCCGCGAGGTACGGAACGATCCTGCCTTCTGGCGGCTCGTCGACGGGTACCTCGCGAATTCCGGGTCGGCGAAGCTTGCGCATGGCCGCTGTCCGCGATGTGAAGCGGTACGTGCAGGGGCCCCAGGCTAGAAACCTGACTCATCCGCACGCTTCGGATGCATCGCCACACCGCCATGTACATCTGCTTCGATCCTGGGACGACGCCCACGGTCGGCTCACCGAAGGGATGAAAACAGACGTTACGCCAGCCCACGCAGGCGTGGCGGAATCGCGTGCAGCGCACTCCCCGTACTTCGATGCATAGCTTTCCCTGCACCAACGCTCTGCAGCTATGTCGAGAACAGTCGAGAACAGTGATCGCTGCCCTGGGCAAGGGACAGAGGAGAAGACATGACTGACGCATATATCGTCGATGGCGTACGGACGCCGGTTGGCAAGCGCGGGGGGGGCCTCGGCAGTATCCACTCAGCCGATCTGGGCGCCCATGTCCTAAAAGGTCTGGTTGCGAGGAACGATTTCGACCCCGGAGTCGTGGACGACGTGATCTTCGGGTGTTGCGACACGATCGGCTCACAAGCAGGCGATATCGCGCGTACCTGCTGGCTGGCGGCGGGGCTCCCGACTCACGTTCCGGGCGTCACGATCGATCGGCAATGCGGCTCTTCGCAACAGGCCGTTCATTTCGCCGCCCAGGCCGTCTCGAGCGAAACAGCAGACATCGTGATCGCGGGCGGCGTACAGAACATGACGCAGATCCCGATTTCTTCAGCAATGACTTGTGCGACAAGCCTCGGAATCGATGACCCATTCTCGGGATCAGAGGGCTGGATCAGCCGTTTCGGGACGCAGGAGATCTCTCAGTTTCGCGGCGCCGACATGATCGCGAAAAGGTGGGACATCTCTCGCGACGACATGGAGAGCCTCTCTCTCGAGAGTCATGCGCGCGCGATGATCGCTACCCGGGAAGGTCGATTCACGAACGAGATCCTGCCGATCGCGGGCGTTGAGAACGATGAGGGCATGCGCACCTCGACGCGCGAAAATCTCAAGGCTCTGCAGACGCTCCTTCCGGGCGGTCGACACACTGCCGCTCTGGCCAGCCAGATTGCAGACGCCTCCTCCGCGATGCTGATTGCGTCCGATCGAGCCCTGAAGCAGCACGATCTGGTTCCGCGAGCCCGCATCCACCACATCTCCGTCCTCGCCGACGATCCAGTCCTGATGCTCTCGGCGCCGATTCCCGCGACGAAGCGGGCGCTGACCAAGGCCGGATTGAAGAAGGAACAGATTGATCTAGTGGAGATCAACGAGGCGATGGCGTCCGTCGTACTCGCCTGGCAGAAAGAGCTCGATTGGGATCTTTCGAAGGTCAACGTCAATGGCGGCGCCATGGCGCTTGGCCACCCGATCGGCGCCACCGGCACCCGTTTGATGACCACGCTGCTCAACGAGCTGGAGCGGACGGGCGCGCGCTACGGCCTTCAAACGATGTGTGAAGGCGGCGGCCAGGCCAACGTCACCATCATCGAGCGGATCTAGCTCGAACCAGCCCGAGGCGTCTCCGGCAGGTGTGGGGCAGGATAAGAGTGAAGCGGCATGAGGTTCATGCCAAGACCCCAACCTTGAGACTGGACTCGTTATGTTGGGCTTGCCAGTCTGACTCATCGTAGGTCCAAGGCACGACGGTACGGTCGGATTCGCATTCGCAGCCGCTGAGCCCAACCGCAATGAGTCCGCCGCAAGCCAGCGCGACGCCGACGTCTGGACGCTCCGCGCACCTCCTTCACGGGCCTGTGGGAGTAGCGAGCGTCTGCAGACTATCGAGTCGCGCACGTTCATCCGCGGGCACATGGGTACCGCTCGACCCGGTGAACCCGAATATGATCTCTTGCTCGAGTCTTGCGAAGGCCGCGTGAGCGGTCGCTGTGTGAGGCGCAAGACGAATCGCGCGCTCTAGGTGAAGACCACTCTTCGAATGCCAGTAGTCTCGCCCGATCGCGAGTTCGGCCACGCCGAGTTCGTAGTACGCCTCCGGCGCTTCGGGCTCGTCATCGCCGTGCGCTGCAAGCCAGTCGAACAAGACGCGCGAGGCGAGCAACGCATGCATCCGACCGGTGCGATCCGAGGGAAGGCGCGCCAGACTTCGCCCTTCCTCGATGAGGGCTCGTGCAGCTGCGAGACTCACTTCGGGTGGGCGACGAATCGCGCGGTCGATCGTGGTACGCCATACGCCGAGATCCGTCCGAAACTGTGACCAGACATCCGGGCGCGCTTCGAGCGCCTGGAGGGTCGGACCGATCCGCTCGAGGTCTCGTGTGACCCGAACGGCCGTGGTCAGATAGTCGATAACCAATGCGTCAAGGCGTGGGGCGGCGTGGAAGGATCTTTCAGTGCCATCTCTGCGAGGGCGAGGGCTTCGTCGAACTGGCGAGTCGCGAGCGCGATGCGTACGCGACCGCGAGGCACGAATCCGGAGAAGGCGACCTGATCAACGAACCCCTTGGAGATGGGAGCATCGTGTGGCGACGCCAAACTAGTATGGCAGCTCACGCAATCGTCGATCGCCTCCCGTACGAAGAATCGTAACCGCTCAGCGAACCCCATCCTTGTCGATCATCAGCGCTCGGGGTAGCAACGCCTCGACATGTTCGATGGATGTAGCCGCCGGCAGTTTTTCGAAAACCTTCTGGAGATAGCTCCAGGGTTCGATGCCGTTTGCCTTGGCGGTCTCGATCAGGCTGTAGAGGTTGGCACTGGCCTCAGCCCCTGCGACGGTATCGGCGAACAACCAGTTCTTGCGGCCGACCGCGAAGGATCGGATGGCGTTCTCGACGGCGTTCGTGTCGATCGGGACGTGGCCATGGTCGAACACGCGCGCGAGCTTGGGCCACTGGCCGTCGAGGTAGGCGATCGCCTTGCCCGTGAGGCTCTGCGGCACGACGATCTCGAGGGCTTCGTCGAGCCAGGTGCGCAGATCGCGGAGCACGGGCAGCGATCGGTCCTGGCGCATCGCGAGCCGCTCGGACGGCGTCTGGTCACGCGCACGACGCTCGATCTCGTAGAGTTTTTGGATGAAACGCAGACCGACCTCGGCCTTGCTCTGCCTGGTCGACCGCTTCGTCCCCTTCTTCCGGTTCTTCCCGCCCACCTCGAGGGCGTCGGTGAACTTGCGTCGCGCATGGGCCCAGCATCCGAGATGGACGACGCCGGGCTCACGCCCCAGGGCGTCGTAACCCTTGTAGCCGTCGGTCTGCAGCAACCCCTCGTATCCGGCGAAGATGCGCTTGGGCACCTCGGCCGAACGGCTCGGATCGTACTCGTAGAGCACGAGAGGGTGGTCTTCGACCACGGCCCGCTGTACCCAGATGTAGGACTGGCTCTCGGCGGCCTTGCCCGGCTCCTTCAGCACCTGGTAGCGGCTCTCGTCGCACTGCACGAAGCCGCTGTCGAGCATCTGCTCGCGCAGCAAGTTGACGAGCGGCTGTACGAGTTCGCCCGCCTTGATCATCCAGGAAGCCAGCGTGGCCCGCGAGACATCGAGCCCGATCCGCTCGAGCATGCCCTCCTGCCGGTAGAGCGGGAGCGCGTCGGCGTACTTCGAGACGGCGACGTAGGCCAGCAGGGAAGGCGAAGCGATGCTCTTCGGGACCGGCTGAGGGGGGAGCGGCGCGATCTCGACGCCGGTCTTGCAGTGCGGGCAGCCGTACTTGGGGCGGACGTGGGACAGAACACGCGAACTGGCCGGGATGAACTCGACTTGTTCCGAGGTCTCGCGGCCGATCTCGACGAGCGGGTGTCCGTCGTGGCCGCAGAACTTCTCGTGTTATTCCAGATCGTGCAGGATCTCTTCGCGCGGCATCCACGCCGGCAGGGGCTTGCGGCCCCGCGGCTTGCGCGTGTGTTCGGCGACGGTGATCCCCGGGGCCGTGGGGTCGGTCTCGGCAAGCGTCTCGGCGAGCACTTCGGCCTCGTTGAACAGGCCGAGCTGACTGCGGTGACTTCGTTCGCTGCTCGATCCGAACCGCTCGCTCTTCAGCAGCCGCACATACTCGCGAAGCGGTCGGATCTCGGTGTCTCGCTCGTCGACGGCTTCCCGCCGCGCGTCGCGCTCCCTCAAAAGAGCCTGGAGGCGATCGGTGTCATCCGGAAGAGATAAGCTCTCGCTCACGACGAGAAACTAACAGCGATGCGACATCTCCTCCACTCTTCTGACTACATCACTCGCGCTACATCACTCGCGAATAGTGCAGTTCCCCGTGAGGCTTGTTGCCGAAAACGTCGATCCCGTCGAGTAGCCAGTTGAGCTCTCGGCCCGTCACTTCGATGAGTTCTTGCTCGGGCGACTGAGGCCACGCGAAGCGATCCTTCTCGAGTCGCTTCTGCCACATCACGAAGCCGTTGCGCTCCCATACGAGCAGCTTCACCTGATCGCGCTTGCGGTTGCGCCTGCGGTTGCAGAAGGCAAAGACGTGGGACGAGAACGGGTCGAGTTCGAACTCGTCGGCCACCAGGATCGAAAGGCCGTTGATCGCCTTACGGAAGTCGACGGGCTCGCGACAGAGATGGACCGGCACGTCTTCGACCGGGCGCATCACGACAGGGCCTCGACGAGATCGCGGAGTGCGTCTCCCCGAGGCGCTTCCGCCCACTCGAGCTCGATTCCACTCGACAGCCGCACCCGGAGCGGAGCCGACGGGCCAGATGCGGCGATCCGTCGTGATGCCATCTGCGATCTCCTCTCGAGTTCCGAGACCGCAACGTCGCTCATCCGATCGGACAGCGATACATGGGGTGCGCTGAGCGGTTACCCCATTCCCGACCGACCATCCGCCTTCAGATCGGATCCTCGAGCGAGACTTCGTCGCCCTCGCCGACCGTGGTGAGGTCCGCTGCTGCCGCATCCTTCGCGCTCACGATGTCACCGATCATCACGTCGCCCGGCGTCCGGAAGAACTCCTCCTCGGTTCGCGGAGCACCGGTATCGTCGAAGTAGAGCGTCCCCACGTCCAAGGGGATGGCCTGCCCGAGAATCTCGATCGTCGGCGTCAGCGTGTCGAGCGCCGTCACCGGACCTTCGAGCCTCACTTCGTCGACGCCCGCGGTCGCATCATCGCGCTCGATCGACAGCGCGCGCACCGTCGCTCCTCCGTCATCGACTCCCCTCACTTCCACGAAGTCACCGACCAGGATCTCGGCGAACCCGAAGTTCTCGTCGCCCACGGAGCTGTCGTCTTCGAGCACGGTGTCCCCGTCGGCCACGAAAGTCACACCCAGCACGACCAGAGTCTGCCCGACCGGGTCGACGCTCGTCACTTCCGCGTCGACACGAACGTTGCGCTGATTCGCATCTTCTTCTTCGGACTCCACCTCGGTCGCCTCGAGCGTCCCCGCGACCAGTGGACCTTCGACCTCTATCAGATCGCCCACCATCGGGACGAAGGTCGGCGGATCGAACGACGCCATGGAAATGTCGACTGGTACGCCATCGACGCAAAAGTCCGGAGATGACGCACAGGTCGCCGCAACGCCTTCGATCTCGACCCGATCGAGGTCATCCACTCCGAGACCGTCGCCCTCGGACTCGACCCCCGTGGCGTCGATTTCCGTCCCGGAAAGCCGGAGCATGCCTTGGACCTTCACGCGGTCACCGTCCATCAATGCGGTTCGCGTCACGTCGGTGAACGGCGTCGTCGGCGTGAAACGCACCGTGACCGTGCCCAGATCGAACATCCCGGAGTCGTCCGGATTCACGACGAGGTTGGTCACCGGCCCGACCAGACTGACGTCATCGTCCGCCGGAAACACACCGCGCAGCGAAACTCGTGACGTCGAGATCGCTCCCGAGCCGTCCGGGAATCCGGACACCTCGAGCACGTCTCCCGCGGCGAGCGTCGCGAAGGTCGCGCCGCCGTCGAAGATCGTCTCGAACACATCGACCGTCACGGCCTGTCCGAGAATCGCAAAAGTCTTGACCTGTCCCGGAACGATTTCGATCGGCGCACTCGCGATCGGCCCCTCGAGCTCGTCTTCGAACTGGACGCGCGTCGCCGTGCCACCCAGATTGCCGGCGTCGAAATCACCTTCGACCCGAACCACCATGCCGACCCGGAGGTCGGACTCTGGCGCCGGCACACCATCGATCTCGATCGAGGCGCTCGATAGATCCCATCGCACCCCGTTCACGAAGATGCTGCCAAAGGAGCTGATCGGTCCCTGGCTCACGCCGGTTCCGCTCATCCCGCCATTATCGGCGAGCCCCCCTCCTCCCGGCCCGCACGCGAGCGCGAGGACGGCGAGCTGGAGCATGGCGCCGAATGCGATCCATCGATTCCGCGGTATCCGCTCATTCAGGGCGGTCGGACCGGCCTGTCGGCCCTCGCCCCTCTGCCCGTCGCGAGCGCAGGTAGGTCGGCGCACGTGATCAATCCTCTTCGTCATCGACGACGTCCTCGAAATAGTAGACGCCGACCATTGCGCGCCGACGGCCTTGGCCTTCCGATTCGCCGGTGACGTCTCTGTCGTGGGCAGCGAGCTCGGCATTCAGCTCCTCGAGAAGTCGTTGGCCCTTGCGGGCGAGGAGTGCTCGAAAACCCGCCAGGTATTCGACGGGCAGGTTGTCGTAGGCCACTTTTCGCTGGAAGTACGGCGACTCGGAAGTCTCCGGTTCGAGATTGTGCTCGATCGACGAAATCAAGTCGGCCACATCCGTGCCCAGGATCTCCAGCTTTGCGACCTCATCGGACTCGGGGATATAGGCGCGTTGAACCAGCCGTACGCGTCCGTCCTTCAATCGGCGGATGGCGCCGACCCGCATCAGTTCGTCGAGAACGGCTCGGGGGGTGACGTCTCCTCCGTGTTCCGCGACCAGAGATGAAAAGCTCGGCCCGCCGTCGGACTCGACGACGAGCGAGGCGGGCCCGCCTCTCCCGTCGCGATACTTGCGGTCCCCGACCCACGCGGAAACGACCCGCGCCGCTCGATTGATGCGCTTGCGAGCGAGTGCCTCGCGCACACCGGCGGGCTGGCGGACGAATCGGCTCGCTTCCTTTCGCGTGAGACCCGTGAGGACGGACACACGCGAAATGGAGGGCTTGCGGCCCGGAACAGCGAAGTCGAGCCGCGCGGACTCGACGAAGGCTTCCTTCGAGACTTCGACGAATGCGTTATGGGGGATGCCTCGCTTGAGCAGAAGCCGCGCCACGGGTCGGAGCAATGCGACGAGCGACCGTCGGAGTACGTCGTCCACGAGTTGTCCTTTCCTCACTGTCTCGTTTCGGCTCGTCGGACCGGTGGCATCTCCGAGCATCCGATCGGAGACGGGGCGTCGGCCTGAAGCCCGACGTTTCTTCTAGGGAAAATTTTCCCAAAGTGAGCCACGCACTGCAAGATCAAACACGCCTTCGCCGCGCAGTTGCCGGAGGCTTGCGCCTACCCGGAAGGTGCTCATCGCCGCTTCCCGAAGCTCAGGCCGAAGTCCTCGAATCGCCGACGGCACGCGGAATCGGTTCAGATCCCGCGAGAGGCTGCTTGAATTCGCCATGCGTCTGCAGCTTGCCCTCGGAAAGCTCCATGACACGTCCCCAATTCGGCGTCCTCGATCCGTCGGTCGTGACGATCAGCGAGGTGAATGGCGCGATCTCGAGTATCCGTTCGAGGGCTCTTGCGGCCGTCGCATCGGTGTCGAAGATCGGGTGGTCGACGAGCAGGAGTCGAGGTCGGATCGCACAAGCGCGAGCGAGCGCGATTCTGGCCGAGAGCCCTTCGGAGAGATTCGCTCCGCGCTCTTCGACCCGGCTGTCGAGACCGTCAGGAAGTGCCTCGCGGGCGTCGCTCAGGCCGCAGGCGTCGACGATCTCTGCCATCCATCCTGCGTCGATGTCGGGGGCGCCGTAGCCGACGTTTTCCGCGATGGTCCCTCGGAGTAGAGGAAGATCCGGAGAGACGCGCTGAACCGCCCCGTGAAGCGAGTCGAGCGAGAGCGCATGCAGAGGCACGTCGTTCAA
This sequence comes from uncultured Spirochaetaceae bacterium, assembly GCA_964488255.1. Taxonomy (GTDB): domain Bacteria; phylum Myxococcota_A; class UBA9160; order UBA9160; family UBA4427; genus UBA4427. The sequence continues at coordinate 6,777 of CAZAUR010000018.1, read as the reverse complement.
AAGGACCTCCCCCTCGTCGGGATCGAAGGAGCGGGTCGCGAGCGCGATCAGGGACGACTTCCCGGATCCGCTCGCCCCGATCAGCCGGACGCGTTCGCCGGGCTCGATTCGGAAGTCGACTTCGCTGAAGATTCCGTCGAGCGCGACGCTCTCGAACTCGACCCGAAGGGGCCCCTCGCCGGTCAGCTCGACCGCGTTCTTCGACTCGCGAATCATCGGCCCGGCGAGGATCTGTTCGATTCGGCGCCGCCCTTCGTCGAACGCGAGTCTCTGGTCCCAGGCTCGCGCCAGGTCGCGAAATGCCGATGCGACGAGACCGAGCAGGAGCACGGCGACGACGGCGTCCGCAGCGCCCGAGCCATGATTCGCGGCAGAAATGGCCACGCCAGCGACCGCGAGCGGAAACACGGCATCTGGAAGCGCGCGCAAGACCGCCGCCATTCCCATTCGGCGAACGAGGGCATTGGCCAGCGTCGTACTGTGCTTTCGGATACGCGCTCGCTCGCTTCGTACCCGCCCCAACTCGCGGATGCTCGCGACGGCGAGCACTTTTTCGCCGAGGTTGTTGGCGAGCCGTCCGCGACGCCGACGTGACTCGCGAATGTACGTCCGCAGCCTGGGCGTCAGAGCCAGACCGGCCAGGAGACAGATCGCCGCCATCGCTCCCGCTGCGACGCTTGCACGCGGGTCGATCCAGGCGAAGCCGACGAGCAGACCGCTCGCGGAAACGCCCGCGACGACCGCGCGCGCAACGCCCGTGCTCACCCAGTTGCGCAACGAGTTCAGATCGCTGATCAGCCGTGTCATGGTCACGCCCCAGCGTCCGGCCGAGGTGTCCCGCTCAGGACGTGACGCCAAGCGATCGAAAATGCGGAGTCGAACACGCATCACGAAATGCTGGCCGAGGCGCTCTGCGTCGCGCGCCTCCCGGAATCGGAGCGCGAGCAGGACGACGGACACGAGCGCGATCCCCCCGGCTGCGGGCCAGGGCGCGAATCCCGAACGCGCTTCGGACATCGCCGTCTTCAACAGGGCAGCCAGAGCCACGCCGCCGACCGCCTGCGCCGCACCGTTCGCGACCAGCAGCCGGAACCATCGCCGACGGCGGCCGGCATAGATCTTCGGCAAACTCATCGGATCGTCCCTTCCCGGAGCCTGGCGAAGCAGCGGCGTCGACGGAGCCCCATCAGAAGAAGACCTGGAAGCGGATCTGACCGACGTGCGGGGAATCCGGCCGCCGAGGGGCACTGCGTAGTCGGGCGTCCACCGACACATAGTTCGCGGTCAGCCGCACGTTCTCGCGAACATACCAGTTGAGTCCCACGGTCCAGTTGCGAAGGCTGCCGCCGTTGACCGTCTCATCGTTCAAGTCGAGCGTGCTGTATCGGACGCCGAGTTCGACCGCTCCCCACGGGCTTCGCGGTCGCACGCCCCCAAGCAATCCGCTCGAGCGGCTATACCGCCGTCGTTCGCCCGTCAGGACCCAACTGACCTGGACGTATCCGCCCTGAAAGCTCGGATCGGGGCGACTGGCGCTGCGTTGCACGAACATGTGGAAGTATTCGCTCTGCAACGTGAACGGACCGCGCAGGAAGAGGCCCTCGAGTCCGACGGAAGTCGTCGAGTCGACATCGCTGAGATTTCCCGTCCGCAGGAAAGTCGGCAGCAGCCCCGCCTCGGGTCGTGAACTCACGCGAAAAGGCTTCCCGCCGCGCACGTCACGATATTCGGCCGCCACCCCGAAGTGGAGAACGGATCGCTTCTTCGCGAGCGGCGCGTACGTCAACCGGGCGACGACGCCGTAGTGTTCGGTTCCGTGGCGGTCGTCACTCGCCTGGCCGAGGGGCTGCATCGTCCCTGCAACGCTCGCTGTCCACCGATGAAGAGAGTTCTTCTCTCCGAATCGACCTCTCGTCTTCAACAGAATGCCGGTCTGGAAGGAGGGAGCGAGCGCGCCCGACGCGGCGCGTTCCATGAACGTCGAATGATTCGACGCGGTCATGTTCTCGAGCCCGAAGGGGGCGACGAAGTTGCCTGCTCGAACCGAGACCTGCTTCGAGATCCGGAATTCGCCGAACACGTTCCGCCAGCCGCGGCGGTCGGGAGCGAACTCCCGATCAATCTTGAAGCGAAAGTCGCCAAGGATCCGTCCGTCGAGATAGAGACGCGCTCGGCGCAGATCCGCATCGAAGCCCTGGAGGCCGGTTCGGTCCTCGCGAGCGAACGAGAAGTCGGTATGCAGTCGCCCGCCGATCCGGAATCGCAGTTCGGGCTCGCGCACGCGAAACCGGAGTCCCCTGCGCGTCGAGAAGTCGAAGTCGATTGCGTCGTTCTCAACGATGTCGAAGACTTCGGCCGACGCCGATCGGGAATCGACGACTTGCCAGGCCAGTACGACGAGAACGGCGACGGCGAACGAGGCGAGGAACCCGGCGAAGGGTCTCGATCGATTCGAGGTCATCGATTCACCTCTCCCTCTCCAAGGCGCTGTCCCTGTCGATCGAAGAACTCGAAGGCGCGGCGGGCGAGCCCCACGTCGACGCAATCCGAGAACGCATGCCCCGCGCCTTCGAGCAGGATGAACTCACTCCGCGAGTCGATTCCGCGTTTCTCGCGGGCGCGATCCATCGCCTCGCTCCAGCGCTGCGCCCGCTCGATGCGGGTCCTGCCCTGGACTCTGTCCAGCCGGTCGGAGGCACGCATGGACTCGAGCTCGACGTCGGAGTCGCCGACGACCGTCAGAACGGGAATGCGAAGGAACTCCGCAGGGTCGAGTCGGACCCCGGCGAGTCCGCCATCGACCTTCAGCCCATGCGGGTACCGCCGCGCTGGATCGGGCATCGTGTACCAGCCCGCCGCAGCACAGACGACCGCCTGGACCCGGTTCGGGTGGGCCATCGCGTACCGATGCACGAACTGTGCGCCGCCCGAGTATCCGATCAGGAAGCGGTCGCTGAGCTCGAGCTCGATCCTGTTCTCCAAACACTCGAGGGCACGATCGAGCGCCAGGTCTGCTCGAGGACCACGCCCGCGCCGCCCAAGTCTCTGATAGTCGCGCCAACCCTTCGCGTCGAAGAGCGGCGCGAGAAGCGCATAGCCCCGCCGAGAGGCTTCGCCCCGCAACAGCTCGATCTGCTCTTCGAAATCGCGTGAGATCCCGTGCACGCAGAGTGCGACGCGAGCCCGCCCTCCGCGCGGGAACGTCGCGGGCACGAACGCCAGACATTCGGGTCGTCCGTCGCCCGCCGGAAGGCGCAGTAGGTCTCCTGCGCCTTCAGCAGCCGTCGCCTTCGGCGCAGCACCTCTCCGCTGATCTCGCACCACGGATTCGTCCCACCTCGTTTGCTCCAATCGCGGACCGAAGCCCATCGACCGACATTCCAATTCGCGCGCTCCTGGCCCCAAAGTCACTTCCGCTCCGTGTAGAGCAGCTTCGCCGCGGTCGCGGGATCGTCGAGATCCCGGAGCGTGACGATCGGCGCGCCGCAGCTCGCCGCCGCCTCCCGCACCTGCAGCGGGGATCGCGTAATACAGCCCGCGACCGCTCGCAGGGGCAGGTCACGACTCCGCAACCACTCCGCGCCGGCCACGGCTCCCATCGATTCGCCTGCGGCAAAGATGATCCCGTCGGTGAGGCGACCGAACGTCTCGCATTCGAGCAGCTCCGCCGTCTCGCTCTGATACAGACCGTCGGCCACTTCGATTACGATGGCGTCGACGCCCGATCGTTCGAGATGGGCCACGAGTTCGCCGTACATCGACGCCACCACCGTCGGCGGCAACAGGTACGTCGACGCGTAGCCGAGGTCCGTGAAATCGAGGACCGGATTCGCGCCTGCGTCTCGCAGGAGTTCCGGGTCGCCGGCGGCGCCTGTGCCCGTCACCTTCGCGTAACCCACCTCGAGCCCGTAGCGCCGGAGGCCGTGGACCAGATAGGCGGCGCTCGTCGTCTTGCCCGAATCCATGGTCGTGCCGACGACGGCGATCGTCGGGACGTTCCCGCGTGCACCGGCCACGACCGGTTCGAGCGCCCAGCCGCACACGTTGAGAGGCGGCGCCTCGGGGTCGCTCGCGATCAATCCCAGAGGCTTCAGCCGCGTCGGGTCCCGCCGGATCCGCTCGTGCTTCTCGACGACCGTACCCGCAATCCCGCCCGCCGCCACCAGGTCGCATTCGCGTAGATCGGCAGGCACGCGCGCCTCGAACTGCGACGGCGCATAGCGGTCGGCGTAGGCCACGATGATCAGGTCACCGACGAAGAGGTTCTTCTTGCTGCCATCGACCCGATGCAACCGTTTGTGATGTCCGATCTCCTTGACCATCACGAGCACGAGATCGCCGGGCTTGGGCGCCGAAGACTGTACGAGGCATCGCATCGCACCGGACGACACCCGACGACCCGTGTAAGCGACCGTGGCCTGCTGAATCAACTCCGCTCCACTCGATTCGTTCACGCGAAACATCACGCTTCCTCCTGATTTCGTTCGCCACCCGAAGCCGCTTCGCTCGGAGAGTCATGAACTGAGTCGTCACCGCGTGGGCGCCGGTCATTGCAGCCGTCGATGAGCCCCTCGCCCTGCCCCCGGGACCCCGGCGGGCCAAGGACGCCGTCGCGGGGTTCGAGGTCGAAGATCAGGTGGATCCGGTCGATCTCGCCGTGATTGCGGGCTTCGTGCTCGGCCTTGTTGTCGAACCACCAGAATTCGCCAGTCCGCATTCGGACTTCCTCGTCGCCGGCGCGCATCCAGCTGCCGTCGCTCTCGACGACGAGATGGAACCGGTTGCGGCGCGCGTAGTATTCGCCGCGATCGACATGCGGATGGACGACGTGGCCCGGCGGCAGGCAGACGAGCCTGGCGCGCGAGAGATCGGCGTCGAGCTGCTCGGCCTGGTCGCAGATGAACTGGGTGGTGCGCGGGAACTGGCGCGAGATCGTCGTGTAACGCGTCTCGTGGACGTCGCGGCGCGGCCGTCCCCGGATCTTCGACTTGCGAAGGCCACGGATCGGAATCGCGCGCGCCTCACGCTGGACCTGGATCTTCTGGCGCCCCGTCTGGAGATCCCACGCCTCCGGCCAGCGGCGGATCTCGTCGAGGATCGGCTGCACCGGCAGATCGCCCGCGACTCGGAAGAAATGATCCATGTCGTTCGTTCGTCCCCTTGGATGCTCGCGCCGACGGACGCAGGCACCCCATCGGCTGATCCGAGAGCGTTCTATATCCGTTTGGGAAATATTTCCCGAAAATGGAACACGCCGCAACCCCATTTCGGGACGTTTGGGGAAATCTGCACATTTTCTTCGGAACCACCCCCGATTCGATTCCTGGGGGAAGCGCCCTCCCTTCGGTGTCGTGGCTCACGCTGCGGCCGCGGGGTGGACGACATCGCGCATGCCGACGAGGCGCGAGTTTGCTCCCAATCGCCATCGCCGAACACCGCGAGAACCCCGGGACACGCGAGGCGGCCGGTCGCTCACGGCGCCCGATGCCGGCGGCAACCCGGAGCAGCATTCCCTGCGGATCGTGCGAGAGGACGATCCTTCACGTGCCGACCAGCGAAGAATCCGTCGAGGGAGTCGAACGAGGACTCGAGCCCGGGCGAGCGGCACGCGCAGTGACCGTTCCGTGTTCGACGATCGGCACGATCCAGTAGTGGATTCGTGCATCCGGGAGTCGGCTCGCCAGGAATGCGAGCGATGACTCGGTCGCTTGCCGGTCTGCGTGAATCCAGAAACCCACACGACGCTCCCGTCCGGCGACCTGCTCCGCAAGCGAGAGCGAGTCCGAGTCGACTCCGTGTCCGGCACAGGGAAAGCTCCCGAAGCCTTCGAAGCCCGACTGCGGCAGGAGATCGACCAGCTCTTCTTCCGTCTCGGGTCGGATGACGAGGGTCAGGAGCTGGTCAGGCCTGGTGGATGGCCTCCTTCGGTCGCGGGGATGCGAATCGTGCGTAGAGCATCGGAAGGACGAAGAGCCTGAGACCCGTCGCCGCCACCAGGCCGCTCGTGACGACGATGGCGAGCGGTCGCGGAAGCTCCGCGCCGGGGCCTTCGGCGACGAGAAGGGGCAACGCCCGTCGGCGACGCGCTCAGCTGGAAACGGTCCTACTACACCGAGCTCGCTGAAGCCAGGCGAAGGAAGGCGCAGTTTGAGAGCCCGGAAGCCGTGGCCGAGCGGCGCAAGGCCGCACGAGCCGCGAGAGGGGCCGAGCACGCGGAACGCTTGCGCGTGAAGCGCGTACGCGACAACGAACGAGCCGCGCTACTGACAGAGCTCCAACGACTCGCGCCGTCGGAGCGCCTCCGTCGGTTTGCATGCGACGAGGACATCGTGCTCGACGCCATCCCGCACGAACTCGTCCCGACTAATCGGGTGGATCGGGGAGAGTTCGATCCGGAGATCACCCGCAAGCTCCTAAAGCGGATCGACCGGCGACGAGGCGTATGGGCCTTGGTCCGACGCGCCCTGCATCAGAGTACGGTCGAAGGACAGCGGTGACCGCTCCTTGGCTTCCCCAAAGGAGGCAGGTTCCGCTGGGCGACCGACATCACGAACATCCAGACGACGGAGGGATGGCTGTACCTGGCGGCGATCATGGATCTCTTCTCGCGCCGCATCGTGGGCTACGCGATGAGCGAGCGAATCGATCGAGCCCTCGTGCTCGATGCGCTCCGTGAGGCGCTCACGCGGCGACCAGGGGCGCGAGATGTGATCCATCACTCGGAGCGAACGGCCGCTCCTGGCCCGACGAGAGCGATCGGCCTCTCTCCGGATCGTC
>CAZAUR010000017.1:0-124883 GCA_964488255.1 uncultured Spirochaetaceae bacterium | reverse complement strand
CGAAAGTCCCCGACGGGGCGGTCGGCAAGTGTTAAACGCTTGTTCGAGGACTAGAGAGCCTTCTGGACAGGCATGTGTGACACAGATGGCTTTCGACGCAAGCGACGGCTCGTCGCAGTCGGCCCAGGCGCAGAGTTCGTCCGAAAGACCACCGGCTTCTCTAACGAGCACCTCTAGATCCGCAGAATCGATGCACTCCTCGCCGCTGTAGCTGTAGTCAGAGAGCGGAAATACGCTCTTGACGCGCGAGATGATTTCACGTCGCCGACCATGAGCCCATTCGGGCATCTTGTTCCAATCACGGACGGAGCCAAAGTAGATCACGTGGTGAGGACGACCGACGAGCCTCTCGCCGTCGAGTTCGAGCCGCCTCCATTCCCCTTGGACGAACTCCTCGTAGAACATCGCGTATGGGCCTTGGTGGCGCACACGCCAGCCGAGGCCTTGCTCTCTACGGTTCCAGACGAGGCGACGCCCGATCGCCGCGGCTAGAACAACTGCGAGTCCGACAAGGAGCCAGAGAGTCACGTTTGGTCGCCTAACGGACCTGGCGCTCAGCTGCCGCCAGGCCTCAGTGGTTCGCACGAGTGTACCCGCACGACGCCAGGCGCCTCAAGACGCGGGCCTGGGCGAAGCCCAGGAACCCGCGAGGCGGCCGAACCCGCCCCCTGGCGGTCAGCTGCAGCGCCTTGTTACGCAGCGGGCGGATCAGCGAGATGTGAGCTCGAACGTCCACCAGTCGCTGGGCCGCTTCCCCGCATCTTCTTCGCCGGTCTTCTTGGCACGAGCCTGCCAGACGAAGTCGAGTTCCGCTGGATCGATGATTCGCGTCAGCGCGACCGAATACAGCTCGTCCCCGATCTGGATTCGGCCTCGCGGATCCCGCAACGCGTAGGAGGACCACGTCTTGGGCTCACATTCCGAGCAGCTGACGAAGAGGCGCCCTTGCCAGGACATGCAGTTGACGGTGACCGAGTGGGGGGACTCCGGCCGAACTTCCACGGCGCAGCGAGGAACGCCATTGGCAAAGGACCAATCCGCGGGAGGGGCAGGCGAATCAGTCCCAGAGAGGCCGCCGCCCGGAATCGGACCGCAGGGTCCGATCCCTAAGGACGCGGCCGCGAACAGTGTGAGCGCTACTGTCCGCCGCGCCTCGGAAAACCGCTTCCTCACGACTCCACGCACCCCGCTTCCTGACTCATAGTCGACGACACCCCGCGGTCGCCGAAACGCCGAATATACCCCACGCGCCTCAGGCCTCGGCTGGCCCATCTGGCCGAGACGCATACGAAATCCCGCGCGCGGCAGGCTATCCAGCGTGCGATCTCGAGACGCCTGAGCATCAACGTCTCGACGATTCGCGGCGGCGCGGCCGAATGAACCGAGCTGCGAAGGGAGCCGCGACCGCTGCCCCCTAACGAATCGCCAACGGATTGATCGGCGACCCGACCGCCCCCGTGATCGGAAGCGGTGGCGCCGTGAACAGGAACGCGTACCGGAGATCCTCCGCGCACGCCTCCGCCAGCGCGTCCATGTGGAAGATCTCGCCGAACAACACGCCGGTGTTCCGGAGTGAGATCATGTGGAGCGGCTGGAAGCAGTCTTCGGTCTCGTTCGGGATCACTTCGATTCCCCACGTGTCCGTGCAGACCGCCGCGACTTCGCGGTCGTAGAGCCAGGCGGCGCAGTGGACCGACAGCCCCGGCGCGTTGCCGCCGCAGTAGCCGTCCCAGGAACCCTCGTCGAGGCAGCGCGTCATCATGCCTGTTCGTACGAGGACGATGTCCCCGCTTTCGATCGAGACGCCCTGGGCTTCGGCGCAGGCGTCGAGATCGTCGGGCTTGATCGGGTAGCCGTCCTCGAGCCAGAGCTCGCCGCGGTGGCGGGGGATGTCGAGGAGGACGCCGCGGCCGACGACGCCGTTCTTCGCGGCTTCGATCCCGTTCTTGCGCGCGCCGCGACTGGTGACGAGCTCGATGTCGCGGTCGTTGTACATCTTGCCGTCGTAGAAGACGTGGCTGAGCGCGTCCCATTGCGTGCCGCATTGGAGCGGCATCGTCACCGAGTCGTCCGCATAACGGAAGCCGCCCGGGATCCCGTCCTGCGCGCCGGCGAGCACGTCGCCGCCGTCCTGGAGCATGACGTGGATCGGGTTGTGGCGACCGCCGGCGCCCGACTGCGGGCCCTTGTGGTCGAAGTTGAGACTGCAGGAGATCACCTGCCCACGTCTCGGGAGCGCGGTCGCCGTGAGGATCCGCTCCGGCGTGATGAAGTTCAGCGCGCCGAGCTCGTCCTCCGTGCCCCAGCGGCCCCAGTTCGAGTAGCGCCGTCCCCATTCGCGAACGGTGTCGGCGGTGATCTTCGCGCTCATGTGCCGCGCTCCAGGCGCGCGAGCTGCGCCTCGACGATCGGCACGTCCTCCGGCACGTCGACGGGCACGCTGGTCCAGCCTTCGATCTCGGCGGCGCGGATCCGGTAGCCGTTCTCGAGGGCGCGGAGTTGTTCGAGCTCTTCGGTCCGCTCGGCGGGGCTGCGTTCGAGGGTGACGATCTCGAGCAGGAAGTCGCGGCGGTACACGTAGAGGCCGACGTGTTGGAGCGGCGCGATCCCGGTGTCCTTGCGGCGGAACGGGATCGGCGCGCGCGAGAAGTAGAGGGCGAAGCCCGCGGAGTCGAGCACGACCTTCACGCGGTTGGGATCGTCGAACGCCTCGGGCTCCGCGCGGTGGACGATCGTCGACATCGCCGCGCGGTCGTCCTTCAGGAGCGCTTCGACCGCGGCGTCGACGACGAAGCCCTCGATCAGGGGCTCGTCGCCCTGCACGTTCACGATGACGTCGTGGTCGCGGCGTTCGGCGACCTCGGCGAGGCGATCCGTCCCGGTCGGATGATCGTCGCGGGTCATCTCGACCTCCGCGCCGAAGGCCGCACACGCGTCACGGATTCGTTCGTCGTCCGTCGCAACGACGACGGTGTCGACGCTCTTCGCCGCCCGCGTGCGCTCCCAGACGTGCTGGATCATCGGCTTGCCGGCGATCGGGGTCAGCGGCTTGCCGGGGAAGCGGGTCGAACCATATCGGGCCGGAAGAATCGCCAGGACGCTCATGGAACCTTCCTGCCCGCAAGAATCGCGGGGACACTCATGGAACCATCCTACCCGCAAGAATCGCGGGGACACTCATGGAACCTTCCTGCCCGCAAGAATCGCGGGGACACTCATGGAACCATCCTACCCGATGGCGACCCTCCCGACGAAGCGATCCGATCCCCGTTCGGACCGCATCGCGCGCCCAGATACTCACGGTCAGTTCGCCCTCTCCGAGCCGACCCGATTGCTAGGATGCGCGCGTGCAAGAATCCGTTGGTGATGGCGGTCCCGCACACGATTCCGGTTCCGAACCCCAACGTTTGAAGCGTCCCTGGTGGCTGCCTCATTTCCTCGGTCGAGTCCCGCTCGGCCTCGACGAACGGCACGTTGCGCTGGTCGGTGTCGTGGCGCTGGCTTCTCTCTTCGATAACTACGACCAGTCGATGCTCACGTCTGCGTTCAAGCAGATTCGGGAGGGCTTCGACCTGACCCAGGCCGAAGCGGCGACGTGGTTCGGATGGATCCGCCTCGGCGCGATCCCCGCCATCGTCGTCCTGCCTCTCGCCGACCGCCTGGGACGGCGCATCGTGTTTCTCGTCGCGATCGTCGGAGTGGCGATCGGCACGTTGGTCTCGGCTTTCGCCCCTAACATCGAGAGCTTCGTCGCGCTGCAGACGATCACGCGCACGTTCATCGTCGCGGCGACCGCCTGCGCCGTCGTGATCGTCGCGGAGGAGTTGCCCGCGGCGAACCGCGGCTGGGGAATCGGCATCCTCGGTGCGATCGGCGCCTTCGGCTACGGCCTCGGCGCGATTCTCTATGCGTTCATCGAGTACCTCCCCTACGGATGGCGCGCGATGTACATGGTCGGCGGGATTCCGTTGCTGCTCATGCCGCGCTTCATCCGCGAGATCCCCGAGACGGAGCGCTTCCTCGAAGAACGCGCGGAACGCCTCGCTGGGCGGCGACCGGAAAGCGGCTGGATCGCGCCGCTCGTCGAGCTCATCCGTCGCTATCCCGGCCGCGCCGTCGCGGTCGCTGCGATGGCCCTCTTCTTCGCGACCGGCTCCTCCCCCGCCTTCGGCCTGCTCTCGGACTTCGTGCAGACGACCCATGAATGGACACCGGCGTCCTTCTCGTTGATGGCGCTGGTCGCCGGAACGTTCGGGATCGTCGGCAATTCGGCCATGGGCTGGGCGGCGGATCGCTGGGGGCGTCGTCCCGTCGCCGTGTTCGCCTTCGGCTTCTTTCCCCTGGCGACGCTCGCGCTCTACTTCGGACCGGAGACCACGGTTCCGATCGTCTGGATCCCGTTCATCTTCCTGCTCACGGGCGGCAACGTCCTGATGAGGATCATCGCGACCGAGCTCTTCCCGACTTCGAGTCGGAACACGGCGATGGGCCTCGAGACGCTCATGGAGACCCTCGGCGGCGCGACGGGCTATTGGCTCGTGGGCGGCTTCACCATCGTCGGCGCGTCGATCGCGCCCGCAGCCGTCGGTGTGTCCGTACTCACGCTGATCGCCGTCGGGGTGATGCTCTTCATCCCCGAGACCGCGGGTCGCGAGCTCGAAGAGACGAGTCAGCACGCCTAGCCCCCACGGTCCATCGCGCAGGTTGCCGATCGCGAATCCGCGGGCGACGACCGACCCTTTCGCTACGCTGCGCGGCCACCGCACGGGCCGGATCGCGCCACGTGCCCGACCCCTGTAACCGAGTCCTGATGGATCCCAAGCTTCTCTTCTGGGCAGCGGCCCTCGTGAACCTCGCCGTGCTCTGCGGCTTCGGCCTCTTCGGCGTGCGTTATGCGCGGCGCGGCGAGATCGCGCGCCATCGCCGCAACATGAAGATCGCCTCGCTCCTGATCCTGGCCTTCCTGGCGTCCTACGTCTTGAAGGTCGCCTTCCTCGGGCGAGAGGATCAGTCCGTCTGGTCGCTGGTCGACGTCTGGGTGCTGCGCATCCACGAGCTCTTCGTCGTCGGGATGCTCGTCGCCGGGGGCATCGCCTGGATGCAGGCGCGGAGGCTCCTCGGCACGAAGATCGTCACGCGCGAGCCCACCGACCCGGCTCCGGATCCGAAGGTCGCGCGGACGCATCGACTGGCCGGCCGCACGGCGGTGGTCTGCGCGGTCCTCGGCTTCGTGATGGCGATCGGCGTCTTCGCCGGGATGGCGGCGCGGGTCGCCGGCTGATCCCGGGGTCGATCAAACGATCGAGCGCAGCTCTTTCACCATCTCCGTCGAAGCGCGCTCGATGATCTCGTCGGGATCCGAGAGCGCGGACATGACGAAGTGGCGGCAGCCCGCCTGCGCGAACTCGCGCATCTGGTCGAGGCAATCTTCGGGTCGGCCGAGCAGGCAGTAGCGCTTCGAGGCTTCGGTGAAGTCGGTGTTGTAGATCGTCCCGAGCATCTCGGACGCCCGCTTGTGGGCCGCCTCGTAGCTGTCGTCGAGGACCATGAAGAGGAGCGCGGCGGTGTGGAAGGGCTGACCTGCGCGGCCGGCATCCTTGGCGTGGCCGCCGATCGCCTTCATGTTCGCGCGATAGGTCTCGACGTCGCACATGTGCGAGATGTAGCCGTCGCCCAGGCGTCCGGCGCGGCGCATGGACACGGCCTTGCGGCCGCCGACGATGATCGGCGGCGTGCGGACGGGCTTCGGCTCGATCTTCACGGGATCGAACTTGTAGTGCTCGCCGTCGTAGCCGGCCTTGCCCTCGGCCCAGTGGGCGCGAAGGATCTCGATCGCCTCGTTCGTGCGCGGCCCGCGTTCCTCGATCTTCGCGTCGACCGCCTGGAACTCGGGCGGGAACTCGCCGCCGACCCCGACGCCGCAGATGAACCGCCCGTTCGAGAGCATGTCGATCGTGCCGGTCATCTTGGCCGTGAGCGTCGGGTTGCGCAGGGGCAGCAGCAGCACACCAGTCGCGAGCTCGATCCGTTCGGTTGCGGCCGCGCAGAAGGAGAGGAGCGAGAGGCTTTCGATCACCGGGATGTGGAACGCGATGTGGTCGCCGACCCAGATCGAATCGAGGCCGCTCTCTTCCATCTTGCGCGCACGTGCGAGGACCGAGTCGCGGTCGTTGGCCGCGAGCATCATCCCCATTTTGACGTCGTCGACGACGTTCAGTCCTTCGATTTCCATGGGGATTTCCTAGAGCCTGATTCGCGACGACGGGCGTCGGGTGGAGTTTCGGTGGAGGAGGGCGCCGAGGATCATGCCGCCGGCGAGGATCAGCGCGCCCGTGATCCATTCCTGGTAGCGGCTGCCCGCGCGCAGCTCGTAGTTCTCGATCTTGAGCGACTCGATCTCGGCGCGCTGTCCGCTGTCCGTCGACGCGAGGGTGGCGTTCGACTCGCGCAGGGTCGCGGCCTCCGAGCGGATCTCCTCGAGCTGGGTCTTCAAGCTCGCGGCCTCGGATTCGAGGTTTGCCAGGCGAAGCGTCGGCGGCGGCTCGGTTTCGAGGTAGCCGGCGGGGATCCAGCCGGTCTTGCCCTCGCTGGTACGGACGCGCGTCCAGCTCTCGCCGCGCGCGAGCACGTCCATTTCATCGCCGGTCTCGATGGCACCCAGGATCTTGAACTGCGTGCCGGCGCCGGCGCGAAGATTCAGGCGGATGTTGCCGCGGACCCAGCCGGTGTCGGCGCTCGCCGTCGCTACGACGATCGGAATCGTCGCGAGCGCGAGCACAAGCGTGAAGAGGAGGGCGGGAAGGGATCTCGAAGGACGCAAGCAGGACTCCCGGGGCGCACGGTCGAGCGGAGGGGCCGACCGGAGGCGAGGAGGGAAGGGACGATAGGAGACGCCCAGACGCGCGAGTGTGACCCGCGACACCGGACGAGCGGCAGCATATCGCCCGATCCGCTTCTGCGGCAGTAGCAGGCGGACCTACGCGCCATGCATGACGAGCGAACGCGACGCGGGCGGCGTGCGTGTCCTCGATTCGGCGGTTCGAACGGCACCGCGTCCGAGCGCGCGCATCTGAGGCAGAAAGCACGCGGGCCGTCGATTCGCAGCATTCGTGACGACGGCGTCGTCCGAGCGAGCGCGTGAAGCGCGCGAACCGACCTGGCTCCCCGGGCAGGACTCGAACCTGCGACAAGGCGGTTAACAGCCGCCTGCTCTACCAGCTGAGCTACCGGGGAACGGAGGCTCGGGAGGCGGGAGTTTAGGCGCTGGCGGGGCGTCCGCAACGCTCTCGGAGCGGCAGAATCGGTGCGATTCCAGGGTCCTGGGTCCCTCAGGCCTCGTCGAAGCGGATCTCCAGCACCTCGAACTCGCGAATGCCCTTCGGCACCTTGACCGACACGTCGTCGCCGACCTCCCGGTTCATGATCGCGCGGGCGACCGGCGACGTGACCGAGAGCTGGCCCTGCTTCGCGTCCGCTTCGTCTTCGCCGACGATCGTGTAGACGACCTCGTCCTCGGTCTCGACGTCCTGGAGGACGACGGTCGCGCCGAAGCGGACCTTGTCCGGATTCTGCCCCGAGATCTCGATCACCTGGGCGCGGGCGATCTTGTCGTCGAGCATCGCCATCCGCCCGGCGATGTGCGCCTGCTTCTCCTTGGCGGCGTGGTATTCCGCGTTCTCGGACAGGTCGCCGTGGGCGATGGCCTCCTCGATATCCTTGACGTTGGCCGGCCGGTCGACGCTCTTCAGGCGTTGGAGCTCTTCCTTCAGGGCTTCATAGCCACGCGGAGTCATCGGGACTCGCTCGTCCATCCATCTTCCTCATCGCGCGCGCGAACACGTCGCGGCGCCTCGGGGTGCATCCTCGGTCCATCTGCGAATCAGGCGGGTCGGGGTCCCGGGTGTCCCGGGAAGCCCCGGACTGTCCCGGGTCTGTGGGGAGCGGTCGCGCGGGGGGCGCGCCCGGTCGCCGGGGCCGGCCTGGCGGGGATCTCTCGGCGAAATAGGCTACCCAGAGCCTTCCGACGCATCAACCGGTTCGGTGATTCGCGTTGAATTCCCCTCGAATCGCGATGGGACGGAGAGCGAGTGCTCGAGCACGATCCGCAGCAGGGGCCCGAGGAGGCGCCGGAGAACGGTCCTTCGGGCAGTGACGACGCGGATCCGTCCGCGGATCGCGACGGCTTCGTCCGGATGGCCTTGCTCTTCTACGGCGTGATGGGGTGTGTCGCGCTGTTCTGGCGGATGTGGACCCCGGGCGCCTCGATCCTGCATCCCGGAGCCCAGGTCGAGGCTGCCGTCGGACTCGAGACGGCACTCGGCGCCGGGCTCGTCATGGGGGGCGTGGCGCTTGCCGTCTCCGAGCTCCTGACGCGCTTCTCGTCCCTTGGCGAGGCGCTGGCCGACACCCTGGGCGAGGGGCTCATCGGACTCGGCCGCGCCGATGCCGTCCTGCTCGCCCTGGCCAGCGGCATCGGGGAGGAGATGTTCTTCCGCGGTGCGCTGCAGCCGGCGGTCGGGATCGTGTGGGCGAGTCTGATCTTCGGCGCCTGCCACTTCCTGCCGCGGCGCGAGCTGGCGCTCTGGAGCCTCTACGCCGTGGTGATGGGCTTCGCCTTCGGCTGGCTCTTCGAGACGACCGGCCACCTCGTCGCGCCGATCGCGGCGCACGCGCTGGTGAACGGCGTGAACCTGCCGCGCCTGGCGCGACGCGCGGAAGCGAAACGCGCGGCGGCACCCGGCGGCGACTGACCGCCGAGCCGCGGTGGGCTCAGCCCAAGAGCGCGATCGCGTCGATCTCGACCTGGGCACCGAGGGGCAGCGCCGCGACGCCGACGGTCACCCGGGCCGGGGCCGGGTCGACGTCGAAGGCCTCGGCGTAGACCGCGTTCACGCGCGGGAAGAGGGAGAGGTCGGTCAGGTACACGGTCGCCTTCACGACGCGGTCCATGCCGCTGCCGGCCGCTTCGAGGACGGCCTTCAGGTTCGCGAGCACCTGGCGGGCTTCGTCCTCGATCTCGCCTTCGACCTTCTCGCCGCTCGCGGGGTCGAGCGGGATCTGACCGGAGGCGTAGACGAGGTCGCCGGCGCGGATCGCCTGCGAATAGGGACCGACCGGCGCAGGCGCGTCGTCGGTACGAACTTCCTGGCGTGCATCACTCATGGCGCGGGAGCATACCGCGCCGATGGCCAGGGCAAGCCGCTACACCAACGGCGTGTCGTCGTCGTCCGGGAGCAGTCGCTCTTCGAGGACGCGGATCAGGTATCCGAAGAGGAGCAGGTTCGGCAGGCGACCGCGTGCCTCTCCGGAGATGCCGGCGCCGTCCGCGAACGCCTCGGCGTACTGCGAGAAGAACTCGATCGTCTCGAACGGAATGTTCTTCGCGAGCATCTCATTGATCTGGTCGGCAGGGAGATCATCGAAGATCTCTGCAAACTCGCTCGCGAGTTCTTCCGGGGTCATGTCCGTCTCCACGAAACGAATGGACCCGGGAGCTCGTCCCGTGTGTCACGCGTCTCAGCTTGTTCAGCGCTTCGTTTGACAGCGCCGATCTTCACCCGGGGCCGGCCGGGTGTCAACCGAACGCGGCGTGCAAGACGTCCGAAATCGACCGCGAGAAGCGCTCTCGCGCCCGATCTACGTGCGACCTGCCGACGCGCTTCCACGTCGTGGGTCTCGCGATTCCCGAGCGGGGCCGGCGCTGCAGCAGGTTAGTTGCCGGTTGCTGCGCGCCGGTGTTTCACGCGCGCACAGTCTTCATCGAATTCCCGACGAGGCGTCGTCGCATTCGTCAGGTCAGCGCGAATCGAGTGCACCGTCACCCGAAGGTACGTCGGCCGCGCGCGCGTTCGCCCGGCGCACCGAGTCGAAGGTGAACACGATCAGGCCCAGCCACACCATGCCGAAGCCGGTCGCATGGGCCGGAGTGAACGCTTCGCCGTACATCATCGTCGCGAGCAGGAGGGTCAACGTCGGTGCGATGTATTGGAACATGCCGACGGCGGCGAGGGGCAGTCGGCGGGTCGAAGCGTGGAAGAGCAGGAGCGGGACCGCGGTGACCACGCCGGACAGCGCCAGGAAGGCCTGGTCGCTGAGGCCCGCCTCGAGGAGCGGCGAGTGCGCCCGCGTCGACAACCACCCGATCCCGACGAGGGTGATCGGGGCCAGCACGAGCATCTCGCGGGCGAGCCCGCCCAGGGGCGGTTGCGGCCGGAGCTTGTGGATCAGGCCGTAGAGCGCGAACGAGGTCGCGAGCACGAGGGAGATCCAGGGCAGGCCGCCGGCGCGGAAGGTCAGGGTGGCGACCCCGCCGCCGGCGATCGCGACCGCCAGGGCCTGTGCTCGGTTCAAGCGCTCGCCGAGCACGACGAGGCCGAGCAGGATGCTCATCAGCGGATTGATGTAGTAGCCGAGGCTCGTCGCGATCACCTGATCGGACTGGACTGCGTAGATGAAGATGCCCCAGTTGAACGAGAGCAGGAGCGCCGCTAGCAGGTTCCAGCCCCACTCTCGCTTGCGTGCGGGCCGCAGCTCCGAGAGCTGCCCCGTGAAGGAAGCGACGACCACCAGTAGAGCGAGGGTCCAAAGGATCCGCGGGATCAGGACCTCGTCGGCGGGCACGTCGACGATCGACTTCCAGTAGATCGGGACGAGTCCCCACGTCGCATAACAGGCGGTGGCGAAGCCCATGCCGCTCGGGGAGAGCGCTTCGTCAGCGTCGGAGCGGGGGGCCATGCCCCGATCGTATCAGCGATCTTCTTCGGCGCGATACCGGAGCGTCGACGGTGCGACGCCGAACTCGGGCGGCGCCTCGACCCCGCGCTGGGCCAGGGTGAGCCGGATCAGCGCGTGATGATGGAGCACGTGGGTCGACACGAACTGCAGCTCGCGGGCGACGGTCGATCGCGTCCAGTCCTGGTCGGGTTCGGGCCGGACCTCGACCGGGAGGCGACCTTCGAGGTGGCGGATCCGCTCGAGCCCCTCGATCGCGGACTCGATCTCGCGTCGACCGACTTCGCGGTTCGTCTCGACCTCGCCGCGTCGCTTGCGCGCGGTGTAGTCGATGCGCTGGGCGTCCATGCCGGAGAGCAGGCAACCGACGAAGTCGAGGAGATGTCGCGTATGCGCACCGGGGCTCGCCCAGCTCGCGACGGCGCCGTCGGTCTCGGTCTGGATCGAGGCGGCGTAGTCCTCGTCCGAGAGGGACGCGGCCAGCGCGTAGCCCTGCTGCAGGAGCTCGATCAGCTCGTCCGCCGCGCGACTCAATTCGCTGCTCCGAACCGCGTCCCGGTCGGGAGATCGCCCGATCGGGGGCTGAAGGATTCCACTGGGATCGTGGACATGAACTTCTTCTGGACGACTGCGTAGGCTCGGCGACACGGCTGCTCGGGCTTCCTCTCGCGGCGCGGGAGGGGTCGCGTCTCGAAACGAGTGTGGCCCCCGCGCACTCCTTCTTCCATCGGCAACTCACCCGAAAAAGAAACCGGATTCGCTCCGGTCGCTTCACGCGCGGGCGCGGGAAGCCGGAGGGAAGGGCGTCGGATCGGCATCACGGTGTAGAGCAGGGCCATGTCGCCCCACCAGCATACGCGGGGATGGGCGCGCGCCAAACCAGCCGCGAAGGTAGCTAGTTGATGACGCCGCTCGCCATCAGATCCGCGACCTCTTCGGGCGCGAATCCGAGCTCCTCGGCGAGGACCTCGAAGCTCTCGCCCCCGATCAGCGGCGCGGGGCCGCGCGGGCCGTTGTCGTAGCCCGAGACCCGGAACGAGTGGCCCGAGTACGGGATGTTGCCCATCTCCGCGTGATCGAAGTGCCGGTAGAAGCCGCGATGGGCGAGCTGCGGGTCGTTCTGGAGATCGCTGCTGCGCTGGACGTGGCCGGCGGGCACGCCCGCGTCGAGCAACGTCGCCATCGCGTCTCGCGGCTTCCGCTCCCGCGTCCACGCGGCGAGCTCCGCGTCGATCGCGTCGTGCGCGGCGAGTCGACCGGTGAGCGTCTCGAGGGCCGGGTCTCGCGCCCATTCCGGATCGCCGAGCACGCGACGGAGCGCGGCCCACTGTGCGTCGCTCTCGATCGCGATCGTCAGCCATTCGTCTTCCCCGGCGCACGGGTACGCGCCCTGCGGCGCTGCGTCGAGCGAGCGGTTGCCGTTGCGCGTGAAGGCGAGGTCCGTCGTCTGGCGCGCGAGGATCTCCGGCGCGAGGAAGTGGAGGGCCGCCTCCATCTGACCGAGGTCGATGTGTTGCCCCTCGCCGGTCCGCCGTCGATGGTCGAGGGCCGCGAGCAGCGTCGTCGTGAGGAAGCGCGGCGCGACGGTGTCGGTATAGGCGTTCCAGGGTCCGACCGGCGTGCGATCGGGCCACCCGGTCAGCTCGAAGAAGCCGGCGACGCCCGCGGCGTGATAGCCGTAGCCGGCCATGCTGGCGAGCCGACCGGACTTGCCCATCAGGCACGTGCTGACCATCACGACACTCGGGTTCACCGCCCGAGCGGCTTCGTACCCGATGCCCAGTCGATCGACGGCGCCGGGGGTGAAGCTCTCGAGGATCACGTCCGCCCACTCGATCAGGCGCCCGGTGATCTCGCGCGAGCGGTCGTGCTTCATGTCGACGGTGAGGCTGCGCTTCGACGTGTTGAACTCGCCGAAGAACTGCGAGCGGTTCCAGCCGGATTCGTCGTCCTTGTAGGGACCCGCGGTCCGCAGGTTGTCCGCCCGCGTCGACGACTCGATCCGGATGACGTTCGCGCCGTGGTCCGCGAGGTACTTGCCCGAGATCGGACCGACGCCGACCCAGGAGAAGTCGGCGACCTTGAGGCCATCGAGGGGGAATTCGGGGGCCGGCGCGCTCGCCCGGAGCGGGATCCGCTCACGCGGCGCCTCGTCGAGCTCCCGAAGGATCTCGTCCGTGTGCTCGCCGAGCCGCGGCGCGCGACGGGGCGTCGAGAAGGGAGCGTGGGTCGAGCGTGCGAAAGGCCCTGGGACGCGCACGCGTTCGCCGCCGGGCAGCTCCATCTCGTGGAAGTAGTCGCGATCCATGAGCTGCTCGAAAGTGAGCATGTCGTCGAGGGTCATGACGGGCGCGATCGTGAGACCCTGCTCGAGCCCCGGAATGAAGAGCTCGCGCTTGGTGCGCGTCGAGAGGAAGGCATCGACCTTCGCGGTCAGCTCTTCGAGGGGCACGCCGAACTCGCCGCCCCGGAAGACGCGGTAGCTGTACGTGTCCCAGTCCTCGCGTGCCAGGAAGGCGTCGTCGATCACACCGGCATCGAGCATCCAGGGCGCCATGCTCTTGAACGTGTCGCCGGTGACGATCGTGACGACGTGACCGTCCTTGGCGGGGTGCGCGAGCTCGAGGTCCTTGGGTCCGATCTGGAGCACCGACCCGTTGCGGTCGTAGTCGAAGCCCTGGACCGGCGCGGCCGTCAGCCCGTTCAGCATCGTCCAGGTGAGCGCGCTCTGCGCCGACACGTCGATGAACACGCCTTCGCCCGTCGTGCGCGCGCGGGCATGTCCGATCATCGCGGCGACCGCGGCCTCGGCGCCCGCGTGGCGCCACGCCTGCGGAACCGAGAGGCGAAGCGGCGCGCGATCTCCGGTGCCCTGGAGCGACATCGGACCGCCGAGGGCCGCCAGCGTCAGGTCGGCCGCGGGCCAATCGGCCGCGGGACCGTCGGCGCCGAAGGGCGTGACGCGGACGTGTACGAGCTGCGGGTTGGCCGCGCGCAGGGTCGCGTGATCGAGGCCGGCCTCGTCGAGCAGACTCGGCGGGCCCGAGTCGAGGACGAAGTCCGCGCCGCGCACGAGGTCCACGAAGCGAGCGCGGCCTTCCTCGCTCGCGAAGTCCAGGACGACCGACCGCTTGTTGCGGTTGTAGGCGGCGAACGAGAGGCTGCGCGCGTCGTCCGGGCCGTCGGCGAGCAGCGGGCCGGTGCGGCGCGCGTCGCTGCCGGCGACGGGCTCGACGCGCACGACGTCGGCGCCCAGGTCGCCGAGCATCATGCCGGCGAGCTGGCCGCGGACGTCGGTCAGGTCGAGGACGCGGTAGGGCGCGAGCAGGTCCACGTTGGGATCGCGATCAGGCGTCGGCGGCGTAGACGCGCTCGGTGAAGCGCCAGCCGTCAAACGTCTTCGCGAGCTTGTCCTGGTAGCGACCGGTGGTGATCACCTTGTGGTCCGAACCCGCGATGTACCCGAGGAGGAAGGCGGAGCCGGTCGCGGCGTTGCCCTCGCCGTCGATCAGGACGTTGGTCGCGTTATGGCGCATGAGCGGCATCGCCTCGTGGGTCTTGACCGCGAACTCGGAGATCGCCGCCACGCCTTCGCAGAGGGTGTGGCCCGGGTTGAAGACGCCGTCGGCCACGAAGCAGCCGCCGAAGGTCGCGCCGTCGCCGGTGTCGATCGCGGTGTTGTAGCGGGCGTAGAGCTGCTGGATTTCGATGATGTCGTCGGTCGAGAGGGGCATCGGGGAGGTCCTCGTGCTGGGGGTCATGTCCGAGTCGAACACGCCGTTCGGGTCGAAGAGGAGACGCTACGGCATGGGGCACCGGTCGCAACCGAACCGCGCTATAACCCCGCCATCGCGACGGCCGGGCCCGATCCGGCGACCGCGGGAGGACCTGCCGATGGCCGACGACAACCGAGGACCGGCCCCCGGAGCCGACGACGTCCTGGTCGGCATCGTGATGGGCTCGACCTCGGACTGGCCGACCATGAAGAACGCGGCCAACGTCCTCGAGGCCCTCGAGATCCCGCACGAGACGCGGGTCGTCTCGGCCCATCGCACGCCGGACCTGCTCTTCCAGTACGCCGAGACCGCGGCGGAGCGCGGCCTGCGCGCGATCATCGCCGGCGCCGGCGGTGCCGCGCACCTGCCGGGCATGCTCGCGTCGAAGACCTGGGTGCCGGTGTTGGGCGTGCCGGTCCAGAGCAAGGCCCTCTCGGGAATGGACTCGCTCCTCTCGATCGCGCAGATGCCGGGCGGCGTCCCGGTCGGCACGCTCGCGATCGGGGATTCCGGCGCCAAGAACGCGGGGCTGCTGGCGGCGGCGATGCTCGCGACCACGGACGCGGGCGTTCGCAAGCGGCTCGAGGAGTGGCGCGCGAAGCAGACCGCGGACGTGCTCGCGACGCCGGATCCGAGCGTCTAAGGCTGAACGGGAACACGCGGGAGATCAGCTCGGGATGAAGGTCGGGATCCTCGGTGGCGGGCAGCTCGGACAGATGCTCGCCGAGGCCGCCACGCCACTCGACGTCGAGACGACCGTTCTCGACCCCGCGAAAGACGCGGTCGCGCAGCAGGTCACGCGTCACCTCGCCGCCGACTGGACCGACTCCGAAGCCCTCGCCGAGCTCGCTCGGACGGACGTCGTCACCTACGAGTTCGAGAACGTGCCGGCGGAGGCCGTCGAGAAGCTGATCGCCGACGTGCCGGTCCACCCGGCCCCCGAAGCGCTCGTGAAATCCGGCGACCGGATCGTCGAGAAGAACCTCTTCCGGGAGCTTGGGATCGAGACCGCGCCCTTCGCGCAGGTCGACACCCGCGCGGACCTCGACTGCGCGGTCACCGAGATCGGCTTGCCGGCGATCCTCAAGACCCGCCGCTTCGGCTACGACGGCAAGGGGCAGGTCGTGCTGCGGAGCGACGCGGACGTCGAGACGGCCCTCGACGTGATCGGTGGCCAGCCGGCGATCCTCGAGGGCTTCGTGCCCTTCGATCGAGAAGTCTCGGTGCTCGCGGTGCGCGACCGCGACGGGGCCCTCGAGTACTGGCCCGCGACCGAGAACGTCCACGTCGACGGGATCCTCCATATCTCCCGCGCGCCGGCACCGGAAGTTCCGCATGCCCTGCTGGCCGAGGCGGTGCGCGGGCTCGAGGCGATCATGGCGCGGCTCGACTACGTGGGCGTGCTCGTGGTCGAGTTCTTCCAGGTCGGCGAGCGCCTCGTCGCGAACGAGATGGCCTGCCGAGTCCACAACTCGGGCCACTGGACGATCGAAGGCGCGCCGACCAGCCAGTTCGAGAATCACGTGCGCGCCGTCGCGGGGCTGCCCCTCGGCAAGACGGACGTCGCCGGCTTCAGCGCGATGATCAATCTCGTCGGCGAGATCCCGTCCCTCGCGTCGCTAGAGGGTCGCGACGACGTGTTCCTCCACGTTTACGGCAAGTCCCCTCGCGCAGGTCGCAAGCTCGGGCACGTGACCGTCGTCGCCGACACGCGCGAGGCCCTCGAAGCGAAGATCGACGAGGTGCTCGCCGTCGTCGGCGATCGCGCCCGTGACTAGCGCTCGGTCGACTCCGACGATTCCTCCGATTCCTCGGACGGCCAGTCGAAGCGCTCGAAGAGCGGCGCGAGCTCCCGGCGGATCATCGCTTCGTCGAGACCGAACTCGTCGAGGGAGTAGCGGTGGCGCGTCTCGTGCGTGCCCGCCTTCGCCTGGGCCTCGTCGAGGACCGAGGCGAGCTCGGGCGTGACTTCGTAGCCGAACGCGTCGTAGACCTGCTCGACGGTCTCGCGGGGTCGTGCGATCAGGTCCCGATAGTCGATCTCCACAGCGGGCGTCTCCGGATGGCGTGCGAGGACTTCAGCGGGATACGTGTAGCTGTGGAGCGACTGCTCGATCAGGCGCGCATAGCCGGCGTCCATCCGCTCCTCCGGCACGCCGCGAATCGACCAGAAGCCGCGCATCAGCTTCAAGAGACTCGGCATCGTCTCGAGGGGATTGCGATAGGGCACGATGAACTTCGCGTCGGGGAAGAACTCCACGAGCGATTCGACGCGGCCCGTGAACGTCGGGTTCTTCGAGAGGTGGATCTTGTCGGGACCATTCAGATAGAGCTGGCGGCGGATGCACTCGCGATAGAAGCGCATCAGCCGGCGTCGCTTGCGGTCCGGCATCTCGTCGACGTAGTGGAAGCCCACGACCGAGAGGTCGGGGACGCGCAGCGCCCAGGATCCCGACGAGCAGGAGTAGGTCAGGATCCCGTCGTCCTCTTCCGGGTAGTCGGCCGCCTGGTGGCGGGCATCGCGGGTCTCCGAATAGCGCGCGTCACTCCGCGCCTGCGCCCTCCGGGCGAAGAACCCGCCGAGGCGCTCCTCGTCGAAGCGCGCGCCCCAGCGGATCAGCACCTTCGGCAGCAACGCCGGCCAGAAGAGCTCGTACATGAGGAAGTACGAGAAGCGGTCGTCGCGATAGAGGAGGTCGTGGAGGTGGGTCGTGCCGCTGCGGCCGTGTCCGATCACGAAGACCGGCTCGCGGATCTCGGTACGCCGCAGCCCCGGGAAGATGAGGGGATCGAGGGCGAAGCAGATCGCGTTGATCCCCGCGATCAGCGGCACCCGAAGCAGCAGCAGCCCGAAGAGCTTGCGCGCGCGTCGAGCGTCGGACTCGTTCCACGCATAACCCAGCATGCGGCCCCAGCACGCCCAGTCGAAATAGAACAAGTCCGCCTCCGCGCGCTACGCGTCGTGCTCGAGTTCGTAGACCGCGTACTCGACGCAGTCCGGGTGCATCCGCCCCTCGCCGACCGCGATCACTCGCGTGAGCCACGCATAACGCTCGTCCGCGCACTCGAAGCGGACGTGGGTCTGGAACTGGTTGTCGCCGAACTCGGTCGCCCGGCCGGCCGCGAGCTTCCCCTGTACGACCTCGTTGAAGTCCATCAATCCGGAATAACGCATGTAGATCGAAGCGCCGTCGTCGGTGCGCATCATCAACCGGACGTCGACCTGTCCGAAGCCGTCTCCCGCATCGAGCAGCCACTCGCCGCCGGGCGGGAGGATCTCGCCCTTCAGGCGTTCGCCCTCGAAGGTCCCGCCCGTGACCGCGAAGATCTGTCGCGTGCCGACGGGGGTCGGGCCGATGATCGTCGGCGCGGCGACGGTGGCCTTCATCTGAAAGAGGTGGACGAGCTTCATGAGATTCTCCTCGGGGTCGATCGACCCGGTGAAGGAATCCCATAAGCGGAGGCCGGACAACCCGCTCGTGCGCTTCGCGGCGGCGCGGGGCGGATTCGCCTAATCTGAGTCGGTCCCGTGATCGTCGGGACGATTCGGGAGCGCTGGCTTCGGCGATCGACGTCGCGGTGCGGTGCTCCGACAAAAGGAGCCAACCATGCTTGCAGTCGGGAGCGATGCGCCCGATTTCTCGGCACAGGATCAGGACGGCAACAGCGTCTCGAAGTCCTCGCTGGCCGGGAAGTGGGTCGCGATGTGGTGGTATCCGAAGGCCTCGACACCGGGTTGAACGGTTCAGGGTCACGGGTTCCGTGAGCAGAAGGACGCATTCGAAGGAGCGAACGCCGTCGTGATCGGCGTCTCCTTCGATTCGGTGGCGGACCAGAAGAAGTTCGCCGAGGACGAAGGCTTTCCCTATCCGCTGTTGTCCGATTCGGACAAGGCGATGGGCACCGCTTACGACGCTTGCCGTGTCGAGGGCGAGAAGTACTTCGAGGCCGGGATTCCGCGGCGGATCAGTTACCTGATCAGCCCGGAGGGCAAGATCGCGAAGGCCTACGACGTCGAGAACGACAAGCTCGACCTCGATGGGCACGCGGCCGCCGTTCTCGCGGACATCCAGGCCGCCGGCTGACCCTCGGGGGCGTGGTCTGCCCAACGGAGGCTCCGTCCACCTGTCGGAGGCTCCGCGTACCCATAGGAGGCTTCGCGCGCTCCGCCGATCGGAACGAAATCGCCCGGGTGGTGGGTCCACCCGGGCGATTTTTCGTTGTGCGGGCCGCCTGATGGACGCTCCCGGGATTCCGCTTGACTATCGAGAAGGCCGGCCAGAGAATGATTCCAGGCCGAATCTTCCTGGGAGGGATTCTCATGCGGCACTGCCTCGCGCTCCTGTTCGTCCTCCTCGCCTCACTCGTCGTCTCTCTCGTCGCTTCTTCACCCGTTGCGGCGTTGACCTTCGACATCGAGACCGAGCTCGCCGGTCGGTTCCTCTCCGACGGTTCTGCGGAAAACGATCCGAGTTTCCAGAACTACTTCGTCGGGCACACGGCAATGGCGGGCGATCCGTTCCCCTACGTGGAACAGCGGAACTTCTTCATCTTCGATTTGCCCGTCACGGGCGAGGTCATCGTCTCGGCGACACTGACGCTCCACCTCGCCCCCGGCAGTCTCTTTACCGACGAGGCCCCCGGCGTACCCGAGATCTACGAGCTCACGTCGGTCCCGTTCCCGGCGATCGAGGTCGCGGACGTCACGAATACGCCCGGTGAGAACCTTCCGATCTACGACTCTCTCGGAATGTCGACGCCCTATGCGAGCGTGCCGGTCCTGCCGGCCGACATTCCGCCGGGCGTCCCTGGCGACCCGAACGTCGACCTCGTGATTCCGCTGTCGGGCCTGGCGGTCGACGACATGAACTTCGCCGGTGCCGGACTCTTCTCGATGGGCGGCCGGATGGGAACGCATTCCTTCGACTCGCCGGCCGAGCTCGACGAGATCATGTTCGCCTTCACGGACGTCGAGCCGACCGGCTTCTCGCTCGTGCCGAAGCCCGTCCTCACGATCGTGACCGTTCCGATACCGGAACCGGGCACCGCCGTGCTCCTGGGGCTCGGACTCGCGGGTCTGGCGAAGCGTTCGCGTCGCGGCTGAGCGGGACCGCCTCCCGGCCTAACGCCGTCGGGCCGCGAGCCCGGTCAGCCCGAGACCGAGGAGCAGCGCCGTTCCGGGCTCAGGAACGAGCGTGAGCTCGAGGGCCGGGGTCAACGGATCGCCGCCGGGGATGTCGATGTCGGTCAAGCCGAAGGGCTGCTGCGGCGTGCCGGTGCCGACGATGCTCGACACGCTCCCGCCGATCACGACGGTGCTGCCGAGGAAGAGATTCAGGAACGCGGCGTCGACCGCGATCGAGATCGTCGACGTGTCTTCGGCCGAGGAGATCACGGTGGTCCCGATCGGCCCGCCGGTGCCGCCCTCGATGTTGCCGTAGAGCGCCATCGCGACCCCGATCGCCGGATCGCCCGCGTCGTCGAAGGCGATCGAGCCGACGGTGCTCTCGGTGAGCAGGAAGGCCGCATCCGCAGCGGCCGCGGCGACGTCGGTGGGCGCGATGAGGTCGAAGGTCTCGAAGGGATCGACGCTCTCGTATGCGCCGGTATAGAGGTCGAGGGTCGCGCTCGCGATCGGCGTCGTCACGCTGGTCAGATCGAACACGAAGTAGTTGTTCCGGTCCATCGCGACCGGCGGCGAGAACAGGTAGCCGGCGCCGTAATGGATCTCGCGTCCGACGGAGTAGTTGTAGGTGGCACTCGTCGGGATGGTGCTGTCGCCTTTGCCCGAACCACCGAACTCGGTGACGAAGCCGGAGTCGATGGCGGTGACCGTGATCGCGGCGGCGGGGAAGGCGAAGAGGACGAGCGTGAGAACGGCGAGCGAGGCGCGGACGAGCAGAAGCAGCATCGGGAACCCTCCTTCGAACGATGCGAAGGGTCGCCCTTGCGAATGCCGATGGCGTCCGGCCCGCGCGACACCTCGCGCGGGTCCGCCTGGCGTCCCTTCCCAGTGTCACGCGGTCCGACCGGGCGACTCCTGCATTCTACGCCCGTCGGGTTCGAGATTGGGAAATTTCTCGTCGCATGGCGGGTGGCGCACACGACGGCGGGGTACCTGACACGCCCGTATGACAGGTGTCGTCGTACGCGGGTCGATCGATGACCGGGATTCCGGGCGCGCTATCGCCGCCGCGCCGCGAAGGTGCCGTTGAAGGCGATCTCGCGGTCGCCGATGCGCTCGCTGCGACCGGCGAAGTCGGCGCCGAGGCCGGCTGGCACGAGCTCCGTCTCGAGGGGAAGGGCCGTCTCGACGCCCATGTAGTCGAGCACGATCTGCGCCTCGATCCCGTCCGGGTGGGCGCGGCCGAGGATCTCGAACCGGACCTTCGCGTCGCCGCGCTCGCAGGTGCCGACGCCCATCCGCGTCATGCCGGCGCCGTCGGCGACGACGATCGCTACGTCCGCGAGGCAGTCGAAGGTGGCGTGCGTGACCGGACCGTTCGCGCCGAAGCGCGTCTCGGTGACCAGGAGGAGGAACGCTTCATCGCCCTCGTAGCGCCCCGCGGCGGCGTGCGCGGTCATCGCCTCGGATGCCGCTGCGAGCGTGCTACCGCTCGGGGCGAAGCCGATGAGGCCCAGAGTCAGGACCAGGAGGGGTAGGGCGATGCGACGGATCATGGGTCGTCTCCTCGGAGCGGAAGGGCGGGATCGCTCGTTGACGACCCTCGAGAAGAGAGGCGGAGTCCGGGCGCCAATCGGGCATGTGCGGGGGCCGATGCACCGAGATCGGGCTCCAGGGAGACGGAGACGCGTCGCCCTCGGGGAGTCTCGCCGATCACGGTGGAGCGTGGGTCTGGTCGTACTCGCCATTGCGTCGGTTGGGGTCGGATGCGCGGCGCCCAGCCACCACACGCCGGAGGCGTGGGCGAGCGACGCGGACGCCGGGGCCGCTTTGACCGCGCGCGCGGCGGCAGGCTGCGTCGCCTCGGGCCGCAACGGGGGCGTGCAGCCGATTCGCCCCTTCGTGACCGACGGCTGCTCCCGCTTTCCCGACACGGAGTGGAACACCGCGTGCTGCGTCGAGCACGACGTCGCCTATTGGTGCGGTGGCTCCGCCGGGGAGCGCGTGGCAGCCGACGAAGCGTTCGCTGCCTGCGTCGCTGACGAAGCGGGCGGCTTCCTCGCTTGGCTGATGGAGACCGGCGTGCGCGTGGGCGGACACCCGATCTTCCCCTCGTCGTATCGCTGGGGCTACGGACATCCCTACGCCGGCGGCTATCCGTCCGCGGCGCCAACCGGGGAATGAGCGGCTAGGCGAGCCGCCACTGCACGAGGGTGTACTCGGGCTCGGCTTCGTGATGTTCGTAGGCGGGCTCGACCGTCGCCCCGATCGGGATCTCGCCTTCAGGCGGATCGACCAGGTTCCCGACCATGCGGATGCCGTCCGCTTCCGGAAACTCGACGAGCACGACCACGTAGGGGCAGGCGGAGGCCAGGACCGGGTGGACCGGGTGATGTGGCCGCTGCCAGCTGAAGATCTTCGCCTCCCCGGGCACCGGCTCGAACGCCAGGTCGAAGGCGTGGCAGCGATGGCAGAGGTACTCCGCCGTCCACTGCCAGCCGCGACAAGCGGTGCAGCGTTGGGCGACGAGCTCGCCTCGGCGCGCAGCCTCCCAGTAGGGGCCGTCGAGATCGTCCGCGACCGGCTTCGGCAGGCCTTCCGGCAGAACGAAGGAGTCACTCACAGCGTGGCCTCCGACCCGACGATCGCGTTCGTCGCCGGCGTCACCATCGGGCCCGAGTTCACGAAGGCGAGCTCGGCGTTCGGGACCGGGTTCGGGGACGTGCCCCGGATTTGACGCACGGCTTCGATGTTCAGCTCGAGGCCGTGCATGTAGCACTCGGCAAGGTTGCCGCCGCTCGTGTTGAGGGGGAGCTTGCCCGTCGGCGCGACGAGGTTGTCGAAGGCGATCACCTCGTTCGCGCTCTCGTACGTACAGAAGCCGTGCTCGATCAGGCTCATGACGACCCCGCCCGTGAAGTTCTCGTAGCTCTGCACGACGTCGATGTCGCCCGGACCGACCTCCGCCATCGCGAAGAGGTCCGGCGCCACCGTCTTGAAGCTGGACGTGGCGTAGTCCGGGTTGTTGTGACCGCCGGCCCCGGAGCGGTACTCCGCGCCCTGGGCCGCGCCGAGGACGTAGACCGGTTTCTGCCGCAGGTCCTTCGCGCGTTCCGCGGGCACCAGGATCAGCGCTGCAGCGCCGTCGTTCTCGAGACAGCAGTCGAAGAGCCGGAAGGGTTCGGTGATCCAGCGCGCGTTGTCGTAGCCCTCTTCGTCGAGGGGACGGCCGTGCATCACCGCGCGCGGGTTGTTCTGGGCGTGGTGATAGGAGGCCATCGAGACCGCGCGCAGGGTGCTGCGCGAGATCCCGTGGTCGTGCATCAACCGCGTCGTGCGCATGGCGAACATCTGCGCCGGGGACATCACGCCGTAGGGGATCGTCGTGGCGTAGGAGCCTGCGATCGCCCTCGGGTAGTGGGCCCCTGATCCGAAGCGCGCGCTCTGTCCCTGGGCGAGACCGCGAAACACGACGACGCAGTCGGCCACGCCCGCGTGGATCGCCATCGCCGCGTTCCCGATCGCGCCGGACCCGCCGCCTCCGCCGCCGCCCCACACCATGTTCGAGAAGCGCAGGCGCTTCATACCGAGCGCGGCGGCGATCCGGTCCGGCGGGTTCTTGTCATCGGCGTACGACGCGATCCCGTCGATCTCGCGGGGATCGATGCCGGCGTCTTCGGCGGCCGCGAGGATCGCCTTCAGCGTCAACTTGAACTGCGCGTCGGGCGATTGGCCGTGCTTGTAGTACGTCGTCTCGCCGATGCCCGCGATCGCGACCTGGCCGCGCATCGTTCGCTTCGTGCTCATCGTCTCACGCTCCTGCTTCCGGGCCTGCCCGACCCGGGCGATCGACCATAGGTCAACCGTCGTGCGGGCCCCATTCGAATCAGCGGCGATTCCGCACGGGCTCGCCGGCTCCGAACGGGGTCTGGGGCCCGTCCCGTGAACGCGCCATAATCGGCGGTTCAGATCCGATCGGAGGTTTCCGTGTCCGCACCCGTGTCCCGATTCGAAGCGCCGACGGAGGTCGAGGCGGCCGTCGCGCTGCTCGCCGGCGAATACGGCGCGCGCGTCCTCGCCGGGGGGACCGACCTGCTCGTGCAGATGCGCCTCGGCGCAGGCGCGCCCGCGCTCTTCGTCGACGTGAAGCGGATTCCGCGGCTCTCGTCCGTTCAGCTCGACTCGAACGGTCTCAAGATCGGCGCCGCGGTGTCGGCGGCCGAGATCTACGAGAACGACTCGATTCGTTCGCTCTGGCCCGGGCTCGCGGACGCGACCGACCTGATCGGTTCGACCCAGATCCAGGGACGCGCGACCTGGTCCGGCAATCTCTGCAACGCGTCGCCCGCGGCGGACTCGGTTCCCGCCTTGATCGCGTGCAACGCGACCGCGGTGATCGCGGGACCGAAGGGTGAGCGGCGGGTCGCGGTCGAAGAGTTCACGACCGGCCCGGGTCAGACCGTGCTCGAGCGCGGCGAGTTCGTGGTGGAGTTCGAGGTGCCGGCTCCGGCACCGCACGCGAGCGACGCCTACGAACGCCTGATTCCCCGGACCGAGATGGACATCGCGGTGGTGGGCGTCGGCGTGGCCATCGAGCTCGACGACGCGGGCGCGGTCGCCTCCGCGCGGGTCGTCCTCGGCGCCGTCGCGCCGACCGCGATTCGCGTGCCCGACGCCGAGGCGGCGCTCGCCGGGTCGCGGCTCGACGATGCGGCCCTGGATGCGGCGGCAGCGGCCTCCACGGCGGCGGCGAACCCGATCGATGACAAGCGCGGCACGGTCGCGTACCGGAAGAAGATCGCCGGCGTGCTCACGAAGCGCGTCGCGAAGACCGCCTACGTGCGCGCCCAGGCGCGTTAGTCCGAAGACGCGTCGAGCGAGAGAAGCGAGAGACGAGACAGTGGCGAAGATTCGAGTCGAGACGACGATCAACGGGGACGCAGCCGAGTTCCTCTGCGCGGGCCATCAGAGCCTGCTCGAGGTCCTGCGCGACGACCTCGGCATGACCGGGACGAAGGAAGGCTGCACGACCGGCGACTGCGGAGCGTGCTCCGTCGTCGTCGACGGCCGGCTCGTCCCGTCCTGCCTGGTGCTCGCGGCCGAGGCGGAGGGGCGCGCGGTCGACACGATCGAGGGCGTGGCCGACGGCCAGAAGCTGACCCCCGTGCAGCAGCAGTTCCTGGAGCACGGCGCGCTGCAGTGCGGGATCTGCACGCCCGGCTTCATCGTCGCCGCGGAGAAGCTGCTCGAGAAGAACCCGGACCCGACGGAGGAAGAGGCGCGGTACTACCTCGCCGGCAACCTCTGTCGCTGCACCGGATACGACAAGATCATCAAGGCCGTCCTCGATGCGGCGGCCGTGATGCGAGAGGAGCCGGCATGAGTGCTGCACCGGACAACACCACGGACACCACGGACACCACGGACACCACGGGCAAGTCGGAGCGCAAGTTCAAGCAGATCGGGAGTCGGCCGATCCGGCACGACGGCCTCGACAAGGTCACGGGCCGCGCGCGCTTCGGCGCGGACTACACGCTGCCCGGCGCGCTGCAGGGCGTCTTCGTCCGCAGCCCGCACGCCCACGCGAAGATCCTCTCGATCGATACGAGCAAGGCGGAGAAGGTGCCGGGGGTGAAGGCGGTGATTACCGCCGAGGACCTGCCGGAGCTGCCCATGACCTGGGTGTCCCAGGGACCCGCCGGCGTCGACGTCGGCGCGAACCAGCGCGTGATCCTGGCACGCGAAAAGGTGCTCTATCACGGTCACGCCTTCGCAGCGGTCGCGGCGACGACGCGCGAAGCCGCGATCGAGGCCGGTGAGTTGATCGACGTCGAGTGGGAAGTGCTGCCGCCGGTCCTCTCGATCGGCGCCGCGCTCGCCGACGACGCGCCGATCCTGCACGAAGGGCAGATGACCGAGGGCGCCGGGCCGCCTGTCGAGGGCGACACGAACATCACGAACCAGATCGTCTTCGAAGGCGGCGACCTCGACGCGGGCTTCTCGGAGGCCGACATCGTCGTCGAGGGCGTGTTCGAGACCGAAATGGTCCACCAGGGCTACATCGAGCCGCACGCCTGCCTGGTGAACGCGCGCGAGGACGACACGGTCGAGATCTGGTGCGCGACCCAGGGTGCCTTCGGTGTGAAGGGCGAGGTCGCGACTCTCACGGGCAGTGACCCGCAGACCATCAAGGTCACGCCGACCGAGATCGGCGGCGGCTTCGGCGGCAAAATCCCGGTCTATCTCGAGCCGGCCGCGACGATCCTGTCGCGCAAGGCCGGTCGACCGGTGAAGATGACGATGACGCGCGAGGAGGTGTTCCGCGGAACCGGTCCGACCTCGGGCTCGAAGATGTGGGTGAAGCTCGGCGCGAAGAGCGACGGCACGATCGTCGCAGCGGATTGCCGTCTCGACTTCGAGGCAGGCTGTTTCCGCGGATCGCCGGTCGGCGCCGCTTGCATGACGACGCTGTCGCCTTACAAGATCCCGAACTTCCGGCTCCTGGGTCGGGACATCGTGGTCAACAAGCCGCGCGTGGCCGCCTATCGCGCACCCGGCGCACCGATCGGATCGTTCGCCGCGGAGAGCCTGATCGACGATCTCGCGAAGAAGCTCGGGCGCGACCCGATCGACCTCCGCCTGCAGAACGCCGTCGAGGAGGGAGACCGCGCCAAGTACGGACCGGCCTTCGGCCCGATCGGATTCAAGCAGGTGCTCGAGGCTGCGAAGGCGCACCCGCAGTACAAGGCCGAGCTCCGCGAAAATCAGGGTCGCGGCGTCGCCGCCGGCTTCTGGTTCAACGCGGGCATGCAGTCGAGCGCGACCGTGAGCGTCAGCCAGGACGGCTCCGCCGTCGTGCGGACCGGCAACCCCGACATCGGCGGCAGCCGCGCCAGCATGGCACTGATGTGTGCCGAAGAGCTGGGGATCGACGTGATTCGCGTCCGGCCGATGGTCGGGGACACCGATTCGGTCGGCTACTGCGACGTGACCGGCGGCAGCCGCGTGACCTACGCGACGGGCATGGCGGTGATCGATGCGACCCGGCAGGTGATCGACCACCTCCGCGCCCGCGCAGCGACGATCTGGAACGTCGAGCTCGACAGCGTCGAATGGCAGGACGGCAACGCCGTCGCGGTCAACGGCTCGTCTGACATCTCCTCGGACAAGGGCTCGCTCTCCCTCGAAGAGATCGCGAAGAAGATGGGCGCGACCGGCGGCCCGATCGTCGCGAGCGCCTCGGTCAGCCCGCCCGCAGCCGGGCCGGCCTTCGGTGTCCATCTCTGTGACGTCGAGGTCGATCCCGAGACCGGGGTCACGCGCGTGCTCCGCTACACCGTCGTCCAGGACGCCGGCAAGGCGATCCACCCGACCTTCGTCGAAGGGCAGTACCAGGGTGGCGCCGCCCAGGGAATCGGCTGGGCGCTCAACGAGGCGTATCTCTGGGACGAAGAGGGCAAGGTCGAGAACGCGAGCTTCCTCGACTATCGCGTGCCGGTGGCGTCGGACCTGCCGATGATCGACACGATGATCGTCGAGGTGCCGAACCCGCTCCACCCCTACGGCGTGCGCGGCGTCGGCGAGACGCCGATCGTGCCGCCGCTCGCGACGGTCGCGAACGCGATGTGCGCAGCGACGGGCGTGCGCTTCCACGCGCTGCCGATGTCGCCGCCGGTGGTGCTCGAGGCGCTCGAGAACGCCGACTGATCGGGCGTTCCGGGCGATCGGATCCGGACCAGGGAGAATCGCGTGGCGATCGTCCTCTTTTCGTCGACGCAACAGCGCCTCACGAACGGTGAGGAGCGCGTCGAGGTCGAGGCGTCGCGGGTCGACGAGCTGATCCAGTCGCTCTACGCGCGTTATGCGGACCTCGACGGCCAGCTCGAGAACGCCGCGGTCGCCGTCGACGGCGTCATCTACAACGACGCGCTCTACGTGCCGCTTCCGCCGAGCGCCGAGGTGCAGTTCGTGGGACAGGTGGCCGGTGGATCCGGCGACGCGGTCGCCGAGCCCCTCGGTGGCGTCGCCGGCGAACCGCTCCGGTTGGCCCGCACCTGGCGGGACGAGGGCTGCGGCGTTGCCCTCGCGACGGTCGTCGAGACCTGGGGCTCGTCCCCGTGCCCGGCGGGCAGCCAGCTGGCCGTCGACGCGGCCGGGCACTTCGAGGGCAGCGTGTCCGGCGGCTGCGTCGAAGGCGCCGTAATCGAACGCGCGACGCACGTGATCTCGAGCGGTGAGCCCGAGCTGCTTTCGTTCGGCGTCGCGGACGAGGACGCCTGGGCCGTCGGGCTCGCTTGCGGTGGGCGCGTGCGGATCTACGTGGAGCGCGTAGAGTGAATCGCGACGTGCTCGACGCGATCCTCGAAGCGCGGGCCGCGCGACGACCCGTAGTGCGCCTCACCTGGCTGGAAGGCGGGCGCGAATCGATCGTCGATGCGTCCGACGCCTCGCTCGCGCCTGCGCTGCGCGACGCGGCGGCCGGCGCGCTGCGCGGCGACAAGGCGGCGCTCGTCGAGACCGAGGAGGGTTCGGTCTTCGTGCATCCCTTCAACCCGCCGTTGCGACTCGCCATCGTCGGCGCGGTGCACATCGCGCAGCACCTCGCGGAGCTCGCGACGCGGCTGGGCTACGACGTGACGGTCATCGACCCGCGGCGGGGATTCCTGACCGAGGCGAGATTTCCGGGCGTGACGCTCGACGCGCGGTGGCCCGACGAAGCACTCGAGGCGTTTGCGCCGGACGCGCGGAGCGCCGTGGTCACCCTGAGTCACGATGCGAAGATCGACGAGCCCGCGCTCTCGGCCGCGCTCCGGTCGGAGGCGTTCTACGTGGGCGCCCTCGGCAGTCGACGAACGCAGGAGAAGCGGCGGGCGCGCTTGACCGACGGTGGTCTCGACGACGCGGCCCTCGCGCGGATCCACGGCCCCGTCGGGCTCGATCTGGGCGCCAAGAGTCCCGCGGAGATCGCGCTCTCGATCGCCGCCGAGCTCGTCGCGACGCTGCGAGCGCGGGCGGACGCTTGAGCGCGCGCGGCGACGCGCTCGTCGGTCTCGTGCTCGCGGCCGGCGCCTCGCGGCGCATGGGGCCGGACCGGAACAAGCTTCTCGAAGAAGTCGATGGGGGACCCGTCGTCGCGAGGGTCGTCTCGGCGCTGCGCGAGGGCGGAGTCGAGCGGGTCGTCGTGGTGCTCGGCTACGAGGCCGAGCGGGTCCGAGCGGCGCTCGCAGGCGCAGCCACGGAGTTCGTGCACAACGAGGGCTGGGAGCAGGGGATGGGCACGTCGTTGGCGGCGGGGGCGGCCTCGCTGCTGTCGGAAGACTCCGAGCATCTGGCCGGCGTCGTCGTGACGGTCGGCGATCTGCCGGCCCTGCGCGCTGCGCACGTGCGCGCGGTCGTCGAAGGTGACGCGCTCGGCCCGGTCTCGATCCGAGTCCCGACGCACGCCGGGCGCGACGGGCATCCCGTGGTCTTCGGAGCGGCGCACCTGCCGGCGCTCGCTGCGCTCGAAGGAGATCGGGGCGCGCGGTCGATTCTCGACGCGAACACGTGCGATGTCGAGCGCGTGGCCGTCGACGGCGACGGAACCCTTCGCGACGTCGACACCCCCGACGCCCTCGAGGAAGCGCGGCGTCGTTAGGCGTTCGACTCCGCGTTCGCGGGCGCGCACTCGGCGAGGCGCCGCTCGAGGTAGCGCCGCTCGACCGCGTTCGTCGTTCCGTCGATTGCAGCGCGATAGGCGTCCGCCGCCTCCGGGAGGCGACCGAGGCGGCGAAGGAAATCCGCGCGGGTCGCTGCCAGGAGCGCGTAGTCGTCGAGACGTCCGTCCGCCTCGATCGCCGTGAGCCGGTCGAGGCCCACCTCGAAGCCGTCGATCATGGCGACGGCGACGGCACGATTCAGTTCGACGACCGGCGAGCCGGTCTCGTCCGCGAGGGCGGCGTAGAGCGTCGCGATTCGCGGCCAGTCCGTCGTCTCCGGCGTCACAGCGAGGGCGTGACACGCGGCGATCTCCGCTTGCAAGAGGTACGCGCCCGCGCCGGTCGGGTCGGCGACGGCGCGCGCGCGCTCGAGCACCCGTCGTGCGCGCTCTATCCGGACGCGGTCCCAACGATCCCGGTGCTGATCTTCGAGCAGGACCAGCTCGCCGTCCTCGTCGACCCGAGCGGAAGCCCGCGCCGCCTGCAGCTCCATCAAGGCGAGCAGCCCCAGCACCTCGCTGTCCTCATGGAACGCGGCCGCCAGGAAGGTCGCGAGGGAGACCGCGTCCTCGCACAGATCGCTTCGAATCAGGCGCTCGCCTTCATGGGCCGCGTAGCCGGCGTTGAAGACGAGGTAGAGCACCTCGAGGACCGACGGCAGACGTTCCGGCAGCTCCGCGGATTCGGGCACCCGGTAGGGCAGGCGTCGGTCGCGAATCGCCTTCTTCGCGCGGACGAGTCGTTGTGCGGCGGTGCTCTCACGCACCAGGAACGCGGCCGCGATCTCAGCGGTCGTGAGGCCCGCGAGCATGCGCAGGGTGAGGGCCACGCGAGATTCCCGGGGCAGGCCGGGATGACAGCAGGTGAAGATCAGTCGGAGGCGGTCGCTCTCGACGAAGGCTTCCTCCTCGTCGTCGCCCGCGCTCGTCGTGTCTTCAAGGCGGCGGGACTCGTGATCGTGCAGTCGATTGGCTCGACCGCGCGCGCGTGTGTCGGCACGGAGATGGCCGAGGGCCCGATTGCGGGCCGTCGTCATCAGCCAGCCGCCAGGATTCTCCGGCACGCCGGCGAGGGGCCAGCGCTCGACGGCCTCGACCAGGGCTTCCTGCGCGCACTCCTCGGCGCGATCGAGGTCGCCGAGCAGGCGCGTGAGGAACGCGACGATGCGCCCCCATTCGCTTCGGAAGAGGTCCTCGAACGCGACGGGATCCTCCGGGCTCATGCCGACCCGAATCCGACTTCCGCCGCCGCACTCGGGGGCAGCCAGGTCTCGAGCTGCAGCACGTCGATCGCGCCGGGGCTGGCGAAGGGGCAGGACCCTGCGATCCCGAGGATCGCCTCGCGGTCGGGCGCCTCGATCACGAAGCAGAGTCGGATCGGCGCCCCAGCGACGCGCGCCGCGTGACCGTGGTCGTCGCGCTCGACGCGGTCGGCTCGCGGCTCGACGAGGGCCGCGAGGGACACACGCTTCGCCCGGCGGAGCCCGTCGAGCCAATCGACCACCGCGCTCGCCCGCCGCCCCAGCCGCGCAGGGGAAGCGGCCTCGGGCGGTGGGCGATCCGGCGACACCAGCAGCAGGAAGCGCGGCACGACCTACTCGGGCGGCGGACCCATCGGGATCACCTGGCGCACTTCGGTGAAACCGATCTTGTTGTGCGGGCAGCGCTTCGCGATCTCGACCGCCTCCTCCGCGCTCTCGCAGTCGATGAGGAAGAAGCCGCCGATCACCTCGCGGGTCTCGGTGAACGGGCCCGTGGTCACGGCCACGCCCTCGCCGAAGCCGGCGACGCGCGACCCTTCGGCCACGGGGTGCAGCGGCGAGCCGCCGCGGATCTTTCCGGCGGCGGCGAGCTCACCGGCGAACTTGCCCATCTCCGGCATGATGCTCGGGTCAACTTCCGTATCGCGATCCGTGATCATGATCAGCATGAATTCCATGGTCGGGGTCTCCTGGTGGGCGCCCGGGGGCGCGGTTCGACTCTACGACGAACACTCCGGACGTGGATCGACGAAATTCTTCGCGTCGGCGCCAGAAAAGTCGATTCCTCCATGAAAACGAGGAGTTGAGCGATCCCAACCGGAGGCTCCGGGCATTGGGGGGCGCACCATTCGAGGGACGTGGGGCCCGTTTTCGCAGACCGCGCGTCGATCGCGGCCAGCGAATCCCTGTGATAGCAATGGGGCCCCGCGTGTGCGGCCACTCCATCCATCGCGCCCTGCCACGACCATCCGGGCGCGTCCCACCCATCACAGGAGAAGATCCCCATGGAAGAGATTCGATTCGACGACGTCGCGGCCCTGCAGAAGCACGTGAGCGAGGAGTTCGGCGAGTTCGGCGAGCCGATCGAGGTCACCCAGGACATGGTGAACCAGTTCGCCGAGGTGACCGGCGACCACCAGTGGATCCACATCGACGTCGAGCGCTGCAAGAAGGAGAGCCCGTTCGGTGGGCCGATCGTCCATGGCTTCTTCACGCTCTCGCTGATGCCGAAGCTGTCGGCGTCGCTGCCGACGCCGTACAAGACGACGGGCGTCAAGAACGGCGTGAACTACGGCTCGGACAAGCTTCGCTTCCTCGCCCCGGTTCCCGTCGGTTCCAAGGTGCACGCGCGCAGCCGCCTCGTCTCGGTCGAAGCCGGCAAGAAGGGCGTTCGGCTGGAGCAGGAGGCCGCGATCCACGTCGTCGGCTCCGACCGCCCGGCCGTCCTCTACAACATGATCACGCTGCTGCAGGGCTAGTCGAGCGCGACCCTCCAACGGCTCTTGCCCCCCGAACCCCACCCGCATTTCTCGGGCTGGCGGGTCTGCGCCTTCGCGGCGCTGACCCAGGCGCTGGCGATCGGCTTCACTCTGGGCGCAGTCGGGCTCTTCGCGGGACCGATGGGGGCGGAGTTCGGGATTGGCGCGACCGCGTTCAACGTCGGCGTTGGCGGGTTCACGTGCGTGATGAACCTGTCGATGCCGCTGATCGGCCGCGTCGTGGATCGCGGATCGATTCGCGGCGTGATGTCGATCGGTGCGCTCGTCCTGGCGGCCAGCCTGATCGGGCTCTCCTTCGCGCAGTCTGCCTGGCAGGTCGGCGTGCTCTGGATCTTCGGGTGCGCACTCGGGATGGCGATGCTCGGGCCGATGCCGTCCTCGACCGCGATGGCGAACTGGTTCGACCGGTTTCGGGGGCGGGCGCTCGGGACCGCGAACGCCGGGGCTCCAATCGGTCCCTTCATCATCGTTCCGCTCGCGGGCCTCGTGCTGGAGTCCTGGGGCTGGCGACCGATCCTGCTCGTGTTCGCCGCTGCGTGCGTCGTGATCGCGCTCCCGGCTTCGCGCTTCGGGATGATCGATCGACCGCAGGACGTAGGTCAGCGCGCCGATGGCGACGACGCGATCGAGAGTGACGACGCAGCGCCCGCGGCGGCCCTCGAAGAGGAAGTCTGGGAGGCGCCCGCGATCCTCCGGAGCGTCGACTTCTGGTGCCTCGCGATCGGCGCAGCGCTCTTCG
The DNA here is from genome assembly GCA_964488255.1 of uncultured Spirochaetaceae bacterium. GTDB lineage: Bacteria > Myxococcota_A > UBA9160 > UBA9160 > UBA4427 > UBA4427. The sequence continues at coordinate 92,054 of CAZAUR010000017.1, read as the reverse complement.
GGGCGCAGGGCATCATCGTCGGCGCCAACGTGATCCCGTTCCTCCAACACCGCGGCGCGAGCGTCGAACTCTCCGCCGTCGCCCCCATGGCCATGGGCGTCGGCGCGATCGCCGGCCCCCTCGTGTTCGGACCGCTCGCGGACCGGATCCACCCACGGACGCTCTTCGTCGGGCTCTGTCTCGTGGTGGCGCTGGCCTTCGGCGCACTCACCGCCGATCTCTCGATGCCGGTCCTGCTCGGCTTGTTGCTCGTGTGCGGGCTGGCAGGCGGTTCGATGATGCCCGTGTACGGCGCGCTGATCGCGCGACTCTTCGGGGTCGCGTCCTTCGGCCAGGTGATGGGCCTCGCCGCGCTGGTCGCGATTCCGACCGGTACGCTCGCGCCGATCGCGTTCGGCTACGCGATCGACCAGACGGACAGCTACACCACGAGCTTCGTCGGCCTGATCGCGGCAATGGCGGTCTCTGTCGCGTTCTTCCTGGCACTGTCCCGGACGGCCGCCCGGCGTCGTTAGGCGCCCGATTCGCGATCGGGTCTACGCGAAGCGACTTCGAAGCGCCGCGAGGTCGAGCTTCGTCACGCCGGCGATCGCGTCGGCGCCCGGGCCGTCCTCGAGGTCGTCGGGCTCGAGGCGCGTCTGCAGCTTCAAGGCGGTCTTGAACCCCTCGGTCGACGTGTCGAGCATTCGGACCGGGGTCTTCCCCGTCTTGGGATCGATCAGCTCGTCGAACGGAATCGGCACGATCTTCCCGTTCTGGCGGGTGATCATGACGTGTCCGGTCCCGCCGAGGAGCGTGGAGACTGCGCCGGCGCCGAGTTCGCGGGTGTACTCCTGGTCGAAGGCGGTCGGTGCGACGCAGCGGCACTCGTAGCCGACGTCCTTCAAGACGATCGTCGCCTTGATGCCGTGCTCGTCGAGGGCGGTCTGCACGCGTTCGCGCACGAGGCGACCGAGGGGAAACTCCGCGAGGCGGAGGTGGCCGTGCTCGTCTCTCGGCAGGTCGGGCAGGTGAGCTAGATCCGCTTCGTCGATCGATTCGCCTAGCCCCTCCGCGAGGACGATCACGCCGTGGGGGCGGCCCTCGGCGGTGCTCTTCACGATCGTGCCTTCGATTCGCCGGGACAGCTCTTCGAGGGAGATCTTGCGGTCGCCGTACTCCTCGGCGACGAGGGCGAGGGTCGCGTTCGCCGAGTGCGCGGCACCGAGAGTGAGGTGACCCGCGTTGCGGCCCATCATCGTGATGATGAACCAACGGCCCGACGTGCGTGCGTCTTCGAGGAGCGTCGACAGCACGCCGCTCGCGGTCGCGCGGGCGCTCTCGAAGCCGAAGGTCGGGACGCCGGGAGGCAGCGGGAGGTCGTTGTCGATCGTCTTCGGGACGTGCACCACCTTCAGGCGGTCGCCGGCGGCTTCCGCGACGGTGCGCGCCGAGAAACAGGTGTCGTCGCCGCCGATCGAGATCAGGTGGTCGACGCCGAGTCGTCCGAGGGAGTCCACGACGCGGTCGAGGTTCGCGGGGTCCTTCGTCGGGTTCGCGCGCGAGGTGCGGAGGATCGAACCGCCGAGCTGGTGGATGCGGTAGACGGAGTCCTCGTCGAGGTCGATCACGTGCTCGATGTCGCCCTGCATGAGCCACTCGAATCCCTGGATGCAACCGACGACCCGCGCACCGCTGGCGCGAGCAGAGAGCGTCGCTGCGCTGATCACGCCATTGATCCCCGGCGCAGGTCCGCCACCGACCACGATTCCGAACGTCGCCATCACACCCTCCTCGAACGAGTCGCGCGGGAACGTAGCGGAACGCGGCCGTTTGGCAGCGTTCTCGTGTCCGAACGCGCTCGCGCCTAGCCGCGCCGCGCGCCGATCATCGACGCGCAGAGCACGAGCGGCTCGTCGCCGACCACGCGCCACGCGTGCTTCGTGCCGCGCTGGACGACGCAGTCACCCTGAGTCACGAGCTCCTTCTTCCCGTCGTCGAGCTCGAGCTCGGCGCGACCCGACAGGATCACGACGTAGTCGATCGTGTCCGTCGTGTGCATCTCGGGGTCGTCGGGATCGAAATAGCGTGCGATGTCCGGCGGCAGCTCGAACGAGCCGTGGCCCTCCGAGCGATCCGTCGTCGGCGGCACGGTCACGATCTTGAAGCTCGTCTCTCCGTCGACCGCGAAGTAACCGATCTCGGCGGGCTGGTCCGAGGGCGTCGCGTCGGGGACCGTGAGCGGTCCCTTCGTGGACCACAGCTCGTAGCTGCCGGGAGACGAGCTTCGCGGCGCCTCGCCTGCGTGGTGGAAGACGGATTTGCCGTTCGAATCGTGGCCGGTGACGACGAGCTTCATCGGGGGCTCCCTTTCTGTACGGTGTGGCGAGGATCGATGGTGGCAGATCGACCGGGCGCGACAACGCGGCCGGTCTGAGGAGTGGAGCGATGGAAAACGACGGGACGCGACCGCGCGCGCTGGTGACCGGCGGCACCCGGGGCATCGGCAAGAGCATCTGCCGCGAGTTCGCCCGCGCCGGCTTCGACGTCGCCTTCACCGGGCGGACGCTTCGCGAGGGCGAAGGACGCGAGGAGGACGCGGCGGGCCAGCCGACGCCCCTCGCCGGCAGCCTCGAAGCCACCCGCGAAGAAGTGGAGGGACTCGGGGCCCGTGCCCTCGCGATCCAGCTCGACCTGCTCGACCCGACCTCCGTCGACGCGGGCGCGACGCGCGTCCTCGAGGAATGGGGGGGCGTCGACGTCCTCGTGAACAATGCGATGTACGAGATGGGGCAGTACACGAACGCCTGGATCAAGGACACGCCGATGGAAGAGTTCGCGGCCAAGGTCCAGGCGAACTTTCTCGCGCCGATGGCGCTCGTGAAGCACTGCCTGCCCGGGATGATCGAGCGTGGGGGCGGACGCGTGATCAACCTCTCGACGCGCCACAACTACCAGAAGCAGGGCGGGCCGCCGGGCAAGGGCGGCGCCGGCGTGTCCTACAACTGCTCGAAGGCGGCCTGCGGCAAGATCGCGGACGGTCTCGCGGCCGAGCACGGCGGCGACGGGATCCTCGCCTTCGATCTCGATCCGGGCCCCGTGATGACAGAGCGCTTCTTCACGCAGGGCCATCGCCTCGGCTATCCCAAGGAGCTCTTCTGTCCGATCGAAGTGCCGGCGATGGCGGCGCTCTGGCTCGCGACCGAAGACGAGGCGGCGCGATTCAACGGCCAGCACTTCATGGCGCAGGAGTTCGTGCGCCAGCGCGAGCTGTGGCCGGCCTGGGAGAGCGTGCTCCCGATGAACCGAGGGTGGTCGCCGACCGCGGTGCTCGACTGGCGCGAACCGGGGGGACGTTAGGCGCGTCGCTTGCGGTAGAGCGTCATGACCGCACCACCCGGAGTGGGCTCGCTCTTCAGCAGCTCGAGGTCACAGGGCACGGCACCGTCGACGAAGAGTCGCTTGCCCGCGCCGACGAAGACCGGAAACGTCCAGATCCGGAACAGGTCGACCAGGTCGTTCTCGAGCAGGGCCTGGACCAGCTGCCAGCTGCCGTGCACCTGGAGGAGCGGGCCCTCGCCCGCCTTGAGCGCCGCGACCGAGGTCGCGACGTCGGGGTCGAGCGCGACGGTGCTCGGCCAGTCGAGGCCTTCCGAGCGGGAAGTCACCACGTACTTGGTCGCGCGATTCATCGGCGTGTCGTCGCCGCCCTCGGCGACGTGCCCGCCCTTGAAGAGGTCGTACGTCGACCGGCCCAGGAGCAGGTCGAAGGGTTCGGCCATCGCGTGCTGGCCCACCTGCGCCATCACCTCGTCCCAGCAGCCCGTCGCCCAGCCGCCGCGAAAGCCGCCGGTCGGGTCTTCGTCGACCTGACCGGGCGCCTGCATCACCCCGTCGGCGGTCACGAAGATGAGGATCGAGAGTTCTCGCATGGCGTCTCCTGCTGCGGGCGCGGCGCGTCGGGAGCGTATCAGGCGGATTTCGGGGCGCCGCCGACGCCTCACCACGACGCGCTCCGCGGTGTACACTGACTGCCGTTCATTTCGAGCCGGTCCCAGCCATCCGACCGGCCCAAGGAGACCCTCATGTTCGACCTCAAGATCACCGGCGGGACCCTCGTCGACGGAACGGGCGCCGCTGCCTACGCGGGCGAAGTCGCCATCAAGGACGGCCGGATCGCCGCCGTTGGCGCGAGCGTCCCCGGCGAAGCCGCCCAGGAGATCGACGCCACCGGACGCATCGTGACCCCCGGCTTCGTCGACGTGCACACGCACTACGACGGGCAGGTCACCTGGGACGATCAGCTCGACCCCTCCGGCGGCCACGGCGTGACCACCGTCGTGATGGGCAACTGCGGCGTCGGCTTCGCGCCGGTCCAGCCGGGCAAGGAAGAGTGGCTGATCCAGTTGATGGAAGGCGTCGAGGACATCCCCGGCACCGCGCTCTCGGAAGGCATCACCTGGGAATGGGAATCATTCCCGGAGTATCTCGACGCGATCGAGAAGCGGCACACGAGTGTCGACTTCGGCACCCAGCTCGCGCACGGCGCGCTGCGCGCGTACGTGATGGGCGAGCGTGGCGCGAAGAACGAGCCGGCCACGCCCGACGACATCGCCGAAATGCGCCGCCTCACGAAGGAGGCGATCGAAGCGGGCGCGCTCGGCGTGAGCACGAGCCGTGTCCTGGGTCATCGCGCGATGGACGGCGAGCCCGTCCCCGGCACCTTCGCCGCCGAGGACGAGCTCTTCGGTCTCGGCCACGCGCTTCGTGACGCCGGCGCCGGCGTCTTCGAGCTCGCGCCGGCGGGCGCGGACGGGCAGGACCTCGTCAACGCCAAGCGCGAGGTGGAGTGGATGAAGAAGCTCTCCGCCGAGATCGAGCGACCGGTCACCTTCGCAATGCTGCAGAACGAGACCGAGCCGAACCTCTGGCGCGAGATCATGGACGAATCGATCGCCGCCGCGGAAGAGGGCGCCCAGCTCTATCCCCAGATCGCGGCGCGGCCCTTCGGCCTGATGATCGGCCTGCAGACCCACCAGCCCTTCTCGCGGCGCCCGACGTTCCGGCGGCTCGCGGAGGAGAACGAGTCGATCGAAGCACTCGCGGCGGCGATGCGGGAGCCGGCGAACAAGGCGGCGATCCTCTCCGAGGAGAACCTGCCGGCGGATCCGACCAACCTCTTCGACGGGATGACGGACTTCATCGCGAGCTTCCTGCATCGCCTCTATGTGATCGGCGACCCGCCGGACTACGAGCCGACGGCGGATCGTTCGGTCGCCGCGATCGCGGAGGCGCAGGGGGTCGAGCCTCTCGAGGCCGCGTACGATGCCTTCGCTTCCGGCGACGGCACGAACATGCTGATGATGCCGATCTTCAACTACGTCGACGGCAACCACGACGTGATCCGCGAGATGATCGCGCACCCCTACTGCGTGTCGGGTCTCTCGGACGGTGGCGCGCACTGCGGAATGATCTGCGACGCGTCGATCCCGACCTTCATGCTGACCCACTGGGCCCGGGACCGCCGCCGGGGCGACAAGCTCGACCTCGAGCACGTGGTGAAGAAGCAGACGAAGGACACCGCCACGCTCTTCGGGTTGAACGATCGCGGCACGCTCGAGGTCGGCAAGAAGGCGGACTTGAACGTCATCGACTTCGACAACCTGAAGCTGCGCTCGATCAAGCTCGTGCACGACCTCCCGGCGGGCGGTCGGCGTCTGCTCCAGAAGGCCGAGGGCTACGACTACACGATCGTGTCCGGCGAGATCACGCGCCGGAACGGCGAGGACACGGGCGCACGACCCGGGCGCCTCGTGCGCGGCGCGCGGTAGCGCCATAGGGAGAGCGCCCTCGATGGCGGCATCCGACGTCTCCGAAGAAATCGGTCGCGACACGCATTTCGGTACCTACCGGGGCGCCGGATTGCCGTGGGTCGACTTCGACGCTTTCCATCAGGAAGTGCTGCCGAAGCGGCTGGCCGAGGGTGTGAACGAGCAGGTCGCCTGGGACGTCGCGGGTCGCGACCCGATCTCGATCGCTCTGCCGGATGGCCGGTCATACACGTACCGGTGTCGTGAGGGACGCGTGCTCGTCGAGCCGGGGGTGGCGAAGGATGCGCGCACGATCCTCGAGATCGTCGATCACGAGTCCTGGCTCGACTACCTCTACGAGTACCGCACGCGCTACGGCCTGCTCTTCAGCAACGCGGTCAAGTTCGTTCGCGGTGACTTCGAGACCTGGGACGACTGGGAGCCGGCGATCCGCTGCATGTACTCGGGTCGGGCGATCTACGATCCGGCACGCATCGAGTTCCGCGACCTGGCGGGCGATCCACTGGATCTCGAGCGCGCCTTCACGCCCGACGACGACCCCGCGGAGATGTCGAACTTCCTGCGGCAGACGGGGTTCCTCCTGGTGCGTCGCGCCTACGACGCCGACCTGATCGCGACCCTCTCGAGCGAGCTCGAGCGGGTGATCGACGAAGCCACCGAGGGAAACCTCTATTCCTGGTGGGCGACGGACGCCGAGGGCGACCGCTTCCCCTACCGCCTCACGTACCTCTCGGAGAAGTCCGAGGCGATGGCCGGGCTCTACGATCACGCACGCACGCGCGAGCTCGTCGCGCTCTCGAAGGAAGAGGTCGTCCCCGTCCCCGATCGGATCGAGGGGATCCTCGCGGTCGTGAAGAAGGAGGGGCTCGAGGCGGACGCGTCCGGCTACGCGAACCTCGAATACCACTCCGACTGCGGCTTCGGCGCCTGCCACACGACCTGTCCCTGCGTCCTCGTCGGGATCCAGGTCGACGCCGCGGGCCCCGCGAGCTCGCAGCTCCACATGATGGCCGGCAGCTGGGGCAAGGCCTATCACAACGTGCCTTCGCAGATCACGCCGGACCGCTATCCCCTCGTGCCGATCCTGGCGGAGCCGGGGGACGCGACCGTGCACTTCGGGTGCGGTCTCCACGCGGGCCCGCCGCCCACCGGACCGAACCGTCGGCGCACGCTCTACCTGCAGCACTACAGCCCGCGCGCCAGCGAGCTGATCGGCCCGCACCAGGGCTACAACCAGATCATGCCCGGCTACGGCGTGGGCGACATTCCGAACATCGATGAGATGCGCGAACGCATCGAGTCGTGATTCCATTCTCCTGGAGAACCCGATGAAGCGATTCCTCGCCATTTCTTCCGACGGCCACGCCGGTCCGCAGCCCCACGCGTACCGCGACTACGTCGGCTCGAAGTACCACGATCAGTTCGACGTCGCGCTGAAGCAGCAGATCGCGCAGACGAAGGAAATGGAGAAGATGTTCCTCGTCGCCGACATCAACGAGAAGTGGCGCGAAGGGCACGAGTACGAGCTGACCGGCGCGTGGGACCACGACGCGCGGCTCAAGGTCTGCGACGACGACGGCGTCGCTGCGGAGGTCCTCTTTCCGGACGGCATCACCGAGATGAACTCGCCGCCCTTCGGCGCGAGCCTCGGACTCCCGACCCAGGGCGTGGATCCCGAGCTGCAGTGGGTCGGCGCGCGAGCGCACAACCGCTGGACGGCCGAGTTCTGCCAGATGGCGCCGGAGCGTCGCTGCGGCGTGGCGGTCGTCCCGCTGATGTGGGACATCGACGAAGCGGTCAAGGAAGCAAAGTGGGCGCGCGAGCAGGACATGCGCTCGGTCATGATCCCGGTCATGTGGAACGATCACGCGCCCTACAACGATCCCCGCTACGACCCCTTCTGGGCGGTCTGCGAGGACCTCGGGATGGTCGTGAACTATCACTCGGGTCCCGCGCCGCAGAACGAGTACTTCGGCAACTGGCCGCCGGGGCCCGGCGAGGGTGTCCGGCGCGGCGGAATGGGTTGTTACCTCTCGGAGGTGCTCTGGTTCGTCGCGCGCCCCCTCACGTTCCTGATCTGGGGCGGCGTGTTCGAGAAGTTCCCGAAGCTCAAGGTCTCGACGACCGAGGGCATGGCGGACTGGGTGCCGCATCAGCTCGGCATCTGGGACTGGCACTACGAGCACTCCGCCGCGGAACAGAAGCTGGGCGATTACGTGAGCCACCTCTCGATGAAGCCGTCCGAGTACTTCCGACGGAACGTGCGGGTCGGCTCGATGGTGACCCGGAAGGAAGCCCTCGATCGCGAGAACATCGGGATCAAGAGCTTCATGTGGGGCACGGACTATCCCCATCCCGAGGGCACCTGGCCGACGACCGAGAGCAAGGTCGATACTGCCTTCGAGGGCCTTCCCGAGGACGACATCGAGAACATCCTCGGGGTGAACGCCGCCGAGTGGTACGACTTCGACGTCGAGAAGCTCGCTCCGATCGTCGATCGGATCGGGCCGACGGCGGACCGGTTCGCTGGAGATCCCGTCTAGCGCAGGGTCAGGCCCGGTAGAGCCCGCCGGGTCGCGCGCCCGTGTCGACGCCGTCGCGACAGGTGACCTGGCCGCCGACGATCGTCGCGCGATAGCCGGTGGCGGCCTGGAGCAGCCGCGGGGATCCGCTCGGCAGGTCGTGCTCGACGCGCGGCGTCGCGAGGGCGATCCGGTCGAGGTCGATCACGTTGAGGTCCGCGCGCAGGCCCTCGGTGACGCGGCCGCGATCCTTCATGCCGAAGAGGTCCGCCGGCTCGCTCGTCAGCTTCTGGACCGCACTCTCGACCGAGAGCTTCTCGCCGCGCGTCCGATCGCGGACCCAGTGCTCGAGCATGTAGGTCGGGTAGCTCGCGTCGCAGATCACCGTCACGTGGGCGCCGCCGTCGCCGCCGCCGACGAGGGTGCCGGGGCGATTCAGCATCTCGTGCACCGCGCCGAGGTGCCCGTCGGCGTAGTTGCCCATGAAGACGTTCAGGAACCCGGGGCCCCCGGACGCTTCCGCCGCATCGCACAGCGCGTCGTAGATGCCGTCGAGGGGCTCGGCGCCTCGTTCTTCGATCGCGCGACCGAGCGACCGCGCGGGATCCGGCTCGTGCAGCTCGTCGGTCGTCGGGAGGAAGGTGCTGCCGAGGCTGCTCAAGATGATCGTCGCGGCGTGCTCGTACATCGGGGTCTGGCGCGGCTCCTCGATGATCCGCTTCTTGAGCGCGGGGTCGCGCAGCTTCGCGACCCGCTCGGCGAGGGGCAGGCCGGCCAGCTCGACGTAGCTGGCCTTGTCGAGGAAGGGGTGGAAGGTCTCCCAGGACAGCAGCAACCCGCCCGGGCGATTGATCGTCATCGGGACGAGCTTTGCGCCCTCGGCGTTCGCCGCTTCGGCCTTGTCGAAGAGCTCGCGCCAGAGCTCCGGCTGGACGTTGTTCTGGGCGATCGTGAAGAGGACGGTGCAGCCCGTATCCAGGCTGGTCCGGCGGTAGAACTCGAGCTCCCGGCGGAAGCCGTCCGGGTCCTCGCCCATCAGTCCGGCGGGCACGACCTGGAAGAGGCCCCGGCCGTCCTTCTGGGCGGACCGCATGATCGCGTTCACTTCGCGCGACTCGGCGAACGTCCCGGGGACGGCCTCGCCGGAGGTCGACGTGTGCAGCGTGATGCGGTTGCTCGAGAAGGCGAGGGCACCGGCTTCGACGGCTTCCCGCGCGAGGCGCGCCATCTCCGCGACCTGTTCGTCGGTCGCCGGACCATTCACGTCGCCGCCGTCTCCGATCGCGTACGTGCGCAACGCGCCGTGGGGAAGCTGCGCGGCGACCTCGACGGTGCGGGGCTTCGACTCGAGCGCGTCGAGGTATTCGGGGAAGCTCTCCCATGCCCACTGGATCCCGTCGTGGAGCGCCGCGCCGGGGATGTCCTCGACGCCTTCCATCAGGTCGATCAGGACCTGCTTGTGGTTCGGTCGGACGGGCGCGAAGCCGACGCCGCAGTTGCCCATCACGACGGTCGTCACGCCGTGGTCCGCGGAGGGGGCGAGTCGATCGTCCCAGGTGGCCTGACCGTCGTAGTGGGTGTGGGGATCGATGAAGCCGGGGGTCACGAGGAGTCCGTCACCTTCGATCACCTCGGCAGCGTTCGTCGACTCGAGCGCGCCGGGTTCGGCGATCGCTTCGATCTTCCCATCGCGTACACCGACATCGGCGCGGCGAACGGGCGCGCCGGTTCCGTCGGCGAGGTCGGCCTGGCGAATCAACAGATCGAGGTCCATGGGGCGGTCTCCGGGTGGTCGCGCGGGGCGGCGGGCTAACGTCGACACGGTAGCGAGCTGGTGGGCCCGCGACCGGCTGGGAAAATCGGCATGAGGAGGAGCCAATGCGCGTCATGGTGTTCGGAGCGACGGGCGAGCTCGGCCGGGAATGCGTCGCCCAGAGCCTCGATGCGGGGCACGACGTATCGGTCTACGTGCGGAATCCGGGGAAGCTCGATCCGGCGATTCGCGAGCGTGTGACGGTCCACGAGGGCGACGGCCTGGACGGCGCCGCCGTCGCGAAGGCGCTCGCGAGTCCGTGTGACGCGATCCTCTTCGCGATCGGGATCGACCGGAACTCGCCCGAGGATCTCTGCACGAGCGCGACGCGCCACATTTTCGAAGCGATGCGGACGAACGGCATCCGGCGCTTCGTGTGGTGTGGCGGCGGTAGCACCCTCGTCCGGAAGGACCAGGTCACCCTGGGCGCTCGCTTCGTCCAGTTCTTCGCTCGCACCTTTCTCGGCCTGCGCCATCGCGACAAGGACCATCAATGGGCGCTCCTCGGAGAGAGCAAGGACCTCGACTGGGTCGGGATCCGACCGCTCCAGATGGTGAAGGGGGAGCGGCGCGCTATCGGCTCGGCTACGACGCGTTCAGCGGGATGAGTCGGATCCACTTCGCGGACTGCGCCCACGCGATGGTCGCGATGCTCGAGGACGACACGTGGCTGCACGAGGCGCCGATCGTCCAGTACTGATCGCGACGTGTTATGCTGACGACGTGACCGCGACGAATCCGAGCGAACGGCGAAGGTCGTGCTTCGGCACGAAGAGCGCTCTCTGCGCAATCGTCCTCGCGTTCCTCGTCTCAGGATGTGCGACGGAAGGGGGAGGCTACCTCGAGCCGGTGCTGCCGGTCGGCGCCACCCTCGCGCCCGAGTTCGGCTACGTGCTCGTCCAGGTCGATACCGACGTGCCGATCGAATGGATCACGATCACGGGTGCGACGATTTCGTATACCCTCCCGGAAGGTGAGACGACCTGGCTCGTCGCGCTTCCGGCCGGGCCGCACGAATGGAGACGGATCATGCCTGGTGCTTCGACCGGGCTCGATCGCTCGATCGACCTTCGCGACTATCAGCGGCTGAGGAAGCGTGATGATTGGGTCTGGGACGACGAGTTCGAGTTCGACGTCGAGGCGGGCAAGGTCAACTACCCCGGGACGCTCCTGATCCGGAGCGGATCCGGGTCCTCTTCGAAATGCTGCCTGGTGCGCGTGCGGAATCAGTCTGCCCGCGCAGTGTTCGCGGCCTCCGAGACTTACGGTGAGATTCTGGGAGGGTTGCCTCTTCGCCATTCGGGCGCCGGCGGAGACGGATTTCTCGACTACTACACGAAGCTGCGAGATGCATTGCGGTCGCCTGGAGCGTCGCCACCGTGACTCGACTCCTCTTCGCAATCGCCTGCGCGGTCGTGTTGTGTGCGGACGTCGTGATCGCGGCCGAGCCCGCCGGCCTTTCGGCCGAGGCGACGTACTCAGTCAACGGCGTGTCGTCGGTGCGCCTCAGTCCGCAGGGGAGCTGGGTGAGCGCCGAAGCCCGCAGCGGAGCGAGGCGCGGTCTGCTCGCTCAAAATGTGGCTATCGGGTCGAAGGCGGTTCCGCTGATCGCGACCGAGGAGCCCCTCGACTTCCATCGATGGGTCGACGATGACACGCTGATCGCGCGCTTCACGACGCGGGGAGTGCACACGCACGTGCTCATCGACCTGGACCTCGTCGGTGGAGAAGTTCGCGTCGAGCGGAATGTGGTGAACGCGAACGGCTATCTGGTGAGCGCAGATCCCGGACGCGAAGACTCTCTGCTCTGGGAGACGATCGGTCCGGACTTCACCTACGTGAACCGATTGACGACTGAAGAGCTTATGCGCCAGGGAGTGCGCAAGAACAATCGCGGGCGCTCTCTACGGCTCGGTGACCACGTTCTGCAGGTGCCCGGCGTGATCGATCGGTGGCTCACGGATTCGGAGGGCGAGCCCCAGGTCGCGATCCGCACTCGTGGTGAGGAGGGCGGGACTGCGGTCCTGAGGCGCGGCAAGCGATCGCGAGTCTTCGACGAGGTCTACTGGTACGACGAGAATGAGGACTCGATCCAGCCGGTCGGCCTCGTTCCGGACAGTCGCAGCATGTGGGTCCTTGCGTACGCGGGTCACGACACGCGCGGTGTGCATGTGTTCGATCCGGACCTTCGCGAAATCGTAGGCGAGGTGTTCCGACGTGAGGACGTCGACGTGACCGGCGCGCTCATCGACCGGTCGACCGGAAAGATGTTCGGGGTCGAGTCGTTCGTCGACGGCGAGCGCAGGGTTCACTACCTGGGTGACGTGGAGGATCGAATTTCGGCACATCGGGAGGGAATCGAAAAGCGCTATGCCGTCGAGTCGATCGAGATATACGACGTGTCTCCCGACGGTCAGATCTTGCTCTTCTACCGCTCCGACGCGACCGACCCTGGTCACTACGGTGTGCATGACCTCCGATCGGGGGCGCTCATGACAGTTGGACTCCGGCGATCCGATGTCGACCGGGGGCGGCTATCGAAGGTGGACGTCTTTCGCGTCGAGTCGCAGGACGGACTCGAGGTCGAGGCCTACCTGACGATTCCGAAGGTGGGCGATGCGCCATATCCGCTCGTCGTGATGCCCCACGGCGGACCGCACGGGGTGCGGGACGACCGTCTCTATGATCCGTTCGCGCAGTACCTGGCGAGCTGGGGCTTCGCAGTCCTGCAGCCGAACTACCGGGGCTCCGCAGGTTATGGGCGTGCCTATTACGAGTCGATCAAGAAGCAGTGGGCCAAGGCGATCGAGGACGACATCGATGCCGCCGTGGAGCACGCGATCGCGATGCCGGAGATCGACGGCAACCGGATCGCCATCGTCGGTGGTAGCTACGGCGGGTTCTCCGCGCTCGCGAGTGTCGTGCGCCATCGTGATCGATATCGCTGCGCGGTCAGCATGAATGGCGTGTCCGACATTCCGCTGCTCTACGACTCGAGCGACATGGCGGATTCGAAGCGGGTCATGGACTTCTACCAGGAGTTCGTGGGGGATCTAGAGACCGAACGCGACGTACTCGAGGACGCGTCGCCGACCTACCACGTGGATGCGATCGAGACGCCCGTCTTGTTCATCTACGGAGACCGTGACCGACGCGTCGACCCGGACCATTCTCTCCGGATGATGCTGACGATGGACCTGCTGGGGAAGCCCTACGAACGGCTCGAGGTCGAGGGCATGCGCCATAGCCCGACGCCGCTTCAGTGGGTCATCGTATCGAGGGCGACCCGTCGGATGCTGACGAAGCATCTGATGCCCGGGGCGGAGTTGGTGCCGGATCCGGACATTGGAGCGAGCGGGACCGGTCGCCTGAAGCACCGTTTCGACGTCGACTTCTGAGAGCTCGACGATCAGCAGTCCCCGTCCCCGAAATAGGGATGGAGCGAAACGCAGATGCCTTCAGCGAGGTTCTCGAGATCTTCGAACAGGTCCTCGCGAGTCACGTACTTCTTCTTCGACATGTCGAGTTCGTAGATCAGGTCGAGACCACCGTATGCGGAGAATATCTGATCGCCCTTCGCATCGAGGATGATCGTGAAGAGCGTTCCCGCCGAGGTCGTGCCGGACATGCCGCCGCCACGCGTTCCACGCTCGCGACGCCGAACGCCATCCCATCGGACGGACTTACCGCCGGAGTACTCGGCCGGCCGCATCATCACGTTCGGGAGAACGGCGATCTGAGCGTCGGAATCGAGCTCCGCGAGGATCTCGGGAACGATGTCTTCGAAGCGGAGCTTGTCGGAGGCCACGCCAGACTCGCCGGAGAGCATCTTCTTTCGCGCCTTGCGCACCGCGATTCCATTGGCGCGGTTGTACTCTCTCGCGTCGAGAATCGTCGAGGAGACTCCCTTCGATTCGAGGTAGTCGACGGTCAGGCGGATCAGATCGTCATCGCCTCCATCGAGTCCCGTTGCCCGCTGCACCGTGGCATTCATCGGAAAGATGATGGCGCGCGTGATGCCGGGGTGATGGGCCTTCCCTGGCTTCAGCGTGTGCTCGTGTTTGATGCCAAGTCGCTTGCTTCCCCCGCCCGAAGGACCGCTGGGGCCTCCGCAGGCGAGGAACGACGCCGCGAGGGCGATGGTCGAAACGAGCGAGAGGGTTCGAACGAGCGACATCCGTAGGCGGGGCATGGCTTCTCCACATGCGTGACCGGCGCGTCCAGCATAACGCGACGACTGTCGCTTCAGCCATCCCTGTGAGGTTGGGATCCGCAGGCGCGGTCGGCACTCGAAGTCAGCCCTCGCGCCGGATGCCGTAATAGTCGACGTAGCTCGCGTAGGCCGCGTCGACGGTCGCGGCGTCGAGTCCGTATTCGTCGAGGGTGTACTCGTGCTTGCCGTGTTTGCCCTTGGGCTTGTCGCGCAGGTAGGCCGTGATCCGTTCCGCGTGTCCTCCGGGCCAGTCGAGGCCGGCGCGGTCGTAGACCTTGCGGAGGGCCGCGACGGGGTCGTCCATGAGGTCGAGGAAGTGACTGTCGACGAACTGCGCGTCGGGGAGCTCGCCCGCCTTACGCCGTTCCATGACGTCGTTGAGCATGAACGAGAAGCCGCCGAGGGCGAGCTGGCCGAAGGTCGCCGGGTCGACCGCGTCGGTTCGCAGCCAGTGGAGCATCGCGGTCGTGCTGGCCGCGGAGCCGACGAATTTCTGCGGGTCGCGATGCGTGTGGACGACGATCGCGTCCGGGTATTCGGCGAAGAGGCCCGGCGCGGTCGAGAGGTGACCGGGGGACTTCAGCAGCCATCGCTTCGGGTCGTGACCGTGCTGCAGGGTCTGCAGGAACGCGCGATGAAGCTGGTAGGTTCGCGGGAGGATCTCGGGCCGGGTCATCGCCCAGGCCTGGAACGAGGGCACGCCGTACTGCATCAGCCAATAGGGGCCGCCGAAGTCGAGGGCCATGAAGTGGACACACTCGCAGGGCAGGTCGCTGCCCATCTCGTGGAGCGTTGCGAACTCGGGTTGCAGGTCCATCCAGAGCTCCTGCTCCGCTTCGGCGAGTCGGCGCCGCGAATCCACCTCGACGAACTCGCCATGGGGCACCGGGTGATGGGCCTCCCATGCGATCGGTGCGCGTAGCTCCGGATCGAGGGCGAGCAGCTCGAGCAGGATCGTGGTGCCCGTCCTCGGCGCCCCGAGCACGAAGATCGGACGTTCGATCGGCTCTTCCAGGATGGCCGGTTCCTTCGCCCACGCGTCGACGATTCGGAGGCGCGTCTGCAACACGCGGAGGATCTCCGCTCGCGCGAGCAGGCGACCGAGCAGGTGCGCGTTCGACTCCTCGTCGATCGCGCGCACCATCCTTTCGTAGGTCATGGTCCAATCGGCGTCCCCGATCTCCCCGAGCCCGGTCGTCTCGCGCGCGGCGGCGAGGAGCTCGCCCGGGTCGAGGGGAACGATGCGCTCCGGGGCGCCCGTTGCGGGGCCGAAGCTGTTCAGTCGTCGAAGCCAGTCGGGGCGTTCGCGGTACGGGGCCATCGGGGAGATCTCCTCGCGGGTCCAGGCGGAGCCGACGCCTGGGATCATCGAATCCGTGACCCCGGATTGCAAGCGCCGCGATTGCGCGTGGCTATGCTCGCAGGCCATCTCGGCGACGGCCCGCCGGGTCAGCAGGAGAGGCGCCCCATGACTCGTCGATCGATCGACCTGTTCCTTCGCACCCTTGCCCTCGCGCTCGCGATCGTTCTGGTCACCGCGTGCGCGGGCGGGCCCGTCGGATCGCCCGCGACCCAGGCGGACGTCGTCTTCTACGGCGACCACATCCACACGGTCGACGCGTCGACCCAGGGTGCGACGGCGGTGGCCGTGCAGGGTGAGGACATCATCAGAGTCGGCTCGCGTGACGACGTGGCGGCTCTGGTCGGTTCCGAAACGCGCGTCGTCGAGCTCGGAGAGCGCGCTCTCGCCCCGGGCTTCATCGACGCCCACGGCCACTTCTCGATGGTCATGCAGTACCTCGACCTGCTGAACGCTTCGTCGCCGCCGGTCGGACCGATGGAGTCGGTCGAGGACATCGTCGACGCGCTGGGGGTCTGGATCGAGGAGAAGCAGATTCCGCCGGGCCAGTTCGTTCTCGGGTATGGCTACGACGATTCGCTGCTGTCGGAGAATCGGCACCCGGATCGCGACGACCTGGATCGCGCCTCGACCGAGCACGCGATCGCGCTCGTCCATGTGTCCGGTCACCTCGTGACCGCCAACTCGCTGGCGCTCGAACGCTTCGGGTTCGACGAGACCACCGAAGATCCCTTCGGTGGCGTGATCCGCCGGCGCCCGGGCACGACGATTCCGAACGGCGTGCTCGAAGAGGTCGCCGCGCACATGGGACTGATTCCGATCATGGAAGAGGCCGGTGAACCGAGCCCCCAGGAGTTCGCGGATCTCGTCCGGCGCGCGGTCGACTACCACGCGGCCTACGGCGTCACGACCGTCCAGGATGGTGCGTCGAGCACGCAGGCGGCGAAGAGCCTCAAGGCCCTCGCCCGCGTGAGCCCGCCTGCCATCGACATCGCGGTGTTCCCGTCGATGCGGAGCGAGGGCGAGGTCGAGGATCTCGAAGCGCTCGGGTTCACCCCGGAGTACGACAACGGCGTGCGCGTCGCCGGCGTGAAGTTCGTCCTCGACGGCTCGCCCCAGGGCCGGACCGCGTGGCTCACGCGGCCCTACGACGAGGGCCCGCCCGGGGCGGACCCGAACTACGTCGCGTACCCGATGACCGAGCCCGCCTTCTACAAGAAGCACGTGAAGCGGATGATCGACGCGGGCATCCCGATCCTGGCTCACGCGAACGGCGACGCCGCGATCGACCTGATGATCGAAGGCGTCGAAGAGGCCCTCGGCGGCGAGACGAAGGACCATCGCTCGGTCACGATCCACGCGCAGCTCTCGCGCGAGGACCAGCTCGATCAGATGCACGCGCTCGGGATCGTGCCGTCGTTCTTCGCGGCGCACCCCTTCTTCTGGGGCGATTGGCACCGCCTGAGCTTCGGCGACGATCGCGCGATGCGGATCAGCCCGCTCCGAAGCGCCCTCGATCGCGGCATGGCGTTCACGATCCACAACGATGCGCCGGTCGTGCCGTCCGACGTGATGCGGCTCATCGAGATCGCGATGTCTCGCAAGACGCGTGACGGGGTGACCCTCGGAGAGGCGCAGCGGGCGACCTTCGCGGAGGCGCTCCACGCGGTCACCCTGGGCGCCGCCTATCAGTACTTCGAAGCGGACCGGAAGGGTTCGATCACACCCGGCAAGCGCGCGGACCTCGTTGTGCTCGCGCAGGATCCGGCAGAGATTCCGGTCGACGACGTGAGCGAGGTCGGGATCGTCGAGACCTTCGCGCGCGGCGTCTCGATCTACTCCGCGCCCTGAACCGGCACGACGCTAGCGATCGAACGTGACGACAGGCGGGTCGATGATCGGCCCCGAAATGACGATCCCGCCCGAGCTGCTGCCCTCCTCGCGGACGATTGCGAGGAAGCGCTGGATCTCGGCCTCGATCAGCATGTAGCGATCGATCGGCTCGCGATAGCCGAACGTGTTCGCGATCGACCGCGCGCCCCGCTCCATTCCGTCCTTGTCTCCGCGCCCGCGCGGTCGGAAGACCGTGACCTCGCGCTGGTCGCGGGGCGGATAGACGAGGACGAAGGGCGATTCGATCTTCTGCGAAGGCAGGCGGATCGCCCGCAGTCGCGAGAGGCGGCGTTGCAGGTCTTGCACGCGCTGGATGGGCACGAAGACCCGAAGCGTCTCGTCTTCGGTCTGGCTGCAGGGCTCCGGGGTCAGCGGAACGTCTCCGTAGAGCGTGAGCCTCGGCCGGTCGAACGTGAAGAAGCAGACGAAGGTGTCCGAGCGCTCGTCGATCTCGACCAGGCCGGTCGAGTACACGCGAAGGCTCGACGTCACGCGTCGGTTCTCGCGTACGTCTGCCGGCTCGAGCAAGAACGGCTGCTGAAGCGATGCCGCGCCACCGAGGTGCACGGTCGTCAGGAGGATCGGCAGACGCGGGACGACGTGCGTGGGCGGCACGAAGGGCAGAGCGACGCCGGGGCCCGGATCGATCGGAACCGGCGCCGAGCCCGCCATCATGGGCGGCCCCGCGGCTCGGGCCGCACTGGCGAAGGCCAGCAGCACTACGGCGATCAGACTGAGACGGAGAGTTGCTTTCGACATGGCGGCCTCGTGGGCGAGAGGGAACGAACGCGCTCTCGGGACGTTTCGCGAGCAGGCATACGGAGTCTGTGGCGTGCGGTCGGCGGGCGTGACCCTAATCCGACGCGGCGGGTCGACGAGCTAGGGGCGATCGCTCTGGTGTCCTGCGAGCCGGATCAGGCCCCGGTCCACGATCAGCGCATCCTCGAAGAGGGCCAGCGGCGTCTCGCGCACACCGCGGAACGTCCAGGTGTCTTCCCCGCCGGCGATGTGGATCAGGTGCGCGTTGCCCGCGACCAGGTCGATCTGCCAGCCAGCGTCGCTGCGCACGAAGAAGCGCGGGGCGAAGGTCGGGTCGTCCGACGAGTAGAGGAGCGCGACGTCGTCTCGTTCGAGGGTCGCGAGGGTCGGGAGCGGATCGCGGCGGCGCATGCCGCGCCAATACGGGCGACTGGCCGGCCACGCCTCGACGAGCGCGCGCGAGGCCGGCGTGAAGAGGGCCACATGTGCGTCGTGGGTCTCTGCGTCGAGCCACTGGAGATAGGTCGTCCAGGCTTCGAGGACGGTCGGCGCAGCGCCGAAGAGCGCGCGCTCGTGGTCGGGGAGGGGGCCCGGGAGTCCCTCGGCCTCCGGCATGCGCGCCGTTCTCGCGCCGCCACCGGCGAAGTCGTCCGGTGCCGTGGCCTCGATCGTTTCGCCGTCGCGTCGTGCGCGGCGCAGCTCCTCCCGGATCACCCGGAACGCCAGCTCGATGCCGAAGGCGGCTTCGCCCCGCTCGGCCAGGGGCAGGATCTGTTCGCGGAGCAGCGCACCGAGCAGCGCGTCGGAGAGGATGGCTTCGAGGGACGCGCTGGTCTCGATGCGGCCGGCCGAACGGTCGGGGTCGAGGGTGAATCGGAGCCGCCGGCCCGCGAGCGCGTGGTCTTCGGATTGCCGAGCTCCGTCGTTCTGGAGTTCGACGTCCGGGTGGAGCCGAACTTCGACCGTGAGCCCGAACTCGCGATCGAGGAGCTCGACCTGCTGCGCGATCATCGCCGCGGCGGCGTCCGTCAGGTGATGGCCCGGATCCTCGACGGCGCGTCTCGGCGCGGACGCGAGCGAATCGGAGGGGCGATCCAGCAGGGTGGTGAGCGCTTCGGTCGTGGGGAAGCGCCGGTCGGCTTCGAGCTCCGCGAGGCGGTTTGCGTGTTGGGCGCGTTCGTGGGCCAATCGGTTCACGACGCCTTCGAGGCGATCGTGTGCGGCGCGGCGTTCGTCGGCCGGGAGCGGGGCCGCGCGGGTCGACTCGACGTGCGCCGCGGCGAGGAAACCGGCGCGTTCGAGCTGCGCTTCGACGACGCTTCTGTGACGTGCCAGCTCGCTTCGGATCGACTCGTCGATTCGCGTTGCCTGCCACTCGCTCGCGCCGAGCCACGCGACCGTGAGCGCGCCGGCCACCGCGACGACCCGGGCCGCCCAGGTTCGGAGCGTCGTGCGTCGCGGACCCCGGAGCGCGTCGAGCTCACGGACGACCTCCTCCGCGGTCGAGGGCCGTTCGCCCGGCGACTTGGCGAGAAGGCGCTCGGCGAGCGCGCGCACGTCGGTGGGCAGCGCGTCGAGTCCGTCGGGCCGGTCCCACTCGATGCGATGCAGCCGATCCCGAAGGCTCGACGCCGCGAAGGGCTCGTCGCCGGTGAACACGCGGATCAGCAGCGCGCCGAGGGCGAAGATGTCCGCCCGCCCGTCGATCGACTCCGCGTGGATCTGTTCCGGTGCGAGGCCGTGCGCGCTGCCGGCGATCACCGGTTCCGAGTCGTTCGGCGCCGGGTGGCGCGGATCGCGGATCAGGTGCACGAGGCCGAAGTCGCTGACCTTCGCCACGAGCTGGCCGTCTTCTCCGATCGGGAGGAGGACGTTCGAGGGTTTCACGTCCCGGTGGACGAGGCCTCGGGCGTGGAGGGCCGCGAGTCCCCGCGCGACGCCGCTCGCGACGCCCAGGGCCTCGTGGCGCGACAGCGCGCCGCGGCGTCGCAATCGATCTTCGAGCGACTCGCCGACCACCCGCTCCATCACGTAGTAGGCGGCGCGGGTACCGCCCAGACGTGCGAGGCCGGCGTCGAGAATCGTCACGACGTTCGCGTCGAAGACGGGACTCACCGAGCACATCTCCCGCTCGAAGCGCTCTTCGAGGGCGGCGGCGTCCGGGCGGTCGCGCAGCAGGACCGGGTTGATGACCTTGATCGCGACCGGTCGCTTCAGCTGCGGATCGATCGCATCGTAGACGACGCCCATCCCGCCGCGCCCGAGCTCGCCGCGCACGACATAGCGCCCGATCGCCTCGGGCAGGTCGAGCAGGGCGCCGATCGCGCCGGCGCGGATCTCGTCGCGCCGATCGGGAGAGAGTGAGCTCATCGGGGCGACTCCAGCTCGATCTTTCGCATGCGGAGCGAGTGCGCCCAGGATTCGAGGTGTTGGTGGCGGGCCTCGGTGTCGCTCGGTCCGGCGCGCAGGGTCTGCTCGAGGGCGGCGATCGCGCGCTGGAGCCGCTTGCGGCTGGTGGCGACCCGGATGCCCAGCATCTGGGCGATCTCTTCGTGCTGGAGGCCGTCGATGCGATGGAGCTCGAAGACGATCGCCTGGTCGTCGGGGAGTCGTTCGAGGGCGCAGAGCAGGTGCGCGCGACGTTCGGCGGTGAGCAGGAGCGACTCGGGTCCGGGTCCGCTCTCGACGAGCTCGAGGTCCTCGGTCGGGTGGATGCGGTCGCGGCTGCGTTCGAGCAGGACGTAGCGCGCGATCGCGAAGAGCCAGGTCCGGGCGGTCGACTCGCCGCGGAACGTCGACGCGCGGCGGAGCGCGCGGCTGAACACCTCCTGCAGGAAGTCCTCCGCCTCGATCCGACCGACCCGCCGGGCCAGGAAGCCGAAGATCTCTTCGGAGTGGCGATCGAAGAGGAAGGTGGCGGCCTCGGTATCGCGCGCGGCGACGCGCTGGAGGAGCTCCCGGTCGGCGCGGTGACGACGACTGCGCTCGGCGCGCTCGTTCTCGTCGAGTCGCTTCACGCTCATGAGGCGTCTCCAGCCAGCCACGCGACGGCGTCGACGAGGAAGCGGGCGATCTCGCCGAACGTGTCGTCGAACCAGGACGACGTCGAGCCAGGGGATGCCGCGGGCGTCGGGGCGAAGTGTGTCGCGGGCGTGCGCTCCATCGCTCCGCTCTCGTGCTCGACGCGAGCGCGCAGCGGCGTGATCAGCTCGGGCTCGACCGGGCGCTCCGTCGGCGGCGCGAGGACGACGTCACTCGCCGTCGACCCGGTCCCTTCGACGTCGAGATCCGGCGGCGGAGGCGGGCGATCCGCGTTCGCGCCCCCCGGCGTCGGCTGGGTCTGGACCTCGTCGGCGCGCGCGTGTTCCGGGCGAACACGGCTCGGGTGGGCTTTCAAGCGATACGAATGGTCGGTGGCTCGCGGGATTCGCATCGATCGTGTGGGCTCGGTCTTCGGCGCGTCGAGTGCGCGAACTGGCGGCGCCTTCACGGCGGTCTCGCCCTCCGCCGGGTGGGACGGGCGAGCACGCGGAACGGGACCGCCTCCGCCGCCGGCGAAGCGATCGATCTCCGGTGTCGATTCACTCGACGGACCGGGCGTCGTCGGAGCGCCCGCGTCTTTCGTTCGCTTCGAACGATCGACCGGCTTCGTGCCACCGTCCGCATTCTTCTTCGCCTCTGCGTGCCGCTTGTCTTCGAGGTACTTCGTGTCGTTCTCGATCGCCTCGATGGCCTTCTCGGGCGGCTGCGGCGGCGTCGGGTCCCACATTCCGTTGGCGACCCCGCGCACGTGATCGAGCAGGAGCCGCTCGACGACGACGCCGCCTCCGACCGAGGCAGGGCCGAGGACACCAGAGCGGCAGGTTTCGATCGGCGAAGGAAAGGCACGATCGGCGAGGGCGCTCGGGACGTCCGCATTCACTCGCAGACGTCCGAGTTGCGTCGACCCTTCGACCGTCTGGCGGAACTCGAGGTCCACGTGGAGGACGTCGTCGGCGTCGCGCTCGAAACGGTGGACCCGGAGCCAGCTCTCGGTGTCGAAATAGTCGCCGGGCCGGAGCGTGCCGGCATCCGATTCGATCCGGAGCACACGCACGAGGTTCTCGTCGCGATCGACTTCGACGTCCAGGCGTTGGCCGTTCGCGCCGAGCACCGTTCGGCTCCTCGAAGGATCGATCGGCTGATAGAAGGACAGCGACGGCGCGCTGCCGACGGAGCCGGGTGTCGCGCAGACGTCGGCGTCGATGTCGACGAGGAGCAGATCGTTCGCGAGGCCATCTTCCGTTTCGCGTTGGTTCAGCGCGACGCGCAGCTGTTCGAGGGTGTCCCCCTCGGCGAGCGCGAGGTTGCCCGTCACGAGCACCGACGGGAGCTCGAGCGTCCGTCCGTCCTGCGCGATCGCGAACGGAGCCCACGTCGCGGCGAGGAGACCCGCGATCACGCACGCCAGCGTCAGCCCGCGGCGGCCGTCGAGCCGGCGGGCGAAGGGCCCCCGATCCTTCGGGGCCGGGTCCTTCGAAGCCTGGGCGCGCAAACGTCGCCTCCCGGTCGCGGGCGCTCGACGCGTCGGCACTCGCCGGCGTCGGTCCCCGCAAGACACCCGTCCACTCTATCCGAACGAATGGACGAACGAGTGCGAATTCAGGCGCGAGAGGCCTGAAAACGCCCGTTTCCGATGCACCGTCATGCCCTCGAAAAAGCCCGTCACGCTCACGCAGGACGCGTCACGACCCCATGACGGGATTGGGTTTCCCCCGTACGAAATGCTACGGATCGCGATCGACGCAGCCCGCGGGTGGCGTCATCACCCCGAGGAATCCGATCATGTCCGACGTGCTGCCGCGCCCCCTCCGCTTCGGCGTGTTTCTCGCCCCCTTCCATCCCGCGGACGAGAACCCGACCGAACAGCTCCACCGCGATCTCTCGCTCCTGCAGCAGCTCGACGCCATCGGCTTCGACGAGGCCTGGATCGGGGAACACCACTCGGGCGGGTACGAGATCATCCCGTCGCCCGAGGTCTTCATCGCGCACGCCGCGGCGATCACGAATCGGATCCGCCTCGGCACGGGCGTCGTGTCGCTGCCCTATCACAACCCGCTGATGCTCGCGGATCGCATCCTGCAGCTCGATCACCAGTCACGCGGACGCATCATGTTGGGCTGCGGTCCCGGGCAGCTCGTGACCGACGCGTTCATGCTGGGCATCGAGCCGTCCGAGCAGCGCCGCATGATGAACGAGGCCCTCGAGGTGCTCGTGCCGTTGCTGCGCGGCGAGGTCGTCACGCGCAAGACCGATTGGTTCGACCTCCAGGAGGCGTCGAGTCAGCTGCCGCCAGTCCAGTGGCCGGGGCCGGAGATCGCCGTCGCGAGCGCGGTCTCGCCGTCCGGCGCGATCGCGGCGGGTCGCCACGGCGCCGGGCTGCTCTCCCTCGCGGCGAGCGGGCCCGAGGGTTATGCGCAGCTGCCGAAGCATTGGCAGGTGTGCGAGGAGACCGCGGGCAAGCACGGTCAGCAAGTGGACCGTTCGAATTGGCGGCTCGTCGTTCCGATGCACATTGCCGAGACGCGGGAGCAGGCGCGCGCCGACATGGAGCACGGCACCCTGCGCCTCGCCGGGTACATGGAGGCGATCGGCGGTCAGCGGCCGCCCTTCGCCGAGTCGACGGACACGATGCTCGACGCGTGGACCGGACCGGGTCTGCCGATCTTCGGCAAGCTGACCCTCGGCACGCCGGACGACGCCGTCGCGGTCATCGAATCCCTCCGCGAGCAATCCGGCGGCTTCGGCACCGTCCTCTTCCTCGGTCACAACTGCGCGAATCCCGAGGCGACGCGTCGCAGCTACGAGCTGATCGGCCGCCACGTGATCCCGGCGCTGAACGACGTGAACCGTTTCCGCAAGCGCAGCATGGAGTGGGCGACGAAGAACGCCGGCACGTTCATGCCGGCGTTCGCGGGCGGGATCCAGAAGGCGATCGAGGAATACGAGGCCTCCCGCGCGGAAGAGGGCGGCGAAGGCACGGCCTGGGTCGACGCGGGAGACGACGCGGAGTGAGTCGGTTGCGACGCGGAGACCCTTCGTGACGAGTCCCGCGGCGACGCTCTCGGGGCGCGGGGTCTGGTTCTATCCCGATGGCCTCACGGCGGCCGAGACCGTCGAGTTCGCCCAACGCCTCGAAGAACTCGGCTACTCGGCGCTCTGGATTCCCGACGCCGGCGGTCGCGACGTGTTCGCCCTCGCGGCTCGGCTGCTCGATCACACGGAGTCCCTGGTCGTCGCCAGCGGGGTCGCGAACGTGTACGGCCGGGACGCCCTCGCGATGCGCTCGGCCCAGCTCACCCTCGCCGAACAGTCCGGCGGCCGCTTCCTGCTCGGGATCGGCATCTCCCACCAGCCCCTGGTCGAGGACATGCGCGGTCACACGTACGGCAAGCCGGTCGCGACGATGCGCGCGTACCTCGAAGCCATGAATCAGGCGGACGCTGGCTACGTCGGGCCGCGGCCGGCCGCGCCGCCGCCGACCGTCCTCGCGGCGCTCGGCCCGAAGATGCTGGCGCTCTCGCGGGATGCCGCCGCCGGCGCGCATCCCTACATGGTGACCCCCGACCACACGAAGCAGGCGCGCTCGATCCTGGGACCCGACCGACTGCTCTGCACCGAACAGAAGGTGGTGCTGGAGGCCGACCCCGCGCGGGGGCTCGCGATCGCGCGGGAGACGGCGGCGATCGCGATGGGCCTGCAGCTCCCCAACTACCAGAACAACCTGCTCCGGCTGGGCTTCGACCCGAGCGACTTCGCCGAGGGCGTGAGCGATCGCGTCGTCGAGGCGGTCGTCGCGATCGGCGAGGCGGACGTGCTCGAGGCGCGCCTCCAGGCCCATCTGGACGCGGGCGCGAGCCACGTCTGCGTCCATCCGATCCACCCGGACGGCGAGAGCAGACCCTGGTGGCCGGCGATCGAGGCGCTCGCACCGGCAGCGGACTAGCAGCCAAGCGCCGCCGCGCGCACGATCGCGGGCGCACGCGCCCGCAAGTCAAGCGCAAAGCAACTCGGGACCTGCTCGCGCGTGCGCGCGCAGAAGCGCGCCGAGACCCGCGGCCTCGCGTGCGAATCGCGGTCGCCCCGGTCTTCGCTGCGTACGACCTGCCGCGGGTTTTGGGTCCCGGGCCCCGTCGCGAACTCCCTCGCGTCCTGCACTCACTTTCGCAGGCATCGTTCCGCCCAGGGAGCGTCGCCGCGGGCGCAGGGGGCGTCGGCGGGTCGTGACGGCGGAGGCTCGAAGACCGAGTCGCGATGCCCCGGAGCCGCCATGACCGAATCGACCCGACGACCTTCCGTGTGCCCGTTCGCGATCTTCCTCGCGCGACCGATCACGGCCCGTGCGTTCCTCGTGCTGGCCTTCGTCGCCGTCTTCGGTCTCGGGTGTCGCGCCCGGAACTCGAACGATGCGGCGGTGGGGCTGCCGGACGCGGCGTTCGCAGCGAGCGCTACACACGGAGCGCCCGGGCTGACGGTCGCCTTCACCGACCAGTCGAGTGGCAACTTCGACACGCTGCTCTGGGACTTCGGAAACGGATCGACGAGCACGGTGGCCAACCCGAACACGAGCTATCCGACCGCTGGCACCTACTCCGTGTCGCTCACCGTGACGGGGACGGGCGGGAGCGACACGACGACGATGACGATCCAGGTCGCGGACGCGCCGACTGCGGGATTCACGTGTGCACCCGAGATCGGATTCGCGCCGGTCTCGACCGTGTGCTTCAGCACGGCGACGTCCGCCGCAACGATCTCCTGGAGGCTCGAGCGGGTGGGAACCGGCGACGTGTCGCTTCTGACCGGTGCGAGCCCCGTGATCGACCTGACCGCGCCCGACACGTACACGCTGACGCAGACCGTTTACAATGGAATCGGTCAGACCGACATGACGTCGACGAGCCTGCGAGCGCTTCCCCTGTCGGCCTCTTCGAGCGTTCCCAGTGGGAGTCCGCCGGGCGATGT
Organism: uncultured Spirochaetaceae bacterium; assembly: GCA_964488255.1. Classification (GTDB taxonomy): domain Bacteria; phylum Myxococcota_A; class UBA9160; order UBA9160; family UBA4427; genus UBA4427. The sequence goes on along the minus strand of CAZAUR010000017.1, from coordinate 65,683 downwards.
CGTCTTCACGGCGCACACGGGCGGTGTGCCCGCCACGCTTCAGGGCTGGCTTGTCGACAACGTGATGGTCGGCACGGAATCGACGCTGTCGATCGCTCTGCGAACGCCCGGCACGTATTCCATCGAATACCAGTTCGGCAGCCTGTCTCCCCCGATCGCGGGCAGTATCGCGTTCGACCACGTCGTCGGATACGGCGCGCCCGCCGCGGCGTTCTCGCGAGACGTTCAGGAGGGCCCCGGCCCGCTGACCGTCGCGTTCGCCGACGAGTCGCTCGGTTCGATTAATTCGTGGAGCTGGGACTTCGGCGACGGAAACACCTGCGTGTACCCTGCCTCCGTGGCGGGGCCCGGCGACGACGTGTGTACGAGCCCCAGCCCGACGCACACCTATGCGGCGATCGGCCGATACGACGTTCAGCTGAGCGTGACCGGGGACGACATCGACCCCAACGATCCGGAGCTCGTGGACGCGACGACCCTCGCGAATGCGGTCACAGTGACGATCGTCGACCCGAGCTTCGAGGAGCAGGGAGTCGGCGTGCAGCTCGGTGGCAGCTGGACGGCGATCACTCCGGCGACGGTGACCGCGGTCGCCGACCACATCGCGCTCTCGACGACGGTCGCGCCGGCCGGCGATGCAGGGATGCCGACCGATGGCCAGAAGTGGGCGGCCCTTGACGGTCTCGGGACGGACGGCACCGAGGCCGCGGTCGTCGTCGAAAACGGCGTCCGTCAGGATTTTCTCCGGCCCGCCGTCGCGTCCGTGCTCGAGTTCGACTACGTGCTCCTCTATGCCGAGCCGCCGGCCGGAGCGGTTCTCGACGCGATGACCGCGACCGTCAGCGACGGCGCGACGACCGTCGAGATCACGAGCGCTCGTGCCGACGTGAGCTCGCCCTACGCCGGTCATTCGACGCAGTACCCGACGCTCGATGGCAGCACGACGCGCGTGACGCCAGTGCGTACGGCGAGCATCGATCTCGCAGCGGCGTTCCCCGGTGCGGCCGCCGACACGGTCTACACGCTGACGATTCGCTTGACGAACGACGCGAACGATTTCCGAAGCCCGCGCGCGTACGCCGATCACGTACGTTTCGCCGAGCCCGTCGCGCCGTTCACCGCGCAGTTCTCCGCCCCCGCGACGATCGTGGCCGGTCAGCCCGCCGACTTCCTCGACGAGACGTGTCCCGACCCGATCGGGCTCGGCTGTGAGGTTCCCACGAGCTGGCGCTGGGACTTCGACACCCAGTTCGCGACGACGCCGCCGCCGGCGAGTGGATCGGGTCTCCAAGATCCGTCGTACACGTTCGCCGAGCCGGGCATCTACGACGTCCGGCTGCTCGCTCGGAACGCGGACCAGGAGTCGTTGGCGCAGCTGACCGTGAGCGTATTGGCTGCGCCGATCGCGATCCCGGCCGTTCAGTCGGCCAGCGGTTCGAGCGCGCCGGCGACGATCACCTTCGGGGACCAGTCGACGTCCGACCCCTCGGACCCGATCGTCAGCTGGAGCTGGGACTTCGCCGGGTGGGGAACGTCGACCGCGCAGAATCCGGCGCCGGTCGCGATCAACCAGTCCGGGACCTGGACGATCCGTCTCACGATCACGACGGTTTCGGGTCAGACCGACACGCAGAGCATCGACGTCGTGCTCGATTGATGCGGGACTCGGTCCTGGTCCGAAGGGGCTTCGACCCAGGCGATGCGGAAGCGCCTCTTTACTCGGGGCGTCGATCGGTCGATGGTTGCGACATGCCGTGCCGTTCCGATCGAGCCCGACGTGAATCCGTAGGGTCGTCCACCCGCTTCGCGCCCCTGGTGGCGGCGACGCTCCTCGTGTTCTGCCTCGCGCCCGCCGCGTTCGCCGGGAGCCATCGCGACGGACACGGACATGGGCACCGTGATCGGAATCGCGACGCCAGCCCCCGAAGCGAGCAGCCCGCCGTCGCCGCTCCGAACGTCCGCTTCGAGATCTTCTACGACTATCTCGAGCTCGAGTCGACTGACTCGTACGACGCGGCCGGACCGAGCACGCTCTCGATCGACAGCCACGACGGGCACGGCTCCCGCGCAGCGCTGACGGCGACGATCCCGATCTGGAAATCCCTCGGCGCCCGCGCCCAGCTGCGCAGCATCTACGGCCATCGCCAGCGAAGCCTCGACGGACTCGGCCGCGGCAACAACGAGATCTTCGGAAGCGGCGCGACCGTCGAATTCTTCCTGCGCGACCCGGAGCGGGGCGCGCTCACCGTCGGCGGCGACTGGGATCGGCTCGCCCGAAAGGGACCGATCGATGCCGACGAGTACGGCGGCCACGTGACGGCGCAGGCGTTCTTCCCCGACCTCGGCCTCGGCCCGGTGGATTGGACGATCCATTTCGCGTTCACCCATCGACAGATCGACGGCGTCGCTGGCCCGGCCGACGTCGACGCGGACCAGTATCTCGTACGCGCGCAGAGCGGCTGGTACGCGAGCGACGACGTCCAGATGCTGTTCGGCGTTCGCTGGGAGCGCGCCGAGGAGGAGTTCTCGAGCGAAGAGGATCTCGAGGGTCTCGTCGAGGCGCGCTGGTTCCTGCCCGTCCCGATGATTCCGATCGAGCTGCGCGCGGGCGGCTCCATTGGCGTCTCCGAATACAAGCAGCCGCCCTTCCGCGCGGATCGGCGCCCGGTCTACGGGGCGCACGTCGGCTTGCTCTTCCGCTTCGGCGCCGGCGAATCGCTGATCGACACCCAGCGACGCTACGACTGAGGCGCGTCGCGACCGCTAGGCGCGATTCCGCTTTCCCGCCGATCGCACCCCCACGCCGACGAGCGTCGCGAGGAGCGCCAGGCCGCCGGTCGCCGCGATCCCCGGAACCGGCGCGACCACCAGGTGCAGCCCGGTCGACGAGAACGTGAACATCTCGGGGAGCAGGTCCGTCCGCAGTGCGGGATGGAGCAGGCCGCCGGCGGTGTTCCCCTCGTGATAGTCCGCTTGCCCACCGCGCCGATCCACCGGGAGACCCGGCTGCGCGGGAATGTTCAGGTGGATCACCGGCGTACCGCTGCTTCGGACGAGGCTCGCGGTGGTGAGGTCGGCGAACTCGAAGACGAGGGTGCCGTCGTGGATCACGCTCGCTGTCTCCGGCGTGACCATCAGGAAGACGCGGCCGTCGTCTTCAGCCAGGGCCGAGCCGTCGAAGCGCACGTAGCCGAGGCTCGTCGCGTCGCTCGGGTCGAGGGCGGTCCCGACATAACGCCAGGTCGCGCCGTGATCGTCGGAGGCGATGACGACGATCGCCGCGGGCGCGTTGGTGATCGCGGCGAGGCTCACGTAGAGGGTGCCGTCCTTCGCGAAGGCGCCGGGCTCCGAATAGAGGATGTAGCTCGAGAGCGCCGGGTCGAGGGCGCTCACGTTCACGGTCGGGAACGCGTTCCAGGGGGCGAACGGGAGCACGCTCGATTCGAAGAGTCCGATCTCCGCGCTCCAGGGGCCGCTCGGGTGGGGCGCCGTCTTCATCGAGATCCAGCTGTAGGGCGGGAGGGTCTCGTGGGTGCCGGTCGTCCTGCGAAAGATGCGGTGGGTGAAGATCTTCCACTCCGCGCCGGTGTCGCCCGGGTCGTACACGATCGACGGTGTCTCGTAGTTCCAGTAGCCGTCGACCAGCCCCTCGCCCTGAACGTCCACCTGCCCGGCGAAGGACGCGTTGACCACCGTCTCGAAGGTCCAACTCGCGCCACCGTCGGTCGTGCGCGCGAGGTGGGTCTCGACGATCGGGCCCCAGGGCACGCCGCCGCCACCCCCGCCGAAGACGGCGGAGTAGGCGAGCCAGCCCTCGCCGTTCCCCGGCGCGTATTCGACCGAGGGATCGAAGATGCCGTTGGCGGGGCTGTCGCCGATGACGGCGATCTGCGCGTTGGCCGGGACGGCGCAGAGCGCCGCGAGCGCGAGGAGTGGCATCAGCGCGGTGATCCGATGCGAGAGGGAATTCGACGGTCGGTTCGGGTCCAGCGTCATCCAACGACTCCTCGCCGCACTCCCAGCCGTTCGGAAACGAGCGGGCGGGGCGCGTCCACCTCTCGGTGACCCGGCGGCGCCGCGCGTAGGACACGGCCCCCCGATTTCCCTCCGCCTTCCATTCTACCCGCGCTTGACCGCCCGATGGGGCGGGGCGAGCATCCCGCGCGGTGTTCTGCGCGCGGGCTGCGGCCTGCGGCGGCGCGCGATGCCCCCGAGGATTCCTTGCTCGAGCCCCGCTACGTCCCGCTCTTCCTGGTCACGTTCACGATCGCCCTCGGGTACGCCTTCATCTATTCGCTGATGGCCGTGATCCGGAACGACTTCGGGATCAGCGAGAGCGGCGTCGGCGGGATCGGCGCGATCGGCTTCGCCGCGGGCTTCGTGTCGATGGTGACGCTCTCGCGTTATGCGGACCGCGGGCACACGAAGGCGATGCTGCGGACGGGCGTGGGGCTCGTGTTCCTCGGCAACCTCGAGATGGTCTTCGCGACGGATCTCGGGAGCTTCCTCGCGACGCGGACGCTGCTCGGGCTCGGTGCGGGGTTGTTCACGCCGGCCGTCCGGCGGATGGTCGTGCTCTCCGACCCGGAGCGCGCCGGCGAACGGCTCGGCATGATGGCGAGCTTCGACATGGCCGGGTTCCTGGCCGGTCCCGTGCTCGCGACGGTGCTCTACGAACTCGGTGGTCTTCAAGTCGCGTTCGCGGCGCTGGCCGGGATCGTCGCGTTCGTCGCGATTCCCGTCCTGCGATTCCGTTTCGATGACGCCCCTGCGATCGAGCCACCCGCACCGGGCGAAGGACCGCTCCGAGTGCTGTTCGGCCTCGCGCCGATTCGGGGCGTCCTGCTCTGCACGATCGCGTTCTACACGACCGTCGGCATCTTCGAGGCGATCTGGTCGATCTTCCTCGACGACCTCGGCGCGAGTCAGCGCTTCATCGGCCTCACTCTCACGCTCTTCGCGATGCCGATGCTCGTGTTCCCGGTCTGGGGCGGGCGCCTCGCCCAGCGCGTCGGCCCCCTGCGCGTGGCGGCGTTCTCGATCGGCGGGGCGATCCCGTGCATGATGATCTACGGCGGGATCACGACGCTATGGCCGCTCGCGGTGCTCGCGTTCGTGCACGCGGTCTTCGACGCGTTCACGATGCCCAGCCTGCAGCTCGGAATCGCGCAGGCCTCACCGAGACGGCACCTGGCCTCTGCGCAGGGCCTGCTCGGCGCGACCGGGCAGGCGGTGGCGGCCGTGACCGCGCTCGGCTCCGGCGTCGTCTATCAGTACTTCGGCGCGGGCGAACTCTTCATCGGTGGCGCGGCCATCATGGTCGCCTTGCTCGTCGCGGGACTCGGCCAGGGACGTTCGCTGATGACGCCCGTGCCGGCGGCGGCCCCGAACTAGCGCTCAGACCTCGAAACGAATCACGCCGTCTTCGAGCGGCGCCTTCCGGATCATCTTCTTGTCGAGGGTGTAGTTCTGGGTGTTGCGCCAGGGGTTCCGGTCGCTCTGCTTCGGGAAGAGGTGCATGTTGCGCTTCATGTACCCGGGGTTGAAGTCGTCGATCCAGTCGACCTCGGGCATGCCCTGGTCTTCCGGCCGCAGTCGCGGCACCGCGATCTCGGATCCCGTCGCGCGCATGTGGTTCAGCACCCGGCACGCGTACTCGCTCGTGATGTCCGCGCGCAGGGTCCACGACGCGTTGATGTAGCCGAAGGTCTGGATCAGGTTCGGAACGTCCGAGTACATCATGCCCTTGTAGGAGAAGGTCTGCGGGAACTCGATCGGCTCGCCGTCCTTCGTGAACTCGACCCCGCCGAGCACCTTGAGCTCGAGGCCGGTCGCCGTGACGATGATGTCCGCCTCGACCTTCTCACCGGACTCGAGCTGGATGCCCGACTCCGTGAACTGGTCGATGTGATCGGTGACGACCGAGATCCGGCCCGCTCGGATGCCCTCGTAGAGATCGCCGTTCGGGATCAGGCAGAGGCGCTGGTCCCAGGGGTTGTAGGACGGTGTGAAGTGCTTCTCGACGTCGTAGTCCGGGCCGAGCTCGTCGCGCACCATCTTGAGCAGGCGCTCCTTCACCATTGCCGGCTTCGTGCGGGTGCGGTTGTAGAGGAAGCGCTGGAGCTGGACGTTCTTGAAGCGCGTGATCGCGTAGGCCCACTTGTCTGGCATGATCTTGCGCAGGAAGTTCGCGATCGCGTCCTTGTCGGGGCGCGACACGACATAGGTGGGAGAACGCTGGACCATCGTCACGTGCGCCGCGGTGTCCGCCACGTTCGGCACGATCGTCATGGCGGTCGCGCCACTGCCGATCACGGCGACCTGCTTGCCGTCGTAGTCGAGGTCTTCGGGCCAGAACTGCGGGTCGATGATGCGGCCGGCGAAGCGGTCCTGCCCTTCGAAGTCGGGGCGGTAGCCGCGGTCGTAGTTGAAGTAGCCGCTGCACATGAAGAGGAAGTTGCAGCTCAGCTGGATGGACTCGGTCGAGCCGCCCTCGCGCTTCACGTCGATCTCGAGGGTCCACTTCTTCTCGGCGGTCGACCACGCGGCGGTCTCGAGGAAGTGGCGGAAACGGATGTGCGGGCGGACGTCGAACTCGTCCGCGGCTTCGTTCACGTACTCGCGGATCGCGGGTCCGTCGGCGATGGCCTTCTCGGCAATCCAGGGCTTGAAGCTGAAGCCCAGGGTGTGCATGTCACTGTCGGAGCGGATGCCGGGATAGCGGAAGAGGTCCCAGGTCCCGCCGATGGCGTCGCGGCCTTCGAGGAGCGTGAAGGTGCGGTCGGGGCACTTCTCGCTGAGGTGGCAGGCAGCGTCGATGCCGGACAGACCGGCGCCGACGATGACGACATCGAAATGATCCATGGAAACTCCTCGAGCGGGGCAGAGGGCGCTGGCCCCGCGAGCGGCGGAAGAGTAACGAAAACGGAAATCCCCAATCGAGACGCCGGGTTCCGTTCGCGACGGCGATTCTCGCGCTGTAGCATCGCGCCCCTCGCCACCCCTCGCCGCCTCTCGCGGTCAGAGGGCCGCCTCACACGAGCAGGAAACGCCGCATGTCCTCGTCCCTCGACAAGTTTCGCCTCGGCGGGAAGACCGTCGCCGTCACCGGCGCCTCGTCGGGCTTCGGCCACCACTTCGCCGGGGTGCTCGCGGAGGCCGGCGCGCGGGTCGTGCTCGGCGCGCGCCGCGTGGAGAAGATCGAGGCGCGGGTCGAGGAGATCCGCGCAGCCGGCGGCGAGGCCGAGGGTCTCGCCCTCGACGTGAACGACCGCGGGAGCGTCGAAGCGTTTCTCGACACCGCCTGGGACTTCGCGGGCCGACTCGACGTGCTGATCCAGAACGCCGGCGTCGAAGCCGGTGCCAAGACCTTCGAGATGATCGACGACGACGACTGGGATCGCGTGCTCGACACCAATCTGAAGAGCGCCTGGCGCGGCGCCCAGCTCTACGTCGAGCGCGTGCGCGCGCGCGAGCAGGGCGGGGGCAACATCGTGAACATCGGCTCGCTCACCGCCATGCGTACGATCAAGGGCCAGTTCCCCTACGCGGTCTCGAAGGCGGGGCTGCACAAGGCAACCGAAGTCCTCGCCCTCGAAGCGGCGCGCTACGGCGTGCGCGTGAACACCCTCGCGCCGGGCTACGTCCTGACCGACGTGAGTCGCTTGCTGCTCGAGAGCCCCCTGTCGGATGATTTCGTGAAGGGGATCCCGCAGCGACGTTATGGCGAGTTCGAGGATCTCGACGGGCCGCTGCTGCTCCTCGCCTCCGACGCCTCGACCTACATGACGGGATCGACGGTCGTGGTCGACGGCGGCCACGCCGTCGCGTCGCTCTAGGCAGAGGGATGCCGCCTAGCGGTTCACCTCGGCGACCGCCTGCATCATCGCCGCCAGCTCCGCCGCGACCGAAGGCCGCGCATCCATCCGCGCGATCCACTCTCCGAGATTCGCGAGGGCCGGATCGGGTGCCGCCCCGAGTGTCGAAGCGAAGAGCGTTGCGAGCCGGTACGTCACGTCCGCCGCGTTGAGGTGTTCCGCCGCGATCCACTCGCGTCCTTTCAGCTGGGCGTCCAGCTCCGCGTACTGCGCGGCGAGCGCCGCCTTCGCGGCGGCGATCTCGTCCGCGTCCCCGACGCCGTAGAACACGTTCGCGATCAACGTCCACACGTTCGGGAAGAACACCTCGTCCGCGTGGAGCTCCGCCATTCGGACGCGAGCGCGAGCAGCGGGATCCGCGGGAAAGAGCGCGTGCTCGGGCCACTTCTCGTCCAGGTACTCGACGATCACCGTCGAGTCCCACAGGACCAGGTCGCCGTCGACGAAGACCGGCACCTGCGCCTTGGGGTTGTGCTCGAGGACCTTCGGGTGCTTGGGCTCGTAGCCCTGCTTCCCGAACGGCACCTCGACGCGCTCGTACTCGATCTGCTTCTCGGCGAGAGCGATGCGGACCTTGGCGGTGAAGAGGGAGAGGGGGCCGGAATAGAGGGTGGGCATGGTGGGCTCCGGGGTGGGGGCGCGACCTCCGCAGCGTCTCTCACGCCTCGCCCGGCAGCCAGAGCCAATCTTCCGCCGAATGTCCGATCCAATCGTCGATCGGATCTACACTGGAGGATGACGCAGCCAACGAGCACTCGACCCGATCCGCGTGCGTGCCAACCAGCGAAACCTGTACCTCGCCGGCTTCCGTCGCCGGAAGGGGAACCGCTAGCAATCGGTCGACAAAGGACGATCCCGCTCATCGCCAAGCTCGCGACGCCGGCCGCAGATTCAGCGAGCCGTGGCCACCGAACCCGATGGCGGAGCGCCGGGCGAGGGACGATCACCGTGGTCGCCTGGTCGGGAAGAAGGCGACGTCACCAGCCATGCGCCGGGACTGCATAGAGAATGGTCGGGGCGACTGGATTTGAACCAGCGACCTCTTCGTCCCGAACGAAGCGCGCTACCAAGCTGCGCCACGCCCCGACCGAGCGCCGGAGTATACGGCCTCCGAGGCCTCCCTCAAGCGCAAATCAGTAGCTTTTCGGGCTTGAAACGGCCCTCAGGCGCGTTTCAGCGGCTCGCGCGACGGCCCGCCGAAGGACGTTCCGAGAGCGCCCAGGCCCCCGCCTCAGTCGCTACCGCACCGCCGCCTGCGCAGCAGTCCGAAGCAATTCGATCGCCTTCTTCCGGTCCTTCTGACCGAACACCGACGTGCCGGCAACGAACACGTTCGCCCCTGCCGAAGCCGCGCGCGCGATGTTCTCTTCCTTCACGCCGCCGTCGACCTCGAGGTCGATGTCGAGGCCGCGCGCTTCGATCCAACCGCGGAGCTTCTCGATCTTCGGGAGCATCGCCTCGATGAACGACTGGCCGCCGAAGCCCGGGTTCACGGTCATGGCGAGGATCTGGTCGGCTTCGTCGAGGCAGTGCTCGACGGCTTCCGCCGGCGTGGACGGATTCAGCACGGCGCAGGATTTCACGGGCTCGGTCCGGTCGCCGTTCTTCACGCGCGCGTCGCCGATCTTGCGGATCTGGCCGAGGGTGCCGTGGAGGTGCGCGCAGGCTTCGGCGTGCACGCCGAGGATGTCGGCGCCGGCGTCGATGTAGTGCTCGAGATAGGTCTCGGGGCTCTCGATCATCAGGTGCACGTCGAGGGGGCTCTTCGCGGCGCCCTTGATCGCCTCGACGATCGGCGGGCCGATCGTGAGGTTCGGGACGAAGTGGCCGTCCATCACGTCGACGTGCACGAGCTCGGCGCTCTCGATCGTCGCCAGCTCGCTCGCCATGTTGACGAAGTCGGCGGCGAGAATGGAAGGCGCGATCTTGATGTCCTTGCGGGTGCTCACGAGCGGTCTCCGTTCGAAGGATGGGTCAGTCGTCTTGGGGAACGTTGCGGACGAGGCGGACGGCGAAGAAGCCGTCCATGTCTCGGGTCGCGTCGGGATCGGGTCGGTTCGGCATGTGCGGGAGGACGCGGAAGAAGCCGTCCTCGTCGATCAGCTCGCGCAGCGCCTCCGGTGCCTCGTCGCGACCGGCGATCCGCCAGTTCGCGCGGGTCGCCATGAAGCCGCGCACGACCGCCTCGTTCTCCTCCGGCGTGACGGTGCACGTAGAGTAGACGAGGCTCCCGCCCGGCCTCAACACGGCGGCCGCGCTCTCGAGGATCTCGCGCTGCACGCGGGCGAGGGCCGCGAGGTCCTCGGGGCGCAGGCGCCATCTGGCGTCCGGATTCCGGCGCATCGAGCCGAGGCCCGAGCACGGCGCGTCGACCAGGATCCGATCGAAGGGGCCGCCCTCCGCCATCACTTCCTGCATCGGCTTCGTCGCGTCCCATTCGAGGGTCGCGACCCCCCCGAGCCCGAGCCGGCGCATGCCGCGGCCGACGAGACGCAGCCGCTTCGCATGGCGATCGAGGGCGAGGACGTGTCCGTTGCCGTCGAGACGTTCCGCGATCGCCGCGGACTTCGTGCCCGGCGCTGCGCAAGTGTCGAGCACGCGGTCGCCGGGCTGCGGATCCAGCAGGTCGACGACGAGCTGCGAGGCCTCGTCCTGGGGACTGATGCGGCCCGCGACGAACGCGGGATCCTGACCGACGTCGCCCTTGCGACCGAGCACGATCGCGTCCGGGCCGCAGGTGCCGGCGCGCGCGTCGGGATGCCGCTCGCGCAGCTCTTCGAGGATCGCCTCGCGCGTGCCCTGCGCTCGGTTCACGCGCACGGTGATCGGGGCCGGTTCGTTCATGGCCATCGCCAGCTTCGCCGCGTCTTCCGGCCCGTATTGCTCGAGCCAGCGCTCGGCGAGCCACTCGGGAAGCGAACACGCGTGGACGAGGTGTCCGAGCGGATCTTCGTCGATCGCCGGGAAGGCATAGCCCTCGCCCTCGCGGGTGAGCCGCCGGAGCACGGCGTTCACGAGCCCCGTCGCCCGCTCGAGCCCCATCGCCCGCACGCAGCGCACCGCTTCGTCGACGGCGGCGTTCGCGGGGATGCGATCCGAAAAGAAGAGTTGATAGGTGCCGACCCGGAGCGCGCTGATCACGAGGGGTTCGAGCTTCGCAAGGTCGCGATCGAGGGCCTGGGAGATCAAGTAGTCGAGCCGCCCCCGCCAGCGCAGCGTGCCGTAGACGAGCTCGGTCGCGAGGCCGCGGTCCGCGGCGGGCATACGGCTCTGGACGAGGGCGTGGTGGAGCGCGAGGTCCGCGTAGGCGCCGGCGCGCTGGACACGCTCGACGACGCGGATCGCGATCAGCCGCGGCGCGGTCGGCCCCGCCGTCTTCTGCTTCGCGTCCTTCTTGCGCCCGGGCCAGCGATTTCGCCCGCCGCCCTTCTTGCGGTCGTCGCTCACGAGGCGCTCCCTTCGTTCTCTTCTTCGTCACGCGGCGCGTCGACGATCGCGAGACGTGCGTCGTCCGGGAGCGCGAAGCCGCGCAGGAAATCCGCGATGGGCAGCGCCTTGCCGCCCGGTCGTTGCATCACGAGCGGCACGAGCCAGCCGTCTCCGGTGGCGATCCGCAGCGGCGAGTCGGGGTCCGTCGTGTCGATCTCACCCGGCGCGCGCGCCGAGTCGTCGGCCGCGTGAGACTCCGCCCGCGAGATCTTGAGCACGACCGGCTCGGTCCCACGACTCTCGAGCGTAACCGCGCCCCCCGGTTTCGGCGACACCGCGTGGATGCGCGCCGCGAGCGCCTTCGCCGACTCGCGCAGGTCGAGCACCGCGTCGGCCTTCTCGATCTTCGCTGCGAACGTGACCTTCGACGTGTCCTGCTCGGTCCACTCGATCGTGTCCTCGGCGATCCGGTCGACGGCGTCAGCGATCGCTTCCGCTGCGAGCGCGCCGAGCCGCTCGGTCAGCTCCGCGGCGTTCTCGGTCGGGCCGATCGGGGTCCGGGCGACGAGCGCCACCGCGCCGGAGTCCATCTCCTTCTCGACGTGCATGACGGAGATCCCGGTCTCCGACTCGCCGTCGAGGATCGCGCGCGCGATCGGGGCCGCGCCGCGGTACTTCGGGAGCAGACTCGCGTGGGCGTTGATCAGATAGCCCTTGCTCGGGAGCTCCCGGACCTTCTTCGGGATGAACTGACCGAACGCGACCACGACGCCGACGTCCGGGCGGAGCGACTCGAGTGCGGAGACGGTCTCGGCATCGCCGACCTTCTCCGGGCGCATCAAGGGCAGGTCCTCGCGGATCGCGACCTCGGAGACCGGCGAAGGCGACAGCTTGCGCCCGCGCCCGCGGCCGCGATCCGGCTGGGAGACGACGCCGACGACTTCGTGGGGCCCCGCGAGCAACGCCTCGAGCGTCGGCACCGCGATGTCCGGCGTGCCGAAGAAGACGACGCGAAGCGCGCACATCGGTCAGGACCCGTCTGACGCGGGAAGCGCGCACATGCCGTTCAGGCCTGCTCTTCGGCGAGCTGCTTCTTGCGCTTCTTGACGTAGAGGCTGCGCTTCAGTCGGCTGATCCGGTCGATGAAGAGCACGCCGTCGAGGTGGTCGCATTCGTGCTGGATGCAGACCGCGCGCAGGCCTTCGGCCCGCTCCTCGATCGGGTTGCCGTCGAGATCCGTGCCGCGAAGGGTGATCGTCGCGTCCCGCTCGACGCTCGCGGTGTAGTCGGGCACCGAGAGGCAGCCCTCCTCCCAGGTGATCGCGCCTTCGCGATCGCTGATCTCCGGGTTGAGTACGACGGTCGGGCTGCGCTCGACGGCCTCGTCGGTCCATTCGGTGTCGATCACGAACATGCGGACCGAGGCGCCGACCTGCGGTGCGGCGAGGCCGATCCCGGGCTCGTCGTACATCACGTCGATCATGTCGCGGGCGAGCTCGCGGATCTCGTCCGTCACCTCGGTGATCGGCTCCGACACGTTCTTGAGACGGGGGTCGGGGAACTGGACGACTTCTCGCAGGGCCATGGATCGCTCTCGACAGGATTCTCTACAGGACGCTCGGGAGGACGAAAGGGCAGCGGCGGCCGGCCGCGCGAGGGGCCGTAACCAGTTGGTTCCGCTACGAAAACGGCGGCTTTATAGCATGTTGACGGGACGCGCGTCGAGGGCCATCTGGACTTCGCGGGGCAGCCCGCGGCCGGCCGCGAGGGCGGCCTTCGAAGCCGCGCGCAGGGCGTCCGCGTCGTCGCCCTTCAGCAGACACATGAAGCGGTAGCGCCCGCGCAGGCGCGCGATCGGGGCGGGGGAGGGGCCGAGCACTTCGAGACGCACGCCGTCCGGCAGGACCGCGCGCGCCGCGTTCGCGACCGCTTCGATCCCCTGGCGCGCGTGCTCCTCTTCTTCCGCGTGCACGACGATCCGCGTGAGTCGACCGAAGGGCGGATAGCCGAGGGCCTCGCGGTGGGTGATCTCCTCTCGGTAGAAGCCCTCGAAGTCGTGGCTGCCGACGGGCGCGAGCGCGTAGTGGTCGGGCACGAAGGTCTGCACGACGACGCGGCCGGGTCGGCTCGCCCGGCCCGCGCGCCCGGCGACCTGGGTCAGCAGCTGGAACGTGCGCTCCGCGGCGCGGAAATCCGGGAGGTGGAGCCCGATGTCGGCGGCCACGACGCCGACGAGCTGGACGCCCGGGAAGTCGTGGCCCTTCGCGACCATCTGGGTACCGATCACGATGTCGACGTCCTCGTTCGCCAGGGCCGTAAGGACCGAGGCCGTGTGTCCGCGCTTCGCGGCGACGTCGCGATCGAGGCGCATCGTGCGCGCACGTGGGAACACGCTCTGCACTTCTTCTTCGAGGCGCTCGGTGCCGACGCCTAGCAGCGCCGTCTCCGGGTCGCCGCAGCCATTGCAATGCTCGGGCACGTCGCGCTCGAGATCGCAGTAGTGACACCGCAGCTTGTAGTCGGCGGCGTGGAACACGAGCGCGACGTCGCAGTCGTCGCAGCGCTCCGCATGCCCGCACTGGAAGCAGAAGATCCGCGTCGAGAAGCCGCGGCGGTTCAGGAACAGGATCGTCTGGCCCCCGTCGGCCATCGTCTGCTCGATCGCCGCGCGCAGCGGCCGCGACAGGATCAGCTTGCGCCCGCGCGGGTTCTTCTCCTTCTCCTTGCCGAGATCGACGATCTCGACCGCCGGCAGCGGTCGCCCGCCGACGCGTCGCGGGAGCGACAGGCGCTTCATGCGGCCGGTCTCGGCGAGGTGGCGCGTCTCGAGGGACGGCGTCGCGGAGCCCTGGATCAGCGGGCAGCCGGCCTGGGCCGCGCGGCGCGCGGCGAGGTCGGCCGCGTGATAGCGGAAGCCTTCCTCGTTCTTGTACGCGCCGTCGTGCTCCTCGTCGATCACGATCAGACCCAGGGACTCGAGGGGAGCGAAGAGGGCGCTGCGCGCGCCGACCGCGATCCGGGTGTCACCGGTTCGCAGGCGTTCCCACTGCGCGAGGCGCTCGCCGGGTTTCAGTCCGCTGTGGAGGACCGCGACCTCGTCGCCGAAGCGCGCGCGGACGCGGGCGACGAGCTGGTGGGTGAGCGTGATCTCCGGGACGAGCACGAGGGCCTGCCGACCCGCTTCGAGGGCCTCGGCGATCGCGCGCAGGTAGACCTCGGTCTTGCCGCTCCCGGTCACGCCGTGGAGCAGGAACGTCTCGGAGACCTGTCGCTTGATGGCGTCGCGGAGCGGAACCAGTGCGTCGCGCTGGTCATCGGTCAGGGTGACCGGACCCTCGCCCTCGAGGATTGTCTCGGTCGCCGCGAGCCGCGGGCGCTCGAAGAACGCGACGAGTCCACGCTTCTCGAGCTGACGCAAGAGCGCCCCGACGTTCGGGTCTTCCGCGGTCAGTCGACGTGACTCGACGCCCGCCTCGACTTCCGCGATCCGGCGCAGGAGCGCGGCCTGCTTCTTCGCGCGCGCGAGCACCCTCGTCGCCGCCGCCTCGACGTCGACTCCGCTCGCCACGCGCACGATCCGTTCCATCGGCACCCGCGCCTTCGCCCGGCGGACCTCGACGCGCCGCTCGACGAGCCCGTCACGGGCGAGCTCCGAGAGCCGCGCCTCGACGTCGACCCGCGGCATCGCCTTCGCGAGCGCGTGGGCGGTCTGCGCTTTTGTCGCGAGGTGTTCGAGGATCGGGCGCGCAGCGCCGCCGAGCGCGTCCTCGGCGAGGGCCCCCTGCGCCAGTGCTCGCTCGCCCCGCGGTGTCAGCGCCCAGGGACGAGCGAGTCGCGGCGTCGAGCCCGGCGGGAGCGCGTGGGCCAGGGCGAGCCCCATCGGGCAGAAGAGGTCGCGCGCGGCGTCCGCGAGTAGCCGCATCACCGGAAGCGCGACCACCGGCTCCTCGTCGACGATCGCCGCGATCTCCGCGAGCTCCCGCGGCGCGCCGGCGCTCGCGTCGTCGTCCTCGGTCGTCCAGTCCCGAGGCACGACGAGGCCCACGAGCGGCGTACCCGCGAACTGCACCCGCACGCGCGTCCCCGGCTCGACCGGTCGTCCGTGCTTCACGGGAACCCGATAGTCGAAGAGCCGATCGACCGGCACCGGCAGCGCGACGCGCACGATGCCCGCGTTCGTGGCATCGTCCGGGCCGTCCGGCGGGAGGCCGTCGAAGAGGGGGGCGGACATGGCGCAATCGTATGGTGGGCGCGGAGCCGGGGAAAGGCCGCGAATCCTGCGAGACGCCCGGAGCCACGCATGAAGCGCTCGCGTCCGCGCATTCGCGTCGACGACGACGGGGAAACCCGCAGCCTGGTCGTCGACGAGACCTTCGCGTCCTTCTATCGCCCGGGCGAGATCGCGACTCACTGCGTCTGGGACGCCATCGCCGCGCCGATCCTGTGGCTGCCGCCGGCGCGGAGACGCCGCATCCTGCTCCTGGGCCTCGGCGGCGGTTCGGTCGCCCGGATCGCGCGCGCCCTGGCGCCGGACGCCGAGATCGTCGGCATCGAGTTCGAGCCCGAGGTCGTCCGTCTCGCCCGCGCCCACCTCGACCTCGACGCGATTGGCGTGCAGGTCGAGATCGCCGACGCGCGGGCCTGGGTCGAGGCGCACACCAAGGACGGCACACGCTACGACGCGATCCTCGAGGACGTGTTCGTGGGCTCGGGGGATGATGTGCACAAGCCGGACTGGATCCCGGCTCCGATGCACGAGCAGTCCTTCGGGATGCTGGCGCGGGGCGGTGTGTTCGTGAGCAACACCCTCGACGAGCACGCGCGGATTGCGGCCGCGATGCGCGGGCGCTTCGACGATCTCGTCCAGGTCCTGACCGAGGACTACGACAATCGGGTGCTGGTCGGCGGGAGTGGGGGGCTCACGGGCGGAGCGCTGCGGGCGCGGGTCGCCGCGTCCGAGGTCCTCGCCCCGAGCCTCGAGGTGCTCTCGTTCCGACATCGGCGCTGACCGGCGGACGGGGCGCCAACTCGCCGGAATATCAAAGGAAATACGCCCTAAAGAGCGTTCGGCGGGGCGCCGAAGGTTGAATTAATCGAACGTTCGATTAATTTGGAGAACCATGTCGACGACCCCCCACACCGATGGGCCGCCCCTGCGGCGCCCGGGCCGCCCGCGCCAGGGCGAAGCCGACGCCGGCGACGTTCGCGAGCGGCTGCTCGACGCCGCGGTCGAGATCGCGGTCGAGCAGGGCTTCGAGACCGCCGGCCTGCGCGAGATCGCGCGCCGGGCCGAAGTCAGCCCCGGCATGATCGCGTACTACTTCGGCGACCGGGACGGCCTGTACCGAGCGATGTTCGAGCGCGTCTTCTCGCAGATCAGCGAGCAGGTCGACGCCATCCTCGATGATCCGGGCCGCTCGAGCGAGGACCGCATCAGCGAATTGATCCGCATCCAGATCTCGTCGATCGCGGCGGACCCGTGGTTGCCGCGCGTGATCATGCGTGAGCTGCTCGCGCGGAAGGATTCGCCGCTCAAGGACTTCATCGGCGAGTTCGTCGCGCAGGGGCCGATCACGATGATGATCGAGCGCCTCGAGCAGGCGCAAGCGGACGGCTCGATCTCGACGGAGTACGATCCTCGCATGCTGGCCATGACATTGGCGAGCCTCTCGGGGTTCCCCTTCCTCATGCTGCCCATCCTCGGTCCGCACCTCGGACTCGAGCTCGACGGCGACTTTCCCGAGCGCCTGATCGAGCACAACCAGAAGCTTCTCTCTACAGCACTCCGCGCCCAAACGGAGACTGCATCATGAACCCGCTCTCGTTGAACGACGGGACCGCGAAGGCCCTCGCGCGCGCGGGACTCTTCGTCCTGGCGCTGGGCCTCGTCGCCGCGACCTGGATCGCGTGCAACGACTCGAACGCGTCACCGCGGGGCGAGACGGCGGTCGCGGCCGCGCCGCCCGAAACGCGGCTCCGCGTGCGCGTCGATTCCGTGCGCCTCGACGCGCTACCCATCGAGGACCGCATCACGGCGACCGTGCGCGCCTATCACCGTGCGACGATCACCGCCGAGACCCAGGGCCGCGTGCTCGAACGCGTCGTCGAGCCCGGCACGGACGTCGAGGTCGACGGGGGCATCCTGCGCCTCGAGGGCTCGCGCATGGAGCTCGAGCTGCGGCGCGCGGAGGCCTCGCTCTCGGCCGCGCGGACAGTCCTCGCCCACGCGAAGCGCGAATTCGCCCGAGGCGAGCGGCTCCTGGCGCAGAAGGCGCTCAGCACCCAGCAATACGACGACCTCCAGCACGGCGTCGACCGCGCTCGCGACGAGGTCGCCCTCGCCGTGGTCGCCCGGGACACCGCGAAGCGCAATCTCGCCGATACGCGGATCGACGCGCCCTTCGCCGGGACGGTCGACTCGATCGCCGTCGACGTCGGAGACTACGTGACCCCCGGCACGCCGGTCGCGGTCCTCGTCGACCTTTCGCGCGTTCGGATCCTCGGCAGCGTGACCGCCGGCGAAGCGGCCCGACTCGTTCCCGGCACGATCGCCCGGGTCACGTTCCGGGACCTCGGCGGCGACGTCTTCGAAGCGCGGCTCGAGAGCGTCGCGCGCGTCGCCTCCGCGAAGGACGGCACGTACGCGATCGAGCTACGGATGGACGATCCCGAGCGCAAGCTCCGCGATGGTCTCGTCGCGAAGGTAGAGCTGCCCGATCCCGACCAGTCGCCCCGATTGATCGCGAAACGCGCCGCGCTCCTCCGCCGCAACGGACACCCGGAAGTGTTCGTGATCGAAGGCGGCGGCGATGCGACCGTCGCGCGAACACGGCGCGTGCGCACTGGCCGCAGCGCGGGCGAGTGGATCGAGATCCTCGAAGGCCTGTCCGAGGGCGACCGCGTCGTCTGGGACGGTCACTTCGCGCTCGGCGACGGCGTCGCGGTCGTGATCGACGGGGAGGGGTAGTCGATGGAACGACTGATCCGCTTCTTCGTCGAACGACACCTGCTCGTCAACACGATCACCCTCGCGGTGGTCGTGATGGGGCTGCTCGCCGTGATGCGCACGAACGTCGAGGGCTTCCCCGAAGCGACGATGCCGATGTTCATGATCACCGGGATCCTGCCCGGGGCCGCCGCCCAGGACGTCGAGACCAAGATCACGATTCCGATCGAGGACGAGCTCCGCGAGGTGGACGGCCTCGAGAGCTTCACGACGATCGTGACCGACAACCGATCGGTCACGACGGTCAAGCTCGACGACGACACGCCGGACGAGGACATCTTCAAGAAGGAGCGGGAGATCCGGAACGCCATCGAGGCGATCAACGATTTCCCGCCCGACATGCGCGACGATCCGACGGTCTTCACGATGGATCCGTCGAAGCAACCCGTGCTCGAGATCGCCGTGGCAGGCGATCAGGCGGCGCTGCCGGAGGCGGCCCGGATCCTCAAGCGGACCCTGATGCGCCTCGATGGCGTCGGGGAGGTCAAAGAGATCGGGCTCCCGGATCCCGAGCTCCGCGTGCTCATCGACCCGGGCGCTGCACGCGCCCACGGCGTCACGATCCTGGACGTCGCGCGCGCCGTCGAGCGCCGCAACGTCTCGGATACCGGCGGCGTGCTCGAGAGCGCCGGCGACCGACGCCAGGTCGTGATGTGGGGGCGCTACGGGGAGCCTTCCGAGGTCGGCGAGACGATCCTGCGCTTCGACGAAGGCGGGCCGCTGCGCGTGCGCGACGTCGCACGCCTCGAGCTCGGTCGTGAGGACGTGGGGCTGATCGCCGGGACCAACGGGCGCCCGGGGTTGTCGCTAGTGGCGGTCAAGAAGGGCGACGCCGACATGATCGACACGCGGAACGCGATCGCCGCGGCGCTCGAGACGATTCCGCTTCCGCCCGGCGTCACCACGACGATCGTGAACGATGCGTCCTACGAGATGTCGAATCGGCTCCGCGTGATCGCCAGCAACGGCATCATGGGGCTCACTCTCGTCGCCGGCATCGTCTTCCTCTTTTTGGCGCCCTCCGCCGCGATCTGGGTCTGCGTCGGCGTGCCGCTCGTGATCCTCGGCGTGACCGCGCTGATCCCCGAAGTCGGCCTCACGATCAACTTCGTTTCGACGATGGCCTTCGTGATCGTCCTGGGCATGCTCGTCGACGACGCCGTCGTCGTCGCCGAGAAGATCCTCCTTCGCCGTCAGGACGGAGTCAATCCTGCGGAAGCGGCGATCTCCGGCACGCTGGCCGTCGCGCGCCCGGTCATCGCCTCCGCCGCCACGACGCTCCTCGCCTTCCTGCCGATGCTCGCGATCGGTGGCATGCCGTCCAAGATGGTCTGGCAGGTCCCGGTCGTCGTCAGTCTCGCCCTCGCGCTCTCGCTCCTCGAGAGCTTCCTGATCCTGCCGCCGCACATGTCGATGGTGCGGTCGGACGCGATGCCGCGGCCGAAGCGGCAGTTCATGCTCGACCTGGAGGAGCGCTACCGGCGAGCCCTGCACAAGACGCTGCCGAACCGCGGCAAGGTCGTCGCGGTCTTCGCGGCGATCTTCCTGTTCATCGCGCTGGTGATCGCGCCGCAGATGCAGTTCGAGTTCTTTCCACAGGAGTCCGCGCCCGGCTTCTCGCTCAAGGTGCGGATGCCAGCGGGCACGCCGATCGAGAAGACGGAAGCCGTCGCGGACATGATCCAGGCGCAGATCCCACCGCTCATGGGCGACGACCTGATCGCGATCACGACCCGCGTCGGCCACATGGACTCGCAGGCCTTCGATCGCGAGTACGGCTCCTCGGAGAACGAGGCCGTCATCACGATGCACCTCGACCTCGACAAGAAGCGGATGACGGCTGCCGAGTGGATGGCGGAGCTGCAGCCCCTCGTTCGTGGGCCGATGGAAGCGGAGCTGATCTTCGAGGCCCAGGTCGACGGCCCGCCCGGCCTCGAGCCGGTGAACGTGTTCGTGCTCGCGAACGACGATCAGGTCCGGCGCCAGGCGGCGCTCGCGCTCGTCGAGTTCCTCGAAGGGCTCGGGGGCGTCACGAACCTCTCGGTCGACGAGAAGCTCGGCATGCGTCAGATCGACCTGAACCCCGACCCGGAGCGCCTCGCGCGCAGCGGGCTCGACGCGCACGATCTCGGCCTCACGCTCAAGGCCTCCTACTACGGCTTGATCGCGTCGGAGATGCGCGACCTCGAGGAGTCGACGGACATTCGCGTCGCCTTCGAGCCCTCGTCGCGGCGCTCGATCGACGCGCTGCTCGACACCCAGGTGAGGAACTCACGCGGAGAGCTCGTGTCGTTGCGCGACGTCGTGGATCCGGTCGAGATCCCCGCGGTCGCGCGCATCCAGCATCGCAACGGCCTGCGAGCGGTCTCCGTGACCGGTGGGATCGATCCGAACGCTGGCGTGACCGCCGTGACGATCGCCCAGGCGATCGAGCAGGACTTCATGCCGCGATACGAAGGTCGGAGTGACATCGAGTTCGAGCTCTCGGGAGAGGTCGTGCAGTCGCGGCGCGCGATGGGTGACCTCGGCTTCGTCGCGATCGCGGTCTTCTTCGGGATCGGCGCGGTCATCGCGATCATGCTCGGCTCCTTCCTCGAAGCCTTCTTCGTGATCGCGGTCGTGCCTTTCGCCGCGATGTCCGTGATCCTGACCTTCTGGGCCCACGGGATGCACTTCTCCCTGCTGCCCCTGATCGGAACGATCGGTCTCTCCGGCGTCGTCGTGAACGCGTCCATCGTGATGGTCGACTCGGTCCACCAGGCACAGCATGTCCTCGACCGCGGGATCTCGGAGCACGAGCGCTTCGAAGTGGTGGTCGAGGCCTTCGTGACGCGACTGCGCCCGGTGCTGGTGACGAGCCTCTCGACCTTCGGCGGCGTGTTGCCGACCGCGTACGGTTTCGGCGGCTACGACGCGGTCATGTCGCCCATGTCCCTCGCGCTCGGTTGGGGCCTCGCGCTCACGTCGGGCGTGACCCTCTTCCTCGTGCCGTCGCTCTACGTCTCGGCCAACGACATCAACCGACAGATCGATCGTTGGCGCCGGGGTCGGCGGCCGGAGCTCGGCGTGGCCGAGACGTCGGACATCGACGGCGACGGACCGGAGGAGGCGGCCGCCTGAACGACGGCAGTCGCGCGCTGCGACGCGCCGACGCTGCTGCGCCTTCGATGCATCCCGCTTGCTCGATGGATCGACCGTCGCAGCTGCTCGACGGGATGCCCCATTTAGGGGCCCGCTCCTTCAAACGCGAGCCCGGGCGGGCGATGAGCAGGAGGTCGCGCGAGGGGCGCGGCGCTTTGGGTGATCGACCGTGGAGGGCGCGGTGGACATCGAATTCGTGGCCAGGGTGCTCGGCGCGGTGGAGCCGCGGGGCGTCGATCGCTTCGATCGATCCGCGTCCACCCGTCCGCCCGCGAAGACCGATCGCGACGCGACCTCGGAGTCGCGCCGCCGCGCGACCGTGCGCGGGGTC
Organism: uncultured Spirochaetaceae bacterium; assembly: GCA_964488255.1. Taxonomy (GTDB): domain Bacteria; phylum Myxococcota_A; class UBA9160; order UBA9160; family UBA4427; genus UBA4427. The sequence goes on along the minus strand of CAZAUR010000017.1, from coordinate 43,899 downwards.
GAGGTCTCGCTTTCGTCCGAGGCGCGCGCGCTCGTCGGGCTGAGCGAAGCCGGAGCGACGGAGAACGACCGCGCCGCGGCCGACGAATCCGATGCGGCGCAGGCCAGGAATTCCGACGGCAGCCGCGAAGGAGCCAGCCGGCCTGGGGACCTGACCAAGGACGAGGAAGAGGAGGTCACCCGCCTCGAGCAGCGCGATGCCGACGTGCGTGCCCACGAGAACGCGCACAAGGCGGCCGCTGGGCGCTACGCCCGCGGCGGGCCCAGCTACGAATACGAGCGCGGTCCCGACGGACGGCGCTACGCGGTCGGTGGCGAGGTCCAGATCGACACCGCGCCGATTCCCAACGATCCCGACGCGACGATCCAGAAGATGCAGCAGGTGCGTCGCGCTGCGCTGGCGCCCGCGGAGCCCTCACCGCAGGATCGGCGGGTCGCTTCCGAGGCCACGCAGCAGGAGATGTCTGCGCGGCAGGAGAAGTTCAGCGTCGAGCGCGAGGAGCGCGCGTCGAAGCGAGCGACGGCCTACGGCCAGCCGGCGGAGCGGCCGGTGGGCGGCTCCCTCGACGTCGTCGCCTAGCGAGCCGGGGTTGGGCTCGGGAAGAGGGCCTCTTCAGCCGCCCATCTTCTTGAGGTCGGCGAGCACGCCCTTGGCGGTGGCCTTCAGGGTCTCGAAGACGCCTTCGCCCGTCGTCGCGCAGGCCTCGAACTCGGGTGCGCCCGTCGGGTTCAGGAGTCGCTGGAGCTCTTCGAGGGGCGCGGCGTTGGGCAGGTCGCGCTTGTTGTACTGGATCACGTAGGGAACCTTGTCGAGCTCGTAGCCCTGCTCCTTCAGGTTCACCTTCAGATTGTCGAGGCTCTCGACGTTCGCCTCCATTCGCTCGATCTGGCTGTCCGCGACGAAGACGACGCCGTCGACGCCCTTCAGGATCAGCTTGCGGCTCGCGTCGTAGAAGACCTGACCCGGCACCGTGTAGAGGTGGAAGCGGGTCTTGAAGCCCCTGATCTCACCGAGGGCCAGGGGCAGGAAGTCGAAGAAGAGCGTGCGCTCCGTCTCGGTCGCGAGGGAGATCATCTTCCCCTTCACGTCCGGGTTCGTCTTCTGGTAGATGTGCTGCAGGTTCGTCGTCTTCCCACACAGGCCGGGGCCGTAGTAGACGATCTTGCAGTTGATCTCTCTCGAGCTGTAGTTGATGAAAGACATGGGGTGGTGTCCGTATTCTTAGTCGAGAGTGGGATTCAGCCGTTGAGGCGCCCGCGGCGACACGACTGAGACGCAGGCTCAGTCGTTGAAAAGGTTGTCGATGTCGTCATCGGTGATCTCGGCGAAGGGCGAATTCGCGTTGTTCGCCTCGGTCTCCGCCTTCTTCTTGACCTCTTCGAAGAGCTTCGCGAGCTCGGCGCCCGCCTTCTTCACACGAAGGCGAACCAGTCCGAGCGAGCTGCGTTCGTCGAACACGACGACCAGGATCATTCGGTCGCCGACCAGGGTCATGTGCAGGTTGTCCCGCTGGCCCTGATGGAAATGGATCGGGAATTCGTCCTCGCCGACGATCTTGGCGAGTCCGCCGGTCGCGGCCACGCAGCCAGCCGTCAGACTGGCGAGGCTGGTGCTGTCGATCCCCTGCATCTCGCCGGCCTCGCCCACGAGCTGACCCGCCTTGTCGACCACGAAGACGCCCTTCGCGTTGGCGTCTCGGACCAGCTTTTGGATGATCGCGAGGACTCGGTCGAAGTCCTCCTGCTGCATCACGAGCTGGGATTCCATCATCGGCAGTTGCCTCTGTAAACGTCCGGGAAATGGACCCTTTTTGGCAGCTTACCCCGCGTCGGGAAGCGCCGCCAAACGCGCTCCGGCACACACCGAGCCCGCGTCTGTTCCTGATTCGGCCGACGTTTCTCGTGTCTTTAGGTGGGGCGCGTGGTTTTCCGGCCGCGCTCCCGCATTTCGACGTGAAAATCTTCGGGGGGCGGTCGCCTTCGGTGAGCCTGCCGGTGACCTGCCGGTGGAGTCGCGTGAGATTCCCGGTGGTCGCGCTCCGCGATTTCGGCGGAACACTTTCGTGCGTACGCGTGTAAGGTGGTCGCAGGGACGCCTCTCTCGAGGCTTCCACCGCGGAGTCTCGATGGCGTCCCGTTCGACCGGGGACGACGGATGTCTCGAGCGCGAACCGGGAGTGCGGCCCTCATCGTCGCCTGGTTGCTGCTGACAGCCGGGTGTCGGGATCTGCGCGCTCCGGCCGGGGATTCCGCCGAATCGCAGGTTTCGAGCGCGCCGAACGTCGTCGTCGTGGTGCTCGACGCGGCGCGCGCAGACCACTTCGGATCCTACGGCTATGGGCGCCCGACGACCCCTCGCGCCGACGCCTTCGCCGAGACGGCCGTGCGTTACGCGCGGGTCATGAGCGAAGCCTCCTATACCTTTCTCTCGACGAGTTCGCTCTTCGCCGGCGCGAACCCCGCCGCCACCGGACTGGGCGCACGGAGCGGCGGCCGCGTCCCGGGCGACGTGGAGCTGCTCGCCGAGATCGCGCACGACCACGGCTACGCGACGGTCGCCTACTCCGAGAATCCCTACGTGACGAGATACTTCGGCCTCGACCAGGGCTTCGACTCGTTCCGGGAGGCCTGGCCGATCGACGCGCTCGCGAGCGGGCAGGAGATCGCCCCCGACCTCGACACGGAGGCCGAGATCGAGTCGGCGCTCCGGGAGGCCGCGGCCGATGCGTCGCGCCCCTTCCTGCTCTACCTGCATCTTCTACGTCCCCACAACCCCTACGCGCCGCCGCCGCCCTTTGCCGGTCGATTCGGCTCGACGGAAGCCGATCGTCCGAACGGGTCGACGCCTTCCCTGATGGCGATGGACGCCCAGGGGCCTACGTTCGAGTCCGATACGCTCGCGAAGATCCGGACGCTCTACGACGAGAATCTCGCGTACGCGGACGCGCTCTTCGGGGGGCTGGTCGACGCGCTCGATGCGCGCGGGCTTCGGGACGACACCATCGTCGTGCTCACCTCCGACCACGGTGAGGCGTTCGGCGAGCACGGCCGGCTGCTGCACGCGACGCAGCTCTACGACGCGATGCTGCACGTGCCGCTCCTCGTGCACGTGCCAGGAGAGGCGGCCGAGGTCGTGTCGACGCCGATCCAGCTCGCGGATCTCGGCCGCGGGCTGCGGCGCGTCGTCGAGGGCGGCGCCCCGGTCGCGCTCACCCGGCTGGGGGAGGGCCGTGACCCGAAGCGGCCACTCTATTCCTGGACCAACGGGAAGACGGGCCAGATCGCCGCCTGGACCCCGGAGCGGCGAGTGATCCTCGACATGCGCTCGCGGGAGACCGTCGCCTACTACGACCTCGAGACCGACCCGGACAGCCGGTCGCGGGTCGCCCTCGACGGCGCCGGCGAAGCACTCGCTGCGGCGGCGAATCGGCAGGTGGATGCTTGGAGCGGCAGGGCACCGGTGGGCGCAGAGCCCCCGGCAGCCGCGCCCTTGGATCCCCTGAAGCGCGCGCAGCTCGAGGCGCTCGGTTATCTGGATCCGTAGCGGCGAGATCGGGCGCGCGGGCGGTGGCTGCTAGTCGCGGAGGGCGCGTCGGTTCTCGATCGCGCGGCTGACGGTCACGTGGTCGGCGTACTCGATGTCGCCGCCCAGGGGCATGCCGTAGGCGATCCGCGAGACCTCGACCGAGCTGCCGCGCAGGCGATCCGCGAGGAAGTGGGCCGTTGCGTCGCCCTCGGCGGTCGGGTTGGTGGCGAGCACGACTTCCTTCACGCCGTCCTGCGCGACCCGGCGTTCGAGCTCCTCCACGCGCAGGGTTTCGGGGCCCATTCCGTCGATCGGCGAGAGCGCACCGCCTAGCACGTGATAGAGCCCGCGGAAGCCGCCACTGCGCTCGATGGCGGCCATGTCCGCCGGTTCCTCGACGACGCAGACGAGGGAACGGTCGCGGTCAGGGTGGTCGCAGATGGGGCAGGGCGTGCGGTCGGACAGGGTGAAGCACGTCTCGCAGACGACCGTGTCGCGCTGGAGTCGCGCGATCGACTCGGAGAGCTCGCGGGAGAGATCTTCCGGCGCGCTCAACAGGAAGTAGGCGAGGCGAGTCGCGGATTTCTCGCCGATCCCCGGCAGGCGCTTGAGGCTCGCGACCAGACGATCCATCGCGGGGGACGAGGACATCAGCCGCCGCTCCCGGGCATCCCCGGCATTCCGGGCAGGTTCGGCAGACCGGCGAGCATCGAAGACTGGAAGCGCGCCATCTCCTGGGACACCGACTCCTGGGCCTTCGTGAGCGCCGCGTTCACCGCCGCTGCCGTGAGGTCCTGGATCATGTCCCGGTCCTTGTGCTCGATCATCACGGGCTCGATCTCGACCCTCAGGACGCGGAAGGCCCCGGACACGACGGCGGTGACCATTCCACCCCCGGCGCTCGCTTCGTATTCGCGCCGCGCGAGCTCCGCCTGCAGCTCGCCCATCTTGGACTGCATCTCCTGGGCGCGCTGGAGCATCTCCTGCATCTCGTTCGGATTCACGCGTCGTCTCCTGTGTTCGTGCTGCCGGCCGTCGCGCCGGCGCCGAGCGGACGGATCTCGACGATCTCCGCGTTCAGCACTTCGATCGCGAGGTTCACGGGCTCGCTGTTCAGCGCTTCCTGTCGCTGCCTTCGCTCGTGCTCGCGCGAGGCCTGGCTCTGCTCCCGCCGCGCGTCTCCGACGGCGATCTCGACCGTGATTCGCGTCGCCTTGCCGAAGAGCTTCGTCGCGAGTGCCTCGAGCTCGGGCTGGCGGCCGCGCAGTCGTTCGACGTGGAAGGCCGCGTCGGCGCCGATCCGGATCGTGTTGCCCTCGATGCCGACGAGCGTCGCGCCGTCGAGACTGGCGAATTTCGAGCGGTCGAGCTCGAGGGCTTTCGTCCGGAACCGGTCGAAGATCGTCGCGGGCGGCGCGCCGCCGCCGATCGTCGGGGCGGCCGACGAAGTCGATGAAGAGGACGGGGACGAAGAGGACGGCGCGGCGGGCGAGGGTGCCTCTGCGGGTTCCGGCGCGTCGAAGCGCGCGGGTTCCGCGGGCGTGACGGGTGCGTCGGGCGCGGCGGCCGGGCCGTCGAACGCCGCGTCGATGTCATCGGTCGCGCCGCGACCGTTCGTGCGCGCGGCTGGGGCCGCCGCGGTCTTGCTTGGTCCGGCCGCTGGGGGCGAGTCGAAGGATTCCGCGTCGGCGTCCGCGGCCCGCGTCGGGGTCGTCCTGGCGGCGGGCTCGGGCGCGCGACGTCGCGGTCCGCGATCGGAGACGCGGCCGCCGCCTCCGCCCCCAGCTCCTCCGCCGCTCGGCACGCCCCCGGCCGCGAGGCGTCGCTCGAGCTGATCGAGGCGCGCGAGCAGTTGCCCGACGTCGTCGCCAGCGGGCATCGTCGCGAGTCGGATGACCGCCATCTCCAGCACCGCCGTCGGCTGCGGCGCCCAGGACAGGTCTTCGATCTCCCGCACGAGGGCGCGGAACATGCGGCGCAGTCGCGCCGGCTCGGTCTTGCCGCCGAGCTCGATCAGCTCGGCGCGCTCCTCGTCGGTCCCTTCGAAGAGCCCTTCGCCTTCCGGCGCGACGCGCAGGACGACGAGGTCGCGCAGCAGCTCGAGGAGCGCGTCGGCGACGCGCCGTGCTTCGGATCCGCCGCCGGTCGCGCGGGCGACGTGTTCGAGGGCCGCCTTCGGGTCGCCCTCGATGCAGGCGAGGGCGATCTCGCGGAGCACGCGACGGTCGACCAGGTCGAGCACGTCGGCGACGACCTCGTCGGTGATCTCTGCGGCGCCTTCCCGGCCGCTCGCGTACGCGACGATCTGATCGAGGAGGGTCTGCGCATCGCGCATCGACCCGTCGCCCTCGCGCGCGATCGACGCGACGGCCGCCGGCGAGATCGCGATGTTCTCGGACGCGCAGATCTCGGCCAGCCGCTCTCCGACGGTCGAGAGTGCGATCCGGCGCAGGTCGTGCCGCTGGCAGCGGGAGAGGACGGTGAAGGGAATCTTCTCCGGGTTCGTCGTCGCGAACACGAAGAGGCTCTTGGGCGGCGGCTCTTCGAGGGTCTTGAGCAGCGCGTTGAACGCCGGCCCCGAGAGCATGTGGACCTCGTCCACGATGAAGATGCGGTACTTGCCGGGCGCGGCGGCGTAGCGGATCGACTCGATCACCTCGCGCATGTCGTCGACGCCGGTCCGACTCGCGGCGTCGATCTCCTGCACGTCCGTCGAGCGCCCCTCGGTGATCTCGGTGCAGGGCGGGCAGCTGCCGCAGGGCTCGATCGTCGGGCCCTTCTCGCAGTTCAGGCAGCGCGCGATCAACCGCGCGAGGGTCGTCTTTCCGACGCCCCGCGGTCCCGTCAAGAGCATCGCGTGCGGAATTCGATCGCTCCGGATCGCATTCCGCAGCGCCGTCGTGACGTGCTGCTGCCCCGACACCTCGTCGAAGCTCTGCGGCCGCCATTTCCGCGCGATGACCTGGTAGCTCAAAGGGGGGAACTTCCGTCGTCGAAGACGCTGAGGGGTTGGGTCGTGAACGCCGACCGCAACGCACCGAGCCTTGACCGCAGGGCGGCCCACTCGCAGCCAAGACCTGCTACGGCTGCTTCCTTCCGGATCTGACCGGGTTCACAGGGTCCCGAACTCGAACGGGACCCTGCGGTCAACGCTCGGTGCGAACCGGGAAAGTACCGGTGGGCGGGCGCCGATTCAATCGCACGCGAGACGGCCGGAGGCCCCGGGATCCGGCTAGTATGACCACGACTACCCGGAGGACGCACGATGGCCGCGAACGAGACCCCTGACCGCCGTGAGGACGAGGCGCGCCTGCGCGAGACGGCGGGCCGCTACGCGCGCATGATGGACCGGATGTCCTTCGACGATCTGCCGACGGTGTTCGCTGCGGACGGGGTCCTGTCGGGTCCGGGTTACGAGATGACCGGCCACGATCAGCTGCGCGCCGGGCTGCAATCCCTCGATCAGTTCAGCGCGACGCTCCACGGCGTGCTCAACACCTACTTCGAAGTCGACGGCGACGCGGCCAAGGGCGAGGTCTACTGCGTCGCGAACCACGTGCACGAGATCGACGGGATCCCCTTCAAGCTCGACATGGGGATCCGCTACGAGGACGACTACGTGCGCCAGGGCGACATCTGGGTGATCGCGCGGCGCTTCTTCAACATGGTCTGGGAGACGGACACACCGATGCGCGTGTCCGCCGACGGGAAGCCGCTGGCTTCCGCCTAGCCGAAGAACTCCGCGGCATAGCGCGTGTCCACGTGCTCTCGGATCTCGCGGATCCGCCCATCGCGGAAGACGAAGAAGAAGGTGTAGTCGTTGCGATAGCTTCGGCCGTCGACGCCTTCCGCGGTCATCTCCGTCTCCTTGCAGACGACGTCGTCGCCGATCAGGGTCGTCTTGACCTCGAAGCGCTGGGAGCCCGCGACGAAGGACGTGCCGACGGCGCCGAGCATCATCTCGACGATCTTGTCCGCCCCTTCGTGCTCGCCGCCGTAGGGCGGGATCGCGCCCTTCGGGATCCGCCAGCGGATGTCGTCCGAAAAGAGCGCGCGGAGTCCCTCGGCGTCCGCGGCGCACACCGTCGAGAAGTAGGCCTCGGCCATCGCGTCCATCTCTTCCGTCGTCATGCCGGGTCCTCCTGGTCCTCGCGCGCGGTTCGCAGCTCCGGGAGCGCCTTCGCGAACGCCTCGAGCGAGTCCATCCGCCAGGTCGCCGCGTCGAATCGCGGATCGTCCCGTTGTTCGGGCGGCGGGAGCGCGACGCAGCGCATGCCCGCGTCGATCGCGCTCAGGACGCCGTTCGCGGAGTCTTCGATCGCGATCGCGTCGCAGGGTTCGACCTCGAGCGCAGCGAGGGTCGAGCGATAGACGTCGGGGTGGGGCTTGCCGAGCGCTTCGTGCTCCGCGGAGCGCGTGACCGCGAAGCGATCTCCTAGACCGAACGCCTCCAGGGTCGCTTCGATCAGCCGGTCGGGCGAGGACGACGCGAGACCGATCCGGTAGTCGCCGGCGGCGGCCGCCGCGAGCGCGGCTTCGACGCCGGCGATCGGTCGGCCCTCCGCGCGGATCAGCGCGTCCATGCCCGTGATGATCTCGTCCGCGACTTCGCCGATGGAGACGGGCGACCAGTCGCGGTGCTGCGTCCAGTACTCGACGGCCTCGTCGATCCGGAGCCCGGTCGTCTGCAGGCAATCCGATTCGACGAGCGCCAGGCCGAAGCGGCCGAAGACCTCGACCTCGGCGCGCCGCCACAGGGGTTCGGAGTCGATCAGCACCCCGTCCATGTCGAACACGATCGCGCGCGACGGAGTCGGGGCGAAGCTCACGCGAGGGCGGCGCCGTCGATCCGGATCTCCTCGCCACTGATGTGGCGCGCCTCCTCGGAGGCGAGGAAGAGGATCAGGTCGGCGACGCTCTCGGGGCCGGTCGGTCCGTGCAGCGAGGCGAGGCGGTTCAGGGGCCCGAAATCCGCGTCCTTCGGGAGTTCGGTGGCGACCGTCATGCCGGTCTCGATCGACGCGGGACAGATCGAGTTCGCGCGCAGGCCGCGGCTCGCGTACTCCACGGCGATCGCGCGGGTGAACGCGTGGATCGCGCCCTTCGACGCGCTGTAGGCCGCGCCATAACACAGACCGGCGAGGCCCGCGGTCGAACCGATGTTCACGATCGCGCCCTTCGTCTCGAGGAGGTGCGGGATCGCGGCCCGGGTCATCAGGAACGTTCCGTCGAGGTTGACGGAGAGCACCTTGCGCCAGAACGAGAACTCCATCTCGTGGGTGTTCCGATAGCCGAGGACGCCGGCGTTGTTGCAGAGCGTGTCGAGCTTTCCGAAGGCCTCGATGCACGCGGAGACGCTCGCACCGGCCTGCGCCTCGTCGGAGATGTCGGTCACGCTCGACTCGACGCGTCCACCGCTCGCGCTCGTGGACTCGCTCGCGGCCTTGACCGTCTCTTCGAGTCCTTCGGCGACGACGTCGGTCAGGAAGATCGACGCCCCTTCGGCGGCGAGCTTGAGGGCGGTGGCGCGGCCGATGCCGGAGGCGGCGCCGGTGACGATCAGGACCTGGTCGGTGAAGCGGGACGACATGGGGGAACTCCTCGGGTGGGCCGCCCAACGTCGCACGCGGCGAGCGCCGCGGCAAACCCCGCTCGAGTCGTCCAGAGGGGCTCTATGCCGGGTAGTACGCCGGCCAGATCAGCGCGTCGAGCACCATCGTCTGCAGCCAGAAGAAGAAGAACATCATGACAGCGACCCACGCGGGCGTCGGACCGTGCGCGGCGCGTCGGATCAGCATGTACGCGACGACGCTCGCGCCGGCGCCGACCAGAAAGAGCACGACCCGGATCGCGAGCCACAGCATCGGGGTCGGGTCGGCGCCGTAGAACGCGAGCAGCGGGAGCCAGAGCGCGGACGGAACGAGAATCGCGGCGTAGGCGGCGATCAAGCCGTCCCAGGGCACGCCCGTCTGATCGCGGAACGCGTCGAGGGGCGTCTTGAACCCGAGCAGGACGGTCGCCGGAAAGAACCCCGCGGCCGCCAGGAACATGTTCACCGTGTAGAAGCCGCGCCAGGAATCGGGGATGCCGCCCCAGAGATCCGCCTCGACCGCCGGCGCGTAGACGAAGGCGAGCACGTAGCTGCCGAGCACGGCGGAGCCGCCCACGGCGATCAGGACGAGCAGGGCACGACGTTGGGCTTCCACGGCTTCCTCCAGAAGGATCGGATGCAAGGGTGCCCGGACCCTAGGTTCCGGTTCCGCCTATCGCCATCCGCGCAGGTTCTCGCGGTCCTCGGTCACGCGGGCTTCGAACGCGGCGGCGAGTCGGGCCATCACGTCGGGATAGCGACGCGAGACGTCCCAGGACTCGTTCGGGTCCTGGTCGAGGTCGAAGAGCCAGGGACCATGGTCCGCGTTCGCCGAGAGTCGCTCGGTCCCGCCAGCGCGGACGCCGCGACGGCGGTGGTACTTGAAGCGCGCGTCACGCACCGCGTCGAGTCCGCCGCTGCCGCCCTGGCTCGTCGCGTAGTAGTAGACGAGGCGATCTTCGGCCGGAGCTGCTTCGAAGAGGTGGGCGCCGACGTCGACGCCGTCGAGGATGCGGTCGGGCGGGGCGGGCAGACCGAGGAGCCCGAGGAGCGTCGGAACCAGGTCGACGCCGACGATCGGAGCGTCGCTCGTGCTGCCGGATGCGATACGCGAGGGCCAGCGCACGATGAAGGGCACGCGCATACCGCCTTCCCAGGTCTGGTTCTTGCGGCCGCGGGCGAGACCGGCGCTGCCCTCGTACCAGGGGCCGTTGTCCGAGGTGATGATCACGATCGTGTCGTCGAGCTCGCCGCGACGCTCGAGCACTTCGATCATGCGTCCGACGGAGTCGTCGAGGCCTTCGACGACGTCGCCGTAGAGGCCGGCGTCCGAGCGGCCGAGGTCTTCGTCAGGCGCGTAGAGCGGAATGTGCGGGAAGTTGTGCGCGAAGTAGAGGAAGAAGGGGCGATCGTGCTCTCTGTCGAGGAACTCGACGGCGGCGTCCTCGTATACGCGCTTCATGCGGGTCTGGTCGAAGGGGGCCTCGTGCAGAACCTCGTCGCCCTCGTAGATCGCGAAGGGGGTCATGTCGTTGCTCCAGAGCGCACCGAGGTAGGTGTCGAAGCCGCGATCCACCGGGCGCGAGGGCGCGCGATCGCCGAGGTGCCACTTGCCGACCATCCCGGTCTCGTAGCCTGCGGCGGACAGGATCTCCGGGAGCAGGATCTCCTCCTCGACGAGGCGGGTCGACGGCGTTCCCAGCGCCCGCATGATGAAGTGCACCGGGCTGCCCGTCGGAAACGCGACGATGTTGAGCAGCGCTCGATTCGGATAGCGGCCCGTCAGGAGCCCGACGCGCGACGAGGTGCAGACCGGTGAGGGCGCATAGTAGTCGTCGAGCCGCAGGCCCTCGCTCGCGACGCGATCGATATGGGGCGTGGCGATCGATCCGGCGCCGTAGGCGCCGAGGTCGCCGTGTCCGAGATCGTCGAAGAGCACGAGTAGGATGTTCGGTCTTGCGTCTTGCGCCGCCGGTGTCTCTTCGGCGACGGACGCGAGGTAGCGGTTCTTCGCCTCGACGTGTTCGGCGTCGTCGGGGTCGACGTGCGTGACGGCCCGAATCACGAGGAGCAAGGCATAGAGCAAGCCGAGCCCGAGGACCGCGAGGACGAGCCCGCCGAGTCCGCGAACCAGGATCGAGAGCAGGCGGCTCACCGTGCTGCGGTCTCCGTCCCGCCCCGACACTCCGGCTTGTTCCGTGCACCCGTCCAGGTGATCGCGTTGCGAAGAAGGGTCTTCGTGTAGTCCTGCTGATAGGCGTCGCTCCAGTGTCCCATCGCCGTGTAGACCGCGCGGCCGCCTTCGACGCAGCGTGCCCAGACGATCGGGTGATCGCCCATCTCGATGCTGTGTTCCTGACCGTAGCCGCGGACCCAGGGTTCGTAGGTCGACTCGTCGACGGTCAGCAGCACGTGGAAGCCGGCCTCGCGGGCGCCCCGATCCCAGGAGTACCACTCCTCTTCGTGCTGGAACTCCGCGGGGAGCCCCGCCGTCACCGGATGGCTCGGGTCGTCGACGACGACGCGGGCTTCCTGGGTCTGCGGACCGAGGATGTGTCCGAGGTAGGTCCCGGTCTTGAGGGTCTGCTCGTACCAGGTCCATTCCGCGTGCGAACCGTCGCCGGCGGCGTGGATACCGATCCAGCCCCCGCCGTCCTCGAGCCAGCGCTGGAACGCCGCGTCCTGGGCATCGCTCGCGTGGTCGCCGCTCGCGCTCGAGAACACGACGACGTCGAAGCGGGCGAGGATGTCTTCGTCGAAGACCGCGCTGTTCTCGGTCTGGAACACCGCCCAGTCATTCTCGGCGGCGAGCTCATCGAAGAGCGCGCTCGCGCCCGGGATGCCGTCCGTGTGTCGGAAGGAGTTCGTCTTCGAATAGACGAGCACGCGGCGCGCTTTCCCGGCGCCGAAGTCGGCGGCGATCTCGGGCGGGGTGGTCTCGTGGTCGCGGCTCGGGAAGAGGATGCCCCAGATCCCGATGTACCAGGCGCCGAAGAGCGCGAGGGCGACGAGCAGCGCCAGCGCCGATGCGATTCCGATCAAGAGCTTCTTGGCAAGACTCACGCGCGTCCCTCCCGGCCGTGGCGTCGAGATCGAGACGATAAGGCAGATCGGGTCGGTGGTCGCTCGCCGGCAGGACGCGGCTACCGTTGCAGCGAACCCGCTCGGAGATCTCGTGCGCAGTCAATCGACCGGTCCTGTCGCTCAGCTCGGCGCCCACGTCATGGGCGTCGCGCTCGTTCTCCTCTCTGCTTCGTGTCACGACGGATCCGTGGACGCCGAGCGACTCGACGCAGCGCGCGCGAAGGCGGCGCCGGGCGAGCGCGAGTGGCGCGGTTATCTCGGGGGGCTCGAGTCGAGCCAGTGGTCGCCGCTGACCCGGATCGATCGCACGAACGTGTCGCAGCTCGAGGTCGCCTGGACCTACGGCTCCGGAGCGCCGGATCTGGGCGGGCTGCAGATCCAGGTCAACCCGCTGATCGCGGGGGGCGTGCTCTACGGCAGCTCGCCGAACCTCGTGCTCTTCGCCCTCGACGCCGCGACCGGGGAAGAGCTCTGGCGCTTCGATCCCGGGACGGGTTCGTGGGCGGCGAGTGCGAGCCGCGGCGTGGCGTGGTGGCAGGAGGGAGACGATCAGCGCGTGCTCTTCGGCGCGCGAAATCTGCTCTTCGCCGTCGATGCGCGGACCGGGCGGCCGGTCGAGGGCTTTGGGGACGATGGACAGATCGACCTCAGCCAAGGACTCGGGCGGGATCTCTCGTCCGACATGATGGGCGTGACGATCACCACGCCGGTCACCGTCTTCGAGGATCTGATCCTCGTGGGTGGGCGCGTGAACGAGATCGAGGGCGCCGCGCCGGGCTACGTGCGCGCGTTCGACGCGCGGACGGGCGAGCTCCGCTGGACCTTCCGCACGATCCCACAGCCGGGCGAGTTCGGGTACGAGACCTGGCCGCCGGAAGCGTGGAAGACGGTCGGCGGCGCGAATGCGTGGGCAGGGATCACGGTCGACGCCGAACGCGGCCTCGCTTTCGTCCCGACCGGATCCGCGACACCGGATTTCTTTGGCGGCGACCGACTCGGCGACAACCTCTTCGCGAATTCCCTCATCGCTCTCGATGCGCGAACGGGCGAACGCGTCTGGCACCAGCAGCTCGTCCGCCACGACGTCTGGGACCGTGACCTCCCCTCACCACCGAACCTGATCGAGCTCGAACGGGGCGGCGCGACGATCCCGGCGGTCGCGCAGGTCACGAAGCAGGGGCACACGTACGTGTTCCACCGGGAGACGGGCGAGCCGCTCTTCGAGATGCGCGAGGAGCCGGTCGTGCCGTCGACGATCGAGGGCGAGGTCGTCGCGGCGTCGCAGCCGGTTCCGGTCCTGCCGCGTCCCTTCGTGCGGCAGAGGCTGAACGCCGACCTCGTGAGCGATCGCACGCCAGAGATCCACGCGGCACTTCGCGAGCGGATCGCGAAGATGCGATCGGGTGCGCTCTATCAGCCGCCGAGCGCAGAAGGCTCGATCCTCGTGCCCGGCATCGACGGCGGCGCGGAGTGGGGCGGGGCCGCATGGGACGCGTCGTCGCAGACGCTCTACGTGAACGCCAACCAGGTCGCCTCGATCCTGCAGATGGTGGAGGTGGCCGGCGAGACCGAGCTCGTGGGCACGGCCTATCTCGGGCTCTGCGCGAGCTGTCACGGCCTGGACCTGAAGGGCGATGGCGCCGGGATCCCACCGCTGATCGGCATCCGCGATCGCATGGGCTTCTTCGAGTTCCACGCGATCCTGCGCGATGGACGCGGTCGCATGCCCGCCGTCGGCGCGGTCCTGCCCTGGTACCAGCGCTACGCGGTCGCCTGGATGCTCTACGACCTCGGCGAAGAAGACGCACCGAGTGAGTGGGCGGAGCGCGAAGGCGAGAAGCGCTTCGCCCACGCGGGCTACCAGAGCTTCGTCGACACCGACGGCCTGCCCGGAAGCAAGCCACCCTGGGGCACCCTGACCGCCATCGACCTGTCGACCGGCGAGCATCGCTGGCAGATCCCCCTCGGCGACTACCCCCAGATCCTCGAGTCCGGCGAGAGCGGCCTCGGCTCGGAGAACTACGGCGGCCCCGTCGTGACCGCCGGCGGAATCCTGTTCATCGCCGCGACCCCCGACTCGAAGATCCGCGCCTTCGACAAGGACACGGGGAAGCTGCTCTGGGAGGACGCGCTGCCTTTCGCCGGCTTTGCCACGCCGGCGGTGTATGAAGCGGACGGTCGCCAGTTCGTCGTCGTTGCGGCGGGGGGTGGGAAGCTCGGTCAGCCGTCGGGGGATGTGTATGTGGCGTATGCGCTTCCGGATGGGGGGCGTTAGGGGCGAGCGCCTTGCCCTCGGTTTTTGTGGGGGTGGGTGGGTGTTAGGCTGACGCTCTTCCGTGGGGCCCGGTCGTGGATCAGATATCGAGTGAACGCTGGTTCCGCGCTCGATTCGGTGAACCATCGCCCCTATCTTTGTTAGGCGATGAACGATCCCCAGCAGCTCTCGATCGATCAGTGCTTCGTGCATCGCCGCTTTGCTTCGCGTCGGCGGAAGAAGCCCGGACGGAAGCCCGCTCCGCGAGCGCGGGTTCGTCATTGGGAGCGCGCGGCGGTCCGGAAAGAACATCCCGTCCACGTGACGCTCCGGATGCGTCGGGACGTGCCGTCGTTTCGGAATCCGCGCTGGCTTCGCGCGTTTCGCGACACGCTCGAGCGCGGATGCGAGCGCGGAGACTTCCGCGTCGCTCACTATTCCGTTCAGCGAGATCACGTGCACATGATCGTCGAAGCGCTGGACAAGAAGGCGCTCGCTTCCGGGATGAAGAGCATAGGCGCTCGGATCGCGCTGGCGGTGAACCGCGTGTTCCGAAGGAAGGGGCCCGTTCTGGATGGGCGCTTCCACTCGGTCGTGCTCTCGACACCGCGCCAGGTCCGCAACGCACTGCGCTACGTGCTCCTCAACGACCGGAAGCACCGCCGACAGCGAGGCGACAAGCTCGACCGAAACAATGCGCCCGATTCCGCCTCTTTCGGCCGCTTCTTCGAAGGCTGGAAGGAGCGGATCAAAGCGATCCCAAAGATCGAGGTCGCACGGCCGAGATCCTGGCTACTGGCCAAAGGTTGGCAGAGAGGCGGCGGCCCGATCTCCCTCTCGGAAGTCCCGGGCTAACCCGGCCCCACGGCACGGCGCACGACCGTCCCAAGCGCCACCCGCGAGCGAAGGCGCCCGAACCACCGCCCCGATCAAAACCACCCGAACTATTCCCGCACCCCGCGCCAACAAGGCACGCGAAACCCATCCGCCCCCTCGACGATCTCCAACGCGACCGCCTCCTCGAAGACCGGCTCGCGATCCGAGATCCACCCACCCACCAACAACAGATCGTCTTGAACGTAGAGTCGCACCTGCACGACCCGGTATGGCACGACCTCGCGCAACGCCGGAGCGAACGCCTGATGGGTGCGGACCCAGCTTGCCACGGTCCCCGCGCCGTCCTGCCGCTCCCACTCGCATTCGAACGATCGGCAGCGGTTGCAGATCGCACGCGCGGGCCAGCGAAGCGCGGCACAGTCCGAACATCGCTGCAGCTGGAATTCACCCGCGGCGAGCGCGTCCCACCAGGGCTGGGAGTCGCGATCGGGCGTCGGCGCCCAGGGAAGGAACACTTCGCTCATGCGTCGCTCCGGAGCACGAGGGCCGAGGCGTTCCCTGCGATGTAGCCGGGCTGCGCCGTAGAGAGCCCGACGCGGGCACCCTCGACCTGGCGCGCACCCGCTTCGCCACGCAGCTGGGACACGCATTCGTACACGTGGTTCAGTCCGTGGACGTACCCCTCGGACAGGAACCCGCCGTGGGTGTTCACCGGGAGCGTGCCGTCCCTCGCGGTCGCGCCGCTCGCGACGAACGCGCCGCTTTCGCCCTTCGCGCAGAAGCCGTAGTCCTCGAGCTGGACGAGCACGCTGTAGGTGAAGCAGTCGTAGAGCTGGGCGACGTCGATGTCACCGGGGCCGACGCCGGCCATCTCGAAGAGGCGTGGCGCGACGTCCGCGGCGGCGGAGCGCGTCGTGTCGGGTTGTTGGTTCGAGTAGAGCGTCTGGCCTCCGCCCCAGGCGGCGCCGCTGATCAAGACCGGCGGCTTCTTCAAGTCGCGCGCGCGCTCGGCGCTCGTCAGGACGAGGGCGACTGCGCCGTCGGTCTCGAGGCAGCAGTCGAAGAGACGAAAGGGCTCGACCACCCAGCGCGACGCCGCGTAGTCGTCCAGCGAGATCGGTTCGCGCATCATCGCGCGCTCGTTCAGCACGGCGTTGGCGCGCTGCTGGACGGCGACGCGGCCCAGCTGCTCCTGGGTCGTGCCGTATTTCTCCATGTGCGCCCGCGCCGCCATCGCGAATTGCTGGGGCGGGACGAAGTAGCCGTAGGGTGCCTGGTACTGGGTCTCGACGGCGTCCACGAGCGGGCGTCCGGTGCCGCCCATCCGGAACTCCGAGCGCGCGTTCAAGGCGCGGTAGCAGACGACGGTGTCGGCGATCCCCGCATGGATGGCGAGGGCGGCCTGTCCGACGATCGCGTGCGACACGCTCCCGCCGCCGAACTGATCGAGGTACCAGCGCGGGTCGCGCACCCCGAGCGCTTGCGTGAGCACGGCGGGCAGGACCGAGTCGCCCACGCGGAACGTCGCGACGCCGTCGACCGCGTCCGCATCGAGACCCGCGTCCTCGAGCGCCGCCATGATCGCGCGGGACGCGAGCGTGAGGGTGCTCACGCCGGAGTCCTTCGAGTACTCGGTGCAGCCGATGCCCGCGATCGCGACCTGGTCGCGCAGGCTCACGAGCGACTAGCCCCGCTCGTCCCGGAAGCGCTTCGGCTTCGGGCTGGTCTTGATCAACGTGAGCTCGTCCAGCGCGCCCGTCGGGTGGACCTCGACCCCGAACTTCACGCCGATCTTGTCCTTGAGCAGCGTCTCGAGCTGCGCGCGAATCGCGTCGTGCTCTGCCGGGCCCGCCTCGGTCGTGACCATCACGATCATCTCGTCGCGATTGTTCTCGCGCACTGCGCGCACGAAGTAGTCCTCGGTCACCGCTTCGTGCGTCAGTACGATCTCGCCGAGCGCCTCCGGCCAGACGTTCACGCCGCGCAGCTTCACCATGTTGTCGCCGCGACCCGAGAAGGGGCCCATCCGGCGCTGCCAGCTCCCGCAGGCGCAACGCTCCGGCGGATGCAGGTAGGAAAGGTCCATGATGTTGTATCGGAATTGCGGGCTGCCGGTCTTGTAGAGCTCGGTCACGACGAGCGCGCCCAGCTCGCCGTCGGGCAGCGGCTCACCGGTGTCGACGTCGACCACCTGCACGATGAAGGCGTCTTCCTGGATGTGCAGGCCCTGCCGCGCCGGGCACTCGGTCGCGATCCACTGCACTTCGTGGAAGCCGTAGGACTGGTAGTTCGGGGCCCCGAAGGTTTCCTCGAGCAGCGCGCGGTCGCCGATGTTCGGTAGCGCACAGAGCTTGAGATCGTTCTTCGGATCGATCCCCATCTCCCGCGCCTTCTCGGCGAGACGCAGCAGGTAGTCGCCGGTCGTGAGGATCGCCTTCGCGCCGTACTGGATGGCGAGCTCGATCTGGCGCTGGCTGCTCGTGACGGTTCCGGTTCCGGTCGTCAGCACGACGCAGTTGAGCCAGTTGTAGAGCGCTTCGTCCATCGAGAAGGCGCCGTTATGCGTGGAGTAGGCCCAGGCGTTCAGGACGGTGTCGCCCGGTCGGATGCCCTGCATGTAGAGCGCGCGAGCGGTGAGGATCGAGCCGGCCTGTCGGTCCCAGGTCGTGTAGAGCGTCGGACGCGAGTTGCCGGTCGTGCCGCCGGACATGAAGACGCGCATCGGCTCCCGCGTCGCGTCCTCCGGTCGCACGCCTTGATAGTCGCCGAGGGGCGGGTGGGCCTCGATGCTCTTGCGGATGTCGTCGACGGTATAGAAGGGGATGCGGTCGAGGTCGGCGAGGGACTGGATCGATCGCGGATCAAAGCCGGCGGCGTCCCAGCGTCGCTGGAAAAAGGGCACGCGATAGGCGCGCATCGCGCGATCCTGCACGCGCGCGAGCTGCTTCGCCTCGATCTGCTCGCGGCTGTCGAGCCAGGTCGTCTCGAAGTACTCGGGCGGCGGCGGATACATCCGCGTCAGCGCGTTGTAGTCGACCGCCTCGTGCGGACGTCGGATTCCCTGGGGCATGCTGCTCTTCTCTCCGGCCGGGCATCGGCCGGCCGTGCTGAGGGTCGCACCCGCGCGCCGCGTCCCGCAACCGCGCGCGTCAGGTGATCGCGCCGCTCTCTTTGAGCTTCCCGATCTCGTCCCAGTCGAGGCCGAGCTCCTGGAGGATCTCTTCCGTGTGCTGTCCGGCTTCCGGCGCCGGCGTCGGACGGCTCGGGGCGCCCCCGAACTGGAGCGGACTCGCGACCAGTCGAAACGCCTCGCCGTCGCCGGACGCGAGCTCGGCCACGTGATCGTTCGCCAGCGCCTGCGGGTCCCGCGACGCCTCGAGCGGGTCCTGCGCCACCTCCCAGACGGCGTCCAATGCGGAGAGGGTCGTGCGCCAGGTGTCGAGATCCTGTGATCCGAAGAGCGCGTCGAGCTCCTCGATCAGATCGGCGCCGTTCTGCTCGAAGGCGTCGACCGACGCGAAGCGAGGATCTTCGAGCCAGTCCGTGCGGTCGACTGCGCGACAGAAGTCCGGCCATTGATGGAAGCCCTGGAGCAGGCCGAGCGCGATCCAACGATCGTCGGCGGTCCGGTAGGTGCCGGCGAGGGGGTTGAAGAGCGGCGCGCGCGGCATGCGCGGGAGCGCTTCGCCGGTGTGCATCGCCCCGGTGATCGCCGAGGCCATCGACCACATCCCGAGTCCGAGGAGCGAGAGGTCGACGGTGGTGCCGACCCCCGTTCGTTCGCGTTGAAAGAGGGCGGCGGCGATCCCGCCGGCCAGGACGAGGCCGCCGGTGCTGTCGCCGAAGGCGCCACTCGGCATCGGCGCGGGTCGGCCGGCGTCTTCCGGGGTCGCGCCGTGCTGCGCGCCCGCGCGCGCCCAGAACGTCGCGTGATCGAAGCCACCGCGCTCGCGCTCCGGTCCGCGTTCGCCGAGGGCGGTGCCCCGGGCGTACACGATCCGCGGGTTGTCGCGCCGGACGTCGTCGTCCTCGAGGCGCAACCGGGCGCGCGATGCCGGCAAGAGATTCGTGATGAGCACGTCGGCGTCGGCGAGGAGCCTGCCGAGGACGGCGCGTCCGTCTTCGTGCGCGAGGTCGAGCCCGAGGGAGCGCTTGCCGCGGTTCGCGTGCTCCCAGGCGTAGTTCACGCCTTTCCCGGTCGGTCGGTCCCCCGTTCGCCGCAGCCCGCGGTAGGCGTCGCCCCGGATCGGGTGCTCGATCTTGATCACGTCGGCGCCCCACTCCGCGAGCACGCCCGACGCGACGGGGACGAACACGAACTGGGCGACTTCGACGACGCGGATGCCGGCGAGCGCACCGCTCATGCTAGGCGAGCTCGGAGATCCGACCGAAGACCCGGGCCGCGTTGCCGCCCATCAAGGCGTTCGCGATCTCGTCGCCCAGGTCGAGGGCGTCCAGCTGGGCGAGGGCGTGGCGATGGCCGACGGTCGGGAAGCTCGTCCCGAACATCGTCTTGCTGCGACCGGGTCCGCGAATGAAGTCGACGAGGGAGGCATGCCAGCGCTTCGGCGGGAGCGAGGCCGTCCCGAGGTGGACGTTCGAGAACTTGAGCGCCATCGCGATCGCCTCCTCGACCCACGGCCAGCCGGTGTGGGAGAGGACGAAGTCGACCTCCGGGAAGTAGATCGCGGGGCGGTCGATGCCGATCGGGTGACCGCAGGCCGAAGGCATCCGCCCTCCGGACGTGCCGGCCTGCATCACGAAGGGCAGATCGAGCTCGTGCGCCAGCGCGTAGTAGGGGTAGTAGTCGGCGGCGTCGAAGGGGAGGTCGAAGCTGTGCGTATGCGTGTGCAGCGCGACGACCCAGGGCTTCGCTGCGATCTCTCGCGCGCGATCGAGGCCTTCGGCGCCATGCCGCGGGTCGATGCTCCACTGGGCGACGAAGCGACCGGGGTACTTCGTCGCGATCGGCTCGATCTCCTCGAGGCGGGTTGCGAAGCCTTCGAAGTCCGTCACGCCGGGGTGGGGCGGCAGGTCGCAGACCGGCAGCACCAGGGTCTGGAGCCCGATCTCGTCCATGCGGGCGAGCATCGCCTCCGCGGTGCAGAACGAATCCTCGGGATCGCGCCGCACCTTGATCGGAACGCCCTGGGCCTCGAGGCTGGCATTCCAGAGCGCCTCGCGATCCGGCAGGAACGCGTTCGCCCAGCAGTCGATCATTCCTCGAGGCGCTGCCATCGATCCGGACTCCTCCGCGCACGAGCGGCGCGAGTCCCAGGGTAGACGCCCTGAAGGGTGCTCGGCACCCCGGTCCGTTGCGATGCGATCGCTCCGCTCAGGCCTCCGGCGAGAACTTCACGTACATGTGCTGGACGCTCCGCACGAGGGCGGACTCGCCGAACTCCGGCCCGTCGTTCGCGTAGCTCATGTCGGGCACGCGCCGAAGCAGCTCGCGCAGGGCGACCCGCAGCTCCATGCGCGCGAGGTTGGCGCCCAGGCAGAAGTGGTTGCCGATACCGAAGGCGAGGTGGTGCGGGTTGCGGTCGATGTCGAACGTGTCCGCGTGTTCGAACTCGTTCTCGTCACGGTTCGCGGAGCCGTAGATCATCAGGATCTTCTCGCCCTGCTCGATCGGCACGCCGCCGAGCTCCGTGTCCTGGGTGGCTGTGCGCTGGAACGAGAGCACGGGCGAGACGAGCCGGAGCATCTCCTCGACCGCCGCCGGGATCAGCGACGGATCCTCGATCAGGCGCTGACGCGCTTCGGGGTTCTCGATCAGCAGCTGCATGCCGCCGGTCAGGCCGTTCCGCGTGGTCTCGTTGCCGGCGACCATCAGCAGGATGCTCATCTTGATGAGCTCGTCGTTGTTCATCGAGCGATGGTCCGCGCTCTCTTCGAACGCCCGCTCCTCCGCCTCTCGCGGCTTCTCGTCGAGCTCGTGGAGGATGCCCTCGTCCTTGGCCTGCACGAGGATGCTGATCAGGTCTTCCTTCGGGTCCGTGCGCCGGCTCTCGATGATCTCCGTCACGTAGGTCATGTATTCCATCGCGGCCTTGCCGGACGCGGCGACGATCTCGGGCTTGTCGAGGTTGCCCTGGGCCATGATCATCGCGTCGCTCCATTCGTGGAAGCGCTCGCGGTCCTCGCGGCGGATGCCGATCATCTCGGCGATCAGGATCAGCGGCAGCGGGACCGCGATGTCCTCGACGAAGTCACACTCGCCCTTGCCGGCGATCGCGTCGATCGCCTCGTCGGTGATCTGGTCGAAGACCTCTTCCCACTTGCGGACCATGCGCGGGGTGAAGCCGCGGTTGATCAGGCCTCGCATCTCGCCGTGGCGCGGCTCGTCCTCGTCGATCATGCCGATCTTCGCGTTGATGCGGCCGGGGAGGACGCCTTCACCGGAGCAGAAGAGCTCGTTGTGCTTCGAGGCGTAGGCCACGTGCTCGTAGCGCGTGAGGATGTACGCCTGGGTCTTCTCGCTCCAGTAGACCGGCGCGTTGGCGCGGAGCCAGCGGGTGCGCTCCGGCATGTCCGCGTTCCAGGTGGACGCGAGACTGAAGTCGATGTCGATGTTCGTTTCGTCGAAGTGGGCCGTCAAAGGGAGGTGCTCCTCGGTGGGCGGATTGGGGATCAACGGGGTCGAAGGGTCTCGATCGCGAAGGCGGTCGCTTCGTGAAGACCCTGCTCGACCGGGTAGTCGGGGTTGGCGAGCCAGCTGGTCATCGCGGAGTTGAGCATTCCGACGACCATCTGACTCAGGAAGGGGGCGGCGTGATCACGGCGGATGGAGCCGTCGTTCTGGCCGTCTTCGATCAAGCCGACGAAGGGCTCGAAGAGGCGCTCGAGATAGGGATGCGGGCCGGCGGGCGTCCCGTCGAGGCGGATGAACTCGAGCAGCGTCTCCCGTGCCTGGCCGCGGTTCTCGGCGATGTCCTCGGCCGCGCGAGCGACGAAGCGCTCGAGGCGCTCGATGGCGGTGCCGGGTCCGCCAAGGCTCTCGACGGTCATCGCGTGCAGGTGGTCGACGACCTCGCCGGTCATCAGGGTGAGCAGCGACTGCTTGCTCTGGAAATGATTGAAGAAGGTGGCCGGGGCGACGTCCGCGACGTGCGCGATCTCGTCGACGGTGGTCGCGTCGAAGCCCTGCTTCTTGAAGAGCTCCCGGGCGGCGGCGTAGATCCGGGTTCGGACCTCGAGCTTCTTGCGCTCGCGCCGGCCGAGCGGACGGGGCGGCGCAGCGCGGGTCATCTCGGTCATGGCGGGGCTCCTCGATGTCTCGGATTCCGATCGGTAGACCGGTCTAAAAACTTGGAGTCGTCTCTAAAATTTTAGACTACTCCGACGCTGGAGCCCTGTCTACCGAAAAAGTCAATCGAAATGAGCAAGTTCGCGGCAGGTCCGAAACGCGACCGTGTTCGCGGATCGACCCCTTGGGGAAGCTCCGGGCTTCTACGCTAGGATCCGCCGCCGGAAGCACGCTCGCAGCCGGGGAGGAGCGCCTTGCATCGTCCGCCCGCCGTGTCCGGGCCGCTGATCTTCGGATGGACGCTCCTGATCGTCGCCGCCCTCGTCCGAGCGCCCGCCGAGTTCGGCCACTACCGGCGTTGGCTCGAGCTCGTCCCAGAAGAGACGGTGCTCCGGGTGGCGGTGGCCGCCACACTGCTCGGGTCGGCGCTCTTCGTCGTGGCGATCGGCGGGACCCTGCTCACGCTCTTCGCCCGCCGCGTGCAGCCGCGCACGCTTCGAAGGGTCGCGATCGTCTTTGCTGCGGTCGGGGTCGCGATCGGCGCCGGCGACCTCGAGCTCCAACGCGCGACCGGCAACCCCCTCGCGGTCTACCTGCCCTTCCTCTTCGAGGCCGAGACGTTCGTGTGGGCGGGAGAGGGCTTCGCGCCCTGGCACGCGGGGCTTCGTGTGATCGCCGCCGTCGCGATCGCGGTCGGATCGGGGGCGCTCGTGGCAACGGGCGTCGAACGGTGGGCCGGGCGGGGCGACCCGCGCCGCTCGGCCATCGCACTGGGTCTCCTGGTCGGTCTCGTCGTCGTCGTGCCGCTCGGCGCGCCGCTGCTCCAGCGCGCGGCTACGGCGCCGATGGCGTTCGCGGAGCTCGGCGATCGGCTCGTCTGGAGCGGACCCGGGGGCTGGCTCGCTCCCGGAGACGCCGCCTTTCCGATGCAGGCGCCGCATCACGCGAAGATGCGAGCGCGTTGGGCGCGGGCGCTTCGCGCGCTCGACGAGACTGCCGTCGCGTGGTCGTCAGAGGATCGCTCCGCGTCGACCGAACCCACCGCGCCCGACTTGCCCGACCTACCCGACGTGCTCATCGTCGTGGTCGAGAGTCTGCGCGCCGACGCGCTAGACCCGGTCACGATGCCGCGACTCGATGCCTGGTCGAAGCGCGGGTTGCGACTCGATCGGCACTACGCGACATCGAACGCCTCTCATTACGGTCTCTTCGCGCTGCTCTACGGCGAGAGTCCGCTCCGGTACTTCGACGCGCTCGAGGCCGGCGCGTCGCCGGTCCTGCCCCGGGCGCTGCATGATCTCGGGTACTCGACCCACCTCGTCACGTGTGCGGAGCTCGATTGGCGCGACATGGATCGCTTCCTCGGGCCGCCGCATTTCGCGCTCGAGCGGCTCTCGGGCGACGGCCTGGCCGATTGCGATCGGCGGGTGAGCGAGCGCGCGGCGGCGCTGCTCGTTCCCGGGCCGCGCGCGCCGCGCTTCGTCCTGGCGTTCCTGATGTCGACACATTTCGGGTATCACCACCCGGAGGACGCAGCGCCGTTCCAGCCCTCGATGCCCCCGCCGAACGCGCTCGAGCTCGATGCCGACCGCGATCGCGCCGCGCTTCGGAACCGCTATCGGAACAGCGCGCGGCACGTCGACGCCGTCACGGCCGACGTCGTCGACTCGCTCGATCCGAAGCAGACCCTGATCGTCTTCACCGGGGACCACGGCGAGGCGCTCTTCGACGACGGGACGCTCGCCCACGCGAGTCGATTGTCCGAGAGCCAGACGCGTGTGCCCTTCGTCCTCGTCGGCCCGGGCGTCGCCGCCGGTCAGGTGCGCAGCGGACCGACCGATCATGTCGACGTGCCCCGAACGATCCTCGCGCGCCTCGGACACGACGTCGTCACGCAGGCACGCGTGCCCGGCGTCGATCTGGTGAGCGACCCGCCCCGCGAGTTCGTGACGCTGGTGCATGCGAAGTCGCGGCGTGCAGACGCCGACCGGATCGCGCTCGTCTCCGAGGCGGATCGCATCGGGGTGCGCCTGGATCGGGAGCGCGGCGTCGTCCGCTTCGCTGTAACGCTCGGCGCCGACGGGCGCCCGCTGCGAAGTCGCGTGTCCGCCGAAGGCGCGGCACGCGCGACCGCCTGGCTCGATCGCTACCTCGCCGAGTTGACCGCGGGCGAGGCAGGGTTCTCGTCGACCCGATCGACGCGTCCGTCCAGCGTGATCGAATAGCGAGCGACGACGGTCGATCCGAGGAACGAGAACAAGGGCAGCGAGGGCGCGCGCAGGAGCGACACCTCGAGGTGCTTCGCTTTGCCGCCGGCTTCGTCGGCGATCGCCGCGACCCGGGCGAAGCCCAGCGCTTCGACCAGGACGTCCGCGCCTTCGATCCGGTATTCCGGGTCGGTCTGTCGCTCCGTGTGCGCGCCCGATCCGGCGATCACGGTCAGCCGCGGCGCCCCGGCGCTCGTCGCGGGCACGGCACCGAGCGCGTGGACGTGGCCCGCGACATAGGCGTGGAGGACGTGTCCCGAACGTCGCGCGGCGTTTGCGACCAGCTCCGAGAATCGGGGGTGTCCGGCGATCGGCGGGCGATGGCCGACGACGACGCGCCAGGGCCCGCGCGCTTCCCGCAATGCGTTCGCGAGGGCCGCTTCCTGTGCGGCTTCCCAGGGCCACTCCGAGACCACGAAGATCAGGCTCAAGCCGCCCGGGAGTTCGCGGACCGCGGGCGCGTTCGACGAGGGCACCTCCCAGTTCGCGACGAGACCGGGGACGGTGGTGCGCTGGAGGCGTCCGCTGTCCGGCGCGCGGACGTCGTGATTCCCGATCACGGCATAGAGGGGCGGAGGCGGCTCCGTCCGCGTGCAGCCGTCGTCGAAGGCCGCCGCGAGCTCCGGCGTCGGTGCGACGAAGGCACAGAAGGGGCGCGCGACGTTCTCGACGACGCGGGGGACGAGCTCTTCCGCGCGCAGTCCGTCCGGGTAGAAGTTGTCCCCTAACAAGACCAATGCGTCGGCGGGCCGCGCCGCGTGCACCCGGGCCATCGCGCGACCCACCGCGAGCTGCGGCTCGAAGAGCTGCGGCAGCGGCCCCCACGGCTCGCCCGTATCCCCGACCGCGAGAAAGGACCCAGTGGCCGGCGCGCCCGCCTCGTCCGCCGTCGGCGCGCAGCCGACGAACGCGAGCGCGAGAAGCGATGCGGACATCGCGTAACGCGTGACGTGCGGGGGAAGGAGCACGAGCACGATCGAGGGACACCTCACGCGAGGTTCGGAGGGGTCGCGCGAGCGTAGCCGAACGGCTCGGGATCGTGGTCGCGCGCTGCTGCCCGAGTCGAAGCTCGAGAACTCCGTGCCCTTCGTGCCGCGCCCGGTGATGTCCCCGCCGACGTTCGTCTGACCGCTCGCCCAGTCCTGGATCTGGCGAGTCACGTCGAATCGTTGCGTGCCGGTCGAGCGGTCCGTGGTCACGAAGCCAGGGCGGGCGAGGCCGTTGATGCCGGGCACGCCGCCGCCATCGCTCCCTTCCCACTCGACCCGGGCGTTCGTCCCGTAGATGAGGGCGCCGAGCGCGATCGGCATCCGATCCAAGGGACGGACGACGGCGATCCGCGATCGACGGAGATCGGGCGACTCCACGCGAGCGGCCTTGGCGGTTTTCGAGAGAAGGCGGAGTGAAAAACCCCATATGAATCCACGGGCGGTAGCCCCCGGGGAAACCAACTGGGCGTGCCTCTGCGCTTTCGTCGACGAGACCCCTTCGAGATCGATCGCGATCTCTTGAGATGAACAGATTTACAAATCTTGTTCCATCTGTTCTAATCACGCCATGGTCGAACCCGCGCCCACTGCCGCCGCCACCCGAGAGCGGATCCTCGACGGCGCCCGCGAAGCGATCGCGCTCCACGGTGTCGCGAAGCTCGGGATGGCCGACATCTGCGCGACCTCCGGCATGTCGCGCGGAACGCTCTACCGCTATTTCGGTTCGCGAGAAGAGCTGCTCCTCGAGCTGTCTCGCCGCGAGGCGGAGCGGTTTCGGGACGAAGTGCTCGCGGCGGCGCGTGAGGCGGCCACGCCGGAGGACCAGCTTCGACTCCTCCTCGAGCAGGTGACCCAGGAGGTCCAGGAGAACCGCGCGTTGCAGCGGCTCCTCGAGAGCGATCCGGCCCGGGTGCTCGCGGCGATCCGCGCGCAATTCACGACGATCCGCGGACAGCTGCGCGAGATCCTCGGCGGGGCGCTCGAAGCCCTCGCGCCGGTCGAAGGCGGCCTCGTCGACGCGGACCATCTCGCGGACTGGGTGACGCGTCTGCTCCTGACCTACTACCTGGTTCCCGATGCCGAGCCCGAGCGGATGCGGAGCGGCCTCGCGGCGATGCATCGCATGCTCGCAGGGTTCGACGCGTCGGGTGAGGGCGCGTCGACGTCGCCGCTCGATGGCGCGCAGGGCGCATCCCTGTCGTCCGACTCGGACGGTGACGCATGAGCGTGTCGGCCGAACCCGAGATTGCACCGATCGAGACGATCGACGCCATGTTGGCGGCGGGGCCGAACGCGCCGATCGAGGACCCCTACGCCCTCTATGCCCGGGCGCGTCGCGAGACGCCGGTGCTCACCCGGTCGGAGGCGGGCTCGTCGAGCTATCTGGTCACCCGCTACGACGATGTGCGGTTGGCGCTGCGCGATCACGAACGCTTCAGCAACGCCTCGAACGGGGACCGCGGGATCGCGATCGTGATCGGGCGGACGATCGTCGGGATGGACGGCGCCGAACACCTGCGTCACCGCGCGCTGATCACACCTGCGGTCGCGCCGCGGGCGTTGCGCGGCGACTTCCCGGCGATGGTCCAGGGGATCGCAGAAGAGCTCGTCGATCGCTTTGTCGGGGAGGGGCGCGCCGACCTCGTGCGCGAATTCGCGTTTCTCTACCCGATCCGCGTGTTCGTGGAGCCGCTCGGGCTGCCGCCGAGCGACATCGAGCAGTTCCACGCGTGGTCGATCGATCTCACGCGGGTGGCGCACGATCCGGGGCGGGGCCTAGCCGCGTCCGCGGCGATTCGCGCCTACCTGCAGCCGATCATCGCCGCGAAACGCGCGGCCCCGGGCGACGACATCATTTCGACTCTCGTCACCAGCGAGGTCGAAGACGACGAGCAGGGCGGGGCGGCGCACCTCTCCGACGAGCAGATCGCGAACTTCATCTGCCTGTTGATCATGGCGGGCGCGGAGACGACCTATCACCTGCTCGGCAGCGCGCTCTACGCGCTACTCAGTCACCCGGAAGCGCTCGACGAGGTGTGCGCCCATCCGGATCGCATCCCGCTCGCGATCGACGAGACGCTTCGCTGGGAGTCTCCCGTCCAGATCGTGACGCGCGAGGTGCGCGAGAACGTCGAGCTGAGCGGCGTCACCCTCGAACGCGGACGCGACGTCGTACTGGCGATCGGTTCCGCGAATCGGGACGAGTCGCGATTCCCGGAGCCGGACCGCTTCGACCTCCACCGCTTCGACGCTTGCGCCGGAGGCGATGCGGCCGCCGAGCACATCGCCTTCGGTTTCGGGCGCCACTACTGCGCGGGCTCGCGACTCGCGCTGCTCGAGGCGGAGACGGCGCTGCGCACGCTCCTCGCGCGTCTGCCCGACCTGCGCTTCGACCCCGACGCGGCGCGCGCGAAGATGGCGGGCTGGGCGTTCCGCAGTCCCGACGCGTTGCCGGTCCGCTTCGGCTAGCCGTCGTGCTCGTCGAAGAGCGCCACGAGCCGCGGCTTTACGATCTTGTTCATCGCGTTGCGAGGCATCTCGTCGGTGAAGCGGATGAAGTCCGGCACCTTGTAACGGGCGAGCTCGCCGGCCACGTGGGCCTTCACCGCAGCTTCGTCGAGGCTCGCGCCGGGGCTCGCCTGGACGACCGCGGCGACCCGCTGGCCGAGGCGCTCGTCCGCGAGACCGAGGACGGCGACGGCGTCGACTTCGGGATGCGCGCTGAGCACGCGCTCCACCTCCGCGGGGTAGACGTTCGCCCCGCCGCGCAGGATCAGTTCGTTCCGGCGCCCGCGGATGAAGAGCGTGCCGTCGGCGTCGAGGGTTCCGAGGTCGCCCGTGTGGTAGCGCCCGTCCGCGAGGGCTTCCGCCGAGGCCTCGGGCTTTCCCCAATAACCGAGCATCGGCGTATACACCCCCGCGAACTCCCCGCTCCTCGCGGGCCGCACGCAGATTTCGCCGACCTCGTCTGGGCCGAGGAGCTGTCCGGCCTCGCCGAGGATCTCGATCTCGACCTGTGGGATCGGCTGCCCGCACAGCCCGGGCGGGAGCTCGCCCGCGCCATCGGACCAGGTGACCGCGGTCGGCGCCTCGGTCATGCCGTATCCGATCCGCACGTTCGTGCCGAAACGCTTGCGGTAGAGCTCGACGAGTTCCGGCGGCGTATCGGCGCCGCCCATGCCGGGCGCCTTCAAGCTTGCGAGGTCCTCGCGCGTGACTTCCGGATGGGTGAGCAGGTCGTGGATGATCGTCGGGACCCCGTCGAAGGCGCCGACCTTCTCCTCGCGCACCCACTCGGCGACGCCGAGCGCGTCGATCCGGTCCATCGCCACGAGGCAGCGCCCGTCGTAGAGCACGCACAGCGGTCCGAGCACGATCAGATTGAGGATCGTGAGGGGCAGCACGACGCCGTGGAAGTCGGGATGCGGTCGGTTCTTCAGCAAGGAGGCGATCGCGCCGGGCAAGAGCAGGTTGTGTTGGCTGTGGACGGCGCCTTTCGGAAAGCCGGTCGTGCCGCTCGTGTAGGCGATGGCGCTCGCGGCGAAGGGGTCGATCTCGACGTCCGGGACTTCGACGCCGTGCGCGTCTTCGATCGCCCGGCGCCACTCGCAGTCGGGCGCCGGGGGATCGACGCGCACGATCCGCTCGAGGCCCGGCACGTCGTCGCGACCCTCGACTTCTTCCGCGAGCTCCCGGGCCACGAGGTACAGCTTCGCGCCGCTGTCGTTCAGAAGGTAGGCCTTCTCGGCAGGGGCGAGGGGCCGGTTCACGCCGACCCAGACGAGGCCGAGGCGCTGGCTCGCGAGGAACGCGATCACGATGTCGACGTCGTTCGGGAGGCAGGCTGCGACGCGGTCCGGCGAGCGCAGCCCGAGGCCATGGAGCGCACGCGCCGCACCCCCGACCGCCGCCTCGAGTTCGCGGAACGAATAACGTCCGTGGCGACCGACGAGGGCCGGCGCGTCGGGCGTGGCGGCGAGCCAGGGCTCGAGCATTCCGGCGATCGTCTGAGGACCGTCGCCGGGCAGCTCCGGGCGCTCCGACGACACGACCAGCCCGCGCTCCGCGTGCCACGCCTCGGTCGCCGTGGGGATCGCGCTCACGACACGCCCCAGCGCGCGCGGGCGAGGGCGCGACGATGGCCGCGCACGCCTTCGAGCTCGCTGCCGAGGGCGTGCAGCCGCATCGACCATGCGTGGAGCGGGTGCTCGCGTGTGAAGCCGATCGCGCCGGAGAGCTGATGGGTTTCCCGGAAGAGCAGTCGGGCGCTCTCGAGCGCAAAGGCCGCTGCGCAGGCCGTCGCCTCTTCCGGTGCGCGCGAGTGCGCCGCTTCGTAGACGAGGAAGCGGCTGCCTTCGACGCGGACCGAGCAGTCGGCGAGTCGATGCTGCACGGCCTGGAAGGAGCCGATCGGGCGACCGAACTGCCGACGCTCCTTCAGGTAGTCGACGGTGCAATCGAGGGCGGCGCGCATCGTGCCGACGGCCTCCGCCGCGATCGCCAGGCGCCACCAGCAGCGCAGCGTCGCTCCGCTCCCGGCGCCGAGGGCGCGTCCGCGCGCGAGCGCATCCTCCGTGACGCGCCCGAGCGGGTAGCCGAAGTTCGAGGCGACGGGTTCGGCATCGCCTCCTTCGAGGGGCACGACGCGCACGTCGTCTTCGTCGACCCGGAGCAGTGTGCGTGCATGGGCGCCGAAGCGGATCGGTGCGGACGGATCGCCGGCGGCGAGCGCGACCGGGCCGTCGACCGCCTCACCGAGCGCCGCACGCGCGACCAGCGCATGAGCTGCGAAGCTCGTCACCCCCGCGGCCCGCGCGATCGCTTCGACGATCAGCGTCGCTTCGAGTGCACCCGACCGCGATTCGAGATCGACCATCTCGTCGAAGCCCGCTTCCGCGAGCGCCTCGTCGAGGGCGTGATCGTATTCGGCCTTGGCAGCGAGCTCCGTCGCACGGGGCTGTCCCGCGTGGCGCTCGAGGAGGCGTTCCACCGCGCCGAGGATCTCCCGCTGGTCGTCGTCGAGCTCGAAGTCCACTTCGCTCTCCGTCGCCTAGCCGCGCGGCAGCCCGAGATGGCGGGCCGCGATCAGGTTGAGTTGCACCTCGGTC
Source organism: uncultured Spirochaetaceae bacterium (assembly GCA_964488255.1). GTDB lineage: Bacteria > Myxococcota_A > UBA9160 > UBA9160 > UBA4427 > UBA4427. The sequence continues at coordinate 12,996 of CAZAUR010000017.1, read as the reverse complement.
GCGCCGACCGCGACCCCCGCCGTCATGGCGAGCCGGAAGTTCGCGTCGGCAAAGGAGCCGTACTCGAGGGCGTCGGCGCCGAGGATCTCGACCGTGAGCTCACCGACGGCGTAGTCGGCGCGGGTATTCGCGACCCGAGCGAGCTGGGTATGCGTCGACGGCGGATGGTCGTGGGCGCGTTCGTCGATCACGCGATAGGTCAGCATGCGCGCGGCCTCGCAGAGCGTGCGCGCCTCGGCGAGTCGATCGACGACGAGGGGATCCTCGAGCAGCCCGCGTTCGCGCGCGTGCTCGGCGAGGCGGTCGAGGGTGAGCGCAGCGCGCGCATAGCGGGCCGCTCCCACACGCTCGTATTGAAGCGCGTAGCTGACGACGCCCCAGCCCTCGTCCTCGGGACCGAGGCGAACGCTCGTCGGGACGCGGACGTCGCTGAAGAAGACTTCGTGGAAGTAGCGTTCGCCGACGACCGACGGGATCTCGCGCACCTCGATCCCTGGCGTGTCCATAGGGACGAGGAGGACCGAGATCCCGCGGTGCTTGTCGGAGTCCGGATCGGTCCGGACGAGGAGGATGATGTAGTCGGCATGATTGACGTAGGAGGTCCAGATCTTCGAGCCGTTGATCACGTACGTGTCGCCGTCGCGTCGCGCGGACGTGCGCAGAGCGACGAGGTCGGACCCGGCCTCGGGCTCCGAGAACCCCTGACACCAGAGGACTTCACCGCTCGAGATGAGTGGCAGGTGATGGGCCTTCTGCTCGTCCGTTCCGAAGCGCATGATCGCCGGGCCGATCCAGTTCACGTTCATGTACTGGGGGCCGCGGGGTTCGCCGTTCGCCCAACATTCCTCGCCGATGATCGAGTGTCGCCAGGGCGGCGTCGCCTTCCCGCCGTACTCCTCCGGCCAGTGTTGCGTGAGCCAACCACGCGCGGCGAGCTCGCGACAGAAGCGGCGGGAGAACGCGGCCTGGACGTCGCTGCCGGGGCCGCCTTCTGCGAGCTGCTCCCAGTCGTCGGGGAGGAACTCACCGAGGAAGGCGCGGAACTCGGCGCGATGCTTGCGATCGTCTTCGGACCAGTCGAACTCCATGGCGACCTCCCGCGTTCCGAGACCTTCGATCCGCGCACGAAGCGCCCGCTTCGGAGCGCATTCCGGCGTCCAGGGTCGTTTGACGGCCCTGAAAATTTGAGGCTATATCAGTCCTCTGGATGGAGGCTAGCGACGCCGCGCGCCGATGCGAAGGCGGCTCGTGCCGCTCCCCCCGTCTGGTTCGAAGACGAGGTTCGAGAGCGCGTATGAGCACACGGCCCTCCCCGCAGTTCCCCGACTTCGCCCCGACCGTAGGCGCGCTGCTGAGCGATGCCGTGGATCGTCACCCCGATGCGCTCCTGAACGTGCACGGGGACCGGCGCACGAGTTATGCGGATCTAGAGCGCGCGTCGGCGGCGCTCGCCAAGGGGCTACTCGCGCGCGGGATCGGCAAGGGTACGCGGGTGGCGTTGTGGATGCCGAACGGACCCGACTGGCTGATCGCGTGGGCGGCCGCCGCGCGGATCGGCGCGCTGCTGATTCCGCTCAACACCTTCTACCGTCCGCGGGAAGTCGGCTGGGCATTGCGACACAGCGACGCCCATTGTCTGCTCACATTCTCGCGTTTCCTGAACAACGACCACCTCGCGATGCTCGAAGAGGCAGTCCCCGGGCTCGCCGAACACGATGCGCCGACCCTTGCGATCCCGAGTCATCCTTTCCTCCGCGAGGTCCACGCGTGGGGCGCGACCGACCGCGCCTGGTGTCACGCGGGTCCGAAGGGACTCGAAGAGGCAGCGGCCGCAGTGCCCGCCATCGACGACGCGTTCCTTCGCGCGGTCGAGGAGAGCGTGTCGCCCGCGGACCCGATGGTCGTGATCTACAGCTCCGGCAGCATGGGAGATCCGAAGGGCGCCGTGCACACCCACGGCGCGATGATCCGACACGCGCTCAACCTGAATCAGTTCCGGGGCCTCGAGAACTTCGACCGGCTCTACTCGCCGATGCCTTTCTTCTGGGTCGGCGGCCTCGTGTTCACGCTGTTGTCCGCGTTCCACGAGGGGGCGTGTCTGTTGACGGAGGACGCGTTCGAGCCGGGCGCGACCCTCGACTTCCTGGAACGCGAGCGAGCGACCCAGGTCGCGGGCTGGCCGCATTATGCGAAGGCGATGCTCGAGCATCCGAGCTTCTCGTCGCGGGACCTCTCGTCGGTTCGCGGCGGGAACCTCTACGAAGTGCTGCCCGAGGAGATCCGGCCGCGGGATCCGGAGCTACGAACGAACTCCCTCGGCATGACCGAGACCTGCGGGCCGCACACCTTCGACCGGATGGACGTGGAGCTGCCCGAGTCCCTGCGCGGCTCCTTCGGTCACTCGGTGCCCGGGATCGAACACAAAATCGTCGATCCCGAGACCGGGGCGACGCTCTCCGCCGGCGAGTTCGGGGAGATCTGCGTGCGTGGCTACAGCGTGTTGCAGGGGCTCTACAAGACCGAACGCGAAGACGTGTTCGACGCGGACGGCTTCTACCATACCGGCGACGCGGGGCACTTCGACGAGGACGGCGTGCTCTTCTTCCGGGCGCGCCTCGGTGATCTGATCAAGACCGGTGGCGCGAACGTGACGCCTCGCGAGGTCGAAGTCGAGCTCGAGGCGTGCGACGGGGTGCGCGAAGCCTACGTCGTCGGCCTGCCCGACGGGGCTCGGGGTCAGGTCGTCGCGGCCGCGGTGGTGCCGCACGCGGGCGTGGCCCCCGAGGCCGAAGGACTCAAGGCGACGCTCAAGGCGCAGCTGTCGGCCTACAAGGTGCCGCGGGAGATCCGGATCTACGATCACGATGCGCTGCCCTTCACGGACAGCGGCAAGATCGACAAGCGGCGGCTGATCGAGTTGATGACGGGGTCGGCCACGGCCGCGTCCCCAGCGCAGGAGAAGAAGGCATGAGCGAGGACGCGAACGATGAGATGACCCTCGACACGACGGATGTCGACCGCTGGATCGGGGTGCCGCTCGGCGGCGGTCGGATGAAGGACCCCGTCGGGGTGAACGACGTGCGGCGCTGGGTGCAGAGCGTGCAGAACCCGAACCCGCTCTACTACGACGAGGAGTACGCCGCCGAGAGTCGCTTCGGCGGGATCGTCGCGCCGCTCTCGTTCGCCGTCTGCACCGACGACAGCCACGGCGCCGCGCCGGCGATCCAGGGCAACATTCCCGGGCAGCACATGCTCTTCGGGGGCGACGAGTGGTGGTTCTACGGTCCGCGCATGCGGCCGGGGGATCACATCCGCCAGGATCGTATGCTCTTCGACTACAAGGTGACCCAGACGAAGTTCGCCGGGCCGACGATGTTCTCCCGCGGCGACACGACCTACGTGAACCAGATCGGTGAGCTCATTTGCAAGCAGCGCTCGACGTCGATCCGCTATGTCGCGGAAGAGGCGGTCAAGCGCGCGCAGTTCATGGACACGCCCGAGCAGGAGTGGACCGACTCCGAGCTCGAGCTGATCGAGAAGCAGAAGTTCGAGTACTTCGCGGACTTCCTCGACCTCGGCCACCAGAAGAGGCAGTTCGTGAAGGTCGGCGACACGCTCGGATTGCGTCCGATCGGTCCGCATACGATCGCGAGCTTCACGACCGAGTGGCGTGGCTTCATGATGTCGATCTGGGGCGCGTTCGAGCGGCAGGGGCCGACGTCGCTCTGGAACGCTGGCTGGCTCCCGGAGATGGATCGCGACCACGAGGCGGCGAAGATCGACCCGACCTTCGGAGACGGGCTCTACCACGGTCCGTCCCGGGGACACGTCCAGAAGCGTTATGCGGAGCTGATCGGCATGCCCCGGGGCTACGGCTATGGCGCGACGATGGGCGCCTGGATCCTCGACTACCTGACGAACTGGGCAGGGGAGTGGGGCGACGTGCTCCACAGCAAGATGTCCTACCGATCGCCGGCGCTGGTCGGGGACGTCACGTACCTGAATGGCGAGGTGATCGAGATGGGCTTCGATCCAGAGAGCGGTGATCCGGTCGCGACGGTGAGCGTGACGATGACGAATCAACGCGAAGAGATCATGGCGAGCGGGGACGCCGAGATCCGGCTGCCGAACCCGGACTGATCGAGGCGAGCGCGGTGGCAACCGGCGATCCCGGCCTCGACCCCGAACTGGACCTGGCGCTCTCCCTCGCGCCGGGCGGGCCGGATCGGCTCACGCTCCCGTGCTTTCTCGAGGACGTCGCCGAGCGCTTCGCATCGCGGGTGGCGCTCCGCTTCGGCGACGTGGACGTCACTTATGCGGCCTTGGCGGAATCGTCGTCGACACTCGCGGCGGCGCTCGTCGACGCCGGGGTGGAGCGCGGGGATCGCGTCGCGCTGCTGATCGCCAATCGGCCGGAGTGGGTGGTCGCCTTCTTCGCCGCCACCCACGTGGGCGCGATCGTGGTGCCCGTCAACACGTTCGCGACCCCGGACGAGCGCGAGTACATCCTCGACCACGCCGATGCCAAGGTCCTGCTGATGCAGCAGCACCTCGCGGGGCGCGATTTCGTGGCGGAGCTGCGGGCGTCGCATCCGGAGTTCGCGTCGGCGAAGCCGGAGGAGCTCGCGCTCCCGAGCGTTCCATCCCTCCGGCGCATCGTCTGTCTCGACTCGAGTGATGCCGGCTCGTGGCCGAGCGCGATCGAAGCCTGGTCGTCGTTCGTGACCGGCACGAGCTCCGAAGCACGGACACGCGCCGACGCGGTCGCCGCCGCGATCACGCCCACCGACGACGGCCTGCTGATCTACACCTCCGGAACGACCGATCGACCGAAGGGCGTCTTGCATGCCCATCGCGCTGCGGTGATCCAGAGCTGGCGCTTCGCGGAGATGCTCGGCCTGGTCACGGAGGACGTGATCTATACGGCGCAGCCCTTCTTCTGGACCGCAGGCATCTCGATGTCCCTCGGCGCGACCCTCGGCGTCGGCGCGATGCTGCTCGTGCAGGAGGTGTTCGAACCGGGGGCGGCGCTCGACTGCGTCGAACGCGAGCGCGCGACGACGGTCCACGCCTGGGTGCACCAGGAGAAGGCGATGGCCGAGCACCCGAGCGCCGCGGGTCGGGACTTCGAAGCGCTCCACCGGGTCGAGTTCGACTCGCCCCTCGCGCCGCTCGCCGGACTGGAAGAGGACGTGTGGGGCATCCACGCGTCGTACGGAATGACCGAGACGTTCACCCTCGTTTCGGCGCTCCCGACCTGGGCCTCCGCGGAGGACCGGACGCGCAATTCGGGCGTCGCACTCCCCGGCATGGAGATTCGCATCGTCGATCCCGAGAACGGACGCGCGCTCGGTGTCGACGAGTCCGGCGAAGTGATCGTGCGCGGTGTGACGCTCATGAAGGGCTATTGGAAGGTGCCCCTCGAGAACGCGCTCGATGCCGACGGATTCTTCCACACGGGCGACGGAGGTCGGATCGACGCACGCGGCCGGCTGCACTGGACGGGGCGGCTCTCGGGAATCCTGAAAACGGGCGGCGCGAACGTGTCTCCCCTCGAAGTCGAAAAGTCGGTCGCGGACCTGCCCGGGGTGCGCGCAGCGATCGCGGTCGGCGTGCCGCACCCGACCCTCGGCGAGGCGATCGCGCTCTGCGTCGTGCCGACCGCGGGCAGCACGGTCGATCTCGATCTCGTGCGCGCGCGGCTGCGCGAGCGGCTGGCCGCCTACAAGGTGCCGCGCGAGGTGCTGATCGTGGACGAGGCGGACGCACCGACGACCGGCACCCAGAAGCTCCGGTCGGACGCGCTGCGGACGCTGGCCGAAGCACGCCTATCGGCCGGGCGGGTGGAGATCGCCGGACACGTCTACGCTGCCGAGGAAGGAGGGGAGCGCGAATGACGTCGAGCGAGTCCGCGAAGAAGAGTCCGCAGCTCTTCGACCTGAGCGGTCGGGCCGCGTTCGTGACCGGCGGCGGTCGGGGCATCGGCCGCGCGATCGCGCTCGGCCTCGCGGAAGCAGGCGCGGATGTCGCAATCGCTTCGCGGAAGCGGGGCGCCTGCGAGTCCGTCGCGCGCGAAATCGAAGCGCTCGGTCGTCGCGCATGGGCCTTCCAGGCCGACCTCGGGAAGCTCGAGGACGTCGACCGCGTCGTCGGCGAGGTGCTCGCGAGGACGTCGGCCATCGACGTGCTCGTGAACAACGCCGCGGCGATGTGGGGCGCGCCGATCCTCGAGCACGACGCCCGCGGCTGGGACCGCGTCTTCGACGTGAACGTGCGCGGGCTCTTCTTCCTTTCTCAGAAGGTCGCCGAACACATGATCGCGCGGGGAGAGGGCGGCAACATCCTGCACGTCAGCTCGATGGCGGCGCTCCGGGGCGCGTCGGACGAGCTCGAGCCCTCGATCGCGTACACCGCGAGCAAGGGTGCGCTCCACACGCTCACCCGCGACATGGCGATCAAGCTCGCGCCCCACGGCATTCGCGTGAACGCGATCGCGCCGGGCGCGTTCGACACGGACATGCTCGACTACCTGCGGAACGAGGAGGGTCGGCTCGAGCGCTTCGTCGCGCGGATGCCCCTCGGTCGCGTCGGGGGCGACGAAGACGCGAAGGGCGCGGCCGTCTATCTCGCGAGCGCGGCCAGTGCGTTCGTGACCGGGCAGATCCTCGTGGTCGACGGCGGCTGGAGCGTACAGACGTCCTGAGGGACGGGAAGCAGAAGGAGCGAAGGATGGAAGTCGGGGTCTTTCAAGGGGCGAGCGTGGGGCTCCGGCCGTGGGACGAGTCGGAGCCGACGCGGATCCGCCGGGACGTGGAGATCGGGGTCGCCGCCGACGCGGCCGGCTTCGACTACTTCTGGGCGCCGGAACACCACGCCCTCGAGGAGTACTCCCACAACTCCTCCTCTCATCTGTCCTGCCTCACGGTCGGGCTCAAGACCGAGAACATCAAGCTCGTCACGGGCATCTTCAATCTGTGTCCCGTGATCAACCACCCGGTCCGGGTCGCAGAGCAGATCGCCTACATCGACATCGTCACCGACGGCCGGATCGAGCTCGGCACGGGCCGCGGCTCCGGCTCGACCGAAGTCAACACCTTCGGCATCGACCCGAGCGAGACCCGGGAGATGTGGGAGGAGGCGATCCGCGAGATCCCAAAGATGTGGACGCAGGATCTCTACGCCTACGAAGGCAAACACTTCAGCGTGCCGGAGCGATGCATCCTGCCCAAGCCGATCACGAAGCCGCACCCGCCGCTCTGGGTGACGGCCTCGAATCCCGGGACGGTCGAGGCGGCGGCGCGAATGGGGATCGGCGTCGCGATGTTCAGCTTCGGCAGCCCCGAGGCGCTCCGGCCGCTCGTCGAGATCTACAAGGAGACGATCGCGACGAAGTGCGAGCCGATCAGCGAGGTCGTCAACGACAAGATCATGGCGATCTGTCCACTCATGTGTCTCGAGGACGGCGAAGAGGCGCGGGAGATCTACTCGAAGAGCATGGGGCTGATCGCGCAGCACTTCACGGTCTACTTCGACACGATCCCGCACAACTTCGAGAAGTTCGCCGACGAGCCGCGGCCGATCACGCAGACGCGATTGCGCGAGATGATCGCCCAGGCGGCGGATGACCCGGAGCTGCGCGGCCCGATGGCGATCGGCGCACCGACGGCGGAGTTCTTCCACGAGAACGGCATGGCCGTGGGCAATCCGGACGAGTGTCTCGAGACGATGAAGCAGTTTCGGGACGTCGGGCTCGACCAGCTCGTCACGACGCCGGGTGCCGGCTGGCACGACCCCCATGAAGCGGTGCTCGAGTCGATTCGTCTCTGTGGCGAGAAGATCATTCCGGCGCTGCGTTAGATGGGGAGGGTAGGGCGCATGAAGTTCGCGATCACCCTCGGCATGTTGCATCCCGCGATGTTCGAACCGGTCGCCGCGACCGCGGACCGCCTCGGCTTCGAATCGCTCTGGTTCCCGGAGCACCTGATCTTCCCGGTCGACATGGCGGGCTCGCCCTTTCCCGGTGGCGAGCATCCGCCGGTCCCGCCGGAGACGCCCCTCTTCGACGCCTTCGGGATGCTCTCCTATCTCGCGGGGCGCACCGAGCAGATCCGGCTCGGCACGAACGTCTACCTCCTCGGCCTGCGCCATCCCTTCGTCGCCGCTCGCGCGATCCAGACCCTCGACATCGTCTCCGGCGGTCGCGCCGAGGTCGGTCTCGGCGCGGGCTGGCTCCGCAACGAGTGGAGCGTGACCGGCCTCGACCCGGCGACCCGGGGTCGGCGGCTCGATGAAGCGATCGACGTCTGCAAGCGACTCTGGACGGAAGACACGATCTCCCACGACGGCGAGTTCTTCTCCTTCGACGACGTGAAGTTCGAACCGAAGCCCATCCAACGACCGCATCCGCCGCTCCACGTCGGCGGGGAGTCCGACGCGGCGCTCCGCCGCGCGGCCCGGGTCGCGGACGGCTGGCTCGGGCTGCACCACTCGCCCGATACGGTGCGTGTCCTGATCGCGAAGCTCGAGGGCTTCCGCAAGGAGGCGGGAACCGAGGGGCGCCCCTTCGAGATCATCGCCGGTGGACAGGTCTCGAGCCGCGACGACATCGCGCGTTGGGAAGACACGGGGGTGACGCGACTCTTCGCGACGCCTTGGACGCGCTCGCGGGAGGCGATCGACGGCCTCGCTCGTTATGCGGAGCTGGTCTTCGGCTAGCGCGCGGGCGGCGGCATCAGCGCGGGCGCGAGACGCGCACGGCGCGGCGGATGTTCCGACCGGGGACCGAGCTGCGCGGCCAGGTAGTCGAGCACGACGTCCTCGTCGGGGCCGAGGTCGGGCAGGCGTTGGGTGCGCTGCATCCAGCGGATGAGCCCGAGCCAGCCTTCTCGGGTCGCGCGGTTCTGCGCGACGAGCCGTCCGGAGTGACAGCCGGTGCAGTGCAGGCGCACCTTTTCGAAGCCGTCGGCGATCGGGAGTGCGGTCGCCGGATCGATCGAGGGCTCGTCGGCATGCGCGGCCAGGCCGAGCGTCGCAGCGAGGATCGTTGCGAGCAGCGCCGCACGCGGAAGCCGGGTCATGCGACGCGGACCGCGACGCGATGGCACGCGTTGTTCAGGTAGCCCTTGGGGTTCCAACCGGGCAGGACCATCGGCTGCGCGCGACCGTCAGCGTCGGTCGCGCGCGCCCAGACTTCGTAGTAGCCCGCGCCCGGGAAGCGCAGGCTCGCGCGGTAGCGCTGCCACGCGTGCCGATTCGCCGGGCGCGAGAGCTTCGCGCGCGTCCACGTCGCGCCGAAGTCGATCGAGACCTCGACGCGCTTCACCGCGCGCTCCCCCGCCCACGCGTGTCCGCGGACTTCGAGGGCGTCGGCCAGCGCGTGCACCACGCCGGAGCGTGGGAACGTCACGAGCGACTTCACGGGCATCGACTCGATGATGCACAGGTCTTCGTCGGCGACTTCCGTCCCGGGTGAGACCGGGCTGCAAGGCACGCGGTAGGACTTGCCGCCCATCTTCGCGCCGTCGTGCACGCGATCTCGGACCATCAGCTTGTTCAGCCACTTGCCCGACGTCGACGCCGGCCAGCCGCCGAACACGAGTCGCAGGGGGGCGCCGTGGAGCACGGGCAGGTCTTCCCCGTTCATGCCCCACGCGATCAGGCTCTCGTCGGCCATCGCCTTTTCGATCGGGACGCCACGGGAGATCGGGCGCTTGGTCGGGTCGCCACTCAGGTGGAGGTCGGCGCCTTCGTAGCCGACGTAGACCGCGTCGTCGCGCACACCGACGGCTTCGAGGACGTCGCGCAGGCGCACGCCCTGCCAGCGCGGGCACCCGACGGCTCCGGTCGTCCACTGGTTGCCCGAGGCGGGGGGATCGAACTCGGCGCGGCCGTTGCCGCCGCACTCGAGGGTGAGCTGGTACTCGCGGCTCCGGAACTCCGAGCGCAGATCGTCGATCGAGAACGCGAGTTCGCGCTTCGCCGATTCGCCGGTGATCTCGAGCCGCCACCCGGCGCGGTCGATCGTGAAGGGGGGAAGGCCGTTGTTGCGAACGAAGAGGCGCTCGGCCGGGGTGACGTCGTCGTCGAGAAGGTGCGCCGGCGTCTCGGCGTTGAGCGGGCGGTCGTTCAGGACGACGAGCCCCGGATCCTTGCCCGGAATCGCGAAGGGCGATTCGCTCGCGGCGAACGCGGCGGGGATCAGGCCCGCAGGCATCAGCTCGGCGAAGACGATCGGTGCGCCGACCGCGGCCGTCATCCGGGCCAGCCCGGAGAGGAAGCCGCGGCGGGTGACCGGATCAGGCGTGCGACCCCAGACGACCCGGTCCGCGCGTTCCGGATTGGCGGCGTAGAGAGCGTGAATACCTTCGCGGCGGTCTCTTCCCGGGTCGGACGGCATGCCGGGAAGATAGGGCCGATCGATGGAGAGCGCGTGATACGCTCGGAACATGGCGCATGGCGCAAGACGAACTCGGATGCGGATCGGCACGTTCCTCTCGGGCACGGGCGGCAACATGGGTTCGTGGCGGCACCCGGACTCGGTCGTCGACGGCGCCATCAACTTCGCTCACTATCAGGAGATGAGTCGGCAGGCGGAGGCGGCGAAGCTCGACTTCGTGTTCTTCGGAGACGGGCTCTACATCTCGGAGAAGTCCCACCCGAACTTCCTGACCCGCTTCGAACCGCTCACGCTGCTCGCGGCGCTCGCCCCGGTCACGCGCAACATCGGACTCGTCGCGACGCTTTCGACGACCTACAGCGAGCCGTTCACGGTCGCGCGTCAGTTCGGGACGATCGATCTGCTCTCGAACGGCCGCGCGGGCTGGAACATCGTGACCTCGCCCCTCGAAGGCAGCGCCGCGAACTACGGCCGCACGGATCATCCGGAGCACGACCTGCGATATCGCATGGCCAACGAGTTCGTCGACGTGACCGAGGGGCTCTGGCGGTCCTGGGAGGACGACGCCTTCATCCGAGACCGCGAGACCGGCCGCTTCATCGACCCCGAGAAGCTCCACGCCCTGAATCACCGCGGCGAATTCTACTCCGTCGCCGGTCCGCTCAACCTCACGCGCTCACCACAGGGACAGCCGATTCTGTTCCAGGCCGGCGCCTCCGAGGCCGGTCGCGACTTCGCGGCGCGCCGCGCGGACGCGATCTTCGCCGTCCAGCAATCGATCGAGGGCGCCGCCGCGTTTCGCAAGGACATCGACGAGCGCGCCGAGAAGCACGGGCGACATCCGTCCGACGTGCTGATCCTGAACGACGTCGGCCCGATCATCGGCCGCACCCGCGAAGAAGCCGAGGAGAAGTACCGCGCCATCAGCGAGCTCGTCGACGTGGATACCGCGCTCGCCTACCTCGGCCGCTTCTTCGACGACATCGACTGGTCGAGCTACGACCTCGACGGTCCCTTCCCCGACCTGGGCGACTTCGGGCGCAGCGGTTGGCAGAGCGCGACCGATGGCATCAAGAAGCGCGCCCGCGAACACGGCCTCACCTTGCGCGAGATCGCGCTCTCGACGACGACCCCGCGCCACGCCTTCATCGGCACGGCCGAAGACATCGCCGATGCGATGCAGGCGTGGTTCGAGTCGGGGGCGGTCGACGGGTTCATGCTCGACTGCCCGGTGCTCCCGACCGGCATGACGGAGTTCACGGGCGAGGTCGTGCCGATCCTCGTCGACCGGGGGCTCTTCCGGAGCGAGTACGAGGCCGACACGCTGCGCGGCAACCTCGGTCTCGTCGACGCCTAGCTCTTCTCGCGGTAGGTGCCCGACATCACGGCGAGGGCCGTCATCGCGATGCGCCCGCCGCGCGGATCTCCGAGCAGGTCGGGCGCCATGCGATTCATCGTGTAGGAGACGGTCGCTCGGAGGTCGAGGTCGGTGATCGCGAGGGATCCGCCCCAACCGCCCCAGAAGAAGGCGCGCGGGTTCGGCGAGATCGGCGCCGCGGGATCGTTCAGCCCGAAGCCCTGACCGAGGACGAGGGGCGCGCTCATGACGAGGTCCTTGCCGCGGATCTGTTCTTCGAGGATGCGCTCGACGCCGGCCGCGCTCATCAGGCGTACGCCGTCGACCTCGCCGCCGCAGGCCAGCGCGGAGTGCACGCGACCGACGGCGCGCGCGTTTCCGGTTCCGCCGGCCGCGGGGATCTCGGCGCCGCGCCAAGCACGCGTGCGGGGTTCCTCGCCGGTGATCGGAGCGCTTCGAAAGGTCTGCGCGGCGATCGAGTCCCTCGGCGGTCCGCCTTCGCGTGCGGCGAGTCCGCCGGCCGGCGGCACGAGCTCGGCGACGCGATCGTCCTCGGAAGCGGGCAGGCCGATGTGGAAGTCCGCGCCGAGGGGCTCCGCGACTTCCTCGCGAAAGAAGGTGCCGATCGAGCGGCCCGTCACGCGCCGGACGATCTCGCCCTGGAGATAGCCCTGGGTGACGGCGTGGTAGCCGGATTTCGTGCCCGGTTCCCAGAGCGGCGCCTGCTGCGCCAGGCGCTCCACGCACGCGTCCCAGTCGTAGAGCCCGTCGGCCGACTCCAGACCGGGCTCGAAAGCGGGGATGCCTGCGGTGTGGCTCATCACGTGGGAGACCGTGACGTTCTCCTTGCCGTTCTTCGCGAACTCCGGCCAGTAGTTCGCGACGGGTGCCGCGAGGTCGATCTCGCCGCGGTCCGCGAGCATGAGCACGCAGATCGCCGCCATCGTCTTCGTCGTCGAGTAGACGTTGACGATCGTGTCCTGCTCCCAGGGACGCCCTGACGGATCGGCGAGGCCGCCCCAGAGATCGACGACGAGCTCGCCGTCCTTCGTGACCGCCATCGAAGCGCCCTGCTCGAGGCCCTCCGCGAAGTTCTTCTCGAACGCGCGCTGGACCGGCTCGTAGCCGGGCTTCACGAAGCCATGGATCTCGGTCGTCATCGAACTGTCTCCTCGTCGAGAGGGCGATGCTAGCCAAACGGGAGTCCCCCCAGCTCTGCTGGGGAGGCCTCCAGAGTTTGACG
>CAZAUR010000016.1:111197-125078 GCA_964488255.1 uncultured Spirochaetaceae bacterium | reverse complement strand
CGTCAAACTTTGAAGGCCTCCCCAGCAGAGCTGGGGGGACTCCCGACGGGCTAGAGAATTGCTCGACCGAGGATCAGAGAAACGTGCGGCCCTCCCTGCAACGGAAGGCCTTAGGAGATACGGGATGGGGAACCAGAACCAGCGATCCAATCGCGGCTTCACGATCATCGAGCTGGTGGTCGTGATCGTCATCATCGGCATTCTCGCCGCCACCGCGCTTCCGCGATTCGTGGACATGACCGGCGACGCCCAGAGCGCCCAGGTCGAGGCGATCGGCGGCGCGATCTCGAGCGGCGTGAATCTCTCGCACGCTTCGTGGATCGCCCAGGGTGCCAACGCGAACGTGAACACCGCTTCGCTCGAAGGCGGCGTGACCGTCGGCCTGACGGATACGGGTTGGCCAGAGAACACGAATCGACGCGGTGGCAACGGTCGCGTGAACGCCAACGAGTGCATCCAGGTGTGGAACGCGCTGCTCGCGCAGGCGCCGTCCATCGCCCGCAACACGCGTCAGGACTGGCGCGCGCAGGCCTCCGGCACGACGTGCACGTTCACGTTCAACGCCGCGGCCGGGCGAAACATCAGCTACAACGTCGCGAACGGACAGGTCGTCACGACCGTTCCGTGATGCGGAGGAGTGGTGCCGGCCCCTGCCCTCGCACCTGAGCGAATCGGACGACGGTCTACGAGCGCGGGCTTCACCCTCGTCGAGACCGTCGTTCTGATCGTGATCCTCGGCATCGTCGCGGTCAGTGTCGCCCCGCGCTTCGTGTCCGTCACCGACATGGACGGCAGCCGCGCGCACACGCAGGCGCGCGACGACCTCCGCTATGCCCGGCAGCTCGCTGCGACCTCGGGTTGCCCGATCCAGGTCGACTTCACGGCGACGGGCTACGTCCTGACCCAGCGCAACGCCTGCCGGAGCGGTGCCTTCAGCCGCGCCGTCGTCGATCCCGTGACCAACGCCGGGACCTTCGCGATCACCGTGCCGTCCGGCGTCGCCGTCAGCAGCAGCGTCGACCCCCTCGTCTTCGACGCCCTCGGCCGGGCGACGAACGCCTCGGGCACGCCGACGACCGCGAACATTCGCATCGCGGGCCGCCCTCTCGAAGCGGTCGGCGAGACGGGACTCATCCGTGTCCCCTGACGCGAAGACCGCATGGCGGAGCGCCGCGCGCCGACGCGCCGGCATGAGCCTGATCGAACTGATCGTGGCGATCGTCGTGATCTCGATCGCGCTCACGGGCACGATGCTCGTGGTCGACACCACGACGCGACGCAGCGCGGAGCCGATGCTCGAGCGACAGGCGATCTCGATCGCCGAGGCGTATCTCGACGAAGCGCTCGGCAAGGCCTACCTCGATCCCCAGGGCGGCACCGTCTGCCCGTCGCCGGAGGCGTCCCGGGATCGATTCGACAACGTCTGTGACTTCGACGACCTCGACGAGACCGGCGCGAGGAGTCCGCTCGGCGTCGCGATCACCGGACTCGACGAGTACCGGATCGAGCTCGACGTCGATCGCGGAGCCCGACTCGGTGCCCTGTCCGGGATGGCCGAGGTGCTGCGGGTCGACGCGACCGTCACCGACCCGCTCGGGCGAATCTTCCTCGTCTCGGGCTACCGGACGAACCCATGACGGGCGCCACGTTCGACATGCGCCGGCGGGATGGCTTCTCGCTGATCGAGCTCACGATCACGATCGCGATCACCGGGGTCGTGGCCGTTGGACTCGCGAACCTGCTGCAGCATCCGATGGAAGCGCGCGCGGCGGTCACGCGGCGGGCCGAGCTCGTCGCGCTCGGGGACGTGGCCCTCGGACGCATGGTCGACGACATCGAGTCGGCGCTTCCGCGGAGCGTGCGCGTCGGCGGCGGGGGATCCGCGCTGGAATTGATGCGCGTGAGCGCGGCCGGACCCTACCGCGCTGTGGCGGGGGTGAACGATCCCGGTGGCCCGGGCGAACAGGACCACTCGGACGTGGGCGACCTGCTGAGCCTCGCGAACGACACGAGCTTCAACGTCCTGGGGCGCCTCAGTCCGCAGCCGATCGCGTACGGCGCGTCCTTCGCGAGCGGCACCCGGATCGCGGTCGCGCCGGCCTCGGCGACGACCCTGTGGCGCGATGCCGCGCGAAGTCGGAACCCGGGCTCGATCACCCCGAGTGGAACGCGTCTCTCGCTCTTCGACGACGCCGACGAGGACCAGCTCCGGCTCTCGCGCGCCCACACGTTCTCCGCCGCGTCCCCGAACACGCGCTTCCATCTGGTCGAGGGACCGGTGACCTGGGTGTGCGATGCGCGGGACGAGGCGATCTGGCGCGTCGATGCCTACGCCATGCAACGGCGTCAGCCGACCAACCGGCGGCGTTCACCGCTCTCGCGCGGCAACGTCGCCCGCGCGGCCGACCTCGTCGAGCGATGCACCTTCGGGTACGTCGCGGGGCCCGCCGACCGCGGCGGCCTCGTCACGATCGAGCTCGTCCTCGAGAGCGGCGGAGAGCGGGTGCGCCACGCGCGCTCGGTGCAGGTTCGACATGCGCCGTAGGTCGGGGACGCATCGGGACCGACGGGGCGACCGGCGGGAGGGCTTCGCGCTGATCGCGGCGCTGGCCGTGCTCGTGGTGCTTGGCTCGACCGGCGCCGTGATGCTCCGGATGTCGACGCTCCAACAGGCCGGGTCGACCCGGGCGATCCTCGCGGCACGCGGCGCCCAGGCGGCGAAGAGTGGTCTCGAGTGGGGTCGCCACAGCGCCCGGGTGGCGGATGCCTGCCCCGCAGCGACTTCGACCCTGACCCTCACCGAAGGCGCCGTGGCCGGATTCCAGGTCATCGTGACCTGCAGCGAGACCCGTCACATGGAGGCTTCGGACGAGCGGGTCACCGTCGCGCTCGAGGCACGCGCCAGCTTCGGCGTGCTCGGTAGTCGGGACTACGTCTACCGGGAGGCGCGGGAGACCGCGGCCTTCTGAGCCCGGTTGAGGACTCGCGGGCGTGATCCCCACTGGGGTCTGCAGCCCTCGCCAACAGGCGGTCCCGACCGTACGCCTCGTGTTTCCGACCCCATAAGCAACGAATCCCGCAAACCGTGTTGGTTGCGGGACTTTTGAAAGCGATAGAGCGATCATAGCACATGTCTGATTTTCCGCAACCCCGGCTGTGAGATTCGTTCACGAGGGCCGATTCAGCGTCACGCGAGCCGAGGGCCGCGCCTCGTGAGGGCCCTTTCGCGGCAAGAAGCCCCGATTTTCCATCGCGTGGATCGGGCCCCATCAAAGCGGCTGCAGTCACTTCACCCCCGGGAATCTGCGCGCTAGAATGGGCCGCCCATGCCGCCCCACCCTTCGCGACCCGGCGTCTCCCGAGCCGGCCCCCGCCCATTCCAGGCCCTCGCCGGGCTCGTATGCCTCGCAATCGTCTGGCTCGTCGCCCCGTCTGCGTGCGCCCACGGCAAGAGCGTCTCCTATTCGAGCTGGGTGATCGACGGCCGGGAGGCCACCGTCTCCGTCCGGCTGAAGCTGCTCGAGCTTTCCCGGATCGGGCCCGAGGCCCTGCCCCCGGGCTCCGTCTCCGTCGCCCCCGCGATCGGCCAGCCGGACCTCCCGGCCCGGGTCTTCCCGACGGAGCTCCAGCTCGTCGCCGACGGTACCCTCTGTCCGCCGACCGGGCCCGCCGCCCGACGCCCGGATCGGGAGGGCTGGGTCCGATACGAGTGGCGCGTCGCGTGTGACTCGGACGGCGCCCACCTCGAGATCCGCAGCCGGCTACTGCTCGCGGTCGCACCCAGCCACATGCATTTCGCGCGGGCGCGCTTCGAAGGCCAATCCGACACGCTCCGGGAGCAGGTGCTGACCGAGGCGTCGCCCCGCTTCGTACTGCGCGCAATCGGCGCAGACGACGGGGCGACCGCGGCCGAGTACGCCGTCGGCAGCCGCTTCGTCGACTATCTGGCGCTCGGGCTGGAGCACATCCTGACCGGCTGGGACCACCTCGCCTTCGTCTTCGGCCTGCTCCTGCTCGCGAGGCGCCTGGGAGAGGTCGCGCGCCTGGTCACCGGCTTCACCCTCGCCCACAGCCTGACCCTCGCGCTCGGCGTGATGGAGGTCGTGCACCCGCGCGCCGCCGCAGTGGAAGCCGTGATCGCCTTCTCCGTAGCGCTGGTCGCGATCGAGAAGGGCTGGCTGCTCGCCGGGCGCCCGCGTGCCGTGCCGATCGCCATCCTCGTCGGGCTCGCCGGCGTCGCGCTCGCGACCCTGCTCGGCGCCGTGTACCTGCCGCAACTCACCCTGGCCGGGCTCGCACTCTTCGCCGCGTGTTATTTCGCGCTGCTGACGCGGAGCTCGAGCCAATGGCTTCGGGTCTGCCTCACCTTCGCCTTCGGCCTCGTCCATGGCTTCGGCTTCGCGGGCATCCTGGTCGAGATGACGCTGCCGGCGGACCGGCTCGTCCCGGCGCTGCTCGGCTTCAACCTGGGCGTCGAAGCGGGCCAGATCGGCGTCGTGCTCCTGTTGTGGCCCATGCTCTGGGCGGGGCGCCGTTTCGCCTCCGCCCCGAGTCAGCGCTGGGCCGCGGAGCTCTCCGCCGCGGGCCTCTGCGGTCTCGGCCTCTTCTGGTTCGCGGAACGCATCCTCGGCGCCTGATCACTGCGCGTCGGCACCGGGGTTCTTCCCTCAGTTTCCCCTCGATTCCGGCCGATACGCTCGGAACGTCGCGCGCGGGGCGCGGGCCGGGGGAGCATCGCGCGTGCAGTCGGGCGGCAAGACAGATTCGCATCCCGACGAGGCGTCGGAGGGCGAACCGCGATCGGCTGCGGCGGCCGCGGCCGCGAACCTGTCGGATTGGAGTGGCGCGGAGCGCCGCACCGCCGATCGTCGCGATCGTCCGACTCGCCCCTGGAGCGGCTGGCTGACGCCACGCCGCCGGGCCCGCGGACGACGCGAGAGTGATCGCGCCAGCTACGTCGACCGCTACACGCGGCGGGACGTCGTGTTGCTGCTCTCGGTGTTCCTGCTGAACGTCGGCGACGCGTGGATGACGATGTTGTGGTTGTCGCGCGGGGGGCGCGAAGCGAATCCCGTGATGGACTTCTTCCTCGACATCAGCCCGACCGCGTTCCTCGTCCAGAAATGCATCGTCGTCGGCTTCTGGCTGCTGATCCTGCTCGTCCACAAGAACTTCCGCTTCGCGCGGATCGGCCTGTACGCGAGCCTGGTCGTCTACGCGCTGCTGACCCTCGTGCACTTCGGCATCGTCGCCCTCGGCATCGAGCCGCCCGCCGACGACGCGCTGGCAGAGGCGACCGAAGCGTCCATGATCCTCGAGACCGCCGGCGCACCCGCGTCCAACCTCACCGAAAGAGTCGGCCGACCAGCAGCGGAATGACCGGCTCGACGCGCAGCACGCGTGCCCCCAGACCGACGGGCTCGAAGCCGATGCGGACGAGGCGCTCGACCTCGTAGTCGACGAAGCCGCCCTCCGGACCCACGAAGACCGAAACCGGCTCGTCCACCGCATGCGGGCAGGCTTGCGTGCTGCCAGGATGCGGCAAAAGCGCGCTTCGCCCCTCGATCCGCGTCGGCAGCACCTCCTCGACGAGCGGCTCGAAGTAGCGCTGGAACGCGACGTCCGGAAGGCGCGTGTCCGAAGACTGCTCGAGCCCGAGCAGCAGTCGTTCGCGCACGGCGTCGGCCTCGATCGCGTGGCTGTTCCAGAAGCTCTTCTCCGTGCGCGACGTCCCGACGACGAGGATCGATTCGGCGCCGAGGCTCGCGAGGGTCGAGAGCAGCCGTCGGAAGACCGGCGGGCGCGGCAACGCGAGTACGACATGGAGCGGGAGCTTCGGCGGTGGCTCGGCGTCGAGCGCGACGCGCAGCTCGAGGACGTCCCGGTCGAGGTGAAGAATCTCCGCGCGGCCCAGCTGCCCGTCGACGACCCCGACCCGAAGCGTGTCGCCCTTCTCCGCTCTGAGAATCTCGTCCGCGTGCCGGCGCCGCCTTCCATCGAGTCGCGCGTGCCCCGTCGCCCCGTCGATCTCGTGCTCTTCGAGGAGCAGGCAGTTCATCGCCCGCACCTCCACCGCACCCGGCTGCTAGATTCCCCGCCGTGAGCGATGCCGACCTCTTCGAAACGACCTCCACCGCCGTCACCGCGGACGTCCGGGTCGACGTGCGTGCGCGCTATTCGGATGAGCACAGCGCTCCCGCCGCGAGTCGCTGGTTCTTCCTCTACACGATCCGCATCACGAACGAGGGTGACGCGACGGTGCAGCTGCTCAATCGACACTGGACGATCGTCGACGGAACCGGTCACACCGAAGAGGTCCACGGTCCGGGCGTCGTCGGAGAGCAGCCCGTGCTCGAGCCCGGACAGGGCTTCGAATACACCTCCGGCTGTCCCTTGCCCACGCCCTTCGGCTCGATGGCGGGGATCTTCGAGATGCAGCACGCCGACGGCACGGAATTCGAGGCGGAGGTCGCACTCTTCCAGCTGATGCAGCCGGGCTCGATCCACTAACGAAGCGAACGACGCCTGCGCGCTCACACCGAGAGCCGCGCCGCCAGGACTGGAAGGTCCAGCAGATCTTCGAGGGCGAAGTCCGGTCGCGGGCCGTCGTAGGCGGCGAGCGCCGCGTCGGGATCGGCGACCTTGCGCGTGAGCCAGACCGTGCGCAGACCGACGGCAGCAGCGCCTTCGACGTCGGCGCGCAGGTTGTCGCCGACGTGCAGGAGTTCGTCCGGTGCACACCCGAGCTCGTCGACCACCGCCTGGAAGATCTCGGGACGCGGCTTCCGGATGCCCATCTCTTCGGAGATCACGACGCTCGCGAGGTGTTCCTCGAAATTCGCTTCGCGCAGGATCGCTCGCGCGGTCTCCGCGTGGGTGAAGTTCGAGCAGAGCGCCATCGGATAGTCGACCGCGAGGGAGACGAGGATCGCCTCGTGATGGTCGGGGACGGTGCAGGCGTCGTAGAGCGCGCCCATGTGCACGTCGGTCAGCGCCTGCCCGAAGGCGAGCACGTCGGACTGGCCCAGCCGCGTGCCGAACGCGGTGAAGCGGTCGAGGGTCGAGAGCTCGATGCCCTGCTCGACGGTCTCCGGCACGAGCTCCCGGTCGACCGCGCGCATCCGGTCCGCGAACTCGAGCACGGGCAGATCGACGCCGAAGCGATCCCGGGCACAGGCGTGGAGCGCCGGCGTCGTCGCGCCCACGCGGCGGCCCTCGACCACGACCGGCTGCAGCCGATCGTGGTTCTGGTCGACCAGTGTGTCGAAGAGATCGAAGACGATCCCGCGGATCAGGATGCGCGCTCGATCGCCGCGTCGATCGCGCGCTTGAAGTTCTCGAAGGGCTGCGCGCCGGACAGGAAGCGACCGTTGATGAAGAACGCCGGCGTCCCCGTCACGTTGAGTTCCTGCGCCTGCTCCATGTCCTCGTCGATCCGCTGCTTGATCGAGGCGTCCGCGACGTCGCGTCCGTAGCGGTCCATGTCGAGACCGATGGCGCGCGCGTGGGACTCGAGGGTCGCGACCGAGAGATCGCGCTGGTTGCCGAAGATCCGATCGTGCATCTCCCAGAACTTCCCCTGACGATGAGCGGCCTCGGCGGCGGCGTGGGCCTGCGGCGCCTGGGGATGGATCGAGAGCGGCATGTGCTTGAACACGAGTTGCACGTTGTCGCCGTATTCGTCCTCGATCTTCGCGAGGGTCGGGGACACCCGGTTGCAGAAGGGACATTGGAAGTCCGACCACTCGACGATCGTCACGACCGCGTTCTCGGGTCCCTTCGTGGGCGATTCCCCGATCTCGACGTCGTACTCCTTGTCGCGTTCCGGACGGGCCGGGCGGTTCGGCGGGCGCGAGGGCGACGGCCCGCCCGCGAGGTCCAGCTCCTCGAGGGCATCGGTCACCAGCGCGAGCTCGGCGGTCGTCTCCTTGAGCGCGTCCCCGATGAAGAAGCTCGCGCCCAGGATCGAAAAGCTCACCAGCACCGCGGCGATGATCGTCGCCCGTCCAATCGAATTCTCAGCCACCGTTGTCTCCCTGCGGTCGGTGCGGCGGATCGCCCCGTCGACGAACACGCCGCCAGCGCGCGTAGGGTAAGGCCCCGACCGCCCTCCTTCGACCCCGCCCGCGCGACCGGCGTCCCCTCTTTGGCTGGCAGATCATGCGCAACCTACGAGCGGGCGGAGTTTTTTCACCCCGCGAACGGCGGATCCATCGATAATGCACGCCCGGATTTCGGGCCCCCCTGGATCGCGACCCTTCGTTACCGGATTGCGGCTGGAACGACAGCGCGAGCGCGATCATGGCAGACCAGGGGGGCCCGTCCGCGCTCCCCTAGAGCTCTTCGCGGAGCAGCCGCCGGAGCTCCGGCCGTCTTCCCCGCAGCTGCCGGGTCGCCCGCGTGAGCCGCGCCTGGAGCCGGCCTGCCGAGACGCCGCGATCGCGCGCGAGCTCGGCGATCGAGCAGCCCTCGGCGACCTGCAACAGGACCGCGCGGGCGTCGCCGTCGATCGCGCCGAGCGCCTCCTCGACCCGGCGCCACCGCAGGCCGCGCTCGGTTCGCGACTCCGGCGAGCCGGTCTGCACACAGCCGGTCCAGCCCTCCTCGCGATCGGCGGCGAGCACGTCCGCTTCGAGCACGTCGGGATCGACGGTCGCCACCCGGCTCGCGCGGCCGAGCAGCGTGCGCGCTTCGTCGAGGACGGCGCCGTCGATCCGACGCGACACGTAGGCCGACAGCTCGAGTGCATGGGCATCGGGCCGTCGGTTCTGCAGGGCCTTGAGCAGGCCGAGGTAGCCGCTGGACACGAGGTCGTCGCGGCCGCTCTCCGGAAGACCCCAGCGCCGCATCACGCGCAGCGCCGCGGCGTGCACCCGCGACTCGAAGAGCGCGACGTACTCGACCAGCTCGGGGTCGTCCTTCTCGATCGGGTCGGTCGCGAGGCGCGAAGTCGACATCGCAGCGCATCATGAAGGACGCGCGCGGATCAGAAAGTGACCTCCGCCACATGTCACGAATCCGACGATCGATCAGATCCGAGCCGGGAAATCCGTGCGGTTACGGGGCCGGCTCGATCGCCGTGAGGGCGTCGAGCACCTCCGACGCGCTCTGGAAGCGCGCATCGGGATCCTTCTCGAGCAGGCGGAGGATCAGCTGCGCGAGGGAGTCGGGCAGGTCCGGACGCAGTGACTGCGGATCCGGGACCGGCGTGTGGCGATGGTGGTACGCGACCTCTCCCGAGTCGAAGGGCACGCCGCCCGTCGCGAGCTCGAAGAGCATGACGCCCAGGGAGTAGAGGTCGGCGCGATGGTCGACGTCGCGGCCCAGGACCTGCTCCGGGGACATGTAGTAGGGCGTGCCGGTCACGAGGGTCGTCGCGCCGCGCACCTCCTCGAGCACCTTGGCGAGGCCGAAGTCCATGATCTTGACCACGCGCTCCGTCGTCACGAAGAGGTTGGCGGTCTTGATGTCGCGGTGGACGACGCCCTGTTCGTGGGCGTAGTCGAGGCCGCGACAGGCCTGACGCGCGATGCCGAGGACGTTCGAGGGCGAGAGCTGACCGCGCTCGTGCAGGATGGCGTGGAGCGGCTGCCCTTCGAGGAGCTCCATCGTGATGAAGAACTGTCCGTCCTGCTGGTCGGCATCGTAGACGGTCACGATGTTCGGATGGTTGAGGCGCGCGGCGGACTGCGCCTCGCGCAGGAAGAACTGGAGCGCGCGCGGGTGATGACGCCGGAGGTCCTCGGGCAGTCGCTTCAGCGCGACGATGCGGTCGAGGCGCGTGTCCTTCGCGCGATAGACGACGCCCATGCCGCCGCGGCCGATCTCCTCGATCAGGTCGTAGCGGACGTCGCCGACGAACGCGGTCGCACCGGCGTCGCTCGGGCGGTTGCTGCTCGACGAGTAGAGGTGGCCGGACGCGCTGCGCTGCTTGCGGAGGAGCTCGATCCGCGCGGCGATGTTCGGGAAGGTCGGTTCGCGTCGGCGCAGGTCTTCGAGCACGTCGAGGGCGCGCTCGAAGTGGCCGGCGTTCTCCCAGAGCTCGGCGAGGCGCGAGTACGTGTCGGCCGTCGCGAACGCCGGGCGGAAGGTCGCGACGAACTCGTCGAGCTTGCCGGCCGCGAGGTCGAAGTGCCCCTCGGTCTCGAAGGCCTCGGCGAGCAACGAGCAAGCCTCGCGGAAGTCGTCGTCGGTCGGCTCGACCAGCTGGAGCAAGCGGATCGCGCGCGGGCGTTGGCTCTTCTCGAGGGCGAGCTTCGCGGCGGGGAAGACCTCGCCGATCCGCTCGAGGGCGGTCAACCAGCGGTCGATCGCGCCGGCCTCGCGGAAGCAGGCGATCGCGCGGTCCCAATCGAGGGCCTTCTCGTAGCACTCGCCCGCGGCGAGGGTCTGGCCGCCCTGGCGATGGGCGTCCGCGGCGGCGCGCCATTCGTCGGCCTGCTCGAAGAGCGCGGCGGCGCGGCCGAGCTCGCCCTGCTCGAGGCGCAGCCGGGCGGCCGCCACGAGGTCACCGGCGGATTCGTAGAAGTCCGCGGCGCGCGCGGTGTGGCCATCGGCCTGGTGTTGGCTCGCGAGCAGGCGGAAGCCGAGCTCTGCCTGCCCGTCGCGCTCGAGGGCGCGGGCCACGGCGGGCAGGTCGCTGCGCAGATAGGGCTCGACTGCGGGCGGGCAGCCCTTGAAGACCGCGACTTCCTCGAGCACGTCGAGGGACAGCGTCGACGGGCGGAAGCTGTCGACCGCGAGCGGCCGGTCGAACACGCGATCGCCGCAGCCGACGAGCAACCGGTAGTCGCCCTTGGGCAGCAGCAGGCGGATCCTGCCATCCGTGGCAGAGCGCGGCTTGTCGATGTGACCGGGGACCGTGACCTTGGCTTCGCCGGCGGGCCGATCGCCCCAGACGACTTCGAGATCGATCGGACACGTCGACGGATGGGCATCGAACTCGATGCGGATCGTGCGGCGATGGCGCACGCGAACGATCTTCTCCTCCCGGATGCGGCCGAGCACTTCGTCGGTCTCGGGGTCGACCAAAAGCCCGTCGACGACGAGGTGGTAGCGCGCGGTGAAGAGACGCTGGAAGTGCGTCTCGCGCGACACCATGTGGTGTTCCTTGCGCGTCGAGGCACCGCCCTTACGGATCTGCTCCTCGGTCGCAGGATCGGGAACCACGCGGCGGCCGTTGCGCACGCGCACCTGGAACAGACCTCGCAGCTCATCGGGGTACGCGATCGTGACGGTCACGTCTCCGCGCTGACGTAGAAGAACGAAGAGCGCGATCAACACGAGCGCCGCACCGGCGGTGTAGACCGCGAGGCGCACCCCCTCTTCTGCCACGAAGCGCTCGGCGAAGGGCAGCAGCTCGGCCTGCCACGACGCGGGTAGCCGCTCGACGGCGGCGACCACGCGCGGATCGAAGCGCTCCCAACCGGGCTCGGGCGGCGGCGAGGGCCAGGGCACCTGCTCCCCGCGCGGGCGCGTGAGGGATTCGAGGTCGATGCCGGTCGCGAGCGCGAATCGGGCATCGACGAGCGCGACGGACTCGGGCGTGTGCGGCGCGAGGGCATCGACGACGGCGAGCGCCTCGATCAGGCGACCCTCCCGCGCGAAGAATCCGGCGAGGTCGAAGCGGAAGCGGATCTGGTCCGAAGCGCGCCCGGACGCGTCGAGACCGCGCAGGAACGCGCGTTCCGCGGCGAGGGCGTCGCCGGCACGGGCCAGGTTCGTCGCGAGGCCGTGCCAGACGTCGACGAGCACGACTTCGCCGGAGTCGATCACGCCGGCATAGGCGGAGGCCGCGGCTTCGGACTCGCCGGCGGCTTCGAGCAGGCGCGCCGAGTCGATGGCCGCGCGGCGGAGGATGGGGGCACGGTTCGTGCCGGGCGCGTCCCACGCCCCCGGCAAGCGTCCGTCCCGCGCGACGAGCTCCGCTTCGAGTCGATCGATCTCGGCGGCGCGCCGGTCGGCGTCGACGGTGATCGCAATGTCCCGCCACGGCCCGATCGTCTCGGGCTCGGACGGAGCAAGCTGTCCGAGACCGGGGGTGAGCCAGCGCCACGGCCCCTGGATCGCGTCCGTCGCGGGTGCGGCGGCGGACGACGTCGCGACGAGCACGAGGGAGGCGAACGCACCGCAGATCGCGCCGATCGAATTCCGGACGAGCGCCGGACGAGCGCGGCGGGCGTCCCGATTCCGGGGGCCACGCAGTGCGCGAACGCGTGTCGATTCGGATTGGCAGGGAGATTCCCGGGTCGGCCTCACGCCGCCTCCACGTTCCGCTGCGCACGTCGACGCCAGGACGTCGCGGCGCACGATCGGGGCCAGGATGGTGCGCCGCAGGATAGCGCGCAGCGCTCGCCGGTCGTTCGGGGATCCGCCCGAGGCGACAGGATCGGCAGTTTCCGCGACATCTCCGCGGGGCGCGTCGGGTTTCCCGACGAACCCCCCGGGCGATCGTCGAATTCCGACGGATCCTGGAAATTCCGGCACTCCAATGTGTAATCCTGTCCGAGTCCTTCCAACCCCGGATGACATGGGCGATGCATCCCGAACGACGCGAGCGATCGACACAGCGCGAAGAGCGCGAAGAGTCCGATTGGCCGGAACGAAGTGATGCGGGAACGACCCAGGACGAGCGATTCGTCTCGGGCCGCTTTCTGAGCGACTTCTTCCGTGCGCTCGCGCGTCAGGACATCGCGGTCAGCGACCTGATCGGCGACCTCCCGATCCCCCTCGGCGAGAACGGCGACGTCCCCGCACCGGTCGCGTGGGACCATTTCGTCGAGTTCATGCGGCGGCTCGGGCGCACCCTCGGCGGGCCCGCCGAGATCGAACGCTGCGGCGGGCTGCTCGGCGGAATGAAGCCGGCGCGCGCCCTCGGCAGCCTCGCGGGCCTGGCCGCCTCCCCTTACACCCTTTATCGCGCCGCGGCGGGCTGGGCCCTCCATCGCGCGATGCCCGGCGTCGAGACGGAAATCCGGCACGCCGATGACGGGCAGCTCGAGATCCACGCGCGGATCGCCGACGGCCTGCGCGCCTGCCCCGAGATCCTTCATTTCGCGATCGGGGGCGCTCGTATCCTGCCCCGGGCGATCGGCCTGCCCGACGCGGTCGTCGTCGCCGACATCGGCGAGCGGGAGGCGCTCTACCGGATTGCGGTCCCGCCCTCGAAGACGCTCTGGTCGCGAATCGGCCGGGCGATCAAGACCGTCTTCTCGGCGTGGGACGTCCTCCGGTTCCTAGAAGCGCAGCAGCTCGAGCTGCACGCGAAGAACGAGGCGCTGCGACAGGCGAACGAAGCGCTCGAAGCGAGCGAGTCGCGGTACCGCGCGCTCGTCGACACCGCGGTCGACGTGTTATGCGAGATCGATCGCACGGGCCGCGTCGTGTACGTGAGCGCGTCGATCGAGCGGCTGATCGGCTACTCCCCCGACCAGGTGACGGGCAGCCACTACCGCCTCTGGATCCCGCGCGAGTGGCACGACCGGGTCGACGAAGTCGTGAACGCGCTCTTCGACCTGCCGAGCGGACGCGCGACCCAGGAGCTGATCCGACTGCACGGCGCCGGCGGCGACCCGATCTTCGCCGAGCTGACCGCGCGCACCTACGACACCCGGGACGGAGAGCGACGCATCGTCTCGATCCTGCGCGACCTGACCGAGCGCGCACCCATCGGCAATACGCGACAGCCGGACGCAGCGCAGCTCGAGCAACGCGTGATCGACCTCGACGAGACCGATCCCGCGAGCCTCGCCGAGCTCATCGAGCATGCGCTCGGCGACGACACGGCGCTCGTGGCCGAAGGCGACGAGGGCGCAGCGGTCGCCCCGGACGACGCCGACAAGGAAGAAGACTGAGCCCCAGCCGGCGCGGCCGGCGGCTCCC
>CAZAUR010000016.1:0-111097 GCA_964488255.1 uncultured Spirochaetaceae bacterium | reverse complement strand
TAGTCCTGCTCGCGTTCGAGGAAGCGGAGCGTTCCCTAGTCCTGCTCGCGTTCGAGGAAGCGGAGCGTTCCCTAGTCCTGCTCGCGTTCGATGTCCGCGCCGAGAGCGCGGAGCTTTTCTTCCACGCGTTCGTAGCCGCGATCCACGATCTCGGCGTTCTGGACCACGCAGGGGCGCCGGGTGGCGCAGAGCGCGGCGATGATCATCGCCATGCCGGCGCGGATGTCCGGGCTTCGCACCGTCTGGCCGCGTAGCTTGGACGGGCCGGTGATGATCACGCGATGGGGATCGCAGATCACGGCGTTGGCGCCCATCTGGATCAGCGGATCGACGAAGTACATGCGCCCCTCGAACATCTTCTCGAAGAAGAGGATCGTGCCCTCGCTCTGGGTCGCGAGCACGAGGAACGGGCTCATCATGTCGGTCGGGAACTGCGGCCAGGGACCGTCGTCCACCTGCGGGATCGCGCCGCCGGCGTCGGTCTGGATTTTCGGAGATTGGCCGGCCGGCAGGACGATGCGATCGCTCTTGATGTCGAGCTCGAGACCGAAGCGCTCGAAGACGCGATTCATCATCCAGTAGTGACCGCGCACCGTGTCATGGATCGTGATGCCGCCGCCGGTCGCCGCGGCCAGGGCGAGGTAGGAGCCGACCTCGATGTGGTCGGAGACGACGCGGTGGGTCGCGCCGTGGAGGCGGTCGACGCCGGTGATCGTCAGCGTGTTGGTGTAGAGCCCGTCGATCTGTGCGCCCATCTCGATCAGCAGCTTCGCGAGGTCCATCACGTGCGGCTCGCTCGCCGCGTTCAGGATCGTCGTCGTGCCGTTCGCGAGGGTCGCGGCCATCAGGATGTGCTCGGTCGCGGTCACGCTGGCTTCGTCGAAGAAGATCATCGCGCCCTCGAGCTTCTCGCGAACGGTGAACTCGAACTCGAGATCGTCGACGTGCACGCCGAGCTGGCGCAGTCCGTAGAAGTGGGTGTCGAGCCGGCGGCGGCCGATGCCGTCGCCACCGGGCGGATGCAGCTTGGCGCGGCCGAGTCGGTGGAGCAGCGGTGCGACGAAGAGCACCGACGTGCGCACCCGCTCGCAGAGCTCCGCCGGCAGCGGTGCATCGCTCAGGTCGGCGCCGCGGATCGTCACCCGATCTTCGAGGCGCGAGACCTCAGCGCCGATCTCCCCGGCGATGTCGAGCATGACGTCGACGTCCCGGATCGACGGCACGTTCTCGAGGACGACCTCCTCGTCGGTGAGCAGCGCCGCCGCGATCATCGGCAGGACGGCGTTCTTGCTCCCGGAGGCCACGATTTCGCCCTCGAGCGGGCGACCACCATGGATCACGAAACGACTCAAATCGGCTCTCCCCTCACCACCCCGGCGCGCCTCGGACCGAACCGCGCTGCGCCGGGCGATGATCGCCGAACCCGGGGGTTCGGGCCATAATGTGCGGAATTGCGTCGATTCCACCCCGCCCGCCTTCCGCCGACTCCCGCATCTTTCATCGGTGGGTTGGAGCCCGCGGAGCGCCTGAAGTTCACCTTTTCTTTCGCAGCGTTGGCCTGAATGGGGCGCTTCCCATAGCCTCCCCGGAGACCGCATCGGGCACTGACCCGAACTGGAGCGGCGGCGGCGCGCACACGGGCCTCAGCCCGAGGGCGGGAAACGCCGATCGGATCCGGGATCGGGTTCCGTGACGACCGGTCCCCGGTCGAACCGGGGCGGACGGGACCAGCCGGGCACTCACGTCGGACGGTCCGCAAGCAATGAGGGCGCACGCGCGCCCGCCGTGGATCGAGGAGCGAATCGAATCCCATGCGTACGAGCACGAAGCGCCTTCTTCTCAACGATCGCCGCAGGCGGGGCCTCGCCCTCGGCGTGCTGCTGATCCTCACGGCCTTCTTCCTCTCGGCCTGCGGCGGCAGCTCGGGTCCGGCCTTCCAGGTGCCGGCCGATCCCAAGGCCGCGACCCAGACCGACCTCGAGTCCCTCTTCGATCAGATCAGCCTGCAGCTGCAGAGCGCCAAGCCCGGCAGCGACGCGGCGACCCAGCTCCAGAGCCAGCTCTCGACCGTCGGTGGAGAGCTCGCGAACCGCGCCGCTGCGACCGTGCGCACCCGCGTCTCGGGGGTCGAACGCGTCGACGGCAAGATCCCGCTCGGTGCGATCGAGAAGGAGCTCGGCGGTCTGGCTTCGATCCGCCGCTTCGATCTCAATGTCCACCGACAGATCGAGAACGAGCTGAAGGGCGAGATCGAAGCGACCCGGGGAGCCATCAAGCAGCGCGAAGACCTGCTGTCGAGCACGCCCGAGTCCGAGATCCTCGACCGCATCAACATCCTCTCCGAGCTCTCCGCGCTCTCGGGCACCGGCTCCGAAAAGCAGGCGCGTTATGCGGCCGAGCGAGATCAGATCCTGCGTAACGTCTCGGCGGAGGCCGAAGAGGCGATTCGCAACGAGGACTACGAGAAGGCGCAAGACCTGTTGGGCATCGTCGCCGAGGTGAACCCCGACGACGTGGCGGCCCAGAAGACCAAGTGCGACGTCGACGGCAAGGTGATCGTCAAGCGCTTCAACGACTCCCTCGCAACCGGGCGATTCGGCCGGACCGTCGAGATGCTCGAGGAGTTCTCGACCACCGATTGCTTCGGCGACATCAAGACGAGCCTCGCAGCGGACGCAGCGCCCCTGGTCGAGGCGTTCGGCATGATCGGCCAGGAGTCGGTCGCGGCGAACGACATGTCCGCGGCCTACGCGCGCTATCAGGACGCGACCGTGATCTCGAATCTGCTCCTCGAGCGGAAGGCGAGCCTGCCCGGTGTCCCGCAATTCCTGAAGAAGCTCGAGAAGCGCTTCGACAAGGCCTACGAGGCCGGCGAGTACGGCGCGGCCTGGGGCTACCTCTCGGTCATGACGGAGCTCGGTCCGACGACGCCGCAGATCAGGCAGAAGCTGCGCAAGACCCGGGACGAGATCGCGCGACGCGCCGTGCGCGGCCTGACCGCCTATCCCTTCGAGGATCCGGCGAACTCGACCGCGAAGGTCGGCGACGCGGTCTCCTCGAAGGTCGTCCAGCACATCTTCCGCACGATCCCGTCCGACGTACGCATCGTCGAGCGCGAACAGCTCGAGCGGATCCTCGAGGAGTGCAAGCGGTCGGGCAGGTGTGCCGACCTCGATACCGCCGACTTCATCGTCCAGGGCACGATCCTCGACGCCAAGGTCGAGACCACCTCGAAGGTCGGCCGCGAGACCCGCCGCGTGGTCACGGGCCAGGAGACCGCGACCAACCCCGACTACACCCGTTGGTTGGCGCTCTCCGAGCGCGATCGCGAAAAGACCCCGGAGCCCCCGCGCACGATCCGCCGCGACGTGACCGAGGACGTGACGATCGAGGTCAACAACGTCCGCAAGGTCGGCATCATCTCGGTGTCCTACAGGGTCGTCGACGCCGCCTCCGGCCGCGTACTCTTCACCGACTCGATGCAGACCAAGCAGGAGTTCCAGGACGAAGGTCGCCAGGGCGTGCAGCTCGGCGAGTTCAAGCAGGAGACCGACTTCGTCGAGCTCCCCCCGGACATCGAGATCCTCTCCGGCGCCGGAGGTCTAGCGGACAAGATCTCCGAGGAAATCGGCGTGAAGCTCGTCGACTTCCTGAAGGACCCCGAGGAGACGTACACCAAGGACGCCCACCGCTTCGTCGGTGAAGGCGACTACCTCTCCGCCGCGCAAAAGGCGGCCTACTCCATCGTTCTTCGTGAGATCAAGCAGAAGGACATGGGGACCCTGAAGGGCGACCTCAAGCGCTACGCAATGGACTCGCCGGCGCTCTAGGGGGGCTTGCGTGGGCGTGGGCCGTGCCATCGGTTTTGATGGGGGAGGCGGTTCTCCCTCCTTCGCTCGTAGGTGGCGCTTCAGGGCGCTCGCCTGCCGTGCCGTGGGGCCGAGTTAGCCCGGGACCTCGGAGAGGGAAATCGGGCCGCCGCCTCTCTGCCAACCTTTGGCCAGCAGCCACGACCTCGGCCGTGCGACTTCGATCTTTGGGATCGCATTGATCCGCTCCTTCCAGCCTTCGAAGAAGCGACCGGAAGAGCGAGAATCCGGCGCGGTGCTCTGCTCGAGCCGCTCGCCTCGCTGACGGCGGTGCTTCCGATCGTTGAGGAGCACATACCGAAGCGCGTTTCGGACTTGGCGCGGCGACGCGAGCACGACCGAGTGGAAACGCCCGTCCAGAACGCGTCCCTTCCTTCGGAACACCCGGTTCACCGCTAACGCGATCCGAGAGCCGATGCTCTTCATCCCCGACGCGAGCGCCTTCTTGTCCACCGCTTCGACGATCATGTGCACGTGATCGCGCTGGACCGAGTAGTGGGCGACACGGAAGTCGCCCCGCTCGCATCCCCGCGCGAGCGTTTCCCGAAACGCGCGCAGCCAGCGCTCATTTCGAAGCGACGGAACGTCCCGACGCATGCGAAGCGTGACATGGACGGGGTGCTCCTTCCGAACCACCACACGCTCCCGGTGTCGAACGCGTGCTCGCGGAGCAGCCTTCCGCCCGGGCTTCCTCTTCCGCTTCGAGGGCGTGCGCCGATGCACGAAGTACTGATCGATCGAGAGCTGCTGGGGATCTGCCATCACCTAACAAATATAGGGGCGATGGTTCACCGAATCGAGCACGGAACCAGCGTTCACGCGAAATCTGATCCGCGACCGGGCCCCAAGGCAGAGCGTCCGCCTAACACACATCCACCCTCATCAATACAGAGAACAAGGCGCGCGCTACGCGCGACGTCGCCGCGAACGAGCCAACCCCATCAACCCCAACCCGAACAGCACCGCGCTCGAAGGCTCCGGCACCATCGCCGGATCCTCGTACGTGTCGTACACCCGGAACCAATCGGCATCGAAAGCGTAGAAGGCGCTGGTGTTGCGGTTGGTGCCGATCCGGAAGTTCTGGAGGCCGCCGGGGTTGGTGCCAAAGCTCGCGACGACGAGGACGCCGTTCAGCCAGATGTCGCCGTCGTTGCCGCCGGTCTTGCGGATCACGATCGTGTCGAAGCCGCCGGTCGGAGCACCGATGTCCCAGACGCCGCTGGTCGAGCGGAACTGGTAGCGGCCGCCGAAGTTCTCGACCTGCCAGGAGAAGTTCGCGCTCGACGAGCTGTTGTTGCTGAAGATGCCCTGATAGGCGCCCTGGTCGACGGGGGTCCCCGCGCGGATGCGCATGCCAAGGGTCCACTCGGGGTTGCCGCCGTAACCGCTGGTCTCGAGGAAGCTCGGGGAGCCTTCGTCGCCGTCGAAGCTCGCGATGCCGCCGCCGATGCCGGGACCGCCGCCCACGATGCTCATGTCGTAGGAGCCGACCGAGTCGTTGGCCGTCCCGTCGTCGAAGTTCCACTCGGCGATCTGCGTCGCTTGCGTCGGCGACGCGATCAGGAGCGCGAAGAGCGCGAGGGTGACCGCGAACACGGAAGTCGGCTGGCGGACGGAGTGAGGCATCCGCTCCGAATCGGGTAATTGCCCGACAGGCTTGATCGCATCGTCGGCGCAAGATCCGCGCGCGAGCGCGGCAAGTGCGCAAACGAACCGCAGCGCATCCGCGTGGGACCCGCGCTAGCGCGAGAGGCGGTCCTCGATCGCGCGGATCCCGGCGTAGCTCGCGTCGGCCTGGCGCGCGCGGTCCACGTAGGTGCGCGCCTTGTCCAGGTCACCGCCGTCGATCGCGCGATCGGCCATCGAGACGTAGCGCTGGGCGATGATTCCCATCCCGCGCTTGGCCTCGGCGTTGTTCGGATCCATCTTCAGGATCTGTTGATAGATCGCGTAGGCATTGTCGCCGGCGGGCGACATCAGGCGATTCTCGTTCAAGGCGGTCGCGGCGTTGCGGGAGAGGCCGATGATCTTGAGTCGATCGCCAGCGGTCACTCGCCTCACGACCGGCTTCGGCTTCTCCTCAGGCACCTTCTCAACGACGGGCTGCTCGACGACCGGCGTCGGCCGCGCCGCCGACTCGTCGCCCGCGTTCGATGCGGGCGACTCCTGCGCAGCCGGCGCCGCCGGAACCGCGGTCGTCCCGCCTTCCTGCCCCATCGTCATGAACACGCCACCGCCGACGGCGAGCGCGGCCGCCGCCGCAATCCCGGCGAAGAGGGCCGTCCGGTTGCCACCCGCGGCTTTCGCACCGCCGCTCCGCACGACGCCACCGGTCGAGATCGGTCCTGAATCCGCCCCCTCGACACCGCCGGGCACCACGAAGAGCCGGTCGACGTATTTCGGTCGATCGTCCGGGTCGAGCTCGAGGAGCGGGCGAATCGCCGAGGCGAGTCCCATCGGGATCGCGTCGGGCAGCTTCTTGAAACCGCGCCGCGCGTCGACCGCCTCGACGACCGACGTGCCCATCGGCATCGGTCGACCGAGCGCCGCCGCCACGAGGACGAGCCCGAGGCTGTAGAAGTCGGAGCGGCCGTCGATCCGGCCGCCGTGGAAGCCGAGCTGTTCCGGGGACGCGTAGGAGAGCTTGCCCTTGAAGCCGTCGACGATCGTGCCTTCGCCCTCTTCGAGGAGCTTGGCGATTCCGAAGTCGATGATCTTTGCTTCCTGCACGCGACCGTTCGGCAGGACGATGTTGTCCGGGGACACGTCGCGATGGATCACGCCCTTGCGGTGTGCCGCAGCGAGGCCGTGGGAAACGCGCGCGCCGAGGATCGCGACGTCGTCGGGCGAGAGCGGGCCGTCGTTCATCTTCGCGGACAGCGGGATGCCCTCGATCATCTCCATGATGAGGTAGACGCGACCCTGATCGTCGGAGAGCAGGTCGTGACAGTGGACGACCGCGGGGTGGCGCACGGCCAACAGCGCCTTCGCCTCTCGATAGAAGAACTCGCTCGCGCCCTTCTTCTTCGAGAGCTCCGCGTGCATGACCTTGATCGCGCGGTGTTCGTCGAGGCGGCGGTGACGGGCGCGGTAGACCTCGCCCATGCCGCCCACGCCGAGCACGTTCACGATCTCGTACTCGCCGAAGAGGATCGTGCCGGGAGCGAGGCCGCGATCCGGATCGATTGGGGTGGCGGGTCGAGGCGCCGCCGGAGCGGGCCCTGCGTTCGCGGCGGCCTGCACGGGCGGGGGCGCCGTCTTGTCCGGCTCGTCGAGGACCCGCGTCTCGGGCACCGAGCGACCCTCGCCGACCGGGGCGGGCGTCTCCGGTTCGGCAGCCGAGGGGCGATCGACGATCTGCGTGCGATCGTCGTCATCGTCCGTCGCCACGACGGTCTCGGCCCCGGCGCCGTCCGCCGCGGAGGCTTCGTCTTCGGACACGAGCCGGGTCTCGGCCGCGGCAGCCTCGTCATCCGAGACGATGCGCGTCTCCGCGAGCTCCGCGTCGTTCTCGTCGTCTCGGCTCATCCGATCGTGCCTCCCGGAACCCGCCTGCCGGCGCCCGCGCCTCTTTTTCGGTCGATCGGCGCCACGGAATGAGGTCTGCCCGCGCCGAGGGTGGCCCAATCGCTACTCGACGACGGTGATCGTGATTCGCTTCGATGCGACCGGCGGGTCGTGGGGGATGTGGAGGTGATCGCCCAGCATCAGCTGGAGCGTGTGGGTCCCGGGCTCGAGGTCGAGCGTCACCTCGGTCTGACCATTGCCGAAGTGGCGGTAGTTGTCGCTCTTCGGGATCGGCAGATTCGCCGGCGGCAGCTCGGCGTCGACGACCAGGTGATGATGGCCCGTGTGGGACTTCTCGACACCCGCTGGCGCTACACCCATTCCGGCGAGCCCGAACCGCACGACGACCGGGGACTTCGTCGTCTCTCCATCGGTCGGCGTGATGAAATAGACCCGGGCGTCTTCAGGCCGATCGCTCTGCGGCATCTCGGCGTGGCCGTCGGCGAGCGCCGCCGGGGCCAGGAAAAGCGGGGCCAAGAAGAGAGGAGCCAGGAAGAGAACCGCCGACACGAGGACGGCGACACGAGACGGGAACGACATGGATCCGACACCTCCGTTCGAACGCGCTCGAGCGCGCGGGATGGATTCTACCGCGCGCCCGGTCCGGATACACCACCGCCATACGACGGGTCGACACGCGGCGTCGCGTACGCCATCCGACCGATCTGCACACCATGACCGCATGGGGCGCGGACGCTTCGAGCGGCCCGCGTTCGTACCTCGATCCGACGAGCGAGTGTTAACATCGACGCCAGCGAACGGGAGGCAGCACACGGATGGAGAGACGAGCGCCGGGACGCGGGGACCAACGGGGCCGATCGACCACCCGCCGACGCGCTGTGCGTTTCGCCTGCGCAGCCGTCGCTCTCTCGACGGCACTTCTCTCGAGCGGCCTGGCCTTCGGGGAAGCGCCCATCATCCCGCAATACGGCCCCGACAAACACGAGGGCGTTTCGAGCTGCGACGGCAGCACCTGCCACGGCAGCGCCGCCCCGCGCAACGACCGCAACGTGCGCCAGGACGAGGTCCTGATCTGGACCGAAGAGGACCGCCACAGCCAGCGCGCCTACAAGGTCCTCCTCAATCGCGACTCGAAGCGCA
The DNA here is from genome assembly GCA_964488255.1 of uncultured Spirochaetaceae bacterium. Classification (GTDB taxonomy): domain Bacteria; phylum Myxococcota_A; class UBA9160; order UBA9160; family UBA4427; genus UBA4427. Next base: position 102,560 of record CAZAUR010000016.1, on the reverse strand, counting down.
TCTCGAAGAACCTCGGGCGCAAGAAGCCGCCCCACCAGGACGATCTCTGCCTCGACTGTCACGCCGACAATCCGCCGCCGGCCCAGCGAAGGACCGAAAACAACGCGTTCCGGGTCGAGGACGGCGTCGGCTGCGAGGGCTGTCACGGCGGAGCGGAGCGCTGGCTCCGACCCCACGACTCCGGCGCGACCCACGCGAAGAACATCGAGCTCGGCATGTACCCGACGGACGAGCCCGTCGCGCGCACACGCTTGTGTCTCTCGTGCCATCTCGGGGACCGCAAGAAATTCGTCGACCACCGGCTGATGGGCGCGGGCCACCCGCGGCAGAGCTTCGAGGTCGCCCTCTTCTCGATCCTCCAGCCCTATCACTGGGAGCCGGACGACGACTACACCGCGCGCGGCAAACAAGCACCGTCGGACGTGAAGCTGTGGGCGATCGGGCAGGCGGTCGCGGTCGACGAAGTGCTGGACGCGATGCTCGACGACGACCGGAACACGCTCGGCCTCTTCCCGGAGCTCGTTCTCTACGACTGTCAGGCGTGCCATCACGGGATCGACAAGATGCGCCGTTGGCGCCCGCGCAAGAGCACGGGCCTCGGGCCCGGCGTCGTGCGTCTCAACGACTCGAACTTCCTGATGCTGATCCAGGCGCTCCAGCTGATCGACCCGGCCGCGGCGACGGCGCTCCGCACGGATCTCAAGATGCTCCATCAGGGCGCGAGCGAAGGGCGCGGCGATTCGAAGGCGGTGGCCAAGCGCATTCGCGCGAACCTCGCGACGCTGATCCCCAAGATGGAGAAGTGGCGGGTCGACGCGAAGGCCCTGCGCGCGCTGTCGAAGAACGTGCTGTCGGATGCGCTCGGCGGCGAGTACGCCGACTACGCGGGCTCCGAACAGGCGGCGATGGCGCTCCAGACGATCGTGTACGGCTACTACGCCGAAGCGCTGATCGACGACGACGTCTACGACGGACTCGAACAGCGCGAGCTGAGCAAGCTCCTCGACTCCGTCGCGAACCCCGACACGTTCAACCCGGACGCGGCGAAGAAGGCGTTCCGGGCACTCCAGACGAAGCTCAAGGGGAAGTAGTCGGGTCGGATCGACCGGCAACTTCGGGTGCTTCCTGCGCCCGCCGCGAAGGTTTTCGACGACGCGGGCGGCGACCGGCGCACCGGCTGCTGCGCCGCGCCGCTTCCTGCTATCGTCCCGCTCGCTCCGCCCCGTCCGGGGCCGCGAGCCCTGTTTCATCGACCGTGCCCGAATCGCTAGTGGCGACCCTTGGCGACCCTTGGCGGCACTCTGTGGAGCCTCTTGATCCCATGCAGCTCAGTGACCTCACTGGTGAGAAGATCGGAATCTGTGTCTCGGGCGGACTCGACAGCAAGTCGGTCACGTCGCGCCTGATCGAGGCGGGCCTCGACGTCGTCGGCTTCACTGCCGACCTCGCCCAGCCCGACGAAGACGACATCGACGACATCCCGCGCCGCATGGCGTCGACCGGCTCCGAGACCCGGATCGTCGACCTCCGCGACTCGATGGCGAAGGCCGCGATGCTCGTGGTCAAGGCGCAGGCCCGCTACGACGGCGGCTACTGGAATACGACGGGGATCGCCCGGGCCGTCACGGTCCACGGACTCCTCGAGGCCATGCAGGCCGAGGGCTGTACGGTCCTGGCCCACGGCGCGACCGGCCGGGGCAACGACCAGATCCGCTTCGAGCGCTACACGAACGTGCTCGCCCCCGAGATGAAGGTCTACGCCGCCTGGCGCGACCCCCAGCTGCTCGAGCAGTTCCCGGGCCGGCGCGAGATGGCCGCCTATCTCCAGGACAAGGGGATCGAGGCCGCCGTCGGCGGCGCCAAGCGCTATTCGACCGACGCGAACATCGCCGGGCTCTCCCACGAAGCCGAGGACCTCGAGAGCCTCGAGACCCCGGCGACGATCGTCGACCCGACGATGGGCGTGTGGCCGCAGGATGCGCCGGACAAGATCGAGACGGTCACGATGCGCTTCGAGAAGGGCCAGTGCGTCGAGCTGAACGGCAAGGCCCTCGGCCCCTTCGACATGCTCGTCGAAGCGAACGAGGTCGCGGGTCGAAACGGCGTCGGGATCTCGAACGCCCTCGAGAACCGCATCATCGGCACCAAGAGCCGGGGCGTCTACGAAGCGCCGGGCATGACGCTGCTCGGCGCGGGCGTCGAAGCGGTCTACCAGGCCGTGCTCGACCGCAAGGCGACCACCCTCTTCCGCTACCTCTCGACGATCGTGTCCGAGGCGGTCTACGACGGCCGGCTCTTCGACCCGGCGCCGCGCGCGGCGATCTCGGCGATCAACCTGATGGCGGAGAACGCGAACGGCACGGTCGAGCTCGGGCTCTACAAGGGCAGCCTCTTCTTCCAGCAGCTGACCGACGTGACCGGCTCGCTCTACAACCCGGCAGACGCTTCGATGGAAGCGAGCGACGGGCTGAACCCGGTGTCGAGCCAGGGCTACGTCGAGGTGCAGTCGGTCGAGGCGGTCGCGATGGCGAACGCCGGGCAGATCGTGGCGCCGGCCTGGGAAGAGTAGGAGGCTACGCCGCGACCGCCTCGGCTTCCGGCGTCGCCCGCCGCGTCGCGACCTCGTCGAACGCCTGCTCGTACGTCTCGTCGAGCGTCCCGAACCAGCGATCCCACCACAGGAAGTACAGCCCGTAGTTGTGCTTCGCCTTGGCGTGGTGCTGGTTGTGGCTGACGCTCGTGTTCACGAAGCGGCCGACCGGATGCTCTGCTGTGCCCTTCGGATAGAGCTCCCATCCGAGGTGGCCGTACACGTTGTAGACGGTCATCCCGAGCATCGCGATCGCGAGCACGCCCGGGTGGAGCGGCATCAGGAAGACCTGGAAGAGGATCCCGCCGGCCTCGAAGATTGCCTCGAGCGGGTGGAAGGCGAAGCTCGCCCAGGGCGTCGGGTTGATCGATCGATGGTGCGTGAGGTGCATGCGGCGGTACAGCGCGCGGTGGTGCATCAGGCGGTGCATCCAGTAGAACCACGCATCGTGCAGGACGAGCACGAGTGGGATGCTCACGACGAACCAGGTCCAGCCGTAGTCGGCGACGTCGGTGTAGAGCTTGTGGTGCTCGGCGAAGGGGCCACGGAGCACGAGCTGACCGACGGCGATGAAGACCGCGAAGGTCAGGAACGAGAATCCGATCTCGCGCCGGTAGTCGGCGGCCTTCGGCCAACGCGGCTGGATCTTCGTCTCGATCCGACGCTCGCGACGCCAGGCGTAGAAGATCAGGGCGGCGAGCCCGGCGACGACGAGGTAGCGCGCGGACAGCAGCCCGTATCCGATCGCCATGAAGTCCCAACGAAGATCCAGCATACGGAGAGCCTACCGAATCCCGGATTCCGGCGTCCCGATCAGCTCTTCGGCGCCTTGAGCCACTCCCAGGTCAGGCAGGTCGACGCGAAGCCCATCGCCGCGTAGGCGTGCTTCGGGGTGTCGTCCGCGATCGCGCCGATCAGCACGTCCCCGGCGCCCTTCGACCGGGCATCGGCGACGCAGTGGTGGATCAGCGCGCGGGCGATCCCGCGACCGCGGTGGCTCGGTAGCGTGAAGAGGTCTTCCACCATGCCGACGCCGTTCACCCCTGCCCAGGAGGAGAAGAACGCGACCGGCTCGGCGGCGTCCCAGGCGAGGAAGAACTGCACCTCGTCGCGGCATTGGCGCCGCGATTCCTGCATCTGCGCCGTGACCTCGGGCGTGAATACCGTGCGCCCGGTCCGCTCGTCCGTCTCGACATGGTCCGCGCGGACGAGGCGGTCGAGATGCGACCAGTCCTCGTCGGTCACGACGGGCCGGATATCGCAGCCCGGCGGCGGTGGCCCCTGAAGCGGGCCGTGGAGCAGCCCCTGCCAGACGGGCTCCTGCGTGTAGTCGAGCTCGACGAGCCGCGCCTGGAAGACCGGATCGACGTAGGGGACCGTGACGATGAAACGGTGGTCGAGATGGCCGAGCTGGTCTTCGTAGAACGCGAGCACTTGATCGACCTCGAAGGTGACCCCGGGGTCGACCTGCAGGTGGTTCACCATGTAGATCAGCGGCGTGCGGTCGAGCCGGACGACGCGACAGCCGGGCCCTTCGATCGTCTGCGCGGGTAGGCGCAGGTACGCGAGGTAGGTCCGGCAGAGCGCGCCGACATCTTCGAGGGTGGGCATGGCGACACACGTTAGCCGTGGACGTCGCGTTATGCCTTGCGCAGTCGCTCTTCGAGCGCGTCCAGCTCCGCGACGAGATCCTCGGGCATGTGATCCCCGAAGCCCGCGTAGAACTCGCGGATCTTCGGGATCTCGGACAGCCAACCCTCGACGTCGACGCTCGTGAGCGTGTCGAGCGCGTCCGCGCCGAGGTCGAGTCCGTCGAGGTCGAGCTCACCCTCGCCTGGCAGCACGCCGATCGGCGTCTCCAGCCCGCTCACCTTCTCCGCGCAACGCTGGTAGACCCACTTGAGGACCCGGCTGTTGTCGCCGAATCCGGGCCAGAGGAACTTTCCGTCCTGGTCCTTGCGGAACCAGTTCACGTAGAAGATCCGCGGCAGCTGCGCGCCCTTGCGGCGACCGATCTCGAGCCAATGAGCCCAGTAGTCGGCCATGTTGTATCCGCAGAAGGGCAGCATGGCCATCGGGTCGCGGCGCAGCTCGCCGACGGTGCCCGCCGCCGCGGCGGTCTTCTCGCTCGAGATGATCGAGCCGAGGAAGGTCCCGTGGTTCCAGTCGCGGCTCTCGTGCACCAGCGGCACGACGGTCGCACGGCGGCCGCCGAAGAGGATCGCCGAGATCGGCACGCCATCGGGGTCCTGCCACTCGTTCGCGATGACGGGGCACTGGCGGGCCGGGGCGGTGAAGCGGGCGTTCGGGTGCGCCGCGGGGGAGTCGCTGTCCGGGGTCCAGTCGTTGCCCCGCCAATCGATCAGATGCGCAGGCGGCTCGCCCATGTCCTCCCACCATACGTCGCCGTCGTCGGTCTTCGCGACGTTCGTGAAGATGCAGTTGCCGTCGAGCCCGCGCATGGCGTTCGGGTTCGACCGATTGCTCGTGCCCGGGGCGACGCCGAAGAAGCCGGCCTCGGGGTTGATCGCGTAGAGCTGTCCGTCCTCGCCGAATTTCATCCAACAGATGTCGTCGCCGACGGTCTCGATCTTCCACCCGTCGAGCACCGGCTGCATCATCGCCAGATTCGTCTTGCCGCAAGCACTGGGGAACGCCGCCGCGACGTACTTGCTCTCGCCGCCCGGCGACGTGAGCTTGAGGATCAGCATGTGCTCGGCGAGCCAGCCCTCGTCCCGGGCCATCGCCGACGCGATCCGGAGCGCGAAGCACTTCTTGCCGAGCAGGGCGTTGCCGCCGTAGCCCGACCCGTAGCTCCAGATCTCTCGCGTCTCGGGGAAGTGCACGATGTACTTGTTGTCACCGTCACACGGCCACGCGACGTCCTGCTCTCCCGGTTCGAGCGGTGCGCCGACCGAGTGGAGGCACGGCACGAACTCGCCGTCGTCTCCGAGCACGTCGAGCACCCGGCCGCCCATGCGCGTCATGATGCGCATGTTGGCGACGACGTAGGGGCTGTCGGAGATCTGTACGCCGATGTGCGCGATGTGCGAGCCGATCGGCCCCATCGAAAAGGGGACCACGTACATGGTGCGCCCGCGCATGCAGCCTTCGAAGAGGCCGCGCAGGGTGCCGCGCATCTCGGCGGGGTCGCACCAGTTGTTCGTCGGGCCGGCGTCGGCCTCGTGCTCGCAGCAGATGAAGGTGCGGTCCTCGACGCGCGCGACGTCCGCGGGATCCGACCGGACGAGGTAGCTGTTGGGACGCTTCGCGTCGTCGAGGCGCTCGGCCGTGCCGGTCTCGACCATCAGCTCGAACATCCGGTCGTACTCGGCCTGGGAGCCGTTACACCACTCGATGTGGTCCGGTCGCGTCAGCGCGGCGATCTCCTCGACCCAGGCGAGGAGGCGCGCATTCTCCGTGAGAGGACGCGTGGGAGGCGTGGACGACGACTTCGAATCCGTCATGCTCGAACTCCGAGTGGGATCAGGCCCGTCGAGGGCCGCCCCTGGAAAGACGATATCGCTCTGGATTCGACTCGCGAGCGCGGTGCAACCAGAGAGTGCGTATCGACAGAAGTTTCCTACAGGAGGTGAGTGGCCCCGAAACGGACGACGGGCTCACTCACTTGACGTCCCTGCCTTCATCCTCCAGCAGAGTTGCCGCCGCGATGCCGGTCAGCTCGTCGATCGCATTCCGGTAGCGTGGGGATCCGGGCGAGTGCCGGCGCAGCGCGTCGAACACCCCGGCGAGCGCCCTCTGTCGTCCGCCGTCGAGGGGCAGCGCCGGCCCTTCCGATTCTGCACCGAGTTCCAACACGTCCCGCCGCGCGTGGGTCCGCTCCGAGACCAGGGCGGCGTGGAGGCGAGCGCGTCCGAAGAGGACGAAGGGAAAGTTCGCGTTTCGGGACGGTCCGTAGCGCGCGAGGCGACCGCCGAGGGGCCGGTCGACGACCGAGAGCTCCGCGAGCCGCTCCGCACCGACCCAACCCAGGACGCCGCCCAGAGCGCCACCGATCGCGGTGCCCAGCAGGAAGGACGCGCCCCCCACGGCCGCGTCGATCACGCCGCCCGTCGCCGCGCCGCCGACCGCGGCCACGGCGACCAGGTCCCTACGGCGCAGCCCGAACGCGAGCCAGGTGTCTTCGGCGAAGAGATCGCGATCGAGGAGCTCGAGGGCGACACTCGTGGCTTCGAGCTCGCGGTGACCGTGGAGACGCTGGACGCGAGTCCGGTGGGCGGTTTCCATGCGTTCGAGGGCCAAGCGATATTCGGCTTCGAGCTCGGTCTCGTAGGGGGCCGGGTCATCGATCGGACCGAGCTTGCGCTCTGCGGCGAGCGCGAGGCCGTCGGCCACGAAGTGCGCGAGCTCGAGCGCGGTCTCGCGGCGTCGTCCTTCTCGCGCCGCATCCAGGGCGGTGACCGCCTCGTCGATCGGCGCGCGCCACGCGGTCTCGAGCTCGCCGAACGCGAGCAGCAGCTGCCGACGCGTGTCGAAGTCCGCGTGCAAGGCATCGATCACCCGGACCACGCGGAAGAACTGACCGAGGGCGGCCTCCCAGCCCGCGACGTGGTCGCGTCGCCCGATCGGATTCACGACGGCGAGGCTCGGCCGCCCGGTCCAGCGCAGCACCTCCATCTCGGCTTCGTACTCCGGTCCGTAGGGCACACCGCCGTCGACCACGTAGAGGATGCCCGCGCCGTCGACGAGGGGCCGCAGCAATTCGCACTCGTCCGGGAAGCGCTCGGCGTGGCCGGGCTCGGCGACGAAGTCCGCAACGAGGCGCGGTCGGTCGGCCGCGGTCGCGCCCTCGGCCGCGGCGCGCTCCTCGAGCCAGCCGAGGACCCGGCGCGCGCGCTGGAAGCCGGGGGTGTCGACCAGCGTATAGAGGAGGCGATCTCCGACCCGCATCGGATAGTCGCGGGTCCGCAGGGTCGTGCCCGGGGTCGGACCGATCCCGACGCTGTCGTCCTCGGCGAGGGTCGCGACGAGGCTCGACTTGCCCTTGTTCGGATGGCCGACGACGGCCAGTCGGGGCGCCCCATTCACGAGGCGGCTCCGACGCACGCACACACGAGTCCGGGATCACCGAGGGTCGTGAGCTTGCGGCGCCACGCCTCGCGATCGGCGGGATCGCCGCCCTGCAGCAGGACCGCCAGCGCTCGCTCGCGGGTGATCGCGTCGCGCAGGTCCGAGAGAAAATCGAGCACCTCGAGCATCGGCGGCTCGTAGGCCCGCACCACCACGGCGACCCGCCCGACCGCCCGCTCGACTTCGGCGATCCGCTCGGCGTCCTCGGTGAGGGAGCGTCGTCCGCCCGCGTCCCGCAACCGGTAGTCGGGCGCCGTCTCGCCTGCGATCTCGTTCCAGTCGGCGTCGTCGACGGATTCCGCCCAGGCGATCGCGAACCCATCGCCCTGCCCCGCTTCTAGCCAGTCGCCCAGGTCGACCTCGTCGACGAGGCCGGGGGCGGCGCGACCGAGCTCCGCCTCGGCCTCCGGGGCGCGGGTGTCGACCGGCGGTGCCAGGAGGCGCTCGACGAGCCGATCGACCCCGGGCGTCTCGCCGATCGCCTCCGCGCACTCGACCCCGAGGCGACGCGCGCCGAGCAGGGTCGCGAGTGCTCGCGGCAGGAGCGCATAACAGGCGAGCGCCATCACCAGGAAGGGCCACCACGCGCCGTACATGATCGGGTCGATGAAATGAACGTGGGGCGCATCGTTCGCCACGTGAGCGCCTGCGGCGACACGAGCGCCTGCGGCGACGCGAGCGCCTGCGGCGACGTGAAAGTGCCGGGTCGTCTCGACCAGGTCGAGGCTGGGCGCGGCGTCGGGCCACAGCCCCGCCCAGGGCGCGGCGATCCCGGACACGAGCGCGTGCACTCGCGCCGCGTCGACGTCGAGGGTCGAGCTCCAGCCGAACGCGAGATCGGTGAACACGACGAAGCCGAGCGTCGCGAGGAGCGCGCCCGACGCGAACCCGAGGCCGACGAGCTGCGACCAGCGGAAGAGGAGCGAGCGTCGCGCGCGCGCATAGAGCCGTTCGTGTGCGGTCAGCTGTCCGAGCAACACCTCCGCGTCGTCCCGCACCGTCGCCGGCAGGAGCGCGCGCACGCCCCGGCCGAGGGCCAGGCCGCGCCATCCGCTGCCCCCGCCCGCGCTCGCCGGGCGCGCCGCCCAGACGGAGCCGGCGATCGCTGCGAGCAGGAGCAGTCCGGGCAGCAGCACGAGGAGCGCGAGACACAGGACGATGTTCACGCGGCCTTCGTGGACTTCCACCTGGAGTAGCGCGGCGGCGGCGCTCCAGCCGAGGGCGAGCCCGAGCGCGAGCAGGATCCAGCGCGCGAGACCGAGCGCCGCGTCGACCCGAGCGATCCGATCGCGAGTTCCCGACGTCGGGGCGTGGGCGAGCCAATGGCGCACGATGGAGAGGCCCTCGGTGGGCGTCGGCCCTGCTCCGATCTCGCGGTCGAGCCGCCGCCGGTCGCGCTCTTCGAGCCTATCGCGCTCGGCGAGGGCCAGCGCGACCGCGATCACCTCCGCCGGTCGTGCTCGCCCGCGGATCCTGACACGTTCGCCACGCGTGGACTTCATCGCGGGAAGCCTAGCTCGACTCGCGTTGCCGAGAGGGCGACGGGCGATTCAGTCCTTCACCGTCCAGACGCGTCCCTGCTCCGTCATGTAGAGCTTCTTCATCTCGTCGAGGTTGAACGGCCGGGAGCCGAGGCGGCCGAGGACCGCGATCTGGTGACCCGTCTCGTCGACGGCGCGGTCCCGTTCGAGGGGTCGCGAGACCGAGAGCGCCTCGGACTTCGTCTTGCGCCAGGCGATCAGCTTCGGGTTGGGCGCCGGGCTGAAGCCATAGAACTTCGGATTCAGCTCGGGCGAGGTCAGCTGCACGACCTTGAGGCCGTTCTTGCCATCGGCAACGTAGGCGAAGAGCGAGGCGTTCGTGGTGGCGAGGGCCACGTCCTGCGCGTCGTTCAGCTGGCCGTTCGCCGTGAAGCGCTCGAAGACCGACGGCTTCTCCGGCTGCTCGACGTCCACGATGACCAGCCCCTCGGCACCAGCGGCGACGTACGCGTAGGTCCGGGACACGAAGACGCGCCGCGCGTCCGCGAAGGGGACCGTCGCCCCGTCGACGATCCGCGGCTGAGACGGGTCCGTCACGTCGACGACCTTGAGGCCGTCGCGATCCACCGCGAACAGGTACCGGAACTGCACCATCGTGCCCCGCACCCCGTTCAGCGGAATGGTCGAGAGCACCTTGGGCTGCATTGGATCGTCGAGATCGACGATGACGACGCCCGCATTCGCCGAGACGTAGAGGAGGTGCCCGGCGAAGTGCGCGTAGTTCGCTCCGTCCAGGATGCCGTTCGGGTTCCAGGTGATCGCGCGCTCGAAGAAGTTGTTGCGGGGCTCGAAGTCCGTGAGTGTCTCGTTGTTGACGAGGATCAGACCCTCGACCGCGTCCGTCACCGCCACATAGCTGTAGATGGGGTGCATCGGCTGCTCGAGATTGACCTTCTGCGCGAGATCCGTGCGGTTGTTCTCCGGGCGGAGCAACTGGGTCGTCGGCAGCGCCACGCACGTCGCGTTCTTCGACTTGACCCGCACGTTCTGGCCGAGCGGCGAGAACGGCGCCGTGATGATCCGCTCCGAGAAGCCCTTAGTGCCGATCGTCGACACGTCGAAGGCCTGCATGCCCTTACTACCTTCGGCTGCATAGAGGTACTCGCCGCGCAGCTGGATGCAGCCCACGCGGCCGGCGTGGTGGGTGTACTCCCCGTCGTAGAGCGCGTCGCGGATGCCGGTCCACTCCGGCAGCTCCCGGGACAGGAACTGGCGCAGGGACTTGATCCAGCCCGCGTCCATGTCCTGGTAGCCCGGTGTCACCATCGTGAGCTCGAGGTCGCGATCTTCGTGTTCCTGGAAGTAGTCCGGGTAGGCGTACTCGTGCAGGTAGCTGCCGATCACCGCCTGCGGCTCGTCCCACTCGGTGACCTGGATCGCGACGACCTCGTCGTCGGTGCCGACCCAGGCGTTGAAGCCCATGAAGTTCACGAAGTTGGTCCCGAGCAGCAGGAGCTGGGCCATGATCGCGTTGTTGTCGTTCGACTCGGAGACGTGACAGTCGGAGCAGGTCTTCGTCTCGGTCTTGCGGACCGTATGCGGAAAGTGCGGCGCGAAGGCCTGAGCGGAGTAGCCGCCCGCGGACACCGGCTGCTGCTGGATGTAGATCCGGTTGCGGTTGATGTCCGTCGAGGAGAGCACGAGGGCCGAGCTGGACCGGATCGGGGCGATGATCCCGTCTTTGACCGTGCCGTGCTTTCCGAGCTGGAACATCTGATCCCGCGCGACCTGCGGATTGTAGGTCGCCAGATTGCGGGAGACCTTGGCGTCGTACTTGTGGACCTCGCTCTTCCAGTTCGCCTGGATCGTGAGATGACAACCGCCGCAGCTCGTGACCCAGGAGCTGTGGCACGTGAAGCAGGCGATCTCGTCGTCGCCGTGGGCACGGTTCGCCTTGTCGACGCCGATCCCCCAGGACTGGTCGGTGCCCTTCGACATCATCTTCGCGCGGGCGGACTTCGCGTTGTACTCCGGGTTGCCCGGGGTGACGCTGTCCTTCACCTGTGAGACGGCGAACTCCTCATGGGGCGGGAGCAGCAGGCGCTGGTAGAGCTTCCCGCCGCGCCACTCGAAGCGCTTGCGGTTGTCGGCGTTGCGAAGGCGGGAGAGGTCGCGCCCGTCGATCGGCGAAGCCGGTCCCGAGGTCTTGAGCGTGGCGTAGGCATCGGCCGTGCCGTGACAATCGCGACAGCGGATGTTCACCTCGGCGGCGACTTCGCCGTGGAGCTCGCCGTTGCCGTGGGCGTCGTCGGCGAAGTGGCAGTCCGCGCACTGCATGCCGATCTCCGCGTGGATGTCGCGCATGTGGACCGCGCGCTGCCACTTCTCCTTCGGCGGCAGGTCGTCGGAGACGGGATTGCCCGCGGCGTCGAGGAGCGTTCCGTCGCGTGAGCGCTTGAAGATCGCCCGGAAGTTCCAGCCGTGACCGTGGTAGTCGCCGAACTGGGTGTCCTTCGCCTCCGGGTTCACGTCGGTGTGAACTTCCGCGAGGAACTCGACGTCCGCCCACTTTCCCTTGTACGCCGCCTCTTCCGGATTGCGGTTGATGACCTCGAGCTGTTCGGTGAAGTCGGGGTACTGCTGCTCCTCGGGCCACATCAGCGGCGCATCGGATTCATAGTCCCACATCGTGTACCCGAGGTACGAGTTGAGGAACATGTTCGGCTGGTGCATGTGGCAGTTCATGCACTGCGAGGTCGGGATCGCGCGGGAGAAGGCGTGCTTGATCGGGTGACCCCACTCCTTCTCGCCCTTCTCGTTCGTGAGGTTCGCGATCATCGGGTCGGCGGTCGCGGCCTGGCCCCGATTCCCATATTTCGAGTACGAGCCCGAGCTGTACCACTCGCGATCGTTCGCGTAGACGACGTGACAGCCGGCGCAGCCCGAGCTGCGGAAGTCGCCGGGCTGGTCCTTCGTCCCCATGAACCACATGTTCGGATCGTTGAGCCGCGTCTTGTGGATGTTGAGCACCGGGATCGACACCCGGCTGCCCGTGCCCGGACCGCGGAACGAAGCGCGCACGTCCGGCTTGCCCGGCTCCTCTTCCGGGTTGGGGATGCCGGTCTCCGGGAAGAAGCTGTTGATGTTGCGGCCGCCGCGCTCGAAGATCCGGAAGATGTCGGCGGGCGGGACCGTCTCCCAGGCCGGCAGCGGCAGCGCCATCTGCATGACGCCCATGTCCGACTGCTCGCGGGTGACCTCGAACTTGCCCCGGATCGCTGCTGGCAGTCCTTCGCGCGTGTACGCCTCGCCAAGGATGTAGCGCTTGAAGGGCACGATCCCGTTGTTGTAGGACGCACCGCCGAAGAGCATCGCGCCCGTCGCCATGATCGAGCGCTTCGCCTTCTCGATGATCGTCCCGTGACACGCCCCGCAGGCCTCTTCGGCCACGCGGTAGTCCGACGGGTTCACGAAGCGGACGTACTCGGGGCTCTCGAGGTTGAGCAGCGCGTAGGTCCGTTCCTCGTTGCGCTTGTTCTTCCACGTCTCGGGCATCGAAGGCTGCACGTGGGCGCGCGCCTTCGCTTCGAGGAACTCCGCAGAACCGGGGTCGTAGTCGCTCGTGACGGCGGTCGCGTCGCCGCCGTGGCAGTCCGTGCAGCCGAGGACGACCGACCGCTGCGGGTGCATCGTCGCCTCGTCCGACTTCGCATGGCACGTCACGCAGCCGGCGGTCTTCACCGCCGCCTCGGTCTCGGTCTGGTCGAGGGGCGCGGGCGGGTAGAAGGGATATTCGATCTCGAGGGGCGTCTCGCCTTCCGCGGCGGTCACCGGGCTCTCCGCGCCGAGAATCGCGAAGACCAGGAAACCGACGACGGTGGCGGCGACCACGGCGGCGGACGACAGGGAGGCGGAACGCTTCGTTTCGGGCTGGGTCATCTTGTCGTCCACGTCCGGCTCAGTACGCGAACGTCGCGTTGACGAGCACCGAGTACGGCGGGTCGTCGTCGCGACGTTCCTCGAAGAGTTCTTCGTAGCCGCTCGCCGGGATCAGGACCGAGCCCGACGCGCGCAGAATCATGTTGTTCGTGAAGAGCGGCCGATAGATCAGGCCGGCGGAGACGTCCCAGCCGATCTCGCGGTCGAGCCGTCCCTGCTGGCGGAGCGTCTCGAGCACCTCGGTCGTGTCCCACTGCAGCCAGGTCGCGTTCGCGAGCAGTCGCAGCTGCGGGAGGACGTCGAAGTCCGCGCCCGCGCCGATCTGCCAGATACCCGGGTTCACGAAGTTGCTCTGGCCCTCGAACTTGCTGCTGCGCAGGGAGTTCACGATCGAGTTGCGACCCGAGAGCCCGACGCCGCCGCCGAACACGAAGGGGATCTGCTGGCGCATCCAGAACGAGGTCGTGCCGCCTGCGAAGTTCGGATTGTCGAGGATCGTGTCGAAGCCCTGGGCCTTGCCGTCGAAGGGATCCTCGTCGCCGGACGCCCACAGCATGAACGCCTTCCAGCGCATCCAGTCGATGTCGTAGCTCGCTTCGAAGGCGGCGAACCACGCCTCGATGTCCTGGCTGCGCTGGGCGATCCCGTTGTAGTCGTCGTTGCCGAAGGCGCCGTAGATCTGGAACGTGAGGTTCAGGCGTTCGATGTGCCCATCGCCGCCGATCCCGGCGTAATAGACCTCGTAGTCGTGCCCGCCGATCAGGCCGACCGGCGCCGGAATCACCAGGTTCTTGTTGCGATCGAAGTCGCGTTCGCTGCCCTCGCGGTTGATGTTCGCCGCGAAGATCGCCTCGACGTTGAACCCTAGGACCGGGAAGTCCTGGTAGTAGAAGTTGGCGATGATCGTGTGGTCGTCGCGCCAGGCCTCGAGGTCGTTCAGCGCCGAGTTCGTGTCCTTGTTGAGGCGACCGAACCAGGCCAGGTTGTACTGGCCCCGGTTGTTGGCGAAGTTGCCGAAGAGACGAACGCCGGGCTCGGAGCTGTCGAAGAGGAAGCCGCGGAAGTCCGCGTTGAACGGCTGGATGCCGATCCGGATCGAGTCGAAGTCGAAGCGATCCGTTCGGTTCCAGAGATGCTTGTCGATGAACGCTTCCTGCAGCGTGAAGTGATAGTCGAGTCGGCTGTCGCCGGCCTTCGGATCGACCTTCACCGCGCCGAGCTGATTCACCCAGACGTGGTTGAAGTTGAGCGCCGGCGTGACCCGGATCTCCCAGTCCGGCGGGCGGAACGTCGTGTCGCCCTGGATCAGCGCGAAGGAAGCCAGCAGCGTGTTCTGGATCTCCCACTGCACGCCGTCGCCGAAGAGGTCGACTTCCTGCCCGTTGTCGCCGGCGGCCCCGGTCGGGATCGGGATGCGCCGCGCCTCCGCGACGGAGTCGAGCACGACGTTCAGGTTGAAGAACCAGTCCTTCGTCCCAGGGATCGGCCGATCCGCCTTGAGCGTGTTCTGGTTGTACGGGTCGTACCACCGCTCGTTGACCCCGAGGTTCTCGACGATCCGCCAGCGATCGGGCAGCGCCACGAACTCGTAGTCGGGCAGCTCGTTCTCGTAGGTCGGCGCGTTCCGACGACTCGGCCGCTCGCCGGGCCGACGCGGCGGCGGCTCACCGGGCGTCCACTCGGAACGCGGAATCGGACGCGCTTCTTCGGGCGCGGCGCCGGAGTCCTGGTCCGACTCGTCGCCGCTGGGTCGCACCGGCGCCGGGCGGCGCGGAGGCGGAGGCGGTGCTCGTCTACGCGGCGCCGGCGTCCACGTGCCCTCGTCGAGGGGCGGCTCGGGCTCCGTCGGAGCAGGCGGCGGCGGGGTCGCCGGAGTAGGTACGACCGGCTCGGGCGCGCCTCCGGAGGAATCGTCCGCACTCCGCGGCGCGACGGGTTCCTGGGTCGGTGCGGGCGGAGGCGGCGGGGCCGGCGGCTGTTCCTGACCGGCATCGCCCTGCCGGCTGCCACCGGGACGTCGTCCGCGTGCACGACGACGGCGACGGACGCGAGCGCCGTCGTCATCGACGTCGGCCTGCGCGAGCAGGACCTCGCCTTCGGCCGGGTCGGTCGGCGTGATCGATGTCTCTGATCCGGCAGCCCAGCTGACGTCGGCCGCCATGAGCAGCACGGAGGCGAAGATCGAGAACGAGAACTGCGGGAGCGTGCGGCGCGTCATGATCATCGCCCCTCGCAGCCGTTCTGTTCGTTGCTGGAGAGGAATGGCGCGACTGGGCACACGACGTATCTGAGGAACACGTTCTGCACGCTGATGTGGTCGGCGCGTTGGACGTCGGGGCGGCCGTCGGCGGGGGCTAGATCCGGGCCGATCGGCGGTGCATTGCCAATGGGGTTCGTCTCGCCGCGCGCAATCTGCGCCTTGCGGACCTCGTCGAGCGCGACGAAGGGCACGAAGTCATCTTGTTCGGCGCCGTCACCCGATACGCCGTAGCCGCCGACCAACGCGACGGTACCGTCGTTGTTGTAGCGATAGATGGGCACCGCACCCTGGAAGATGTGGTAGCCGTTCTGCAGTCCGGTGATGTTCCCGCTCGGCACGTACGGTGCTCCGGGCGCAGTATCCACGTCCTGCACACCACGCATGCAATCGAGCTGCTGAGCAGCGTCGGGCGAGGCGATGAGCGCGGTGCGGATGTCGTTGCAGAACGTGTCGCGCGCGACGGGATCGGTAAAGAGAACAGGGCGGGCGGGTGCCGGCACGCCGAGACCGGCCGCGGCGTTCAGATCGAAGAGCACGCCCGCGAGGTCCGGCACCTCCTCGCAGAGTCCGAGCGCGATCGCAGGCAGCACGATCTCCGTCTGGAGACCCGTGCTGAAGATGCTCCATTCTCCGATGTCCGGATCTCGGGAGAGCGGTCCGAATCCGCCGGACGCGACGCCGGGCGGAAAGTCCGGATTGGACACGCCGCCGAGCGCGATCGACGACCAGGCGAACTCACCGTCGAAGAGCGGATCGACGGGCGCGAGCCCCAGGAATCCGCGGGTCGTCGGGAGGTAGTCTGCATCGATGTCGCGCGCGTTGAGCAGCCCGTTGTTCCCGAGCGGATCCAGCGCAGCGATCAGCTGGGTTCGCGCGTTGGCCTTCGACCAGAACGCTGCCTGTCGCGTCTTCGCGATCGTGACATCGACGCCGTCGAGCAGGGCGTCGATCGATCGCGCGAATCCGAGAACGTTTCCATCGAGGTCCACGACCGCAACGTCGATGCGCGCCTGACCACCGAGCGGGCGCCGCGTCTGGGCGCGCGTATCGCGCGCGAGGCGCAGTGCGCCGATCAGCAGCTCCTGCACCTCGTCGCGACGCAGTCCCGAGCCGATCGCGGGCGATGTCGCGAGCGGGGCGGCCGGATTCACCGCCGGGACGACGCTGTCCCGCGCCGCGTATCGATCGTCCCCATCGACGTCGATCAGCTTCTCGCCTTCCTCGTCCGGCTGCGCCAGCGCCGCCGCTTGCGTCGCATGATTGCTGCCGGCGATCGGCGTGTAGGTCTCGGGAATCACGCCCGAGGCGGGATCGAGGAAATTCACCCCCGCGCGAGGATCGGTAAAGGGGAAGTAGAGGCGATCGAACACGAAGCCACCGGCGATCGTGAACTCCGCGTCGAGCGTGGCGGCCGCTTCGCCGGGTGTGTCGACCTCGGTCGCGAGGATCGTTCGGGCCGGGGCGCTTCGCACCCCGGTGTCGTCCGCAAAGCGCAGCGCGCGTCCTGCGACCGTGATCCGCGGGGCGCGTCGCTCGACGTCTGCCTCGAATCCGCGCGTCGCGGCCCACGCGATTCGTTCTTCGAGATTCCGATCGTTGTTCGTCCCGTCCTTGTCGACTCCGTAGACGCCGTTGAACTCGACGGCAACCGCGCCCACGACGACCCTGCCCGTGAAGCCCGTCGGCGTCCTGACGCCATTCACGATCGTGGTCGGATCGAGCTCGGGAATCCCGTCCTTGTAGAGCGGCAGACCGCCCGGGTCGGCTGCGAATCCAACCGGGAGCCGGCGGGGGCCGAGCAGGTCGCCAGCAATCGGCGCGAATGGATCGGGGCAACCCGCGGCGCCGGCGACCTCACATGCTCGAGTCGTCAGCGTAGAGGGCGGCACGGAGATGTCGAGATCGACGTTCTGGCGCGTATTGATGTCGCTGCAGACGAGCTGGGCGATTTGAACTGCGAAGAGCGGCCCACCGGGCCGATCGGTCTCGCCGGGAAAGAAGTTCTGCTGGATCAGCGTGCCGGCCGTCCGCGAGCTGAATGCGTTCCCCTGTGTAGAGAAGTAGTTCGCCGTGCCCGCCTTGCTGATCGCGGCGTAGCCGGCGGGAATGAAAATCCCGTCCAGGGCCGTATTGAGGGAGGCGAGCGGAGTCCCGAGATTTCGGAAATCAGCGCTTCCGATGTCCTGGGATGTGAACGGAGTATCCGTGACGGAGCCGACGTCGCCCAGCGACGTGATCTGCGAATAGTCGGTCGTTGCGATATTCGAGTCGTAGACAGCGAGCACGTTGTTCAAGTGGTCGTTGACCGCGATCGTGAAGTCGGTGATCCCGTTCGCCTGCGCCTCGGCGATCGCGTTCGCGATGATTTGGACGACGTCGCGCTGCGTGAGCACCGCGTTCGCGTCGCGGTAGTCACACTCGAATTCACAGACCTGGTCGTTCGAAACCCCGCCCTGCGGGCAACCGAGGAGCAGGACCGGGGCGAGGAGCGCCGCGCCTAGCAAGAGCGCGGAGCGGATACGGTCGGCCGCGCGGCTTGTACGGAACGCCGCCGAGCGCGTCAGGCCGCGCGGAGAACGGGGGGTCATCGAGCGCCTCCGGGCGCCGCCCGGCCCCGGGCGACTCGGTCGCCCGCGACATCGAGGCCGCGCCGGATAGATCCAGCATCCATCGATCCCGCGAACGGCTTCGGAGCCCAGGGGACTCGAACCACGACCTCGGCATCGGACGGCGAACGGTGTGCGACTCGCGCCGGGCTCGACGCCTCCGTGTCGGAAGCGGTGACGTCGATCCTCTTCGAACGATCTCGCGCGCCCCTCACGCGTCGTGATCGATTCTACATGTCCTGAACGAAATTACAGGGCCTAATTCGGCCGCCCGAACGGGGGATGTCCGACGGGTTCGCGGTGCGTGAACGCGATCGTTCGCACGCCGATCGAACGGTGGATGGCGGCCATGTCGTTCTCGCTCGTCTCGGCTTCCTCGGCTGCGTCTTCTGTGGG
Organism: uncultured Spirochaetaceae bacterium; assembly: GCA_964488255.1. Lineage (GTDB taxonomy): Bacteria > Myxococcota_A > UBA9160 > UBA9160 > UBA4427 > UBA4427. The sequence continues at coordinate 84,197 of CAZAUR010000016.1, read as the reverse complement.
CGCGCCCTCCGCCGGGACCGAAGCGGGCGACTCGGTCGCGACCGTCCCCATCGGCCCGTTCGCCCGCACGTGGAACGGGTGACACATCGAGCAAGGCGACGGCACCTTCTCGCCCCCCCGCGCGTTCGCCCCGGCGTGGCAGTCGCGACAAACGGTCACGTCCGGAATCAGGATGTCGCCCGCGACCTTGCTCACGGTCGTCGTCGGGGTGCGCGGAGTCAGCTCGTACGGAATCGCGCCCTCCATCGACCACGCGGGTCGCGCGAGCGACGTGTCGTCCTCGGGATCGAAGACACCCGCGGCCGGGTGACATTTCACGCAGGCGAAGGGCGCGTGCGAGCCGTGACTGAAGATCGAGCCCGGCACCCACACGTCCTGGACCTGGACCGGGGCGATGCCCATTCCGCCGTCGCTCGCCTCGCCGGGTGCGAGGGTATGACACAGGTCGCACGTGCCCGGCCGTTCGTAGAAGCGGCGCTCCGCGGAGGCGACCTTCGAGTCGACCCAACGACGGGAGAGCTCCGCCTCCTCGCTCGTGAGCCGCGCCCCGGGCCGTCGCAACCGGAGTCGTCGCGGCGCCGCCGGGTCCTTCACGTCGCCGTCGAGCACCCGATTCGCGTAGAAGCCGCGGATCCGATTTCGGATCACGGCAGGATCTCCGTGCGGCGCGGCGTCGGCGGGCGCCGTCGCGTCGAAATCGAGGCGGTGGCAATCCTCGCAGTGCTCCTCGAACACGATCGGCTTCATGTACAGCCCACCGGCATCCGGCTGGTGGCACGCGCCGCATTGCAGGTACTGCTTCTCGTCGCCGCGCCCGCTGACGGCCTTCCCGACGTGCCGCAGGTGGCTGAACTCGAGGCCCGAGACCTCGACGAGATCCGGCGTGACGTCGACCGACTCGGCCTCTTCGCTGGGCTCGGTCACGAGGGCGAGCTGGAAGGGCGGATGGTCCTCGCCGAAATCGCTCGCGTTGCGCATCGTCGTCGCCAGCAACGTCGCGGACAGCCTCGAATGACAGTCCGCGCAGAAGCCCGCGCCGAGATCCGCCAGGTCCACCTGCCGACCGCGATGTTCGAGGTGACACGTCGCGCAGGACGCCTCGTCCAGCGCGGTCATCGCCATCTGCGGCGGCGCGTGGCGACCGATGTCGTGATGGCAGGTCATGCAGTCGTCGTTCTGCACGGGGCGGAAGAGACCGGAGTGGCAGCTCTGGCAGTCGTCTTCGATGTACGCGTGACCGCGACTCACGTCGCCTGTGTTCCACGGCGACTGCGCACCGCCCCACACGAGCGGAAGCAAGAGAAAGAAGAAGACGATGAGTGCGATGCCCGCCCAGGCGAGGGGGCGCATCGACAGGAGTCCGGACTCGAGACCGAGCTGCGTGCGCTCGTCGAGGGCCGCCCGCTCGCCGTCGCCGCGCACGGTCTCTTCGTATTCGAGGTGCACGTCGACCTGGTCGATCGACGTCGGCTCGATGACCCGGAGCTCCCACGGTCCGATTTTGATCACGTCACCGACCGCGAGCCGCTCGCCCGTGGTCTCGAGGCCGTTCACGTTCACGCCCTGACCGGGCGCTGCTTCGACGTAGAGGCGGCCATCGGCCATGCGCAGCGTGGCTTGATGGAGCGAGATCGTGAGGCCCTTGAGGGAGAGGTCGTTGTCGGGGCCGCGGCCGACGAAGAGGGACTCGACGTCGACGTCGCGGTCGAGGCGCACCTTCTTGCCCGTCGGTCGCAGGCGGATCTCGGTCAGGCGTACGCGCATCAGTGGTACCAGAACACGACGAAGATGTGGACGAGGAGCGCCGCGCAGGTCGCGAACGCGAAGGGCACGTGGACGATCAGCCAGAGGTCGAGCAGGGCCTTGAAGCGAACGTCACGCCGGATCTGTTTGAGCAGCAGCTCCTTGCGCGCGATCAGCTCGACGAGCTTCCGCTCCTGCTCCTTGGCGTCACCGTCGAGATCGATCTCCGACATGCGCAGGCTCTTGAGCGCACGGCTCGTGCCGCAGTCGGGATCCTGTCCGGAGAGCTGCGCGCGCAGCGTGCCGCCGATCCGCGTCTCGTCGATCGACGTCACGACCGCCTGCGCGTAGTAGTCCGGCAACCCGTCCGCGGCCATCCGACACTCGGCGTCGATCTCCGCGATCCGCTCGAACATCGCCTCGAGCGTGATGTTGTTGCGGTTGCGCGTCATCGAGGTCGGCACGAGCGCGTAGAACGCGACCCCGAGGATTCCGCTGAAACACACCACACACATGAGTGCGTAGGCCAGCGTATGGACGTTCCAGCCGAACTCGAAGGCCGAGTGCAGAGGCACGAGGAATACGAGCATCGTGCCCAGATAGACGTGCGCCGACACCCAGCCCTTGAGCGGTGCACCCGCGGAGGCGTAGTCGCGCTTGCGCACGCCGAGCCACATCAGCCAGAAGATGATGGCTGCCGCGATGGTCCCCAGGCCGTAGCCCGTCCAGGAGCTGCCGCTGCGACCGCCCGGCGGATCGTCGAACACGTACGCGATCAGGCACAGAAAGAACACGCCGAGCGCGATCTTCAGATAGCGGTAGTTCTGGTACTCGAGGAACGTGCGGGGCCCGATCACTCGCCTAGCCCTGCCTTTCGTAGATCTCGTCGACGTACTCGCCGGGATCGATGCGCACGATCGCGCCGGTCGGACACGACGCCACGCACGCCGCGCGGGCGGCGCCGCTCTTCTTGGCCGGCAGCTCGCGACACAAATCACATTTCACGGCTTTCTTGATCGCGGCCGCTCCGCCCTCTTCCGGCTTGGGCCCGTCGTCCTGTTTGGTCGCGCGCCGCGGGAAGAGCAGCCGCATCAGCAGGCCCGCGCCGGGGTCGTCCGAGACCTTCGCCATCTTGATCACGTCGTAGGGGCAATAGGCCTCGCAGTTGCCACAGCCGATGCAAGTCTCGTCGTTGATCCAGACCTCGCCGTTCGGATCGCGATTGAGCGCATCCGGCGGACAGTCGGTCATGCACTTCGGGTTCTCGCAGTGCTGACATGCGGTCGGGAGATGGAGCGCGCTCCCGGCGCTCGTCATGTAGGTCGCGCCGGCCTCGCGATTGAGGCGCGACACACCGCCGTGGGTCTCGGCGCAGGCCTTCTCGCAGTTGTCGCAACGCACGCAGAGCGTCTCGTCGATCATCAGCAGGTCGGTCGCTTCCTTGCCGCCCGCCTTCTGCAGCCACATCATCGTGCCGCGACCGTGCTGACGCCGCGCGTCCGCGATGATGAACTCCTGCTCCTTCAGCTCGAGGTACTCGCGGATCTCCCGCGACTGCTCGACGAATTGCAGGACGACGTCCGTCGGGAAGCGCACGGTCTCGCAATCGACCCCTGCCTTCGCCGTCGCGGTCCGCGTCCGATCCGGATGCAGAACGCCCATCTCCCCGAGCGTCGAACCGGCGCGCAGCGAGTCGACCTGCTCCTCGATGCCTTCGTGCTCCTTGTAGATGTCCGCGGTGCCGCGCCGGATGAGGTGCAACCCGTCCGGCTCGTCGCCCTCGGAGAAGATGACGTCGCCGGCGCGGTGGAGCAGCGTCTCCGCGCGATAGGCGAGCCGCTTCCGGGCGCTCCCGTCGAGGCTCGGGAAGAGCGTCGCGAGCGCAGAGTTCACGTAGGCCGCGTCGATCACCCGCTTCACGTCTTCGACGGAGCGGGTGAGCTTCGTCATCGTGTTGCGCGGCGTCTCGATCAGGATGCAGCGCGACTTCGTCGTGACCGTCTCGCCCCGGCGCCGCCCCGAGATCAAGCCGTCTTCGCCGAAGAACTGACCGGCGCTGCGCGAAGCACGACGCTCGGTCCGAAGCTCTTCCGGCACCGTCGGGTCGGAGTTGTCGAGGTACGCCAGCTCGACCTCGCCTTCGACGATCGAGAAGAACGTGTTGTCGAAGTCGGCGCGCTGGTAGACGACGCGCCCCGGCGGCTCGATCCGGACCTTCGACTCGAAGATCAGCTGTCGCAGCTGGACCGACGTGAGCGGCGCGAGGGTCGGGATCGTGTCCTGGATGCGATCGAGGTTGTCGGAGACGCTGCCGCCGACCTCGCGGAACTTCTGCGCGAGGACCGGCTCGTCCGCGGGCTTCACGTCCGATCCGAGGATGTGCTCGATGACCTCGAAGCCCTGGTTCATGCAGTTCTTGATCAGCGGATAGCCGACCAGAGCGCCGACCATGTAGAGGCCGTGGATGTTCGACTCGTACTTATCGGAGACGTCCGGGATCGCCTCCTTGTCCGCGCTCGGGAACGAGATGCCCGTCGTCTCGAGGAAGTTGCGCGGTGGCGTCGCGCCGAGTCGGCCGATCACGAGGTCGCACTCGACCTTCACCTCGGCGCCGTCTTTGGTCTTGAAGACCGCACCGTCGCTCTCGAACCGGTCTGCGCTCGCGTTGGTCAGGTACGCGATCTCGCCGGACTTGATCTTCGCCTCGATCGCCGCCTTGTTCATCGGCTTCGCCCGATCGATCTCGTCGCGACGGTTGACGATCGTGACCTCGTTGCCGTTCTCGGCGAGCGCGATCGCGTTCTCGATCCCGGCGTCGCCGACGCCGACCACGATCACCCGCTTGTCCTCGTACGCCCTCGGATCGTCCAGCTGATAGGTGACCCACGGCTGGTCGTCTCCGGGCACGCCGAACTTGCGCAGATCCCCCTGCACTCCGATCGACAGCACGATGTGCGTCGCATCGACGGTCTCGGCGCCGTTCGGCCCGCGCGTCGAGATCTGGAACGCGCCCTTTTCACCTTCGATCGAGAGGATCTCCGTCGCCTCGACGAGGTTCGTACCCACGTCGGAGACCGCGGTCTGCCACCACTCGAGAACCTGCTCGCGAACGGCCTCCTCGAAGATCATCTTGAGATCCGCCTGCAGCGGCAGCTGCGGCGGCTCGGCCATCACGAATTTGCCCTTCTGGTACTTGACGATCGTGTCCGCCAGCACCGAGCGCTCGTAGAGGGCATGCGTGACGCCGCGCTCCGCGGCGCGGACGCCGGCAGCGATCCCGGCCGGTCCCGCGCCGATGATCGCGAGCTTCACGCTCGATGGATCCGGCGGCGGCTCGTCCACCGACACCGGCCGGATCAGATGCGCGCTCGTGACCTCGGGGCCCTCGGCGGCCTCGATCGTCGCCATGGGCGCCGAGGGCGGCGGCTCGGCGACCGGCTCGCGCGCCGGCGGCGGTTCGGGCGGAGCCGCAGGCTCGGGTTCCGGGGCCGGCGGCTTCGGGGCGGGATCGGACGGCGGCGGCTCGGCCGCGACCGGCGGGGGTTCCGGTTCGGCGGGCGGCGTCTCGGGTTCCGCCGGCGGCGCCTCGGGCTCGACGGGGGTCTCGTCGACTTCGGCCGGCGGGGGGTCCGGCGGCGCCTTCTCGACCTCCGCCTCCTCGCGCTCGATCTTCAGCCGCAGCACCACGCGGTCCGCGAGCTGGATCTCCTCGCCACCGGCGAGCTCGAGCCGCTCGGTGACCGGCTGCCCGTTCACCAGGGTGCGGTTCACCTGGCTGCGGTGGTGCAGGACGAGGGTCTCGCCCTCCCAGATCAGCTCCGCGTGGACGCGAGAGATGCTCTGGTCCGCGAGCTGGACGTCGCAGTTGAGGCCGCGCCCCAGGGTCGTCGATTGCGCACCGACTTCGAACGACTGCCCGGCCTGGTCAGGCAGACCGCCCATGACGGTCAACGTGGCGCGCATCGACAAGTGGAGAGACCTCTTTGCGGCGGCGGGTCTGGGGAGCGGCCGGCGCTCCGCATCCTATCCCACGTGGACCGATGAATTCACCTGGGAGCGGGCCTGGCGACGGCCCGAATGACCCGTTCGAATGGGGACGCGAACGTGGCCGATGGTTCCCGTTTGCGCCGCGCGACTGTGTCCGTTGGTGTGCACCCGGCGGCCGCACCGCGTGAATCCAGGCCGGGAGAAATTTTCGGTCCACCGTAGATGGATGCTTACGAGAATGGCTTAATTCGGGCGTCTCCGCCCCGTGACAAGACGCCCCGCCTCCTCCCCCACTGTGCCTTCAAGCACCCTCAAGACGGGCGGTCGAACGACCGATTTCTCATGCGAATCCGAATGCTTGGCCCGCTTCGGCAACCGGAGGAGCCGTGTCCGCCTACCTGACGTTCTTCGAGCTCGAGCAATCCCCTTTCGAGGGCAAGGCCCAGAGTCAGGTCGTGCTCGGTACCCGCGCGCTGAGAGGCGCCTTCGGGACGATCCGCAGTGGCCTCGAGGGCGGGGCATCGCGCATCTGCGTGAGCGGCGGCGCCGGCCTCGGGAAGACGAGCCTCGCACGCGCGTTGCCCAAGCTGCTCGGCGATGCCGCGCGGGTCGCGAACGTGATCGACCCGAGCATGGGCTGGGAGGATTGCCGCGGCGGACTCGCGAAGCAGTGGGGACTCGACTCCGGGGTGCTCGCGCGGGGGGCGCTGATCGAGGCGCGGTCGCAGCGACCGTTGGTCGTCGTGATCGACCAGGCGGAGCGCGCCTCCGAGGAGTTCCTCGACCATCTCGACGTGCTGCTCAGCTATCGGACCGAAGCGGACGAGGCGGTCGTGCAGAGCGTCCTGCTCGCGAACCTGGGGACGCAGGATGGCGAGCGGCCGGTCGCGCTCGTCTGGTGGCTCGATCGGATCCAGACGCTGCAGCTCGAATTCGAACCGCTGCCTCGGGATGGCGTGGCGTCTTACGTCACGAAGCACCTGCGACGCGCCGGCTGGCGCGGGGAGGCCCTCTTCACCGAGGAGGCCGGCTTCGCGGTCCACGGCTACACGGGCGGCGTGCCGGGCGAGATCTCCGAGCTCTGCGAGCGGCTGTTGATCGAAGCGGCCTCGCGAGAGCAGTCGTGCATCGACGCCGACTTCGTACATGCGACCTGCGAGCCGGAGCCGGACCAGGAAGAGGCGTCGACTGCAGACGCGGATGCCGATCCGAGCGACGACGACGACGCGTGGACGATCCCAGACGAGTTCGAAGCGCTGATGGGTGAGGAGGAGTTCGCGGCGGCCGGAGATCCGGTGGACGAAGAACCCGACGAAGAGCCGAGGCCGGACGCCGCGGCGGACGCCGAGCTCGCGGACGACGCCACGTCCGAGGCGGAGCCGGCCGCGGTGGCTTCCGATGGATCGATGGACGCCGAGTCGGAGCCGGAAGAGGAAGCGGCTCCTTCGTTGGCCGCCGCGCTCGAGTTCTTCGAGTCCGCGGCGACCGCGGACCCCGAGGAAGCGTGCGACGACCCGGAACCTGCGCCGCCGATCGAGCTCTCCGAGGTCGCGGCGCCGGTCGATCACCCGGAGATCGCGTACGACGCCCCGAATGAGGACGTCGATCGCGGCGGCCCTTGGACCGACGGCGAAGACGAGGCGTCGGAGCCGATCGAGCTGTCGCGTCCCTCGGTCGAGCCGGAGTGGACCGACGACGACGCGGCCGAGATGGACGCAGCGATCGTTCCCGCGGCAGCGCCCTCGCCGTACGAACTCACCCGCGATCCTGCCTACGACTCTCCCTTCGACGACGACCTGACAGCCCCGCCCGGCACGGGCTGGCTGCTGGGATTCAAGAAGCTCGCCGGCGTCGCGATCGCCGCGGCAATCGGTGGCATCGCCTTTCTGTCGTTCGGTGGCGACGATACGCCGGAAGCAGGCACCCTCGCTGTCCAGCGCGAAACGCCAACGGGAAGCGAAGCGAATCCGAACGCACCGAGCGAGCTGCGGGCGTTCGCTGCGCCGGCGCAGGGCTTCGTCGACCCGACGGCACTGGACGCACTGCCGAGCGAGGTCCTCGAGCAGGTCCATGACATCACGGCGCGCGTCGAGTCCGTGACGTTCGAGTCCGATCCGCGGCCCTCGGCGCGGGCGGCCGCGGAGTCGACGCCGGTCGAGGTCGCCACCACGCCGGCACCCGAGCCCGCTTCCAGTCCGCGGGCCGTCGATCCGGCTCCGGTCGAGCCGGCCGTGGCGAGCGCCTCCGATCCGCAGCCGGAGGTCCGCTTCGCCCGCGACGTCGTCGAGGATTCACCCGGGGCTTCGGCGACCGAATCCCCGATCGCTGGAACCGAAACAGCGGAGAGCGTACCGGCGGCGCCAGGCGACACGGTCGAAGAAGAACGATTCTGGTAGACACGACGTCGTGTCAGTGGCGCCAGGCGCCTCAGGCGCGCGACGTGATGGACGATACGCAACAGGATTCGGCTCGATCCGAACGAAACCACGCCGCGTCTGACTCGAAGTCGGGTGAAGGGGCCCTAGGCTTTCCTTCCCGGCGCGCGGTCGGCCGGACCTTTGAGAACAGCCTTCTCGGGAGCTTGTCATGAGTGCATACATGGGCGACGCCGTAACCCTCTATCTGCGCGAGCTGATCGACTGGGAGGCGTATTTCAACTGGCGCAAGGGCGAGGAAGGCGACGTCGACGCCGATCGCGCGGCGCTGCAGGAAGTGCTCGAGACCGCCGCCGCGATCTGCGAAGAGCACGCGCCCGCACTTCGCGAAGGCTGGTACGAGAACGTCCAGCTCGAGAACGACCAGGTCGTCTACCCGCCGCACATCAAGGCGGCGATCGATGCGCTGACCGAAGCGGGGCTGATCAGCTTCGGGGTCGAAGAAGAGTACGGCGGCTTCGCCCTGCCCTCCTTCGTCGCGAACGTGATCCTTCAGATGGTCTCGCGCGCCGACGCCGGACTCATGACGATCATGGGCCTGCAGGCCGGCGTCGCGGAGGACCTCCAGAAGTACGGCTCCGACGAGCTCAAGCAGGAGTACCTGCCGCGCTTCGCCTCGGGCGAAGTGATGGGCGCGATGGACCTGACCGAGCCGCAGGCGGGCTCGGATCTCGGCGCGATCCAGACCCGCGCGACCGACGAGGACGGCCGGTACTTCATCGACGGCAACAAGATCTTCATCACGAACGGTGGCTGCGAGATTCACCTCGTCCTGGCCCGCGACCACGCGACCTTCGAGGAAAGCAAGGGCACGACCAAGGGCCTCTCCCTCTATCTGGTTCCGCGCACGCAGGCCTCCGGCGAGTCGAATGGCGTCCACGTGACGCGACTCGAGGAGAAGCTCGGTATCCACGGCTCGCCGACCGCGGCGATCACCTTCGATCACTCCGAGGGTTTCCTCGTCGGCGAGTCCGGCGAGGGCTTCAAGGCGATGCTCACGCTGATGAACAACGCGCGCCTCGGCGTCGCGGCGCAGGGCGTCGGCATCGCCGAGGCCGCGCTCGCCGAAGCCCTCGAGTACGCGAAGGATCGTGTGCAGTTCGGTCAGCCGATCGCGACGATGCCGCTCATGAAGGATCGGCTCGCGAAGATGACCCTCGAGCTCGAGGGCAGCCGAGCGCTCCTCTACCGCGCGTGCTCCCTCGTGGACCAGAACCAGGCGATCGAGCAGGCGATCGCGCGCGTCGCGGACGGCTCGAACGAGATCTCCGACGGCGAGCAGGTCGAGCTGCAGGCCCTGTACGAGCGCAACGCCACGCGCATCCGTCTGCTCACGCCGCTCGCCAAGTACATGGGCACCGAAGCGGCCGACTCGATCAGTCGCGACGCCATCCAGATCCACGGCGGCCTCGGTTTCATGGCCGAATCGACGGTCGGCAAGCTTCACGCCGACGCCATCATCACGACGATCTACGAAGGCACGTCCGAGATCCAGGTCTCCTTCGCGCTCAAGGAGATCGGCAAGGGTGCCCTCACCGTCGTGTTCGAAGCACTCGAGCAGGAGCTCAAGACCTTCGACGAGCCGAAGCTCAAGGAGCAGGCGGACAAGGTCCTCGACGGCATGAACCAGATCCTCGGCGCCGCGGGCTCGCTGCTGGCGGATTTCAACTACGCGCTGATGTCCGCGCAGAGTCTCGCGGAGGTCGTCGCCAGCGTGATCGCCGGAGCCGAGCTGCTCAAGCAGGCAAAGGCGGATCCGCGCCGCTTCGATCTCGCCGCGAGCTGGATCAGCCGGCGCATGAACGACCTCGAGAGCCGCTGCAAGCGGATCAAGGAAGGTTCGGTCGACCGGCTCGATCGGGCGGACGCGATCATCGCGCTGAACGACTAACACGGGGGCGTCTCCGCGGCCGGACCTAACATTCCGTCTGCCGGAGCCACTCGCCGAGCAGCATTCCGACGGCGGCCTGCACGTTGTAGGACGGGATGAATCCGCGCGTCGGGATGCGCACGGTCTCGTCCGCGCGCGCCAGGAGCGGTTCCGGGATTCCCTCGGCCTCGTTGCCGACGACGATCGCCGTCGGTCGTGTCAGATCGAGGGACCAGGGCGTGGCCGAGCCGCTGGTCTCGACCGCGACGATCCGACGACCGGCCGCCTGCGCGGCGTCGAAGGCCCCTTCGGTCCCCGATTCGATCACGGGCAGGAACCGGTCCGCGTGGATCGACGCGCGCCGCGCCGCGGCGTGCTCCTTCTCGGTCCAATCGACGTCGAGGGCGAGACCGGCCGCACCGGCGACCTCGGCCGCGCGCAGGATGAACCCGACGTTGCCGGGGTAACGGAGACGACAGAGGACGAGCGCGAGGCCGGGCGCCTGCATCACCGCTTCGAGTGTCGTCGCGGTCGTCGGGCGGACGAGCGCGACCGCGGCCTCGACGCCCTCGCCCTCGGTCATGCGCTGCATCTCGCGGGCGGGCTCCGTCGCGACCGGGATGCCCAGGTCGCCGGCGGTCGCGATCAGATCCGCGAGGCGCGCGTCGTCGACGTCGGCGCGCACGAGGATGCGAGCGACGGGCTCGCCCCTCGCGAGGGCCTCCGCGATCGCCGCGACGCCTGCGAGGCGACCGCGTGCGCGAGCAGCGCTCAGTAGCGGCCTGCCGTGCGGCGCGGGATCAGATCGAGGACCGCCTGGAAGCTCGCGCGACGCTGCTCGAGGAACCGGCTCGAGTCGTCGAAGTACGAAAGGAACACGCCGCCGTCGAGCATCAGCAGGATGCCCATCGCGATCGCATGGGGGTCGTGACCGGGCGGCACGATCTCGGAGATCGTCTCCGCGAGCGCGCCGCCGAAGCGGTTGTGCAGGTCGAGCAGCGAGCGCGTCAGCCACTCGCGGAAGTTCGGATGCTGCATCGCCCAGCGGATGAAGCCGTCGACGTCGGTGCGACGTTGGGCGACGAACGCCTGGTAGAGCTCGACCTGTTCCTGAAGGCGCTTCTCCGGCGGGAGGCCCGACTGATCGCGTGCGAGGGAGATCCGGAAGGGCTCGCAGAGACGGTTGAAGCACTCGCGGAAGAGCGACTCCTTGTCGCTGAAGTGCCAGAAGACCGTCGCCCGGGAGACCTCGGCGCGCTCCGCGACCTGGGCGATCGTGGTGTTGTCGTAGCCGCGGGTGAGAAAGAGCTCCGACGCGGCGGCGAGGATGCGCTCCTGGGTCGCGGCCTTGCCGGTCAGGGGCTCGCGCGGCTCCTCCTCGATCGGGAGGACCGGGCGCTCGGCGGCATTCTCTTCGTCGGGGGTCACTCGTCTTCTCCTGGGCGCAGAACTCCGCTTCGATCGGCGTCTCCCGCGCTGCGGGCAGCTCCGGCCCGTGCGGAGAGTCTACAGGGTGGGTAGGTGCCCCGCGCATCCCGCGGGTTCCTCCCGGATCGGGGAATTTCGAGGCGCCCCGGCGGAACCCACCAGGCCCTGGGTGCCCCGAACGATCGTTCAGGGGCATTGCCAGCCCCCGCGCTAGCCTGCGCCGCACCGGGGGGTCACTCACCGCCATGTCTCATTCCGATCCGAGTCCCGTCACGCGTCCGGCGACGACGGACGCCGAACGTATCGCCCGCGCCGAACGCGCGGATGCCCTCACCCGCGGCGATGCCGTCCTCGTCGGGACCGTCGCCGGCGTCGTCGAGTGGACCGACGCGGCCTGGACCCGGCTGACCGGCTTCCCGCTCGTCGAGACCGTGCAGAAACCGATCACGCATTTCCTCGAGCGGGCGGGGCTCGAGCGCGAGCTGGTCGAGTTCGTCGCTCATCACTTCCTCGAGGGCCGCGACTGCACCGTCGCCCTGCCCTTCGACACCTTCGACGGTCGCCACGTCCAGGTCACCCTCGAGGTCGAGCCCTGGCGCGACGCGCGCGGCGAGATCACGCGCTTCGTCGCGGTCGCACGCGAGGTAGAGCCCGTCCCGACGCCGAGTGGCGCGCACGATCACGATGCAGTCCAGCGCGAGTCGGCCGATGGCCGATCGCCGCTACGCAACGACGCCCCCCGCGAGCGAATCGCGCCGCTCTCTCAGCTCGTCGAAGACGCCGTCACTCACGCGCGCGAACGACTCGGCTCCGCGCGCGGGCTCGACGTTCACGTCGACTCGGACGGCCCGGTCGTCACCTCGTCCGATGCGCCGGAGATCCTCGCCGCGCTCGTCGAAGCGGCCACCGCTTCACTCCCCGAGCAACCGGCCTGGCTCTCGGTCGTGGGGGGCGCGCTCCGCCCGGGTCGCAGCCACCACTCGCTCGTGCATCCCGTTGCCAACCGCTCCGTGATCGCGAACGCACATCCGTCGCGTTACGTCGAGATCCATGACACGGGCCCGCACCTCGATCGGGACGCGCTCGCCCGCCTTCGATCGCGACGCGTCGCGCCAGACGCTACGCGGCGCGAGCGGGCGCTGCTCGGTGCGCTGCAGCTCGCCGACGAAGCGGGCGTCGAGCTGCTGCTCGACAGCACGCCCGGCTGCGGCACCCAGGCGCTGCTCGTGCTGCCGATCCCGATGGGCTGACGGAAGGCCGCTAGGCCATGTACATCCCGCCGTTCGCGGCGAAGACCTGGCCCGTCGTGTATCCGGAGACCATCGGACAGGCCATGCCGACGACGGTGGCCGCCAGCTCGTCCGGCTCCGCGATCTTGCCGAGCAGGGTCGAGCGCTTCATGGCTTCGATGCCCTGGTCGCCGACACCTGCGAGCATCGGCGTGTTGACCGGGCCCGGGGCGATCGCGTTCACCCGCACTCGGTAACCCGAGAACTCCCGCGCCGTCGTCTTCGTGACCGACTCGATCGCGCCCTTGGCCGCCGTGTAGTCGACCTGGCCGATGTTGCCGTTGCGCGCGGAGACCGACGAGAAATTCACGATGAAGCGATTGATGCCGTCGTCGAGGGGCTCGTTGCCGTTCGCCTTGAAGAGCGGATGCCAGTGCTGGTTGGCGACTTCCCGCGTGAACAGGAAGGTCCCTCCGAGGTGGACCGACATCACGAGGTTGAAGTCGTCGTAGGTCTTCTTGGTGATGCGACTGTCGCGGGTGATGCCGGCGACGTTCACCACGCCATTGATCTGGCCGGTCTCCTCGAGAACCTTGCCGACCGCCGCGACGACGTCGTCTTCCTGCGACACGTTCGCGGCGATCGAGATCGGCTTGACGGCGGCCTGCTCGATCTTCGACGCCGCTTCTTCCACGCGCGCCGGGTCGATGTCGACCATCGCGACCTGGGCCCCGTGGCGTGCGAGGGCGCCGGCGACGGCGAAGCCGATGCCCTGGGCGGCGCCGGTCACGATGTGGGTCTCTCCGAGGAACGCGTTCTCGCGCAGGATCAGGTCCATTTCTTGTTTCTTCTTCCTGGTTGGGATGGGCTCAGATCTCGACGCCGACCGGGCACGACACGCCCGTTCCGCCGAGACCGCAATAGCCGTTGGGGTTCTTCGCGAGGTACTGCTGGTGGTAGTCCTCCGCGAAATAGTATTCGGGGGCCGCGGCGATTTCCGTCGTGATCGCGCCGAAGCCCGAAGCAGCCAGCTTCTCCTGGAACGCGTCGCGCGACTGGAGCGCCTGCTCCTTCTGCTGGTCGTCGTAGTAGTAGAGGCCACTGCGGTACTGAGTGCCGACGTCGTTGCCCTGCTGCATGCCCTGGGTCGGGTCGTGGCTCTCCCAGAAGACCCGCAGCATCTCTGCGTAACTCGTGACCTCGGGATCGAAGATCGCGAGCACCGCTTCGGTGTGTCCGGTGCGGCCGCTGCAGACCTCCTCGTAGGTCGGGTTCGGGGTGATGCCGTTCACGTAGCCGACGCTCGAGCTGATCACGCCGGGGGCCTCCCAGAACTTGCGCTCGGCCCCCCAGAAACAACCCATCGCGCACAGGATCCGCCGCATGCCTTCGAAGGGGGCGTCGAGGGGCTCGCCCGTCACGTAGTGGGCCGGCGGAACCGGCATGCGCTGATCGCGCCCCGGCAGCGCCTCGTCGGGCGTGGGCAGTTCGAGCTTCTTTCCGAGACTTCCGAAGAGCGCCATGGCGTGACCTCCGTGATGCAGGGGCGCGAGAATAGCCCTCCCCGCGCCGCGTGGGTCGTCGCGAGACGCCGGGTCGCGACAGCGCGTGATACGCTCGGTCCGATCCCGCCGCCCGACGTCGGGGCGTGCGAAGAAGGGGGCGCCGTGCAGATCGCGACCTGGAACGTCAACGGCCTGCGGGCCCGCGTCGACTACATCAAGCTGTGGCTCGCCGAGCGCGAGCCCGACGTGGTCGGCTTCCAGGAACTCAAGATGGAGGACGACAAGTTCCCCCACGACGCCTTCGAGGACCTCGGGTACCGCTGCGTGACCCACGGCCAGAAGAGCTGGAACGGCGTCGCCATCCTCTCCCGCCTGCCGGTCGAGCACGTCGAGTCGGGGCTCCCGGGACAAGCGGATTTCGGATCGCGACTGATCCGCGCGCGGGTCGGCGAGGGGAACGCCGCCGTCGACTTCACGACGCTCTACTGCCCGAACGGCAAGAGCACCGACCACGACGATTTCCCCAAGAAGCTCGACTGGTTCGACGCGCTCCGTGATTGGGCGAAGGGCTTCGTCGATTCCGGGACCGCGACGATCCTGTGCGGCGACTTCAACATCGTGCCGACCGCCCTCGACACCTGGGACGAGGAGAGCTTCGTCGGCTCGATCTTCCACACCGACGAGGAGCGCGCGCGTCTCGCCGCCGTCCTCGACGTCGGGCTCAGGGACCTCTACCGCGAGGTGGAGCCCGACACGCAGGCGTTCAGCTGGTGGGACTACCGCGGCGGCGCCTTCCACCGCAAGCACGGGCTCCGCATCGACTTCCTGCTCGGCACGGAGGCGGTCGTGTCACGCCTGCGCGGCGTCGAGATCGACCGGGACTTCCGCAAGAAGAAGGAAGGGCTCACGGCATCCGATCACGCACCGGTGATCGCGACCCTCGACGACTGAGCGGGGTGGGGATCCGCGGAGGGATCAGGCGCCGCCGAGGCGCTTGAAGACTTCGTCCGGGGATTCGACGGCGGCGCCGGCGCTCACACGCAGGACGCCGGACGACATTCGAGCGCAGATCGAGTCCGCGTCGTCGACGCCGCGCGCGGTCAGCTCGGCGGGCAGGACCTTCTCGATCACCACCCGCATCTGATCCGGTTGGACGCTGCCGGCCTCGAGACCGGAATGCTTGAGCGAGATGCGCACGGTTCCGCGCGCTTCGAGACGGTCGAGGTCCGTCTGTCGCTCGAGCTCTTCACATGTCCAGTCGAATGCGGCCGAATTCGCCACCTGCGAGCACCCCTCGATGGAACCCCGACGGGCTCCCGATCCAGCCTTTCGGCAAGTCTCCTATCGGCACTCGACCGGCAGAAACTTAGGGGCCGCCATCACGCCGCTGGGGAATCGGCGACGAAAATCTTTCATTCTGAATGGATGGAGCCGCTCCGTGGGGGCTCGAATCGGTCGCCTAGCGCGACTGAGGCGGTTTCTGCGCCTGCGACGTGGGCGCTTGGCCCCGCCTCTGCCCGGATCGACGATCAGCCCCGTCGAGCGACCAGCTCGTCCCGGATCGTGCGCTTCAGGATCTTCCCCGAGGCGTTCCTCGGGAGCGGTTCATCGATCACCTCGACGAGGGTCGGGACCTTGAACTTGGCGACCCGCGCCTCGACGTGGGCGACGAGCGCCTCGACGTCGATCGTGTGCCCCGCCTTGGGCATGACCGCGACCGCGACCTCCTCGCCCAGCCGATCGTGAGGCATGCCGAAGACCGCCGCCTCGTGGACCGCTTCGAACTCGTAGACGATGGCTTCGACTTCGGCGCAGTAGATGTTCTCGCCGCCACGCAGGACCATGTCCTTGGCGCGGTCCTCGACGAATACGAACCCTTCGTCGTCGATCCGACCGAGGTCCCCGCTCCGCAGCCAACCGTCGACGATCGTCTCCGCCGTCGCCTCGGGCTTGTTCCAGTAGCCCCGGATCAACATCGGGCCGCGGAAGCAGATCTCGCCGACCTCGCCGGTCGGCACCGGATTCATGTCGTCGTCGAAGCACTGGACCTGCATCACCGGCACCGCGCGGCCCGAGCTGCGCGGCTTGCGCACGTAGTCGTCGCCCGCGTTCTGCGGCCCGTAGGCGTTCGTCTCGGTCATGCCGTAGCCGAGTCCCGGCCGCGCGCGTTGGAAGCTCTTGTCGACCCGGCCGACCATCTCCGGCGGCGCGGGCGCCCCGCCGCCGCCCACCTGCGCGAGGCTCGACGTGTCCCGGGATGCGAAGTCCGGACACTCGAGCAGGTCGATCGTCATCGTCGGGACGCCGACGAATTGCGTGACGCGTTCGCGCTCGATCAGCTCGAGCGCGCGCTCGGGCGTCCACTTGTACATCATCACGAGCTTGAAGCCGTTCGTGAAGCAGGACAGCATGACCGGCACCAGGCCGGTCACGTGGAAGAGCGGCACCGCCAGGATGAAGCTCGTATCGAAGGGATTAGGTTCTTTGGGCGGCTGAGTCATCGCGCCGACCAGCGCGCGACACGCGAAGGAGCGCAGCGAGGACAGCACCGCGTAGTGCGTCGAAACGGCGCCTTTCGGAAAGCCCGTCGTGCCCGACGTGTAGAGGATCGTCGCATCGTCGTCGGGACCGACCTCGACCTCCGGCATCGAAGCGCCCGCGGTCAGCACCTCGTCGAGCCGATCGGCGCCCGCCGGGAGCTCACCGTCGTGGCGGACGACGACGGCTTGCACGCCGAAGCGCGCGAGGTTCGGAGCGGCGGTGGTCGCGCGTTCGATGTCGGCGATCAGGACCTTGCAGCCGGAGTCCTCGAGGCCGTAGGCCATCTCGTCTTCCTTCCACCAGGCGTTGATGCAGACGGCGATGCCGCCGACGCTGGTGATCGCCGCGAAGGAAAGGATCCACTCCGGGTAGTTGCGCATCGCGATGGCCACGCGATCCCCGCGCGTGACGCCGTACCGATTCACGAGCAGGTCCGCGATCTCGTCCACCCGCGCCATCACCTGCGCGAAGGTCCAGGTCTCGTCTTCGTAGACCAGGAAGACCTTGTCCGCGTTCAGGCGCGACATCCCGAACACCTCGCGTAGGGACGAGGGCAGGTTCTTCCACACCTTGGCCGTTCGGCCGTCGAGCTCGCGCTCGGAGATCTCGAAGGGCGAGCCCTCGGCGGCGGTCAGCGCGGCGAGCGCCTGTTCGAAGTTCGGCTGGTCGGACATTTCAGGGAATCCTCGGTGTGCTCGTTCGGGCGCGCCCGGCGTCACCGGCCCTCGCGCGGCGGACGAGAGTACCCGAACGGCCGCTCGGCTCATCACCACCGCGACGGCACGCCGGGTCAGGCCCGCTGGGGCCCCGCAGCGCCCGAATTCGGCCGGAATCGGCAATTGACGGCGGGCATCGATCTATCCATGATTGGGAGCCCACCCCAGCAGGAGGAAGCCCCATGGGCGATCAGCTGATCCGCGTCGACATGTCGAACCTGACGGCCACCGTCGAGGACTATCCCGAGAAGTGGAAGTACCTCGGAGGGCGATCGCTCTCCGCGCGCATCCTCCTCGAGGAATGCGACGCGACCTGCGACCCGCTCGGTCCGGACAACGTCCTCGTGCTCGCGCCCGGCGTCCTCTCCGGAACCGCCGCCCCGACCTCCGGCCGCATGAGCGTCGGCGGCAAGAGCCCGCTCACCGGTGGGATCAAGGAGGCGAACGCCGGCGGCAACCCGGCCCAGGACATGATGAAGCTCGACTACCGGGTGATCATCGTGACCGGCAAGCCGACCGACGCCGATGCGCGCTACGCCCTCGACGTCACGGCGGAGGGCGTCGAGCTGAAGGAAGTGCCCGACTGCAAGGGCATGTGGAACTACGCGCTCATCGACCACCTGGCGAAGAGCTACTCGGAGAACGCGTCCTTCGTCTCGATCGGCCCGGCGGGCGAGCGACAGATGCGCGGCGCCTCGGTCTGCTGCACGGACCAGGACGACGTGCGACGACCGGCTCGCCACGCGGCGCGCGGCGGCCTCGGCGCGGTGATGGGCAGCAAGGGTCTCAAGTACGTCGCCGTCGACGCAGGCAAGACCGGCGTGCGGCACGGCGCGGACAAGAAGGCGTTCATGCAGCTCTGCAAGGGCATGAGCAAGACCTACCTCGATGGTCCCCAGCCGATGCAGTACGGCACGAGCCCGAGCGTCGACATGGCGCAGATGCTCAACACCTTCCCCTACAAGAACCGGGTCGAGGGTCAGAGCCCCGATGCGGCCACGCTCACGGGCACCGGCATCATCGAGAGCTTCGAGGAGCGCGGCGGCGGCATGCACAACTGCATGACCGGCTGCATCGTCTCCTGCTCGAACGTCGTCCACGACGCCGAAGGCAACTACAAGACGAGCGCCCTGGAGTTCGAGACCCTGACGCTCCTCGGCGCGAACTGCGCGGTCGACACCTGGGACAAGGTGGCTGCCCTCGACCGGCTCTGCGACGAGGTCGGCCTCGACACCATCGAGACCGGCGCCGCGATCGGCATCCTGATGGACTCCGGCGGCATGCAGTGGGGCGACAACGTCGCGATGGAGAAGCTGATCGCCGACGTGGCCGAGGGGAGTGACCTCGCGGACGCGATCGGCCACGGCGCCGACGCGACCGGGAAGAAGACCGGGCACCACCGGGTCCCGACGGTCCACGGCCAGGCGATCCCCGCCTGGGATCCGCGACCGCTCAAGGCGACGGGCGTGACCTACGTGACGAGCGCGATGGGCGCCGACCATACGGCCGGACTCGTCGTGAACCCGGGCGCGACCCCGGATCAGCTCGCGCGGCTGTCGCAGGAGCAGCAGCACATCAACGCCGCGATCGACGCGTCGGGCTTCTGCATGTTCCTGATGCCGAACATGGAGCAGATCCGCGAGTTCTACTCCGCCTACTTCGGTGAGGACGTCTCGCGGGAGCAGTTCCTCGACCTGACCTGGGGTTGCCTCGAAGACGAGTGGAACTTCAACAAGAAGGCCGGCTGGACCGCGGCGGACGACAAGATGCCCGAATGCATGCAGCAGGACCCCGTCGGCCCCGAAGGCGCAAAGGTCGTGTTCGACATCGGCGACGACGTCATCCAGGCGACCTATGAGCGGATGATCGAACCGACCGAGGAGGTCTTCGCGAAGATGGGCGCCGCTTAGCAGGCGACTTCGCCCGAGCCCCGCGCGACCCCGGCTGCCCTTTCCACGAGCGGGCAGCCGGGGTCGCTTTCGATTGGGACCCGCGTCGGTCCCCACCCGAGGAAGCGCCGTGCCCGAAACGATCCGGATCACCGACTTCACCGACCCCGAATACACCGACGCCGCCCTCGCCGGTATGCAGATGATCGAACAGATCCCCTTCGACCTCTCGGTCGATGGCGTGATCGCCGCGGCTCGCGAGCAGCTCGAGCAGGAGGGCGGCGCGACCCTCTTCGAGGACGAGGACTGGACGAACCGCCTCCGCTTCTACCTCGAGTGCGTCGGCGCCGACGCGAACTACACGACGATGGGGCGCTTCACGACGTTCAACTCCCTCGTGAGATACCTCGTCCAGCGCAGCCGCCTCGAAGCGCTCTACGCCGAACACCCCGAGATCGACGAGCTCGAGATCGAGCGGCCCCTGATCATCGCCGGCCTGCCGCGGTCCGGGACGACCCACCTCCTGAACCTGATCGGTGCCGACCCGCGGCTCCGCGCCCTCCGCCGATGGGAGAGCCAGGAGCCTATCCCCTCCGCCGCCGCGCGCGCTGGCCAGGCTCCCGACGACCGCGTCGCGAACAGCCAGGCCGTGCTCGATCAGATGGACCTGGTCATGCCGCTGATGACGAACATGTACGACGTCCCCAACGACGGCATCCACGAGGAGGTCGACCTCCAGCACATGTGCCTGTCGTCGCTGCTGATGGCGGCGGGGCAGCCGGTGACCCGCTGGATGGACGCCTACTTCGCCGAGGACCAGCGCCCCCACTACGCGTTCCTGAAGCGCGCCCTCAAGGCGCTGCAATTCCTCGAGGCGAAGGAGCGTTGGGTGCTGAAGAGTCCGCAGCATCTCGGCTGGCTCCCGGCCCTCGTCGACAGCTTCCCGGACGCGACCTTCGTGTGCACCCATCGCGACCCGGTCTCGGTCTTCACGTCCTGGATCACGATGACGGTCTACGCCGCGCGCATGTCGCGCAAGCCGGTCGTACTCGACGAGGTCATCCCCCACGCGCAGAAGCTCCAGAAGTACCTGCTCGACGGCGTCGTCCGCGATCGGCACTTCTTGCCGGACGCCCAGACGGAGCACGTGTACTTCCACGAGTTCATGGCCGACGACATGGGCACCCTCGAGCGGATCTACGACCGCGCGGGGCTCGGCATGAGCGACGAAGCCCGGGCCGCGATCGATCACTACATCGAGACGCACCCCCGCGGCCGCCACGGCAAGGTCGTCTACGACCTCGAAGGCGACTTCGGAATCACGCGAGAAGCGATGTACGAGGTCTTCGGGAACTACCTCGAGGCGTTCCCGGTCGAGCGGGAATCCCCGAACGCCTGACGCGGGCGGTCACGCGCCCTGCCAGTCCTCTCGGGCGACGGTTCCGTACTGCGACGCCGCGCGCTGCGCCGCCAGCTTCGACTTGTACCTCGACTGCAGCAGGTCGACCGCGACGAGCACGACGATCGCGAAGTAGAAGGTGGCCTTCGAGATCGGTTCGATCGGATGGCCCGCGATCATGAGGTGGGACGAATGTCCGCCCTCGCCCAGCAGCACGACGGCCACGATCAGCAGGATGAAGAGGCCGAGGACCTCGTACTTGCGGTTGCGGCGGATGAACTCCGCGACCGAGTCCGCGAGCACGAGCATCAGCACGCCGGAGATCACGATCGCCGTCGCGAGGACGATGAACACGTCGGTGATCGCGAGCGCCGAGAGGATCGAATCGAAGGAGAAGATCAGGTTCATCGTGACGATCATCGCGATGACCTGATTCGCGCCCTTCGACTCGCGCTCTTCCTGCGCCCCCTCGGCGAGATGCTCGATCGCGAGGAGATGACCGATCTCCTTCACGGCCGTGTACATGAGGAAGCCCCCGCCCGCGAGGAAGACGATCGTCGCGAAGGTGAACTCGCCCTCGAGGACCCCCGTCCAGTGCACGGAGAAGAGCGGCTCCGCGAAGCTCTGGAGGAGCGACATGACCAGGAAGAGGAGCACGACCCGCAGCACCAACGCGATCGTGATCCCGAGCCTTCGCACCCGGGCCTGGTCCGCGGCCGGCGCGCGCTGGGATTCGATCGAGATGTAGAGCAGGTTGTCGAAGCCGAGCACCGCCTGCAGGAAGATCAGCACGCCCAGGTTCAGCGCGTTCTCGAGACTGAAGAGCTCCAAGGATTCCCCTCCTCGTCGTGGGACGCGCGGAGTCTACGGCATCCGGGATGCGACGCGGGACGCGTGTGCGATGCTCGTTCGACTTCGATGTACGGAAGGAAATCCCGATGAGCCGCGAAGACGACAACAAGGCGCTGATGCGTCGCTGGTACGACGAGATGTGGGCGAACCTCGACTTCGAGCGCATCCCCGATCTCGCAGGTCCGACCTACGTCCGCCACGACGTGCGCGGCACCCGCGCCGTCACCGCGGAGGAGTACCGCGACGAGCTCCTCCCGATGAAGGACGCCTGGACGATCAGCGACTTCAAATACTTCCTGATGGCCGAAGGCGACTACGTCACGGCGATCGGCACGTGGAAGATCAACGACCAGATGCAGTGGGACTGGGTCCAGACCTTCCGCGTCGAAGCCGGCAAGCTCGTCGAGACCTGGCTGCCGGCGATGGCGACCGAAGGGAAGTGGGCGCTGGACGAGATCCCGGGCTAAGGGGCGTACCAGATCGGCGACGTCCAGGCGCGCTCCTGCTGCGTCTTAGGAACCGCGTCAGTGCAACACCCTTCGTAGCCCCGCCCGATCGTCGACGGGTCCGAGCAATCCACCTTCGCCTGGACACAGAGATGCTGGTGCCAGCGACAGGTCGGGTTCTCGAGCACGCGCACGTAGTAGAAGGCGCGCTCGTCGGGATCGAAGTCCGGGTCCTGCCACTGCTGACAGAGACCGCGCGCGCCCGCGCCCCGCGGCCTGCAGGTGGTGACGTCGACGCTCGCGTCGTTGGGACCGCCGGCCACGTCGTAGACCTTCTCGCGCGCCTTCCCGTCCTCGGTCCAGCCCTTCACGATCTGGATCCGTTGGAGCGGGGTGCCTGGCCGCTTCTTCGTTCCGGCATCCTGCAGCGCGGACACGAGGAAGGTCGGCGCGCCCGCGCCCTTCGCGCGCTCCGGCAGGTCCGCGCCCATCGGGACGCCCAGCATGTACCCGACGCTCGCGAGGTTCCCGGTCTCGCACGCGTCGTCCGGGTATTCCCAGCCGCCGAAGAAGCGGACCTCCGGGCGCGTGCCGCTCGTGCCGTAGGTCTCGCGGCGTGACAGCGCTTCGAAAATCGAGTCCCGCGTGTTCTCCTCGGCCCAGACGACCGCGAGCCCGCCGGGGCTGAACTCGAGGTGGTCCGGCAGGCCCTCGGGCACGTCCGGTGACGCGACGCGCGACGCCCCGCCGTGTCCGACGTGGCCATCTTCCGCCACGAGGCCGGGCGTACCGAGGTGCGTGTCGGTGCTGGCGATGATCCCGTACTTGAGCGGGTTCGTGCCGATCTCGGCCTCGAGCAGGAGTCCCTTCTTCAGACCCTCCCGCACCATCGCCCCGCGCTTCGGCGGGATCTTCGCCTGGCCGATCGCGCCGGCCATGTTGTCGTAGGGCAGCTTCTCGAAGCCGCACGCCTCGTCCGTCGTGTCGCCCCCGAGCAGGCACTCCGAATCTCCCTTGTGCTGCATGATCTCGACCACGCGTTCGAAGCGATTTCGCAGACGCGCCTCCTCGGCGTCGAAGGCGCCGTCGCCTTCGTCGATCTTCGTGAGGCGGGACGTCTTGAACATGTAGGCGTCGGTCGAGAGGTTCGAGTTATGCGGGATCACGACGGCGTCGCAGCCGGGCAGGCCCTCGACGCACTCCTCTTCGAGCAGCTCGAAGAGGCGAAACGCGCTCTTCGTCTCGTGGGAAGACTGGGCGTAGGGCGGGACGAGGTGGTTCCGGAAGAGGACGTTGCGGTGGAGGTTGCCGCCGACCGAGCTCGTCCACTCGTAACCGATCAGGCTCGTGAAGGTGCAGGCCTCGGTCCGGTCGTAGGCCGCTTCCGCCGCAGCCTGGATGTCGCGCCACGCGCTGCGGGCCGCCGCGAAGCAGATCTCCGCGCCTTCTCCGCACATCTTGTGCCGCTCGCCGGCCTGGGGTCGCGCGAGGAAGCCGAGCAACGCGAGCGGCGCGTTGCGCTTGTTCCAGCAGACGTCGCTGTCGTACTCGGGATGCTCGGGGTCCGCGCAGATACGGACCTCGCCGAGCATCTCCGAGTGGTCCGAGAGCGCCGTCCAGTCGAGCGGGCGATGGAGCCTCACGGTTCGACCGGAGTTTCCGTCCGCGTCGAAGGGCTGGATGCCGAGGGCCTCCCCCTTCGCGAAGCGATAGGCGTCGCGCGGCGTGGCGCGCGTGTCCTGGGTGCTCGCGTCGTGGGAGTAGGCAGTGTGGACGTGGGTG
Organism: uncultured Spirochaetaceae bacterium; assembly: GCA_964488255.1. Lineage (GTDB taxonomy): Bacteria > Myxococcota_A > UBA9160 > UBA9160 > UBA4427 > UBA4427. The sequence goes on along the minus strand of CAZAUR010000016.1, from coordinate 60,375 downwards.
TCGCCGAAGAGCGGGCGCCGGAGCGGGTCGTAGGCGCGACACGCTTCGCGCTCTTCGGTCACCGGGTACGGACGATCCGCGGCCGTGGCGGCGAGCGCCGCCCCGAGCACGAGGGCGGCCGAGATCGAAGCGAGGACAGTTCGGGGACTCATTCGACTCTCCTTGCGGATGGCGTCAGGGGTGCAGCGCCCGGCGCAACGCCTCGATCGCGAGCTCGCGCACGACGCGCCCCTCGTCGGAAGACACCGCGATCGCGTGCAGCGCTTGCGCGCGATGCTGGGTGACGGGAACACCCGCCGCCTCCAGCCGTCGGGCGTAGGCCTCGCCCTGATCGCGCAGCGGATCGAAGGTCGCGGTCACGACGAGCGCCGGGGGCAGCCCGGCCAGGCGCCCTTCGAGCAGCGGACTCACGTAGGGGTCCAGCCGAAGCCGCGCGTCGGGGACGTACCCATCGACCATCTGTCGGATGCCCTCGACCGTGAGCATGTAGCCCTCGCCCGCTTCCTCGTAGGAGCGCCATTCGCGCGCGTCCGAGAGATCCGTCGCCGGCACCTGCAGGTACTGGAACGCGATCGACGGTCCGTCCTCGTCCCGCATCTTGAGCGCGAGGGCCGCCGCGAGGTTGCCCCCGGCGCTCTGTCCGCCGACCGAGATCCGCGACGGGTCGCCGCCGAGCGCCGCTCCCTCGCGCGCGATCCATCGCAAGACCGCCTCGCAGTCCTCGAGCCCGGCGGGGTAGGGGTGTTCCGGAGCGAGGCGGTAGTCGACCGACACGACGATCGCCGGAATCGCGGCGGCGAGGCCGATGGTCCCCGCATCGAAGGAGAAATCGTTGCCCATCCACCAGCCGCCGCCGTGGATGTGGAGATGGAAGGGAAGCGTTGCGGCCGACTCGGGTCGATAGATCCGAACCGGGATCGGGCCCCGGGGCCCGTCCACGGTCCGGTCTTCGCTCGATACCGGGTGCACCGGCGACGCCGCCAACTGCAGCGACCGCGCTCGGTCGTTCGCCGCGGCCCGCGCCTCGGGACTCATGTCGATCGGCCCTTCGACCGTGCCGAACCGAGCGACGACCGCAGCGGTCAGGTCGAGTCGACCGAGCGGCGTGTAGGTCCAGCTCCAAAGAACGGCGACGAGCGCGCCCACGACGATGCCGAGCGCGATCGCGAGGCGGGTCATCGTGCGCATGGGCCGTAGTCCCCTCCTGGCCCGGTCAGCTCATCTTCGCGATGACGTCGTCGGAGAAGCGCTTGATTCCGTCGACCTTCTGCTCGAGGTCGTCGGTCATGCCGTGATAGAAGACCCAGGGCATCGTCAGGATGTGGTTCACCCCGCCGTCGCCGAGGCGCGCGTAGCCGTCGATGCCGGCCGCGTCGGAGGCACTCGCCATCACGTCGCAGTCCTCGTCCTTGCCGAGTTCCTTGCGGTAGGCGCGGACCTTCCCGATGCACTCGATGATCTCGTCGGTCGTCTGGAGATCGGAGAGCCAGCCGTCGTTGCGCGCGGCGCGACGGAGCGCGAAATCCGAGATCCCGCCGACCCAGATCGGGATCGGTCGATTCGGGATCGGCGGCGTGAGCTTGAGCTTGTCGAACTGATAGAACTCGCCGTCGTGGTCGATCCACTCGCCACTCCAGGCCTTCTTCATGACCTCGATCATCTCGTCGCAGCGTGCGCCCCGGCGCTTGAACTGCTGCTCGACGAGTCCGAACTCGAGGTTCGACCAGCCGACGCCGATCGTGAGCGTCACGCGATCGTTGGAGAGCGCGGCGGCGGTCGCGATCTCCTTCGCCGCCATGAACGGGTTTCGCATCGGCAGGACGTAGACGTTCGTCGTGAAGCGGATTCGCTTCGTCACGCCCGAAAGCGCCCCGGCGAGCACCCAAGGCGCGGGGAAGTGCGACGTCTCGTCGTAGCGACGGGTGCCGTCGTCCGTGTACGGATACGGCGTGTCGAGGGTCTCCGGATAGACCGCGTGGTCCGAGGAGGCGATCGCCGCGTAGCCGGCCTCGTCCGCTGCCTGGGCGATCGCGAGGAGATGCTCCGGCGGCTGGAACGCGGCGGAGATGACGAACTTCATGGAACGGGGCTCCTGGGTGCGAGCGAGAGGGGAGCGAGCAGACGGTCAGCTCGCGGGTTGGAAGAGCACGAGGGTCTCGGGGCCGAGATCTTCGAAGGTCGCTTCGACGGGAAGGCCCACCTTCACGTCCTCGGGCGCGCAGCCGACGATGTTGGTCGTGAGCCGCGGACCCTCGTCGAGCTCGACGATCGCGACGACGAGCGGGAGGCGCTCGCGCTGGGCCGGGTCGAGGCCGACGCGGTCGACGGTGTACGAGTGCACGCGTCCCCGCCCATTCGTGTCCGCCCAGCTCCAGTCGTCGCCGAGGCACTCGGGACAGCGCGTGCGCGGGTAGAAGAAGAAGCCATCGCGCGGGCACTTCTGCAGATGCAGTCGGCCTTCGCGCGCGGCATCCAGATAGGGCGCGCTCGTCGGCGTGCGACGCGGGACCGGGCGGCCGTTCTCGGCGTAGGGTTGCTCCACGCGCATTACGCGCCCTCCACGGGAATGAACGCTTCTACGCGCATTACGCGCCCTCCAGGACAAGGCCGACGTTCGAGGCCATCAGCCCTCCGACACCCGTCACGTAGGCAGCGTCGGCCTTCGCCACCTGCCGATCCCCGGCGCGACCCTGGAGCTGGGTCGTGGCGTCGATCACGTGGGAGAGACCGCCGGCGGCGCCGCCCTGTCCCATCCCGAGCTGACCGCCGTGCGTGTTCAGCGGGAAGTCGCCGGCAAAAGAGAGGTCGTGCTCGGCGACCCAGGGACCGCCCTGCCCCTTCTTTACGAAGCCCGTGTCCTCGAGAGTGGCGAGGACGGTGATCGTGAAGCAGTCGTAGAACGAGCAGACGTCGATCGCGTCGCGCGTCGCGCCCGCCATCGCGAAGGCCTGGTCCGCGGCAGGCTTCGCCGGCGTGACCGTCAGGTCCTGCATGTAGGTCACCGTCTTGTGGCTCACGAACTCGCCGTAGCCCGAGACGAAGACCGGGCGATGGTTCGCCCGCTTCGCGCGCTCGGCGTTGGTGACCACGACCGCTCCGCCGCCGAAGCAGGGCATCACCATCTCGAGGAGGCGGACCGGGTCGGCGACCATCGGCGACGCGAGCACGTCTTCGACGGTGATCGGCTTGTCCTTGAAGACCGCCTTCGGGTTCTTGAGTGCGCTGTTGCGCTCGTCGACGGCGATCTTCGCGAGCTGCTCGGGCCTCACGTCGTACTTGTCCATGTACGCGGTCGCGACGAGGGCGAAGGAAGGCGCGGCCGCGACCAGGCCGTAGGGAATGTCGAAAACACTCTGCGGCGAACCCCAGGCGTCCCCGCCGAGATAGGGCGGCATGACCATCTTGCGCCCCTCGCCGCCCGACTCCGGCGGAGGCGGCGTAGAGGGCACGAGAACGAGGACGGTGTCGCAGAGGCCGACTTCGATCGCGGCAGCGGCTCGCCAGATCATGCCGGCGGAGCTCGCGCCGCCGATGTCGACCTGCTCGCTGAAGTGGGTCTGGATCCCGAGGTACTCCGCGAGGGCGAGCGGCGAGAAGAGCGGCGAATCCTGAAGGCCGCCGCTCACGAGACCGTCGACGGCCCCCTTCTCGATCCCGGCGTCTTCCAGCGCTTCCGCGGCGAGGGCCGCGCAGGCCTCGAGGCCGAACATCGGTCGATCCCATTGGCGCTGGGGTGCCCACTCGGTGAAGCCGACGAGGGCGGCGCTTCGTTTGCCCATCTCTCTTCCTTTGTCGTGGCGGCCGGTCGCCGCGTGTCAGCGGCCGGTTCGGCGGACCGGCAGGCTCCGAAGGCCGCGCGCGAAGGCGGGACCGTTGATCGGCAGGGATCCGTCGGTCGACCGCTCGATGTCGGGCAGCCGTTCGAGAAGCTTCTCGAAGAAGAGGCGCAGCTCGAGGCGGGCGATGTTCGCGCCCATGCAGAAGTGGGTGCCGATCCCGAACGAGACGTGCGGGTTCGGGTTGCGCGTGATGTCGAAGGTCTGCGCGTTCTCGAAGACGCGCTCGTCGCGATTGGCCGCCGCGTACATCAGCAGGACCTGTTCGCCTTCGCGCACCCGCGTGCCCTGGATCTCGACGTCCTGGGTCGCGGTCCGGCTCATGTTGAGGAGCGGCGTCACCCAGCGCACCATCTCCTCGATCGCGACCGGCAGGAGCGACGGGTCGCGCTTCAGCCGCTCGAACTGCTCCGGATGATCGAGGAGCGCGAGGGTCCCGCCGGCGATCACGTGACGGGTCGTGTCGCTGCCACCGTTCAGGAACAGGAGCGACTCCGAAGCGAGCAGGCCGTCGTCCCGGGCCGACTCTCCCTCACCCGCCTTCGCGATGATCTTCGAGAACCAGTCGTCCCCGAGCCCCTCTTCCCGGCGCTTGACGATGACCTCCATCGCCTCCTGGAAGTAGCCCGTCGCGGTCTGGATCATGGTCTCGGTGCCGTATTTCGGGCCGCCGCCCCCGGCCATCGTGACTTCCGCGATCTCCGCATAACGAGGCCACTCCGCGTCGTCGAGCCCGAGCGCCTCGACGATCACGCGAACCGGGAGGGGGATCGCGAGCTCCTTGACCAGGTCGAACTCGTCCCGGCCCTCGAGCTTCGCGAAGAGGTCGTCGACGATCGCCTGGATGCGCGGGATGAACTGCTTGGCGCCGCGCGGCGTGATCTCCTTCTGGAAGATCCGGCGATAGGCGAGGTGCTTCGGGTCGTCGTTGTCGATCATCGACCCCGACCCGTTGATGTTCGGACGGGATCCGCTCGCGCTCGAGAAGCGCTCAGGATCGCGGGAGATCGCGACGATGTCGGCGTGGTGGGAGATGCCCCAGATGGCGTTGGTCTCGTCCCAGTAGACCGGCGCGTGCTCTCGCAGCCAGGTGTAGGTCGGTTGGGGATCGCCCTCGTAGAGGGCACGATCGAGGAGGTCGATCGAACGGGTCTCGGCAGCGGACATCGGACAGGGGCCTCGTGGTCGGGCGCATGAATGCGCGGGACCCCAGATCCTAGGGCGCTCGGTCGCGGTCTGCCGCGCCCGCTTCGCGGCTGATTCGCGGATTCGGAGGCCCTAGTCGTCGTCCTCTTCGTACTCCGCCTCTTCCTGCGCCTCCGAAAGTGGATTGGCGAAGATTTCGCGGCGCCGCGCGTCGCGGGGCGGCGCGGCTTCGACTCCGAACGCGTTCAGCCGGTCGATCAGCCCGCGCAGAAGCCCGAGCTTCTTGCGATCGAAGTGCAGCCGGAGCCGCGGCAGGTGCGCGATCTCCTCCGCCTCCTCCGCTAGAGCCTCGGTCCGCTCGATCTCGCCGGACGCGAGCAGTCCCCCGAACTCGTCGTTGAGCGCGGCGAGCTGCGCGTCCGTCGGGGCCTCGTGCATGCGCAGGACGAGCTTTCCCCCGATGTACCGACTGGAGTGGTAGTTGCGGTAGAAGTCGTCGATGTAGGCGACGGCCTCTTCGACGGAGTCGGTGACCCGGAAGAAGTTCATGTCCTGGCCATCGATCAACCCGCGCTCGTTGAGATGCGTCTCGACGTACTCCAACCAGTCGCGCCAGTAGCTGCCCCCCGGTGCGTCGACGAAGACCACCGGGACGATCTCGCTCTTGCCGGTCTGGATCAGCGTCAGTGCTTCGAAGCCCTCGTCGTGGGTGCCGAAGCCGCCGGGGAAGAGCGCGATCGCGTGGGCCTCCTTCACGAACACGACCTTGCGCGTGAAGAAGTACCGAAAGTTGATCAGCTTCGCGTCGCCGGCGATCGTCTCGTTCGCCGACTGCTCGAAGGGCAGCCGGATGTTGACGCCGAAGCTCGCCTCGCGACCCGCGCCACCCTGGGCCGCGCCCATGATCCCGTCGCCCGCCCCGGTGATCGCCATCCAGCCTCGGCGGACCATCTGCTCGGCGAAGCCCCGCGCCTGGATGTAGTCCGGGTGGTCCTCGGGCGTCCGTGCGCTGCCGAAGACGGCGACCTTGCGATTCTCCGCGTAGGGGCTGAAGACGCGGAACGCGTGGCGCAGCTCCTTGAGCGCGCTGTTCACGAGCTTGAGCTCGGCCCGGGAGGTTCCGTCGCGCAGGAGTCGGACGCCGGTCGTCAGGAGCTGGCGCACCAACTCGGCGTCCTCCGCGTCGGTTCCCTCACGCGCGGCGGCTTCGACGAGTGCCTCGATCCGCTCGTTCAGGTCGGTGCGGCGGAGCTGATAACGGCGACGGGGCGACATCGGCCGGGAGCATAGCGAGGCTTTCGCGATGCTCTATTGCTTCATCGCTTCGAGCATCGCCTTCATGTTGGCGTGGACCTGCTGGATCGCCTTGAGCGGACGGATCATCACCTTGAAGTCGACGATCTTGCCCTCGTCGTTCCAGCGGATCATGTCCACACCGTTCACGAAGATCCCGCCCATCTCGGTCTCGAACTCGAGCACCGCATCGTGCGTTCCGACGACTTCGCGGACGTACTTGAACTTGCCTTTCGACTTCTCTGCGCCCTCGCCGTCGGCCTTCCCCTTCTCGTCGTCGTCGCCCGGGAAGACGTTGAAGGCGGCCATCAGGTACATCTTCGTGACGGCCTTCCCCTCCTGCGGCGTGTGCACCACGGGCGACTGGAAGACGACGTCGTCAGCGAGCAGCGCGTCGAGGGTCTCTTCGTTCACGTTGCGGACGTAGGCGTGCCAGGCTTCGACGCCGGCCTTCGCGGGACCTTCCATGGATGGGAACTCCTGTCGTGGATTCGCGGCGGCTCGCGCCGAGCTAGAGGAAGCGACCGGGGACGGTGCACGCCGCCGCGTACGCGGCGAACGCGATCGTGCCCGCGACGAGCACCCCTGCCGTCGCGTCCGGGAAGATCATCTTCAGGATGAAGGGCGCAACCGCGAGCAGGATCGCGGCGGTGGCCCACGCCATGGGGCGCGCTTTCAGCTCGGAGACGATCCGGTCACCGATCGATCGCGGGGCCTTCTCTTCGGGCACCTCCGCGTCGGCGGGTTCGTGAGTCGTGGGGTGATCGGGCATGCGGATCTCCTGACAGGCGCGGACGCGGGGGTGTCGGACCCCACGACTCTACCGAGCCCGCAGGGCCGCACGCATGCAACCTCGCGTTGCCCGACGAGACGGGGGGTCAGCGATCGGGATTCAGCGAGCACCGGCGAGACGGCGCGGTAGTGACCACTATTCGGCGAGCGCGGACGTCACCGCCGCCGCGAGCCGTTCGATCGCGCGGTCGTGGGCCGCCACGATCGCGGCGTTGCCGCGCCCCTCGAGCTGAATCCGTTCGTCCAGGACCGCGAGGATCGGTGGCGTGTCCTCCCCGGCCCGCAGGAGCGCCCAGCGGATCCGCACCCGGAGCGCGTCACCCACCACGACCATGTCGTCGACGTGCAGGCGCAGCCGCGCATCGAAAGGGAACGGCGCCTTGGAAGGATGGGTCGTGATCTTGATCGAACCGGTGCGCTCGGCGAGCTCGAGGGCGAGTGCCCGCAGCAGGTTCTCCTCGAAGCCGCCGAGCCAGCGCGCGAACTCGTCGAGCTCGACCTTACCGCGCCCCTCGAGCCGCGCGAATTGCGGCCGATCGAGGTAGGCCGGCAGTCGAACGGGACCCACCAGCAGCGAGACGTCCGGCGCTGCGGCGCCGCGCTCGCCGGGATCGGCGGTGCCGAGCATGAAGTGTTCGGGGCTCGGGCTGCGACCGAGGCATCCGACCGCGAGGATCGCGACGAGGACCGTGACCATTCCGATTCCGCTGCGGCGTCCGAGTGCACTCGCCATCATTCGCTCTTCCCCCGTAGCAGTTCTTCCGGATGCTCTTCGAGCCGCTCCGCCAGCACGCGGAGCGAGTCCGCGGCCTCGGAGAGATCGGCGACCAGGGCCTCGAGCTCGAGCGCCATCGCGGAGTCCGGCGCGATCATCGCGTCCGCCGAGGCGAGGGTCTGCTCGAGCCGCCCCAGGGTCTCCGTCATCTGGGGCATCAAGTCCGCGTCCGCCGCGGCGGTGATGCCCTCGATCGAGCCCATCGTCTCCGCGAGGCTCGCGAAGACCCGATCCAGGTTCTCCCCGATCGACTCGATCGGCAGTTGGTCGACCCGGTCGACGATCCGAGCCACGCGCGTGGTGATCGCGTCGAGCCCACCGGTCGCCGTCGGCAGGATCGGATACGCGTGGCCGTACTCGATCTGCCGCGACCGAGCGCCCTGCAAGAAGTCGAAGTCGACCGCCTTCTGGCCTGTGAGCACGTTGTTCGTCAAGAGTCGGGCGCGGAAGCCCTGCGCGACCATGCTCGAGATCCGTCCCGTCGGATCGATTTCCAGGTCTTTCTCGGTCAAGCCGAGTCGCTCGGGCTCGATCTCGATCACGACCGGGATCCGCATCTCGTTGGTCTCACGATCGAGCTCCACGTCCACGTCGAGCACCTCACCGAGCTTGATCCCGCGGAACTCGACCGGCGAACCGGGCACCAGGCCCGAGACCGAGTCCTCGAAGTAGAGGAGGTAGCGGGTCTTGAGCGAGTAGCGCGGTCGGCGCGTCGCCTGTTTGTTGGGGTAGAGCTCGAAGACCATGTTCTCGGGCACGTCCTGCGCCACGTTCACGGTCGCCGGCGTCTCGAACGCGACGCCACCGCCGAGCATCGCCACGATCCCCGGCGTGTCGATCTGCAGCCCCTCCGCCGTCACGACCGCGTCGAGTCCCGACGCGTTCCAGAAGCGCGTCGTCGAGCGGACGCGCTCGTCATGCGGCGCCTCGATGAAGACCTGGACGCGGACCGAGCCGCCGTCGTCCGCGAGCTGGTAGCCAGCCACCTGCCCGACGGGAATCCAGCGGTAATAGACTGGCGAGCCGACGTCGATCGACGTGATCTCCGTCGCGCGCAGCTGGAAGAGCGTGCCCGGTTTGTCGGATCGCACGACCGGCGCCTTCTCGAGGCCGTCGAAGACGCGAGTGCGTTTGCCGTCCGGAGACGGATCGATCGCGATGTACACGCCGGAGAAAATCCGCCCGACACCCGAGAAGTCCTCGACGGAGACTTCGGCCTTCACGACCCAGAAGCGCGTCTCGTCCGTCAGGTAGCCGCCGAGCTCCTTGACCATGCTCGCCGTCACCGTCACCTGCTTGAGGTCCTCGGAGAGCTCGAGCGACTCGACGACCCCGACGTCGACCTCCTTGTACTTGACGCGGGTGGCTCCGGCTTCGATGCCCTCGGCGCTCTCGAAGACGATCGTGATGACGGGTCCCTGCTCCGACCACGCCCAGAACGCGAGGTAGAGCCCGACGAAGGCGGCCACCGCCGGGATGAGCCATACGATCGACGGCATCGAGCGCGTCCGGACGATCGCGCGGGGCGCCTCGCTCGAATCCGAGCCCCCTGCGCTCGCCGGTTCATCCGCCATCGTCCCCTCCTGCCGCCGCCTGGGTATCGGCGGCCTCCTGCCGGACGTCTCTGACAGCCGGATGTCCGTCCTCGACCTGCTGATCCCAGATCAACCTCGGGTCGAAGCTCTCTGCCGCGAGCATCGTGAGGACCACGACCGCCCCGAAATAGAAAGCCCCGACCCGCGCTTCGACCGACGCCAACGAACCGAGATGAACCAGCGCGACCAGGATGGTCACGACGTAGATGTCCACCATCGACCAGCGCCCGACCGTCTCGACTACCCGATAGAGTCGCGCACGATCGCGCGGTCGCCACTGGCTGGCGAGCTGGACCGATGTGGCCAGAAACACCAACGCGACGATCTTCAAAACCGGGACCACGACGCTCGCGACGAAGACGATCACGGCGAGGGGCCAGGTCCCGTTCACGGCGAGGTAGATCACGCCCGAGAGGATCGTGTCCGCCTGGCGAGCACCCAGGGTCGTCACTTCCATCACCGGATAGATGTTCGCGGGCACATAACAGATCGCCGCTGCGATCAGGAGCGCCCAGGTCCGGGACAGGCTGTTCGGCTTACGGCGATGGATGCCGGTTCGACAGCGCGGACAGGAGAGACCGTGGATCGGCCCGCGCGGCACTGCGACGACGAGGTTGCACACGTGGCACTGCGCGTGGGGCCCTTCCAGGTCCGTCACGGGCGGTCTCGTCGCTCGCATCGGCGCGCTCAATCGAGGTCTCCGATCTCACGCCAGACGATCTCCGCGTCGAGGAAGGCGGTGCCCCCTGCGAGGATCGGGATCAGCAGGCCGAAAGCCCAGAGTGCGAGGCCCGGGACGATGTCCGCCATGTCCGAGAGCTTCACGACCGCGACCAGGATCCCGATCAGGAACACCTCCATCATGCTCCATGGACGACACCGCTCGACCCATCGGAACGCCTCGACCGCAAAGGGCGCCGGATGATGGAAGTGGACCGGCGCGAGCACGTAGAGCAGGAGGCTGATCTGGAGCGCCGGCGCGAGGATCGTGGTCAGGAAAACGAGGACCGCGACGGCCAGGCGCCCGCCTTCCCAGAGCGCGACGGTGCCGGATGCGAGGGTCGTTCGGGTGACCTGCCCCTGCATCTCGAACGAGAGGAAGGGATAGGCGTTCGCGACGACGAAGAGGATCGCCGCCGCCGTCGTGAGGGCGAGGGTGATCTCGACGGTGGCGCGCTGGCGCCGGAAGAGAGTTCCGCCGCAGCGTAGGCAGATCGCGGAGCCGCCGCTCGGCACGTCGGGCTCTTCGACGACCGCGTCACAATCATGGCATCCGATCAGCGGCAAGGCGTCCTCGACTTCTCGTGAAACGATAGTGAACTCGACCGCGGTCCCGGAGCCACGCACGATCGATGGTCTTTGACCACAGGGGAAAGCAGTAATTCGCTGATGATGAACCCCGACACACTTTTCGACACGCAAACCCGGGGCACACTCCGGTCGGGGGCTCGAGTGCAGAGGTTGGACGAAGTGAACGTGGGGAAGGACGTGTCTGAGCGCACCGACGAAGCGCAGGAAGAGGGGCGACTCGCGGCCCTCTACCGATACGCGCTCCTCGATACGCCCCGGGAAGGCGCCTTCGATGATCTGGTCGAGATGGGCGCCCGGTACTTCGGCGTGCCCTATGGCGTGATCAGCCTGATCGACCGTGACCGCATCTGGTTCAAGTCCCGGTTCGGCATCGACGACCCGGAGGTTACGCGCACCCCGGGCCTGTGCGCGACGGCGATCAAGCAGGACGGGATCTACCACCTCTTCGACGCGAGCAAGGACGAGATCGCCCGCCGCCACCCGCTGGTCGAGCCCGACGGCGGCATCCGCTTCTACGCCGGCGCGCCGCTCCGCTCCCACGACGGGTTCAACATCGGGTCGATCTGCGTCATGGGCCACGAGCCTCGGGCGCTGACCGAGAACGACCGACGCTTCCTCGAATCGCTCGCCCGGATGACGGTCAACGAAGTCGAGCGGCGCTATGCGCAGGAGCAGCTCGAGATCCTGAACCAGGAGCTCGATTCGCGGGTCCGGCTGCGGACGCGCGAGCTCGACGCGGTGATCGCAGACCTGAAGCGCGAGTCGTTCGAGAAGAGCCAGGCGCACGGTGATCTCCTCGCGAGCGAGGATCAGCAGCGCCGGATCGCGGAGCTCGCGGCAGACTTCTGCTTCGAGGTCGAGCTCGAGCCCGGGCAGGACGCGCGACTCCTGTGGACCACCGGGCCCGTCGAAGAGATCACGGGCTGGTCGACGGACGAGCTCGATCTCGCGAACTGGATGCAATACGTGCATGCCGAGGATCGCCTGAGGTTGCCCGGGGTGTTCGAGAGCGCGACGACCTCCGGCGCATCGGAGTTCGAGTACCGATTCCACTGCAAGGGCGGCGACTATCGCTGGGTGCGCCTCACCCTGAGCGCGCGCAAGGGCAGCGGCAATCCCCGCGCGATGCGCTTCCTGGTGACCGTCAAGGACGTGCACACCCTGCGCGACGCCGAGGATCTCGCGGAGGCGCGATCACGCGACCTCGAGCAATCCCGACTGCAGCTGAACGAAGCCCGGCGTCTCGCCTGGCTGGGCACGGTCGCCGCGGGCATGGCGCATCAGATCAACAACCCGGTGGGCTCGATGCTCGCGGCCGCGGACTACGCGCTCGTGAACGAGGGCGCGCCGGAGGAGCGCGAGACCTGGAAGGGTGCGCTCAGCGACATCCAGCGCGAAGCCCAGCGCTGCGGGAAGATCGTCCGCAGCATCCTGCAGTTCGCGCGGCAGGAATCGACGCCGAAGCGGCGCAGCGATCTCCACGAGGTGCTCGACGCGGCGATCGCGCTGGCGGAATCCTACGCCCACGACAACCACGTGCGCCTCGTACTCGAGCTGCCGGAATACGCACCGATTCCCGTCGTGCTCTCCCGGGTCGAGATCGAGGAGGTCCTGGTCAACCTGATCCGCAACGCGGTCGAGGCGAAACCGAAGGGACCGATCCGGATCTCGCTGCGCGCCGAGGAGAAGGAGGCGATCCTCTCGGTCGCCGACGACGGCGTGGGCATCCCGGTCGAGCTCACCCAGCGGATCTTCGACCCGTTCTTCACGACCCGCCTCGAACAGGGCGGGACCGGGCTCGGCCTCTCCGTCGCCGAGGGCATCCTGGCCGACCACCGCGGCACGATCGACGTCGAGAGCCGGCCGAGCCACGGCACCGTCGTGACGGTCCGGCTCCCGGTCGACGACTAACGCCGTCGCGATGGTGAAGCTCCCGGTCGACGACTAACCCCGTCGCGCCGCCTCGATCCGGTCGTCCTTCGCGGCCCACCGCTCGCCGATCCACTTCGCGAGCGCGTCGCGTCCTTCCGGCAGCTCCGAGGCGGCGATGCGCTCGGCTTCGATCGTGACCGCGGGGCCGCTTCCGGACACGAACTCCCAGAAGGTCAGCGGTTCCGGTGACACGATCGTGACGTCGATGATCGAGACCAGGTCGGTACCCAGGGCCTCGACGAGAGACGCAAACCCGCCGACGCGCGGCGGCAGCAGGTGACGGTAGGGACTCCCCCGCTCCTCGATCTTCGAAGGAGACGAGCGCGTCCCCTCAGCGAAGACCATCAGGGCGGAGGGCCGGCGGCGCACCGCGTCGCATGCGGCCGACAACGCCTGCCGGTCGGCCTCGCGCCGCTGCGCATCGTCCTGCCCCTGCTTCGTGCCTCGGCGGAGCAGCGGAAAGTCGAAGGCCCAGAAGATCACGCCGAGCACGGGCACCCAGGCCAGCTCGCGTTTCGACAGGAACTTGAGCAGCGGCCCACGGCGCGCGATCGCCCCCTGGAGGAGCGGGATGTCCGCGAAGCACTGGTGGTTCGACAGGACGATGCAGAGCTCGTCGCGCGGAATCCCGAGCTCCGGCTGCCGGAGCGACACGCGGATTCCGGATCGCATCCAGCCGTCGTGCACGGCGACCGCCGCGCGATAGCAACCGTCGAGCATCCGATCGAGGCGCGGGCGGGCGGGGGGCAGCAGCGCCTTCGCACAGCCGAGCACGACCAGGACGATGGCCCACACGGACAGGTTCACCGTGAAGACGACGACGGACATCACGCTCTTCGCGTGATCGAGCACCGTCATGTGACCTTGGCTCCGCGCTTGCGCGCGGCCTTCTTCTTCGCGGCCTTCTTCTTGGCGACCTTCTTCTTCTTGGGGCTCTTGCCCCGCCCCTTCGCGGGCAGCGAGGACGCGAACGCGAGCGCGCGCTCGACCCAGGCCTCGAGATCTTCATCCTCGGCGAGTCCCTCGGCCGCGACGTAGATCATGCCCTTCATGGTCCGCCCGGTGAAATCCATCTCCCGCGCGTGTGGCTCGGCGAGGCAGGCTTCGTAGGCGTCGGGACCGACGCGCAGCATCAGCTCGTCGCCGACGATGCCGCCGACCATGTTTCCCTGATGCATGAAGCAGAGGCCACCGAACATCTTCTTGTCGGTGACGCCAGGGACGTCCTCGAAGTACTCCGTCAAGCGCTGCGCGAGGCCTTCGTCGTAGGCCATGGCGATCTCCTCCGGTCGGGCCGGGTCGACGGGCGCTCGTCCACGGTTTCGGGTCGACGGACGCGGTCCGCCCGCGCCCTGCCCTGAACCATAACCCTTGACGCCGCGGTCCGAGGAGAGGCGCCTACCCGGAGGGCAACACCCCTCTGCGGTCGATCTCGGCCGCCGCCGCGCGCAAGACGTCGCGCTCGTCCGGGGCCGCGATCTCCGCGAGGGCGCGGGCCCGCTCGCCAACGGTCCGGCCCGCGAGCTCCGCCGCGCCGTGCTCGGTCACGACCACGTCCACCTGGTGGCGCGGGCTCGTCACGATCGAGCGCGCCGGCAGCTCGCTCACGATCCGCGAGCGCGCCGCGCCGTCGATCTTCGCCGTCGACGGCAGGCAGAGGAGCGAGCGTCCTTCCGCGATCCGACCCGCCCCTGCCAGGAAGTCCTCGTGTCCCCCGATTCCGGAGTGCTGCACGCCGCCTAACGAGTCCGAGACGACCTGCCCCAGGAGATCGACCGAGAGCGCGCCGTTGATCGAGATCATCCCCCGATTGCGCGCGATCACGGCCGGATCGTTCACGACGTCCGCGGGCAGGAACCGTACGGCCTCGTTCCCGTCGAGCCAGTCGTAGAGCGCGCGGTCGCCCATCGCGAAGGTCGTGATCGAGACGCTGTCGAAGACGCCCTTCTCGTTCGTGACCTTGCCCGCTTCGTGCAGGCGCATGAGCCCGGTCGTGAACATCTCGCTGTGCACGCCGTAGCTGCCGCTCGTTCCCTCGGCGAGCACCGCGACGACCGCGTTCGGGATGCCGCCGATCCCGGTTTGCAGGGTCGCGCCCTCCGGAATGAAGGCGGCGACGTGACCCGCGATGGCCTCTTCGACGGGGCCCGCCGGGTTGTCCGGCAGCTCGGTCGGCGTTGCATCTCCCTCGATCCAGACGTCGACATCGTCGAGCGCGACCGAATGCGGATGATCCGGCGGGACGCCGAGGGTGCGCGGCAGGTGCGGGCTCGTCTCGACGACGAGCAGGCGTTCGGGATCCTTCGCCGCCGCGTGGATCTCGCCGACGGTCGCGCCGGCATGGAGGGAGAGGGAGAGCCGACCGTCTGCGTCGGGAGGCGCCGCGGCCGTCGCCACCACACGCGGCGCGAATCGCTCGGCGATCTCACTGAAACGCCGGAAGTCCGCAGGAACGAACTCGACCGCATGTCCGGCCGCCCGGAGCGCGCGCTCGGCGGGACCGAAGAATCCCGAGCGCAGGCGCACGCCCGGCTTTGCGAAGATCGGAAACAGATCGACGAGCAGCGCGCCGAACACCGCGAGATCCTCCCAGTCGTCGCGCTCCCCGAGCGCGTGCAGGAAGGACCTCGGCTGTCCGGGTCCGAGCGGAATTCCGAGTCGGTCGACCGGATGGAGGCGTGCAGCGGCTTCGGCGGGCGAGACGGGGCGGGGAGCACTCATCGCGCTCAGCATAGGTTCCCGCGCGGGCCGGCCCCAACGCAAACGCCCCGGTAGACTCCCGGCCATGGGATCCGACGCCCCGACGCCCGTGTCGTCGCACTCGTCCGACGGATGGGGCGGACCGGTGCCGGCCTGGCCGACCCTTCCGAGCGGCGAACGCATCGTCTTCCTCGTCGACGCATCGAGTCGCCTGGAGCGCCGCATGCTCCGACGCTGGGTCGAGGCGAATCGCCCCGACGACTTCGAAGCGGACCGCGTCGTGCTCCTGCCGCTCCCGCCTTCGCGTCGAGGCCGACGACGCCGGCTCGATCCCGCGCTGGAGTCGAACCTCGCGGCGCCAGGCGACCCCCTGATGGCCCCGCTCCGCGTGATCTGGCGCGGCCGGCTCCGCAAGAACGGGCGCCGCACACCCCCGGCCCTCTCGCTGCTCGCCCTCGGCGATCCGCGCGACCCGTCCTGGCTGCGCCAGCTCTTCGTGCGCCTCCGCGCTCCCGATCGATGCGTGATCGTGGCGGGCGAACCGGCCACGCGCTCGAACCTGCACGCGCGTTGGCTCGAGGCGGTCGAAGGCGGCCCCGCGGAGACCGCCGGCTTCGCGGACTTCGTCGCCCAGAAGGCGACCCTCGCCCTCGAACGCGCCGAACGTCGCGTCCGCGGCGCGCGCTACAAGGTGCCGCGGCTGCTGCACGAGGAGCTGCTCTCGCGCCCCGCCTTCCGCGGCGGGATCGATCGCCTCGTCTCGCAGCAACGCGCGGAGGGCAAGACCGACGCCTCGCATACCGCCCTCGCAGCCGAGGCCGCGAGCGACCTCCGCGAAATCGCGGCGACCCACAGCCCCTTCGTGATCGATCTCGTGATCGCGCTGATCCGCTGGCTCTACACCCAGGGCTACGACGAAGAGCTCGCCTACGACACTGAACGGATGCGGGGCATCGCCGCGCTCGAGGAGCGACACCCCGTGGTGTTCCTCCCGACCCACAAGCACAACCTCGATCACCTCGTCCTGCAGTACGCCCTGCACGAGCACGGCCTGCCGCCGAACCACACCGCCGGCGGCATCAACATGAACTTCTTCCCGATCGGCCAGCTCGTACGCCGGGCCGGGGTGTTCTTCATCCGTCGCAGCTTCAAGGACGACGACGTCTACAAACACGTCCTGTCCCACTACATCGACTACCTGATCGAGAAGCGTTTCCCCCTCGAGTGGTACATCGAAGGGGGACGTTCGCGATCGGGCAAGCTCCTGCCGCCGCGCTACGGCCTGCTCGGAAGCGTCGTCGACGCCTACCAGCGGGGAAAGAGCGAGGACGTCCATCTGATTCCCGTCTCGATCGCGTACGACCAGATCCAGGGGCTCGGGGGCTACGTCGACGAGCAGCGCGGGGGCGAGAAGAAGCGCGAGAGCTTCGGCTGGTTCGTCGCCTTCGTGCGTCAGCTGCGACGGCGCTACGGCCGGATCCATCTCGCGTTCGGCGAGCCGCTCTCGCTCCGCGATCAGCTCGGGGCCGCAGGCGTCGAGCTCGCCCCGGATGATCGCTACGACCTCGAGAAGCTCGCCTTCGAGGTCTGCGTCCGCATCAACCAGGTCACGCCGATCACCCCGACCTCCCTCGTGACCCTCGCGCTCCTCGGCACGACCGGCCAGGCCCTCACCCTCGAAGGCACTCGCCGCTCCCTCGAGAACCTGCTCGAGAACGTGCGCCTCCGGGATCTCCCGACGACGACGGACCTCGAGCTGCTCACCAAGGACGAGGGCATCTCCGCGACCCTCGAAGCGCTGGTCGAGAACGACGTCGTGACGCGCTTCGACGAGGGCCTCGAGCCCGTCTTCGGCATCGCCGACGACCAGCAGCTCGCCGCCGCCTACTACCGCAACACGATCGTCCACTTCTTCGTGTCCGGGTCGATCGCCGAGCTCTCGATCCTCGCGGCCCTCGACGCGGAGCGCGCCGACTTCTTGCCGCGGTTCTGGGACGAGGTGATGCGCCTGCGCGATCTCCTCAAGTTCGAGTTCTTCTTCCCCGGCAAGGAGGCCTATCGCGCCGAGATCCGCGCGACGGTGGAGCTGAACCACCGGGCGTGGGAGAAACGAATCGAGGAATACGAGCTCGATCCCGGAGACATGATCCGACGCATGCGGCCCTACCTGGCCCACCGTGTCCTGCGTCCCTTCCTCGAGAGCTACCGGGTGGTGGCCGACCAGCTGGCGAGCCTCGACCCGACCCTTCGACGAGAAGCGGTTCCTGAAGGATTGCCTCGGGCTCGGCCGCCAGTACGAGCTGCAACAACGCATCCACGCCGCGGACAGCGTCTCCAAAGCGCTCTTCCAGACGGCGCTCAAGCTCGCGGACAACCGCGGGCTGCTGGAGATGGCCGAGGCCGACCCACGAGGCCTCGTCCACGCGCGACGCACCTTTGCGGACGAGGTCGCGGAAGCGATCCGACGCGTCGACATCGTCGTCGCCCTCGCGGCCCAGCGACGCGCGGGACTCGACACCTAGCGCCGGCCGCGCCCGGCGCGTCGCTCGCGCGTGATAGACTCGTCCGCCTGCCACGGAGGAGCCCCCCCATGCCCGAGTCCGAGTCCGAGTCCGACCTGCGTGCGATCCAGGACCGCCTCGAAATCGAAGAGCTGCTTCACCGCTACGCGGAGATGGTCGACTTCCGTCAGTGGAAGGAGATGGATCGTATCTTCGCCCTCGAGGCCACCATCGACTACACGTCGAGCGGCGGCGTCGCGGGCCCGTTCCGAGAGACCCTCGCCTGGCTCGACCGCGCCCTCGAGGGCTGGCCCCTCAACCTCCACGTCGTGTCGAACGTGATCATCGAGCTCGACGGAGACCGCGCACGCTCGCGATGTTATTTCCACTCTCCGATGGGCAAGAACATGCCCGACGGCGGCCAGTACGTGATCACGAACTCGGGCCGCTACCTCGACGAGCTCATCCGGACCGCGGACGGCTGGCGGATCGTCGCCCGGGTCTGCGAGCAGACGATCATGCAGGGCGCGCTGCCCGAGGGCTACGAGATCCCGGGCTGAAGCGGGAGCGCGGCGCTAGAGCCGCGGCTCGATGAACGTCTTGCGGTAGTCCGCGAAGGCTTGCTTGATGCCGTCCTCCGTCAGACCGTACTCCTCGAGGGTGTACTCGTGGGGCGGTCGGTTGCCGCGGGGGTTGTCGGCGCGCCACTGCTCCATGCCCGCGCGGGCAGCTTCCGTGAACTCGATCCCGAACTGCGCGTAGACGCGTTCGATCTCCGTGATCGGATCCTTGAGCGCGTCCAGGAACCAGAGATCCGCGAAGCGGTTGTCGCCGTGACGCTTCCGCGCCTCCATGCAGCGGGTCGTCGACCAGGCCATGCGGTCGCGCCATTGCGCGCCCGCCTGCGCCATCTGTTCCGGAGCCGGATCGCCGTAGAGGGCCCAGTACGAACCGTTCATCGAAGCCGCAGAGGAGACGGTCTCGATCGGATCGCGGTGGGTGAGGATCACGTTGGCGCCCGGGAAGGTCTCGAAGAGGGTGTCGATGAACCCGAGGTGGTTTGGCGCCTTCAACACCCAGCGCTCGCGGACGTTGCCGCGCTGGCGCTTCTGCCACTGCAGCGATTGCAGCAGCTTCTTCAGGTACTGATAGGTCGGCGTCCAGTCCTGCTCGCTGATCCAGCTGCGATAGGTCGGGACGTTGCAGAACGCTTCGGGCACGTACGAGAGGAACGAGTGCTCGAGGAGCATGATCTCCTCGTCGGGGGCGAGGGCGTCCCAGGGATGGATCGAGGCTTGGCGCGGATCGGCCTCGAGGATCGCGGCGACCTCGGCTTCGGCGATCGGGATGCGCGGGTCGGGCTGACTCCAGTCGGTGTCGGCGTGGGGCGCCGGGAAGCGCGTCTCCCACCACATGCAGGCGTGGTTGCGCGGGTCGCTCGCGATGATGCGCTGGAGCATCGTCGTCCCCGTCCGCGCCTGCCCGATCACCACGATCGGCGCGCCGATCTCCTCGTCGAGGATCTCGGGGTGTCGGTCGATCCAGTGCTGGATGCGGAGGCGGGTCTCGAGGCTCTCTACGATGCGCGTCCGCAGGATCGTGCGGCCGAGGTCGTTCAGGGGCGCCTCTTCGCGGAGCGACCAGGTGAGCTTCGCGAGCGCCGGGCGGAACTCGTCGGGACCGAAGTCGGTCAGGCCGGAGTTCGCCTGCGCGTCGGCCAGCAGCTCTTCGTCCTGGAAGGCGGCCTTGTTCTCGGGGGATCCGCTGCTCATGCTCGTCGACTCCTGGGGTACACGGGGCGCCCAGAGTAGAAGCTCGGCATCCGGCCTTCAAACGCCGAATCCGAGGGCTCGTCAGCTCCCGACGGACTATGCGAGACTGGGAATCCCGCCCGGCAGGCGCCTCAGGAGTCCCCCCTCATGCCCGCAGAGCCCGAAGAGCCCGAACTCGAATCGATGGAAGCGCGCACCGACAAGGTCGTGCGCTGGATCGAGGACAACGTCGGCGGGCGCGTCGTCCACATCGACCCGCAAGCGCGATGGCGACCCGTGTGGTTCGCGGAGGTCGAGCGCGGCGACGACAAGCTGGAGCTCTGCGTGCGCGGGGACCGGCTCGATTGCGTCCACGGCTTCCCGCTCGAGAACGAGATGAAGTTCCAGTCCCTCGTGCACGACGCCGACTTGCCCGTCGCGAAGGTGTACGGCTGGTGCGACGACCCGCGCGCGTACGTGATGGACCGCGTGCACGGGGTCGAGCACTTCCAGAGCTGTTCGGACGACGAGCGCGACGGCGTGATGCGTCACTACATGGAGATCCTCGCGAAGATCCACGCGCTGCCGATCGACCGCTTCGCGACGGCAGGGCTGCTGCGCGCGGACACGCCCGCGGAGTCGGGTTGGATCGGCATGCAGACCTACTGGGACGCCTACCGCGCGGCGAAGAAGCGGCCGGATCCGCTGCTCGAGTTCTGCTTCGCGTGGCTGCGGCGCAATCCGGTCGGCGGCGAGGTGCGCGAGACGCCGATCGTCTGGGACTCGGGCCAGCTGATGCACCGGAACGGTCGCGTGGAGGCGGTGATCGATCTCGAGCTCGCGCACATCGGTGACCCGATGATGGACCTTGCCGGCTTCCGCATGCGCACGAGCGTGCTGAACTA
The DNA here is from genome assembly GCA_964488255.1 of uncultured Spirochaetaceae bacterium. Taxonomy (GTDB): domain Bacteria; phylum Myxococcota_A; class UBA9160; order UBA9160; family UBA4427; genus UBA4427. The sequence continues at coordinate 39,838 of CAZAUR010000016.1, read as the reverse complement.
CGGCGAATTCGAGGCGCTCTACGATCACTACGCCGCGAACGGCGGGCAGACCATCGACCGCCGCGCGATCCAGTACCACCACTTCTGCTTCACGCTGTCGAACCAGCTCGCCTTCCACGACGCGCTCGCGGAGCCGCCCGAGGGCTCGGACTACATGACGAACATGCAGTGGTGCGCCGAGACCAACATCTACGCGATGGAGGCCCTCGCCGAGATCCTCGGCCTCGAGCTCAGGAAGCCGGAGATGCCCGAAGCGAGGATTTCGACCGGCGCCGTCGGCCACGACCACCTCGTGCGTTGGCTGCACAACACGGAAGCGCACGACGAGTACACCCAGCACCAGTTCCGGATCTTCTTCCGTCTCGCGCGCCACCTGCAGCGGACGGACGAGATCGGCGCCGTGGTCGACGAGGCCAACCTCGACGACCTCGAGCCGCTGCTCGGATTCCGCCCGGCCACCTGGCAGGAGGGCGACGCCGCCCTCGAGCGCTTCGTGCAGGAGGACGACGGGTCCGCGGACGAGGCCCTCGTGCACCTGTTCCACGCGCGGACCTGGCGCTACCTCATGCTGTGCGGGCCCGAGGGCTCTGCCATCGCCCGCCACAACCCGATCCCGGATTTCCGGGTCGATCGCTGACTGGAGAATCCCGTGCCCAAGATCGAGTACCCGAACTACGAGCTGATCGAGGTCGAGGTCGACGCCGACACCCACGTGGGTCAGCTGACGATGAACGTGCCGAAGAAGCTGAACGCTCTGGGCGTGCCGATCCTCCACGAGATGGTCGACGGCGTGAACCGGCTGAACGCGGACCGGAACGTGCGCGTCGCGATCCTGACTGGCGCGGGCCGTGCCTTTTGCGCAGGCGCCGACCTGACCGACAGCACCGCCACGACCGGGCTCAACGAGCATCTCCAGCAGGACCACCGCCCGATTCTCGACGCGATCGGCAAGGCGCCGAAGCCGTGGATCAGCGCCGTGAAAGGCGTCTGCGCCGGGATCGGCAGCGCCTACGCGATGAACTGCGACCTGACCGTGATGTCCGAAGACGCCTACATCTACCAGGCCTTCGCGGGCATCGGCCTCGTGCCCGACGGCGGCGCCACCTGGCTCCTCGCGAACGCCCTCGGACGCAAGCGCGCGTACGAGATCATCGCGACGGGCGAGAAGGTGAGCGCGCAGAAATGTCTCGAATGGGGGCTGTGCAATCGGGTCGTGCCGACGGACGCGCTGCACAAGGAGACCCGGGCCTGGGCCGAGGAGCTCGCCCAGCGCGCGCCGCTCTCCCTTCGTCACGCGAAGGACGCGATGCGGACCGCGACCGCCAGCGACTACGGCACGACCTTCGACCGGGAGGTCGAGCTCCAGAAGATCTGCAGCGCCAGCGAAGACTCCCAGGAGGCGATCAAGGCGTTCCGGGAGAAGCGGACGCCGACGTTCAACGGGCGATAATCCACTGGACATTCAATGTCCGATACCCGGCATTTAATGTCCGACCATCTCGCGATTCGTACGCGCTTATTCGTCGTAAGTAGCTGATTTCAAAAGGTTCCGGCTGTTGGCACATCTCGTGCTCTATCAGGTCTCGTCCCACGAGACTTGGAGAGCCCGACGATGTCCTTCGCCACTGACCTCTGGAATCGTGCCGCCCACGCGGCCCACGCCACCCCCGACGACCGCAACCGCTACGTCGACTTCCTGCGCGCGGCCTCGATCACGGTCGTGATCCTCGGCCACTGGCTGGTCGCGGCCCCCTACGTGACCGAGGCCGACGGGCTCGTCGCGGGCAACATGCTCGAGCTCGCGCCCTGGACCCAGTGGCTGACGCTCGCCGTTCAGGTCATGCCGATCTTCTTCCTCGTCGGCGGCTACTCGAACCACGTCGCGTGGACATCGGCGCTGCGGAACGGCACGCCCTACCCGACCTGGCTCGCGGCGCGCTTCCGTCGGCTGATCGGTCCGGTGATCCCGGTCCTGCTCGCGTGGGTCGGGATCGCGATCGCCGGCAGCTTCCTCGGCGCAGACCCCGCGCTCCTCGGTCTGCTCAGTCAGGCGGCGCTGGTGCCGACGTGGTTCCTCGCGGTCTACGTGATGGTCGGCGTCCTCGTCCCGATCACCTACCACGCGTGGCAGCGCTACGGCTTCGGGTCCTTCGCGGCCCTCGTGGCAGGCGCCGCGCTCGTCGATGTCGTCGCCTTCGCCTCGGGCGTCCGCGCGCTCGGCCTCGTGAACTACTTCTTCGTCTGGCTCGCGGTGCATCAGCTCGGTTATGCCTGGCGCGAGAACCGCTTTCGCGGCCGCCTCCTCTGGTTCGCCGGGGGTGCGGTCGCAACGGCGGCGCTCATCGCCTTCGGCCCCTACCCCCTCGCCATGGTCGGCTTCCCGGGCATGGAGGTGTCGAACACATCGCCCCCGACCCTCGCGCTCCTCGCCCTCGGCATCGCCCAGAGCGGTCTCGTCCTCACGGCCGAGCCCTTCGTCCGTCGCGTGCTCGATCGCGCCCGGGTGTGGACCGCGACCGTGCTCGTGAACGGACTCATCATGTCGGTCTACCTCTGGCACATGACGGCGATGATCGCGGTCTACGCGCTGCTCCACGTCGCCGGTACCGGTCTCGACCTGATCCCGGACACGGAGGCCTGGTGGACGTCGCGACCGCTCTACATGCTCGGATTCGCGCTCTTCCTCTTCCCGCTCACCCTGATCGTGCAGCGCTTCGAGCAGCCGATGGCGAAGATGGTCGAGTGTTCCCGGCGCCGGCTGGTCGCAGGGGCTTCGCTCGTCTGCGTCGGCCTCGCGATGATCAGCGCCGGCGGAGTCGCAGCAGCGGAGGGCGTTCGCGTGCTCCCGAATCTGCTGCCCTTCGCAGGCGCCGGCCTGGCGGGCTTCGGCCCGCTCAAGGCGCTGGCGACCGTCGGTCTCTCGGGTGGCCTGTCGGATGGAAACGGGAGCGCCTAACGCTCCGCCCGGAGCTCCTCGAGGAGCTCCGGGTCGATCTTCGCCTTGACGGTCCGACGATCCAGCCCGAGCACCCGAGCCGCCGCTTCGTAGGATCCGACCTTCGCGTAGACCCGGGTGGTGTAGTCGCGCAGCAGCGCATCGGCGCTCGCTTCCCCGGCGAGAAGGGTCGGGCTGATTCCGGACGCCGCCCCGTCGACCGCCAGGTGTCCCCGCCGCGGCGGCGCGTACGAGCCCTGCACGAGGACGCTCCGCACGCATTGCTCGAGCTCCCGCACGTTGCCGGGCCATGCGTAGTCCGCGGACAACCCGCCGCGCACGAACGCGAGGACTTCCTTCGCGAGGCCGTCGCCCTCGTCCTCGCTCCCGGCGATCCGGACCGCGATCACCTGCACGAGCTGCTCGAAGGCGCCGTCGTCCGCCGCGATCTGTTCGCGCAGGGTCGGCATCTCGATCACGTTCGCGCACAGGCGGTAGTAGAGATCCTCGCGGAAGGAGCCGTCCTCGATCCCCCGCTCGAGATCGCGGTTGGTCGCCGCGACGATCTTGCCCTCGAAGCGGCGCTCGGTCGTCTCGCCGATCCGCTGGAACGTGCGGTTCTGGAGGACGCGCAGGAGCTTCACCTGGATGCCCGGGTCGAGGTCGCCGATCTCGTCGAGGAAGATCGTGCCGTAGGGACCGCTGCCCTCGAGCCAGCCCGCGCGGTCCTCGGTCGCGCCGGTGAAGGCGCCGCGGCGATGCCCGAAGACCTCCGACTCGATCAGGGACGACGAGAGCGCCGCCAGGTTGACCGCGTGGTAGCCCTCGGCGAAGTCGGCGACGAAGCAGGCGCGCTCGGGATCGAGGGGGATGTAGCGAGAGAGCCCGATCGCCCGGGCGACGAGCTCCTTGCCGGTCCCGGACTCCCCGAGCACCAGGGCCGGGATGTCGCCCATGCGTCCGTAGAGGCTGCGGCGGTAGCGCTCGACGTCGTGGGTGAAGATCGCCCGCCAGACCTCGCCACGCAGCTCGGCGATCGGCATCGAGCCCCCGTAGATCTGGCTGAACACGTGATAGAACGCGCGCCGGATCTGGAAGCCCCAGGCGAGCACGTGGGGCGCGTTGGTCTCCTCGGGAAAGGCGATGCCGTCGATCTCGAAGAAGTGCGCGAAGTCCGCGGCATAACGTGAGTAGAAGGCGAGCTTGCGGGTCGCCGGCTTCCCGGCGTGTCGCTCGTGAATGATCTTCGTGAGGTCCGGGGAGTAGCGATAGAAGAGCAGATAGCGGACGAAGCCCTCGTAGAGCGCGAGCTCCCTGGCGTTCGGCCGCGCGCCGTCCACGAGGCGACCGCGCAGGTCTTCGGCCATGCCCTCCGCGAGCTCCCGGAGCCGCACGACGTTCGGGTTGAGGCCTTCGACGTCCCCGTCCATGTGCCAGACGGCGGTGTAGGCGGTGAAGGCGTCGCCGAGGGCGAGGCGCTCCTGGTCGATCCGATCGGGCGCGAACGGGTTCGACGTGGCCATGCGGGTGACCGCTTCGAGGATCTCCCGCTCTCGATCGCTCACGAAGGCGTCGCTGCGCGCGGCCAAGCCATCCCTCCAGCAAAGGCTTCGCCCTCGGTAGCGCGCTTCGCGGATGGACGCACGGTTCCCGCCCGCTCAGAGCGGAGCGCTAGGCTGTGAATCCCCGCCCAACCCGTGAGGAATGGACATGAACGGCGCTGAAAGCCTGCTTCGATCCCTGGTCGCCGCCGACGTCGAGGTCTGCTTCACGAATCCGGGTACGTCCGAGATGCACTTCGTCGCGGCCCTCGACCGCGTGCCCGGAATGCGCGCCGTCCTCGGCTTGCAGGAGAACGTCGTGACCGGCGCGGCCGACGGCTACGGCCGGATGAAGGACTTGCCGGCCTCGACCCTCCTCCACCTCGGGCCGGGGCTCGCGAACGGCCTCGCGAACCTGCACAACGCGCGCCGGGCCCACACCCCGATCGTGAACGTGATCGGCGATCACGCGGTCGACCATGCCCATCTCGACGCGCCGCTCACCTCGGACGTCGAGGGCGTGGCCGCGCCCTTCTCCCACTGGGTGCGCACCTCGAAGACTTCGCGCGCGGTCGGACGCGACGCCGCCGAAGCAGTCGCGGCTGCGCGCGCGCATCCGGGGCAGATCGCTTCGCTGATCCTCCCCGCCGATGCCAGCTGGAACGAGCCGGGGGCGGCCGCGAAGGCGATCCCGATCCCCGATCCGACGCCCGCCCCGGACGAAGTGATCGAAGAGATCGCCACGCGCCTGCGCGAGAGCGAACGTCCGGCGTTCCTTCTCAATGGCAAGGCGCTCCGGGAGCGGGCACTCGACCTCGCGTCGGCCATCGCGCAGGCCACCGGCGCGCGCGTGCTCTCCGACACCTTCTACGGCCGCCTCGAGCGCGGTGGGGATCGTGCGGTCATCGAGCGCCTGCCCTACTTCCCGGAACAGGCCGCCGAAGCGCTCGCCGACGTGACCGATCTCGTGCTCGTGCACACGAAAGCGCCGGTCGGCTTCTTCGCCTACCCGGACAAGCCGAGCATCCTGACCGCAGAGACCACCCGGGTCTCGACCCTGGCGGAGCTGGAAGAGGATGCCGAGGCCGCCCTCGAGGCTCTCGCGGAACGGCTGGGCGTCGGCCCTATCGCGCACGGCACCTACCGCTCGACCGAACCGCTCCCGGAAGTGCCGTCGGGCGCGGTCAACCCGTTCACCCTCGCGCAGGCGGTCGGCGCGACGATGCCCGAGCACGCCATCGTCGTGGACGAGGGCGCGACCGGCAGCCTCTTCTCCCTGGCGATGACCGCGAGCGCCCCGGCCCACGATTGGCTCGCGTTGACCGGCGGCGCGATCGGCATGGGCATCCCCTGCGCGGTGGGCGCAGCGATCGCGTGCCCCGATCGGCGGGTGCTGAGCCTGCAGGCGGACGGCTCCGCGATGTACACGATTCAGGGCCTGTGGACCCAGGCGCGCGAAGGCCTCGACGTCACGACGGTGATCATCGCGAACCGCAGCTACGCGATCCTGAACGCCGAGCTCGACCGCACGGGCGCCGCGCCTAGCAAGGAAGCGGAACGGCTCTTCGACCTGTCGAACCCCGAGCTCGACTTCGTGTCGATCGCGACGGGCATGGGTGTTCCGGCGGAGCGGGTCGACGACGCCGGCGCGCTCGCGAAGGCGCTCGAAGCGGCGTACGCGGAGCCGGGACCGAAGCTGATCGAGGCCGTGCTCTAACCGCGACCGATTCCGCCGACTCGCGACGTGTTCCGCCGTCGGCGGAGCTGCTCAAGGGTTGCCCCCGGCTTTCCGATGAGAGCCGACAGGTAATCCACCCATGAACTTCGTCGCGCCGCTCGTCGTCTTCGTCCTCTTCTTGCCGCCGGCCATCCGTCTGCTCGTGCTCGCGTCGCGCACGCGACAGGCGCCCGAGCTCTGGTGTGGTCTCTACTTCCTGGGTGCGTCGATCGGCCTCCCGCTCCGCATCCTCGGCATCTCGCTCCAGCTCGACGATCCCACTACTGCGGCCCTCGCGCACGTGACGGGACACGTCTTCTTCGGCGGCGGTTGCCTCGCGATGGCGATCTTCACCCAGCGCGTCTTCCATCCGGACGACGCACGCGCGAAGCGATTCGTCGCCGGTCTGGGCTGCGCGATCGTTGCGACGGCCGCGTGGAGTTATGCCGGCGGCTACCTGATCGTCGAGAACGCCGCCGCGATGATGTCGGCCAACGCCGTCATGATCGTGCCGACCGCGTGGGCCTTCTACGAATCGTGCCGCTACTGGCGCTCCATGAAGAAACGCCACTCGCTCGGCCTCGCCGACCCCGTCGTGACGAACCGGTTCCTGCTGTGGACTCTTTGGACGGGAGGCATCTCGTTCCTGCCGGCTTTTGCGCTCGTCGCACGAACGATCCTCCTCACGCTCTTCGCGGCCGGCACGTTCACGATGGAGGACGCCGACACCGTCCAGCCGATCGCCCTCGGCGTGCTCCGGGTCGTCGCCCTCGTCACGCTACCGCCGACCGTCGTCGCGTTGACTCTCGCCTTCTTCCCGCCTCGTGCCTACCTGGCACGGGTGCGCGGCGGGGAAGCTGCCACGGGGCGCGCCGAATCGTGAATCTCGTCGCCCCGATCCTCGTCTTCGTCTTCCTGCTCGCGCCGGGCATTCGCCTGCTCGCGCTCGCCCGGAAAACGCGCCAGGCGCCCGAGCTCTGGGGCGGTCTCTACTTTCTCGGCGCGTCCTTCGGCATCTCGCTTCGGGTCTTCGGCGCGAGCGCCCAGTTCGACATGCCGGAAGCCGCGCTGCTCGCGAACTCGATCGGGCACGTCGGCCTCGCGACCGGCACGGTCGCGATGGCGTCCTTCACGCAGCGCGTGTTCCACCAGGAGAGCGGCCGCGCGAAAACGTTTGCGCGGGTTCTCGGCTCTGGGATCGCAGTGACGACGCTGTGGACCCTCGTAGGTGGGCATGTGATGGTCGAGAACTCCGCGGCGGTCATCAGTACGAACACGCTCCGGATCGTCCCTACGGCCTGGGCCTTTTTCGAGTCCTTCCGGTACTGGCGTGCGATGAAGAAACGCGGCGCCCTCGGTCTCGCGGATCCGGTCGTCACGAACCGCTTCCTGTTGTGGTCGATCTGGACCGCGGGCGTCTCGATCATGCCGGCCCTGGCCCTCGCCATCCGGCTGGCCGCAATGGTCTTGCTCCCCGACCTCGGCAACCCGTCGGAGGCGCAAGCGACCTACCAACCTCAGATCATGGCGTTCGTGCGCGTCGTATTCCTGGTCGTCGTCCCCGCCTCGGTCGTCGCCCTGATGCTCGCCTTCTTCCCGCCTCGATCCTACGTCGCCCGCATCCGCGGCGCCGACGGCACGGTGCCCCGCGCCGCCTGACCTCCTTCGTGTCCCCGACCTGCGGCGTCGTCGGCGCGCGACTAGACTCGCGAGCGAACGACGCACGAAGGGAGGTCGACGTGACGATCAAGGACGGAGTCAAGCTCGAGACGCTGATCAAGGACGCCGAGTCCGAGATCGAGGTCGTCGACGCGGACGGCCTGAAGGCCGAGATGGGCGCGGACGATCTGGTGGTGGTCGATCTGCGCGACATTCGCGAGCTGCAGCGCGAGGGTCACCTGCCCGGCGCGGTGCACATGCCCCGAGGCATGCTCGAATTCTGGATCGCGCCCGAGAGCCCCTACGCCCGCGACGTCTTCCAGGAAGACAAGCGCTTCGTCTTCTATTGCGCGATGGGCTGGCGCTCCGCCCTCGCCTGCCAGATCGCGACGAAGATGGGCCTCGAGCGCGCCGCCCACCTCGACGGCGGCTTCAAGGGCTGGAAGGACGCTGGCGGCGAGGTCGTGCCCTACGAGAAGAAGAAGAAGTAGGCCGTCGCGCGCAACTGACCCGCAGGTCCCCCGGCCGCTGAGCGCTCTGATATTGTGGGACCCGCTTCGAGCGACCGGATCCCACCGCGCGCCGGCAGGCCACGCCGCCGGACGCACACCCGGAGACGAACCCATGCACGACCTCATCATTCGTGGCGGCACCCTGGTCGACGGCACCGGCGCCCCGGCCCGCAAGGCCGACATCGCGATCGACGGTGACCAGATCAGCGCGGTCGTCGAGGCCGGCGGCGACCTCGGCGAAGGCCGACGCACGATCGATGCGACCGGCCTCCTCGTGACCCCGGGCTGGGTCGACATCCACACCCACTACGACGGACAGGTCACCTGGGATCCGCACCTGACGCCGTCCGGTTGGAACGGCGTGACCACGGTCGTGATGGGCAACTGCGGCGTCGGCTTCGCGCCCGTCCGTCCCGGTCAGGAAGACTGGTTGATCCAGCTGATGGAAGGCGTCGAGGACATCCCCGGCACCGCCCTCCACGAAGGCATCGACTGGAAGTGGGAGAGCTTCCCGGAATACCTCGACGCGATCGACCGGATCCCGCGCTCCCTCGACGTCGCAGCGCAGATCCCCCATGGCGCGGTCCGCGCGTACGTGATGGGCGAGCGTGGTGCGAAGAACGAGAAGGCCGAACCCCACGAGATCGACGAGATGGCGAAGATCGTGAAGGAGGGCCTCGAAGCCGGCGCCCTCGGCTTCTCGACGTCGCGCACCATGGTCCATCGCGCCAAGGACGGCGAGGTCGTACCCGGCACCTACGCCGAGGACGACGAGCTGATGGGCATCGGACGGACCCTCGGCGAGGTCGGCCACGGCGTCTTCGAGTGCGCGAGCGACCTCGCGCCCGAGGGCAAGGAGCTCGACTGGATGAGCCGGCTCGGCAAGGAGACCGGCCGACCCGTCAGCTTCGCGTGCCTGCAGAACCCGCTCGATGCGACGCAGTTCGAGCGGCTCCTCGAGGCCGTCGACAAGGACGCGGCCGAGGGCGGGCATCTCACGCCGCAGGTCGCGCAGCGCCCGGCGGGTCTGCTCTTCGGCTTCGAGAGCTCGATGCACCCCTTCCGGTTGAAGCCGGCCTTCGAGCCGCTCCTCGATCTCCCGAAGGCTGCGCGCGATGCCGAGCTCGCGAAGCCCGAGGTTCGCAAGACGATCCTCGAGCAGGAGTCGGTCGCGAGCCAGATCCCGGGCATCGGCGACATGATCGCATCCGCCTGGCACAGCATGTTCCCCCTCGGATCGCCGCCGGTCTACGAGCCCGGACCGGAGGACTCGGTCGCGGCGAAGGCCAAGGCCGCGGGCGTGACGCCCTCCGAGTACGCCTACGACCTGATGCTGCGGGGCGAGTTCATCTACATGCCGCTGCTCGGCTACGCGCGAGGCAGCCTCGAAGACATCCGCACGATGATGCAGCACGACAAGGCGGTGTTCAGTCTGTCGGACGGGGGCGCGCACTGCGCGCTGATCACCGACGCGAGTACGCCGACCTTCCTGCTGACCTACTGGGTGCGCGACCGCGAGAAGGGCGAGCGCTTCCCGATCGAGTGGATCGTGCACCAGCAGACCCAGAAGACCGCGGAGTTCTACGACATGCGCGATCGCGGCGTCGTCACGCCCGGCATGAAGGCCGACCTCAACGTGATCGACTTCGACGCGCTCTACATCCAATCGCCGGAGATGGTCGACGACCTCCCGGCGAACGGGAAACGCCTGATCCAGCAGATCGATGGCTACGTCTACACGGTCAAGAGCGGCGAGGTCACCTACGAGGGCGGCCAGCCGACGGGCGCGCTCCCCGGAAAGCTCGTTCGGGGGCCGCAGGCCTCACCCGCGAACTAACAGCGCGCGCATCCGTAGCCCATACGAAAAACGGCGTGAGTGCAGCGGCGTCAAACGCCGCACTCACGCCGAGCGCAGATGCGCAGTTCCCGGGAGACCCCGCCCCGATTGGGCGATGGTTGAAGGACGAAATCCCCCTCGCCCGCCGGTTACGACGGGATTGGAACAAAATGGCCATGATCGGGTCGCCATGCAGTGACCAGATCGGCCATTTCGGGTGACCCGATCCGCCATACGGCTCCGGGCTCGGGGATCTGGGTGGCTCAGGAATCCGGGTGATAGGAGCCCGGAGAGCGTCCGGTCCAGCGGCGGAACGCCCTGTGGAACGAGCTCGGGTCTGCGAAGCCCAGGGCGCCGGCCACGTCCTCGACCCGGTCGCCCCGGACCAGGCGCTCGATCGCGAGTCGGCAGCGGACGCCGTCCTTCAGCTCGCTGAAGGTCGTGCCTTCCTTCGAGAGGCCGCGGGCGAGGCTCCGCTCGCTCATACCGAGCTGACGGGCCGCGCGGCGGGCCGCGACGTCCGGCCCGGACGAGCCGCCTTCGATCAGCCACCGCACGCGTTGGGAGAGCGGAGCGCCCTTGAGCTCGGGCCATTCGTCGGCGGCGACGGGTGCGCCGGTCAGTGAGAGGGACTCGAACTCGGCGATGTACGCCTTCGCGTCCCTTCGTTCGCGCGCGATCTCTTCCTGGTCGAAGGGCTTCGCCTCCTTCGGCGGATTGAGTCGCACGCGATAGGCGACTTCGTGATCCTGGTAGGACATCTCGACGTCCGCGTCGGGCCAACCGATCATGCGCGGAGCTCCGGCCACGACGCCCTTGAACACGTGGTAGACCGGCACCGAGACGCGGAGCTCGGGCCCGAGTCGAAGCGACTCGATCACCCCGTCCGAAAGATCGGTGATCGTCGCGCGGGTCCCGCGAAAGGACGCCGGCCCGTACCAGATGGCGCCCAGGTAGTAGATCGTGTGCATGCTCGCGAAACGCTTCGCCACCGAGACCAACAGGCCGGGCGGATCGCTCGACAGCTCGCTGCCGAAGCGCTCGATCTCGTCGAGTCCGCCCAGGAGATCCGTCGCGTTCTCGACGATCGTCGCGAACTCGTGCCAGGTGCAACGCCCGCGCGCGCTCCCCCGCACCTGGGCGTGTGAGAGCGTCGTCCCCCTCAACACCTCGTCGAGGGGCAGACCTTCCGACTCCATCTGATCGACGAACGCGCGGAGCGCGAAGAGCGAGACTTCGGACATCGAGAGTTTCTCCGACCCCGTGGACGCGAGCGAGGTCGCGCGTGCATTCCCATCCCGTGCACGCACCCCCAAGCTAGCTCGGATTCCCTCCGCGCGAGATCCCGCGGGCGGGTGCCCCATGGCGGATAGCCGCCGCGGATCGAGTCGATACCCTTCGAGGCGCGCCGCGAATCCGCGGACCGACGAACGAGGAGCAGAGACGATGAGCGATTTCCTCACTTGGCAGGTCGGGGACGTGCGCATCACGCGCGTGCAGGAGTCCGAGGAGGCGGGCCTGGACTGGGTCCTGAAGGACGCCGTGCCCGAGAAGCTGCGCGAGATCGAGTGGCTCGCGCCGCATTTCGTGGACGACCAGGGCGAAGCGACCTGGAGCATCCACGCGCTCGTCGTCGAGACCCCGAACCGGCGGATCGTCGTCGACACCTGCGTCGGCAACGACAAGAACCTGCCGGTCCCGTTCTGGAACCAGCTCCAGACGTCCTTCCTCCGGGACTTCGAACGAGCCGGCTTCTCGCGCGACGCGATCGACACGGTGTTGTGTACCCACCTGCACGTCGACCACGTCGGGTGGAACACGATCCTCAAGGACGGCGCCTGGAAGCCGACCTTTCCGAACGCGCGATACCTGGTGGCCCGGGACGAGTGGGCCCACTGGCAATCCCAGGACGACGACTTCACGAAGATCGTGTTCTCGGAGAGCGTCCAGCCCATCGACGACGCGGGCCTGATCGACATCGTCGACCAGGACGCCCGGATTTGCGACGAGATCCGACTCGAGCCGACGCCCGGGCACACCCCCGGCCACGTGTCGATCCACATCGAGTCCCGTGGCGACCGGGCGGTGATCACCGGCGACATGACGCATCACCCCTGCCAGCTCGCACATCCCGAGTGGGGCTCGGCGCCGGATTCGGACTTCGAGCAGGGGATCGAGACGCGGCGCGCGTTCTACGAGCGCCACCTCGAAGCGGGGACTCTCGTGGTCGGCACGCACTTCTCGACCCCGACTGCCGGCCGGATCGCGCGAGACGGCGAGGTCTACAAGCTCGAGGTCTGAGGTCGCTGGGACCTAACGCTTGCCCCGAACGAGCTTTCCCGGGCGGGCGCCCGTCGGCTCTCCGTTCCGGAACGTGATCTCCCCAGCGCAGACGGTCAGCTCGAAGCCCGCGGCGCGCTGGACGATCCGTGATGCACCGGTCGGCAGGTCGTCGATCACCTCGGGCAGCTGGAGCTCCACGCGATCGAGGTCGATCACGTTGAGGTCGGCGCGCTTGCCGACCTCGACCGTGCCGCGATCGCCGAGTCCGTAGAGGTCCGCCCCTTCCTTCGACATCATCTTCACGGCTTCCTCGAGACCGATGCGCGTGCCCCGGGTGCGATCGCGCACCCAGTGCTGGAGCACGAACGCCGGCCAGCTCGCGTCACAGATCATGCTGCAATGGGCCCCGCCGTCGCCGAGACCGATCACCGAGAGATCGTCCCGCATCATCGTCTCGACCGCGTCGAGGTTCCCCTCGGCGTAACCGGTGAAGAAGACCGCGAGGACCCGCGTCTTGCCGTCGGTCGACTGCTCCGCGAGGTCGACCATCGTGTCGAAGAGCAGCTCCATCGGATCGACGCCCGCCGCCTCCGCCCGCGCCCCGATCGAGTCCTTCTCGTCCGGCTCGAACACGACGCGATCGTCCATCGCGAAGGTCGAGTGCAGCGCCGGTCCGAGGATCAACATGCTCGGGTTGTCCTCGCGGCTCGCTTCGAGGATCGCGCGTCGCACGTCCGGCTTGCGCAGCTCGGCGACGCGGTCGGCGTGGGGCAGCGCGGCGATCGCCTGATAGGGCGCCGTGTAAGAGAAGGGGTTGAAGGTGTCGAGGGAGAGCATCAGCCCGGAGCCCCGGGACAGCACCTGGGGAACGACATCGGCCCCCGCCGCCTTCGCCGCGCGGCACTTCTCGAGCACCTCCTTCCACTCGTCGGGGTACGGATGGTTCTGCGGTGCAGAGAAGGTGACGCGCGCGCCGGTCGCGAGGCTGATGTCGCGATACAGGTCGACCTCGCGCGGGATCGCCCCGGCCTCTTCGTTCCCCCCGCCCGCTGGCACCGCCTGCAGGATCTCGCCGCCCCCGTCGACGACCGCCTGGGTGAGCGCCCGCAGCTCTTCCTCCGGCGCGAAGGTGCCGGGCACGGGCTCGCCGTGGATGCTCGTGTGTCCGGGCAGCCGATTCGTCGAGAAGGCGAGCGCTCCGGCTTCGACCGCCTCCTTCACGAGCGCCGCCATCTGCTCGAGATCCTCGGCGGTGGCCGGCTCCTGGTCGGCGCCGCGCTGGCCCATCACGTAGACGCGCAGGGCGCCGTGCGGGATCTGGGTCGCGATGTCGATCGTCCGCGGCAGCTTGTCGAGCGCGTCGAGGTATTCCGGGAAGCTCTCCCAGTCCCACTCGATGCCCTCGTGAAGGGCGGTGCCCGGAATGTCCTCGACGCCTTCCATCAATTCGATCAGCCAACGCCGCTCGTCGGGCTTGGCCGGCGCGAAGCCGACGCCGCAGTTGCCCATCACGACCGTCGTCACGCCGTGCCAGGACGACGGCGTGAGGATCGGATCCCAGGTGACCTGTCCGTCGTAGTGGGTGTGCACGTCGACGAAGCCCGGGGTCACGAGCTTGCCCCCTGCGTCGATCGTCTCGCGCTCTTCGGAGAGGCTGCCTGCATCGGCGATCGCGGCGATCAGCCCGTCTTCGACGAGGACGTCAGCGTCCCGGGCGGGCGCTCCCGTTCCGTCTACGAGGTGGGCGTTTCGGATCAGCAGTCGACTCATCGGTGTGTCCCTTCGAGCGGAATCTCGCGCGGCCTCTACGATATCGTGTCGAATCCTCCCGACGACCGACCCAGGAGCCCCCCTTGTCCGACACGATGCGCGCCTTCCGAATCACCGAGTGGCAGAAGCCGCCCGAGCTCGTCGAGACCCCCGTGCCGGAGCCCGGCCCGGGCGAGGTGCGAATCAAGGTCGCCGGCAATGGTCTCTGCCAGAGCGATCTGCACATGCCCGAGCTGCCTTCCGCGATGGGCGACATCCTCGGATGGCAGATGCCCTTCACCCTGGGACACGAGGTCGGGGGCTGGATCGATCGACTCGGGCCCGGCGCCTCTGGCTACGACGAGGGACAAGCGGTCGCCCTCGTGTCGACCCGGTCCTGCGGTGCGTGCCTCGAGTGCGACGCGGGCTTCGACAACGCGTGCGACATGAACCAACGCGGTCGCGGCTACGGCATGGACGGGGGCATCGCCGACTACGTCGTGATCGAGTCGACCCGACCGCTGATCCCGATCGCGAACCTGGATCCGAAACTCGCGGGACCGCTCACCGACGCGGGTACGACCTCGTATCACGCCGTGCGCCGGGTCCAGGACAAGCTCGGTCCGGGCCGCACCGCCCTCGTGATCGGCGCAGGCGGCCTCGGCGGCTTCGCCATCCAGTACGTCAAGATCCTGACCGAGGCGAACCTGATCGTGGTCGACATCGCCGCCGACAAGCTCGCGCGGGCGAAGGAGCTCGGCGCGGACGAGTGCCTCGACGGCACACGCGACGACCTCGCGATCGAGATCATGAAGCTGACCGAAGGACGCGGTTGCGACGCGGTCCTCGACTTCGTCGGCTCGAACGCGACGATCGCCACGAGCATCGCCAGCCTGGCGAAGCTCGCGACCTACGCCGTCGTCGGCGCAGACCAGGGCAAGCTCGACCAGCCGCTGATGGGCGCCCTCGGCGGCAAGAACGCCTCGATCATCTCCTTCGTCGGCGGCACGGACGCAGACACGCGCGCGGCAGTGTCGCTAGGCGACCAAGGCGTGCTGCGGAACGACGTGGAGCTCTTCGATCTCGAAGACGCGAGCATCGCCTTCGAGAAGCTCACGAAGGGCGAAATAACAGGACGCGGCATCATCGTCCCGTAGACGGGCTCTTCGCGCACCCCGCATCAAGGTCGTGCAGAGTGCGGTGATTTCGTCGACCTCGGACTGGAGCCGCCGCAGGCGTACTCCGGTACGCCGAGGACGGCGGAGGGAGAAGGCGGCGAAGGCGCCGTGCTATGCGCGGCCGGAAACAAGCTAAGGCGTGTACCAGATCGGACTCGTATACGCGCGATCCTGCGTCGTCATCGGGACCTCGTCCGGCATTTCGACGCCGAACGCCTTCGCGTCGTAGGCGGTCCAGCGGGGCTTGGGGATCTCGATGACGCGGACGTAGTAGAAGGCGCGCTCGTCGGCGTCGAAATCGGGGTCCTTCCAGAAGGCGGTGAGGGAGTTGGCGCCGATCGTGTTGGTCCAGGTCGCGTTCTCCACGTCGACGGTGGAACCGACGCCGTCCTTCGCGCGGCCCTTGCGGTCGATGCGGCGATCGCCCGCGACGGCGACGTCGTAGATGCGCTCCTGCTTGCGGCCGCGTCCATCGACCCAGCCCTTCACGATCTGCACCCGGTCGAGGTTCGCGCCTTCCGGGTCGCGAAGGGCTGCGATGAGAAACGTCGGCGCCTTGCGCCAGCCCCTGGCCTTGGCGCGGTCGGCCGCGGTCAGGTCCCCGCCCATCGGCACGCCCTTCGCGTAGCCGAGCTTCGCGAGATCCGGCGTCGCCTCGTCGCCTTCTTCGAAGCCGAAGCTGCCGAAGAAGCGCACGGTCATGCGCGGCCCGGTCGTGGCGTAGGTCTCGCGTCGTCGCATTGCGTCGAAGATCGCGGCGCGGGTGTTCTCAGTCGCCCAGACGGCGGCGTAGCCCGATGCCGCCATCTCCCACTCGTACCACTGCACGGCGTCGGTCGCGCTCGCGAAGGCGTCGAGCACTTCGCTCGACATGTCCGAAGAATCGACTGAGCCCTCCGGCGGCTCGGGGAAGAGCGGCGTCTTCCAGCGCTCGGGCGCGGCCTCCGTTCGCGTCGACTTGCCCCAGAAGTTGTCCTCGCCCGCGGTCGCGAGCCCCGTGTGGGCATCGGTACTCCCGATCAGGCCGAACTTGAAGGGGTTCACGCCGACGTCGGCTTCGAGAACGAGTCCGTTCTTGAGCGCGGGGCGCGCGTACTCGAACTCGTAGTAGGCGTCCTCGTGACCCGCGAGACCGAGGGCGCCGCGGTCCCAGGTCTCGTAATCCGCAAACTCGTCGTTCGGCGACAGGAACGGGTGCGCCTCGCTGTCGCCCTTGTACTGGGTCACCTCGACGAGCGGCTCGCGTCGCGCACGCTCCTCGGCGTAGGCCCGCGTGAGCGCTGCCCCCTCGGAATCCTTCAGGGCGAACATCAGCCCGCCGCTCACGTTCGAGTTGTGCGGGATCGCGAGCACGCGGCCGCCGGTCTTCGCCTCGTACTCGCCCATCCACGCCCAGAGCGACTCGGGCGTCGGATCCTTGACCGAGCTGGTCGGAACGACCTGCCCGGCGCGGCTCGCGTCGTCGGCGATGATCACGTTGCGGTGGAGGTTCTTTCCGCCGGGCGTCGACGTCCACTCGTAGCCGATGAAGGCGGTGAACTTCCCGGGCTCGTTCCAGCGGTCGGCGTTCGCGACGACGCGACTCCAGTTCGTCTCCTCGACTTCGTCGCTGCGGATCGCGTCGACACCCCGCAAGAGCGCGACGCCGAACTCGGCGAAGACCTTCATGTGCTCCCCGTTCTTCCGCCACTTCGACCAGCGCCGCCCGGTCTCTGTCGCGAGCAGGACCGGATCGTCCTGGTCGAGCATGTTCATCACACCGAGGTATTCGGCGTGGTCGGAGACCAGGAAGAAGTCGAGGGGTCGCTTCAGGCGAACGGGCTGGCCGTTGTGGGCCGTGACCGTCTCGCCGCGCGCGAAGCGATAGACCTCGTCGGGGCCGATCCGGCGATTGCCCATGTTGCCCGCGTCCGCGGACCAGGACGAATGGACGTGGGTATCCCCGAAGTAGACGTTTCGCGGGAAGTCCTCGCCGCTGTAGGGCGAGTAGTCTTCGGCGCTCGCCTCGGCCGCGAGCGAGAGAACGCCAGCGGCCAGCACGAGAACGAAGAAGCGAGACGGCGACATCGAGATCCTCCTACCGCGAGTCGGGGTCGGGCGATGTTACCCTCTTCGCGACGCCGAGGGTGAAGCCCGTGACGGCGTTCGGAGGAGTCCCCGAGTGATCGTGCGCGTCCAGGAAGACGGAACCCTCGCCCTCGACGACGCGGACACGTTCACCGCGTTCTCCGCCCACGCGCCCGGCCGCGACGCCCCCGCGATCGCCGCGGCGTTCGGGACCGACGGCGAGATGCGCGACGACGATCACGTCTGGATCTCGATCGCCCGCCTACACGAACTCGGCGAAGTGCACGGAAGCGACGGCTGGCGCGAGGGATGCGACGGCATGATCGCGTTCGCGACGAGCAAGGGCTGGGTCGACGAGGCGAAGGGCCTCGTCCGCGCGCACATCGATCGCTGACCGGGCCGGCCGCCTAGAAGATCTCGTGTTCCTCGGTCAGGAACACGTGGCAGTTCGGCAGGTCGAGGAATTTCGCCTCGTCCTCGAGGAGCGCTTTGCCCCCCGCGATCGCCGCTTCGCCGCCATCGCCACCGACCGATTCGAGATCGTCGAACCAGACCTCGGTGATGCCGTCGAAGGGCGGGAGCGCGCCCCGGGAGTTCGTGAGCGGCGCGCTCACGTCGTCCGGGAGCGAGTGGCTCTGGACGTAGCGCTTCATCATCGGGAGGTCCGACTCCTTGATCCGCTTGACGAGCGGTCCGTGCACGTCCTTCCAACGCTCGAAGAACTCCTCGCGCGTGTACTCGGGCTTTCGACGACAACAGAAGACGAGCTTGATCATCGCGTTCTCCTTCGGTGCTAGGCGTGGATGACGGCGCCGCCGTCGACATGGATCGTCTGCCCGCTCATGAACCCGGAATCCGGACCGGCGAGGAAGACCGCGACGCGACCGATGTCGCTCTCCGTGTCGCCGTATCGACCGAGGGGCACCGCGGCCAGCGACTGCTCCGCGAGCTCGGGATTCTCCGCGCGGAAGCGCTCCGTCGCTTCGGTCGAGGCCGTCGGGCAGATCACGTTCACGTGGATGCCGTCCGGCCCCCACTCCTTGGCAGCGATCCCGCTCATCGCCCGGAGCGCCTCCTTCGCGGCGCTGTAGATCATGAACCCGGGCACGCGCTCGGTCCCCGCCATCGAACAGATGTTGATCACGCGTCCGTCGCCGCTCGCCTTGAGATGCGGATGGCAGCGCTGCATGAACCAGAAGCTGCCCCAGACCTCGACGCCGAGCTGGAGCTCGACCTGGTCGTCGGTGTGTTCGAGGAAGGTGCGGAACGCCGAGTCCGGTCGCGCGCCGGTCGCGCAGTTCACCAGGACGTCGACGCCGCCGAATTCGGCGACGGCGCGGTCGACCGTCGCCTCGACCGCGGACTTCTCCGTCACGTCGCATTCGACCCAGAGCGCCGAACAACCGAGCTCGCGGATCTCCTTCTCGGTCGCCGGGCCGGTCGTCGTATCGATCTCCGCGATCACGACGTTCGCGCCCTCCTTCGCCAGCGCGAGGGAGATCCCGCGGCCGACGCCGCGGGCGCCGCCGGTCACGATCGCGGTCTTGCCATCGAGCACACCCATTCCGATTTCCTCCATGCGCGCGGACTCAGCCGAGCTTCGCGATCACCTGGTCCCTGAAGCGCGCGAGCTCGTCGGGCAGCGCCCCGTCGAGCTCGCCCTTCGGCGGCAACACGACGACCCGCTCCGCCCCGAGCTCCGCGCACGACTCCGCCGTCTCGAGGGCGGTCTTCGCATCGCTGGTACTCGTGAGTGTCAGACTAACGGCGTCCCGCGATCGCCCGGCCGCCTCCGCGGACTCCATCACGATCGGCCAGAGCCGCGCGAGCTCGTCGGTGTCGGGGCCGCGCGTCGACCAGTGCGGATAGAACTCGTCGCCGTAGGTGCCGGCGCGCCGGGCCGCGGCCTCGCTGTGGCCGCCGACCATGATCGGTACGCCGCCTTCCTGCGCGGGCTTCGGATTGCTGATCACGGCCTGGAAGTCGAAGTAGTCGCCGGTGTACGACGACACGTCCTCGTTCCAGAGCACACGCAGGATCTCGAGCCACTCGTTCGCGCGCTTGCCGCGATCGGTGAAGTCCTGCCGGAGGTCCTCGACCTCCTCCTTCACCCAGCCGACGCCCACACCGAGCGTGACGCGCCCCTTCGCGTACTGGTCGAGGGTCGCGATCTCCTTCGCGAGGATGATCGGGTGGCGCTGCGGAAGGATCAGCATCGACGTCCCGATCCGGATCCTCTCGGTCACCGACGCGATCAACATCATCATGATGAGCGGGTCGGGCATGTTCGAGTCCGCCGGCAGGGGCGTCCGCCCGGTCGTCTTGTACGGATACCGCGAGTCGTACTCGGCGTGCATGACGGTGTGGTCGATCGTCCAGATCGACTCGAAACCCATCTCTTCGACGAGCTGCGAATAACGCACGACGAAATCGGGATCCCCGATCGGTCCCATCTGCGGCGGCGGGATCCGGATTCCGAAGTTCATACGTGTCTCCTCTCCAGCGCAGCGCGGCGCCGCGGCTCAGAACCCCGCGAGGCGCTCCCACGTGTCGGTGATGTCGGGGAATTCGAGGGCGAGCTCGGCCTCGAGACCGTCCTCGATGTCCCGGCCCTCCTGCGCGAGGGCGTAGAGGCGCTTCATCGCCGCGACCGCGGGCCGCGAGTTCGCGGCGATCGCCGCGGCCCGCTCGGCCACGAGCGCGTCGAGGGCGTCTTTGTCCTTCACGCTCTCGTTCGCGAGGCCGAGGCTCGCCGCTTCCGGGCCGAGCACCGTGCGGGCGGTGTAGGAGAGCTCCTTGGCGCGCCGGACGCCGACCGCCTGCGCGAGGGTCTGGCTCATGCCCCAGGTCGGCCGCAGCCCGAACTTCGCGTGGGTGTCCCCGAACTTCGTGTCGTTCGTCGTGAAGACGAAGTCGCAGTGGAGCGCGATCTCGAGCGCGCCCGTGAAACAGGCGCCATGGACCTTCGCGATCACCGGGATCGGCGCGTTGCGGATCGCGAGATAGGCGCGGCGCGCCGGGGCGTCGAACACGTCGCCGATCTTGCCGGCCTCGGGGTCGATGCCCTGGAGCACTTTGAGGTCGACGCCCGCCGAGAACGCCCGGCCGGCGCCTTCGAGCACGATCACCGCGACGTCGTCCCGGGCCCCGGCCGCCTCCACCAGCTCCGCGATGCCCGTGAGCATCTCCGGCCGGAAGGAGTTCAGCGCGTCGGGCCGGTTCAGCCGGATCGTGAGCACGCGTTCGGTGTGCTCGACTTCGAGCAGGTCGGTGTTCGTCGAGAGGTCGCTCGCCATCTCGGTTCGGTAGCAGATGCGCATCTGAGGCGTCAGGGGCCTCAGAGGCGCGGGGGGAGCGTCATTCGCCGTCGGAGGTCGCTTCCGGCTCGGTGCGGCTGGCCTGTTGCGCACGCTGCTCGACGAACTCGTCGGCTGCGCGACGGCGCGACGCGAGTCGATTCGCGTGCACGCGCTCGCGCGCTGCGCTCGCCTTCTTGCCGAGCGCAGCGACCGCCGCTTCCGCCGTCGCGGTCGGCAGCTTGATCGGACCGACCTCCACACCTTCGCGCAGTCCGGGCACGCTCTTCCGCATGCCCGGCGTGTTGGTCGGCCCGGGCACGAACGAGAGCACGTCGACGTCGAACTCCTTCAGCTCGTACCAGAGGCTCTCGCCCAGCACGAGATCGAAGGCCTTGGTCGCGGCGTAGTTCGCGTAGCCGGGCGACCCCTGGAGCGCGGTCCCCGATGCGATCAACACCAGACCGCCGCGGCGGCGCTCGCGCATCGCGCGACCGAAGTGATGGGTCAGGGCCGTCACCGCCTGACAGTTGATGTCGACCGCGCGCTGCAGCTCTTCGAGGGAGGCATCGAGGAACGGACCTTCGAGGCCGAGGGCCGCGTTGGAGATCACGAGACCGACCTCGATCTGCGCGCGCTGGATCACGGCGTCGACGCCGCCCAGAAAATCACGTCGCGACAGATCGGACGGGAGCGCCCAGGTCGAGACTTCGTAGGTCTCGGCAACCTCCCGCGCAGCGACGTCGAGCGCCTCTTCCTGCACGTCGAGCATCACGACCGAGAGTCCGCGCGCCGCGACCGAGTCCGCGAAGGCGCGACCGATCCCCTGCGCCGCGCCGGTCACGAGGGCCGCCGGTCCGTACCGCTCACGGAAGTCCCGCGCCTTCTTGGCGCCGACCTTGATCGGCTTCGGCGCGTCCGCGCCCTCCGGAGCATCACCTGCACTCATTCTTCGGCCAATCTCTCGGCGCGATCGATGATCTCGGTCGCCGAGCGTTCGAGGACGACGCCACCATCGACCGGCAGGATGCGCGCGGTCACATAGTCGGCGGCGGGACTGCAGAGATAGAGCGCGGCGAGCGCGATGTCCCGGGGCTCGCCGAGGCGCGCCCGGGGCGTCCAGGCCGAGAGCTTCTCGCCGATCCCGGGATTCCGCGCCAGGAGGTTCTCGCGCATGTTCTCGGTCGTGACGGCGCCGACCCGGATCGCGTTCACGCGAACCTCCGGCGCGAACTCCATCGCCATCATCCGCGTCATCTGTTCGAGCGCCGCCTTCGCCCCGCCGTAGGGGATCGAGCCGATGTTCGCGGCACGAGAAAACCCGGAGGAGACGTTCACGACGGCGCCGTCGCCGCGTGCGCGCATGTGCGGCGCGACGGCCCGGGTCAGGTAGAAAGGTGCGCGGAAGTTGAGGCCGATCGCGGCCTCGAAGTGCTCGTCCTGCCCGTATTTCGTCGGGATGTGGCCGCCGCCGCCGGCGTTGTTCACGAGCAGGTCGACGCCACCGAAACGCTCGACGGCCGCGGCGACGACGCGATCCCCTGCCGTCGAATCCGTGAGATCGCAGGCAACGGCGAGTCCCTCGCCCCCGGCGGCCTCGATCGCGCCGACCGTCGCCTCGATCTGCTGCGCCGTCCGCGCGACGCACACGACCTTCGCGCCGACTTCGGCGAAGACGCGCGCGGTCTCGGCACCGATCCCACGGCCCGAGCCCGTCACGATCGCCACACGCCCGTCGAGCCGGAACGCGTCCAGTACGGAGCCGGCGGGGCTTGTCGTCGCTTCGCTCATGCGGCCCCCGGCAGCGCTCCGCTAGGCGGAGGCGCTCTCTCCTCGAGGCGCGGTCTCGTCGTCGCCGCTCCCCTCGTCCCATCCGAAGCGGTCGAAGAGGACGCCCAGGCGGTCACGGATCGCGTCCGCCTCGAGCCCGAACTCCTCGAGACTGTACTCGTGGTTCGTCTTGTGATCGCGTTCGCGCTTGCCCTGCTTCGCGAGCTCCGCGCGGAACTCGTCGGAGAGCGGAAGGTCGAGGTCGCGGTAGATGCCCGCGATCGTCGCCGCGGGGTCCGCGGTGAGATCGCGATAGTCGACGACGGCGCCGCGCGTCTCGGCGTGCGCTTCGAGCGTCTCGAGTGGGTGCATGTAGTCGTGGAAGGACTGGTCGACGAGCACCTGAAGCGTTCGGCGCTGTTTTTCGTCGTCCCAGTCGAGCGCCTTCCACCCGCCGCGCATCAGCTTGAGCAGGCTCGGGATCGTCTCGTGGGGATTGCGGATGTTCACGATCACCCGACAGTCGGGGAACGCCTCGATCAGCGACTCGACCCGACCGGAGTACATCGGGTTCTTCGCGAGGTGGATCTTGTCCGTGCCGTTCAGGACCAGCTGCCGCTTGATCACTTCGCGGTAGAAGTCGGTGTGCCGCTTGCGGCGCTCTGCGGGCCACTCGTTCATCCAGTAGAAGTCGAGCTCGCCCATGTAGGGCATCTTCGTGATCCAGAAGCCCGACGCCATCGACCAGTAGAGGGAGATGTCGTCCTCTTCGAACATCGTGAGGCCCATCGCGTGGGCCCCGCGCATCCGCCCGTACCGCCACTCCTCCCACGCCGCGACCTGACCGGCGAGGAGCCCGCGCCACTTCTCGCGATCGATCTCCGCGACCCAACGGATGAACTTCTTCTGGATCAGCGACGGGAAGTACATCTCGTAGAGCATCAGCGAGCTGAAGCGCCCCGAGTCCTGGCTGAGCAGGCGATGGGTCAGCGTCGTGCCGCTGCGGGCGTGGCCGACCATGAAGATCGGGGCCTTCACTTCGACGTTCCGGAGCTCCGGATAGAAGACGCGGTCGAGCAGGAAGCAGATCGCGTGGAAGGTCGAGATGATCGGCGTCCCGACGAGCAGGACGGCCAGGTACCAGCGCCGCGCGCGCGGGACCTTCTCGTTCCACGCGAGGCGGATCATCTTGAAATAGTTGGAGAAATCGAAGAGGAAGAACATGTCGGGGGACCCGTTCGCGAAGCCTCGTTGGTAGACGATCGCCTCGGGCGTGGCAATCGAGACGGCGGGCCCGGGACGAGGTCATGCGTCACACTCCGCCCCGGAGGCGAATCGTGGCCGCGCACTCGAACAAGCTCGTGATCTATGCCGCGCTCGCGGGCAACCTCTCGATCGCGATCGCCAAGTCCGCCAGCGCTGCGCTCACCGGCAGCTCCGCGATGTTCAGCGAAGCGATCCACTCGTTCGTCGACACCGGCAACCAGACGCTTCTGCTGCTCGGTCTGCGTCGCGCGAGCCGCCCGGCCGACGCGCGGCACCCCTTCGGCTACGGGCGCGAGATCTACTTCTGGGCTTTCGTCGTCGCGATCGTGATCTTCGCGGTCGGCGCCGGCGTGTCGATCTACGAAGGCGTGCACAAGATCCAGGAGCCGACGCCCGTCCAGAACGCCCACTGGAACTACGTGATCCTGGGCTTCGCCTTCGTCGTCGAAGGCGGCGCCTGGCTGATCGCGTGGCGTGCGTTCGACTCGACCCGTGGCAAGCGATCGATGCTGGCGGCGGTCCGCGCGAGCAAGGACCCCTCCGTCTTCACGGTCCTGCTCGAGGACAGCGCCGCGATGCTCGGCATCGTCGTCGCCTTCCTCGGCATCTATCTCTCCCAGGCGCTCGACCTGCCCGTTCTCGACGGCGTCGCGTCGGTCCTGATCGGCACGATTCTCGCCGGCGCGGCGATCGTCCTCGCACAGGAGACGAAGGCGCTGCTGATCGGCGAGAGCGCGGATCCGGAGATCATCGAAGAGATCAAGCAGGTGCTCGGCGGGCGCTCGGCGATCGAGCGTGTGAACGAGATCCTGTCGATGCACCAGGGGCCCGAGGACATCCTCGTGAACGTGAGCGTCGAGTTCCGCGACGGCCTCGCCCTCGGCGAGGTCGAGCGCCACATCACCGAGATCGAGCGCGAGATCAAGGCGCGCATCCCCGACGCGCGCCGCATCTTCATCGAGGCCCAGGCAACGGCGGACCACCTGCGGGACCGCGCGGTCTACGGCGACGGTGGGGACCCGAACGTCGGCGCATAGAGCGCGCGGCCCGAGCCCGTCCGCGCCGACGGCAGGACTCGCCGTTCCGTTCCAGTCGCCCCACGCAGCGATCGACCCGCCTAGAATCGGGACCCCGTCGTGCGCCGGAGCCCTCCTCCGATCGAACGCGCGGCACGAGGAACGGACGATGCAGGACTTGAACGGAAAGGTCGCCGTCGTGACCGGCGGCGCGAGCGGGATCGGACGCGCGATGGCGGATCGCTTCGCAGCCGCAGGAATGAAGATCGTCCTCGCGGACATCGAGCGCGCGCCCCTCGAGGCGGCGGCGAAGGAGATCCGTGAGAGCGGCGCCGAGGTCGTCGCGAGCCTGACCGACGTGACGGACGAGTCCGCGGTCGAGGCGCTGCTGCAGACGACCCTCGACGCGTACGGCGCGGCCCACGTCGTCTGCAACAACGCCGGAGTCGCCGCGGGCGGACCGATCTGGGAGATGACGACGTCCGATTGGGAGTTCACCCTCGGCGCGAACCTCTGGGGCGTGATCTACGGCGTCAAGGTCTTCGCGCCGACGCTGCTCGAACAGAACGAGGGTTACTTCGTGAACACCGCGTCGATGGCCGGGCTCGTGTGCGGCGGGAACATGTCTGCGTACAACGTCTCGAAATTCGGCGTCGTCGCGCTGTCCGAGACACTCTTCCAGGACCTGCGCGCGGCCGAGTCGCAGGTCGGTGTGTCGGTCCTGTGTCCCGCGTTCGTGCACACGAAGATCTGGGACTCGGAGCGCAACCGCCCCGAGGCGCTGCGCAAGAAGCGGACCGAGGAAGAGGCGCAGGCGCGGGCCGAGGGGCGCGAGATCCTGCGCGCGGTGATCGAGAATGCGATGCCGGCGCCGAAGGTCGCGGACGCCGTCCACGACGCGATCCTCGCGAACCAGCTCTACATCCTGACCCACGAGTCGTCGTATCCCGCGATCGAGGCGCGCATGCGCAACATCCTCGACGGCACGAACCCGGCGCCGCCGCTCGGCGATCTCGAGAGCCTGAAGCGTTAGTCGCGCCAGACGAGGAGGACAATCCAATGTCGAACGAGCCGCGCGTCGTCGCCGACGGCCTGATCTTTCCGGAGGGTCCGCGCTGGCACGAAGGCGCGTTCTACTTCTCCGACATGCACGCGCACCAGGTGCTGCGGCTCGAAGCGGACGGCAGCCGGAGCGTCGTCGCGGAGGTGCCGACCTGCCCCTCCGGTCTCGGCTGGGATCCGCTTGGGAGGCTGCTCATCGTCTCGATGGAGGACCACCGCCTGCTCCGACAGGAAGCGGACGGCCGCCTCGCGCCGATCGCCGAGTTCGCGCATCTGGCGACGCACCTCTCGAACGACATGGTCGTCGACGCCCAGGGCCGCGCCTACATCGGCAACTTCGGCTTCGACCTGCACGGCGGCGGCAAACCCGCGAAGACGAACCTCGTGCTCGCCCTTCCGGACGGAACCGTCGCGGAGGCGGCGAACGAGCTGTCGTTCCCGAACGGAACGGTGATCACGCCGGACGGTCGCACCCTCGTCGTCGGCGAGAGCTTCGGCGCCTGCCTCACGGCCTTCGAGATCTCCGACGACGGCACGCTCTCGAATCGGCGCGTGTGGGCACAGCTGGAGGGCGCCGTCCCGGACGGGATCTGCCTCGACGCGGAAGGTGCGATCTGGGTCGCCTCGCCCGTGAGCGGCGAGGTCCTGCGAGTCCGTGAAGGGGGCGAGGTGGCGGACCGGCGCTCGGTCGAGCACGAGGCCTTCGCCTGCATGCTCGGCGGCGACGACGGCAAGACCCTCTTCGTCTGCACCGGCAAGACCTCGGATCCGGCGGAGGCCAAGGCCGAACGATCGGGTCGGATCGTGGCCTTCGACGTCGAGGTCCCCCACGCTGGCCTGCCCTGAGCCGCGGCTTCGAGCGCTCTCCCAAGCTCCTGAGCGGCCCCTTGCGGCCGACTTAGTCGATCGTATAATTCGACCATGAGCCCGGAATCCGGAAACGACTACGACGTCTCGATCGTCGGCTACGGCCCCGTCGGCGCATCCCTCGCCCTCTTCCTCGCGCGCTCGGGCCTGCGGGTGTCGATCCACGATCGATCGATGGAGCTCTACGACCTGCCGCGGGCCGTCGGACTCGATGGCGAGTCCCTGCGCGCCTACCAGTCGATCGGCCTCGGGGAGCTCGTTCACGGGGTCGTCCAGGCGCCGCGCGAAGGCGACGCCCTCTGGTTTACCGACTCGAAGCGCAACCAGCTCTTCGGGTTGGAGAATGCACAGGGCATGGGGCACAACGGCTGGCGTGACCTCAGCTTCTTCGATCAGCCCGAGCTCGAGGCCTGCTTGCGCGACGTGATCGCAGGCGAGGATCGAATCGACGTCTTCGTCGGCGAGGAGGCGACCGCGCTCCGAGAGGTCGGCGATCGCGTCGAACTCGACCTGCGTCGACTAGCGGACGGGGCGGAGCGGACCGTCCGCGCGAGTTGGCTCGTCGGCTGCGACGGTGCGTCGAGTTTCGTGCGCCGAACCCTCGACATTCCCTGGACGAGTCTCGGCTACGACCAGGACTGGCTGGTGATCGACATTCTGATCGGACCGGAAGCGAACCTGCCCCTCGCGACCATGCAGGTCTGCGATCCCGAGCGGCTCACGACCTACGTCTGCGTCAAGGACCCGAACCGCAGGTGGGAGTTCCAGCTTCAGCCGGGCGAGACACGGGACGAGATGGTCCGACCGGAGACGATCGACCGTCTGCTCGAGAGCTGGCTCCCGAAGGACCACTACACGATCCGGCGCGCGGCGGTCTATCAGTTCCACGCCGCGACCGCGGAGCGCTGGCGGGAAGGCCGCGTGCTGCTCGCCGGGGACGCGGCGCACCAGACGCCGCCCTTTCTCGGGCAGGGCCTCAACAGCGGCATTCGGGACGCGTTCAACCTGGGGTGGAAGCTCGCGATGGTCCACGAAGGACGCTGCGACGCGCGCTTCCTGGACACCTACTTCGAGGAACGCGACGACCACGCGCGCACCCTCGTCGACGGCGCGTGCGACATCGGCAAGCTGATGGAGACCCTCGCTGCACGCGAGGCCGGTCGCCCGGAGCCGCATCCCGGCTGGGCGCCCTCCGTCGCCGTCGACGAAGGCGGCATCCGCCTACCGATCCACGGCGGCGCGACTCTCGGGGCGCAGACCGCGGACGGAATCCCGATCGGCGAGACCTTGCGGCAACCCGAGTGGCGCCCGCGCGGGAGCGGCGACGCGAGCGAGAAGCTCGACGAGGCCGCCGGACGCGGCTTCGCGCTGGTCGGTCGAAGCGCCGAGGACGTGGCGCTCGACGACGACGCCCGATCGATCGCGGAGCGTATGGGCGTCCGGTGTCTGGCACTCGACGCGTACGACGTGACCGAAGGCAGCCTCGACCACGTGTTCGCAAACCGCGCCGCCGTACTGATGCGCCCCGACCGCTACGTGTTCGGCGTGACCGACGAAGAAGCGACCGCGAGCGAGCTGGTTCGGCTCGCCGCGGAAAAGATCGCGCTCGTTCGCGACTGAAGGCCTAAGAGAGCCCGAGCACCTTGCGCGTCGCCTCGCGCGTCTTGCGCGCCATCTCGACCGGCCCTTCCTGCATCAGGCCGACGTTGAACACCTCGGGCGCCCAGATCGGATCCGCTCCGATCTCGTCGAGCAGGGAGAGCACGTTCGGCCAGTCGACCTCGCCGTCCCCGGGCAGCAGCCGGTTCGTCATCGACTCCATCATCTGGTCCTCGTCGGTGCCCACCGCCGTCGTGTCGTCGAGCTGCACGCAGTGGATGCGATCCCCGGGCACGTGGCGGAGCGTCGCCGGATCGGGACCGCCCGGCTGACGCAGCCAGTGCCAGGTGTCGAAGACGAGACCGATGTTGTCGCCGCCGGCTTCCTGCACGAGCTCCCACGCGGCCTTGATCGTCGGCAGGCCACACCAGGGGAGCCACTCGATGCAGACCTTCATGCCGCGGTCGGCGCCCATCTTGCCTAGCAGCGAGAGGCCCTTCGCCGCGGCGGCGCGGTCGATCTTCGGCCCCATCACGACGCCCGCGACGACCTTGGCGCCATAGAAGCTCGCCACGTCGAAGGTCGAGCCGCACTGTTCCCGGATCGCGGACTCGTCGCCGCCTTCCCAGCCGATCAACGACTCGACGACCGGGACCGACAGGCCGCGATCGTCGTGCCATGTCTTCACCTCTTCCGGGCTCGCGCCGGCGCCGACGGCGGCGAGGTGGTGGAACGCCCAGAGCGACACGCCGCCCCAGCCGGCATCCGCGGCGGCGTCGACGATCGACTTCACCTGCTCGGCGGAGACGTCCATCGCGCCGCCGACGAGGGGCGCATTGCAGAGGATGAGGTTTTCTTCGCGGACGGGGCTCATGACGGGTCTCCTGGTCATCACGTAGGCGTTACGGGCGCTCGCCGGCAATCCGAGCAAGCGCTCGATTCTAGCGAGCCGGAACGGGTAAGCTTCCCCCATGCCCTCCTCCCTCGATCGACGTGCGTTCCTCCGCAACGGAGGCGCCCTGCTCGGCGCCGCCTCCCTCGGTCTCGGCGCCTTCGGCTGTGCCGACCGCAAGCCCTACACCGAAGCGGACCGCGCGCTGATGGCGAAGCAGCGCCTCGACGAAGCGAACGCGTCGGGCAACGGCCCCTTCGGTCCGCAGCGCTATCGCGGGTACCAGGGCCTGGCCGAGCTGCCCTGGTACGAGCTCGACGGCGCGAGCACCCTCCGAATGGTCGACGACAGCGTGTCCCAGGCGATCGACTTCCACTGCCACCTCGGCATGTCGATGCTCTTCGAGCCGCGCCTCGACCTGACCGCGCGCACCGACCGCGTGCAACACCTGCTCGACTGCGACGGCGAAGAGCCGCCCTGCGAGCTCGACCTCGACGTCTACATCAACGCGAACTTCTCGGACGAAGCACTCCACGACCTGCCCGGCAAGACGATCACCCAGGGACTCTGGGGCAACGAAGTCGTGCGCACGCACACGATCCCGAACCTGCTCGACGAGATGGACGCGACGAAGATCGCGAGCGCGGTCCTGCTCCCGATCGTGTTCGACCTGCCCTGGGGCGACGACGTCGAGGAGAACTGGCGATGCGGTCTCGAGGCGACCGGCGCCGGCGATCGCCTCTGGCTCGGCACCTCCGTCCATCCGACCCAGCGCGACAAGATCGCGTGTCTCGAAGCAGCGGCCGCGGCGGGCATGCGGGTCGTGAAGATGCATCCCACGATGCAGGCGTTCCATCCGGACTCGGAGGAGGCGATGGAGGTCTACGAGGCCGCCGAGCGACTCGGCCTCGTGATCTTCTTCCACGGCGGGCGCGCGGGGATCGAGCCGGAGTCGCGACAAGGTTATGCGATGCCGCGCCATTACGAGGGCGCGGTGTCGGCCTTCCCGAAGCTCCGGTTCGTGATGGGACACGGCGGGGCGAGGGACAACGCGGCGATGCTCGAGCTCGCGCTGCGACACGAAAACGTCTGGCTCGGCATCCACGGTCAGGGGATCACCTGGCTCGACACGATGATCCGACGTACCGGCGGCGAGCGCCTGCTCTTCGGGACCGACTGGCCCTTCTATCACCTGGCCGCGACCCAGGCCAAGGTCCTGATCGCGACCGAGGATCCCGAGCGCGCCGAGATCCGCCATGCGATCCTCCGCGGCAACGCCGAGCGGCTGCTCGGCTGATCACCCGCCCCACTCAGCTGGAGACCCCGTTGTCCGACGCCACGCCCGTTCCCGTCGATGGTCATTGCGACCCGCGCTTCGCCGCGGTCCGAGAAACGTTCGAGAAGTGCGTCGCCAAACAAGAGATCGGCGCCTCGATCGCGTTCGCCCTCGATGGCGAGCTCGTCGTCGACCTCTGGGGCGGCTACACGAGCAAGGACCACGCCGAGCCCTGGGGCCCGGACACGATCGCGAACACCTACTCGACCACGAAGGGCATGACTGCATTGATCGCGCATCGCCTCGTCGAGCAGGGCAAGATCGACCTCGACGCACCGGTCGCCGAATACTGGCCGGAGTTCGCGGACGCGGGCAAGCAGGACGTGCCGGTGTCGTGGCTGCTCTGCCACCGCGTCGGGCTCCCCGCCGTTCGCGAGACGCTGCCAGGCGAGACCCTCTACGACTGGGACGCGATGTGCGCCGCGCTCGCGAAGACGGAGCCCTGGTGGACGCCCGGTGAGAAGCACGGCTACCACCCGGTCACCTACGGCTTCCTGGTCGGCGAGGTGATCCGCCGCGTGTCGGGCAAGTCGGTCGGCACGCTCTTCCGTGAGGACGTCGCCGAACCCCTCGGCGCCGACTATCACATCGGCCTGCCCGCGGGCGAGCACGGTCGCGTGTCGGACATGGTCGGCTCGCTCGCGCCGCCGAAGGAGACGAAGCAGACCGGGAGCGACAAGCCGGCCGTTCGCCTGAAGGGACCGATGGCAGACTTCATGCGCGACATGGTCGACCCGACGACGATGGTCGGCGCCGCGTTCAACAACCCGCACATCAAAGCGGGCGCGCACAACACGGCGGCCTGGCGCTCGGCGGAGATCCCCGCGGCCAACGGCCACGGCAACGCGCGCGCCCTCGCCCGCATCTACGGCGCCCTCGCGCGGGGCGGCGAGATCGACGGCGTGCGGCTGCTCGAGCCCGACTCGATCAAGCGCGCACGAACCGAGCAGGTCTCTGGTCCCGACGCGACGCTTGGCCAGATGCCCATGCGCTACGGCCTCGGTTACATGCTTCGCAGCGACTTCATGCCGCTGTCGCCGAGCGAGAACGCGTTCGGGCATCCGGGCGCCGGCGGCTCGATCGGTATGGCCGACCCCGACGCGAAGGTCGGCTTCGGTTTCGTGATGAACAAGATGAGCCAGGGGCTCGTCGGCGGACCGACCGGGTTCGCCGTACTGAAGACCTTCTTCGAGGCGCTCTGAGCGCGTGACGCGCCAGCGCCGCCCGGGAGCAGCGCATGTCCGACGATCCCTCTGTCCGCCTCGCGAGCGGCCAGGCCTGGAGCGACTTCTGCGACCGGCTGAAGCAGGCCGGCGACCTCGTCCTCGAGAACACCCCCGACGACGACTTCGATCGCGCCGAGGGCTATCGCCATCTCGCTCGGCTCACGTCGCACTTCCTGCGCGCCCAGCTCGACGAATCGGATCCGGCGGCGGCGGTGATGTCGACGACGAGCCCGAAGATCGGCCTCGACAACCCCGACTACGTCTATGCCGGTGCGCGACTGTCGCCCGAGTTCAGCTATCGCCTGACCGGGGACCTGAACGACGCGGCGATGCTCGGCATCGGCGTCTTCTCCGGCGCGCTCGGGACGCCGAAGGGCCTCGTCCGCGATGGCTACGTCACGACCAACGAGCTCGAGCTCGACGGCACGCACTTCGAGCTCGTGCTGTCCCGTGAGGAACACCCCGGCAACTGGCTCGCCCTCGGCCCCGAGACGAACGCCCTCAACATCCGGCAGACCGTGCTGCGTCGACGCGAGCAGAAGGCGGCGAGCTTCGAGCTCGTCCGCATCGACGACGGCCCGAAACCCCTGCCGCTCGCGCCTGAGAAGCTCGTCGGCGTGCTCGACCGCGTCGGCGTGACGGTCCCCGCGATCGTCAACCAGTTCCAGGCCTGGCGTGCATCGTTCCAGGAGCACCCGTTCGAGATCCGCGAGATCGACGAGAAGTTCCTCGCCGTTGCCCAGGGCGACCCGAACACGATCTACCTCTACAGCTACTGGGAGCTCGAGGACGACGAGGTCTACACGGTCGTGCTCGAACCTCCGAAGCAGTTCGACTACTGGAACCTCCAGATCGGCAACCACTGGCTCGAGTCGTTCGACTATCTCCACTACGACACGCACGTGAACCACGAGACGGCCGTCGCCGGCCCCGACGGCACGGTCGAGATCCACATCGCCGCCCGGGATCCCGGCAAGCCGAACTGGCTCGACACCGCGGGCCATCGCCGCGGCGGACTCGCGCTGCGCTGGGTCGGGTCGGATACGCCGCCGCCGCTCCCGAAGGTGCGGGTCGAGAAGCGCTGACGCGGGGTCCATCACGCGTTGCCGCCGCCTTCGCGTTGCTATCGTCGATCGATGGCCGAAGACGACGCAAGAGACCACGCCTACGACGAAGACTTCGTTCCCTTCCTCCCCGAGCTGCCGCGGGTCGGCGACTACTCGACAGCGGAGAAGATCCAGGCGATCCGTGAGGAACGCGCCGATGCGTTCGAGCTGATTCCCCAGCGCGACTCGGTCGCCCAGGAGGACCGCACGATCGCGGGCCTCCACGGCGCGCCCGACGTGCCGATCCGGATCTATCGCCCCAAGGCCGAAGCGAGCGCGCCCCGCCCCGGGTTCCTCGAGCTCCATGGCGGCGGCTTCATGTTCGGGACCATCGAGATGATGGACGGCTGGTGCCAGATGATCGCCGAGCGCGTCGACGTCGTCGTCGTCAGCGTCGGCTACCGCCTGGCGCCGGAGGACCCCTTCCCGGCCGGGCTCGAAGATTGTTATGCGGCGCTCCGCTGGATGGCCGACCACACCGAGGAGCTCGGGATCGACCCGGACCGGATCGCGATCGGCGGCCAGAGCGCGGGCGGCGGGATCGCCGCGGGTCTCGCGCTCTACGCCCGCGACCAGGGCGGGCCGTCCATCTGCTACCAGCTGCTCGAGATCCCCGAGATCGACGATCGCCTCGACACACCGTCGATGCTGGCCTTCGACGACACGCCCTTCTGGAACCGCCCGAACGCGGTCCACAGCTGGAAGCACTACCTCGGACCGGACCACTCGGGCGAGCCGTCGATCTACGCCGCGCCGTCGCGCGCGACCGCGAAGGACGTCGCGGGTCTGCCCCCCGCCTACGTCTCGACGATGGAGTTCGACCCGCTCCGGGACGAGGGAATCCGGTACGCGCTCACCCTGCTCGAGGCGGGCGTCTCCGTCGAGCTACACAACTACGCGGGCACCTTCCACGGCTCGGCCTTCCTGCCCCACGCCGAACCCACGCGCCGCAACAACGAAGAGATCGTCACGATCCTTCGACGCCGACTCGGCCGCTCCGAAGAACAGGGAGACTGACCCCATGGCCTTCTCGACCGAAGAGGCGCCCCACCGCTCCGTCGCGCCCATGCTGAAGACCCTCGGCTTCGTGCGCTACGTCGACATCGACGCCGAAGCGCGCCGGGTCGTCGTCGAGTTCGAGTGCCGCCCGGACCACTGCCACTCGGGCAACGTCGCCCAGGGCGGCTTCGTGACGGGCTGGGTCGACAACGCGATGGCGACGGCCGCGATGGTCGGCGCCGGCGAGGGGCGGGTCGCGATGTCCCTCGACGTGAAGGTGTCGTTCTTCCGCGCCGCCAACCCGGGCCCGATCTTCGCCGAGGCGTGGATCGAGCACGGCGGTGGACGGACCGTGTTCGCCGAAGGCTTCCTGCGAACCGTCGACGGCGTCAAGATCGCGAAGGCCACCTCGACGATCGCGCTGCTCAAGCCGCGCGGCGATTAGGCGAGCACGCGCGCCGCGCACGCGAGGATCGCGTCGAGGGAACGCTCGACGTCCTCCGCCTCCGTCGCCCAACACGAGACGCTGATCCGCATCGCGCGTCGCCCGCGCCACTCGGTCGGGCCGCACCAGCAGGTCCCGTCCTCCTGGATCGCACGCACGATCGCGTCGTTCTGTTCATCGCTTCCGAACGACACGACCACCTGGTTGAGCTCGACCTCGTTCAGGATCTCGTAGCCGGCCGATGCGAGCGCCTCTGCGAATCGCGTCGCATGCGCGCAGCCCGCCTCGATCATTGCAGCGACGCCGTTCCGGCCGAGGCTTCGCAGAGCCGCCCAGACCTCGACGCCGCGAGGCCGACGCGACGACTCCGGCGTCGTGTGGAAGGGCTCGCGGGCCCCCTCCGTCGGGAGGTAGGCGGCCGTGAAGGACATCGCGGCGCGCAGCGCCTCGGCGTCACGCACGAACGCGATCCCGCAGTCGTAGGGGACGTTCAGCCACTTGTGTCCGTCGGTCGCCCACGAATCCGCGCCCTCGATGCCTTCCGCGAGCGAGCGAAGCCGCGGGCTCGCCAGGGCCCACAACCCGAACGCGCCATCGACGTGCAGCCACGCGCCTTCCTTCGCACAGGCATCCACCAGCGCCGGGAAGGGATCGAACGCGCCGCTGTTCACGTTGCCCGCCTGGGCGCAGACGATCGTCGCCGGGCCGAAGCGCGGGAGCGCATCGGCCCGCACGCGCCCCTGCGCGCCGGTCGGGAGCACGCGCAGGCGTTCGCGTCCCATGCCGAGCAGCCCGAGCGATTTGCGCACCGTCGGATGCGACTCCTCGGAGACGTAGACGTCGATCGGCGGCGCACCGAAAAGGCCGTCCGCTTCGACGTTCCAGCCGGCGCGCGCGAGCAGGCGATGACGCGCGGCTGCGAGTGCCGAGAAGTTCGCGAGAGTCGCGCCGGTCGTGAACGCTGCTTCGGTGCTGGCGGGCAGACCGAAGAGGTCGCGCAGCCAGACGAGGGCCGCTTCCTCGATCGCCGCGCCCGCCGGCGAGCTCGCTGCGGAGAACGCATTCTGATCCCAGGCACTCGCGAGCCAATGCGCGGCGAGGCTCGCGGGGAGCGCGCCCCCGTTCACGAAGCCGAAGAAGCGCGGTCCCGGACTCGCGACCGTCGCGGGCGAACCGTAGTGGTCGAGGTCAGCCAGGATCTCCTGGGGCGGCACGCCGTCGTCAGGCAGGGGCTCCGCCAGGAATCGGGCGAGCCGCTCGACTGCGAGGGGCTCGCCCCCGACCCGCCGCTCGGGGAGCGCCGCGAGGAACGCGTTCGCTCGGTCCGCGGCATCGCGGATCAGCTTCTCGTCACAGATTGTCCTGTTCTCCATCGATACAATCTCCACTCAATCTCGGATATTGTATGAATACGCCGCCAACTCCCTGCCGGCCAACGGAAATTGTCCCCATGACAATCTGGTCCCCCGAGCTCGTCGAGGACGGTCCGGTCTATCTGGCGATCACGCGCGCCCTCGAGAGCGACATCGCCCGCGGCCGCCTCAGGAGCGGCGACCGGCTCCCCACCCACCGCGATCTCGCCGCCGAGCTCGGGGTGAACGTCGGGACGGTGACCCGCGCGTACGGCGAAGCGCGGCGGCGCGGGCTGATCGAGGGCGAGGTCGGACGTGGCACCTGGGTTCGCGAGCGGGAGCGGTCGGTGCTGTCCCGGGCGGAGCCCGAACGCGAGGACGGCCCGATCGATCTCAGCATCAACGTGCCGACCGCGATGCCCGGACCCGACCTCGCCAGCGCGCTCGAAGCGCTCGCCGCCGAGGACCGCGCGGCGCCTGGCCTGCTCGATGCGCGGACCGCCTATCACGATCCGGCCGGGGATCCGGACCTGCGCCGCGCGGGTGCGCATTGGCTCGCGCGCCTCGGCCTCGACGTGTCCGCCGATCAGCTCGTCGTCTGCGCGGGCGCCCAGCACGCGATCCTGGTCGCCCTTGGCGCGGTGGCCGCACCGGGCGACCTCGTATTAGGCGAGGCGCTCACCTATCCGGGGTTCCTCGCTTCGAGCCGAACCCTCGGCCTGCGCGTGCAGGGCGTCGCGATCGACGAAGACGGCGTCGTACCCGAGGCGCTCGAATCGATCTGCCGCGAGAGTCGACCCCGGGCCCTCTACTGCATGCCGAACCTGCAGAACCCGACCTGCGCCCAGCTTCCGCGCGAGCGCCGCGAGGCGATCGCGGACATCGCCCGTCGCCACGACCTGATGATCGTGCAGGACGAGATCCACGCCGGCCTGGTCGACGACGACCCGACGTCCCTGGCGCGGCTCGCGCCCGAGCGCGTGCTCACCATCGCGAGCCTGTCGAAAACGCTCTCGCCCGGGGTCCGCACGGCGTTCCTGGCCGCACCCGACGAGCTCATCCCACGCCTGGTCGAGGGCGTCTGGGGCTCCGTCTGGATGGCGGCGCCCCTCGGTGGCCTGGTGGCCCAACGCTGGCTCGAGGACGACACCATCGAACGCGTGCTCACCGCGCGACGCGAGGAGCTCACGATTCGTCATGCCCTTGCCGCGAAGGCGCTCCGCGACCTGCCCTTCGCGACCCGCGAGAGCGCCTATCACCTCTGGGTGCCCCTGCCGGAAGGTTGGGACGGTCCCAGCGCGTCGGCCGCGCTCGGGCGCGAGGGCGTGAAGGCGAGTCCCGCCGACGAGTTCCGGATCGAGGGCATGCCCTCGGTCGCAGCGATCCGTCTCTCGCTCTCCGCGACGCGCAGCCGCGCGCGACTGGAGGCCGGACTCGAGATCGTCGCGCGGGTGTTGGGCGCGCGGCCTCTGCGAAGCGCGCTCGTCTGAGCCGTTAGTCCGCCGAGGCCGCCGCTGCTTCTTCCGCGACCGTCGTCCGGACGATCGGCTCGCCCTGGAGCACGACCGCGCGGATCGCTTCGAGCGCTGCGATATCCGCCGTCGGGTCGCCGTCGACGAGCAGCAGGTCCGCGCGCTTGCCGACCGCGACGACGCCGAAGCTCGGGTCGTCGGTCTCCTCGAGGTAGCGCGCCGGGTCGAGGGTCGCGGCGCGAATCGCTTCGGCGGGAGTGAGGCCGGCTTCGACGAGGGTCACGAGCTCGCGATGGAGCGCGGCGCCCGGGAAGACGTTGCTCTGGGTGTCGCTGCCGGCGAGGATCGTCATGCCGGCGTCGTGCAGGCGGCCGACGTTCACGAGCCGGACGCTGCGCGTGTCCTGCATCAGTTCGACCCAGCTCTGGAGCGGTCCCGGGTCGAAGTC
Organism: uncultured Spirochaetaceae bacterium; assembly: GCA_964488255.1. GTDB lineage: Bacteria > Myxococcota_A > UBA9160 > UBA9160 > UBA4427 > UBA4427. The sequence goes on along the minus strand of CAZAUR010000016.1, from coordinate 2,208 downwards.
TTCCGGGACCGGGTAGAAGGAGTCGAGCTTCTCGGCGGGGACGGACTCGATCTCGAGGCGGGTCCTGATGGGCGGACCGCTGTCCGCACGACCGTAAGCATCGAAGACTTCGCTCGTCGTCACCATCGGGATGCCGAATGCGACGAGTCGGGCGACGTCCGCGTCCGAGAGCGGCTCCTTGTAGACGCCGTGCACCCAGAGCGCGATGCCCGCCTCCGCGGCGTCGATCGCGTCCTCGGTCGTGCCGACGTGCGCGACGGTCCGGATCCCGTGACTGCGAGCGCGCGTGACGACCGAAGCGGCGCGCTCGCGCGTCATGCGCTCGGCACCGAGGGGAATCGCATCGACCACGATCTTGATCGCGTCGGCGCCGTCCCCCGCGATCCGGTCGATCACTTCCGCGACCTCCTCGTCGCTGCCGACGGGAATCGCGAAGTTGTCGATCAACAGCCACGCGATCCATCCCGGCACGAGCGCTTCGATCATCGCGAGGGGATGGCTGTGGGGCGCCGTCACGATCGGCCCGGTCGTGAAGATCTGCGGCCCGAGGATCTCACCGGCCGCCACGCCCGCGCGGCGCTCGGCCCATTCTCCCGAGCCGTCGCCGGGATCGAAGACGGTCGTGACCCCCGCGTACACGTAGCCGCGCAGGTTGATGTCGGGGGTCGGGGGCGTGCCCATCTCCCAGGCGGGCGCGGTCGAGGTCGAGATGTGGCCGTGCATGTCGACGAGGCCGGGAAGAAGCGTCGCCCCGCGGCCATCGATCGTTCGCGCGCCGTCCGCCTCGAGCGCGCCTGCCTTCGCGACCGTCACGATCCGTCCGCCGCTCAACCGCACGTCGGCCGGTGCCCCACGCTCTCCCGTCGCGACGTCGAGCACGCGCGCGCCCCGGATCAAGACGTCCGCGCCGCGATCCGTCGGCCAGTCGACGAGCTTCGGGCCCGAAGGCGTCCCGCAGCCGAGCGCGAGCGCGAGCGCGGCGAACAAGAGAAGGGTGAGACGCGCGAATCGCATGGGAGCCTCCGAGGGAGTGCTGGGGTCGGGTGCCGGGGTCAGATGTCGCCGTTCAGGAATTGCAGGAGCAGCTCGTTCGTTCGCTCCGGTGCTTCCTCCGGAATGAAGTGACCACATTGCGCGCCGCGCGTGCGCAGGTCCGGGAAGTGGTGCGCGAACGAATCCGCATACGCATTGCCGGACGGAATGTAGTCGTCCGGCGGGAGCGCGCCGTCTTCGAAGGCCTGGGGCACGAGGAAGGGGCTGAACACGTACATCGTCGGCGCGTCGTAGGTGAGGTGCCAATCCTCCGGCGCGAACACCATGAAGTTGTCCGCCCACTCCGGATGTCCGAAGAGCAGGTTCTCGTGATGCCACATGTCGGCGATCTGCTTGCTCGTCCGGAACTCGAAGCGCTTCCCGCCTGGCGCGCTCTCGTCCGGGCTCGCGACGTGGAAGGGCAGGCAGTGGCGGTAGTACTCGATCGCGTGGAACCACGATCCGGGATTCGAGAACGCTTCGACGTAGTGCTTCACGTCCTCTTCGGACCAGAACTGTGTCGGGTCCCAGTCGGCGAGCGCCGCCGAGCCTTCGGAGCCTTCGACCGCAGCCCAGGGTGATTCCGGCGGACCGCCGTAGGGACCGGGAATGCCCGCGAAGGTCGAGCGGATGAAATCCGCGTGGTGCTTCTCCCAGAACCGCTCCGCATCGGGCTCGGCCTTGAACCAGTAGCCATGGATGCCCCACGTGATCCAGACCGAGACGAGGGTGTCGAGGAGCGCGAGGCGGCTGAAGCGATCCGGGTACTTGAGCGCCGCGGACGAGGCGACGATCCCGCCCCAGTCGTGGCCGACCAGGCGCGCGCGCTCGATGCCGAGGGCGTCCATGAAGTCGATCACGTCGCGAGCGAGGATTGACCTATCGAGGCGGACTCGCGGCTTGTCTGTTCCGCCGTAGCCGCGGGTGTCCGGCGCATAGCACTTGAAGCGCTCGCCGAGCACCGGCAACTGATGCCGCCACATGTGTGATGTCTGGGGGAATCCGTGGAGCAGGATGACCGGGTCCTCCCCGGGCCGATCCTCTCCACACTCGAGTGTGTGGAAGCGGAGGCTGCGGGACTGGACGTCGCGGGAACGGATCGGCGGAGTCGACGTGGGTGTGGGCATTGGTAGATCCTGCCCCCTCAGCCCGGCGGACTCAAGAGCCCGTAGGCAT
>CAZAUR010000015.1:0-147550 GCA_964488255.1 uncultured Spirochaetaceae bacterium | reverse complement strand
GCCCTACAGTAATTGTTGAGTAGGCTGGTGTCTCATCGTTATTGGCAGAGAGGGGAGGCGGCCGAGTACATCACCGACAGCTAAGAAACTTCTTGAAGTCGATGGGCGTGATCGATCCCGAGCCGTCCATGTCGGCGCCAGCGACGTATCCGACATCGCCTACCGACAGACCAAGAAGCGCCACAAAGAGCTCAACGTCGTCGTCGTCGATGGCCCCGTCCCCGTTCAAGTCGACGTCATCGCACGACGACTGCGCGGTCGCGCTAGTGGCGAATATCACCGTTCCTACGGCTAGCAGGGTGATCGCAATGATGGCTCTCATAGTCGGCGGCTCCCACAACTCCAGGGCGGACCAAGGCCGATTGTGTGTCGGTCTGATTCATTGCCCGGTGCCCATAGAATACGTATGGACTGAGCGCGTTCAATGAGAGTTAGTTCCCTCGTCGCAGGTTTCGAACTAATGCACTAGACCGGCCTACGCCGAACGGAATTAGAAAGTGCGTGCTGGCCCATCCTCAGATCGGCCTAGCATCTTGCATTCCTATCGAGAATTGGTGCCGGCCGGGCGGGTAGAGTCATTCTCATCGGAAACTCGCGACTCGCCGACGGGGGTGAAGGGGCGCGCGACGACGTGCGGCGCGCTCTTAGCGAGGCCGGCGTGTCCCGAAGTCACATCTCCGCGAGTGGCAGCTGAAGGCTTCGCGCGGCGGCGTTCTACGGACATCTTGCCCAGAAATCCGAACACCCAATACGCATATCTCACCGCGCCCGCTTCCCCCCGGTACCCGCCGCCGTTCTCTCACGGGGGCTCGTGCGGAGGCACGTGAGCCAGGGGGCTGCCCTGCTCGCAAGCGAGTGGGTGTCCGGCGTCGCCCGCGGCCGCGCGGCGCCACGTACGATCGAGCGCAACATCATCCTCCGCCGACTTGAACAGCCGCCACTCGATCGAGAGAGGCTCAGCATGGATGATCAGGACCTGCTGCGAATTCACCAGCACGAGCGCGCTAACGATCGCCGCGATGGAGAAGAGCGCGCCGGCGGAAAGCTCCAGGTCAAGGCCGATGAGAGCGAGCCGGAGGCGGAGGCCGGGGCGAAGAGAGGGCTTGGACATGGATTTCTCCTCATCAAAGAGAGAGAGATCAGTTCACGTCGTCGCGGCGCTCCTATTGTCGGCTCGGCAGATTCGGCCGCAAGGGACGACACCGCCGAAAGCCCGCCACGTCCCCGCAACGGGCTGTCGGGCGACCTGAGGCGGGCTATCGACACGTTTGCGGTTCCCGAAGTATGTCACCGTCGGCATCAGCAGTTCGGCCCGAGCACGCCCGTTTAGCCGATGTCGCTGAGCACGTCAGAGAAGCCCATCCCCGGCGTGGTCGTCGAATGCGTCACTGCGGCGCGTGTAAGTCCTTATCATGGCCGCCGACTGGTGCCCGCTGTGGTCCATCACCCGATCAACCCGAGCCCCACCCTCTACAGCCGACGTGACGAAGCCCGCCCGCAGCGAGTGTCCACCGAAGCGCTTGGGATCTAGCCCTGCCCTCTTGGCCAGACGCTGGACGATCTCTCCAACTGACCGCGACCCAAGGCACTCCCCAACGTTCCCGTGACGGTCGACTCTTCGGAGGAGCGGGCCGTCGGTGATGCCTGCCGCCTGGAGCCAGAGCAGGAGCGCACGGAGGGGGCAAGTCTCAGGGTTCCGGCCGCGCAAGATGGCGATCTGCCTGCCCTGCCCCTCTTGGTCGGTCTTGGATGCTCGAACCGTGACGAGCATGCCCCGGGCGGTCAGCTCCGTGTCCTCCACCGTGAGGGCCACCAACTCGGAGCGGCGGAGGGCCGAGGCGAGCTTAGGAGGATGAGCGCCCGATCCCGGAGGCCTAAGAGGCCGCCGAGAAAGTTGGTGGGCGCGCAGGGACTCGAACCCCGGACCCCCTCGGTGTAAACGAGGTGCTCTAGCCAGCTGAGCTACGCGCCCACAGCCTCGCTCGACGCGGATGCGGAGCAGACACGAGTGCATCGCGCCCGAAAGGCGCGAAAGTTAATTGACTCCGGCCGGATGCGGCAGCTCCGTCGTCTGCTGCGCGATTCCGCCCGGGGTGATGTAGATCTCCTCGATCTCGTGGATGCCGTCGGCGTCCTCGAGGAAGTGATCGGCATCGTCGATCGCGAGGGCGAGCCGCAGGACTTCGTCCATGTGTTCGACCGGGATGATCTTGATGTTCTTCTTGATCACCGACGGCAGGTCCTTCAGGTCCTTCTCGTTCTCCTTGGGAACGAGGGCCGTGTCGATCCCGCCGCGATGGGCCGCGATCAGCTTCTCCTTGAGCCCGCCGATCGGGAGCACGCGTCCGCGGAGGGTGATCTCGCCGGTCATCGCCACGTTCGAGCGAACGGGGATCCGCGTGAGCGCCGAAGCGATCGTGGTCGCCATCGTGATGCCCGCGGACGGACCGTCCTTGGGCGTCCCGCCCTCCGGCACGTGGATGTGGACGTCGACCTGCTCGTGGAAGTTGCTCGTGAGGCCGAGCTGCTTCGCGCGCGAGCGGATGTAGGACATCGCCGCGTTCGCCGACTCGGTCATGACCTCGCCGAGGCGCCCGGTGATCTGGACCTTGCCCTTGCCGGGCATGATCGAGACCTCGGTCTGGAGCAGCTCGCCGCCCACCTCGGTGTACGCGAGGCCGGTCGTGACCCCGATCCGGTTCTCCTCCTCGGTCTGACCGAAGCGATGCTTCTGGACGCCGAGGTATTTGCGGACCAGCTTGGGCGACACCTTCACCGACTTGAACGACTCGCCCTGGGACACCTTCTCGCGCGCGATCTTGCGCGTGATCGACGCGAGCTCGCGTTCGAGACCGCGAACGCCGGATTCACGCGTGTAGTGCCGGATCACTTCGAGGATCGAGTTGTCCGTGAACGCCATGTCCTCTTCCGACAGGCCGTTGTTGTCCCGGACCTTGTCGACGAGATGCTTCTTGGCGATCTCCAGCTTCTCCGACTCGATGTAGCCGGGGATCTGGATGATCTCCATGCGATCCTGGAGCGGCCGCGGGATCTCACCGAGGACGTTCGCCGTACAGATGAACATCACCCGGGACAGGTCGTATTCGACGTCGAGATAGTGATCGGAGAACGTGTTGTTCTGCTCCGGATCGAGCACCTCGAGCATCGCGCTCGACGGGTCGCCTCGGAAGTCCATCGACATCTTGTCGATCTCGTCGAGCAGGAAGACCGGGTTCGAGGTGCCCGCCTTCTTGAGGCCCTGGATGATCTTGCCGGGCAGCGCACCGATGTAGGTCCGGCGATGGCCACGGATCTCGGCCTCGTCCCGCACGCCACCGAGGGAGATGCGCACGAAGTCGCGTCCCGTCGAACGGGCGATCGACTTGCCGAGGGAGGTCTTGCCGACGCCGGGCGGACCGACGAGGCAGAGGATCGGGCCCTTGATCTTCTCGACGAGGGTCTGGACCGCGAGGTATTCCAGGATCCGCTCCTTGGGCTTGTCGAGGCCGTAGTGGTCGGCGTCGAGCACGTCCTGGGAGACGGTCAGATCCTTCTCTTCTTCCCCGAACTCGTCCCACGGAAGCGCGAGCATCCAGTCGATGTAGTTGCGGACGACCGTCGCTTCCGCCGCCATCGGCGACATCTGCTTGAGCTTCTTGAGCTCCTTCTCGGTCCGCTCCCGAGCATCCTCGGGCATCGACTTGGCCTCGAGCTGTTCCTCGAGCTCCGCGATCTCGTTCTTGCCGTCGTCGCCGGTGCCGCGCTCTCCGAGCTCCTTCTGGATCGCCCGCATCTGCTCGTTCAGGTAGTACTCCTTCTGGGAGCGCTCCATCTGCTTCTTGACGCGGCCGCGGATCTTTCGCTCGACCTCGAGCACCTCGATCTCCGCCTGCATGCGGTTGTAGACCTCTTCGAGGCGCTCGACCGTGGAGGTCACCTCGAGGAGCTTCTGGCGATCGGGCAGCTTGAGGTTCAGGTGGGCGACGACCGTGTCGGAGAGCTTGCCGGGCTCGGAGATCGCGGCGACCGAATTCACGATCTCGGGCGCGATCTTCTTGTTGAGCTTGGAGTAGCTCTCGAAGGTCGTGTGGATGGAGCGCACGAGGGCTTCCGCCTCGGGCGTGTCGGCTCCCTCGTCCGGCAGCGCCTCGACCTCGACCGCGAAATACGGGTCGACCGCGGCGAAGTCGCGGACGCGCGCGCGGGTCTTGCCCTCGACGAGGACCTTCACGGTTCCGTCGGGCAGCCGCAGCAGCTGGATGATCGTGCCGAGGGTGCCGATCTCGAAGATGTCCTCGGGCGTCGGATCCTCTTCGCCGGCCACGCGCTGCGCGGCCACCACGAGTTGACGGTCGCCCGCCATCGCATCCTCGAGCGCCTGGATCGACTTCGGCCGGCCGACGAACAGCGGCACGACCATGTGCGGAAAGACGACGATGTCGCGCAGCGGAAGGAGCGGGACGCGCCCCCCAGTTTCTTCACTCATGACCAACCCCCCGTCGTACTCTCTATCGCAATCGCGATCCTGCGGTTCACGGCTTCGTCCTGTCACGGAATCCGGGTGCGAACGGGAACCCTAGGCACCGCTCGGGCGGGGGCAACCACCCCCTCCGGACTGAAGAAGACTCTGCGTCCTTCCCGATCTAGGCCGACTCCGCCTCCCGCTTCAGACCGAGCACGGGCTCCGCGCCCTGCTCGATCACTTCTTCGCCGACCACGCATTCTTCGACGTCGTCCCTGGAGGGCAATTCGTACATGAGTTCCAACATCGCGTTCTCGAGGATCGCGCGCAGCCCACGGGCGCCCGATTTCTGCTGGAGGGCCTTCCGCGCGACCGCGCCAAGGGCGCCTTCGGTGAACTTGAGCTGCACGTCTTCGAACTCGAAGAGCTTCTCGTACTGCTTCACCAGGGCGTTCTTCGGCTGGGTCAGAATGGCGATCAGCGCTTCCTCGTTCAGCTCCTCGAGGGTCGCCACCACCGGAAGTCGCCCGATGAACTCGGGGATCAATCCGAAGTGGAGGAGATCCTCTGCCTGAACTTTGCGAAGCGCCTCACCCTTCTTGCGGTCGTCCTTGTTCTGGATATCGGCAGCGAAGCCGAGACCCTTCACCCCGATCCGCCGCTCGATGATTTCCTCCAGGCCGACGAAGGCACCTCCGCACAGGAAGAGGATGTTCGTCGTGTCGATCTGCAGGAATTCTTGCTGCGGGTGCTTTCGCCCACCCTTCGGCGGCACGCTCGCCATCGTGCCCTCGATGATCTTGAGCAGCGCCTGCTGGACGCCCTCGCCGGACACGTCGCGCGTGATCGACGGGTTCTCGCTCTTGCGGGCGATCTTGTCGATCTCGTCGATGTAGATGATCCCGCGCTGGGCGCGTTCGACGTCGTAGTTGGCGGCCTGCAGCAGGTTGAGGACGATGTTCTCGACGTCCTCGCCGACGTAGCCAGCCTCGGTCAGGGTCGTCGCGTCCGCGATCGTGAACGGGACGTCGAGGATCTTCGCGAGGGTCTGCGCGAGCAGCGTCTTGCCCGAGCCGGTCGGGCCGAGCAGCAGGATGTTCGCCTTCTGCAGCTCGACGTCGGAGATCGCTCCGCTCTCGATCCGCCGGTAATGGTTGTGCACGGCGACGGACAGGACCTTCTTCGCGGCGTCCTGACCGATCACGTACTCGTCCAGCGCCGCCTTGATCTCCTTGGGTTTCAGGACCCGCGGCGGCGCCGCACCGGCTTCATCGTTGCCGTATTCCTCGGCGATGATGTCGTTGCAGAGCTCGATGCACTCGTCGCAGATATAGACCGTCGGCCCCGCGATGAGCTTCTTCACTTCCTTCTGCGACTTCCCGCAGAAGGAGCACGAGAGGTTCGCGTTGTCGTCTCGCTTCTTCATTCTTCCTCACCCCCCGGTGATCGATCCCGTTCCGGATCTCGGGTGGCTCCGTGCACGCATGCGTGACGACGGGCCGCCCTCCGCCTTCATATGGCCGGCGGCGTTCAGCCCGCGCTGCTCTCCTCCGAGGTGCCCGTTCGACGGCTCGCGACTGAGTCCACGATGCCGTAATCCCGAGCCTCCTCAGCGCTCATATAGTAGTCACGCTCGGTATCCTCTGCGATCTGCGTAAGATCACGCCCGGTGTGACTCGCAAGAATCTCGTTCATCCTGTGGCGGAGCTTCAGGATTTCCTGCGCCTGGATATCGATGTCGGAGGCCGGCCCGCGGGTCCCGCCCATCGGCTGGTGGATCATCACCCGGGCGTTCGGGAGCGCCGTACGCTTTCCTTTGGCCCCCGCACTCAAGAGCCAGGCGCCCATCGACGCGGCCATCCCGATGCAGGTCGTGTGTACGTCCGGCCGGATGAACTGCATCGTGTCGTAGATCGCGAGTCCGGCGGTCACCGATCCACCCGGCGAATTGATGTAGAGGTGGATGTCGTTGTCCGGATCGTCCGCCTCGAGGAAGAGCAGCTGCGCGACGATCACGTTGGCGATCTCGTCGTGGATCTCGGTCCCGAGGAACACCACGCGATCGCGGAGCAGACGCGAGTAGATGTCGAAGACCCGTTCGCCCCGCTGATTCTGCTCGATCACCATCGGGATCGTGTAGGCGGACGGGATGGTGCGTTCCATCTTCGGATTTCTTCCTCTGCTAGCCCGTATCGGCCGTCGGCCGGTGCGACGCGAGCCCCCGCCCGTGTCGGATCAGTCGATCACCCGATGCGCAACGCGTCCTAGTCTCCGCCACGTACGGGGGCTTGGCAACTCGCGGGCGCCCCTCACCGGCCAGGCGAAAGTCGCGTAAGCCGAGAGGGGAACGACGGTTTTCCAGACCGTCTGGAGGAAAGGGCCGGATCCTTCTGCACGGTTCCAGTGAGTGTCCGCGAGGCGCGTGAGGGCGACACTCGTCGGCGCCTGCGGGAACCTGAATTCGCGCAGGGAGTTGCCCGCGATCCCTCGCCCGCCCCCAAAGCGATGCTCGAACGACGAAAGGTTCGCGATCCGCGTGATTCTCGTCAGCGTGCGGCGGGCGCGATGCCGAGCTCCTCGATGAGCGCGTCGATCTCGGCGCGCTCGCGGTCGCAGAAATCTCCGTCGGCTTCCGCGACGGCGTGGAGTGCGGCGACGACCTGGGCCTTCTCGCGCTCGCCGAGTCGCTCCCGCGGAAGGCCCTGCTTCGCGGCCGTCGAATCGACCGCGAGCCCGAGCACCAGCTCGATCTCGCCCTCCGCGAGATCCGTCATGCGCCCCAACACGTCGCGGATGGTCTCGATCTCGGCTTCATCGATGGACCGATCCGCCGCGGCGACCCGCGCGAGCGCGCGCGACAACGTCGACAGCATGCGGAAGCCGCCCGGGTCGCGGGTGCGGATCAACTCGAGGCGATCGCTGGCCTCTTGTGCGACCGCATCGGTCAGCGCGCGCACGCGCCCGTCCTCGAGATGCAGGATGCGATCGGCGATGTCGAGAATGCGATTGTCGTGGGTGACGAGCACGACGCTCGCGCCTTCCTCGCGCGCCAGCTCCTGGATCAGATCCGCGACGTCGCGGCCCGATTCCTTGTCGAGGGAAGCGGTCGGTTCGTCGGCCAGGATCACGCGTGGCTTGTTGATCAGCGCCCGCGCGATCGCGACGCGCTGACGTTGGCCGCCGGAAAGCTGGTCGATGCGCTTCGTCACGTGGTCCCCGAGCCCGACGCGTTCGAGCACCCCGACGATCCGCTCGCGTTCCTCCGCGCGCCCGGCGCGCTCGCTCCGAGGCTGGAGCTGGAGCGCCATCTGCACGTTCTGCTCGACGTCGAGCGCGGGCAGCAGGTTGTGACTCTGGAAGATGTATCCGATCCGGCGGCGGATGCCGACGAGGGTGGCTTCCGAGGCGCCGCGCAACTCCTGCCCGAAGATCCGGAGGCTCCCCTCCTGCCCGGCGCGCAGCGCACCCATCAACGTGAGCAGCGTCGTCTTCCCGGAACCCGAGGGTCCCGTCAGGATCACGACCTCCCCGGGCTCGATCGCCGTCGATACGTCGAAGAGGATCTGCTTACGCAGCGCGCCCTTGCCGTACCAGTGGGACGCCTTTTCGACCTGAACGGTCGGCCCATCCCAGCTCGCCGCGCTCGCGAGCTCCGGCGCCACTAGAAGATCTCCGCCGGCTCGGCGGATCCCAGCTTGCGGATCGCGAGCATCGCCGACACGCAGCACATCGCGACCGTCAACGCGAGCACGGAGGCCGCGCGCTCCGGCGTCATCGCGAGGGGCAGATTCGTCGCCGCCCCCGCCTGTCCGTAGAGCAGCGTCGCGATCAGGGTCGCAGGCAGGAAACCGAAGAGCGCCAGCAGGCTGGCCTGCCGCATCACGACGCCGACGAGATATCGATGGGTGTATCCCATCGCCTTCAGCGTGGCGTACTCCTTCAGGCTGTCCTGCACGTCCGCGAAGAGGATCTGATAGACGATGATCAAGCCGACGACGAATCCCATCACCACGCCGAAGCCGAAGACGAAGCCGATCGGCGTCGCAGAGTTCCAGTAGTCGATCTCGCGGGCGACGAACTGGTCGCGGGTGAGTACGAGCACGTCGTCCGGGAGCGCCGCCGCGATCGCCGCGCGAACCCCGTCCGGGCTCCGTCCCGGCTCGAGGTACACGAGACCTACGTCGACGTGGGACGCCGAGCGGTCCGGGAAGAGGCGCCGGAAATTCAGGTCCGACGTGAAGAGGCTGCCGTCGATCCCGAACGAAGTCCCGAAGCGATAGAGCCCGGCGACCTCGATCCGGCGATCGTTCACCTCGGTGAAGAGCGACCCCTGGCTTTCGAGCAGTGCCGCGACGGGGCCGAACTCCGGCCGCGATCGTTCGTCGAAGAGCACGCGATCCGGAACCTCGAGCGGGTCGAGCTGTTCGGCGATGCCCGGCCACTCGAAGACGCGATCCGAGGGATCGACCCCGAACACGAAGATGTTGGACGTGTCCGCGAGGTCGGCGGGATTTCGCCAGGTGGCCGTGCCGGTGTACACGGGGGTGACGGCCTCGACGCCGTCGATCCCACGCGCCTGGAAGATCCGGCTGCGCGCGAAGTGCTTCGCGCCGACCAGGGTGTCGGTCTTCGGGCTGAGAAGCACGACCTCGTACCCGAGGCTGGTGTGGAACGTCACCGCGCTCTCGAAGAGCGCGGCGCGAAAGCCCAGCTGGACGAAGATCAACACGACCCCGAACGAGACCCCGGCGATCGCGGCGAGCAGCCGGAGCTTCTCGCGGCGCAGCTGGTGCCAGGCCAGGGGGACGCGTCGGATCATGGTTCGATCTCGACGTCGACCTGGAGATTCGTGAGTCCGCTGACCAGGCTCGAGTCGTCCAGCTGGATGCGGACCTCCACGACGCGCGCGTCCGCCTTCGCGATCGGGTCGGCGTCGAGCACGTCGACCCGTCCGACCTTGAGCCCGACCCGGGAGACTTCCCCGCCGAGGCTGTTGCCGAGGGCAGCGCTGCGGATGACGGCGCGCTGGCCCGTCGACACGGACGCGATGTCGGTTTCGTAGACTTCGGCGACCGCGACCATGTTCCGCGTATCGCCGAGCTCCAGCACGCCACCTTCCCCGACGCGCTCGCCGGGGAAAGCGTGGATCTCGAGCACCTGCCCCGCGATCGGCGCGCGCACGCGGGTGAGTTCGAGTCGCGCGCGGGCGGCGTCGAGATTGGCGCGGGCGATCCGCTCGGCAATCTCCGACGCCTCGAGCTTCGCCGCGGACGTCGCGGAGCGTTGCGACAGTCGTCGCAGGCGGTCCGCCTCGCTCTTCGCCTGGCTGAATTCGGCTTCGAGCCGCGCGACCTCGGCGCGCTGCAGCGCATGGTCGTCGAGGGTTGCGAGGATGGCGCCGGCCTCCACCCACGCGCCCTCTTCTACGGACAACGACGCGATCACGCCCCCGCCCGTGCTCGGGCTCGCGACCTCGATGACGCCGCTCCCTGGCTCCAGTCGGCCGAGACACGTGATCCGCCGCGCCTGCGCGGATGCAAGCGACGCCATCGTGGCGGCCAGCAGGAGAAGGACGGGCACGACACGCCAGGCGCGCCGCACGTGACTCCACGAGCGAGGGGGGCGACGATGCATGTCGCCACTATACACCCGCTCTACACCGTCGTGTGGAGCCCGGCCGAGGGCCGCAACGGCACCGCGTGAGGCGATCTGCTCCCGATCAGTCGGCCTCGGGCGGATCGACTTCGGTCACGGTCGCGGTCTCGCCCAGGTGACCGAGGGCCTTCTGGTCGACGACTTCGGCCGCGACGGCCGGGCGCCAGCCCTGGGCGTTCGCCATGTCGTGCATCAGCTTCGCGTCGACGCCCTGACCCGTCGCCATCTCGTCGAGGCGCGCGTCGATCTCTTCTTCGGTCGCCTCGAGCTCTGCACTCTTCGCGACGGCTTCGAGGAGAAGTCCTTCCTGAACGCGGCGCTTCGCGTCGTCCCAACCCTCTTCGCGCATCTGCGACAGGCGTGCACGGAGATCGGTCTCGGGCACGCGTCCCTGCATCTGCTGCTCGAACTGCTGCAGCTGGCTCTCGAGCTGTCTTTCCACCATTCCCGGCGGAACTTCGAAGCTCGTTCGGGTGACGAGATCGTCGAGCAGGCTCTTGTGAAGCGCGTGATCGGAGGCGTGCTGTCGCTGGGACGTCAGGCCTTCCTTGATCTTCTCGCGCACGTCGTCGAGGGTCTCGAACTCTTCGCCGAGATCCTTCGCGAAATCGTCGTCGAGCTCCGGGAGCTCCTTGCGCTTGATGGCCGTGACGGTCGCCTTGAAGATCGCCTCCTTGCCGGAGAGCTCGTCGTTCCCATAGTCCTCGGGGAAGGTCACGTTCAGGTCGCGCTCCTCCCCGGACTTCGCGCCCGCGAGCTGCTCCTCGAAGCCCGGAATCATCCGACCGGAGCCCAGCTCGAGGTCGACGCCCTCGGCGCTGCCGCCCTCGAACTCCACGCCGTCGATCGAGCCGACGAAGTCGATGGTCACCTGGTGTCCGTCCTCGGCGAGGACCTCCTCGTCCTCCTCGACCCAGGCGGTGCTCCGCTCACGTAGGGTCTCGAGCTCGGTCAGGAGCTCGTCGTCTCCGACTTCCACCCGGGGACGCTCACCGGAAAGCCGCGAGAGGTCTGGCAGCTCGATCTCCGGCTTGATCTCGATTCGAGCCTTGTACCGGAAGGCCTTCCCCTCGCTCGGCACCTCGGCCTCGATCTGCGGCTCGACGACCGGCTCGAGCTCCGCGAGCTCGACGGCGCCGGCCAGGGTCTCGCGCACGAGCTGACGCTCGATCTCCTCGGCGAGCCCCTCGCCGTACATCTGCTTGATGACGTTCGTGGGGACCTTGCCCGGGCGGAAGCCCTTGACGCGAGCCGTCTTGCGCAGCTCCTTGATCACACGACCGAAGGCGGCGTCCACGCGCTTGCCTGCGACCTCGACCGCAATCTCGCGTACGACCGCGGAGATCTCCTGCGCCTCGATCTGGATGTCATCCCGGCCCGTCTCGACCTCTGCCATGACTTGCTTCCTCTATTGCGGTCCGCTCGGCGGCGCCGCGTCAGCGCGAACGCTTCAGTGTGTCATCGCGCCCGAGCGCCCAAGCGCCCGATCGAACTCGGTCGCCGGTGCCAACGGGCGCGAAAGAATTTGGTACCGGGGACAGGACTCGAACCTGCACGTCACGAGGACGGTGGCTCCTAAGGCCACTGCGTCTACCAGTTCCGCCACCCCGGCCCGCCCAAGTAGGTAGCGGATCCAGAATCGGCCGAGTCGAGTCCCTGAAACGAAGAACGCCACCAGAACGGCAGCGTCGAAGAGAACGGCGTCGGGCGCGCCACCACCCACTCTCAGCCCTGAGCGCAAGACGCCGTCCAGAAAGACGGCGTCGAGAGGCGCGCAGCGCCGACATGAATGGTGAGCGAGCGGGGAATCGAACCCCGAACCTAGTGGTTAAGAGCCACTTGCTCTGCCAATTGAGCTACTCGCCCGGGCGGAACTTAGCGTTACCCGCAGGGTTATCAAGGTTCGCGGGGCGTTTCGGCCCCCGTCGCGGTCGGTCTCACGGGGCGCCGTGCCCGCCACCCCCCGGTGTCTCGATCCAGAGCTCGTCGTTCGCGTCGAGCACGAGGGCGGCATGCCCCGGGGCATCTTCGACGTCACCGCTATGCGCGCGTCTCACGCGGTTGCGACCGCACGCGCCCGCTCCTCCTCCGGCGAGTCCAAAGGGCGCGCGCGTCCGTCGCTCGGTCAACAGCGAGACGGTGACTGGGCGCAGGAAGCGATAGCGCCTCACGATGCCGTCGCCGCCGGGGCGCTCGCCCGCGCCTCCGGAGCCCGCACGCAATCCAAACTCGAGCAGCCGAACCGGGAAGCGCGCTTCCAGGATCTCGGGGTCGGTGATGCGCGTGTTGGTCATGTGCGTGTGGACGCCGGCTTCGCCGCGCGCGTAGGGCGTCGCGCCGGCGCCCCCGCCGATCGTCTCGTAGTAGCCGAACGCGTCGTCGCCGAAGGTCACGTTGTTCATCGTGCCCTGGCTGGCGGCGGCGCGGCCGAGGGCGCCGAGCAGCACGTCCACGACGCGCTGCGACGTCTCGACGTTGCCCCCGACGACCGCCGAGCCCGGAGGCGGATCGAGGATCGAGCCCTCCGGAATCCGGACCTCCACCGGAGCCAGACAGCCGCCGTTCAGCGGGATGCGTTCCTCGACGAGCGATCGCAACACATAGATCACCGCGGCCCGCACGACCGCCGACGGGGCGTTGAGGTTGCCGCCCGACGCAGAGCCGGTTCCGTCGAAGTCGATCGTCATGCGCGCCGCCAGGTCGACGTCGGCGCTGTGTTCGATCGTGAGGCGTACGCGGATCGGGGTCCCGTCATCGAGCGCGTCTTCGAAGACGTGCTCGCCTTCGTCGAGCCGCGCGAGCTCTCTCGCGACCTTCGTCGCCGCGGCGCTCTGGAGCTGTCCCATCGTGACCTGCACCGTCTCGAGACCGGCTTCCGCCACCAGCGCTTCGAGGAGCGCGCCGCCCGCGCGATTCGCGGCGACCATCGCCTCGAGGTCCGCCACGTTGTCGTCCGGGCGCCGGGCCGGATAGCGCCCACTGCCGAGCACGTCCCGGATGCGCGCCTCGTCGAAGGCACGGCCACGCACGAGCGGAAACGCCTCGATCAGGACGCCCTCCTCTTCGAGGTTCGTCGAGTCCGGCGGCATCGAGCCCGGCGTCTTGCCGCCGAGGTCCGCGTGGTGGCCCCGGCTCGCCGTGTAGAATGCGGGCCGTGCGTCGTCTGCGAGAAAGACCGGCGTCACGACGGTCACGTCGGGCAGGTGCGAGCCGCCCGCGAAGGGGTCGTTCGTGACGAACACCTCGCCGCGCGCCATCTCCGGGAAGCGTGCCCGGATCGCGCCGACCGTATCCGCCATCGCCCCGAGGTGGACCGGGATGTGCGGCGCGTTCGCGACCAGTCCGCCCTCGCGATCGAAGACCGCGCAGGAGTAGTCGAGGCGCTCCTTGATGTTGGTCGACACCGACGTGTTTCGAAGCACCGCCCCCATCTGCTCGGCGATCGACATGAAGCGATTTCCGAGCACCTCGAGGCGGACCGGGTCGGCTTCGTCGAGATCGACCCGCGTCTCCCGCTGCGCGCGCGCTTCCGCGCATAGATGAAACACGAGCCCGTCGTCGACCGAGAGCGTGAAGCCCGGATCGACGACGACCGTCCCGGTCGACTCGAGCACGAGCGCAGGCCCGTCGACCCGATCCCCGGGCCGCAACGCCTCCCGGACGAAGACCGGCGCCTCGACGCGCCCTGCGCCCGGAAACCAGGCCCGGGTGTGGCGCATCGGTTCCGGAGGCGGCCCTTCCCGGGACCCGCGCGACTGCGGCGCCGCCCCTTCCGCCCCAGCGATCCGAACGCGCACGGCCTTGATCTCGATCTCGCGACGATCGCGGACGTAGCCGAAGCGCGTGCGGTGCTCGGCCTCGAACGCGATCCGCCACGCCGGCCCGTCGAGCCCAGCGTCGGCCGTGACGACCGCGAGGGCGGTGTCCGTGCCGACGTAGCCGAGGCCGAGGCTGCGCTCGACGCGCTGGCTCGTGACGGGCACGCCCTCGCCTTCGAGGGCGAGGCGCCCCTCCTCCTCGAGCGCCCCCCACTCATCGGCGAGGCTCGCGTCGAGGGCGCCCGCGTCCGCCAGACGCCGCCCGCGGCCGTCGCGCTGACCGTCCCAGGAGGCCGGGGCGATTCCGATCCCGTAGGCGGAGAGGAGTCCGGCGTGCGGATGCAGCAGGATCTCCTGCATGCCGAGGCGCTCGGCGATCGCGCAGACGTGTTGGCCCCCGGCGCCACCGAACCCGACCAGGACGTGATCGCGCGGATCGGCGCCACGCTCGACGCTCACCTCGATGATGGCCTGGGCCATGCTGGCGTTCGCGATCTCGAAGAAGCCACTCGCGATCTCGTCGACGCTCCGATCGAAACCCGACGCCGCGAGCTCGTCACGCATCGCTTCGACGGCACGGGTCACGGGCGGCTCCGCGAGGTCGAAGGGGAAGCGGTCGGGCATCACGCGTCCGAGCGCCAGGTTGATGTCGGTGACCGCCAACTCCGTCGCCTTCGGCTGGCCGGCGTCGTCGCGCAGGTCGTAACAGAGCGGTCCCGGGTCGCTCCCCGCGCTCTCCGGTCCGACCGTCAAACGGATGCCGTCGAAGCGACAGAGCGAGCCGCCACCGGCCGCCACCGTGTGGATCCGCAGCATCGGCGCCTTCACGCGCACCCCGCCGACCTCGCTCTCGAACGCGCGGTCGAGCCGCGCGCCCTCGATCAGCGACACGTCGGTCGAGGTCCCGCCCATGTCGAAGCCGATCACATGGTCGAAGCCAGCCTCCCGCGCCACGACCCCCGCCGCGACGACCCCGCCGGCGGGCCCCGAGAGCAGCGCAGTCGGTCCGCGAAAGCGCTCGCCATCGGTGAGCCCGCCGGACGATTGCATGTAGCGGATCTCCGCGTCCGGCAATCCCGCCGCCAGCTCCTCGACGTGCCCGCGCAGCAGCGGCGTCAGGTAGGCGTCGGCGATCGCGGTCTCGCCCCGGGCCAGGAAACCGATCTCCCGGGCGAGTTCGTGGGAACAGACGACGTGCTCGAAGCCGACCGCGCGCGCGACCTCCGCGAGGGCGAGCTCATCGGCCGGGTCGAGGTGGGCGTGCAGGCAGACGATCGCCGCAGCGCGCGCGCCCTCGTCGCGCGCGCGGGTGAGCTCGCGCCGCGCTGCCTCGAGATCGACCGGCTCGACGATTGCGCCGTCCGCCGCGCGGCGTCCCGGGACCTCGAGCCGCCAACGCTGCAGACGCGGCGACCGCGCGATCTCGAGGGCGAAGAGCGAGGGCCGCTCCTGGGTGCCGATGTCGAACACGCCCGAGAGCCCGGCGTTCGTGAGGAGTGCGACCGGCCAGCCGCGACGCTCGAGGAGGGCGTTCGTCGCGACGGTCGTGCCGAGCTTGACCCGCGCGCCGAGCAGTGCGGTCGCGTCGGCGCCCGCTTCTGCGACCAGCTGCTCGATCGCTTCGAGGGGCGCGCGATCCGACGACAGCACCTTGGTCGTACGGATCTCTCCGTCCGGCGACAGGCCCAGACAATCGGTGAAGGTCCCGCCGCGATCGATCCAGAACTGCCAGCCCGCGCTGCTCATTTCCCTCGACCGAGCGCGCGCCGCAGTCGGTCGGCGAGCGCGTCGATCCCTTCGCGCAGCGCGTCGTCGCCGACGAGTCGGATCGCCACCAGGGCGACGCTGCCGTAGACCACCGCCCCCGCCACGAGCTGCACCGCAGCAAAGGGGACCCTCGCCTGGAGCGCGGCGAGGGCGAAGGTCGTCGCGATGCCGGCGAGGGCGACCACGAGCAGACCGCGAACGAGGGTGCGCACGAGGGCGAGCACGTTCGGCGCGCCCGCGCGCACCTGGAGCCAGACCAGGGTGAGGATCGCGTTCAGGGTGATCGCCGTGGCCGAGGCCGCGGCGAGCCCTTCGACCCCGCGCTCCTCGGCGCCGACCCAATAGAGCGGGAAGACCCCGAGCGCGATCACCGTCGAGAGTCCCATCGCGAGCCACATCTCGCCGCGCGCGTAGAAGCCACGCACCGCGACTTGCTGGACGACCCACCCCGGAATCGCAGCCGAAAGCACGACCAGGAGCGCCGCCACCTCCGTCGCGTCCGAGGCCGTGAACCGACCCCACTCGTACACGAGACGCACCGCAGGCAAGGCCATCGCCGCGAGCGCGCCCGCCGCCAGCAGACCGAGGCCGAGACACGCGCGCAGGGTCGACGTGAGCAGCGTGTCGAAGCCCGTCGCGTCGGCCTGCTGATGGCGCGCGGTCAACGAGGGCAGGAGCGCGGCGCCGACCGCCTGCCCGACGATGCCGACGGGGACCATCATCAGTTTCCGCGCGAGGGTGATGCCGGCGATCGCGCCTGGACCGATCGTGGCGCCCATCCACTTCTCGTACCACTCGTCGACGGTCGTGAGACCGAGGCCGAGCATGAGCGGGAGCGCCAGCCAGACGTATTCGCGGAAGTCCGCGTCGAGGGGCGCGACGCGCACTCGACCGACCGCTCCGGGCAGACGGCGCAGCGCCCGCACCGGGATCAACCACTGACCGACGATGGCCCCGGCGAGCGTGCCCCAGGCGAAGCCGTCCGCGCGGCCGGAGGCGTCAAGGGCGAAGCCGACGAGGGCGCCGACGATCGGTGCGGCGCTGTACACGATCGAGGCCCAGGCCTGGGGCGCGAAGCGGTCGTGGGCCATGAGCACGCCGCGCAACACGCCGCCGGTCAGGAAGAAGATCTGCGCGGGCAGGACGATCCGCATGAGCCGGACGGTCTCGTCGAGGGTGGCCGCGTCGAAATCCGGAAACTGCAGACGAAGCAGCGGCACCGCCGCGAACCAGAGCGCGATCGTCGCCGCGGTCGAGATCACCCCGACCGTGCCGACCACGACGGACGCGAAGCGGGCGGCCGCTTCCTCACCTTCGTGCTGGAGGCGCTTCACGTAGGGCGGCGTGACCGCGACGGCCACGGCCCCGGCGGCCAGCAGGTAGCCAAGGATGTCCGGGATCATGAACGCTGCGAAATAGGCGTCGAGGCCCGGGCCGCGCCCCACCTGCGACGCCAGCAGCATGTCGCGCAGCAGCCCGAGTGCGCGCGCGATCAACACGCTCGCCGCGAGCAGCCCCGCGGCGCTGGCGACCTTCTTCTGGTCGTCGCTCAAGGCATCCGCCTATCCAGGATTCGGCTCTCGCACTTACGCCGCGCCGTCATCACCGTCACCCAGAGGGTTGGGCTCTCGCCAGATCGATCCGTCCCACGCTTCGACGACGAAGTCGTCGCCGTCGCGACCCTTCGCGAAGGGATGATCGAGGGGCACCTTGCCGTGGGGAGTGTCGAGCACGTATCGCGGGATCGCGAAGCCACTGGTTCGACCGCGCATGCGCTTGAAGAGTTCGATGCCGTCCTCGATCGGCACCCGGAAATGCTCCGTGCCTTCGAGAAGCTGGGCCTGATACACGTAGTAGGGTCGCACCCGCATTCGCACGAGGGTCTCGCACAACGACTTCATCGTGCCGTGATCGTCGTTCACGCCCTGCAGCAACACGCTCTGGTTGCCGACCGGAATGCCCGCGCGCAACAGACGATCACAGGCCGCCGCCGCGTCCGCCGTCAGCTCCCGCGGATGATTGAAGTGCGTGTTCACCCAGATCGGATGGAACCGCTCGAGCATCTCGCAGAGCGCGTCGGTCACCCGGAAGGGCAGCGTCACCGGCAGCCGCGTCCCCAGCCGGATCAGCTCGACGTGCGGAATCTCGCGCAGCCGCGTCAGCAGCCACTCGAGCCGCGCATCCGAGAAGACGAGCGGATCGCCCCCGGTCAACAACACGTCGCGAATCTCCGGCGTCGCGGCGATCCAATCGAGGGCGGTCTCGAGCTCCCGCTTCTGCATCGTCCACTCGCTGTCGCCGACCATCCGCTTACGCAGGCAGTAGCGGCAGTAGAGCGCGCACTCGTTGTTGACGCAGAACGCGATCCGGTCCGGGTAGACCCGCACCACGTTCTTGACCGGCGAGTGCGCGACCTCGTCGAGGGGATCCTCGAGACCGGCGGCGTCGCCGAGCTCTGCCGGCCGCGGCACGACCTGCTTGCGCACGGGGCAATCGGGATCGGTCGGGTTCATGAGCGACGCGTAATAGGGTGTGATCACGAAGCGGAAGCGGGTCGCGAGGTCCGCGATCGCGCGTTCCTCCTCGGGCGTCGGGTCGATCCACTCCCGAAGCCCCGCGGCGTCGCGGATGCGGTTCCGCATCTGCCAGCCCCAGTCGCTCCAGTCCGACGGGTCGACTCCGGCGGGCGGGCGACTCGGGCACAGCGGCCAGGCCGCCTCTTCGGCTTCGTGCGTCGTGGTCGATGCCGCGCTCACGATTCCTTCCCCCCTGCACCGCCTGCGGCCACCAGTCCGAGCCTTTCGAGCCCGGCGGAGACGCAGCGGCCGAGCATCTCGTCGAGGGAGACCCCCTCGAGCTCCGCGAGGATGGCGAAGGTCCCGTCCGTCGCAAAGGTCGGCAGCGGATTGATCTCGAGGAAGACGGGCTGCCCCTGGGCGTCGAGCCGGAAGTCGGCGCGCGCGAAGTCGCGACAGTCGATCGCTTCGAAGGCGCGCCGGCCGAGGTCGGCGAGTGCCTCTTCGAGCGCAGGCTCGAGGGCGCCCGGCGTCTCGTGTTCGAGTCCGGCTCCGTCCTGGCCCGGTCCCTCGAGCGCGTGCAAGCCGATGCCCGTCGATCGCTCGAGCGCGCGCTGGACGACGGGGAGCGCCCGAGGCGGATCGTTCCCGACCAGCGTGACCGTGTACTCGGCGCCGGGGACGAACGCCTCCACGAGCGCGGGCTGGTGATAGGCGGTCGTGACCCGCTCGATCTCGGCGACGAGTTCGGCGCGATCTTCGACCCGCGAGCTCGCGCGGATCCCCTTGGCCGTGCCCTCCCAGCGCGGCTTCACGAAGAGCGGAAAGTCCGCGGGCAGCGCCGCGTGTTCCGCCTCTTCTGCATTGGCGAAACTCGTTTGCCGCGCGATCGGAACCCCGGCCGCCGCGACGTGGCGATTGGCCCAGAACTTGTCGAGGGAGAGCGAGAGCGTGAGTGCATCGGAACCGATCGTCGGAATGCCGGCCATCTCCAGGACGACCGGCGCCCAGGCCTCGCGATTCCGAGAGCCGTTGCCCTCCGCCAGGTTGAACGCCGCATCGATCCCGACGAGCCCGCCCTTCGCGTGGCTGTCCAGGAGCGCGGGCGGCGAACCCAGTCGCTGTGGCCGGTGCCCCAGGAAGGCGATCGCGGCCTCGAGGGCCTCGGTCGTCGATTCGGGCTCGAACTCGACGTGGGCATCCACCGGATCGGCGGGTTCGCGCGAATACGTCTCGAAAGTCTCGAAGACGAGGCCGATGGTGAGACTGGGCATGCCCCTACGATACCGAGCCCGCGCGACCGGGAGGGACTGCCTCGGGAGAGCTATCCTCCCCGATCCGCGAACGGGGCCGAACGCCGATCGAAGTGCCCGAGGAAGACCGAATTGGCGCGCCCGAGGAAGACCGAATTGGCCCCGACCGACGAGACCTCGAGCGACCCGATGAGCGACGACGAGCGCGCACGCCGGCGTCGGCGCATCGTGCTGGCCTGGAGCATCGTCGCGGCCTGGGCCGCGGTGATCTGGACCCTCGGCGGGGACGAATGGTCACTCCAGGAGACCAGCCGCCGCCTGTCACCGATCCTCGAGTGGATCTTCGGGGACATCGACGGCGGCACCAAGTGGCGCATCTATCTCGCCGTCCGAAAGAGCGCGCATTTCGTCGAATACGCGATCCTCGCCCTGCTGACCTTCCGCGCGGCGGTGATCTCGGCACCGCGCAACCAGCTCGCCACCGCCGCCTGGAGCGCCCTCTTCCTGGTCTCGCTCGTGGCGACCGCCGACGAAGCGCGTCAGGCGTTCTCGACCGCACGCTCGGGTAGCCCCTACGACGTGCTGATCGACGTGACCAGCGGCGCGGTCGCGATCGCGGCCCTGCTCGTGATCTCCTGGCGGATGCGGCGGCCGAACCAGGCGACGCTCGCGAATTAGTCGGCTCTCTTCTCCTCCGCGCAGCCGCGCGCCGCGGCGTCCTCCGCAGCACTCCGTTACGTTTGGCGCGCCCCTTGCCCCGGATCTCGGAGAGCGCCCGTGAACGCCGCCACTCTCGCCGCCATCGTGTTCGTGATCTTCGCCCTGGGCTACCGCTTCTACTCGGGCTTCCTCGCGAACCGGCTCTTCGAGCTCCGCGATGACGAGCCCGTGCCGAGCCGCGAGCTCGAGGACGGCGTCGACTACGTCCCGACCAAGCGGCACGTATTGTGGGGCCACCACTTCGCCTCGATCGCAGGCGCCGCGCCGATCGTCGGCCCTTCGATCGCGGTCATCTGGGGTTGGGTCCCGGCGCTGATCTGGGTCTGTCTCGGCACCGTCTTCATGGGCGCGATGCACGACTTCTCGGCCCTCGTGATCAGCGTGCGCCACCGTGGGCGCTCGATCGGCGACGTCGCCGGCGACGTCGTGGGCCCGCGGGTCCGCACGCTCTTCCTCGTGATCATTTCGCTGCTCACCTGGGTCGTGCTCGCGGTCTTCGCCTACATCATCGCCACGCTCTTCGTGTCGACTCCGAGCTCGATCTTCCCGATCAACGTCCAGATCCTCGTCGCGCTGGGCCTCGGCTGGCTCGTCTATCGCCGGGGCATGCCGATGTTCGTGCCGTCCCTGGTCTGTTATGCGGCGCTCCTCACGGCCATCTTCTACGGAGAAGCGTTCGTCGAGGCGTTCCCGGCCGTGACGTCCCTCTCGATCACCCACTGGGTCGTGCTGCTCCTGCTCTACTCCTTCGTGGCGAGCGTCCTGCCCGTCTGGCTGCTCCTGCAGCCCCGCGACTACATCAACTCCCACCAGCTGATCACGGGGCTCGTCCTGCTCTCGGCCGGTCTCCTCGTCCTGCGCCCCGAAGTCGTCGCGCCGGCGCTCAACGCCTCGCCCGAAGGCGCGCCGAACCTCATCCCCTTCCTCTTCGTGACCATCGCCTGCGGCGCGATCTCGGGCTTCCACGGTCTCGTGTCGTCGGGGACGACCTCGAAGCAGCTGTCGTCGATGACCGACGCACGCCCGATCGGCTACGGCGGCATGCTCGCCGAAGGCTTTCTCGGGCTGATGGCCGTCCTTGCCGCCACCGCCGGCTTCGAGTCCTCCGCCGACTGGTGGGCCCACTACGAGAGCTGGGGCGCCGCGAACGGGCTCTCCGCCAAGCTCGACGCCTTCGTGCTCGGCGGCGCGAGCTTCGTCGCCGCCCTGGGCATCCCCTTCGAGACGGCGCGCACGTTCATGGCCGTCATGGTGATCGCCTTCGCGGCGACGAGCCTCGACACGGGCGCTCGGATCCAGCGCCTCGTGCTCGCGGAGCTCGGCGATGCCTATGGCGTGAAGCCCCTGTCGAATCGCTTCGTCGCGGGCGCGGCCGGCGTGGGCGCCGCGCTGCTCCTCGCGGTCACCCAGGGCGGCGGACAGGGGGGCCTCGCCCTCTGGCCCCTGTTCGGAACGACGAACCAGCTGGTCGCCGGCGTGACGCTCCTGGTCGTGTCGGTCTGGCTGAAGAAGCAGGGGAAGCCGATCGTGTACACGATGGTTCCGATGATCCTGGTCGCCGCCGTGACGGCGTGGGCGATGGTGGGGAACCTGATCGACTACTACGGCCACTTCGAGACGCTGTGGCTGCTCTCGCTGTCGGGCACCCTGATCCTGGCGCTCGACGTGTGGATCCTGCTCGAGGGACTCCGGGTGCTGCGCGAGACCCGGGTGGAGCCGAGCGCCTAGCGAAGCATCCGGCTGCTAGAGCGCGCTGTCGGACGCAATCCCGGTCTCGACCGTCGGTGCGGGCGACGCGAGCAATGCCTCGGCGTCGAGCGAGAGTCGCCCGGTATTCCCGACGTCCGCGCCCGGCACGAGGGAGCGGATCAGTCCGAGGTGGGTCACGACGATCACTTGCGCGTGCGCGTCCTCGCGCAGGTCCCCGATCGCCTCGAGGGCACGCGCGCGGAGATCGAGGGTCGATTCGCCGCCGCCCATCCGAATCGTCGGGTCGCCTTCGCGGAACGCGCGATAGGCCTCGGGGTCCCGGGCCTGGACTTCGTCGTGGGTGAGCCCCGACCAGCTCCCGACGTCCCGTTCGCGCAAGCGCGGCTCGAGCTCGACCGACAGGTCGAGCTCGCTGGCGATCGCCTCGGCCGTGCGCCGAGCCCGTTGCAGGTCGCTCGTGACGATTCGGGTCCACGGGCGCTCGGCGAGCGCCGCCAGCTCCCGCGCGACGTCGCGCGCCTGCGATTCGCCGTTCTCGGTCAGCGGCGTGTCCGCCTGCCCCTGCCACCTTCGCGCGACGTTCCAGGTCGTCTCGCCGTGGCGCACGAAGAGCAGCGAGGTCGGCACGCTACTTCCTGAGGCGCCGCAGGACGACACCCGCCGGATAGGTCCCGAGCAGCGCCAGGGCGAGGGGCACCGCCAAGTGTCCGCGCAGCAAGTGCCCGGCTCCGAGGAAGTCACAGCTCAGATGCACGATTGCGGCGCCGAGCGCACCGGCGGCCAGCATTCCGACGAGCGCGGCGCGCAGGGGCCGGGTCGTCCAGCCGCGCACGAGAAAGCTCAGGATCACACCGGCCGGCAGCAGCGACAACCACGCGCCCTTCTGCAGACACATCGCGTCCGCCCCGGGCGGCGACGGCACGGCGCCGACCACGAGCATTCCCGCCAGACACACGCCGCTCGCGACGAGCAGACTCCCGGCGCTGACCCCGAGCGCCGCGTTCTCGAGCCGGTCGCGGCCCGGTCGACCGGCCGCGAGCGCGGACAACGTCGCGCCGAGGGCGCCGAGGATCAGCCCGACGAAGCTCGTGAGGTACACGCCGTCGGCGAATAGCGACGCGGCGCCCATCGGCGACTGCTGGGACCAGAGGACGAGGCCGAGCACCGCGGCCCACACCGCGAGCACGACCGCGTACGCCTGGCGCAAGCGAATGGCCGGCGTCACGGGCTCGAGATCCTCGACCAGACCGTCGATCAATCTTTCGGTGCCGCTCGTCACTTGAACTTCTCCACGTTCCCTTCGGACGCAGCCGCAGCGTCGCCCACAGGTCGTTCCGATCTCCACTCGCCCGCCACCCGCTCGCCCTCGAGGACCTTCGCGAGGCTTCGGTAGCCGCGATGCGCGCGGACCTTGAGCGCACCCGCAGACACCCCGGCCCGAAGTGCCGCCTCCGCCACGGTGAGCCCCTCTATCTGGATCAGCGTGACCGCCTCGCGCTGGGCGTCGGGCAGCGTGTCGAGCGCCGCGACCAGCTCCGACGCGAGGCGCGTATCCCCCTCCGCGCTCTCCTCGTGCTCGTCCGCCCACTCGTCCTGGACGAGCTCGACCTCGCGATCGCCCTTCCGCTTCCGTTCACGGAAATGATCGACGATCGAGTTGCGGGCAATGGCGCGCATCCAGGGTCCGAAGGGTCGTTCGGGGCGATAGGTGCGGCGGCCGCGATGGATCGACAACAACGCGTTCTGCACCACGTCTTCCGCGGCGGCTTCGTCGTGGATCTTCGCGCGGACGATCCGCCGGATCATCGGCTGGATCGCGTCGAGCAGCCGACGATAGGCGTCGGCATCCCCGTCCTGCGCCGCGCGCATCCATTCGGAGAGCCGCGCTTCGCGGTCGTCCTCCGGCGCCTCGGCCGCGATCGCTTCGCGGCCGTCCGTCGAGGTTTCACCCACGCTCGCTTCGCGGTCGCCTGTCGCCGGCTTGCCCGCGATCGCCTCTCGCTCGTCTGCGGACAACCCCGCCTCCTGCTCCGGCGCACCCGAAACCGGTCCGACGCGTCGTGCGAGGATCCTAACGCAGGACCGGCGCAGACGACCCGCAACGCGTGAGCAAGGACGCGTGCGCACGGTCGCGGAACGCGCGCGGCTGACTTTCGCCTGACATATTCGGGGGCGCCCCTCCACCTATTCTCGAGCGGAGAGGCCGGCCGCCCAGACGGCCGCGGGTCCAGGAGTCGCATCGATGTCGCGTCGATACTTCGAGCACATGTACAACGAGATCTGTGTCGCCGTCGGGCGCCGGGTGTCGCGGTACGGGCTCTGGCTGCTGGTCTGGGAGGCAGGCGGAGATCCCGACGATCTCACCCGCGACCAGGTCCACGCGTTCCTCGAGCGTCAGCTGGACACGTTCCTCCGCGAGGAGGGCGTTCGCCTCCACGGTCGCCCGCGAAGGCGACTCGAGCGGAACCTGCTCGCGTTCGACCCCCACCATCCGACCCCGGAAGAATGGATGGCCCAGACCACGGCGCGCCTCGCGAGCTGAGCCGGCGTTGCTCGTCGGAAACGTGACGCCGGTCTCGGGGATCCACCCGAGGCTCAAGCGCGACTCCGGGGAACCCGAACCAGAGGCCATGCCGGCGAGCCACTTCGTCCTCCTGATCGAATCGGACCCCGAGCGCACTGAAGCGGTCGCCGCCGGGCTGGTCCGTCTCGGCCTGGAGGCGGTGCGCGTGCCGGACCTCGCAGACGCCGTCGCGACGGTCAAGGCGAAGGAGTACGCGATCACCGCGGTGATCGTGCCCGTCGACCTGCCCGGGTCGGACGTGCGCAAGGCGCTCAAGAGCATGCGCCGCCGCGAACCGGTGATGCCCGCGATGGCTTACGGCAAGGCCCCCGATGGCAAGCAGGCGCGCAAGCTGCGCGACGCGGGCGTGCTGCTGGCGCTCTCGGACGGCTGGGACGAGGGCATCCTCCGCTTCCAGGTGAACCGACTCGTGAGCGGCGACACCCAGACGGCCGTGCGCGGGTCGCGTCGAGCGCCGACGCACGCACTCGTTCGCGTCCTCGTCGGTGGACGTGAGAAGAGCGGCCTGCTCTACAGCGTGTCCGAGGGCGGGTGCTTCATCGAATCGCCCCGCGCGAGCATGGAGGGCGCGCGTCTGACCCTCACCTTCGAGCTGGACGACCGCGCCTTCGAGCTGACCGGTGTCGTCGTGTTCTCGAACGTCCCCGGCAACCTGCAGCGGCCGAACCTTCCCCTCGGCATGGGCGTCCGCTTCGACGACGTCCCGCCGCCCGCCCTGGACAGCCTCAAGCAGTTCATCCAGAGACGGATGGAAACCCTCGAAATCTAGACGCTTTTTCGGCCTTGCCGAATCAGCTCAGGGCGCGCTCTGTGATCTTCGGAGCCAGGGCTTCGAGGGCCCGCCCGCGGTGGGAGATCGCGTCCTTCTCGTCCCGGGCCAGCTCCGCCATCGAGCGATCGGCGTGCGCATCCGGCGAGAAGACCGGGTCGTACCCGAAGCCGCCCTCGCCCTTCGCCGCGCGCAGGATCACGCCGGGACAGTCGCCGTCCGCCACGACGCTCGATCCGTCCGGCCAACCGCAGGCGGCGACACAATAGAAGCGCGCGCGGCGGGGCCCGGGCACGTCGGCGAGCTCTTCCAGCAGCTTCGTGAAGCGGCCGGTGTCGTCGAGACCGGACCCGCCATACCGCGCGGAGTAGGCGCCCGGTCGACCATCGAGCGCATCGACCTCGAGGCCGGAGTCGTCCGCGACGCAGGGCAACCCGAGCGCGCGCGCGGCCGTGACGGCCTTCACCCGCGCGTTTTCCTCGTAGTCCCCGCCCTCTTCCGGAAAGTCGACGGGCGGGAAGTCCGCCAAGGAGGCGACGTCCCAATCCTCGAGGATGCGCGCGATCTCTCGCGCCTTGCCCGGGTTCTGGCTGGCGACGATGATCCGACGCTCCGGCGACACGCCTAACGGCTCGTCGCGAGCAGGCGCTCGAGCTTGAAGCCCGCGCCTTCTACCGCCGCGCGCTGGGCGCCCGCGATCGTCTCGATCCCCCCGAGCGCGAGATCGAGGAGCGCGTCGAGCTCCCCGCGCTCGAAGGTCGCCTCCTCGCCGGTGCCCTGCACCTCGACGAAGCGGCCCGCGCCGGTCGCGACGACGTTCATGTCGACGTCCGCGTTCGCGTCCTCGACGTAGGGCAGGTCCAGCACCGGCGCGCCGTCGACGACGCCGACGGAGATCGCCGCGACCTGATCCCGCAGCACGGGGCCGCTGAATGCGCCCTGGCGATCGAGTCGCGCCAGCCCGAGGGCGACGGCGACGAAGGCCCCGGAGATCGAGGCCGTCCGAGTCCCGCCGTCGGCCTGCAATACGTCGCAGTCGACCCAGAGCGTCCGTTCACCGATGTGACCGAGGTCGACCACCGCCCGGAGGCTGCGCCCGATCAGCCGCTGGATCTCCATCGTGCGGCCCGAGACCTTGCCCCGCGTCGACTCGCGATCGTTCCGGGTGTCGGTCGCGCCGGGCAGCATCGAGTACTCCGCCGTGAGCCACCCCTTGCCGCTCCCGCGCATCCATTTGGGAACGGAGAGGTCCTCGGTCACGGTGCAGAGGACGCGCGTGCGTCCCATGGACGTGAGCACCGAGCCGAGGGGTTGTTCGGTGAAGTCGACCTCGAAGGAGAGCGGCCTGAGTTCGTCGGCCTTGCGTCCGTCGCTGCGCATGTTCGTTGGATTCCTGTCATGTACGAAGGGGTACGAAGAGAGGGCGCAGCCAGTACGGCCGAACCGGGAAGCGAATGAGGAGGCTCGCCGCTCAGTAGCGCGACGCGCCCACCTCCTCCACTCCGCGGCGCGCATCGTACCGCGTCGCGAAGGACCGGATCGCCTCGGCCAGGGCCTTCGCGATCGCCTCACGACGCTTGCCGTGCTTCAGGCCCTTCTCCTCGACCGGATTCGTGAGGAACCCGATCTCCACGAGGGAGGCCGGCATCTGCACCCCCATCAGCACGACGAAGGGCGCCTGCTTGACTCCGCGGGAGCGCGCGCGGCCGATCTCCGCGAGCTCGTGCTGGGCCAGCTTCGCGAACTCGCTCGACTCCTGCAGGTGCTGGGTCTCGATCAGGTCGCCGAGGATCGCGGCGAGTGGATCGTTCTGGCCGAACGCCGGCGCCGCCGCGCCGAAGGCCATGTTCTCGCGCTCCGCGGTCGCCCGCGCCGCGTCGTCGCTCGCCTCGAGACTCGCGAAGTAGGTCTCGATCCCCTGCGGTGTTCGGCTCTTCGACGCGTTCGCGTGGATCGAAACGAAGAGGTCGGCGCGGGCGTCGTTCGCGACGGCGGTCCGCTCCTCGAGGGAGAGGAATCGGTCCTCGCTCCGGGTCAGGATCACGCGCACGCCGGCGCGTTCGAGCCGCTTCTCGAGCCTGCGCGTGACGTCGAGCACGACGTCCTTTTCGCGCAGGCCGGAGGGACCGGTCGCGCCCTCGTCGTGGCCGCCGTGCCCGGCGTCGAGCACGACCACGTCGAAGCGATCGGGCCCGCGACGCTCGTTCGCGGCGGCAGCATTCCATTCGGGAACGCACAGGAAACACGCGGCGACGACGCACGCCCCGAACGCGAGACGCGCGCGCAGGCGTTCGCGACTGTGCCTGCCCTCTCGTCGCTCGGACACTTCCACCCCCTCGGCGCCGCAGGATACCAGAGCGCCCAATCGTCTGGCCAAACCACGCGCGCCCGCGCACCCCGATCAGGGGTACGCGGGCGAGGAGGTGATGGATCGGAATCCGCTGGCCTCGCGGCCCGGGCGACTACTGGCCCAGGGCCACCAGGTTCGCGAGCAGCTCGTTCGCGACCGAGACCGTTCGCGTGTTCGCCTGGAAGGCGCGCTGCGAGACGATCAGGTTGACGAACTGCTGCGCGAGGTCGACGTTCGACTTCTCGAGCGAGCTGCTC
This sequence comes from uncultured Spirochaetaceae bacterium, assembly GCA_964488255.1. GTDB lineage: Bacteria > Myxococcota_A > UBA9160 > UBA9160 > UBA4427 > UBA4427. Next base: position 119,689 of record CAZAUR010000015.1, on the reverse strand, counting down.
CGGATGGCGCCGAGGTTGCCGGAGTTCGCGGCGGCGAGCACCGGCGGGCCGGACTCGACCGACTCGATCACCTGGCTTCGGCCGATCTCGGTCAGCCCCTCGACGTTGCCGAAGTTGGCCAGCGCGATCTGCGCGAGGGACTGGGTCACACCGTTCGTGAACACGCCATTCAGCCGCCCGTCCTCGTCGAAGTCGAGGGCCGAGAGCGTGCCCGGCGCGAAGCCGTCCTGGCTCACGAAGTTGGTGACCGTCCGCTGGTTGAACTGGGTCGTCGGCGCGCCGCTCGCGGCGACGCCGATCGGTCCCATGCTGAAGGCGACCGTCTGGGCGGCGTTGTTGCCGTTCGACGTCTCGAAGTCGAAATCGATCGACGTGTTCGAGATCGCCTGCAACGTGCCGGACGTATCGAAGGTCAGCGTGCCGGTCTCCTGAACGACGAAGTCTTCACCGGGCGTCACGGTCGCGGGGTTCGCGTCCGTGTCGGAGAGGGCAACGGCAAACTCCCAATCCGTCGGGCCCGTCTTCGAGAAGAAGATCGTCGCCTGACGGGCCGTGCCGATCGAGTCGTAGATGGTCACGACCTCACGAGCATTCGACGTACCCTGCACGTCCGCCGGATCGAAGACCGGAGACGGCCCGGGGATGATCGACGAGGACGCATCCAGGTTCATGCCCAGGGTGATGGAGCTCGATTGCTGGGGCGGCGAGAGAGGCAGATTCACCTGGATGTCGCCCAGCGCGCCGTTCGAGGTGCCGGTCGTCGGGTCGATGCCGTAGCCCTGCAGGCGGTTGTTGTTCGGATCGATGAGGAAGCCGTCCCGATCGAAGCCGAAGATGCCGGAGCGTGTGTAGGAGCGACCGAAGGTGCCCTCCATGACGAAGAAGCCCCGGCCGCTGATCCCGAGATCGGTCGGCCGCTGGGTCGTCTCGAAGACACCCTGGGTGAAGATCGTGCCGACGTCGTTGGTCAGCACACCGGCGCCGATCTGGGCGAAGCCCGAACCCGCGGTGATGCTCTGACCGAGGACGGCGGAGAACTCCGCGCGCTTCTCCTTGAAACCGGGTGTACTCGCGTTCGCGATGTTGTCGCCGATCACGGAGATCTGGGTCGAGGCCGTCTCCAGCCCGCTGACGCTGCTGAAAAGGGCGTTGCTCAAGGACATGTTCCGTTCCTTCCATCATCGAGCGCGCCCGACAGGCGGCGCGCCCAGCTCGTGATCTTCCGTGATCGTCGTCGGAGGACGTCGAAGACCCGCGCGGACCATCCACGCGGGGCAACCCTTGCCTCCATCATTCGTTCGAGGGTCGTGACCCGGAAGAGCGTTCCATCGTCTTCCTCGATCACGCCCGAGAGCACGTCCGCGAATCGCGCGGGTCCGTTCGTCGGATCCGTTGCGCTCGCGCCGCGCATCTAGCTCTGGTTCCCGTCGTAGCGGGGTGCGTACACGCCGGTCGGCAGACCCCAGGTCGGGATGGTTCCACCGGCTCCGCTCACCCCGGTCGCGGACTCGCTCACTTCGAGCACGTCCTCCACCGAGAAGATGCGGTTGCCCATTCGGATGCTCGGCTCGCCGGCCAGGATCGCGCCGGTCACCCGCCCGCTGATCATCGGCAGGAGCGTCACGTCCTCTCCCGCGCGGTCGCTCCCGATGAACTCGATCGCATAGACGCCGGGAGCCAGGTTGTGCTCCCGCGGATCGAATCGGTAGACGTGGTCGCCGGGCCGCAACGAGGAAGGCAGCCCGTTCTCGTCGAGGACGACGAGGTCCTCCCCATGCACGACGTTGCCATTCGCGTCACGGATGACGACGCGTGCCTGCGTCGCCTCGTCGATCGTGCGGAAGTCCATCGAGACCGGCGACTGCGCGTCGTCGACCTCGATCTGGCTCCCGAAGACCGTGACCTCCTTGCCGACCAGGTTCGTCGGATCGATGCTCGTCGCACCGAGGCTCGCGCCCGCGTCGGCCGCGGGCGCCGAGGAGGCGACCAGCTTGTCGATGCCGGTCCGCATCGCGATCAGCTGCTCCACGGAGGAGAACTGCGCGAGCTGCGCGGCAAAGTCGGCAGAGTCCTGCGGATTCAGCGGGTCCTGGTTCTCGAGCTGCGCCACGAGCATCGTGAGGAAGTCGTTCTGACCGACTCCGTCCTCCTCTGCTTCCTTCTGCGCCTGGGCCGCCAGGGCCGCGTCGATGTTCAGGCTTTCGAGTGCGTTCATGTCGTGTTCCTCTCAGATCCGAAGGTCGACGCTGGTCTCGGGGGCGCGAGTCATGATCCGCGGCACCGCGAGCGGCGCCTCATCCTGCTCCTCACCCCCAGCGAGGCCGCGATCGCGTCCCCCCTGTTCGTCGTTCGCGCGTCCATCGCGCTCGGTCTCGGACTCCGCGAAGCGGCCCGGGTCGCCATTCGCCAACTCCTCGGCCGAGCCGCGGCGTACTTCGAAGTTCTCGAGGCGCAGATCGCGATTCGCGAAGGCCTGGGCGAGTCGCTCCGACTGTTCCTCGGCGACGCCGTGGGCGATCGTTTCCTGCGCGACCATCACGACGTCGACGGCCCCGCCGCGCAGCGACACACGAATCGCGATCTCACCGAGCTCCGGGGGATGGAGGAGCATACGAGCGGTGCCGCCGCCCCTCGTCGCGAGCCACTCGGTCTGGACCGAGATGGCCTCGGAGGCCGCGACGGGCTGCGGGGAGCCCGGGGTCGCCGTGGTCGTCGTCTCGGTCACCTGGCCGGCCACCGGGCTGGCGATCGCCGGCGCGCCTTCCACCGCCGCGACGTCCGGCGCGTGCTGCGCCTCCTCGGCGTTCGCGATCGCCTGTCGCAGGTTCGGATCGACCGCGGCCTGCTCGCTGCCCTCGGCCGCGCGATCGAAGAGGGACTCGTCGGTCGCGCGGTTCGCGTCCTCTTGCCGCGCGTTCTGATCCTGCGCAGCGTCACGATCCTCGGCGGCGGCCATCGCCGCCGCGAGCTCGCCTTCGCCCGCCGCGTTCGAAGGACCAGCCCGCTCGTCCGCGAGCTCACCAGAGTCTTCTGCCACGCCAGCCGCCGGCTGCGGTAGGCCCGAAGCGACCGCGCCCATGGTGGCGGCGTCCGCCGTCGCGCTCGCCTCGTCGCCATCGGCCGTGAGGAGGCCTTCAGCCTCGAGCTGCGCCACGACTTCCCGTGCCTGCTCTTCGTCGAGGGCCTCGCCCTCTTCGATCAGTCCCTCGGACGCGGCGCGCTCGGCGGCCGTTTCCTCTTCCATCAGCTCGAGCCGACCGGCCGCGAGCCGATCCGCATCGGCCTGCGCACGGGCTCGCTCCGCGAGCTCCCCCGATTCGCCTCCGACGGCGCCGGACTCGGCGGCGGCCTCGGCGGCGGCCTCGGCCTTGGTCGAGTCGCTGTCTTCTCCGGCTGCCTCTTCGCCGCCCTTGCCGGCGGTATCCCGTCCGGTCGCGCGCTCGTCGCGGCTCGCGTCCGACGCGGAAGCATCCGCGCCGTTCGAATCGCCGTCGTTCGACGAACCGCCGGACGACGATTCCGCGAGGGTCGATTCGAAGACCTCCGGGAATTCACCTTCCCCGTCGTGCGCCTCGCCGCGCGGGGATTCCGCGGCGCGTGCGTCCAGGGCCTTGATCAGATCGACGTTCATGGGGGGACCTCCTTCGAGGATCGGGTCGCGCAGACTACGCGAGCTCGGATCCGGCCTAGCGTGCCCTCGCGGCGGGCGCGTCCGTGGACGGATCCAGGGGTTTCAACATCCGGCGACTCACCAGCAGCGCGCGATCGGCGCGCATCGAGGCGAGAATCGCCGCAGAGCTCTTCTTCTTCATGTTCCGAACGACCGCGACCGCGAGATCCAGGTCGAGCTTGTCGAGCAGGCGGCCCGCCTTTTGGGGGGGCATCGAGGCGTAAACGTCGGCCAGCTGGCTCACGCGGTCGCGCCCCTGACTGCTCCACTCCGCGATCCGATCCTCGACCTCCTGTCGGATCCGGTCGAGATCGGTCGCTCGCTTCTCGATCATGCCCTCGAGCTCGACGACGGCGCGTTCGCGTTCCGCGACGCGCTGCTCCCGGAGCGCTAGGTCGATCTCGCGCTTGCGGATCTCTTCGATGATCGCGTCTACGCCCCGCGAGAGTCCGGGCGCGTTCAACAGGTCGACCGAGGCCGCGCCCTCCTTCAAGGCATCCGGATCGATCGCCGTGCGCTCCGGCGTGTCGCTCGGGGCGGACGCCTCCGCTTCCTGACCACGCGCGAGCGCGGGGAGGAATGCGACGATGGCCAGCGCCAGGACGAGACCGCGACGAGACGAGCGCGTCATCGTGCACCCTCCCCGGCGCTTGCCCGCCGACGCGCAGCGACCCGTTCGAGGGCGATGCGCGAGAGCGCGAGCTCTTCGAGCTCCGCCTGCTCCGCGGCGAGTCCCTCGCGGTGGTGGGCGTCCTCGGCCTCTTCCTTCAATCGTTCGAGGCTGCGTACCCGGGCGCGCGCGTGATGGAGTCGGCGCCGCGCCTCCGAGATCGGCTCGAGCAGCTCCGTCACCCCGCGCTCCGCGATCGCGACGCGGTAGCGTCCGGCGGTGACGGCATCGTGTCGCATCGCGAGACGCTCTCCGTCCGCTCCTTCCCGGGTCTCGGCCTCGAGCAGTCGGCGACCTTCGACGAGCCGCTCGACCTCCGTCCGCACCGCGGCCTCGCGTCGGCTGCGTTCTTCTTCGAGGCGCGCGAGCTGCACCCGCGCGCGATCGAACTCGAAGCTCCGGATGCGCAGCACGCTCTCGAGTCGGAATGCGAAGCGCTTCATGCGACCTCCCCGGACGGCTGGATCGGCTCGGGCGGCGATGCCTCGGGCATTGCGACCGCCACCGGCGCGTCGACCGGCAGCAGGGCCTCGATCTGCGCGAGCCCTTCCTCGATCGTGCTGACTTCGCCTCGCGGTTGCGTGAGGTAGGCCTGGAGTGCGGGCCAGGCTTCGCGCGCGCGGTCGATCTCGGGGTCGGTGCCCTGTTGATAGGCGCCGACCGAAATCAGATCCTCGGCATCGCGATAGGTCGCCATCAACTGACGGGCGCGCCGGGCGAGCGCCTGGTGGCGTTCGTCGGTCACGTCCGGCATCACGCGCGACACGCTCGAGAGCACGTCGACCGCCGGGAAGCGTCCGCGCTCGGCGATCTTCCGGGACAGCTCGACGTGCCCGTCCAGCAGCGAGCGCGCGGCGTCGGCCACCGGTTCGTTCATGTCGTCGCCTTCCACCAGGACGGTGTAGAGGCCGGTGATGCTGCCGGTTCCAGAGGTCGTCCCGGCCCGTTCGACCAGCTTCGGCAGCTGGCTCCAGACCGACGGCGTGTAGCCGCGCGTCGTCGGCGGCTCGCCCGTGGCGAGACCGATCTCGCGCTGGGCGGTACAGAAGCGCGTCAAGGAGTCCATCATCAGGAGCACGCGGAGACCCTGGTCACGGAAGCCTTCGGCGATCGCCGTCGCGGTGCGAGCGGCACGGGTTCGCATCGGCGCAGGCTCGTCGCTCGTCGAAACGACCACGACCGAACGTGCGAGCGCATCGCCCAGGTCCCGTTCGATGAACTCACGTACCTCGCGGCGGCGCTCTCCGATCAATGCGATCACCGCGACGTCGACGTCGGCCTGGCTCGCGAGCTGCCCGAGCAGGGTCGACTTGCCGACCCCCGAGCCGGCGAAGATGCCGAGGCGCATACCCTGGCCGAGGGTCGAGAACGTGTTGAGGGCGCGCAGGCCGAGATCGAGGGGCTGCGCGATCCGGGCGCGATCGACCGTCGGAACCGGCTCGGCTTCGAGGGGCATCGCCGCGTCGCTCGCGATCGGCCCGCCCGCGTCGATCGGCCGGCCGAGACCGTCGACCACGCGGCCGAGGGTCGCGGCGCCGCAGGGCACGGCGTCGGCGGTCCCGCGCGCGCGAACGCTCGCACCGACCGACAGCCCGCGAAGGGAGCCGAGCGGCATGACGAGGGTGACGTCGTCGCGGAAGCCGACGACCTCCGCCGGGAGTCGGGTGTCGCGGGCGGCCTGGGACCCGATCTCGCAGAAGGAGCCGATCGGCGGGCGCAGGCCTTCGACCTCGACGAGGAGGCCGACCACGCTCCGCACGCGACCCGTCCGTTCGAAGGGAAGGAGCGCGCGACCGAGGTCTGAGGCGGTCCGATAGAAGGCGGTGTCGAGGGGCGCGCTCATTCCGCGTCCTCCGAGTCGCTGGTGTCGGGCGCGTCCGCGACGGTCGCGTCGTCGGACAGCGGCGCCGCGGTCGCAGGCGCGAGGGCCGTGCGCAGACGGTCCGCGATCGTGCCGAGCCGACCGTCCACTCCGGCGCTCGAAGTCTCGAGCGTGAAGCTGCCGAGACCCAGAGCCGGATCCGGTGCAATCTCGACGCCGGCTTCTCGCCAGCGGTCGAGGGCGTCCGAAGCATGTTCCTCGAGTCGTGTGAGGTCATCGGCCGCGAGGGCGAGTCGAACGCCGCTGTCCTCGCGGACGTCTTGCAGGGCCTGATCGAGATAGGTCGCGTATTGCTCCGGCGAAGTCACGAGCTCCGCCTGCACCCAGTGGCGCACGAGCTCACGACACAGGTCGAGGACGAGGCTCCGGTTCGCCGTCACGAGGGTCGACGCTGCAGAGCGCCACTCCTCGACCGCGCGATCCATCGCCGCGCAGGTCGAAGCGAGGGCTGCTCGATCGACCCGGACGCTCTCGGCGCCGCGATCGAACGCGGCCTGTTCGAGGGCAGCGATCTCCTCCGGTGACGGCGGCGCGGGCGCCGCACTCTCGACATCGACGTCCATCGAAGCGTCGTTCGGCTCTCCCTCTTCTAGCGCGGCCACCGACCAATCGTGGGGGCCGACGGACGCCGGCACGAAGTCGACGGACACGGGTTCGACGTCGGGCCTAAACGAGGACATCGTCGCCGCCTCCGCCGGTGTCGATCGAGAGCACGCCCTCTTCTTCCAGCCGGCGCGCGATGTCGACGACCTGGCGCTGGACCTGTTCGATCTCGGAGAGCCGCATCGGCGGGAGCAGATCGGACTCCTCCTTGATCTGGTCCGCGGCGCGGGACGACACGTTCGAGAAGACCTTTTCCTTCATGTCGTCACTCGAGGTCTTGAGCGCGATTACGAGATCCTCGGTCGGGATCTCCCGCAGCAGGGCCTGGAAACCGCGCTTGTCGATCGACTCGAGGTCGTTGAAGGTGAGCATCTGCTTGCGGATGTCCGCGGCGATCTCCGGATCGCGCGTGTCCATCTTGTCGAGGATCAGTTGGCCGTCGGCCTTGGGCACGCCGTTCAGGAGCTTGGCTGCGACCTCGGTGCCCCCGAGCGGGGTGGGCGCGCCGACGCTGCGGCTGAACATCGTGGCGATCTCGTCCTCGAGCTCGTGGATCACGTTGCTCGACACGGTCTCGAGGTTGGCGACGCGCAGCATCACTTCGGGACGAACGTCGTCGGTCAGGTGCGCGACGATCGTCGCGCCACGCTCCGCCGGGAGCTGCGCCAGGATGAGCGCGATCGTCTGCGGGTGTTCCGCCGAGAGCTGGTCGGCGATGAACTCCGGGGTGTAGTCGCGCAGGGTCCAATCGATCCGCTTCTCGTCGCGGCCGAGCTTCTCCATCAATCGACTCGCGCGATTGTCGTCGATCGACCCCGCGATCAGCGCCATGGCCTGCTCACGACCGCCCTGGATCGAGATCTCGTGCTTGCCGATCGCCTCCTGGAACTCGAGCAGGACCTTCTCGAGCGTCGAGCTCGGAACCGTGTCGAAGCGCGCGACCGAGGCCAGGATGCGCTCGACCTCGTCGTCCTCGAGGCGCTGCATCAGGTCCCGCACGCGGCCAGGCGAGATCGCCATCATCAGGATGGCGGCCTTCTCCACACCGGTGAGGAGCTCGAACTGGAGGTGCTTGCCAGCCATCGACATCAGCCTCCCGTCGCCATCCAACCGCGAATGGTGCGAACCGAGTCATCGGCGCGGAGCTGCGCGAGCCGATCGACCTGTTGCTGAAGCGTCATTTCGTCGCTCTGTTCCACCAGGCCGGGGATCTCCATGTCGTCGACCGTCATCCCGTCGGGACCGACGACCGGTTGGCTGCGATCGACCTCGACCGCGGCGAGCTTCTCGGTCACTTCGTCGCGAAGACTCTCGATGGCCGCGGTGTCCCCGCCGCCGACCGCGTCGGCCAGGGGCCGCACGAAGAGCTTCGAGAAGAGGAAGAGTCCGACCAGCAGCGCGACGATCTGCACCACGGTGTTGATCAGCACCATGACGTCGGGGGTGAGGAAGCCCGGAGGCGCGCCTTCGGTGTCGATCTCGATGAAGGGCGAATTGATGACGCTGATCTCGTCCCCGCGCTGGACGTCGAAGCCGACGGCCCGCTTCGCGAGTTCCTCGAACTCGACGAGCTCGTCGGCGCTCCAGGGCGCGAAGGCCGCGACCTCTTCGCCTTCGGTCTCGCCGTCCGCCGGCGGCACCGCGCTCAAGGGCTTGCCGTCGACCAGCACGGCGATCGAGAGTCGTTCGATCTGGCCCGTGGGCAGGACCGACCGGCTCACCGTCTTCGAGATCTCGTAGTTCACGGTCTCCGAGGTGCGCTCGGAGGCGCTGCCGGTCTCGGTCGGGCCCTCGGCGGGTTCGACGTCGGGGGTGTTCGCGGCGATGCCGGCGACGCCCCCTTCCTTGATGGCGTCGCTGCTCGATTCGCTGTCCACCTGGGTGCTGCGCGCGACCTGGCCGTCCGGGTCATAGAGCTCCTGGGTCTGCTCGGTCTGGGTCCAGTCGAGCTCGGCGCTCACCTTCGCGACGACGCGACCGAGGCCGACGGTGCGCGCGAGGATCGATTCGATCTGCTCTTCGAGCTGCTTCTCGAGGCGACGTTCCGCGCCGAGGGACGCGCCCGCACCGCGCTGGCCCGCGAAGTCCATGTCCGCCTGCGGAGCGAGCAGTCGGCCGTGGTTGTCGACCAGCGTCACCTGGGACACGTCGAGACCCTCGACGCTCGAGGCGACGAGGTGAACGATGCCGCGCACCTGGGACGCGTCGAGATCCCAACCGGCGCGCAGGCGCGTCACGATCGACGCGGTCGGGCGTCGGTCGTCCTTGCGGAGCAGCGTGCGACGCTCGGGGATCGCGAGCTGGATGCGCGCCTTCTCGACGCCCTCGACCTGCTCGATCGTCCGGGCGAGCTCCCCCTGGAGCGCCCGGCTGTAGTTGACCTTCTGGACGAAATCGGTGACCCCGAACTTGCCCTGGTCGAAGAGCTCGAAGCCGGGCGTCGAGCCCGACGGCAATCCCCGACTGGCCATCCGCATGCGTGCTTCGTGGACCCGCGACGACGGCACGAGGATGGCGGAGCCGCCCTCCCCCAGCTGATATTCGATGCGCTCGGCGGTCAGTCCATCGACGACCTGCGCGACCTCCGCATCGTCGAGCCCGCGATAGAGAAGTCGATAGTCCGCTTGCTGCGCGCCGCTCGCGACCCAGCCGAAGAACGCGAGCGAGCCGAGTGCCGTGACGGCGAGGATCGCCTGGCGCCCCGGCGAGAGCGCTGCGAACTGCTTCGAGAAGTTCTGGAGGAACTCGGGCACGGACTACCTCAGATGGTCCGCAGGATGCGCTGGTAGGCATCGAGCGCGCGGTCCCGGAGCTGCATCATCATGCGCAGCGAGAGATCCGCTTCGTTGAGGGAGACCACGGTCTCCATGATTCCGGTCTCGCCCTTGGCGAGCCCCTCGGCGTTCGACGCCGCCTGGTTCTGCTTGGCGTTCACCTCACCGACGAGTCCCGACACGATGTCGGCGAAGCGACCGCCGGGGGCTTCGGTCTTGCCGGCCCGCGCGCCGTGGGGGTCGTCGAGAGAGGGCGTCGCCTCGCGAATCCGATCGATGAGCACCTGGTCCATGCGCTACTGACCGATCCGCATGATCGCTTCGGCCATGCTGCGGACCTTCGACATCACGAGCAGGTTCGCCTGGAAGCTCCGACTGGAGCTCACGAGGTTGGCCTGCTCTTCGACGAGGTTCACGTTGGGAAAGTCGACATAGCCCTCTTCGTTCGCGTCCGGGTGATGCGGCAAGTACCGCGTGACGGGATCGCGCGGGTCCTCGGCGATCTTCGTCACGGCGACGGAGCGAAGCTTCTGCTCCAGTCGTGAGGCGAAGGGCTTGGCCGTTCGCTGAGCGGCGAAGACCGGATCGCGGCGGCGATAGGCACCGCCCTCGTCGGTCCGCGTCGTCTGGGCGTTCGCGATGTTGCTCGCGGTCACGGTCATGCGGGCACGCTGTGCCCGGAGCCCCGACGTCGCGATGTCCATGATGTCCCCGAGATCCATCCTTGGATTCCTCCTGCTGATTCCGCGCGGCGCGCTCAGGCCTGGCCGATGGCCGTCCGGACGAGGGTGGAGAGACGAGCCAGGACGTTCGCCTGGTCGATGAAGGCACCGGAGTTGCGGTGGGCCACCACGAGCTCCTGATCGAGGTCGACGCCGTTCTTGTCCGGGCGCGTGCCGCGGGGACCGAGCTCGATCTTCGGGTCACGCGCGGTTCCGCCGGGCGTCAGGTGGCCGGGGTGGGTCCGTTCGAGTCGCGCGCGCGTCGAGGAGAGGACGCCGTCGAAGGAGATGTCCCGTCGGCGATAGCCGGGCGTGTCGGCGTTCGCGACGTTGGCCGCGATCAGGCTCTCCCGCTTCATGCGGAAGCGCATGGCGGTCTGCAGCGCGTTCATCGCCTCGGGCCCGAAGCTCGGCATCTTTTTCCCTCCTCCAGGTCGCAGCGGGCTTCGAATCGAAAGCCCGAGTGACCATGGAGCGAAAGAGCAAGCGCCGTGCCATGTACGAAACGTCGGGAGGCGTGGCTCACGGCCGTTTCACGAGGCGCGGCGGGTGGTCCGGTTTGCAGCCGAGAAGGCCATTCGGTACGCGGCGTGCAGGATGAAACCGAATCGGGGGAAGAAGGCGGCAGATCCTGCCGGGTCGGGCCCTCTCGCGTGGGTTGTGAGCGACGCATCGCGCCGAAGCGCGTCCCTTCACCCGCGCCTAGCGAAGGCCGTACTCGCGGATCTTGTTGCGGAGGGTCCGAACGCTGATGCCGAGAGACTCGGAGGCGCGCGTCCGATTGCCCTGCCAGTGCGCGAGGGCGCGCACGATCGTGTCGCGCTCGAGCGCCTTGAGATCGAGGGAGTCCGCGACCGCCTCGTGCTTGCGGACCTCGAGGGTCTTGCCGCTCTCGGAGGCCTCGACCTGCTGCCGGAGCATCGACGCACGCAGTCGGCTCTCGACGCCGAGGAGGTTCCCGGGGAAGCCTTCCCCGGCCCATTCGGCGATCGTGCCGTCATCGATCGCAGGCGTCTCGACGCCCAGTCGGCGCGCGACCCGGCGGGCGACCGCCTCGCAGAGCGTCCGGTGATCCGTCGGGCGTTCCCGGAGCGGCGGCAGGTGGATGCGCGACACGTCGAGTCGATCCGCGAGCTCGCGCGTCAGTCGACCGCGCTCGACGGCGCGCTCGAGCGATTCCGAGGCGACGGTGACGACCCGCGCCCCGGTGTCTCCTCGGAGTACGCGAGCGAATGCGCGCTGGGCTGCCGGGGTCCACTCGGCGGGTTCGATCGCGACCACCGTTCCGCCCCTGGCTTCCGCCCAGGCCGCGTCGATCCGCCGGACGGCAACATCTGCGCGGGCGGCGCCGAGATCCAGTCGATCGAGGGTCACGAGGGGCGCCCCGGCGCGAGCACTCCAGTCGTGGGTAGCGCGGGCCAGGGCCGTCCGTCCGACGCCGAGCTCGCCTTCGATCACCATCGCGAGGTCCTGCTCCGCGAGTCGGCGAGCCCGCGCGACGGTCTCGACCACGCGCGATTCCTGAGAGCGAAGTATCGACTCCAGTCGCTGCGGCGCCTCGCGCGCCGGCTCGAGGGCCTGTTCGAGCGCGCGCTCCAGGGCCGCCACCGAGAAGGGCTTGGCCAGCACGACGTGTCCGGCACCCGTCAGAGCCTTCTCCTGCTCCGAAGAACCGGTCAGCCACACGATCGCCGCGGGCTCGTCGTCACCGCCGCCGAGCCACGCCGCGTCCCTGGGTCGATCGGCATCGACGACGATCGCGTCGAAGGTGGAGGGGACGGTGGAGGCGCGAGCTTCTCCTTCTCTCGCCACGATCCGACAGCCCGCCGAAGTGAGCGCACGTTCGAGGTCGTCGTGCAGACCGCCGTGCTCGACGAAGAGGCCGATCCGAGGAGACCGCGCCTCGGCGGTCTGGTCGCAGAAGGGAACGTCGATCTTCACGTCGTGACCTGCTCCGCGCTGCGGTTCGTCCTCTCTTCGGCCGTCGCCGCCGGCAGCGCGAATCCGACCTCGATCCGGAGCGGATCATCCCCGACCAGGAAGGCACCGCGCCATTCCGCGAGCACGACCTCGAGCTCGAGGCGCGCCGTTCGATCGAAGCGCGCCGAAGGTTTCGCACCGGCGCAGCGCGCGATCAGGCACACGTCGTCTCCGCGACGGACCGCTTCGACACGAATCGACTGCGAGGCCGAATCGAGGACGCCGCCGGCCGCTTGCGGCGAGACGGCGCCGGCGAGCAGCCGGATCAATCCGAGGCAGAGCAGCTCGACCGTCGGTCCCGGCGTGCACACCGCGAAGCGATCGCCCAAGCCCTCCGGCTCCACCCATTCGAGATCGAGGCCACGCGCGCCGAGTCCGGAGGCCACCCGGTCGAGCACCGCTCGCGCGGCGCTTGCGAGGTCGATGGCCCCCCGGTCCGGCACGTGGACGTCGTCCGACAGGAGATCGATCTTGCCGAGCAGACCGTCGATCTCCTCGACGGCTTCGCGAATCGTGGACACGCGACCCGCCAACGCCGGCGCGAGTCCGCTCCGCGAGAGCTCACTCGCGGCGAGCTCGACCCGGGCGAGCGCGTTCCGGCTCTCGCTGGCGAGCGCCCGCGTGAGCGACCCGCGCACGACGGGATCGCGCGACGCCGCGTCGTCTCGCTGCTCCGGATTCATTCCCCTCTCCTCGGCCGACTCATCGCGCGACCTCTCCATAGGCATCCCAGAGCTTCCCGAGTCGACTCTCGAAGAGCGCATAACGTGCCCAAGGCGGGTCGAGCGCCACGTTCGGATCGTCCCCCCAGGCCGGCTCACCCCCGGATCGCGGCTCGTTCCGCAGACCGAGCCAGAAGCGCGCGGAGGATCTCAGGGCGCCAGGCTCCGAGTGGGCATCGACGACCCGGTAGAGCGTGTGGGCGGCCGAGGTACGTCCCGCTTTGCGGTGGGCGTGGGCCGCCAGCATCGCGGCTTCGATCATGGCCGCCTTCGCACCAGGCGCGGCGCTCCCCTCCTCGAGCCAACCGGGTGCGCGCGCCGCGACGAACTCGACGTCCGCGCGCTGGCCGCTCGCCTCCAGTGTGAGGGAGAGCAGACGCAGGAACCTGCCGCGTTCCCGGGCGAGCGCCGGCACGTCGATAATCTGCTTGAGGCCCTCGGCGGACTCCGCATAACGGCCTTCGAGAAAATCGGCTTCGGCGAGGATCGCGCGCCAGGCGTGCTCGTTCTCGTCGGGCTCGTCCAGCGCTGCGCTCGCGACGCGACGCGCGAGGGTCACTTCTCCGACCGAGAGGGATGCGCGTGCGAGGGGGAGCGCGATGCGCTCGGCTCCGGCCGCGCCGAAGCGTCGCGCGATGGTTCGGTAGAGCGTGGCCGCCAGCCAGGGCAGCTCCATCTCCTCGAAACACTCGCCGACGTGCGCGAACGCCGCTGGACGCGAAGCGCGCTCGATCAGGATCCCGTAGCGGCCGCCGAGCGCGCGAACGAGCTCACGGCAGTCGCTCCCCGCATCCCGACGCTTCGCGAGCGTGTCGAGCAATTCGTCGAGCATCGCGACGTATCGCGGCGTGACGACCGGATCGATGCCCTCGTAGGCGAGGCGCGTGGCGACGGCCAGCGCCCCGTCGAGATCCCCCCGGTGCTGCAGCTCGGCCATGAGCACACCGAGGGCATAACGCCGAACGCCGTGCCGTTGGTCGCGGATCGAGCGCAGGAGCAGATCGAGCCGCTGGTCCGGCGACCCGGGCGAGACCCCGAGGTCGACCGCGCGGATCGATGCGAGCGCACCCATCGGATCCGATCGGCGCCGACCGGAGACACCGGAAAGGCGTTTTCTCGCGAGTAACGGGTCCTTGTACGCGACGTCCAGGTCTGCGAGGCGGATCTCGACACCGTCTCGCGCGTCCCGATCGGGACCGGTCTCGAGAAAACGTTCGAGCCAGCGGAGCGCGCGGCCCGTATCCCCCGCGCTGAGGGCCGCTTCCGCGGCGCGGCGCGCCCAGCCGGCGGTCGAAGCGCCGAACGCGGAGGCGCGCGGCAACAAGGCCTCGTATTCGTCGCTCACCTTCTCGATCTTGCCGGCATCGAAGGAGAGATCCGTGAGCCGCAATCGGGACGCGAGGGCGAGCCGGGCGTTCTTCGACCGACTGAGCTTGCGATACGCGAGGTGGGCGTCGAAGGCCTCCCCGCGCCGGTAGAGGATCTCGGCCCGCCAGAAGGCAACGTCGTCGACGTATCGGCTCTCGCCGCCCTGCTCGTCGAGCCACTGGCTCGCGCGGGTCAGCTGCGCCGCGGCCTCCGAGTCGCGCCGCATGCTGAGCAGCGTGCGCGCTAGCTCGAGACGCAGACAGAGCTCGACGTCGTCGGTGTCGCGACGCCGAAGCAGCGCGCGGAGATGATCCTCGATCTCGAGACGATCCTTGCGCTCCGTCGCCCCGCGACTCATCAAGACCGCGTCGAGGGTGACGAGCTCGATGCTCGGCGCGTCGAGGCCCTGTACCCAATCGCCGAGCACCTCTCGCGCCTCGCGCCATTCGCCGGCGGTCGCCTGCTCGAGGACCGGGTCGATCGCGGGATCGAGCCCCGGCGGCACGCAATGCGGCACCGCGTCGAGCAGCGGCGTCTCGAGGTCCTGGGTTCGCAGGATGTCGTAGGGGCTCGGGGGAAACGCCTCCTCCGCGGTCGCGACCGTCGCGGCCCACACGGCGAGCACCACCCACGTCGCGCGAACGATGGCGAGCCTCATGCGCCCATTCCTCCTGCCGACGCCGCCTGGGTCTCTCGTGCACCCGCGCGCTGCGCCCCAGGGCGCCCATCGTTCCGGGCCCGCAGCTCGAAGCGCTGCAAGTCGTAGCTGTAGGCGACCAACGCGTCGCGGTCGTCGTCGTCCATGTGCGTGAGCGCCAGGGGCAGTCTGCGCAGCGCGTCGGAGCCGAGGGCGCCTTCGCCGTCCCGGGTCGCGTACGCCACCGCGCGCAGGGTCCGCGCATAGGGCGGGGGCAAGAGGATCTCGACGCGATAGGCGTCACCCGTCCGGAAGTTTTCGTCGACGTCTAGGGCGAGGCCGCTCCCGGAGAAGACCATCGGCCGGCGATCGCGACCGCACAGCTGACGCGGCACGTCGACCGGCGAGACGCCCAGCAGGAGATCGAGCTTCTCCTCGAGCCGGCGGAGCCGCGCCATCAGCGGCGTGTCTTCCTCGCCCTCCCCGACCGATGCGCAGAGCGGATCCGGCATCGAGAGGTCGAAGACGGCCGCGTCGATCTCGTTCGGGGCGAGGGGCGTGAGGCGGATCGGAAGGATGCCTTCGACGCGGAAGTAGGCGCGCCGAGCCCTCACATCGGTCGTGTCCGATGTGCACGTTTCGCACGCTTCTCGACGATTTCCGCTGACCCGGCCCCACATGCCGACGGTTCCCTCCGGTACGGACGCGCCGGGGCGTCCGCGTGGGCAGGGCCGATGCACGACGCACCGGTCCACGTCCACGACGAGAGGGAATCGCAAGCGTCGTGCCAGCTCGCGACGAGGTTCGGGCCGGGAAAGGGGTTGGGGTGTTTCAGATCGAACCCGCAGCTCGCGATTCGAAATCGGAGGCCGGAAAAGGCTGCCGCGGGATCAGGCGGCCTTCTCGATCGCGTTCAGCCGATCGCCCACCTCTTCCGGGTCGTAGGGCAAGGCGCAGACCGCGTCGGCTCCGAGGCTGATCGCCCAGCGCACGGCGGCCTTGTTGGGCTCGGGCAGCGCCACGATGACCTTCTTGTCCGCGATGCGGTCGTTCCAGCGGATCTCTTCGACCAGATCGGCGCCCGCGCGAATGCCGAGGTTCCAACACACGATGTAGACGGCGGCCTCGAGGACCTCTTCGGAGGCCTCGGTGTCGAAGTCCGTCGAGTCCATGGCGATCACCTGGCGATCGAACTCGTCTTCGAGATCCTCTGCGTCGTTGCGAGACGCTGCGTCGGGATCGACGACGATGATCGAGCCGGTCTGGTCGGAGTCGGACATGGGGCCATCCACTGCTGGATGCACGCGGAGTCCGGCTCCGTTGCTTCCAGCTCGTCGAGACGCCCCCCGCGCCTGCCGAGAACGCACACCTCTCGATGCGCAGGACACCGGCAAGCGAGTTGCCGTAGGTCCATGGCCTCACATCGTCGCGGGAAGGTTTCCACTTGAGTGGAATCCCGGAGGCCGACTACACCTTTACGGTCACCACCCGCGGCTGCCCGCGTTCCCGACTCGCGTGGGCCTGGATCACCGAACGCCGCCGCCGGAGCGACTGCCGCTCGTCGCGGATCGCGGTCGCCTGCGCCCAGCCGACCTCGAGGATCTCTTCGTCGAGCGCGCGCACCCTGGCCACCGCGGCGCGTGCCGCCGGCCCGAGCTTCGGCGGCTCGCCCTCCTCGATTCGTGCATGCAGCGCATCGAAGGCGACCTCGCGTCGGTCGTAGGCCACCCCGAGCGAATCGATCTCGCCTTCGCCGAAGAGCGCCGCGTGGATCGCCTCGGTCGCGTCGAGGAGCGCGAGCGCCTCGGCGTCCGCGCCCTCCTTCGCGCCGTCGGTCGTGGAGCTCGCGTCGCTCATCCGCTCGGCAGGCTCGACAGGAAGCCCTGCTGGTTCTGGAGCCCGGCCACGATCCGCTCGAGCTCGCTGAATTTCAGGATCAGGCTCTCTTCACGCTGGGAGAGGCGCGCCTCGAAGCGCTGGATGGAATCGTCGAAGTCCTTCAACCGGGTGTCGAAGGCCTTGTCCCGCTCGGCGAGGGTGCCGTCGCCGGAGCGGACGAGCTGTTCGAGCTGGGTCGAGAAGAGCGTCGCGAAGCCTTCGTCCCAGAAGTCCGGCGGGATGTCGTCGCCGGTCGGGCTGTCGGGATCGGGATCATCAGCCGCTCGAGCGCGCCCGGAGAGGAACTCACGAACCGAGATCGGATCGAGGGCGAGTGCTTCGTCGAGCTTCTCGCGATCGACCTTCAGCGTGCCGCCGCTCTCGATCGTGATGCCGATGTTCGTGATCGCGCCGCCGAGCCCGCCGTTCGCCGAGGGCGCAAAGGGGTTGCTCGGATTGGTCGTGAAGATGAAGCCCTGGGAAACCATGTCGCGCAGCTCGGACTGCACCTGCCGCAGCGTGAAGTCGCCGGCCAGGGGGCCGGCGGTCTTCGAGTTCTCGTTGTATCGGAACTGGTTGTCGATGAAACGGATGACGTCGTTGTAGGCCGCCGTGAACGCCTCGAGGTTCTTGGCGATCTCGTCGTTGTCGACGTCGACGGTCACTGTCTCGGGGAGGTAGATCGGCGGGCCAGCGGGCGGCGACGACTCCGATTCCTCGGAGAGCTGATTCAGCTCGAAGGTGATCCCCGTCAGCACGTCGTCGATCGAGTTCGACTCACGCTCGATCGGCTCGGTGATCCCGAAGAGTCGGATCTGCGAATTCGCCGCGAGGTCGCGGTCGGGGTCCGGCGTCTGGAAGGCGAGCGCTCCGAGATTGCCGGTGATGGTGATCTCGTTCGATACGCCCGTGCCGGTCGTCGTCAGCACCAGCTGGAAGTCGTCGTCGCCGCGCCGGAGGATGTCCGCGCGCACCTTGCCGCCGTTGTCTTCGCTGGTGTTGATCTGATCGCGTACGTCTTCGAGGCTGAGCGCGGGAGCGCCCGCCAGTACGCCGAGACCGATACGGGTGGGGAGTTCCGGGGGCTCGGCGGTCGGGTCGCCGTCCGCGAGCTCGATGCCGATCCATTCACCCTCGGCCAACGCAGGTGCGTCCGCCGTCGCGAACGACTCCGAGAAGCGCCGCGCGCCACGGGCGAGCTGCAGCACTTCGATCTCGATGTCGCCGGGCGCTGCGCCGGCGCCGGCGCTGACCGTGACGATGTCTTCGTTGGTCGAGCTGCCCGTGTACTGGAGGAACTCTTCCGTCGCGGAGATGTCCGTCCCCGCGGTGTTGCGATTGTCGAGACCCTGCGCCGCTTCGCGGAGCGCGACCAGCTTCGTGTTGAGGTCGCGCATCAGGCTGCGCTGGTTGGAGATCTCCGCGCGCCGCGACTGGATGCGGTTCAGGGGCAGCCGCTCGATCTCGAGCAGGCCCTGGAGGAGCGCATTCGTGTCGAGACCGCTGGCGAGACCCCCGAAGGTCGGGCGACCGATCAAGCCTGTTGCCATGGCGTGAACCCCGTCTCTTCGCGACGCCGTCGCACGCGCTACGCGCGGCGGAATCGCGGAATCCAGCGCTCGCTATCGGCCCGCCCGGATGGCGGGCTGAGCGCGTCGCGGGCCGGGTTTCAACTCGAAAGCGGGGCATCCCCCCCGGTCGGGTGATCGTCCTTGGACATGCTGCGCATGACGACGCTCCAATCGGCGATGCGCGGCTTGATCTCGTATTCGAGCAGGTCCGCGATCCGCAGCGGATCCTCCGCGGCCTGGGCCTCCACGAGTTCCTGGAGCCAAGGGAAGATCTCGCCCTGGACGGCCGCCAGGTCCTGCGCCGACTCGGTCAGGATCGAAGCGACCGAAAAGGTGATGCCGGTCAACACCGTGAGCGAGTCCGTCACGTCGGCGAGGATCTCGCTGCCGCGATCGCTGCGACCTGCCCGGAACTGATCGACCGCCTGGTCGATCGCCGAGTCGATCTGACCACAGTAGTCGGCGCCCTGCAGGAGGACCGATCGGGCAACCACGCGGGTGGGCTTTCGTTGGATCTCGACCCGGGCCACGCCGTCGAGGGAATGTTGCTCGAGGCCCGAGAGCGCCTCCGGCGAGAGCGTCTCGCCGTCGACCTCGACGGCCACCACGACCGACTCTTCGCCTTCGGTCGCGACGGTCTCCGCCATCGTGACGAGCTCCGCGAGATTCGCGCAGTCCGACGTGTCGAGTCGCTGCGGTTCGCCATTGAGAATCAGGTCCATCGGCTGCATTCCTCCCGACCCGGGCGCACTGGCTCGGGTGTCTCCCGCCACGAGGAGCAAACGCGATGCCAAGGGCCGGATCGCGGCGCGGGACGAGGGCGCGTGGCCGCGAGAGACGCCCTCAATCGGGTACAGCGCTTGCACTGGTGCATCTACGTCACGGCAGGACGCCCGAAGGTGGCGTCCGAGCCCGAACCGAGATTGCGAGTCGAAAGCCATGCGTTCAGATCGAAACGTCGAAGCGGCAGATGCTGCCGGGTCGAAGCCCGGAGCGAGCGATGCGGCGGCCGCGGCACCGAAGTTCATCGCCGAGGTCTCCAGCAACCATCAATGCGACCTCGAGCGAGCCCTGCGCTTCGTCGACCGCGCGGCCGAGATCGGCTGCGACGGCGTGAAGTTCCAGCTCTTCCGGATCGACGAGCTCTTCGCTCCCGAGATCCTTCGCCAGAGCGCGACCCACCGCGCACGCAAGCGCTGGGAGCTGCCGGAGCGCTTCCTCGCTCCGATCGCTCGCCGCTGCCACGAACGCGGTGTCGCTTTCGGGTGTACCCCCTTCTATCTCGACGCGGTCGGTGCGCTGTCCCCCTTCGTCGACTTCCTGAAGATCGCCTCGTACGAGCTCCTCTGGGACGATCTCCTCGCGGCGTGTGCGCGAACCGGACTGCCCCTGGTCCTCTCGACCGGGATGGCGACCCTCGACGAGGTCGCTCACGCCGCGGCCGTGATCGAACGCGCGGGCGGGCGCGACCTCACCCTCCTCCACTGCATCTCCGGCTACCCCGCGCCGGCAGCCGAAGCCAATCTCGCCGCGATCGACCGCCTCGCAGCCCTCGACGCCGGATTCGACGGCCTCTCGATCCGCGGCGGCTGGTCGGATCACACGGTCGACCCGGGCGTGATCCTTCGCGCGGCCCACGCGCACCCGACCGCGATGGTCGAGTTCCACCTCGACCTCGAAGGTGAAGGCGACGAGTTCGAGAGCGGTCACTGCTGGCTGCCCTACGACATCCAGGAGACGATCGCGCAGGTCCAGACGGGCTTCCGCGCGGAGGGCCACGGGCGCAAGGCGCCGAGCCACATCGAAAGTGAAGAGCGCTCCTGGCGCGCGGATCCGAGCGACGGTCTGCGTCCCCTGCGTCCGCTGCGGCGCGAGTGGTCTCCCCTCGCGCGATGATGACGAAGGGAAACGACCGATGACGCGCATTCCGATCGACTTCGTCGTCGCCGGCGGGCGTACCCTCGGCCTCGGGCACGTCGTTCGGTCGGCAGCACTCGCCCGGGAAGCCAGATTCCGTGGATGGAGCGTCCGCTGCTTCCTCGACGGGGACGCGACCGCGACCGAGGTCTGGGAGCGCGCCAGCGGTGCTCGCGCCCTGCCCTGGGATCCCGATTTCGACGGCTTCGCGCCGATCGTCGCGCTCGATCGGCCGAACGAGAAGAGCGCGCTCCTCGCTCGTCTGGACGCCCGCCGGGCGCGCGCGCTCTTGATCGACGACGCGCGGACCTATCGCCGCGCGCCGCAGGCACCGCGGGCCTGGCGGCTCCTACCCGGGCTCCACCACCCCTGCGTCGAGACTTCCGGCGCGACCGACGCCGAGGGCTTCGCCCTGCTTTCCGGTCCGCACTACGCGATCCTCTCGGAGGACCACCGCACGTGCGCGCCGCGCGACCTCGACACCCGCTCGAGCATCCTCGTCTCCCTCGGCGGCTCCGACCCGCACCGGATCGGCCCCGACATCGCGCGGGCCGCGCGACGGGCGGCCGACACCCTCACGCGCGCGAGTGAATCTTCCACGTCGCTCGACGTCGACGTGGTCTTCGGACCCGCCTTCGACGATCCCGGCGATCGCGAAGCCCACCGGCTCGAAGCCGACGGTTGTCGAGTCCACCGCGCCCTCGACGCCCCCGCCATGGCGGAACGCATGCGCGCCGCTCGACTCGCGATCATCGGCTTCGGCACCAGCGCCAGCGAGTTGGCCTGCCACGGCACGCCCTTCCTCACGGTCGCGCACCACGACGGCGATCGTGGCCCGGCCCGTGATCTCGAGGCCCGCGGCTTCGGACGCGTGCTGGGCAGCGCACGTCACATCGATCGCGTGCCGATCGAGACCCGCGTGAAGCGCGCCCTGCGCGACGATCATTGGATGCGAAAGAGCGCGCGACTCGGGCGGCGGGCGATCGGCGCCGGCGCGGGCGCCGTGCGCGTCTTCGATCGGCTCGAAGCCGACCTCGCGCTTCGCTCCGCTCGAACTCACGAGCCTCTCCCCGAGCACGACGAGTCCGCGACGGCCTGATCGGGGCCGCCGGATCTCAGGCGGGCGGCGGAACGACGTCCGATCGTGACCGCGACGCTCGGGCCGGCTTTTCGCGCGGCGTCTCCGGGCGAACGATCGACTCGGGCAGCGTCTGTTCGAACGATGCCTCGAAGGTCTCGAACCATTCCCGCGCCCGGGCGATGCCCTTGCGCGCGGCCTGGAAGAGGTAGACCGATTCCTCGACGAGCTCCTCGTCGGTCGGGTCCTGACGCTCGGTGCGGCGGACGGCGGTGATCGCGTTGTAGATCTCGGGCTGCACGAACTGGTCGAGCCACGGCAGTCGTTCGAGCTTCGTCCGCACGCGCTTCTCGTGCCGCGCGAGGCGGCGCAGGACTTCGACGCGCTGCTGATCGTTGCGCGCCTTGTCGAGGCGCTTCTCGCTCTGCCTGGCGAAACGCGCCCCCTTCTTCGCCTCGGTGTCGAGCTTGTCGAGGAGCTTGCGACTCTCGGCGAGGGGGTCGGCGTAGTCGGCGAGCGCGTGCTGGCTCGCCGCGTCGTGGATCTCGAGGATCGTGCGCCGGGCATCGAGGGCCTCGGTCGCGTATTCGTCCGCGAAGGATCGGAACGTTCGGTGCTCCACCTCGGGAATCCGCGCACCGCCTTCGGTGCAGTTCACGAGCGCGATCCCCCGCGCCCGAAAGGCCATGCCGATCTCGCGGTACTGCTCGAGGAAGGAGGCGTAGGCGCGCCAGGTCGGCACCTGCTCGCCCTCTTCCCAGGCGTCCACCCACACCACGCGCTGGTCGGCGAGACCGCCGTTCTCGGGGTGAGGCACGGTATCCCCGAGGATCTCCGCCTTCTGGTTCATGCCCTCGAAGCGGCAGTTGCCGTCTTCCTTCATCTCGACTTCGACGAAGTCGTAGGCGGTGCCCTTGGCGTAGGCGCGGCCGTCGGTGAACGCGAGATCCTGTCCGATCAGCGCGATCGGGTTGCAGCCGAGCATCATCGCCATGCCGACCGCGCCCTGGGCGACGGTTCCGCCACCGAACGAGAAATGCTCCTCGCCGGTCGCTTCGGCGATCCACACGCCGAGCGCGCCGCCGCTGCTCGTCACCGTGAACTTCGCGCGACTCGGCAGGTCGTAGATCGCGGGGTCGGCGTCCGCGGAAGGCGCCACGATCAGCTCGCTCGTATCCCCGGCGTCCGTCAGCTGATGGCTGACGTCGCGGCTCTCGAGCACGTGTACGAGGTGCGGGTCGATGCCTGCCTGTCGCAGCGCGCGGGTCGTCTGGCCGATGCCGATGATCACGATCCGGTCCTGGATCTCGCGCAGCAGCGGGAGCTGTTTGTCGAGGGAGGGACCCGCCGCGACGACGACCGCCGGCTTGCCCTGGAAGGTGTCCTGCAAGCGGCCGAACTGGGGCGTGCGTGCGATGCGCTGACCGTTTCGGGCAGTGACCCAGGCCCAGGGCATCAGCATCTCGATCGACGTGAGGCGCTGGACGTCGACGACGTCCTTCGCGTCGCGGGTCGCCTTGACCGCTGCCGCGACCGCGGGCTGGTCCAGGCGCAGCACGGCGGGATGAGGAAAGACGCGCATGCGCAGTCCGGGCGTGTAGCGCGCGGTCAGGAAGCGGGTGAGCTGGACGGGATCGCTCGCGAAATAGACGTCGCGATGCGCAGCCAGGAGCTCGGTCACGGAGAAGCGCTCGAGGGCGGCCTTGAGCCGCGCGAGCGAGGGCTCGTAGATGATCAGGGTGGCGGGATTGCGCGAGAGATAGGGCTCGAACTGCTCGCCCAGGCCGAAGCCCACGGCGATCATGATGTCCGCGGGCTCCTGGGCCATCCGCTCGGCGATCTGCTCGCCTTCCCGGACGGGATCGTAGGCGGAGCCCAGCCGCACGCCTCGATCGACGAGGATCTTCGCTCCGCGCGGCCCGACCTCTTCCTCGATGCCCTCGGTGGACGCATCCACCAGGTCATCCGCGAGATCGAGGCTCCGCTTGCGGACCGCTGCGAGGTTCCGATCAAAGACCGCTCGTGATTCCAACGTCGTTCTCCGTCCGATAGATGAGGCCCTGGTGCCGCACGCGCGCGTTCTCGATCGCGCTCCCGTCGCTCGGGTCGAAGCCCTCGATCGCGAATCGGAACGCGAGGCGGCCACGCAGGAAGCTCGCCCGGGTCTCGTCCGACTCCGCGGCCGTGTGCCCGAGGCGCAGGAAGAACGCGCGATCGACCTCGTCGAAGTCGAGCTGCGGAACCACCGCGCCGCGCGCGCGATCGGTGCTGACCAGCAGACCGCGGGCATAATCCGCGATCGCGACCCAACCTTCGGTCGCCCCGAGGCAGGACGTCGCCGTTACCGACGGCGACACGGCGTCGGACTGACGCACGCGGACACCGTCGAGGAGACTCCGCCACTCGACGCCGGCGCCGCCATTGACGGTGCCGTAGCGCAGGCTCGACCGATCCCACGCCTCCGGACGCAGCGTGACCGTCCCGAGGCGGAGACTCGCGAGACGCGCGTCGTGGAAGGAGAGGTCGTGGATCACGTCGACCCGCGACGTGCCACGATAGAGCCGGTAGCGCTTTCGCCAGGGCCCGAAGGCGGACTCGAAGCGCGCCTCGAGCTCGACGCGGATCGCCCCCGAGGTCTGCTTGCGGTACGTGAGTCGCGCCGCGGAGAGATCGGTCTTCTTCTCGGCGTCGTCGGTCAGTGCGACGACCTGCCCGCTGTAGAAGTCCGGGGTGTACTCGATCGCGTCGAAATAGCCGTGCGGAATCGTCCCGAGGAGCGACTCGGGGCCGAGCTCCGGGAAGACCAGGGAGTCGATCGCGGCACCGCGGTGGGCGAGGAAGCTCGCGCGCACGGACTCCGTCGCGATCTCGTGGACGTCGGGCTCGACCTCGTCCTGGGCCGGCGCGTCGTCCCGGGAGACGAGCGCGAGGCCGAGGCGTTGACCCGGATCCAGCCGGGGCGCGAGCACGAGCGTCGCGTCGCGCAGGCTGCCGTCGCGATGTCGACCGTGGACGTCGAGCTGGTGGTCCGCGTCCTGGAGCGGTGCCCCGTCGCGAACGACGACCTCGACGTGGCGATGGCGGCCCGGCGGAAAGCGCAGCGGGATCTCGATCGGGAACCCGTCCCAGGATCGCGATCCCGGGTGCATCAGCACGACGTCCTCGCCTTCCGCGAGGGCGGGGGCGAGCGCGGCCAGACGCTCGTTGCTCTTGGCGCGGGCGAGGCCGATGCCGGACTCGAAGCCGTGGATCTTCTCCTCGGTCGCGCGCGTACGGAAGTCGCTCCGCCACAGGTCGACCAGCTGCCGGGGATCGACGCCCCCGGCGCGATCCGCCGACAGACGTCGCACGGCACGCTCGCTCTGCAGCAGCGCCTCACAGCGCGTGTTCATCCCGAGCCCGTCGCGCCCCGAGACCGCCCAGCGGGTCGGGTTGTAACGCGGCTGCTTCTTGCAGGGGATCGGATCCTCGGCCGAGCCGAGGGAGACGGGCTCGACGTCGTCGGTCGGCTCCGGCACCTGGCTGGGCAGCACGAACTCGTACTGATCGTCGCCGGCGACGTGCTCGAAGAGCGCCAGCAATCGCTGCATCTCGGCGCCGGACTCGCCGTCGGTCAGCTTCCGCGACGGACGATAGTCGAAGATCTCGACGTCGCCGCCGTAGAAGCAGAGGGAGACGGCGCCGGCGCGCGCGCGCAGGCGATCCACGTAACCGCGGAGATCGTCCTCGGGAATCTGTCCGTGGGCGACGCGCTGGACCTTCTGGAAGACGATCGAGTCGTTCCAGAGGAGAACCGGCCCCTGCCCTTCTGCGACGCGTAGCCGCGTCGTGCGGCAACGCAGGGATCGCAGCTCCGGTCGCCGAGCAGCCGGGTTGTTCCATTCCATGACGATGCGTTCAGCACCGGCTTCGTGATAGAGCGGCGCGAGCCCGTCGGACCAGGTCTGTTCGTTCACGAACCAGGTGGTCGGGACGGCGCCGAGGATCTCCTCGTAGCGTTCGCGGCCGAGCTTCAGGTTGAGGCGATTGATCTCGGTCGGTGCGAGGGGGGCCACGATCTGGGAACGACCGGAGCCGATCGGCTCGACGAGTCCGTTCTCCGCCAACCCGATGAAGCGCTTGACCCACTCCGGATCCTCGGCCTCGAGGATCTCGAGCGTGCGCGCGCTCATCTCCACGCCGATCGGGACGCCGAGTTCCTCCGGCAGCGAGAGCAGTGGCCAATAGCAGCGCGCGAGCACCGTCGGCCGATCGGCATCCGGCAGGGCCGAGAAGTCGAGGTTCGCGTGGAACGCCGTGAACAAGCGGAGCGGCTTCATCGGCCGTCAGCCTCCAGCGCGCGGAAGAGCGCGTCGATCGAGCGGTCCTGATCCGCCCGCGAGAGCGTCGGGAACATCGGCAGCGACAGCAGACCGAGGTAGGCGGCCTCCGTCGCCGGCAGGTCGCCCCACTGCGTGCCGAGTCGCTCGCGGTAGTAGGGCTGGAGATGGACCGGGATGTAGTGGATCTGTACGCCGATCCCATCGTCGCGCAGCCGGGTGTAGGCCTCGGCACGGCCGCCCCTGGCTAGGCGAACCGGATAGAGGTGCCAGGCGGAGCGCGTGTCGGTGGCTTCGGGCAAGAGCACGAGTCGATCGTCGGCGGCGAACGCGTCGTCGTAGCGACGCGCGATCTCGCGGCGCCGTGCGACGTTCTCGTCGAGACGGGCGAGCTGGCTGGTGCCGAGCGCCGCGCCGAGATCCGCCAGGCGATGATTCGCCGAGAGCGAGTGCATCTCGTAGATCCAGCCGCCACGCTCCTCGGCCGCGAGCGCGTCGGGGAGTCCGAGTCCTCGACGCGCGTCGGAAGCGCGCTCGACGCCGTGCTCGCGGAAGCGACGTGCCCGATCCGCGAGCGCGGAGTCCGAGGTCACGATGGCCCCGCCTTCGCCCGTGGCGACGTGCTTGGCCGGGTGGAAAGAGAAGCACGCGACGTGAGAGGTCGCGCCGACCAGACCCGAAGGCGTCTCCGCGCCCAAGGCGTGGCAGGCGTCCTCGATCAGGAAGCGGTCGGGCCCCAGGACTGAGCGACACGCTTCGAGGTCGCCCACGTGTCCGGCGTAATGCACGAGGATCGCGCCGCGCGTACGCGGCCCGACGCGGAGAGCCACGTCTCCGGGATCGAGCATCAACGTCGCGGGATCGACGTCCGCGAAGACCGGGGT
This sequence comes from uncultured Spirochaetaceae bacterium, assembly GCA_964488255.1. GTDB lineage: Bacteria > Myxococcota_A > UBA9160 > UBA9160 > UBA4427 > UBA4427. The sequence continues at coordinate 93,014 of CAZAUR010000015.1, read as the reverse complement.
CGCCCCGCGCAGGAGCACCGCGTTCGCCGTCGCGACGAAGGTCAGGGACGGCACGATCACCTCGTCGCCCTCCCCCACGCCGAGCGCCGCGAGCGCCACCAGCAGGGCGGACGTGCCACTCGACACCGCGATGGCGTAATCCGCACCGAGGGTGTCGCATAGCGCCCGCTCGAAGCCGGGCACCGCAGGGCCCTGCGTCAGTCGCGACGACGCCAGCACCTTCGAGACGGCCTCGCGGTCCGCGTCCCGGATCTCGTGCTGGCAGTACGGAATCACGACGTCTCCGGGACCACCGACGCAGCGCTCGGGCGCGCCGGGGTCGACGAGCCGGCGAGGGCCTGGCTGGCGACGAAGGCACGCAGGTCCGCGACGCTCATCCACTCGTCGTTCGCGTCGCTCGAGTACGCGAAGCCGTCCGGCAGCGCACGTCCGGCCACCGTCGGCTCGGGTGCGCTCCCGGCGTCCGGGCGCACGACGTAGTGACGTCCGCAGTCGGTCGTGTTGCGCGACTCTTCGGCGGTGAGCAGCACCTCGTGGAGCTTCTCGCCGGGGCGACGCCCGACCTCGTCGATCCGAGCGGTCGGGGCGATGGCGCGAGCGAGGTCGACGATCCGCATGCTCGGGATTTTGGGAACGAAGATCTCCCCGCCCTGCATCTCACCGACCGCGTGCAGCACGAGGTCGACGGCGGAGTCGAGAGAAAGCCAGAAACGCGTCATCCGGCGGTCAGTGAGGGTGAGCGCGCCCGTCGGGGCCTGCTTCTCGAAGAGCGGAATCACGCTGCCGCGGCTGCCCATCACGTTCCCGTAGCGGACGCAGGCGAAGCGGATGTCCCGCGCGCCGGCGTAGACGTTGCCGTGCACGAAGAGCTTCTCGGCGCAGAGCTTGGTCGCGCCGTAGAGGTTGACCGGGTTGGCGGCTTTGTCCGTCGAGAGCGCGATCGTCTTGCGCACCCCGGCGTCGATCGCCGCGTCCACGACGTTCTGCGAGCCGAGGATGTTGGTCTTGACCGCCTCGGCGGGGTTGAACTCGCAGATCGGCACGTGCTTGAGGGCCGCTGCGTGGACGACGAGGTCGATGCCGTGCATTGCCCTCTCGAGCCGGTCGCGATCCCGGACGTCGCCCAGGAAGAAGCGCACACGGGGGTCCTGCGACAGGCTCCGCGCCATGTCGTACTGCTTGAGCTCGTCCCGGCTGTAGACCCGGATCGTGCAATCCGGCCTAGAGGCCAGGATCCGACGCACGAAGGCCTGCCCGAAGGAGCCGGTTCCCCCCGTCACGAGGATCTTCGGTGCCGAGCCCAGAATCTGCTTTTCGTTGCCCTCGAGCGCGGGCCGCGCTTTCGTCCATGCCACGCAGGAGAGGAGAGCAAGCGCGATGCCAACCGGGCGCAGCCCTCGTGCAACCAGGCGGCGTTAGGCGGCAGGATCTGCCGGGTCGGCTTGCAGGCTGAAACCACGGGTTTCAGCGCGCCACCTCCGCCTGCTAGGCGGGCGCCTCGGCGCTCTCGCCGGCGGCGGTCGTCGGCGAGGGGCGCCGCGAGATCTCCACCCACGCCTCGTTCAGCGTCGAGAGAACACCGGAGGCTTCGTCCAGGGGTTGTACCGTGCCCCGGACGTTGGCTTCCAGGAGACGATCGGAGACGTAGAAGTAAAGCGAGTCGAGGTTCTGGGCGATCTCTCCGCCCTGCTCGAGATTCAGGCTCTGCTGGAGCTCGGCGACGATCGCGAGGGCCTTGGCGATCGCGGTCGCGCGACCGGCGACCTGCCCTTCCGCGTGACACTCCTTGGCCTGGCGGAGGAATCGAAGCGCTCCCTCGTAGAGCTTGACGATGACCATCTCGGGGCTCGCCGTCTTGATCTCCATTTCACGATATCGAGCGCCCAATCGTCTTCCTTCTCATGCGACGCTCTCTCGGAGTGCGTCGGCTCCCTGTCGAATCTGTCGGTGTCTTTCGGTCGGGTCTGTAGAGGACTCTTCGAAGAACCGAACGCGACCGTCGCGCCGCCGCCCGCCGGGTTGCCGGCAGCGGCGCGACGTGCGCGTCACGTGTTAGCCGAGCAGCGACAAGGCGCTCTGCGTCGACACGTTGGCCTGTGCCAGGACCGAGATGCCCGCCTGCTGCAGCACCTGGTTCCGGGTCAGCTCCGCCGTCTCGCTCGCGAAGTCGACGTCGCGGATGCGGGATTCCGCAGCGGACGTGTTCTCCTGCGAGACCGCCAGGGACCGAATCGCCGACTCGAGCCGGTTCTGCACGGTACCGAAGCTCGCACGAAGCGAGGCGACCTGAGAGATCGCCGAGTCGAGCGACGCCAGGGTCAGGCGTGCGTCCGTCACGGTGCCGATCGAGTCGTACACGCCGGTGCTGCGAAGCAGACCGATCTGCGACGCCCGAGCGTCGACCGCGTTGATCGTGATGCGGTCGTCGGTGGTCGAATCGGTGCCGATCTGGAACGTCGTGGCGGAGCCACTCTCGAGGATCGTCGTTCCATTGAACGACGTCACCGCGGCGATGCGGTCGATCTCCGCGACCAGGTCCTGGAACTCGTTGTTCAGGGTCGTGCGTTCGGAGGAACCGAGGGTGCCGTTCGACGCCTGGATCGCCAGCTCGCGCTGGCGAATCAGGATCGAGCTCACCTCGTTGAGGGCGCCCTCACCGACCTGCAGGAGCGAAATGCCGTCGTTGGCGTTTCGCTGGGCCTGGGCCAGCGAGCGGATGTCCGCTCGGAAGCCCTCCGAGATCGCGAGGCCCGCGGCGTCGTCCGCCGCGCGCGTGATCCGGAGACCGGAGGAGAGGCGCTGCAGACTCTTCTGCAGGCTGCCGGTCGAGTTGACCAGGTTTCGCTGCGCGTTGATCGACGCAACATTGGAATTGACTCGAAGTCCCATGTGGGAAGTACCTCGTTCACGAGCGGCGCGGGGCCCGGAGGTCCCGTCGTACGCTCATCGATTCATGGAAGTGCGCTAGCCGAGCAGCGACAATGCGCTCTGGGTCGACACGTTCGCCTGCGCCAGGACCGAGATGCCTGCCTGCTGCAGGACCTGGTTCCGGGTGAGCTCGGCCGTCTCGCTCGCGAAGTCCACGTCACGGATGCGGGATTCCGCAGCCGAGACGTTCTCCTGCGAGACCGCCAGGGACCGGATCGCCGACTCGAGCCGGTTCTGCACCGTACCGAAGCTCGCGCGAAGCGAAGCCACCTGCGAGATCGCCGAGTCGAGCAGGCCGAGGGCCGTGCGGGCGCTCGCGACCGTGCTGATCGTCGTGGCATTGATGCCGATCGACGTGGCGCGTGCGTTGACCGAGCTGATCGTCACTCGATCGTTGCTCGTGGCGTCGACACCGATCTGGAAGGTGGTGTCGCCACCGCCGACCAGCATCTGGGTTCCATTGAACGAGGTGACCGCTGCGATGCGGTCGATCTCCGAGAGGAGGTCCGCATACTCGTTGTTGAGCGTGTCCCGCTCGGACGAGCCCAGGGTGCCATTGGCCGCCTGGATGGCGAGCTCACGCTGGCGAATCAGGATCGCGCTCACTTCGTTGAGGGCGCCTTCACCGACCTGCAAGAACGAGATGCCGTCGTTGGCATTCCGCTGGGACTGGGCGAGCGAACGGATGTCCGCACGAAAACCCTCCGAGATCGCCAGACCGGCGGCGTCGTCCGCCGCCCGGGTGATCCGAAGGCCCGAGGACAACCGCTGCAGACTCTTCTGCAGATTGCCCGTCGAGTTGACGAGATTGCGCTGCGCGTTGATCGACGCAACGTTCGAGTTGACACGAAGTCCCATTTCGGGAGCTCCTCCTCGACGATCCGAACTTCACTGAATCCTTCGTGAAGCCGCCGTCCTGCTGGGTGACCGGCCCGCGCCATCCTTGGCCTGCATCCGATCACCGTTCCGATCGTCCGGGAACACCCCGGACGCCAATCTTTTTCTCCTCGCGCTACTGCAGGAGCGACAATGCGCTCTGGGTAGACACGTTCGCCTGTGCCAGCACCGAGATTCCCGCCTGCTGAAGGACCTGGTTGCGAGTCAGCTCCGCCGTCTCGCTCGCGAAGTCCACGTCGCGGATGCGGCTCTCGGCCGCGGACGTGTTCTCCTGCGAGACCGCCAGCGACCGGATCGCCGACTCGAGTCGGTTCTGCACCGTTCCGAAGCTCGCGCGAAGCGAAGCGACCTGGGAGATCGCGCTGTCGAGCAGCGTGAGCGTGGATCGCGCGCTCGCGACCGAGCTGATCGTGGCGTACACGAAGCTCGCACCGCTGGTCCCGATTCCGATCGAGGACGCCCGCGCATCGACCGGCGAGATCGAGATCCGGTCGTTGCTCGTCGCATCGACACCGATCTGGAAGGTCGTCGCCGCGCCACTCTCGAGGATCGTGGCCCCGTTGAACGACGTGACCGCGGAGATCCGGTTGATCTCGCTGATGAGATCCTGGAACTCGTTGTTCAGGGTGTCGCGCTCGGCGGAGCCCAGCGTTCCATTCGCCGCCTGGATCGCCAGCTCGCGCTGACGGATCAGGATCGAGCTGACCTCGTTGAGCGCGCCTTCACCGACCTGCAGGTAGGAGATGCCGTCATTGGCGTTCCGCTGCGCCTGCGCGATCGAGCGGATGTCCGCGCGAAAGCCTTCCGAGATCGCCAGACCCGCGGCGTCGTCCGCCGCACGGGTGATTCGCAGCCCCGAAGACAGTCGCTGCAGGCTCTTCTGCAGCGCGCCGGTCGAGTTGACCAGGTTCCGCTGCGCATTGATCGAAGCAACGTTTGAATTGACTCGAAGACCCATCGTGGGTTTCCTCCTGACGAACTCGCGCTCACTGGATCCTTCGTGAAGAGCTCGTCTGACCTAGTGACCGCGCCCCGGCGTCCTTGCCGGAAGCGCGGTCGTCATTCTTCTTCCTACTGCAGCAGCGACAGCGCGCTCTGCGTCGACACGTTCGCCTGCGCCAGGACCGAGATACCGGCCTGCTGCAGTACCTGATTCCGCGTGAGCTCCGCCGTCTCGCTCGCGAAGTCCACGTCGCGGATGCGGCTCTCGGCCGCGGACGTGTTCTCCTGCGAGACCGCCAGCGACCGGATCGCCGACTCGAGTCGGTTCTGCACCGTTCCGAAGCTCGCGCGAAGCGAAGCGACCTGGGAGATCGCGCTGTCGAGCAACGACAGCGTGTTGCGTGCGCTCGCCACGGTGCTGATGCCACCGTAGTTGCCGGTGCTGCGGAGCAGACCGATCTGCGAGGCGCGCGCGCTCACCGCGGTGATCGTGATGCGATCGTTCGCGGTCGCATCGACGCCGATCTGAAACGTGGTGCCGCCGCTGCCCAGCAGGATGTTGGTGCCGTTGAACTGCGTGACCGCCGCGATCCGGTTGATCTCCTCGAGGAGGTCCTGGTACTCGGTCTCCAGCGTGTCCCGCTCGGAGGCGCCGAGGGTTCCATTGGCCGCCTGGATGGCCAGCTCGCGCTGGCGAATCAGGATCGAGCTGACCTCGTTGAGGGCGCCCTCACCGACCTGCAGGAGCGAGATGCCGTCGTTGGCGTTTCGCTGCGCCTGGGCGATCGAACGGATGTCGGCCCGGAAGCCTTCCGAGATCGCCAGACCGGCGGCGTCATCCGCCGCCCGCGTGATGCGGAGGCCAGAGGAGAGCCGCTGAAGGCTCTTCTGCAGCGCACCGGTCGAGTTGACCAGGTTCCGCTGGGCGTTGATCGACGCCACGTTTGAATTGACTCGAAGACCCATCGTGGGTTTCCTCCTGGCGAGCTCGTGCTCATCGATTCCTTCGTGAAGAACTCGCCTGACTCAGTGGCCGCGCCCCGGCGTCCCTGCCGGAAGCGCGGCCGTCATTCCCTTGCGCCTACTGCAGGAGCGACAATGCGCTCTGCGTGGACACGTTCGCCTGTGCGAGCACCGAGATGCCCGCCTGTTGCAACACCTGATTCCGGGTGAGCTCCGCCGTCTCGCTCGCGAAGTCCACGTCGCGGATGCGGCTCTCGGCCGCGGACGTGTTCTCCTGCGAGACCGCCAGCGACCGGATCGCCGACTCGAGTCGGTTCTGCACCGTTCCGAAGCTCGCGCGAAGCGACGCGACCGTGGAGATCGCGGAGTCGAGCAGGGTCAGCGTGGTCCGCGCACTCGCCACCGAGCTGATCGTGGCATAGTTGTACCCGGACACACTCGACACCGCGCCGATTCCGATCGTGCTCGCCCGTGCATCGACGGCGCTGATCGTGATGCGATCGTTGCTCGTCGCGTCGACACCGATCTGGAACGTCACGCCGGCGCCACTCTCGAGGATCGTGGCCCCGTTGAACGACGTGACCGCGGAGATCCGGTTGATCTCGCTGATGAGATCCTGGAACTCGTTGTTCAGCGTGTCGCGCTCCGCGGAGCCGAGCGTTCCATTGGCGGCCTGGATCGCCAGCTCGCGCTGACGGATCAGGATCGAGCTGACTTCATTGAGGGCACCCTCGCCGACCTGCAGGAGCGAGATGCCGTCGTTGGCGTTTCGCTGGGCCTGACCGATCGAACGGATGTCGGCCCGAAAGCCCTCCGAGATCGCGAGACCGGCCGCGTCATCCGCGGCCCGCGTGATACGGAGCCCCGAAGACAATCGCTGCAGACTCTTCTGCAGGTTGCCGGTCGAGTTGACCAGGTTCCGCTGGGCGTTGATCGACGCCACGTTTGAATTGACTCGAAGTCCCACTGGGATCTCCTTCTGGTGAGCTCGTGCTCAACGATTCCTTCGTGAAGAACTCACCTGACTCATGGGTCACGCGCGGGCGCCCTTGCCGGCCACGCGACCGTCACTTCCCAGAACTACTGCAGCAGCGACAACGCGCTCTGCGTCGACACGTTCGCCTGCGCAAGGACCGAGATGCCCGCCTGCTGCAGCACCTGGTTCTTGGTCAGCTGCGCGGTCTCGCTCGCGAAGTCGACGTCGCGGATGCGGGACTCGGCGGCCGACGTGTTCTCGACGGCGACGGCGATCGATCGGATCGCGGACTCGAGCCGGTTCTGCACCGTACCGAAGCCGGCGCGGAGCGAAGCGACGTTCGAGATCGCCGCATCCAGGATCGTGAGCGCCGACTGGGCCGCGGTCTGCGTCGAGACGCTGAGCGAGCTGATGCCGATGTTGCTCCCGTTCGCGAGCACGCCGGTCACGTCGATGCGGTTGTCGGCGGAGTTCTCGGTGCCGACCTGGAACGAGATCGTCGCGGTGCTCGAGAGCACGAGGGTGCCGTTGAACTGCGTGACCGACGCGATGCGGTCGATCTCGTTCGTGAGATCGCCGACCTCGTTGTTCAGGGTCGTGCGCTCGGCGGAGCCGAGGGTGCCGTTCGCAGCCTGGATGGCGAGCTCGCGCTGACGAATCAGGATCGAGCTCACCTCGTTGAGCGCGCCTTCCGCCACCTGCAGGAGCGAGATGCCGTCGTTGGCGTTTCGCTGAGCCTGCGTGAGCGAGCGGACATCGGCGCGGAAGCCTTCCGAGATGGCCAGGCCGGCGGCGTCATCGGACGCCCGGGTGATTCGAAGACCGGAAGACAGACGCTGCAGACTCTTCTGCAGGCTGTCGGTGGTGTTCGAGAGATTTCTCTGTGCGTTGATCGAAGCAACGTTCGCGTTGACGCGAAGTCCCATGGCGGGGTTTCCTCCTTGATGTCGAGGCCCGTCATCCTTGACGCGCCCGGATCACGCCCGGACAACACTGCGTTGCCCGGATCGCGAGTCCACTGACGCAAGTGGCTAGTGCAATGGCGGTGCCAGCCCGCGCGGGGTGCACCCAACACGCAGGACTGGTTCAGGCATCGGCAACTCGTTTTCCAAGTCCGCGACCGCCGACTCGCGCAGGTTCCGACACGGTCCGGGCGGCGCTCCCACCCGCCTTTCAAGTCGCAGATCGAATTCCGGCTTCGTTTCAGATTGCGCGCCGGGACCGAGGCGCCCCGCGAGAGAAGCAACGCAACGGATCGAGATGGCCGATGCCGCCGGTATCGATCTTGCTTTTCCGGAGGATGGATCCCTGCGATCGAGCGCGAGCGCTCCGATCGTGCGCTCGTCGCGCTCATAGAAGGAAGGAAGAACGTGCCGACCACTCGGAAGCTCTCGCCGATCGCGAGCCCCGAGGCATCCCCGGATCGGGGAGGCTGGGTCGCGATCCCCGCCGCCACGGAGAAACAGGTGCGTGTCGGCTTCGACTCGATCGACGAGCGCCGGCGCGTGCTCGACTGGCTGAACACCGGGCTCCGGGAGGGGCGCCCCGGCCGTCTGGCCAGCGAGTACCCGCTGCTCTTCGAACGCAACGCCTCCGCCGTCCACTTCACGCTCTGGGAGCGGGACGCGCCGGCGGCCTTCTGCACCCTCTGGGCGGTGACGTTCCGCGTGGGCGTCCACCGCCTGCGCACCGGGATGATCTCTCTCGTCTACACCGACCCGGACGCCCGCGGTCGTGGCCTCGCGCGCCGGGTCGTGCAGGCGGCGATCGATCACGCGACGGGACTCGAGCTCGGGTTGATCCTGCTCTGGAGCGAGCTCGATCGTCTCTACCGACCACTCGGCTTCGACCGCGCAGGTCGCGAATCGCTTCTCGTACTCGATCCCGCGATCGTAGAGCAGGCCACCTCGAGCGAGCGGCCGGCGCCGAGCCTCGCCGTCGAGGTCGCCACGCCCAGCGATTGGCCCGAAATCGAACGCATGCGCGGCTACCGGACCTGCCAGCTCGAGCTCGACGCCGGCGAGCTGGGACTCGCTCGGGCGATCCCCGACCTCGAGGTTCGGGTCGCCCGGGACGCGTTCGGTGTCCAGGGCTTTGCCATGCGGGGGCGCGGAGACGACCTCGCGGAGGTCGTGCACGAATGGGGAGGCGACCCGGGCGCCGCCCTGCTCTGCTGCGAAGCGCTCCTCTCTTCGTGCGAGCCCTGGAACGAGCTCTTCCTCATGACCCCGCCGAGCCAGGACGCGCTCTCGTGGGCGCTCCGGCAGGCAGGCGCCCATCGCGTCCACCAGCCCCTGGCGTGGATGCGGATCGCGTCGCCCACGGCCTTCGCGCGAGACCTGGCCGCGATGCTCCCGGACGCCGCGGGGCTCTCGATCGAGATCGAAGCCGAGTCGAACGACGCGCCGCGCCGGGTTCGCCTTCGCAGCGCGACCGGCGAGACGACCCTCGAACAAGCGCAGCTCTTCGACGCGTTGTTCGGCGCCGCCGGGGCGAACGATCCCGCGGCGCTCTCGCGTTCGCTGCTGCCGGTGCTCGGGACGAGCGGTGTCGCCCCGCTGCCGATTCCGCTCTTCGTCTGGGGCCTGGAGTCGATCTGATCCGATGATCTGGGTGACCCGACTCGACGGCGAACGCGTTCTGTTGAACGACGATCAGGTGCTCTACGTGGAGGCGACCCACGACACCCTGCTCGTGATGTCGACCGGCGACCGGCTGCGCATTCTCGAGAGCCCGGAGGAGCTCGTGGAACGCGTCGCTGCCTGGCGCCAGCGCATCATGGGCCTCTCCCTCCTCCACGAACTCGAACCGGATCCGGTCGAGGCCTAGCAGGAGCAGAAGCCGACATGGATCGACTCGTCTTCATGGGCCTCCTCCTCGGTGTCGGGGCCCTCATCGGAACGCAGCTCCTCGAAGGAGGCCACCCCGCGGCCCTCGCGCAAGGCCCGGCGGCCGTGATCGTCGGATTCGGCACCCTGGGCGCGACCCTCCTGTCGAGCACCCAGGAAGCCCTCGCGGCCGCGCGCCTCGAGTTCCGCCGCGTGATGGCGCGCCCGACAGACCGTCGACGCGCGCTCCCGTCGCGCTTTCGCGACCTCGCCTTCATCGCTCGCAAGGAGGGCCTCGTCGCCCTCGAGCGCCACCTTCCCCAGCTACCGACGCCCTTCATGCAGCGCGCGGTACGACACCTGATCGACGGCTGCGACGAGCCGCAGCTGCGCTCGGTGCTGCACTCCGACATCGAGGGTCGGGAGCAGGCGCGGCTGACCGGCGCCGCGGTCTTCGAGACGGCCGGGGGCTATGCGCCGACGATGGGCATCCTCGGCGCGGTGCTCGGGCTGGTGCGCGCGATGGAAGCGCTCTCGGATCCCGACGCCCTCGGCCAGGGCATCGCCGTCGCCTTCATCGCGACCATCTACGGCGTCGGCCTCGCGAACCTCGTGCTCCTGCCGATCGCGACGCGCATCCGTCGCCAGGTCGAAGCCCGAGCGGCCGAGGACGAAATGGTGATGGAAGGGACCCTCGCGCTCCAGGTCGGTCTCTCGCCGCGCATGATCGAGCGGCTGCTGCGCGCCCGGATCACGGACGAGAAGACGTGAGGCGCGGGCTTCGCGGAGGCGCGCGCCGATGATGCGCGCCAGTCGACGCACCCGCGAGACGGGCATCAGCAGCGAAGGCTCGACCGGGCGCGATCGCTGGCTGCTCTCGTATGCCGACTTCATCACGCTCCTCCTCGCGCTCTTCGTGGTTCTCTACGCGAGCGCGCGGGTCGACGAGACCCGGGACGCGAGCCTCTTCGAGGGACTCCAGGCAGCCTTCGTCTTCGACGCCGTCTCCCCCTCCCCCGTCCCGACGAGCGGTCAGGCCCCCGGCGCGGAGGCCGCGAACGCGGAGGCGCTCGCGCCGGTGCCGGTCCTGATGCAGCTCGAGGAAGACCTCGTCGACGTCGTGGAGCAGATGCCGCGCGAGCCCGGCGAAGAGCCCGGCGTCTCGCTGCACCAGACCGAACGCGGTCTGATCATCCGACTCGCTTCGACGGAGTTCTTTCCGGCTGGCGGCGTCGAGATCCCCCCGGCGCGTCGCGAAGCGCTCAGCGCGATGGCCCCGGTCCTCGCTTCGACGACGGCCTCGCTCCAGTTCGAGGGACACACCGACGACCAACCCGTGAGCGGTGGCCCCTATCCGTCGAACTGGGAGCTCTCCGCCGCGCGCGCCGCGGCCGTCGCGCGCCTCTTCGTCGACGACCACGACCTCGCCCCCGGTCGCGTGAGCGTCATCGGCCACGCGGAGCAGCGCCCGATCGCCGACAATGCGGATCCCGCCAATCGCGCCCGCAATCGCCGGGTGGACATCGTCGTGCTCGAGGACGGCGAGTTGGTGCCGAGCGAAGGGGGCAGCGGGACCCGAGACGCCCTCGACCAGCTGCTCGAGGTGTTGCCGCCGATTCCCGGGGAAGCCGACGAGACGCTCAAGGCGCCGCCGGCCGGCCCGCCGCCGGTGGACATCCCGCTCCCCTGAACGCGTACCGCCCGACGCGCACCACTCGGGACCACGCCGGGCAACTGTTCGTCTTCAGGGACGACCTAGCGTGCAGACGGCGGAGCGCCCGCGGCCTGCGCCGGCTCCGCGCTCTCCGGCGCCTCTTCCTGATGCGCAGAGCGCAGCTCCGGAAGCGGGGCCCGAGTCGTGTAGCGCGGGTCGTCGCTCACGACCTGCATGCCCTTGCGGTTCGCCGCGTTGATCAGCAGCGGCGCGGCGAGATTGAGGAAGATCTCCTTACCGGACAGCGTCACGATGCAGAGCAGCTCGACGTCGTCGCGTCGCTCGATGCCCAGCATCCCGAGGTGCTCGCGCTCGACCGGCGGGTCGTACTGGGGAAAGAATCCCCAGGGCGACGTCACCACGAACGCGAGGTCCGGATCGTCCAGGCTGACCAGCCAGGCCAGTGCCGAGTCCGGCGCGTGCTCCATCAGGACGAAGCGCCTCTTGTTCGGAAAACCCGGGAGCGCCTCGAAGGTCACGACGTCCGACGCCGGCACCTCGATCCGTCCCACTCGCCGACTCTCGAAACAGATCAGCTCACTCATCGATCGCTCCCTCCCAGTCCGTCGTTCCCGATGTTCCCACCTTTCGGCAGGTCATCGAGCATTGCCTTGCTCATCGACGCAGCTTCGACGTTCGCCGACGCCACGCGCTCGAAGATCTCCTCGCGGAAGATCCCGACTTCTTCGGGGGCGTCGATCGCGATGCGCACCTGCCCACCGGTCGAAGCCACCACCGTTACGCGCACGTCCGGTCCGATCCGGACGCTCTCCCCGTGCCTTCTCGTCAGTACCAACATGAGAACCCCCTCGATTCTCGTGGGTCGTCGTCCGGCTCCGATGCGACGAGATCGCCGATCCGGACGACGCCCGCGGCCTAGATGTAGTTGAGCAGCGTGGGCTGCAGAAGGCGCGCGTTCACCTGGAGCGCCGCCTGGAGTGCTGCTTCCTGTGCCGTCAGGTCCGAATAGACCTCGAACGCATCCGCGTCTTCGAGGAACGAGACCTGTGAAGTGATGTTCTGTTCCTGGAGGCGGAGTCGCTCTTCGAAGGAGTCCGCCTTCAAGTCCGATCCGCCGAGAATCGTACGTTCGAGCACCAGGTGTTCGCGCGCACTCTCGATGTCGGTGAGCGAAGCCTGGATCTCCGTTTCGTCGTCGGTGTCGATTGCGGTCCAGAGTCGCGAGAGCGCGGCGAAGGTGTCGTCCGTCCCCTGGAAGGCGGCCTGACCGTCGCGGGTCACCTCGATGTACACCCCATCGTCGATCTCGACCTCGATCGCGCTCGCTTCCCCGGTGAAGGTCACGGTCGGGGTCGTGCCCGGCGCGAAACCACCGGTCACGGTGAAGGCGGGTTGATCGGAGGCCACCCCCGAAAACACGTACGCGCCCCCGGGCGCCCGAACGTTCGCATAGCTGGCGACCTCGTCGAAGAGCTGGGACACCTGTGTCTTGAGCGCGTCCCGCGCGTCCGGACTCCGGTTCGTGCTGCTGCCCGCGGCGACCGCGAGCGCGCGGGCGCGACTGACGGCGTCTTCGGCACCGGACAAGGCTTCCTCGGTCGTGCGAAGGCGCACGCGTGCGAGGTCGATGCTGCGCAGGAAGCGTCCGGTCTGACTCGACGCATCCTTGAGGAAGAGGATCGTGCGATAATCGACCGGATCGTCGGAGGGCCGGTTGACGCGCAGCCCGGTCGCCGCCTGCTCCTGGGTGCGGGCGAGCCGGTTCCGCTGATCGCCCAGCTGAGCGATCCCGAGCCGGGCCAGCATCGATTGCGTGATGCGCATGTCGCGCCTCCCCCGTTCCCGTTTCCCGCTAGATCGCGTCGAAGAGGTCCTGGATCATTTCGGTCACCGTCCGGATCACCCGGGCGTTGGCCTGGAAGTTCGACTGGAGCTTCACGAGCTCCGCGACCTCCTCGTCGATCGAGACGGTCGAGATGGAATCCCGCCGGTCCTGGACCGACTGGAGCAGGGCTTCCTGCTGTTCGAGCGCACGACTCGAGGTCCGCGCCCGCTGCCCGATCTCGCCGGTCAGGTTGATCAGGTTGGCGGCGATCCCGGCGGCGTTGCCCGTCGGCGTGCCGACCGTGTCACCCGCGAGATAGCCGGTCACTCGGTTCGTGCGAATGTCCTTGAGGAACTCGACACGGCTCGTATCGCCGGCCTGACCGGGCGTTCCCGGCGGCGATCCAGCGGGACGGTTCGCCGCGTCTGCCGCGGCGATGTTGTCGGTCGTTCCGCCCGCGTCGGTGTTGATGGCGTCGGCGATTCCGAGGCCACGCGCCGCTCCGTCGATCGTCGTTCCCAGGCCGGTGATCTGAAAGAAGTCGTTCGCCGAATCATCGACGAGCCCGATTCCGTTGCGATGCTCGGTGTTGAACGTGTCGACCAGCGTGTACACGAACGCATCGAGATCGGCGACGGCCCCGGCGATCACCTGCTCGCGACCGGTCAGCAGCGTTCCGAGCTCGCCGCCCGTGACCTGGTTCGTGATGTCGAAGCTGCTGCCGGCGCCCTGGTAGAAAATCTGAGAGTACGTCGGATCGAGTGGGTTCGGATTCAGTGGATCGACGACGGCCTCGAGCTGACCGGCCACGCGACGATCGACCAGGGAGAGGCCGCCCTCGAGGCGAACTGAAACCGACCCGTCGTCCGCGGTAATGGTGGTGATCTCGATCCGCTCGGCGAGATCGAGGATGAGCTTTTCCTGGCGATCGCGCAGGTCGTTCGCAGGTGAGAGCGTCTCGGCTTCAGCGATACGTCCGTTGAGCTCAGCGATCTCACTCGCGAGCGCATTGATCTCGGGGACGAGACCCACGATCCCCCTGTCCGTGTCGCGCTGGAGCGTACTCAGTTGGGCTTCCCAGCGGTGCACCGTATCGACGAACGACTGCGCCGAGGCCAGAACCTGACCACGCTCGACCGGCTGACCAGGCGTGGGCGAGTTCGCAAGGTCGTCGAGACTGTTGAAGAACGAGTTGAGCTCGTCCGAAAGTCCCTCGGTCAGCTGGTCGTTCACGATCGACTCGATCTCGCGATAGAGATTGGCCTCGGCGTCGATCCCGGCGTATCGGGTCGTCTCACTGACCAGTCGCCGGTTCACGAACTGGTCGACGATCCGCTCGACCGTCAGCTGTTCGACACCGGAGCCGATCGTGCCCGCCGCGTCGGGCTGCGGCGTGCCGGACACGAGCACAGATCGCTGCCGCGAGTACCCCGGCGTATTGACGTTGGCGATGTTGTGTCCGGTGGTCGCCATGCCGCGCTGCACGACGGTGATTCCGCGGGTGGCCGTCTCGAGTGCATCGAAGAGTCCTGCCATCGGTTCGTCCTCAGATCGCCGCGCGTATCAAGCGACCGCGGCCGGCCGCCGGTTCCCCGGGTCGCCCGGGCCCGTAGCCCTCGACCTCGGGGATCGCCTGTCCGAGCATGCGCAGCGTGTCCTGCACGCGCCCCAGGCTCCGGTTCGCGAACTGTTCGTTGGCCGCGAGCAGCTCACGGGTCGAGTCGACCAGCGCGCGCAAACGCGCGTGGCGCTCGGCAAGGCTCCGGGCTTCGTCGCCCAGGAGCGGGGTCAGCTCCGACAGGCGCGCGCCCGAAGGCGGCTCTCCCAGGACCCCCGCGAGCGAGCGCGTCAGCTCGACCCGCGACTCTCCGTGGAGCCGCGCCTCGGCACCGAGCGCCTCCTTTTCTGCGGTCGTGCGCTCGAGGTCGTGCGCATTCAGCGCGACGAGCTCTTCCTCTTCACGTCGAAGGACCTGCTTGAAGCGGCGATAGGTCCCCTCTTCCGCCTCGAGCACGACTTCGAGTCGCGTCACCAGCTCGGTGATCACGCTCATCGGTTCTCCTCCCCATCCGCGGCGGTGTCTTCCGCGGCCTGCCGATCGGTCAGCTGTCCCTCGAGCTGCGCCGCGAGGCCGAAGCGACCGTCCTCGGCGATGATGCGCGCGAATTCCTGATAGAGATGGTCCTGATACATGCGACCTGCCTGTCCGCCGTCGAAGAGACCCTCTTCGCTCTTCGGCGCAGCACGCCGGAGCATCTCGCCCACGACGTACGCCTCGAAGGATTTGAGCGCCGTCTTCTCGTCCGTGTGTTTGGTCACGACCTTGCCGAGGCTGTGCACCGTCGGGAGCGGGGGTGCGGTGATTCCATCCATTACGGGATCTCCCTGGTCGAAGCGCGCCGGCGATCCATCACATCATCTCCACGTCGGCGGCGAGCGCTCCGCTCGCCTTGATCGCCTGGATGATCGAGATCAGATCGGTCGGGGTCGTGCCCATCGCGTTGAGGGCACGCACGAGCTCGCCGATCGTGACGGTCTCTTCGATCACGCTCAGGTTGGACTTCTCCTCGAAGGCCTCGACGTCGGTGTTCTGAACCCGCGCGGTCTGTCCTGCGCCGAAGGGCGCCGGCTGCGAGACCTGGTTCGTGCGATTCACGATCACCGTCAGGTTGCCGTGGGAGACGGCGACGGTGGAGACGCGCACGCGATCGCCCATGACGATCGTGCCGGTGCGCTCGTTCAGGATGATGCGGGCGGCCTTGTCGGGCACGACGTCGAGAGACTCGACCCGCGCCAGGAATCCGACCACGTCGTTCCGGTACGCCTCGGGGATCTGGAGATCGAGCGTGCCCGAGTCCCGCGCGGCGGCGACGCCTTCCGAGAAGGCCTGATTGATCCGGCTCGCCGTGCGCTGCGCCGTCGTGAAGTCGGGATTGTGCAGCGAGATCTCGAATTGCTGTCGGCCGACGAGGCTGTAGGCCACCTCGCGCTCGACGGTCGCGCCGCCGACGAGGGTACCGACCGTCGGATGGTTCTGTGAGACCGATGCCCCGCCACCCTCGACGGAGAAGCCCCCGACCGCGACGGCGCCCTGTGCAATCGCGTAGATCTCGCCGTCGTTTCCGAGCAGCGGCGTCATCAGCAGCATGCCGCCTTCGAGGCTCTGGGCGTCGCCGATCGAAGACACCACCGCGTCGATCTCCGCGCCGGTGCGCGCGAAGGGCGGGAGGTCCGCGGTGACCATGACCGCAGCGACGTTCGCGACGCGGATCGCGTTGGGATCGAGGGCGATCCCCATCTTCGAGAGCAGGCTGCGCAGGGACTGGGTCGTGAAGCGCGCGCCGGCCTTGTCCCCGGTCCCGCGGAGACCGACCACCAGGCCGTATCCGATGATCTGGTTCGATCGCACGCCCTTCACCGAGGCCATGTCCTTCAGGCGCGCCGCGGACGCATCGCCGGTCGCGAACGCGAGCACGAGCGCGAGGCCCAACGCCCTGCGCAGACCCCGTCGTCGTCGATCGTGTGCCACCGTGCTTCGCATCAGAAGGGGTACGCCCAATCCAGGAAGCGGCTCATCCAGCCGGGCCGCTGCTTGTCGTCGAGTACGCCCATCCCGTCGTAGGAAAGGCGCATCTCGGCAACCGAGTTGCTGAGGACGCTGTTCTCGATCGTCAGGTCTTCGCGGCGCACGAGCCCCTCGAGCGCGATGTATTGCGCCTCGTGATTGACCACGACGGAGCGCCTGCCGCGGATGTGGAGAATGCCGTTCGGGAGCACGCCGATGACGCGACACGTGATCACGCCGGTGAAGGTGCCGCGCCGACTCGTCAGCCCCTCGCCGGTGAACTCGTTCTGCATCTGACTCTGGACGACGTTGAGGGTCTCTCCCTGGTCGACGCCGGTGCCTTGATCGTCGAAACCGAAGACCCGGAGCAGGCCCTGGATCGGGCTCGCGATCAGCTTCTGGAAACCGACCTGCGAGGAGAGTCCGACGTTCATCGCGCGATTCGTGTCTGTCTCCGTCCGCGCGTCGCCCTCGGCTTCCGTCGCTTCGACGATCACGACGGTCACGAGGTCGCCGACGTTCGCGGCCTTCTCGTCGAAGAAGAGAAAGGAGCCGGACTGGGTGGCACCCGTCCAGATCGAGCCGGCGGTCCTGGGTCGGGTCGGCGGCCTCTCGAGGGCGCCGTAGTCCATCGGCTCGCGCGCCTCGCGCATCGACGTCTCGACGCAACCGAGCGAGGCGGTGACGAGCAGGAAGACGGCGCACGCGAACACGCGCGCGGCGGGCTCAGAACGCGACATGCACCCTGCCCTCCGCATCGACGCGGCCCGAGAGCTCGCGCTTCGAGTCGAGGTTCACGACCCGGATCCATTCTCCGAGGGCGCCGGACTCCTGGGCCTTGCCCGAGGCGCTGATCAGGAGGGCACCCGCCTGCAACACGATCTGTACGCGATCGCCCCGCTCGACGAGAGGCACGCCCTCGACCTGGGAACTGCGAAAGGCCGCGTCCTTGCGAAGCGAGCGCTTCGCCCGGAGGCCGATCACCTCCGCGCTGTCGCGCACGACGTCTCTCGGCAGCCTGTTGGCGTCGCGGTCGACGTAGGTGAAGTCGCTCGGAGACAGGATCGCCCCGCGACGAAGGTCACGGATCGGAACGATGATGCGCTCGGTGCGCCGGACGTAGGGCGTCACGACTGCTCGGCGGACCAGGTGATTCCCGGCATAGAGCGAGATCGCGAGGGGCACGCGTCCGCGGAGCGGCTCCGGCGCGCGGCTGGAGATCTCGGTCCGCAGCGGTCCGGGGTGGCGGTCACGGTCGACGGAGAAGCTGCTGAGCGGCGGGACGTCGATCGACGTCTTGGCGCCCGTGGCCTCGGTCGCGGCCAGTCGCGCGCGCACGTAGCGGTCGATGTCCTTGCGAACGCGCTGCTCGCCCTCGTCCGCCTGGGCGGAGAGCGCGACGAGCGCCAGGCAGACCCCGGCCAGCACGTGACGCATCCCCCATACGATTGCCGACATCCGCATCTTCGTCTTCCTCGGGCGACGCGGCGGCCTACTTGCCGCCGCGAACGCCCTGGCGTGATTGACTACTGGGAGAGCTGCGAAGCGATGCGCAGCATCTCGTCGCCCGCCTGGATCACCCGGGAGCTGACCTCGAAGGCCCGTTGGGCCAGGATCATCTGCACGAGCTCCTCGGCGACCTCGACGTTCGAGCCTTCGAGGAAGCCGGCGGCGATCCCGCCGAAGCCGTTCTGTTCGGGCAGTCCGGTCTCGGGATCGCCCGAGGCGTTCGTCGCCTCGAAGAGGTTGCCCCCGACCATCCGCAGCCCCGCCGGATTGGCGAAGCGCGAGAGCTGGATCTGGCCGAGATTGAGCGGCTGCGAGTTGCCGGCCTGCGCGGCGTTCACCGTGCCGTCCGGCAACACCGTCACAGAGATCGCGTTCGGCGGCACCGTGATGTTCGGCAGGACCTGATACCCCTGGGCCGTGACGAGGTTCCCGTTCCCGTCGAGCTTGAACGTGCCGTCCCGCGTGTAGACGGTTTCGCCGTTCGGGCGCTGGACCTGGAAGAAGCCGAGGCCGTCGATCGCCATGTCGAGCTGGTTGCCCGTATTCAGGCGATCGCCGGCGCTGAAGATCGTGTTGATCGCGCCGAGCTGCACGCCGTGGCCGACCTGGACGCCGGTCGGCAGCACCGATCCGTCGTCGCTCGCAGCACCGGGAGCTCGAAGGGTCTCGTAGAAGAGATCCTGGAACTCCGCGCGCGACTTCTTGAAGCCCGTGGTGCCCACGTTCGCGATGTTGTTCGCGATCGTGTCGATCTGGGCCTGCTGGGCCTCCATTCCGGTCGCGGCAGTAAAGAGAGCTCTCATCAGCGCATTCCTTCGATCAGTCTCTGGGTGGTTTCATCGTCGACCTGCATCGCACGCACGTTCGTCTCGAAAGCGCGCTGGAGCATGACCATCGTGGCCAGTTCCCGCGAAGCATCGACGTTCGAGCCCTCGATCGAGCCCGGGATGAAATTGTTCTTGTCGAGGACGCGGAGGCCCGCCTCCTCCGGCGCGCTGAAGACGCTCTGGCCCTCGCGCTTGAGGGCCTGGACTTCCTCGAAGTCCGCGACCTTGAGCCGGCCGATGATGTTGCCGGTCGCGTCGACGAGCGCGCCGGTCTGGTCGATGCGCGCCGCGCTGTCCCGCACCTCGATCGAGCCGCCCTCGCCCTGGACCGGGTAGCCGGACGGGGTCGCGAGCTCGCCTTCGCGGTTGACCATGAAGTTGCCGGCCCGCGTGTAGCGGATGCCCTGGGGCGTCAGGATCTCGAAGAAGCCCGGGCCGTCGATCATCGCGTGGAGCGGTGCGCCGGTCCGTTCGACGGAGCCACGCTCGAAGTTTGAGCCGATCTCGTCGGTCGAGACGAAGGAGGTCGAGGGCGCACCCGGCACGAGATTGCCGGACGCCTCGCGAAGCGACGACTCGAGCACGGCGCGGAAGATCGACTCCGAACGCTTGTATCCCGGCGTGCCGACGTTCGACAGGTTGTTCGCCACCACGTCGAGGTCGCGCAGCTGCGCCGAAGCGCCCGATGCCGAGATGTAGGATTCGCTGCCCATGCCGTCCTCGACCCCGCCGTCCTCGCGCGCCGATCGCGCGGTGGACGGGGTCTGTCACGGGAGGAATCGCAAGCGTCGTGCCATGCTTCCGTGGGGGGCGGGTGAATGCCAACTGTCCGGAACCGCAGGTCTTTTCGATCCGGCCCTTCCGAGGGGCGGCAATTCCTGCCGCGCCCGACCCACGGAATGAAAGGGAAGCTTTCAGGCTGGAACGCCGCCGGTCCCAGGCGCTCCGGAGAGCTCCTCGATGATCGACTCAGCGAGAAGGACCAGCCGGCGCGCGATCGCCGCGTTCGGCGCGACCGTCGCCAGCGGCTCTTGCCTGGCGACCGCCCGCAGCGCCGCCGGATCGTCGGGCAACACCGCGCGCAAGGGGAGCGGTCGGTCGAGGAAGCGCCGAGTCATCCGGTCCAGCGCGAGGTGCGTGCGCGCGCCCTCTTCCGGGTCCTTCACTCGGTTCACGATCAGCTCGAGCGCCACGCCGGGACGTCGCTCGGTCAACCGTCTCGCCATCGTGTAGGCGTCTGCGAGACTGGTGGGCTCCGGCGTCGCGACGAGCCAGACCCGCTCGCAGGCGCACGCGATCTCGACGACCGATGCGCCGATGCCGGCCCCCAGGTCGAAGATCGCGAGCTCGGGATCACCGAATGCGGCGCGGGCCCGCTCGTCGAGTCCGCCCGCCGCGAAATGGGCGAGCAGCCCGGTGGCCGCCTCCCCCGTGCCACTCACGAGCAGGTCCAGGCCGGGAAGCCGGCTCGTCAGCACGTCGTCGATCCGCGCGCGCCCCTCGATCCAGTCGCTCAAGGTGTGCGATGGAATCCAGCCGAGCATCAGGTCCGCGTTCGCGAGGCCGGCGTCGCCGTCGACCAGGAGCACCCGACGGGCGCGTTCGGCGCGCGCGATGGCCAGCGCGAGGTTCACCGCGAGCAGACTCTTGCCCACGCCCCCCTTCCCGCTCACGATCGCGAGGCTGTGGCCCGGCGGACTCGCAGGCTCGACTGCGGTCGCCGCCACGCGACGGCTTCGGCGCGATCCGAGAGACGAGGCCTGTTCGCCTCTAGAAAGAACGATCGACGGTTGGCCGCGTTCGCCGGTCACGCCGCCGCCCCGAAGAGCGAGCGGACCAGCGGGCCCGCCTCGGCGGGCGCGAGGTCTTCCGGCACGCGCTGACCGGTGCCCAGCCAGGACGCAGGCGGGCAGTGGGAATCGAGCAGGAGGTCTACGATCGGCGCGACCGACTCACATTCATCGGTCCGCGTGAAGACGATCCGGTCGGGACGAAGCCCGGCGAATCGATCGAGCTGGGAGCGCAGCACGTCCGCGCGAGCGGTCGCGTCCACCACGAGCTCCACCCGGAGCGCGTCCGCCAGCCGCTCCCGGAGCGGCTCGAGGGCGACCAGTCGATCCGCGTCTCGGCGTCCCCGACCGGCGGTGTCGACGAGCACCTCGTGACCCGCGCTTCGCGCAGCGAGTCCCGCGATCTCCGACGGCGAGCTCGCCTCGACGAAGGGGGACTCGAGCAGCGCGGCATAACGCCGGAGCGGGTCGGAGGCGCCGACGCGATAGTGATCCAGGGAGACCAGCGTGACGTCGCGCTCTCCCTCCTCGTTTCGGGCAGCGAGCTTCGCGAGCGTCGTCGTCTTTCCCGCGCCGGGTGCGCCGACGATCAATCGCACGTCGCCGGGATCCAGCGCGCGCGGAGGCGTGAGGCAGGCTTCGATCGCGTCGCGCAGGAAAGGCTCGAGCCCGATGCCCGGCGTGTGCCCCCGCGCGTCGCGCCAGCCGGCGAGCAGACGCTCGTGGGTCGCGGAGGCGAGACCGAGGTGTTCGAGGCGCCGACGCGCGAGGTCATCGACCGCATCCTCCGGAGCGTGGTCCCGGGTCGCCAGGTCTACGATCGCGCGGTGGAGCGCGCGCAGCTCGCCGCGCATCTCCGCTTCGAATCGCGCGAAGCGGTCATGGTCGTCCCGCCCTTCCCGGGCCGCCTCGCCCAGGTCGACGGCGACGCCGTCCGATTCGTCACGCGGGGGCGCCGCCGACGCTTCGGGCGAGCGACCGCCGGCTTTGCGTTCCTTCGCGGCCTGGACCTCGACGACGGTGCGCGAGAGCAAGCCGAACCGGTCGCGACCGCGTCGGATCGTTCGCGACCCGAGGATCAGCGCGTCCTCCCCGAGCTCCGCCTTCACTTGCGCGAGGGCGACCGCGAGGGTCGGGGCCTCAAACCGCTTGATGTGCATCGGCCTCGAGCCTCACCGTCTCCATCGCCACGACGTGTACGCCTCCCGGCAGCTCACCGTGGGACATGACGGCCATGCGCGGAAGGAAGCGCGCGATGATCTGACGCAGGGGCGAGCGGATGCTCTGGGTCGCGAGGAGTACCGGACCGAGCTCGTCGCCTCCCAGCCCCAGGCGATCGACGGCGCCCTGCACGCCACGAACGAGTCCGTCGAGGGTCACTGGATCGACCGCGAGGAAAGAACCCGATTCGGAGCGTTGCACGACACTCCTCAAGTGCTCCTCGAGGTCCGAGCCGAGAGTGATCACGGGCAACCGACCGTCGTCCTGGATGTAGGGCCGCGTGATCGACCGCCCCAGACGCTCGCGCACGAGGTCGGTCAGGAGATCCGGGTCCTGAATCTTGCCCGCGTGCTCGGCGAGGGTGTCGAGGATCGAACCCAGGTCGCGAATCGACACCCGCTCGGACAGCAGCGAGCGCATCGTGCGGTGGAGCAACGAGAGCGGAACGATCGTCGGGACGATCTCCTCGACCACCTTCGGCGAGGACTCTGCAAACTGGTCGAGCAGGTCCTGCACACGCTGGCGTGTGAGGAGCTCGGGCGCGTGGCTGCGCACCACCTCGGCGAGGTGGGTGGAGAGCGCGGTCGAAGCATCGACGACCGCGTAGCCGGCGCCGCTGGCGCGATCGCGATCCCGCTCTTCGATCCATCGCGCCGGGAGCCCGAAGGCCGGGTCGCGGGTCTGCGTGCCCGGAATCTCGTCGGCGTCCTCACCGGGCGCGATCGCGAGGGACCGACCCTGCGGAATCTCGGCGCCGGCGACCTCTTCTCCGCGCACGCGGATCGAGTAGCCGCCTTCGGCGAGGTCGAGGTTGTCGCGGATGTGGATCAGCGGAACGATGAAGCCGAGCTCGGACGCGAGTTGGCGACGCGTCGCGCGAATGCGACCGAGCAGCTCGCCGCCCCGGCTCTCGTCGACCATGGGGATGAGCCCGTAGCCGATCTCCAGCTCGAGGTCGTCGAGCACGAGCGCATCGCGGATCTGTTCTTCTTCGGTCGGCGCCGCGATCTCGGTGGTCTCCGGGAGCACCTCCGGCTCCGGTTCTTCCGGCTTCACGAACGCGGCGACCCCCGCGGCGGCGGCCGCGAGCACCGCGAAGGGCGCGAAGGGCAGCCCGGGCACGACCGCCATCACACCCAGCATCGCCGCGGTCATCCCCATCGCCCGGGGCTGCAGGATCACCTGATCGCGCAGCTCCGCGGACAAGGAGTCCCCGGCGCCGGCGCGACTGACGACCACGCCCGCGGCCGCGGATACGACGAGCGCGGGGACCTGACTCACGAGACCGTCACCAACCGTGAGGGTCGTGTAGGTCTGCGCCGCCTCGAGAACCGGCATGCCTTCCTGGAAGACGCCGACGGCAAGGCCGCCGACGAGGTTGATCAGCATGATCACGATGCCCGCGATCGCGTCGCCCTTCACGAACTTGCTGGCACCGTCCATCGCACCGTAGAAGTCCGATTCGCGCTGGACCTCGATGCGCCGCTTTCGGGCTTCGTTGTCGTCGATCACGCCTTGATTCAGATCGGCGTCGATCGCCATCTGCTTACCGGGCATCGCGTCTAGGGTGAAGCGCGCGGCGACCTCGGCGATCCGCCCGGCGCCCTTCGTGATCACGACCATGTTGATGATCACGAAGATCAAGAAGATGACGATGCCGATCGCGTAGTTGCCGCCGACCGTGAACTCGCCGAAGGCGCGGATCACGTTGCCCGCCGCGTCGGAGCCCTCGTTGCCGTGGAGCAGGATGAGACGCGTGCTGCCGACGTTCAGGCCCAGCCGCATCAGCGTCATCATCAAGAGGAGCGAGGGGAAGACGGAGAAATCGAGGGGCCGCTCCACGAAGAGGGCCAGCAGCAGGACGATCAGCCCCATCGTCAGCGAGAGCGACAGGAAGAGGTCGAGGATCGCCGCCGGCAGCGGGACGACCAGGAGCGCCAGAATGAAGAAGAACGCACCGCCGAGAATGAGCTGACTCAGGGGGAAATTCGCCATCAGTCCGCCCGAATGATTCTTGGTCGACTCTGCCATCAGGCCGCCCTCCAGCCATTCGCCTTGCCCGGATCGAGCTTGTAGACGTAGGCGAGCACTTCAGCGACCGCCTGGTAGAGGTCTTCCGGGATCTCGCGATCGATCTGTGCCGTGCGGTACAGCAGCTGCGCGACCGGCGGGTTCTCGACGATCGGAATCTCGAGCTCCTCCGCGCGGCGACGGATCCGGAGCGCGACGTGGTTGCGTCCCTTCGCGAGCACCTTGGGCGAGCTCTGCTCCGGAGGCCGGTACTGCAGCGCGACGGCGTAGTGGGTCGGGTTCACGATCACGACGTCGGCGTCGGCGATCGCTTCGAACATGCGGCGCTGAGCGACCTCGCGCTGGATCTGCCGGATCCGGCTCTTGACCTTCGGATCGCCCTCGCGCTGCTTGGTCTCGTCCCGCACCTCCTGCTTCGTCATGCGCAGACGCTTCTCGTGCTGATAGCGCTGCCACACGTAGTCCACGACGGCGAAGACCGCGAAGATGGCGAGGATCGTCCAGATCGTGCGCTCTAGGAGATCGCCGCCCAACGCTCCGATCGAAACCACGGAGGCACCGATGTGGGTGAGCACGTCGGGCAGCGACGGCGCGAGGAGCCAGACCAGGATGGAGACCACCACGACCAGCCGCAGGATCGACTTCGCGAGCTCGTAGAGCTTGTCGAGGCTGACCATGCGCTTCAGGCCCGAGAGCGGATTCAGCTTCTCGAATTTCGGCTGCAGCGCCTCGGGCGAGAGCATCCAGCCGATCTGGACCAGGTTGCCCGCCATGCCGACGACCATGAAGAGGATCGCGAACGGCGCGAGCGCGAGGAGCACGACGAGGCCGAGCTTCACGAAGACGACGTGGTAGTCCGCGACCGTGCCCGGCGTGATCAGCAATCCGCTCCAGGCGGTGCGCGCCGTGTCGTGCACGGTCTCCGCGAGTCGCGCTCCGAGCGGCGAGGACAACGCGAGCACGGCGGCGATCAGCAGCACGACAGTCGAGACGTCGCGACTCTGGGCCACCTGCCCCTTCTTCCGCGCGTCCTCCTTCTTCTTGGGGGTCGCCGGCTCGGTCTTTTCGGCTTCATCCGGCAACGCCGCCACCCTCCATCAGGATCGCGAACACACGACTCGGCCAGAGCTCGAGCACGTCCTTGAACGCGTGGACGAACTCGGTCGCGCCGAAGCCGACCAGGAAGAGGAGGATCCCGACGTGCAACGGCAGGTTCACCAGCAGCAGGTTCAGCTGAGGCATGGCGCGCGCGAGCACGCCCGTCGCCATGTTCTGCACGAAGATCGCGATCGAGATCGGCGCGGCGAGCTGGAAGGCGAGCTCCCAGATCACGCCGCCGAGGGCCGCGATCTCGCGGTACACGCCCACGTCGGGCAGGTCTCCTCCGATCGGCAGCGAGTCGAAGGACGCGACGATCCCGCGGATCAGATCGTGGTGTCCGCCGATGATCAGGAAGATGAGCATCGCGAAGGTGTTGAACGCGGTGCCGATCGCGACCGACGAAGCGCCGCTGGTCGGATCGAGGCTGCGAGCAGCGCCGAGGCCGCCCTGGATCGCGACGAACTCGCCGAGCTGCAGGATGCCTGCAAAGACGAGGCCCGACCCGATGCCGACCACCAGACCGATCATCACTTCCACCATGACGGCGCCGGCCAGCGTGCCGACGTCCCACTCGGCCTGCTGGAGCACGGGCGTGCCTACGGGTGCCGCGACCCAGGCGATCAGGAGCGCGGCCATCATCCGGATGCGCATCGAGACCGCGGGATGACTGAATACCGGACCCGCGATCATCATGACGAACACCCGCACGCTGCCCAGCAACGCCCACAATACGGGCATCAATCCGACCTCGGAACTCACGACCCGTCGTCCCTCAGCGCGCCCCGGCCCATCACGGGCCGCCCTGCATGGCCACGATCTGCATGACGCGGCCGGAGAACTCCATCATCAGCTGCATCATCCAGGGGAAGAGCGCCGCGAAGATTCCGAAGACCGCGACGATCTTCGGCACGAAGGTGAGGGTCTGCTCATTGATCTGCGTCGCCGCCTGGAAGACCGCGATCACCAGACCGACGACCAGACTCACGAGGAGGGCCGGCGCCGAGACGAGCAGCGTCGTCAGCATCATGTCCTGGATCACGGATCCGAGTTGTTCGAGGGACATCGCCCTCCCCTCCTTCTCGAGCGCACGCCTACTGCAGCCCCGTCACCAGGGCGGTGAGGGTCAGATTCCAACCATCTACCAGCACGAAGAGCATCAGCTTGAACGGCAAGGCGATCATGACCGGGGGCAACATGATCATGCCGAGCGAGATCAGCATCGAAGCGATCACGAGATCGACCACCAGGAAGGGCAGATAGATCATGAAACCGATCTCGAAGGCCGTACGCAGCTCGCTGATCATGAACGCAGGCATCAGCACCGCGATCCCGACCTCCTCCGCCGCCTCCGGGATCGAGTCTCCCTTCATCTCGACGAAGAGGAGCAGATCGTTCTCCCGCGTATGCGCGAGCAGGTAGTCGCGAATCGGCGCGAGCCCCTTCTCGATCGCGACTTCCCCGCCGATCTCCTCGGCCATGTAGGGCTGGAGCGAATCGGCGTAGACGACCTCCGCGACCGGCGTCATCACGTAGACGGTCGTCATGAGGGCGAGCCCCACGAGCACCTGGTTCGGCGGCAGGGTCGCCGTGCCGATCGCCTGCCGCAGCAGGGCCAGCACGATCAGGATGCGCGTGAAGCACGTCGCCATCAGCAGGAGCGAAGGCGCGATCGAGATTGCCGTCAGGACGAGGACGATCTTCAGCGTGTCCGACAGCTTGTCGGGGGCCATGGCGCCGTCGATCGAAATCGAGAATGTCGGACTCGCCTCTGCGGCCTCCTGCGCGCCGACCTCGGGCGCCGCCAGCGCCACGAAGGCGAGTGCAACGAGCGGGAGCAGGCCCGTCCAGGCGTGGAGCACGCTCACGAGTCTCGGCTTCCGAGGCGTGTCGTCGTCTCCGGCCGGCTCCTCGACGCGATCCCCGAGTTCTTCGACCGGGACGTCCGGCAGTCTCGCCAGGCGTGCGATGCCCTGCTCACTCGCACCGAGCAGGAGACTGCGGCCGTCCACCTCCACGAGGTGCAGCTGCTGCTTGGCGCCGAGGGGCACGGTCTCGACGATCTGGATACGCCGGTCACCCCCGCGCCCTCCCGGTGCGAGGCCGAAGCGCACGAGTGCGACCCGCAGGAGCACGATGGCTCCCAACACGACGCAGAGTGCGGCGACGGTCTCGAGCATGGTTCCCTCCGCACCGTTGCGTGGTTTCAGGTGAGCGCCGCCGCGTTCGCGGCGATCAGCTCGGTGATCCGGATGGCGACGCGATCGTCTTCGTGCGAAATCTCGCCACGCGCGATCAGTCGGTCGTTCACGTAGATGTCCGCGGGCTCGCCGCTCGACCGATCGAGTTCGACGATGGAGCCCTTCGAGAGCGCGAGCACGTCGCGCACGGGCAGGTTCGCGCTGCCGACCTCGACGCTCAGCCGGAGCGGGACCTCCATGATGAGTCCCAGATCCGGCGGCCCGTCGGCCGCGACGGCCACTTCCTCTTCGGGCTTCTCGGCCTCGCTTCCGACGACGCTCTCGTCGATCTCGGGAAGCTCTTCGCCTTCGTCGCTCATCGTGTACTACTCCACTTCATCGAGTCCCTCACGGGCTACTACTCCACTCCATCGAGTCGGTCCCCGAGCTGGACGGCGCTCTTGCCGCCCTGCGTCCCGGCGATCCCTCTGAACTTGTCCTCGGACCCGATGCGAACGGTGAGCCCACCGTCGGACGGAACGTCGAGGGGAATCATCGAGCCCGGCTCGAGCCGACCGACGTCGGCGAGCGAGAGCTCCGCAGTGCCCACCCGGGCGCGCAGCCGGATCGGGACCTCCATCACGGAGACACCGGCGGTCGCGCCGAGACCCGGCGAGGACTGGGCCGCGACCGCTTCCTTCGTCGAGAAGGCGCTGGCGGGAATCGCGACGCGCACACGGCACGACTCGGAGAAACCCTTCACATCGAAGGTGGCCAGCACGGCGAACCCACCGAGACTGTCCGCGACGCTGGCGCGGCTGAGGAGCCCCTCGAAGGACAGGCTCGTCGCCGCGATCTTGTTCCACGCGCGCGCGAGCTGCTCGAGCATCTCGGTCGCCGAGCGCACGTAGAAGCGGCGCTCGATCCGCGAGTACTCCCGCGTCGGCGGACGCGTGGGCTTGATCGTCGGCCCGGAACCGAAGCTCATGCTCAGCATCTGGAAGAAGAAGGGGCGCGACATCAGCAAGTAGCCCTCGAGCCCCTTCGGCAGAATCTGATAGGCGGCGACGAGATCCGTCGGCAGCATCAGCTCCGCGAGCTCCGACATGTCGATCTCGCGCTGGCCGATCAACGAGAAGCCGATGACGCGCTGGTACTGATTCGAGAGCGCCAGGCCCTGCTCGAACGCGAAGTCCTCGTTCGCGCGCTGCAGGTCCATCTCGGCGTACCGGGGCCGATGCGAATCGATGTCCGCTTCCCGGTCCGACAGGACCTTCGGCATCTCCTCGAGCAGAGCATCGAGCTCCTCCCGGGAGAGCACCGCATCTTCGTTCTGGCCGGTTCTCATCGAACGACGATCTCCGTGTTCGGGTCCTTCGTCACTGGACGACGAACTCCGTGAACAGGATCGAGCGGATCTGACCCGTGTCGAGCAGGTCGTTCACGCGCTCCAGCATGTCTTCCTTCAGCAGGGCCTTGCCCTCGAAGTCCGTGATGTCCGAGAGCTGCTTGCTCGAGAGGAGCACGATCAACGCGTCCCGCACCTGCGGCAGTCGCGCGTCGAGCTCTTCCTTCACGTCGCTATCCGTCGTCTCGAGCTCGACCCGGAGCTTCAGGATGCGGTTGTACCCGTCGCCTGTCACGTTCACGACGAAGGGGTCCATCCCGTAGAGGCGGTCCTTGAAGTCCTCGGTGAGGGCGCGCTGCTTCGCGGCCGCCTTCTCGGCGGCCAGCTCGGCCTCGATCGACTGCTGCGCGGTCGGCGGCGGCGGAGGCTGCTGCTGACTCGCGAAGAAGAAGGCACCACCGGCGCCGAGCCCGAGCGAGATCAGCGCGGCAGCGATGATCATCACCATCCCGCCCTTGCCGCCGCCCCCGGAGGCCGCCTCGGTCTCCTCGGCTTCGCTCTCGTTGTCCTTGTCCTTGGCCATCGGTCTACTCCGTCAGGGCGATCCGCATTCGGATCCCGTCCTTGCGCTAGGGTTCGCGGCGGGCGCCGCCGCAGCGAGAATTCGTGAAGGGGTCAGCGCGTCACCTGGGGCGCGCTCGCCGGCCGGCGCGAGCCGTCGGTCTCGATGCCGAACTCCTTGAGGCGACGCCAGAGCGTCGTCGTCGAGATCTGCAGCAGCGCGGCCGCGCGCTTGCGGTTCCAGTTGACCTGCTCGAGGGTGTTCAGGATGTGCGAACGCTCCATGACCTGCAGGCTGTGGATCGTCTCGCCCTCCCGGACCAGAGACTCCTCCTTGAGCCGGACAGGCAGGTCCTCGACCTGGATCTCTTCGCCCTGACAGAGGGCGACACCCCGCTCGATCGAGTTCTCGAGCTGCCGCACGTTTCCCGGCCAGGCGTATCCCGCCAGGAGCTCCATCGCATCGGACGCGATCCGCGCTACGGGCTTGCCCGCTCGCTCGGCGAAGCGCCTGAGGAAGTGACTCGACAGGGCGCGCACGTCCTCCGGTCGCTCGCGAAGCGGCGGCACGTGGATCGGAATCACCGCCAGGCGGTAGTAGAGATCCTCGCGAAACGTCCCCTCGGCCACTTCGCGCTCGAGGTTCTTGTTCGTTGCCGCGACGAGCCGGACGTCCACGTAGCGGGTCGTCTCGTCACCGACGGGCCGCACCTCCCCGGTCTGGAGGAAGCGCAGGAGCTTCACCTGCATCGACAGCGGCATCTCCGCGACCTCGTCCAGGAAGACCGTGCCTTCGTGGGCGAACTCGAAGAGCCCCTTCTTGTTCGCGGTGGCACCGGTGAAGGCGCCGCGGCGATGGCCGAAGAGCTCGCTCTCGAGAAGGGTCTCCGGGAACGCCGCCGAGTTCACCGCACAGAAGACGCGGTCGGAGCGACGCGAGAGCCGGTGGATCGCACGACCGATGAGCTCCTTGCCGACGCCGGTCTCGCCGGTGATCAGGACCGAGCTGTCGGTGTCCGCGACCTTTTCGACGAGGCGAAGGAGGTCGTCCATCGCGCGCGAGCTGCCGACGATGCCGGTCAGCTCGCTCAGGTCGTCACTCTCGGTATTCTCGACCGTCGTCACCGCGCGCGGCGCGGCGTGCGCCTTCGCGAGCCCCTCCTCGACGATCGCCACGAGGTCGTCACGGTCGATCGGTTTACGCAGGTAGTTGAGGGCGCCCCGCTGGATCGCCTCGACGGCGCTCTCGATGCTGCCCACGTTCGTCGTCACGATCACCCCGCAGCCGATGTCCGCCTGCTTCAGACGATCGACGAGCTCGAACGCCCCGCCGCCGTCGAGCCGGAGATCGGCCAGCACCAGCTGCGGTGCATCGCCCGCCGCCACACGAAGGGCCTCCTCGACGTGCCGACAACTCGACACCTCGTGGCCATTCAGGTGGAGCGTCGCCGCCGCCTGCCGTACGAAGTTCTCTTCCCCATCCGCGATCAAGATCCTGGCCACTTCGAGTGCGCCCCCCATCCAAGACATCGCCGGCCTCGGGCCGGCATCGATCGACCGGCGCTCAGCCGGTCGGTGCATTCGTGCGCAGCGGCGCAGCCAGCATCTCGCCCTCGAGATGCTCGACGGCGCGCGCGACGCGCTCCGACTCCGAAGAGATCCGGTCCACCCACTCCGTCGGGAGTCCGGCGCGCTCCGCCTCGCCCCTCAGCAGGTCGACCGCGTGCGTCAGCGCGCCCACCGGCGTGCGGAGCTCCTCCGAGACGCGCTGCGCGAGATCTCGCGCGGCACGCGCCCGCGCATCCGCCTCGCGGATGCGATGAATCGCCATCTGCAGCCCGTCCACGAGCTCGCGGAGGGCCGACACGAGGCCGGTATTTCGCGTGCGATCGGCCCACACGAGACCGGTCAGGACGCGGCGTCCGCCGATCCGGAGCGGGACGCCGAAGCACGACGCCTGCTGCCGCGGTCGAGCGGCCTCTCCGTCCTGTGCATCGAGCCGTGAGACCCGGGTGCTGCGCCGAGCGACTGCGAGGAGGATGCGGTCGCGCGCTGCCAGCGCGTCGGGGTCGAGGCCTTCTTCGACGGGCCAGTCGTGTGCGAGTCCGGCGGCCTGCCCGAGGTCCTCGTCGACCCAGAGCCAGCGCTCGGTACCGAAGGGCTGGCTGAGCTCGGCACGCAGCAGCTCGACCACCTCGCTCTCGGTCTCGCAGGAGTTGAGCCCGGCGAGGAGGCCCCGCAGCAGGATCTCGTGACGCGCGGGCGAAGCGAGTCCCTCGGCGGAAGGGGTCGATCCGCGAGCCGGAGACGGGCCGGCGTCGACGTGTTCCCAGGTCGCGAAGGCACGGCCCTCGGAGAAGAGCTCCCGGAGCGTGCGTCGAAGCGCCTCGCTGCTCCAGGGCTTGGTGAGGAGGAAGCACAGGTCGGCGCGGTCGATCGCACCGCGCTTCCATTCGAAGCCCGACTCGCTCGCGATCAGCGCGCGCGCGGTCTCCGGGTGACGGTCCCGCAGGTCTTCGAGGAAGGGGAGACCGGCCTCGCCGGCGATCCCCTCGTCGGCGATCACGAGCGCGTAGTCGGTGCGCGCGAGATGGCGGTGCGCTTCTTCGGTCGTCGAGCAGGCGTCGACCAGGAAGCCCGGCTGCGACGCGGCCTGCACGAGTGAGAAGCGAGAGCCGAGCACGCCGTCGACGACGAGGATCTTGACGGCATCGCGTGCCGCCTCTCCTCGCTCGGACGCAGCGCCGCGACGGCCTGCCCGGAAATTTCTGCCGACTTCGTCGTTCAACACCACGGCCTCCCTTCCGCAATGCAATTCGCGGTACCGCGAACATTTCAACGATCGGTCCTGGGGAGGTCTCCTTGAGCGTTATTCGTGCAAATTTGCAGCAGGAATGAACGCGCGTTCCAACTCGTGAGGTGTGTGCCTCTCGCCTGGGGAGAACGCCCGGCGCACGCGCGCGTGAAGCACCCACGATGTCGGGATCGAAACCACGAGGGGGTGATTCGGGGACGGCGTTCGAATCGAACGCGCGCCGTTTCGGGGCGCCTAACTTCCGGCGGAGTCCGCGCGCGCCTCGGCGCGACGGACGCGGCGCTGGGCGCGAGTCGCGCGATCCGCGACGGGATCGCGCTTGTAGACGAACTCGACGCGGCGATTCACCGCGCGGTTCTCGGGCGAGTCGTTCGGGACGAGAGGCCGGGTCGAGCCGTAGCCCGAGGCGGCGACACGACTCGCATCGATGTCGCCTGCGTCGATCATGTATCGGAGGACCGCGATCGATCGCGCGGCTGCGAGGTGCCAGTTCGTCGGGAACCGCGGCGTCCGGATGGGGGCGTCGTCGGTGTGACCTTCGATGACGAGCTCGTAGGGGAACTCTTCGGTGATCCGGATGACCTCGTCGAGGAAGACGAAGGAGATCGGGAGGAGCTTGTCCGAGCCGGGCTTGAAGAGCGCCCCGCCCTTCACGCGCACGATCACGCCCCTCTCCGAGGACTCGGCGTCGACGATCCGAGAGAGATTGTTCTCCGCGATCGCCTGCTGGACCTTTTGCATGATCTTCTGGTCCATCGTCGGCGCGTCTTCGGACTTCTTCACCTGCATCACGTCGATGAAGGGCGTCGACTTCTTCTCGGACCATTCGATGATGGACGAGCTCTGGACCTTGAACGTGCCCGGGTTCTCCTCCATCACGCCGAGCGCGTTCTGGATCGAGCCCATGGCCTCCATGAAGAGCTGTTTGTCCATGTTCGCGAAGGAGAGCATGAGCACGAAGAAGACCAGGAGCAGACTCATCAGGTCGCCCATCGTGGCGAGCCACGCCGGCGCGCCCTCTTCGCAGGCGTGGTCCTCGGCTTCGCTCGGATCGAGACCCATGGGCTAACCGCCTAGTCGCCGTCGCCGAGGGCTTCGCGCTCTTCGGGGGACAGGAAGGACTCGAGCTTCGACTGGATCACCATCGAGTTGTCGCCCTTGAGGATCGACTCCACGCCGGCGATCGCGAGCTTCTTCGAGGCGACTTCTTCCGCCGTGCGGTTCTCGAGTTTCGAGCCGATCGGCCCGTAGACCACGAAGGCCAGGATCGCGCCGTAGAGGGTCGTGAGGAGCGCGACCGCCATCGCAGGACCGATCGAGTCGGGGTCGTCGAGATTCTGGAGCATCTGGACCAGTCCGATGATCGTACCGATCAGGCCCATCGAAGGCGCCGTCGCACTCATGAACTTGAAGATCTGCTGCGCGCGCTCGTGGCGTTCCTTCATCGCGGACAGCTCGCCCTTGAGCGTCTCGGTGATGAGCTCCGGAGAGAGCCCGTCGACGCCGAGTCGCACACCGCGCGCCATGAAGGGGTCCGGGATCTCCTCGCCTTCGAGGGCGACGAGCCCTTCCTTCCGCGCCTTGCCGGCGAGGTCGATGATCAGCGGCACGAGGTCGGCCTTCGGGCTCGACTTGTCGAAGAAGGCCTGGAGCGCCGACTTCAGCCCGCTGATCACGTAGGGCATCTTCTGGTTCGTGAGCGTCGCCGCGAACGTGCCGAAGATCACGATGAGCGCACTCTGGGCATCGACGAAGGGCATGACCCCCCCGCCCAGGACCATCGCAACGATGATCAGGCCGAAGCCGAGCGCGAGTCCGATTACTGTTGCGAGATCCATCCGTGCGAGGCCTCCGGTCCGTTCCCGCGCGCTGGGCGCGGGTGTCCCGTGGCTCGCTTATCGGATGACGCCGTGGGCGGCTCCATCCGACCTAGCCCCGAAGCAGCACCCGGGAGAACCCCCGAGCAACGGGAGGCCTAATGCGAGTGAGCGAAGGCTTCCGCACGAAAGAGCAACCGGCGCGTGCGATCGGAGGCACCCGCGCGAAGCGTCTTCAGTGCGAGTGAGCGAAGGCTTCCGCACGGTCCCGGACGGTGAACTCGAGGTCCTCGGTGAAGACCTTGATCGGGACCCAGTCGCTCATCTCGGACATGCGGGGCATGCCGAGGGTCATGGCGCCGGTCGGGTCGATGACCCAGGGGTCGCCCGCGTCCTCGAACCAGAGCGTCACCATGTGGTGCTGGCCGTCGGAGGGACGCACGACGATGGCGCGATAGACCTCGCTGTCGGCGAAGCCCAGATCGCGCAGGGCGTGGAAGGCGAGCAGCTCGAGGCCGTCGCAGTCGTCGCCCCCGCGCGCGAGGGTCTCTTCGAGGGTCGCCCAATGGTCGACGGCGCCGTCCTCGCGATAGTGGACCTTGGCCTCGGTCTGGATCCAGTCCGCGACCTCCCGCGCCAGGGCCCGCTTGCGATCCGCGCGGAACGCGAAGTACTTCGCGCGCAGCCCGTTCTCGGCGGTCTGGTCCTCTGGCAGGACCGCGTTGGCGGCGCTGTACCCGGCGCTCTCGACGGCGGGACCCGTTTCGAGCGGCGCGATCAACGCAGCGTCGAAGCGCTCGCGGCGTTGCCAGCCCTCGATCTTCGGGCTCCACACGTCGTCGGAGCGCGGTGCCTGGAAGTAGTCGAGACCGGAGGGCAGCACGTGATGGAGCGACGTTCCCGCGCACCCGAGCCCGAGCACGAGCGCGAGCCCGGCGACGAGCACCGGCGCGCGACGCCGCCAGTGGGTGGGAACGGATCGGAGCTGCATGGACCCGGTATCGGTCCGACCCGGGGCTAGATTGAGGCGTGGCTGGAATCCGCGACCCGGGCGCGGCTCCGTTGCGCGCGGACGGCGGGGCCGCACTCTCCGCCGTTGCCGAGGTCGCGCGGCCGGAAACGAAAACACCGCGACCCCGGCGGCGCCGGAGATCGCGGTGTGGAAGAAGATCGGCAGCGCAGGCGCAGGTGGTGCCCGCGCGCGCTGTACCGGGCGCTCAGGCCGGGAAGAGCACGTTGTTGGCGTCGCACGCCCCGGTCAGCCCGAAGAGCAGGACGAAGAAGATGATCATGCTCGGGATGCCGCCCAGCACGTAGAGCCAGGAACCGAGGTCGCTGTTGATGCCCGGGCCGTCTTCGTTGTAGTCGTCGTTCTTTTCGTCTTCGGTCGACATCGGGGTGTCTCCTGACTGGATGGGTCTCGATTCCGCGATCCGGGCTGGCGCCCTCGGCCCCCATGGGCGCATGCGGCTCTTCCACCGTCGGCGAATCCGCGCTTCAGTCGCAGCGGAATCCCATTCGCGGCCCCCGCAGGGGCAAAAGCGGTTGCAAGATAGCCGTTGGCGAAGACGTCGCCATGCAACAATCGATCTAGTTGTAGTACGGAGAATCGGGGAGGCGCTTGCCGAGGGGGACGTCGCGGTCGCCGCGCCAGTCGACCGGCACACCGACCAGATCGGCCTCGATCCGCAGGTCCCGGAGGGAACGTTCGGCGGCTTCGAGGTCTTCTCGCTTGCGCAGGAGTTCCTGCCGCAGGCGGAACGACAGTGGCGAGTTCGTCGGCCCCCCGGCCCCGGCATTCGAGACGCCCGGCGGGGCCACCGCCCACTGGCTCGACCCGCCGCCCTCCGACGCCTCGTCGAGCGACGCCTTGATCTCGTCGAGGGCGGACTGGGCTCCGCGAAGCTGCTTGTGGACCTGCGCGAATCGCCGCCGCCACTCCGGTTCGCCGACGCCGCCGATGGTCCGACCGCGCGGCGCGAGATAGTCGCTCGGCACGTGGAGGAGCGCGTCGAGTCCTGGACCCTTCGCCCCGTCGCCGGGAGCCGGGCCGTCCCCGATCGGCACGACCAGCTCGGGCTCCGCCGGGGTCGGCGGCACCTCGTCCTCGGCGCCAACCTGGCCCGCGAAGAGTGCAAGGGAGATTGCCACGATGAAGGTATTCCACCCCATCGGAAACGAGCGCATCTCGGGGCCCCGCTGGACCGGCCGCATCACCGCACCTCGCCCGCTCCGGATTCCGCTCACGCTGTCCTCCTCGCCCGATGCCCTCGGGTCCGGACACGATAGCGGACCCGCACCCGGCTCCCTGGGTTCCGTGGCCCTCGTTTCCGGGGTCAAGGGCTGTCTCCGCAGGCCGATATGTCCTCTATCTGTGCCACTGCGCGCAGAGCCTGGTCCGGCGACGAAGCCGGTCCGCCTCGCTGCGAGGAGCGTCGATGGAACGGGAAAAGCTGTACCGGCTTCTCCGCCTGGGAATCGAGAAGGGCGCGAGCGACATCCACTTCCAGGTGGGTTATCTGCCGCTCTACCGCTTCCACGGAGAGCTCGTCGAGCTCCGCTACAAGGTCCTCACTCCCCAGGACACGGAGGAGATCGTCCGGATCCTGATCGAGAACGATCCGCTCGGACAGGATCTCGACTTCAACGAGCGCGACCTCGCGTTCGAGCTCCCGGGTGAGGGACGCTTCCGCGTCAACATCTCCCGCCAGCGCCGCTACTTCAACATCGTGCTGCGGGTCATCCCGCTCCAGATCAAGACCTTCGCCGATCTGAACCTGCCCTCCGTCCTCGGAGACATCGCGACGATCCGCCGCGGCTACGTGCTGGTCACGGGCCCGACGGGCATGGGCAAGTCAACGACCCTCGCGACGATGCTCAACGAGGTGAACCGTCAGCGGAAGAGCAAGATCGTGACCGTCGAGGATCCGATCGAGTTCGTCTTCACGCACGATCGCAGCATCATCACCCAGCGCGAGATCGGCACCGACACCGACTCGTTCCCGGACGCCCTGCGCGCCGCCCTGCGCCAGGATCCCGACGTGATCATGGTCGGCGAGATGCGCGACCTCGAGACGGTCGACACCTCGCTCAAGGCAGCGGAGACCGGACACCTCGTCTTCTCGACGATCCACACCGCGGACGTCGCCTCGACGATCAACCGCCTGGTGTCGTTCTTCCCGAGCGAAGAGCACATGCAGGTGCGCGCACGTCTCGCGGACAACCTGAAGGCCGTCGTCTCGCTCCGCTTGCTCGTCAACAAGAAGCAGAATGGGCGGGTCCCCGCGGTCGAGGTCATGCGTTCGACGCGCTCGATCCAGGAGTGCATCAAGGATCCCGCGCGCACGCACGAGATCACCGAATACATCGCCCGGGGCCGCGCCGAGAAGATGCAGACCTTCGATCAGCATCTCCTCGATCTGCTCAAGGCGAACAAGATCACGATGGAGGGCGCCCTGAACGCCGCTTCGAATCCGACCGACTTCCAGACGAAGCTCGAGATGGAAGGGCTCGTCCACGACGACGATCAGGTCGACGCGAAGCCGGAAGAGCCCTTCGACATCGAACCCGACGAGCGGTTCTAGCGGCGGCGCCGAGATGAGCACCACCCCGACCGGAACCAGCGACGAGCGCCTCACCCGCGCCCTCCGCATCACCGCCAGCCAGGCCGCGGGCCTGATCGGTGGAGGCGCGAGCCTCGTCTACACGCACACCGAAGGCGACCCCACGAGCGGCCGCCTACGCGCCGCCGCGGGCTTCGCGACCGCGGACGAGGCGCGTCAGACCGCCGCGACCCTCGAGGAGTTCGTGCGTACGATCGCGGACGCCGCGGAGCCCCAGACCGCTCCCGTCGTCGCCCCCCTCGCCGAGCGCCTTCGTGGCGCATCGATGTGGGGCCTGCCGCTCATCGCGCGCAAGGGATGCGTCGGCGCGCTCGTCGTCGTGCCCCAGGCGCCGCTGGCCGCAGAGACCAGCGCGAACCTCGAGACCCTCGCGTGGGCCGCCGCCGCACAGGTCGACCACCCTGCCCTGGCCGCGCGCTATGCGTCCCTCTCCGCGGAGAGTGAGAAGCACCTCGAGGCTGCGGACGAGAAGAACGACGAGCTGCTGAAGCTCTCGGAAGAGCTCTTCGCCCAGGACATCGAGCTGCTCCGCAACAACGAGAAGCTGGGCAAGATCGAGAAGCTCAAGAACGACTTCATCGAAAAGATGTCCCGCGAGCTCCGCACTCCGCTCAACAGCATCATCGAGGCGACGATCACGGTGCTCTCGAGCGAGGTGGAAACGCTGTCGGAGAACTCCCAGCAGACGCTCCGCAACGCCCTCGATGAGGGCACCGCGTTCCAGCGCACGCTGCAGAACATCCTCGACCTCTGGCGCATCAAGCAGGACGAGCTCCCGATCGAGATCCAGGAGCTCAGCGTCCCGGACGTGATCGACGAGACGATCTTCAGCGTCCAGGAGACCGTGCTCGGCAAGCCCGTCGAGATCGAAAAGGACATCCCGCAGCCGCTGCCGAAGATCCGGGGCGACCTGGGCAAGATCAACCAGATCCTCTTCCTGCTGCTCGACAACGCCGCGAAGTTCACCGACGAAGGCACGATCAAGATCGGCGCCGGCTTCGATGGCGAACGCCTGCACTGTTGGATCGAAGACACCGGAATCGGCATCTGCCCCGACGACCAGCAGCACATCTGGGAAGAGTTCTACCAGGTCGACGACCAGGCCTGCGCGAAGTACCGCGGCGCGGGCCTCGGCCTCACTCTGGTGCACGACCTGCTCGTGCTCCTCGACGGCGAGTCGGTCCTCAGGAGCGAAGCCGGCGTGGGCACCCGCATCGAGTTCAACGTGCCGGTGGTGATCGCCTAGCCTCGCACCGACAACCCGGCTCCGAAGAAACACGACGGCCGCTCCCGAGAGGGGGCGGCCGTCGCCGTTTCACGAGCAGAGCGAGGCGATCAGCCTTCCGGCGTCGGCTCCTCCGCGACCGGGGCGGCCTGTGCTGCGGGCGCGGCTTCCTCGACCGCGGGCGCCGGATCGAATGCGGCCGCGTCGTAGTCGGGCGCCGGCGGGACTTCGGCGTCGCCTGGCTTCACGAGGCCGGCGGCGATCTCTCGGAGGCTCGTCACGACCTCCTTGTTCTCCTGGTGCTCGAGCAGGGTGCGAGCGCCCTTCTTCAGCTGCTTGGCGCGGATCGAGGCCATGCGGACGAGCTCGAAGCGGTTCGGGACCTGCTCCATGCAATCTTCGATCGTGATACGGGCCATGTCGGTCAGGCCTCCTCGGATGGATCCGGGCAGAAATTCGGGGGCGGAGCTGCCGTGGGGAAATACCCCGCCGGAACGGCAGCCGCGGGGCGGGAGCCTATCCCAGGCCCCTCAAGAAGGAAACCCCGGCCAGGTCCCCCCGAAAACGGGGGTCCCTCAGCCGGGGTCCCTCGAAAGCCTTCCAAAAATCGGAAGGCCGTTCACCACGCGCATCTAGCGCTTGCGGCGAGCAGCCTTCTTCTTCCTGGCGCCCTTCTTCTTCTTGGCGGCCTTCTTCTTGCGGCCCTTCTTCTTGGCGGCCTTCTTGCGCGTGGCCTTCTTCTTGGTCGCCTTGCGCTTGGCCTTCTTCTTGGCGGCCTTCTTCTTGGTCGCCTTCTTTCGGGCCTTCTTCTTGGCGGCCTTCTTCCTGGTCGCCTTCTTCTTCGTGGCCTTGCGCTTGGTGGCCTTCTTCTTGGTCGCCTTGCGCTTGGTGGCCTTCTTTCGAGCAGCCATTCTTGGGATTCCCCCTTTTCAATCGCTCTTGGCTTCGGTCTGCCGGGTTCGCCGTGCTCGCATCGACCGAAGTCGCTGCGGTCACCTCGGACCCGTGACTGATCCTCGAAGAGGATCCCGGCCTCCTCCCGCGGCTCTCACGAGCTTCGTTCGGAATTTCCGGGACTTCGCAGACCTAACTGCGAGTTCCTATCGGTTTCGTGAACCAGCAACTTGAAGGCGCATCAGCACCTTCACGTATCAAACCGCACCTCTAGAGCGTTTGTTGCGTCCGAGGTAACACCAGCAACTTCGGAGCGTCAAGAGAATTCGTCAAAAAAAACAGAGGGATGTACCCTCGACTTGCGATCGACGAGGCAACTTTGCATCGAATCGAGCCGCGTTTCGTCGCGCCACGATCGGCGCTTCGCGTAAGCGCGACGCGCCTGGGCGACGGAGTCCAGAACGCAAAAAAGCCGTTCTCGCACACGCCTTTCGGCGAATGGAGGACGGCTCTTGCTTGCGCGAACAAAGGACCTTTCACAAGGACCCGTCACGCGGTCGGATCGCGGCGATCGCCCCGGCCGGATCTACTTCTTGTGACGCTGCCGCTTGAGAAGCTTGCGCTGCTTGTGCTTGCGCATCTTCTTGCGGCGCTTCTTGATTACGCTGCCCACGTTTGGCTCTCCTGTCTTCGAGGCCGGGCCCCGAGAGGGGCACTTTTTAGGGAGTCCCCCGGCGGCTGTCAAGCAGCGACCCGAGACGTGAACTCTGGGGCTCAGGCCCTGGAGAACGCGCCGATGACCTTGCTGCGGGCGGTGCCCAGGGCGCGGTTCACGGGGTGACGGCGGGGCAGGAAGGGCACGATCGGCAGCTTGCGCCGACCCAGGGACGCGATCGCCTGGCGGATCGGCTCGTGCCCGGGATCGATCATCTGTCCGCGGCGGAGATAGCGAAGCGCCTCCGAGCGGCGGTCGAATCGGAGATAGACCTTCGCCAGGTTGAGGTAGAGGTCGGGGTTGAAGAACTCCTGCTTCGCCGCGTCCTCGCAGAGGGTGCGGGCTTCGCTGAAGTTGGCCCCTTCCCTCGCGACCGCCAGGCCGAGCGTGGATCGGATGCGCGCGTGATCCGGCGCGCGATCGTGCGCGTCCCGGAGCATCGACACCGCGTCCGCCACACGACCCTCGTCGAGGGCGCCGAGCGCCCCGTCGAAGATGGACTGCGTCTTCGCGTCCAACGTCTGGCGCGTCGCCCTTTCGGTCGCTTCCTGCACTTCGACTTCGCCGCCCATCGCCTGCGATCCTCCACGGGGAGTCGGGCTCGGCGCAACGGCCGGGCCCAGGCGATCTATCGGAAAGAAGCGCCGTGGACCGAAGCCGAAATCCGCGCCGTGTGCGGCAAGACGCCGGCAAGCAAGCGGCATGAAGCGCGCCGCATGCGTTCGCGTGTCGTGCGAACGTTCGCCTGGGGATGCAGGAAGGAGAGCGGTGCTCAGTACTCGATGATCTCGAGGATGTACCGCTTCTTTTCCTTGCCACTCGCCGCGGCCATCAGGGTGCGGATCGCCGAAGCGTGGGCGCCGCCCTTCCCGATCACCTTGCCGAGGTCTTCCTTCGAGACGCGGAGCTCGAGCACGTGGGCGTGGTCGCCGATCACTTCCTTGATCTGCACCTCGTCGGGGCGATCGACCAGGGCCTTCACGATGTCTTCGATCAGCTGCTTCATCGTCCCGCCACCTCTCCGTGCATCACGACCCGCTTCCACATTCCACGCCGCATCGATCCGAATCGAGGCCGATCCCCGCCGTTGGCGCCGACGACTCTGCAAAAGCTCGACGCGCGGGCCGAGGCCCCTCGATCGTAACGCGCTCACCTCGCTGCGAGCCCCTCGTCGCTCCCGAGGGGACGAACTCAGTCAATCGTCGATCCATGGGTTGCGCAACAGGTGAAGGCCCCCCATCACGGCTTTTTGTGCCCAGGGGTGAGGATGACCCGACCGCGGGCGCGCCCGAGGAACGAGTCCGTTCCGAATGCGAACGAAACCTGTGGAGCGTCACCTGTGCGGTGATCGACTCGATCGCGGCGTTCAGCGGGCGTCGGCGGCGTCAGCCGACCCGCGGCGGTGCGACGGCGCTCTGCATCGGCGCGGTGCCCCACCGGGTCGGCGCTTCGACGCGCGCGACCGGGCGCTCGCCGACTTCGACGACGCGCGCTTCGCCCGCGATGCGCTGCGCGTTGCGCATCACGCGATCGAGTAGCGCCTCGTCGCAGAGGGGCACGATCGAGTGGGTGACGAGCAGGTCCGCTGCGTCCGACGGATCGAGCAGGTCCGTCCACGGATGCTCGGTCTCTTCCACGCGCTGGAGTTCGCTCACGCGACTTTCGAAGGCGAGTCGCCGATCGATGGACTCGCTCCAGGGCGTTCGGAACAGGCGGAGTCGATCGCGTTCCTCGCGAACGATGAGCGCGCTGCGGCCGAGGAGCGACGGCGGCGGGACGTGCCAGCGCCCCGGGCGGGCGGGCGGGCGCGCGCCGAGTCGCAGGACGGCGGCGCCGTCTCGAAGCGAAGCGCTCGCGTTCAGCACGAGGCCGCCGCGCGCGATGGTGCGATGCAGGACGATCCATTCGTCCAGCGGGCTCCGCAGCGGATAGGTGCACGCCATCGCCGTGTCGGGCGAGACGATGATCTCGCCGACGCGGAACTCGCGATCGAAGCGGGCGAGCTGGGCGCGTTGGCCGCGCCGCGAGAGCGCGAGTAGCCAGTCGCCGCCGATGCGCGCGACTTCGAAGGTCCATGCGCCGACACCGTAGCGTTCGCCGCCGAGGTCTCCGCCTCCCGGGTCTCCCACTCGCAGGCCGACGTGCACCTCGGGATCCCGGGGAAGACACTGGAATTCGGCGACGGGCGACTCGGGCCACTCCCACTCGAAGATCTCGGGCACTTCGATCCCGATCTGGATGCCACCGATCGAGATCCCCCGGAGCCGCGTTCTCGCCATTCTTCCCCCTACTCCCTGCCCGGGTCATTCCCGGTTCGCACATGGAGCGTTTC
Source organism: uncultured Spirochaetaceae bacterium (assembly GCA_964488255.1). Classification (GTDB taxonomy): domain Bacteria; phylum Myxococcota_A; class UBA9160; order UBA9160; family UBA4427; genus UBA4427. The sequence continues at coordinate 50,429 of CAZAUR010000015.1, read as the reverse complement.
ATCCAGTCCTCTTCCTAGATCGGCAATTCACCGGCAACCTTGAGCGTTGGCAGCCGAAGAGTCAAAGGACACGCGAAATTCCGGCGGGCGCCCGGCGTGGGTGACCGAGGAAGACAGGGCGCGATCCGGGGAGAATCCGGGGCCGTCGACCGGGAACCTGCCCGGTTGGATCCCGATCCGGAATTGGGGTACCCATGGGCGCGCCCAGCGCCCCGGAGCCCCGGCCGACCGCCGCACGCGAGCATCCCCACCAGAACGCCCACGAGTAGGAGGAAGAGCGATGGCCCAGCCTGTCGTCACGACCCGCATCCTCCGGCGATTGCTGAAGACCGGCGCCCATTTCCGCGCCGAGAAGCTGCTGGAGCGAATCCACCCCGCGGACCTCGGCCCGCTCCTGGCGGACCTGACCCCGGACGAGATCCGAATCGTCATCGACCTGCTCTTCAAGCATCGCCGCGCCGCGACGATGCTGATCGAGCTGCCCCACGACCTCCTCCCCGAGATCCTCGACGCCGTTTCGGACCAGCGCCTGGCCGAGGTGCTCGACCGCCTCGAGCTCGACGACATGCTCGAGCTCGTCGAGGCGGTGCCGGAGGACCGTCGCGCCAGCGTGTTGAAGCAGCTGCCGGCCACGCGTCGCGAGGAGCTCCGGCACGCGGAGCTCTATCCGCCGCGCAGCGCCGGTCGCGCGATGACGACGAACTTCTCGGCACTCGACGAGAAGATGACGGCGCAGGAGGCGATCGACTCCGTGCGCGCCGCGGGCATCGAGGCCAGCGACACGATTCTCTATCTCTACGTGGTCGATGAGCTCCAGCGCCTGACCGGCGTCGTTCCGATCCGGCGCCTCGTGACCTCGCAGCCCGACACGCCGGTCAGCGAGCTGGCGATCCGCGAGATGCTCTCGACCGGACCGGACGCGGATCAGGAGGAGGTCGCGCAGCTCGTCGCGCGCTACGACCTGCTCGCGATCCCAGTGACCGATGTCGACGGGACGATGCTCGGCGTGATCACCGTCGACGACGTGATCGACGTGATCACCGAGGAAGCCACCCAGGACATCTACAACCTGGCCGGCCTCTCCGAGGAGGACCGCGTCTTCACCTCCGCCCGGGTCTCGATCCGCAAGCGCCTGCCCTGGATGCTCCTGAATCTCGTCACGGCCTTCGCCGCCGGCGCGATCGTTGGCCTCTTCGAAGCCACCCTCGAGCAGATGGTCGGCCTCGCGATCTTCCTGCCCGTCGTCGCCGGGATCGGCGGCAACGGCGGCATCCAGACCCTCACCGTCATCACCCGCGCGATCGCCCTCGGCGAGATCGAGTTCTCGAGCGGGCTGCGGGCGGTCGGCAAGGAGATGGCGGTCGGCCTCGTGATCGGGAGCGCGGCAGGCGTGATCTCGGGCGCCATCGCCTACTGGCTCCACGGCAACGTCTACATGGGCCTCGTGCTCTTCTCGGCGATGGTCGTCACGATGGTCGCGGCGAGTCTGTTCGGCGCCGCCGTCCCGCTCGCACTGAAGGCCCTGCGCCAGGACCCGGCCCTCGGCTCGGGCATCCTCGTGACCTTCGCGGTCGATGCGCTCGGATTCTTCTCGTTCCTCGGGATCGCGACGCTCCTGCTCGACCGGATGATCTAGGCCTCGAGCCCGTAGGTCTCCTCGAGGTACGCCAGGATGTCGGCGCTCTCGAACATCTCGATCCCGGCGTTCGGGTCGACGAGATACGGCACCTGCATCTTCCCCGAGCGCGCCACGAACGCCTCGCGTCGCGCCGATCCTCGGGCCACGTTGTGCAGCCGATACGGCAGCTCGAGCTCGCAGAGCCGCTCGCGCACGAGGCGACAGAAGGGCGACGCCTCGAAGCTGTAGAGCTCGAGGGGCTCGGCCGGCGCCTTGGATGCCCGCACGAAGGCACCCGCCGGACCGCGTCCGATCCCCGAGAGCGCGACGGCGATCGTCGCGCCCGGGCCGCCACGAAGGAGGGCCGGCGCCCTGCCCTCTCCGTATTCGGCGTAGAGGTAGTCGACGATGTCACCCGATTCGTACATCTCGCGGCCGGTGTTCGGGTCGATCAGGTAGGGGAATTGCGCCTTGCCCCCGCGTTCGATCAGCGCGTCGCGGTAGCGGTGGCCGCGTTTCGGGCAGGGTCGGATCTCCGCCTCGAGATCGAGGATCGACAATGCCTCCCGGGCCTTGCGACAAAAGGGACAGCCCTCGAATTCGTAGAGCACGAGCGGCTTCTCGGGTCGCGGACCGACCGCCCCGGTCGACATTCCGAGCCCGCCCCGCAGCAGCGTGGTCACGCTCGCCGTCGCGACATCGAAGAATCCCATTGCGCGCGCCCCCTTCCGAATCCTGCTCAGTGTCCTGCCGACGACGTCGGGCTGTCCACCGGCCCCCCAGCGAGCCGATCCGCCCCGGTCTCCACGACGAGGCCGACCCGCTCCCACTGCCCGTCGCGCCGGTGCAGCTCGTAGGTCGGCCAGTATTCGAGGTCGAGCTTCAACGTGATCACCCCCGGCTTCCCGTCGAGGTCCAGAGTCTCGAGGCGGACCGCTTCGCGGTCGCGCTTGCCCGCGACCGCTTCCAGGAAGCCTTCGAGGTCCGCGACGGGCATCCCGTCGACCTGGACGATCCGACTGGTCGCCTCGAGCCCATAGCGGGTCGAGGGTGAGCCGAACCAATGACGGGAGACGTAGACGCCTCCGCTCGGGATGCCGTACTGACTCGAGAGCGCGGGGTGCGCGGCCTGGAGCAGGGCCCCGCCCCAGAGCACCGCTCGGGTCGTCCCGGCGCCCGACATCAGCGCCGGCTCGACCTCCACCTGCACGACCTCACCGCCCCGCAGCACCTCGACCGTGAAGCGACCGCCGTAGGTGATGCGGTAGAGATCGCGCACGCGAGAGACCGGGTCCCCGTCGAGTCCGAGGATGAGATCGCCCTCCGCGAAGAGCGTGTCCCCCGGCAGACCGCGGGCACGGCGGACCACCGAGAGCACACGGCGCGTCTTCGGATCGTGCCGCTCGATTCGCCGCGCCTGCTCGTCGGAGAGACCCCGGTCACGGGCCCGGGCGAGGGTCAGGGGGCGGAGCTCGATGCCAAGAGAATGCCAGGCGATCGGCTCGCCCTCGGACAGGGGCTCGACCATGCGCATCACGTGGTAGGCCGGAATCGCTCCGAAGAAGCCGTCGCCGCCGTTGCCGCCGCCCGTCGTGAACGAGGCCCAGATCGACAGCACGCGACCGAAGCGATCCGCGAGCACCCCACCGACCGTCTGCGCGGCGTCCTCGACGCTCGCCACCTCGAGGTTCGCCTCCCGGAACCGCGGCGGGTGGGTGATCGAGAGCTGGACCGGCTCCCGGCGCGCGATCCGCGTCCAGCGCGACACGACCCGCTCGGTCGACGTGAGGCCGACGAGCCAGACGTCGTCTCCGACTTCGAGATCGGCGTCGCGGAGCGTCGCCGCGCGAACGGGCGTGTCTCCGATCAGGGCCGGGTCGTACCGGACGACCGCGAGGTTCCGCTCCGGATGCAGGTAGACGAGCTCGCCCGGGACCTCGACGGCGCCCCCGAACGTCAGCCGGATGTCCGCGAGTGCGATCGGAACGGTCTCTCGATCGACGACGACCAGACCCTGCTTTGCATCGACGATCACGCCCGTACCGTGGAAACGATCGCCGTGCACGCCGTCGAGGCGATAGGCGATCGACGTCGAGACCATCACCATCGACGCAGCCACGCGTCGGACCGCGAAGGACGCGTCGATCTCGTACTCGGTCTCCCCGCCCGGTGAAGCGAACGGCGGCGGCGGCGCCGGCGAGTCGGCGCACGGCCAGCGGCCGGTCGTGTCGTCGCGCACGCAGCGCCGCATCGAGAACCAGCGGCGATCGTTCCGCAGAAGCGCGACCTTCGGTGATCGCGGCTGGCCGAGCATGAAGTACCGCACGAGGAGACGCGAATCGTGGGGCTGCCCCGCGACGACCTCCTCGAAGCGCTCGATGGTCGGGGTCGCCTCGCCGGCGACCTCGGTGATCACCGACCGGCGTCCGATCCCAGCGCCCCCGAGCGCATAGCCGCCGCTCGCCACGTAGACCCCCGCCACCGGGACCGACGCGTTGCGGGCCATGTGGTAGGAGAGCGGGTTCAGCACGCCGCCGCCGTACTCGAGGTAGGCGTCCGGCGTGATTGCGTGCAGATCGCCCACGCCCACCTCGACGCGCATCGGCTCGCCGCCCCGTTCGATGTCGAGGGTGAGGGTTCCGCCGACCCGCACGTCGAGGGCGGCTTCGATGGGCAGGAACGCGTTCACGGGGCGTCCTTCCACCCCGACCAGCACGTCGCCCACCCGGAGCGCGCCCTCGGCCGGTCCGCCCGGCACCACCTCGCGCACCACGATCATCCCCGTGCCGTCTTCGAAGGCCGACCGGAAGCGGGCCTCGGTCGCGGGGCGCAGACCGAGTCGACGGACCTCGTCGAAAGGCCGGTGCGCGAAGACGGTCTCGATCGTTCCGCGAGTCACCTCGCGGCCTCTGCGGATCAGGTCGACGGCGCGCTTCACGCGGTCGAGGGGCAGATAGAAGCTCGAGGCGGCGGCACGTTTGCCTCCGGCGTTGAGCGCGACGACCTGTCCGTCGATGTCGATCACCGGCGAGCCGGAGGACCCCCCGGAAGTCCCCGAGGCCGCCTGGATATAGAACGTATTGAAGTCGTTGAAGGACGCGCGGCCATACTCGGGCGCCTCGCGGTCGAGCCGCGCGATCGTGCCCTGGAGGATCGAGAGCTTCTCCCCCGCATCGTTGCCCACGACGCGGATCTCGGTCCCCACCCGGGCGCGTTCGGGAGCGAGGCTCAGCTCACCGGTGTCGATGAAGCGGACGGCGTCCGGGTCGTAACGGAAGAGGCCGAAGTCGTGGACCGGGTCGCGGTACACGGCCTGGATGTCGACTTCCTCGTTGTTGAGAAAGACTGCCTCCGCGACGACCGGTCCCGGGGTGACGACGTGACGGTTGGTGAGGATCAGCCCGGCTTCGGCATCGACCACGAAGCCCGTGGCGGTCGCGGTCCCCGCCGTCACGTCGTCGAAGGAGCGCGGCGAGGAGACGCGCAGGACGACGACGGCGTTGGCCACGCGATCGAGGGTCGCCTCCCATGCGCGCGCCTCGGTGATGGCGTGCGCCTCCGGCGGCTGGAGCACCGCGACCAGGGCCGCGAGACTCGTCATCGCGGCGGTCACGAGAAGGGAGGAGCGCGCCACGCGGGCGCGCGTCGAAGAGCGCGTCAAGGGTTCCCCATTTTCGTCGGAGTCGTCGGTGTGGTCAGAGTCGCCGGAGCCGTCGGTGTCGTCGGTGTCGTCGGTGTCGTCGAACCGCGCGCTACTGCGCCGCCGCGACCATACCCGGCAGCACCCGATCGAGGTACTGCTTCACGTACTTCCCGAACACGTCGACTTCGACGTTGACCACGTCGCCCTCGGCGAGGAGGGAAAGGGTCGTCACCTCGATCGTGTGCGGGATCAACGCCACGTGGAAGCCGTCGGGAACGACCTTCACGACCGTGAGGGACACCCCGTCGATCGTCACGGATCCCTTGTCGACGAGCTGCGCGGCCAGATCCTTCTCGCACTCGACGTGGAGCTCGACCTCGTTGCCGCCGGCACCAGCCCGGTCGAAGCGCCGAACGCGCCCCGTTCCGTCGACGTGCCCCTGCACGATGTGCCCGTCGAAGCGGGCCCCCGCGCCCATCGCGCGTTCGAGGTTCACGCCCTCCCCCGCCGCGAACCCGCCGACCCGGGTCTTGTCGAGGGTCTCCTGGATCGCGTCGAAGGAGAGGACGGCGCCGTCGATCGCGGTCACCGTCAGGCAGCAGCCCGCCACCGCGATGCTGTCGCCGAGACCCACGCCTTCCGCGATCGGCCCGAGGTCGATCTTGAAGCGCATCAGGTCCGCCAGGGACTCGACCGCCTCGATCCGGCCCACATGCTCGACGATTCCAGTGAACATCGAAGGGATTCTAGCGCTCCGGGCGCGCGATCAGCCGTTGCCGGAGAACCGCTGGTCGATCTCGCGCAGCATCTGGTCGCGCACGGTCCCGTAGTCGGCGGTGAGCTCGATCGGCGGGTTCGGGTGCTCGGAGACGATCCCTTCGAGCTCCATCGAGTGATACGCGAGCTTCGAGTCCACGAACTTGAGACCATGGGCCGTCGAGACGACGACGACCTGGTCGCTCGCCTTCACGAGCCCGCGCGCCTGGAGCTTGCGGAGCGCGACGAGCGCCACGCCCGTGTGCGGGCAGTTGAAGAGCCCCGTCCGGTCCGCCCGCGCGCACTCCTCCAGGATCTCCGACTCCGTCGCCTGCTCGACCACGCCGTCGTAGCGCTGCAGGGCATCGACCGCCTTCGCGTACGAAACGGGATTCCCGATCTGGATCGCCGACGCGACGGTCTTGCGCGCCGCGATCGGCTCGAAGACCTCGAAGTCGCGCTGATAGGCGAGGTAGAGCGGGTTGGCGGCCTCCGCCTGCCCGACGCAGATCCGCGGCCGCTTCGTGATCAACCCGAGCTCGAAGAGCATGTCGAGGCCCTTCGCGAGGGCCGAGACGTTCCCGAGGTTGCCGCCCGGGATCACGATCCAGTCCGGCACCTGCCAATCGAGCTGCTGGACGATCTCGAGCCCGACCGTCTTCTGCCCCTCGACCCGGAGGCTGTTCATCGAGTTCGCGAGATAGACCCGGTCGTTCGCGGAGACCTCCTTCACGATCTCCATGCAGCCGTCGAAGTCGGTATCGAGGGCGAACACGATCGCGCCGTTCGCGACGGGCTGGATCAGCTGGGCCATCGAGATCTTGCCGCGCGGGAGGAACACGATCGCGGGGATCCCAGCCGCTGCTGCGTAGGCGGAGAGCGCGGCCGATGTGTCGCCGGTCGACGCGCAGGCGACCGCCGGGATCGACGCGCCGTTCGCGATCATCTGCTTCACCTGTGAGACGAGCACCGTCATCCCGAGATCCTTGAAGGATCCCGTGTGCGAGTTGCCGCAGAGCTTGAGCCAGAGGTCCTCGAGCCCGACCTCGCGCCCGTAGCGCTCGGCCCAGAACAGGTTCGTATGACCCTCGTACATCGACACGACGTTCTCGTTCTCGATGTCCGGGAGCACCCACTCCTTCTTGCCCCACACGCCGGACCCGTAAGGCCACTCGTTCTTGTGGCAGCGGCGCTCGAAGCGCTCCTTCCACTCGGGACCGGACGTCTTCTTCAGCTCGTCCATGTCGTGGACGACCTGCAGCAGACCCCCATCCGAGTCGGTGTAGACGACCTCGTCGAGGTCGTAGCGCTCGTCGGGCTTGGCGAGCGACTCGAACCAGGCGCGCGGCCGCGGCTTGGCGAGAGCGTCTTCCGACATGGCTACACCTCCTCTTCGATGCGGATCACGCGGGGCGCTTCGGTCACCTCCGCGACGTTTCCGATCTTGGCCAGCGCCGCGTTCAGTGCCGCTTCGCTCGCGGTGTGGGTCAGCACGATGACGGGCACCGTCGTCGCGCCGTTGCCGGTGTCGCGCTGGACGACCGAGGCGATTCCGACGCCCTCCTCACCGAGGGCGCCGGTGATCTTGCTGAGCACGCCGGGCTCGTCGCGCGCGGTGAAGCGGAGATAGGCGCGGCCGAGGACCTCGCTGTCCGGGACGGTCTCCTTCGGCACGATGTGCTGGGGCAGGTAGGAGAGCGGTGCGACCGGACCGGCTTCGCCGCGCTTGATCTCGCGGGCGATCTCGATCAGGTCGCCGACGACCGCGCTCGCAGTGGGCATCTCGCCGGCGCCGGCGCCGTAGTAGAGGGTCGGGCCGACCGCGTTGCCGATCACCTCGACCGCGTTCATCGCGCCGTCGACGTTCGCGAGCATGCTCGTCTTCGGGACCATCGTGGGATGTACCCGCGACTCGATCCGTTCGGTGCCGTCCCCCGTGCGGTGGCACTTCGCGACGCCGAGCAGCTTGATCTTGTACCCGAACTCGTCCGCGAGCTCGAAGTCGAGGGGAAGCAGCCCGCGGATGCCCTCGGTCGGGATCTCCTCGAAGACCACCTCGGCGCCGTAGGCCATGGTCGTGAGCAGCGCGAGCTTGTGCGCGGCGTCGATTCCCTCGACGTCGAAGGTCGGGTCCGCCTCGGCGTAGCCCAGCTCCTGGGCGCGCTTGAGCACGACGTCGAAGTCCTCGCCGGTCGACTCCATTTCGGTCAGCACGTAGTTGGTCGTGCCGTTCAGGATCCCGAGCACCGTCTCGATCTGGTTCGCCGCCAGGCCCTCGCGGAGCGACCGCAGGATCGGGATGCCGCCGCCCACCGCGGCCTCGAACGCGATGTCGAGTCCGTTGCTGGCCGCGGCACCGAAGATCTCGCGACCGTACATGGCGAGCAGCGCCTTGTTCGCGGTCACGACGTGCTTGCCCGCCTCGAACGCCTCGAGGATGAACTTCTTGGGCACGTCGTAGCCGCCGACGAGCTCGATCACGATATGGACGTTCGGGTCGGCGATCAGACCGCTCGCGTCCGCGTCGAACTGGATCTCCGAGAGGTCGACGCCACGATCAGTGTCGAGGTCGAGATCCGCGATCCGAACGAGCCGGAGCGGGAAGCCCAGCCGCTGTTCGATCTCCGCCGCGTTGTCCCGGAGCACCTTGACCACGCCCGTACCGATCGTGCCGAAGCCGATCAGTCCGACGCCGATGCCATCCTGGTTCCCGCTCATCTCGTTCTCCTCACGTTGACTGGATCTGTGCTTCCCCGCGCAGCCTACGGCTGACTCTCGCGGAAGAAGCGGCGGATGCCCCGGACCGCTTGACGGATCCGGTGCTTGTTCTCGACCAGGGCGAAGCGCACGAAGCCCTCGCCCTCTTCACCGAAGCCGACGCCCGGAGACACGGCGACGCCGGCCTCCTTGAGCAATCGCTTCGAGAATTCCAACGACCCGATCCGCGCCCAGGACTCCGGGATCGGCGCCCACACGAACATCGTCGCGAGGGGCTTCTCGATCTTCCACTGCCCTTCCCCGGGCGCGGCGAGGCCGTCGATCAGCGCGTCCCGGCGCTCCTTGTAGATCGCGCAGTTCTCCTCGACACAGTCCTGGGGTCCGCGCAGCGCGGCGATCGCGCCGATCTGGATCGCCTGGGGCATGCCGTAGTCGAGGTAGGACTTGATGCGCTTGAGCGCGTGGATCATCTGCGGGTTCCCGCAGGCGAAGCCGACGCGCCAGCCGGCCATCGAGTGGCTCTTCGAGAAGGACACGAACTCGATCGCAATGTCCGTAGCACCCGGGACCTCGAGGATCGAGGGCGGCTTGTAGCCATCGAACGCGATCTCCGCGTAGGCGAAGTCGTGGAGCACCATCAGCTCGTTCTCGCGGGCGAACTCCACGATCCGCGTGAGGAACGCGAGATCGACGATGTGCGTCGTCGGGTTCGCGGGGAACGAGACGATCAGCATCTTGGGCTTCGGCCAGGTGCGCGCGACCGCCTGCTCGAGGTTCTCGATGAAGTCGGACTCGTGGTTGAGGGGCACCCGGCGGAGGTCGGCGCCGGCGATGATCACCGAGTACTGATGGATCGGATACGCGGGGTCGGGGACGAGCACCACGTCGCCGGGGCCCGCGGTCATCAGCACGAAGTGGCTGAGGCCTTCCTTGGCGCCGATCACGGCGACTGCTTCCGTCGCCGGGTCGAGGTGGACGTCGTATCGGCGCGCGTACCACTCGGTGATGCCGGCGCGCAGATTGGGGAGGCCCTGGGACGAGGAGTAGCGGTGGTTGCGCGGGTCCTGGGCGGCTTCGCAGATCTTGTCCACCACGTGCTTCGGCGTGGCGAGGTCCGGGTTGCCCATGCCGAGGTCGATGATGTCCTCGCCGGCGCGGCGCCCGGCGCGGGTCAGCTCCGTCACCTCCGAGAGGATGTAGGGAGGCAGGCGGTTCAGCTTGTTGAAGTCGTGTCGGATGGAATCCGTCATGTCGGTCGTCTCGTGTTCGCGACCCGCTTGCGGATCGCGTCTGTCTTTGAGGGGTCCGTGCTGCCGGAGTCGGTCGCCGCCACGTCGGCGGCCGCGGAGTGAGACCCGGCTCGCCGACGCTTCGTTCGGGCCTGCGGCCTCAGCGACGGCGACCCGATGGGCCGGACCGCGCGTGCCGAGCGGGCATCGCCCTGCCCGTCGTTCGCCCGCCCACCATTTCTGGCCCGATCCTCCCGGATCCGGTAGCCCCAGAACCGGAAAGAGCGGGCTAGCGAGCTGCCCGCGTCGTCGCGCACGTGGCCGCGCCACCGGCCCGCAGTCGGGCGGCGTTCGGAGCAGGCGTTCGGACGTGGGAGCAGCGGTCGATCATTTGGGTGGGACCCCTTCGAGTCGCCCGATCTTACTGGAGAAATCGCTTCCGAGGTACCGGCCGGGCCGCGATTCGAGGCCGGTCAGGCGCCGCCACCGCTCTCGGGCCCGCGACGGGCGCCGGCGCCCCGCGCCAGCACGCCGTAGACCAGCAGACCGCCGGCAAGCAGCCCCAACGTGACGGCCGCCTCGGCCGGGCGGGAGACCGCGATCGCGCCTCCGATCGCCAGATTCACGACCAGGTAGACGCCCGGCACCCAGGGATAGCCCCACGCCCGATAGGGCCGCGCACGGTCGGGATCGCGGAGCCGCAAGGCGAAGAGCGCGACCGTGTCCGCGCAGGTTGCGAGCACGATCCCGAACACGGTGAAGTCGAGGGCCCGCGGAAAGCTCTCGAGGAAGACGACCAGCGCGATCGACACGAGCGCCTGGACCCCGATCGCGCCGGACGGCGTCTGGAAGCCCTCGTGCACCCGATCGGCCCGGCGAAGGAACATGCCGTCGAGGGCCATCGCGTACACGATCCGCGGTCCGACCAGGACCGTCGCGTTCAGGGTGCCCAGGACCGAAACCAGTACGAAGGCCGACGCCCATCGCGCGCCCACCGGCCCGAAGAGCGAGCGCGCCGCCGCCTCGCCCGCGTCGACCGATCCACGCAGGTCCTCGGGCGTGAGGGCATAGAAGTAGACGACGTTGACCGCCACGTAGAGCGCGGTGCAGATCGCGAGCCCCAGGAAGAGCGAGCGAGGCACGTTGCGCGTCGGGTCCTCGATCTCGCTCGCCACGTAGACGCAGGCGTTCCACCCGAGATAGGAGAAGAGGATCGGCGAGAGCGCCTGACCGAAGGACAGCCAGCCGCCGCGCGAAGCGTCCGCGACGCCGGCGGCGCCCGCTTGCCACGGTGCGAAGCTGCCCTCCCCGAGCAGAGGGCCGATCAGCACGAAGACGGCGAGGGCCAGGATCTTCGCGCCCGACGTCAGGTTGTTGAGGGACGCGCCCCAACGCGTGCCGCGCAGGTTCAGTAGCGAGCAGATCAGGATCACGAGTGCCGACAGCCCGACCACGCCGAGGCGTTCGAGACCGAGGGCGGGTGCGAGGGATTCCGCGAACACGACCGCGAGGGCGGCGATCGTGCCGGTATAGATGGCGAAGAACGAGAGCCAACCGACGAGGAAGCCCGCCGCCGGGTGGAGCCCCTCGCGCAGGTAGACGTAGTCGCCCCCTGCGTGGGGGAACATCGAGCCCAGCTCTGCGTTCGTGAAGGCCCCCGCGAGCGAGATGAGGGCGCCGACGATCCAGGCCGCGAGGATCCACGCGGCGCCGGGCAGGAGCCCGGCCACCTGCGCCGGCGTGAAGAAGATCCCGCTCCCGACGACCGACGCCACGATCAGCAAGGAGGCGTCGCCGAGCCCGAGGACGCGGGGCAAGCGGTCGCGGGGGTCGGCAGAGGACATCGATCGGGTTCTAGCTCATTCGACGAGCGCGCGCGGAATCATCGGCGGGCGCCCCCACGCTGGCGGCTAGATCTCGATCACGTGCGCGCGATCTCCGAGCGAGCGCGCCTGCTCGGCAACGCGGCTGTGGTGCGTCAACAGAAGCACCTGTGTGTGCTGCCCCAGCTCGGCGAGCACTTCCAGCGCGGCGGTGCTCCGCGCGTCATCGAACTCCACCAACAGGTCGTCCGCGATGAATGGCATCGTCTCCGCGCCCTCCAGGCTCTGTTCGAGGGTCGCGAGCCGGAGCGCGAGAAAGAGTTGATCACGCGTTCCCTTGCTGAGCCCCTCGACCGTCTTCTCGACACCTTCTTTGGCCACGGCGACGAGGTGAACCGCCCCCTTCGCGAGATCGACGTCCGTCTCGACACGCACCCACCGGCCGTGCGTCAGTCCATCGAGGATCCGACTCGCGCGCCGCAGCAACGGCGCCTCGTTCTCCCGCCGGTAGCGATCGATCTCCTCGGAGAGGATGCGCGACGCCAACCGCAGCTCGACGAAGCGCTGGGCTTCGCGTCGGACCGCGGCGAGCTGACTCTCCGCTTGCATCGCCAGCTCCGCGGCGCGAGCGCTTCCATCCAATGCCTCGAGCCGGTCGCGATCCGACCGGTGCTCCTCGCTGGCCTCTCGGAGTTCGCCCGTCAGGCGTTCCATTCGCTCGTCGACTTCCGCAGCAGTCGCCGCGAGCGAGTCGGTGTCGTGCTGCTCCGCCTCCTCGGCGAACTCTTCGATCGACCGACCTCCGGCGAGCTCCGCGAGATCATCCTCGATTTCGGCGAGGCGAGTGCGATCGTGCTGAAGCTCGGTCCAGCGTCGGATGGCGTCGTCGAGGCCCGCGTCGTCTTCGACGGACGCCACCTTGCAGAGCGCCGCCAACGCCTCGTCCCCATGCGCAAGCCGCGCCGCGGCCTTGTCGCGGTCTTCGCGCGCTTCGACGATCGCCGCCTCCGCCTTGCCGAGCAGCGTCTGTTGCTCGAGCGACGCGCCGAGTGCTCGATGCAGCGCCACGACCTGCTCTGTCACCGGCCTTCCGACGAGCACGGGCGCGGATCGCTCGACGACGGCCGCCGCCCGCGCCTCGAACGCGTCCACGTCCGCGCGCATCTTCGTGATCCGCCCCTCGAGCTGTTCGCGCTCCCGAAGGCGCTCGACGAGCTGCCCTATCGCGTCGAGCCGCGCGTTGGCTTCACCCGGGCTGGCTTCCGTCGGCAACCGCAGAAGGTCGAGCGTCGACGCCCATCCCTGCCGCCAGTCCCCGACGGCTCGGTCGGCACGCTCACGGTCACGCATCGCACGAGCGTGGCTGGCGGCCGCGGCCGACTCGGCTTCGCGTGCGCGCTCGAGCGAGTCGAGCTCTTCCCTTGCCCGGACAACCCAGGCTTCGGCCGCTTCGACGCGCTCCGATAGCCGTGTCGCCGAGACTTCACCCCCAGGCAGTTTGCGAAGCACGGCGACCAGGCGGTCGCTTGCGGCGTCACGGGTGGAGCGCTCGATGTCTACGCGACGGAGCAGATCGCGGCGGGCTCCGAGCTTCTTCACGTGCTCATCGAAGTCGCGCCGCCAACCCCTCATTTCAACGGGAGTTCTCGGTTCGACTCCCGTTGATTCCCAGGCCGCGCTCCACTCGTTCTCGAGCAGCACACCGGCCGCGACGAGCTCCGTGGCCCGCGACGTGTATTCTTCGAGCTCGCCCGTCAGTCGACGCTCCGCCGTTTCCCCGGCAGCCTGTTCGGCAACGCGCGCGGCATCGGCCCTCAGTCGGTCGGCAACGTCGTCCGCTCCGGCGATGCGCTCCTCGAAGTCGTCGACGGCGACCCGGCGCTCCTCGGATCCGAGGCGCGATGGATCTTCCAGCAGGCCGCTTCGCACGCGCTGCCAGGCGACGTCGCGCGCCTCCCGTTCGATCGCCAGATCCTCGATCCGCGGTACGGATCCCTCGGCCCGCAGCGTGTCGAGCCGCCCGACGACGTTTCGCTTCTCACCGCGAAGCTTCTCGAGCTGCTCGGTGTTCCGCGCGCGACTAGCCTCCTGGTCGCCGAACCGGCTGGTCATCGTGTCAATCCAGTCGGGCGCGGGACACGCCAGCGACTCGATCTCGTCGAGACCGTAGCCGGCGAGCCCGAGTCGGGCGCGCTCTACCTCGAGTTCCGCATCGAAGCTCGCGCATTGCGCCTCGAGCTCTTCGACGCGTTGATCGATCGCTCCGAGTTCCCGGGCCGACACGGTCGCGGCCTCGAGCCTCGAGACCGCGTCGGGTTCGAACGACCTCGCCTTCACTCCCGCCTCCGTCGTCGCGCGAGCCCGCTCAAGTTCCGCCTCCGCCTCCTCTTCGGCTTCGAGCGCCGCCCGTGCGCGCTCCAGACAGCGCTCGCCCTGCGCGGCGCGCTCACGAATGGGGGCCGCCTGGGCGTAGGCTTCCCGGAGCCCGGCCATTCGATCCGGTGTGAGCTCGGCATCTGCGCCGAGCAGCATATCGATCGTGGCGTCGAGGCCCGACCGCTGCTCCTCGCGGCGGGGCAGCTGATCGAGCGTCTCGCGGACCCGCCCTAGGCCGGCGTGCAGGTCCTCGATGACTTCGCGTGTCGCGAGAATCTCCTCGTCCGGCACTAGCGCCGCGCGTTCACCCTCGTGCCGATTCATACGATCGCTCGCGTCTCGGCGCTGCTGAACCGCCGTCTGTCTACTCGCACGCAGCCGCTCGACTTGCTCCGCGAAGTCGTCGGGCAGAGCAGGAACCTCGCCGCGCGCTTCCATCCGGGAACGGATTCCTCGACGGCGTGCGAGCAGTGGCAGCGCACTCGTGACTCGGTCCAGCCCGGCGGCCCGAGTACGCTCTTCGCGCAGAGCGTGCTCGAGTTCGGTGACGTGCTCTGCGCGCTGCCGAACCCGCTCCGTGAGGTCCGCCCACACGTCGGGGTCTAGCTGCTCCTGCTTGAGCGCCTTTGCGGTCGACTCAAAGAGGCCGACAGCCTGATTCAGGCGAGGCTTGCTCGCGCGCGGCAGAAAGATCTGGTCGGCTTCGGCTTCCAGACCCTCGAGCACGGCCCGCGTGTCGGAGACCCCGAGACTCGCGCCGTAAAGCGCGCGCCCGACCTCGCCGTCATCCGCGCGGAGCGCGCGAACGCCCCGTCGCAGCTCCTCGGGATCCAGACCGTAGAATCGTTCGAACATGGACTCGGGAACCGCCGCGGCCAGTCGTGCGAGTTGCGGCACGGCGATGGGCTCCTCGTCGTCATGGTCGAAGATCGGGTCCTTGTTTCGCTTGCGTCGCGTGAAGGCGATCTCCTCTCCGTCATCGAAGCGCAGCCGCGCGGCGATCCGCAACGCCCCGTAGCCGTGAACGAAGCCGTCGACCGACTGGGCCGGAATTCCATAGAGCAACGCGCGGATTCCCCGAAGCAGGGTCGTCTTGCCCGCTTCGTTCTCGCCGTATACCACGCTGAGTCCCGGCCCACCGGGGGACGGGAACTCAAGGGGTGCCGGCGCGTCGAAGGCGCCGAAGGCGCGCAAATGCAGCTGGAGGAACCTCAATCGTCCGCTCCCGCGTCGAGCAGCCGCGATAGGAGCTGCGCACGCGCCGCCGGCAGGAGCGCGCGCAAGGTATTCTCATCAGTGGGATCGAAGCCGGGTTCGCTCCCAGAGCCCTCCCGGACCGCGGCCGGCAGCTTCTTCGCGAGTGGGGCGAATTCGGCTCCGAGGGAGGCGAGACGATGTGGCGAGGCGTCGAGACCGACGATCCGCTGCAACATCTCACCGAGCGCGTCGCCACGACCTACGACGGAGTCGAAGTCGACCGGACTCGCGGTCTCGAAGGAGATGCGCTCGATCCAGACTCCTTCGCCCCCGATCCGCGACGCGACTTCGCGGAGCTCGGTCTGCCAACGCTCCACATCACCCGTGAGCTCGGCGTGAGCAGCCGTTCTCCCGCACAAGGCGACACGCGCAGCCACGAGCCTGCCCTCCGCTCGCTCAGCTTCGAGCTCCAGGCACTCTCGCGCGCGCTCGATGGCCCCTTCGCCGTCCTCGGCATCCTCCAGGTCGATCCGGACGTGCGCCCACCGCAAGACGTCGAGCGAACGGTGGCTCACGTCGACGATCCGTCCGCCCTCGACCCGAACCAGACTCGCGCCCTTGGCCCCGATCTCGCGCACGTGTCGCCCCTGGAGATTCCCGGGGAAGACCACCCAGGGCGCATCACTCACGACTTCTCGTGCGTGAACGTGTCCGAGCGCCCAATAGTCGTAGTCGCGGCTCTGCAGTCCTGCGAGGGTGCAAGGCGCATAGTCGGCGTGCCCTTCTCGGCCGTCGAGTGAGGTGTGGAGCAGGCCAATGTCGAGCCGCCCAGGCTCCGCCGACGGATAGCCCGCCGACAGGTCCTCGCTGACGCTCCGGTCGGCGAAGCTCTGTCCGTGGATCGCGACACCGAGTTCCTCGATCGTCGCGGTCTCGGGCGAAGCACTCCGGAAGTGCTTGACGTTTCCGGGCAGCGAGAGTCGGCGGGTGATCCGACTCGTCGCGTCGTGATTGCCCGAGACCAGGAAGACCGGTATCCCGGCGTCGTCGAGGCGGCGCATCTGCCGAACGAAGAAGAGCCCGGTGTGATAGTCGCGCCATTCGCCGTCGTAGAGATCTCCCGCGAGCAGGACGAACGCAACGTCTTCGTCCAGGGCGAACTCGATCAGGTTCTCGAAGGCTCGACGCGGGGCGTTCCGCACGACATCCACCGGCGCGTCCGGATAGCGCTCCAATCCGCGCATCGGACTGTCGAGGTGGATGTCGGCCGCGTGAAGGAACCGGAAATCAGGCAAGGCATCTCCGCAGTGGGACCGGCTTTCACGCGAGTGTAGGGCAGACGCGCGACACATCCGGTCACGCGCCCGCCCGAGCACCTCGAATCAAGCCGTCGCCATGCCGGCTCGAATGCCGACCCCCTCCGGCACGTCGACCCAGCCCCGTTCGACCGCCCGGGCGACCGCCGAGAGCACCGCCTCGAAGCTCGCGTCGACGATGCTCGGCGCCCGTCCGGCGCCGAAGAGCCGCCGATCCGCACCGAACACCACCTCGACGTAGGCGACCGCCGTCGCCCCGGCGCCCGCGCCGAGCGCGTGCTCGTGGTAGTCGCCGATGCGCAGCGGGACCCCGAGCGCCGCGCCGAGCGCTGCCACGAAGGCGTCGATCGGCCCGGTGCCCGTGGCCGAGACCGGAATCCGCGCCGGGCCCCAACCGAGGATCGCGTTCACCTCGTCCTGGCTGCCGTCCCGACTCGCGATCGAGCGCTCGCCGACCAGCCGGGGTCCGCCCTCCACGTCGACGTAGGTGCGCTCGAAGAGCGTGCGGACGCGCTCGCTCACGAGCTCCTCTTCATTCGCGTCGGCCCAGGCCTGCACGATCTTCGAGAAATCGATCTGCATCCGCCGGGGCAGCGCGTAGCCGTGCTCGGTCTCGAGGACGTAGGCGACGCCGCCCTTGCCCGACTGCGAGTTGATCCGGATCACTGCCTCGTAGCTGCGACCGACGTGGGCCGGATCCACCGGCAGGTACGGCACCGCCCAATGCGGCGCCTGGTCCTCTCGCTGTGCCGCGAGGCCCTTGCGGATCGCGTCTTGATGGGAGCCGGAGAACGCCGTGTAGACCAGCTCCCCGGCGTAGGGATGCCGGGGATGCACCGGCAGCCGGTTCGCGTGCTCGACCTTCCGGACCAGTGCGGGCAGATCCCGGAAGTCGAGCTCCGGGTCGACACCCTGGCTCATCAGGTTGAGCGCCAGCGTCACCACGTCCACGTTCCCGGTCCGCTCTCCGTTGCCGAACAACGTCCCTTCGACACGATCCGCACCCGCCAGCAGACCGAGCTCGGCGGCGGCGACCGCGCACCCTCGATCGTTGTGGGGGTGCACGCTCACGATCGCCGCGTTGCGATCCGTCAGACTGCGACAGAAGAGCTCGATCGAGTCCGCGTAGACGTTCGGCGTCGCGACCTCGACCGTCGCCGGCAGGTTCAGGATCACGGGCCGCGCGTGATCGGGCTCGATCACGTCCATCACCGCCTCGCTGATCTCGACCGCATACTCGAGCTCCGTCGACGAGTAGCTCTCCGGGGAGTACTCGAAGCGGATGTCGTCGTTCGGGCGCGCGTCCGCCGCGGCCTTCACGCGCCTGGCCGCGTCGACGGCGATCTTCGTGATCCCCGCGCGGTCCTCCCGGAAGACGACTCGGCGCTGGATCGGCGACGTCGAGTTGTAGAAGTGCACGATGGACGCGGGCGCGCCCTCGATCGCCTCGAAGGTGCGCTCGATCAGATCCTCGCGACACTGCACCAGGACCTGGAGCGTCACGTCCTCGGGGATCCGCTCCTCGTCGATCAACCGGCGGACGAAGTCGAAGTCGGTCTGCGACGCGGCCGGGAAGCCCACCTCGATCTCGCGGAAGCCCGCCGCCACCAGGGACTCGAAGAGGCGGATCTTGCGCTCCCAGCCCATCGGCTCGACGAGCGCCTGGTTCCCGTCCCGAAGGTCGACGCTGCACCAGCGCGGCGCTCGCTCGAGCACGCGCTCGGGCCAGGTCCGATCCGGCAGATCGAAGCGCACGAAGGGCTGATATCGTTCGTGGGGCATCACGTTCGGCCGGTTGCCGGCCGGACGCTGTCCGCCTCTTCGTTCTCTGTCTCGTTCGCTAGGCGAATCCATCGTTCCTCTCCTGTCCCGCCCTGCCTGGCCGGTCGGAGAGCGCGCGATTCGCGCTGGCTTCGTCGATCGCCCCGTCCTCGCGCCCGTCAGCGCGAAGACAGAGATCGGAAACGACGAAGCCCCTCCGGCCGGTCAGGCGGGAGGGGCTTCGTCGTTCTCGAACCTTCTGGTTCAGCCAGACGCTAGGCAGCCCCGCCCGCCCCGATAAGGAGCAGGAGCGCGAGGAGCCCGAGAAGGCTGCGGCTGGCGTGGTTCGTGAACTCGTTCATGGCGGCTGTTATTAGGGAACGGCCGGACGAGCGTCAAGCTTGAGCGTCTGAGGCGCGACTCAGCCCACCCCCGACAGATCGATCCGACTCCCCCAACGCTCGCGCACCGCCCGCCGCGTCGCCGGGACACGCTGGAGTGTCGGGTCCCCGTCGACCTCGCGCCGCGCGATGTTCCGCGCGGTCGCGACGAGCAGCGTGTCCCGGAGCAGGTCCGCGATTCGCAGCTCGGGCATGTGGCCGCTCTGGCGGGTGCCCAGGAAGTCGCCGGGGCCCCGGATGTCGAGGTCCGCATCCGCGATCTTGAAGCCGTCCGTCGTCCGGGTCATCGCGCGCAGGCGCTGCTCGCTCTTCTCGCTGCTCCCCCGAGCGACGAGCACACAACGGCCCTTGGCCCCGCCCCGGCCCACGCGTCCGCGCAGCTGGTGGAGCTGAGCCAGCCCGAAGCGCTCGGCGTGCTCGATCACCATGAGGGTCGCCTGGGGCACATCGACGCCCACTTCGATCACCGTCGTGGCGACCAGAATCGACGACCCGCCGGTCGCGAAGCGCTCCATCGCCGCGTGACGCTCCGCGGCGTCGAGACGGCCGTGGACCAGGTCGATGCGATGGCTCGGGAACGCGCGGCCGATCGACTCGGCGGAGTCGATCGCCGAGCGCAGATCCATCTTCTCGCTCTCCTCGACGAGCGGATAGACGACGTAGACCTGCTCGTTCCGGTCGAGGGTCTCGCGGATCAGGTCCATCACGCGCTGCCCCTCCCCCGAACGCAGCAGGATCGTCTCGATCGGCTTGCGACCCGGCGGCAGCTCGTCGATCACGGAGAGATCGAGCTCGCCATACAACGTCATCGCGAGGCTCCGCGGGATCGGCGTGGCGGTCATGACCATGCGATGGGGGAAGCGTCCGTCGGGGCGGGCCGACGACAGCGCGGCGCGCTGCATCACACCGAATCGGTGTTGCTCGTCGACGATCGAGAGGACGAGGTCCTTGAAGGCGATCTCGCCGGCGACCAGCGCATGGGTCCCGACTACGAGGTCCATCTCTCCCATCGCGAGCAGGCCTCTCACCTGCTTGATCTCCGCGCGCGGGAGCGACGCCGTCAACAACCCGACGCGGAGCGGGATCGCCCCGCCCCCGCTCTCGACCATCTTGGTGAGCGTCCGGTAGTGCTGCTCGGCGAGGAGCTCGGTCGGAGCCATCAGCGCGGTCTGACCGCCGCAAGCCGCGACCGCGACGGCCGACAACATGGCGACCGCCGTCTTGCCGCTGCCAACGTCGCCCTGCACGAGCCTGTTCATCGGATGCGGCCGGCCGAGATCGCCGAGGATCTCGCCGATGACGCGCCGCTGCGCTCCGGTGAGCTTCCACGGCAGCGCCTTCGCCGCCGTTCGCGACTCGGGACGCTCCGAATCGATCGCCACTCCGGGCCGTCGACTCGTCTTCGCCCGCCGCATCGCGAGGCCGAGCTCGAGCAGGTACAGCTCTTCCATCACCAATCGTTCGTGGGCCGGAGACGCGAAGGCCGCATACTGCTCGACGTCGACGTCCGACTCGGGGCGATGGAGTGCCCGCAGCGCGACCGCGACGCTCGGGAGTCCCCGTGCGTCGACGACGTCCGACGGGAGGTGGCCCTGGACGAGATCGCTGTAGGCGTCGACGGCTTGACCGATCAACCGGCGCAGGGTCCGCGGGTTCATGCCCTCCGGCGCCGCATAGACCGGCACGACCCGCCCGAGCGCGTCGTCGTCGCCGCGCGTCTCCGGCTTCGTCGGCTTCGGCGTCTCGCCTTCCTCGGCGGCGTCCGTCGCGTCCTTCAGGACCTCGACGTCCGGATGCACGAGCTCCTTCGAGAAGCGGTAGCGCTTGACCTCGCCACTCACGAGCAATCGGCGGCCCTTCCTCACGGAGTTCGCGATCGACTCCCCTCCCCGGAACCACTTCAGCGTCACGATCGCGTCGTCGTCGCCCACGACGGCCTGGAAGATCTTCCCGAAGCGTCCACCGCGCCGGGTCGGCACCCAGTCGACGACCTTCACCTCGGCCACGAAGGTCGCGGTCTGACCGACCTTCAGGTCCCCGACCGAGAGCACCTGCCGGCGATCCTCGTAGCGCGCCGGCAGCCAGAAGAGCAGATCGCTCACGCGTTCGAGGCCGCGGCGCGCGAAGCCTTCGGCCTTCTTCGGGCCGACCCCGGGCAGCGCCGCCAAGGATTTGCCGAGCAGCTCGTCCGCCCAGCCAGCGCGTCCGAGCGGATCGACGAGCTCGAGCAGCTCACGACCGGCATCCTTGCGCGGCTTGCCGGGCTTCCGGGCCGCGAGCCTCGTCTCGACCTTCTGGAGCCGTGCCCGCAGCTCCTTCGGCAGCGAACGTCCGAGCACCTGCCCGAGTCGCTTCGCCGCTGCCTCTTCCGCGTCCGGCGCGGCCGGCCGTTCCGCATCCGCGCGCTCCTCCGCCCGCCCGAGCGCTACGACCGCACCGTGCAGCGCCTCGATCTGGTCATGCAGGGTCTCGGACATCGACGAGCGGGCTCCGGGGAGGACGCGCCCAGAGTACAAGCGAGGCGAAGAAAAAGCGAATCCAGCGACCGCTGCCTAAACCGCCTCGTGGATCTGCTGGAGCGATCGCACGCCGATCGATTCGGCGCGGAGCGCGGCAATCGCGTCCGCCGAGGCGCGCGCCGCCGCGAGCGTCGTGCAGTACGGCACGCCCGCGAGCAGGGCGGCGCGGCGCAGGGACTTCGAATCCTCGATCGACTTCGGGTCCGAGTTCGTCGTGTTGATGACGAGCGCCACGTCGCCGCTCTCGATGCGATCGGCCGTGTGCGGCGAGCCTTCGTGCACCTTGTTGATCACCTCGGCGTCGATGCCGAGGCGCGCGAGCGTCTCGGCAGTGCCGCGGGTCGCGAGGACCTTGAAGCCCTCGTCGACCAGGGTCTTGATCGGCTGGAACACACGCTGGTGTTCATCCGTCCGCACCGAGACCAGCACGTAGCCGCCCTCCGTCGGCAGGCTGTTGAAGGACTGGATCTGGCTCTTCGCGAAGGCGCGACCGAAGCTCGAGTCGATGCCCATGACCTCGCCGGTGCTCTTCATCTCGGGGCCGAGCAGCGTGTCGACTCCCGGGAACTTCACGAAGGGGAAGACCGCTTCCTTCACCGAGTAGTGCGGCGGGACGATCTCGCTCGTGAAGTCGAGCTCCTCGAGCGTCTCGCCGCCCATGATTCGCGCCGCGAGCTTGGCGAGGGGTCGGCCGATCGCCTTCGAGACGAAGGGGACGGTCCGCGACGCGCGGGGGTTCACCTCGATCACGTAAACCTGCTCGTCCTTGACCGCGTACTGCACGTTCATGAGTCCGCGCACGCCGATCTCGAGGGCGAGCTGGCGGCTCGCCTCGATGATCTCCTGGATCCGCTCGGGGGCCAGGGAATAAGGCGGAAGGGAGCAGGCGCTGTCGCCGGAGTGGACGCCCGCCTCTTCGATGTGCTCCATGATCCCGCCCACGACGACCCGCTCGCCGTCGCAGATCGCGTCGACGTCGACTTCGATCGCGTCGGCCAGGAAGCGGTCGATCAGGACCGGGTGTTCGTCGGAGGCGCGCACCGCGAACTGCATGTAGCGGCGCAGCTCTTCCACGTTCTGGACGATCTGCATCGCCCGGCCGCCCAGCACGTAGGACGGGCGGACCAGGACCGGGTAGCCGATCCGGTCGGCGATGATCTCGGCCGCGTCGGCGCTTCGGGCGACGTCGCCCTCGGGCCGGACGAGACCGAGCTGTTCGAGCAGCTCGTCGAAGCGCTCGCGGTTCTCGGCGCGATCGATCGCGTCGGGGCTCGTGCCGATGATCGGTGCGCCGGCCTCTTCGAGGGCCACCGCGAGCTTGAGGGGGGTCTGCCCGCCGAATTGCACGATCACGCCGTGGGGCTGCTCGCGCTCGATGATCTCGAGCACGTCCTCGAGGGTGAGCGGCTCGAAGTAGAGGCGATCGCTGGTGTCGTAGTCGGTCGAAACGGTCTCGGGGTTGCAATTGACCATGATCGTCTCGAAGCCGGCCTCGCGCAGGGCGAAGACCGCGTGGACGCAGCAATAGTCGAACTCGATCCCCTGGCCGATCCGGTTGGGCCCGCCGCCGAGGATCATGATCTTCTTGCGATCGGTCGTGTCCGCCTCGCACTCTTCTTCGTAGGTCGAGTAGAGGTACGGCGTGTGCGCGACGAACTCCGCAGCGCAGGTGTCGACCCGTTTGTAGACCGGGCGGACGCCGGCGCGATGGCGCTGGGCCCGCACGTCGCGCTCGCTCGTTCCCCAGAGCGCGCCGAGGCGTGCGTCCGAGAATCCGAGCTGCTTGGCCGGCCGCAGCATCGCGTCGCGCTCGCTCTCCGGCGCCTCGGCGAGTCGCTTCTCGGCGACCGCGATCTCCTCGAGGTTGCGTAGGAACCACGGGTCGATCTTCGTGCGATCGAAGATCTCCTCGACGGTCGCACCGCGCCGGAACGCTTCCACGATCGCCCAGGGGCGACCGGGGCGTGGGGTGTCGATCTGCGCCCAGAGCTGGCGTTCGCCGGCCTCGCCTTCCGCGAGCTCCGGCGGGTCGAACCCGGCATGCCCGATCTCGAGGGATCGGATCGCCTTCTGGAAGCTCTCCTTGAAGGTTCTTCCGATCGCCATCACCTCACCCACCGACTTCATCTGGGTCGTGAGCTCGGAGTCCGTCAACGGGAATTTCTCGAAGGTGAAGCGCGGGATCTTCGTGACGACGTAGTCGATCGAGGGCTCGAAGGAGGCCGGGGTCTCCTTCGTGATGTCGTTGCGGATCTCGTCGAGGCTGTACCCGACGGCGAGCTTGGCGGCGATCTTCGCGATCGGGAAGCCCGTCGCCTTCGAGGCGAGAGCCGACGAGCGCGACACGCGCGGGTTCATCTCGACCACGATCAGCGCGCCGTTCTCGGGGTTCACGCCGAACTGCACGTTCGAGCCGCCGGTGTCGACGCCAATCTCGCGCATGATCGCGACCGCCGCGTCGCGCATCTCCTGGTATTCGCGGTCGGTAAGGGTCTGGGCCGGGGCGACGGTGATCGAGTCGCCGGTATGCACGCCCATCGCGTCGAAGTTCTCGATCGAGCAGATGATGACGACGTTGTCCGCGTTGTCGCGCATCACCTCGAGCTCGTATTCCTTCCATCCGACGACGGACTGCTCGACGAGGATCTGGTTCGTGGGGGACTGATCGAGGGCCCACTGCGCCATCCGATCGAAGTCCTCCATCTTCTCGCAGATGCCGCCGCCGGAGCCGCCCATCGTGAAGCTCGGCCGGATGATCGTGGGCAGGCCCGTCGTCTTCTGGATCTCGCGCGCCTCCTCGACCGAGGTCGCGATGCCGGAGGCGGGCATCTCGAGCCCGATCCGGTCCATCGCAGCCCGGAAGAGCTGGCGATCCTCCGCCTTGTTGATGGCCTCGAGGTTCGCGCCGATCATCTGCACTTCGTATTCGTCGAGCACCCCGGCCTCGGCGAGATCGATCGCCAGATTGAGCGCGGTCTGTCCACCGATCGTCGGGAGCAGCGCGTCGGGGCGCTCCGCGGCGATGATCTGCTCGACCGACGCGACGGTCATGGGCTCGACGTAGGTGCGATCCGCCGTCTCCGGGTCGGTCATGATCGTCGCCGGGTTCGAGTTCAGGAGAACGACCGCGTAGCCCTCTTCGCGCAGGGCCTTGCACGCCTGGGTTCCCGAGTAGTCGAACTCGCACGCCTGGCCGATCACGATCGGGCCGGACCCGATCACCAGGATCTTGTGGATGTCGTCTCTTCGCGGCACGTGGACTCCGATGGACGCTCCACCTCTCGATCTGGAGAGGAGGCGCGATTGCGATTCGATTCAGGCGGCGGACGCGGCGCCGCAGATCTGTGCGCCGGTCACGTTCTCACCGGCGGCGCTCCGCTCCACCATCTCGCGGAAGCGTGTGAAGAAGTAGGCGGCGTCGTGCGGGCCCGGCGAGGCCTCGGGGTGGTACTGGACCGAGAAGAGCGGCTTCGCCTCGTGGGCCAGCCCCTCGACGGTCTCGTCGTTCAGGTTGATGTGCGTGATCGTGACGGGTTCGCCGGCCGCGCGAAGGCTCTCGGCCTCGACCGCGTAGCCGTGGTTCTCGGCGCAGATCGCGACCTTGCCCGTCGCGAGGTCCTTGCCCGGCTGGTTGCCGCCGTGATGCCCGAACTTGAGCTTGCGCGTGCTGCCGCCGAGGGCGAGCCCGAGAATCTGATGCCCGAGACAGATGCCGAAGACCGGCTTCTGCTGCGCGAGCTCTCGCACGATCGGCTGGACGCCCTCGACCGCCGCCGGATCACCCGGACCGTTCGAGAGGAAGATGCCGTCCGGGTTCAACGCGAGCACCTCCGCGGCCGGCGTGGTGGCCGGAACGACGGTCACGTCGAAGCCCTGCTCGACCAGCAACCGCAGGATGTTCCGCTTCACCCCGAAGTCGTAGGCGACGATCTTGAGGAGCTTGTCCGGCCGCTCGGCTCGCGGCAGCTGTCCGTCGACGCCGGCCCAGGCGCCCTCGGCGAAGTCGTAGCGCTCGGGCGTCGTGACGTTCGCGACCCAGTCGACGCCGTCGAGCCCGGGCGCCTTGCGTGCGCGCTCGACGAGCTCCGCCGCGTCCTGCACGTCCGGGTCGGTCGAGAGCACGCCGACCTGCGCCCCCCCGTCCCGGATCCGCCGCACCAACGCGCGAGTGTCGATCCCGGCGAGACCCGGGATCTCGGCCTCCGACAGCTTCGCGTCGAGGTCGCCCTGGGACCGGTAGTTCGAGGGCGTGTCGAAGAGCTCCTTCACGACGAAACCCGACAGGAAGGGCTGCCGCGCCTCGTCGTCCATCTCGTTCACGCCGACGTTGCCGATCTGCGTGTAGGTCATCGTCACGATCTGCCCCGCGTAGGACGGATCGGTCGCGATCTCCTGGTAGCCGGTGATGCTCGTGTTGAAGACGACCTCGCCACTGGTGACCGTGCGCGCGCCGAAGGCGCGTCCGCGATGGATCGTCCCGTCGGCGAGGGCGAGCGCGGCCGGCCGAGACTCGCGACCCAGCAGATCGTCGACCGTCAGGGAAGATGCAGGCGATGTCATCGGATCAGGACTCCACGGTCGATGTGGTAGACGAGGCGGCCGTCGACGATCGTCGCCGTCACGCGGCCAGTGAATCGTTCGCCCGCCCAGGGTGAGTTGCGGCTCTTGGAGAAGCCCTGCGCGGGGTCGTAGGTCCACTCGCGTTCGGGGTCGATCAGCGCGACGTCGCCGGGGGCGCCTTCGCGGAACGTGCCGCCCTCGAGACCGAGGACCTTCGCGCCGTTCGTCGACATTCGCCGCACGAACTCGAGGGGCGAGAGCGTGTTGTCGCGCACGAGCGCGAGGCTGACCGAGACGGCCGTCTCGAGACCGAGCATGCCGGGGGGCGCCTCGGTGAACTCGACTTCTTTTTCATAGGTCGCGTGCGGGGCATGGTCCGTCGCGATCACGTCGATCACGCCCTCGGCGAGGCCGGCCCGGAGGCTCTCGATGTCCGCCGCGGAGCGCAGCGGCGGCGCGACCCGGGTGCTCGTGTCGAAGCCCTCGGTCGCTTCGTCGGTCAAGGTGAGGTGATGGGGCGTGACTTCCGCCGTCACTCGCAGCCCGGCGTCGCGCGCCTTGCGGATCATGTGGACCGCGCCCGCGGTGGAGACGTGCGCGACGTGGAGATGGGCCCCGGTGAGCGACGCGAGACGGATGTCCCGCGCGACCATGATCTCCTCGGCAGCCGCCGGGTTCCCGGGCAGACCCAGTCGCGTCGCGACCGACCCCTCGTTCACGACGCCGCCGGCGCGGAGCGCGCAGTCC
The DNA here is from genome assembly GCA_964488255.1 of uncultured Spirochaetaceae bacterium. Taxonomy (GTDB): domain Bacteria; phylum Myxococcota_A; class UBA9160; order UBA9160; family UBA4427; genus UBA4427. The sequence goes on along the minus strand of CAZAUR010000015.1, from coordinate 23,765 downwards.
TCGGCGTGCACGACAACCGGTGCATTGGCCATCTTCGAATACTCGAGGACCCGGCGCATCACGCCGGCATCCATGATCGTCGCGCCGTCGTCGCTGAAGGCGATCGCCCCGGCCTCGCGCAGGGCCATCATCTCGGTCATGACCTCGCCTCGCAGACCGCGGGTCGCCGCGGCGATCACGCGGATCTTCGCGGGCGACTCCTTCTCGGCGCGGTCGAGGATGTACTTCGTGACCGACGGGTCGTCGTTCACCGGATCGGTGTTCGCCATGCAGGCGACCTGGGTGAAGCCACCGGCGACCGCGGCGGTCCCGCCGCTCGCGAGGTCTTCCTTGTACTCCTGCCCGGGCTCGCGCAGGTGCGCGTGCACGTCGACGAGACCGGGCACGATCCACGCCCCCTCCGCGTCGACGACCTCGGCGCCCTCTTCCGGGATCGCCTCCCCGTCCGTGGCGAGGGCCACGATCCGGCCGTCTTCGATCAGGAGCGAAGCGCTGCCGGCCCCGAGATCGAGGTCTCGACTCGGGTCGAGCAGGCGTCCGTTGCGGACGATCATGCGACTCATGCCGACGCGCCTCCCCGACCGGACACGAGGTAGAGGAGCGCCATGCGCAGCGCGACGCCGTTGCGCACCTGGTCGAGGATCACGCTCGGGCGGTGGTCCGCGAGCTCGTGCGCGAGCTCGACGCCGCGGTTCACCGGTCCCGGGTGCATGACGATCGCGTCCTCCTTCGCGAAGCGCAGCTTGGCGCGATCGAGGCCGAAGGTCGCCGCGTACTCGCGCACGCTCGGGAAGCACGCGCCCTCGAGGCGCTCCATCTGGATCCGAAGGGCCATCACGACGTCCGCGCCTTCGATCGCCTCGCGCAGGTTCGTGTACGCCTTCACGCCGAGCTGCTCGATCTCCGCGGGGAGCATCGTCGGCGGACCGGCGACCCGGACCTCTGCGCCGAGCTTGCGGAAGCCGTAGATGTTCGAGCGGGCGACGCGGCTATGGGCAATGTCACCGACGATCGTGACCGTGAGCCCCTCGATGTGCCCCTTCTCCTCGCGCACGGTCAGCATGTCGAGGAGCGCCTGCGATGGATGTTCGTGGGCACCGTCGCCGGCGTTGATCACCGGCGCCTGGAGCACCTCCGCGAGACGATGGGGCACGCCGGCGACCTTGTGACGCACCACGACGACGTCGGGATCCATCGCGTCGAGGGTCTTGGCCGTATCGAGCAGCGTCTCCCGTTTCGTCACGCTCGAGCTCGAGACGCTGAAGTTGACGACGTCCGCAGCGAGCCGCTTGCCGGCGATCTCGAAGCTCGTCTGCGTGCGGGTCGACGGCTCGAAGAAGAGATTGATCTGGGTCCGACCGCGCAGGGTCGGCACCTTCTTGACCTCGCGCGCGCCGATCTCCTGCATGCGCTCGGCGGTCTCGAGGATCGTCTCGATGTCTTCCCGGGACAGGTCTTCGATCCCGAGGATGTCTCGCCCGATCATGAACTCGCCCCCCCACCTTCACCAGACCCCGCATCCACTTCGCGCACGGACACCCCCGGCTCCGCGTCGGCTTCGCGAACGGACACCTGCAACGCCCCGATCTCCTCCGAGGCGACGAAGCCATCACCCCCCTCCCCCTCTGTATAAAGGACGACCTTGTCGCCCGGCTGCGTCGGGATGTTCTTGCCGACGTAGTCGATCTTGATCGGGAGCTCGCGGTGACCGCGGTCGACCAGGGCGACGACGCGGACGTGGGACGGTCGGCCGAAGTCCATGAGCGCGTCCATCCCGGCCCGGATCGTGCGGCCCGTGCTCACGACGTCCTCGACGAGGACCACGACGCGGTCGTCGACGGACGAAGGCATCTCGGTCTTCCGGAGCTGCGGCCGGGCGCCGCGGATCGAGAGGTCGTCGCGGTAGAGCGTCGTGTCGAGGATGCCGAGGGGCGGGCGATCGCCGGTCAGGCTCTCGAGGTTGTCGACGAGGAGTCGGCCGAGGGGGACGCCGCTGTTCGGGATCGCGACGAGGTAGAGCCGGTCGGTCCCGTCGCTGCTCTCGACGATCTCGTGCGCGATGCGCATCAGCGCTCGGCGGATCGCTTCGTCGTCCAGGACGACACGCTCGGACCGCCCGGATTCGGGCGGGAGCGTGCGCGTATCCTCCGACTGGAGCGTGCGTGCGGGTTCGCCAGCGAGCGCCTGCTGGGGCGTCTCGCCGGAAGCGGCGGGGGGCGTCATCGTGGCCTCGTCCTTCCCCGACTCACTGGACGGGTTTAAAGGAGCATCTGGATCGCGCGAGAGAGTACCGCGGCGACCGGGCCTTTCAATCCGCCCTGGACGGGAAATCGGCGAAACCCGGAGCCGCTTGCCAGCCCTCTGCGCGGCCCCTGCCGGGCGCCCCCGGGCGACCCTCGATCAGCCGGCGGCCGCCGGGGAAACGGGGTCGCAGTCCAGGTCCTGGAAGACGCGGTCCCAGCGCTTCTCTGCGGTGATCCAGTTCACCGGGTTGAAGAACGAGAGCATGTTGCCGTTCACGTCCCAGGACCAGTAGAGGATGAAGGCGGGACCCTTGAGCTCCTCGAGACGGACCGTGCCCCACTCGCGGCTGTCCTTCGAGTTGTCCCGGTTGTCGCCCATCATGAAGTAGCGACCGGGCTCGACGATGATCGGCCCACCGCGCTTGAGGGCGGCGCGCCGCGGATCTGGGTGATAGAGCACCGAGTGCCGACACGCGCCGAGGTCTTCCTCGCTCCGGTCGAAGTGCATGCCGCTCGCGGAGTCCGTCCAACCCCCCGGCACCCTCGCCATCGGAAGCGGCTCACCGTTCACGAAGACCTGACCATGGCGCCAGGAGATCTCGTCCCCCGGCAGCCCGACCAGCCGCTTCACGAAGTCCTCGCTGCGCGAGCCCGCGGGCGCTCGGTCGACGGCCATCGTGTCCGGCTTGCCCCGCTGCATCGGCCGGGCGACCTCGAACACGACGATGTCCCCGCGCTCAGGCTCACGCAGCCCGGGCAGGCGCAGGTCCGTAAACGGGATCCGCGGGCCGTAGGAGAGCTTGTTCACGAAGAGGTGGTCGCCCATCAGGAGCGTGGGATACATCGAGCCCGACGGGATCCGGAAGGGCTCGATCAGGACCTGACGGATCAGGAGCGCGATCGCGACGGCGATCACGAGCGTCACCATCTGCTCGACGATCGAGTCGACGGTCGACGCCTCCGGCGGAAGCTCTTCCTCTCCGCCGGAAAGGCCGCTCGATTCGTCCGACACTAGTCGTCTCCCAGGCGCAGCGCGGCGAGGAACGCCTCCTGCGGAATCTCGACGCTGCCCACCATCTTCATGCGCTTCTTTCCGGCCTTCTGTTTCTCGAGCAGCTTCCGCTTCCGGGAGATGTCGCCGCCGTAGCACTTGGCGATGACGTTCTTGCGGACGGCGCGGACGGTCGTGCGCGCGATCACCCGGCTACCGATCGCCGCCTGGATCGCGATCGGGAACTGCTGGCGCGGGATGAACTCCTTGAGCTTCTTCGTGAGCTCCGAGCCCCGATTGAAGGCCTTGTCCTTGTGCACGATGAGTGAGAGGGCGTCGACGGGATCTCCGTTCACCAGCACGTCGAGCTTCTGGAGCGCGGCCGGCCGGAAGCCCACCAGCTCGTAGTCGAAGGAGCCGTACCCGCGGGTCGCGCTCTTCAGCTTGTCGTGGAAGTCGGTCACGATCTCGTTCAGGGGTAGCTCGTAGCGGACCTGCACGCGATTGCCGTGGACGCCCATGTCCTTCTGGATGCCCCGGCGATCCTGACACAGTCCGAGCACCGCACCGAGGTGATCCGAGGGCACGTGGATCGTGGCGAGTACGACGGGCTCCTCGATCTGCTGGATGTCCTGGACCTCGGGCAACGCCGCCGGGGTCTCGATCTCGAAGGGCTCCCCGTCCTTGGGCACGACCTTGTACCGAACCGTCGGCGCCGTCGTGATCAAGTTCAGGTCGTACTCGCGCTCGAGGCGCTCCTGCACGATCTCCGCGTGCAGGAATCCCAGGAAGCCGCACCGGAAGCCGAAGCCGAGGGCCGCGCTGGTCTCCGGCTCGTACGAGAAGGACGAGTCGTTCAGCTCGAGCTTCTCGAGCGCGGCCTTCAGGTCCTCGTAGTCTTCGGCGTCGACGGGATAGAGCCCCGAGAAGACCATCGGCTTCACTTCCTGGAAGCCTTCGAGAGGCTCGGCCGCGCCGCCGCTCGCCGTCGTGATCGTGTCGCCGATCTGGACCTCGGCCAGGGACTTCACGCCGGCGACGACCATGCCGACCTCGCCGGCGGAGAGCGTCTCGACCTTGCGCGGCTTCGGATCGATCACGTTCAGCTGGGTGATCTCGTGCTCGATCCCCGCGATCATGAACTTCACCCGTTCGCGGCGATGCAGCGAGCCGTGCATCACCCGCACGAGCATCACCGCGCCGACGTACGAGTCGAACCAGGCATCGAAGACCAGCGCCTGGGCGGGCGCTTCGCGGTCGCCTTCGGGCGGCGGCACGGTGTCGACGATCGCCTGCAAGACCGCCTCGACACCCTGCCCCGTCTTCGCGGAGACCGGCAGACAATCCTCGGCATCGAGCCCGACGATGTCCTCGACCTCCTGCGCGACGCGGTCGGGGTCCGCGCTCGGGAGGTCGATCTTGTTGATGACCGGAATCAGCTCGAGGTTCGCGTCGACCGCGAGGTACGCGTTCGCGAGGGTCTGGGCCTCGATGCCCTGGGCGGCGTCGACGATCAGCAGCGCGCCCTCACACGCGGCGAGCGCCCGAGACACCTCGTAGGAGAAGTCGACGTGGCCGGGCGTGTCGATCAGGTTGAGGACGTACTCCTCGCCGTCCGCCGCCACGAAGTTCATTCGCGCGGTCTGGGCCTTGATCGTGATCCCGCGCTCGCGCTCGAGCTCCATGTTGTCGAGGAACTGATCCTTCTTCTCGCGCTCGGTGATCGAATTCGTGACGTCGAGCAACCGATCGGCAAGGGTGCTCTTGCCGTGATCGATGTGCGCAATGATGCAGAAATTGCGAATGCGCGATTGATCGACGCTCATCGGGAGAGCCCTTTCGGGTCGGACTCGGACGGGTGTGTGGGGTCCGGCAGCGCTTCGAGGAGGCTCTCCGAAGGGCTCGTGACGGGAACCGTCACATCGTACGGACAATCGGGGCCGGCAAGATAGCGGCTGAGCGCGTCCTTCCACGAAGGCATCGTGATTCCCTTGGACTCGGCCCAGCTGCAGTCCAGGACGGAGAAGGCGGGCCGGGCGGCCGGCAGTCCGAGGGTCTCGGTCGAGATGGGCTCGATCGCGATGCCCTCGAACCCGGTCTGGTGAAGGATCTCCCGCGCGAACTCGAACCAGGTCGTCTCACCGCCATTGCGCAGGTGGAGGAGTCCCCCGCCCCACTCCTCGTCGCTCTGACGCGCGATCGCGAGGAGCGCGAACGCCAGATCCTCCGCGAAGGTCGGCGCGCCGCGCTGGTCCTCGACCACCGTGAGCGGTCCCTCGACCTCGCCATCCCGGCGCTTCTGCGCCTGGTCGAGGATCGCGAGGGGGAAGTTGCGCCCCGGGCCGAAGACCCAGCTCGTGCGCACGATGAGGGCGTCCGGGGCGTTCCCGAGGACGGCGACCTCCCCGGCGCGTTTGCTCGCGCCGTAGACGGTCCGCGGCTCGGTGGCGTCGCCCTCGCGGTACGGGATCGTGCCGTCGCCCGGGAACACGTAGTCGGTCGAGACGTGGATGAATCGAAGGGAGCGCTCGGCCAGCTGGCGCGCCCACTCCCCGGGCGCCAGCGCGTTCGTTTGATAGGCCAGGGCCTGCTCGGTCTCGCACGCATCGACTTTGGTGAACGCCGCGGCGTTCACCACCACCTCGGGCGCGGCCTCTCCGGCGGCATCGAGCACCTCTGAGATCCCGGCGGCCAACCCCGCCTCGTCCGAGAGGTCGAGCTCGGCGCGGGTGAGCGCGAAGGCGAGCGCGAGATCCGGCGCCGACTCGATCTGCCGAACGAGGCAGCGGCCCAATTGTCCGCTCGCACCGAGGACCCCGATCCGTCGCGGTGCCTTCAGTGTCTGCTCGTCCGAGGAATCGGCCATCAGCCTGCGCGTCCCTCCATGGGTGTCACCCAGGTCGGCAGACTCTCCTCACGCTTGAGCGTTTCGGCCAGGGATCGTGCCCTGGCCTCGCTCTCGATCGGCTGGACCCGGACGCGCCAGCGGCCGCCTTCGCGGCGCGCGGGCAGGACTTCGACCGGGTACTCGTCGCGCAGCGCTTCCGCGAGTCGGCGAGCGGCGCGGCGCTCGGAGAAGGCGCCCACCTGGATCGCCCAGGGGCGCGTGTTGATCGCGCGCGGAGCGGCGGACTCGTCGGTGGTCGATCGTGCCGCGGACTCGCGCGCGCTCGCGGGCGCTTCGACCCGCGCGGCGACCGGCGCCTCGCGCACGGCGGCGGCACTCGGAGATGCCGCCGCCGGGCTCGGCTCCGGCTGCGCGGCGACCGTCGGAAGCGCTTGTGTGTTCTCCCGCTCCATGGGCTCGACGAGCGGGCGCGTCGAGGTCGCCGCGGCCGTGTACTCCGCCGGCGCCGCTTCCGACGCGCCGGTCTCCGGATCGGCGCTCGCGTCCGCCTCGCGCAGGGCGACCGCCTCGCTCTCGCCGCCCAGGTGTCGCGCCAGGAGCTCCGGCTCTTCGGTCACGAGCCCGAACACGAGGCCGACCGTGAATCCGATCACCACGAGGCCGATCAGACGCCCCACCGCGCGCACGACGCCCCTCGGTCGGAGCGCGCTGCGTCCGCGCGGGGCCGCCATCACATCCGCTCCGGCGCGCCGATGCCGAGCAGCGCGAGGCCGCTGGCGAGGACGTTTCGGATCGCGAGGGCGAGGCCCAGTCTTGCGGCGGTCAGGCCCTCGTCCTCCGACAGGACGCGGTGGCGATCCCCGTCCTGGAGGTACGGATTCCAGAGCCCCGCGACTTCGCGCAGGTAGTAGGCGATGTGGTGCGGCTCGCGGCTCGCGGCGGCGTTCGCAACGACCTCCGGGAAGGTCGCGAGCTTCTTCACGAGCTCGATCTCCTCTTCCAACGCGAGGCGACCCGCGTCGAAGTTCCGGGCCGTGGGCATCGCGACGCCTTCTTCTCCGGCCTTGCGTTCGATCCCGTGCGTCCGCGCATGGGCGTATTGGACATAGTAGGCGGGGTTCTTCCGCCAGTTCTTGTCCTTCGCCAGGTCGAGGTCGAAGTCGAGGTGGCCCTCGGGCTTGCGTTCGATCATGAAGAAGCGGAACACGTCCGCGCCGACGTCGTCGACCAGCTCGTCGACGGTCACGAAGGTCGCCTTCCGGGTCGACTGCTTCACGCGCTCGCCGCCGCTCGTGATCGTCACGAACTGATGCATCACGAGTTCGACGCAGTCGCCGTCGACACCGAGCACGTCGGTCGCTTCGCGCACGAAGGGGAACTGCTCGATGTGGTCGGCGCCCTGGACGTCGATCACGCGGTCGAAGCCGCGCCGGAACTTCTCGCGGTGATAGGCGATGTCCGGCATGAGGTAGGTCGGCTCGCCGGAGCTCTTGATCACCACGCGGTCGCGGTCGAGCCCACGCTCGGTCGCCTTGAACCAGACGGCCCCTTCCGAGTCGTAGATGAGGCCAGCGCTCCGCAAGTCCGTGATCGCTTCTTCGAGCTTGCCCTCGTCGTAGAGGCTGCGCTCGTTGTAGTACACGTCGAAGTGGATGCCGATCCGGCCGAGGGTGCCTTCGATGTCCTCGAAGATCACGCGCTGAGCCTCGTCCCGAAACCGCCCTTCACCGGGCTCGTCGACCAGGCCCTCGCCTTCGGCTTCGCGGAGAGCCGCGGCGATGCCGGCGATGTAGTCGCCCTGATAGCCGTCCTTGGGGAAGGCCACCGGCAATCCGTCGACCTCGTCGACCCAGCGCTTCTCGGGATCCTCGAGGGCGCTCGCCGGCGGCGGTGCCGCGAGGCCGAGGCTCTCGAGATACCGCGCCTTGACGGAATCGCCGAGGACGCGCATCTGCCGTCCGCCGTCGTTGAAGTAGTACTCCCGCGTCACGTCCCAGCCGGTCGCTTCGAGGAGCCTCGCGATGCAGTCGCCGAGGATGCCCTGGCGACCGTGACCCGTGGAGAGCGGGCCGGTCGGGTTGGCGGACACGAACTCGACCTGGACGCGCGGCGCGGCCTCACCGGTCTTCGCCGCGACGACCTCCGCGGACTCGGATTGCCCGTAGCGATCGCCCGCCTCGATGATGTCGTGGAGCAGATCCTGCCAACCGGACTCGGCGAGCTTCACGTTCAGGAAACCGGGACCCGCGACCTCGAGACGGGCGACGGTCCCACCGCCGTCGCCGATGCGCGCCTCGAGGTCCTCGGCGATGTCCCGCGGCTTCTTCTTCAGGCGCTTCGCGAGGAGCATGGCCGCATTGCACGAGTAGTCGCCGTGGTCCTTCTGGCGGGGCACCTCGATCGCGAAATCCGGGAGCGGATCCGCATCCCCGGCGTCGTCCAGCAACGCACGCAGCGCGTTCTCGATTTCTGTCCGCAGGGCCTCTTTCACGGGCCGTCTTCTCCAGTCGTCGACGCCGGGGACGCGTCGGGCACGAATCGGACCACGACTTCGCCCGGCAGCGCCAGGTCCATCTCTTCCCGGATCGCACGATCGATCGCGGTCGGGTCCGCCTCGAGCAGCTCGATCTCGCGCTGGAGCGAGTCGTTCTGCGCGACGAGCACGTCGACCCGAGCCGAGGCACTCGCGAGGTCATCGCGGAGCTCGAGCCAGATCCCTACACCGCTGTCTCGATCGAGCAGCGCCGTCATCGCGAGCGCCGCGATGATCAGCGTACCCAGGCCAACCGCCCTCACCCACTCCCCCTTCACTCGGATTCGCGGCGAGGCGCGGAGCCGAAAACGCTGGGTTTCCCCCGCGGATTCCGCTCGTTCCGTCGTCCATCAGGCGAACGAGGCGCGCTCCACCCCGCTCACCCGAGCGTGCGTGAATCGTCGGTCGGGCGGCAGGGTACCGAATTCACCCCCAAAGGGCTCGTTCCAGGGCGCTCGAGCGGCCGGCGGGGCACGTCCCCCACCCCGGGTTGCCCTCGACCGTCGCTGCTCAAGCGCCCTCGCCCGCGATCAGGCCGGCGAGTCGCGCGACGTGCTCCCGGGCGTCCCATTCCCGGGGCCCGACATAGCGCTCGACGACGTGCCCGTCGCGGTCGATCAGGAGCGACTCGGGCACGCCCATCGTCTGGTACGACTGATAGACGGCCTGGTCGAGGTCCAGCACGATCGGAAACGAGAGCTGGTACTCGTCCTGGAAGGCCTCGACGACGCCCTCTTCGTCGTCGATCGCGACCGCGACGAGTTCGAAGTCGTCCCGAGGCAGCGCCACGTAGAGCCGCTCCATCGCGGGCATCTCGCTCTCGCAGGGCTCGCACCAGGTCGCCCAGAAGTTCACGAGGACGACGCGTCCACGCAGACTCGACAGCGCGAGTCGGGACTCGAGCGTGCCTTCGGCTGCGCCGAGCACCCGGAGTTCGAACTCGGGCGCGGTCGCGCCACGCACGACGGGCGCGGGCCCGGCGTCGACTTGCAGGATCGCGACCACCGCCAGAACGACGACCGCCGCGCCCAGCACGAGGCTGACCGCGGCGGATCGCGATTCGGTCCGTTCGCCTTCGGCTTCGGCTTCGGCGTCGGATTGGGGGCCGCTCAGGCCTCGCCCTCCGCGCTGGCGCCGCCAGCCTGATCCCGGTCGACGAGCTCGATGATGGCCATGGGCGCCGCGTCGCCGGGCCGCTGACCCAGCTTGATCACGCGGGTGTAGCCGCCCGGACGATCCTTGTAGCGCTCGGCCAGCTCGTCGAAGACCTTCGACGTGACGTCCTTGCTGCGGATCGTGCGCAGGGCATTGCGGCGCGCGTGGAGCGTGCCCTTCTTGCCGAGGGTGATCATCTTCTCCGCGACACCGCGCAGCTCCTTGGCCTTCGCATCGGTCGTGCGGATCTGTTCGTGCTCGAGGAGCGACGTCACCATGTTCCGGAAGAGTGCCTTCCGGTGGGCACTCGTGCGTCCGAGCTTCCTGCCGGTCTTTCGATGATTCATGACTCTTTCCTACTCCTAGGCCTGTCCTAGGCCTCGCGCTGCTCCCGCATCCGCTCGAGGTCCTTTCGCGGAGGCAGGTTGTCGATCGTCATGCCCAGGGAGAGACCGAGCGCACCGAGCGTCTCCTTGATCTCGTTGAGAGACTTTCGACCGAAGTTCTTGGTCTTGAGCATCTCGGCTTCGGTCTTCTGGACCAGCTCGCCGATGAAGCGGATGTTGGCGTTCTGCAGGCAGTTCGCCGACCGGACGGAGAGCTCGAGCTCGTCCACCGACTTGAAGAGATTCGGGTTGAGCGGCTCGGGCTCGTCGATGAGGGCCTGAGGCGCTTCCGCCTGCTCTTCGAAGTTGATGAAGATCGAGAGCTGTTCTTTCAGGATCTTCGCCGCGAATGCGATCGCGTCCGCCGGCTCGATCGCACCGTCGGTCCAGAGCTCCAGGTTCAGCCGATCGAAGTCGGTCTCGCGGCCGACACGCGCCGGGGTGACCGTGTAGTTCACGCGGCGGATCGGCGAGAAGACCGAGTCGATCGGGATCGTGCCGATCGGCATCTCCTCGGTCTTGTTCTTGTCAGCGAGGACGTAGCCCTTGCCGAGGCCGACGGTCGCTTCGAGCTCGAATTCCGAGTCCGGTCCGAGGGTACAGATCTTGTGGTCGGGGTTCATGACCTCGACGGTCTGATCGTCCGAGGTGAAGTCACCGGCGGTGACCTGCCCCGCGCCCGCCTTGCGCAGGCGGATCGTCTTCGGACCCTCGGTGTTCATGCGAACGCGCACGTCCTTGAGGTTCAGGACGACCGTCGCGACGTCTTCCATCACGCCGGGGATCGTCGAGAACTCGTGCAGCACACCGTCGATCCGGATGCTCGTGATCGCCGCGCCCTGGAGCGAGGAGAGCAGCACGCGGCGGAGCGCGTTGCCGAGCGTCGTGCCGAAGCCACGCTCGAGCGGCTCGCAATAGAAGCGTCCGTAGGTCGAGGTCAGCGAATCCTCTTCCACGTCGAGACGACGCGGTCGAATCAGTTCTCGCCAGTTACGAGCGACGACATCATCCTGCATCGGAACCCCCTTCTTCGTTTTCGCCCCGGCCCGGCGTCCCAGGTCCGTAGCTCGCCCCCGTTACGGGCGGGAGCGACAAGTATTGTTGAAACAGCACGAACGACCGACTCAGCCCAGGCGAATTCAGCCCTGAGCCCCAGCGTTCACGCCCAAGGCGTTATCGCGAATAAAGTTCGACGATCAGCTGCTCGTCGATCGGCAACGTGATGTCTTCGCGGTTCGGCATGGCCTTCACCACGCCCTGCATCTCGTCCTTCTCGACCTCGAGCCACTGCGGGACCGCGCGGCCCTCCATCGTCTCGAGGGCGCCGCTGATCCGCTCGACCTTCTTCGATCGATCGCGGACGCTGATCACCCAACCGGGCTTCACGAGCATGCTCGGCGTGTGCGCCTTGCGACCGTTGACGAGGAAGTGGCCGTGCTTCACGAGCTGACGCGCTTCCGCGCGGGACGTCGTGTAGCCGAGGCGATAGATCACGTTGTCCAGGCGGCGCTCGAGGAGCATGAGCAGGTTCTCGCCGGAGCGACCCTTCATGCGCGACGCCTGGTCGTAGGTGGAACGGAACTGCTTCTCGAGCAGGCCGTACATGCGCTTCACCTTCTGCTTCTCACGCAGCTGGACGCCGTAGTCCGAGAAGCGGACGCGACCCTGGCCGTGCTGGCCCGGGGGATACGCGCGGCGCTCGATGGCGCACTTCTCGGTGAAGCAGCGATCGCCCTTCAGGAAGAGCTTCGTGCCCTCGCGGCGACAGAGACGACAAACGGAACCGGTATATCGTGCCATGGGTAGCTAGCTCTAGACTCGGCGCCGCTTCGGGGGGCGGCAGCCATTGTGGGGAATCGGGGTGACGTCGCGGATCATCGTGATCTTCATGCCCGCGGCCTGGAGAGCGCGGAGCGCGGACTCGCGTCCCCCGCCCGGGCCCTTCACGTAGACGCCGAGGGAGCGAACACCATGCTCCTGCGCCTTCTTCGCCGCCTCTTCGGCGGCGATCTGCGCGGCGAAGGGCGTCGACTTCTTCGAACCCTTGAAGCCCTGCTGTCCACAGCTGGCCCAGGAAATCGCGTTCCCACCGACGTCCGTGATCGTGATGACCGTGTTGTTGAACGTCGACTGGATGTGGGCGATCCCAGACTGGATGTTCTTCTTGACCTTCTTCTTTTTGGCGACCATGTGTCCCTATTCTCCGGCGCTAGGCAAGAGGGCTTCGGCTACTTCTTGGCAATCTTCTTGCCGGCGATCGTCTTGGCCGGGCCCTTGCGCGTACGCGCGTTCGTGTGCGTTCGCTGACCACGCACCGGAAGACCGCGGCGGTGGCGCAGCCCGCGGTAGCAGCCGATGTCCATCAGCATCTTGATGTTCTGGTTCACTTCGCGGCGGAGATCACCCTCGACCTTGTAGCCGTTCTCGATGATCTCGCGGAGCTTGATGGTCTCCGCCTCCGAGAGCAGCTCGGTCTTCGAGCCCGGCTCGATCCCCGCGGCTTCGCAGATATCGAGCGCGGTCTTGCGACCGACGCCGTAGATGTAGGTGAGCGAGATCTCGATCCGCTTGTTCCGCGGGAGGTCGACGCCTGCAATTCGTGCCATGAGTCCTGTCCTCGCCCTTAGCCTTGTCGCTGCTTGTGCTTGGGGTTGTCGCAGATCACGCGAACGATCCCCCGCCGACGAATCACGCGGCACTTGTCACACATCTTCCGAACCGACGCTCGAACCTTCATCGTTTCTTCCTATCCGTTGTTCCAGGGCCTAATGAGAGCCTTCAGCTCAATGCGAGCCTGGAATTCGGGTCAATACTTCCGGACCGCCGTCCGTGATGAGCACCGTGTGCTCGAAATGTGCGGAGAGGGATCCGTCGACGGTCACCGCCGTCCAGTCGTCGTCGAGCACCCTCGCCTTGTCGCTTCCCACGTTCACCATCGGCTCGATCGCGAAGACCATCCCGGCTCGTAGCCGGGGCCCGCGACCGGGCCTTCCGTAGTTCGGAACCTGGGGCGGCTCGTGCATCTCGCGCCCGATCCCGTGACCCACGAACTGGTGAACGACTCCGTAACCCTCTGTCAGTGCTCGCTTCTCGACCGCGTGCCCGATGTCCGAGAGCCGATTGCCCGGCACCATCTGCTCGATGCCCCGGTTCATCGCCTCGTGTGTCGTGGCCATCAGCTTTTCGGCTTCGGGGTCGACGTCACCGATCGCGATCGTCACGGCCGTGTCGCCGTGCCAACCGCGGTGTTCCACACCGAAGTCGAGACTGATGATGTCGCCCTCGCGGAGCTCGCGTGGTCCCGGAATGCCGTGCACGATCTCGTCGTTGACCGAGGCACAGAGGACCGCTGGGTAGGGCGCTACCCCCCCGGGAGCATACCCCAGAAACGGGGAGTTCAACCCCCTCTTTTCCAGGGCCCTGGCCGCGATCTGATCGAGTTCTCCGGTGGTCATGCCGGGCTCGGCCCGGTTCCGGATTTCAAGGAGGATCTCGGCCGTCATCCGGCCGACGTCCCTCATCTGCTCGATCTCACGGCGGCTCTTGATGGCGATCCGCTCAGCGAAACTCACTTTCTACCCCTGTTGGGCGACCGATAGCCGGCGCGAAGCGCGGCCGTCCGACCTCCTCGTCACTGGTCGAGTGCTTGCTTGATCCTCTCTCCCACCTCTTCGATGGTGCCCATGCCGTCCACCTCCACGAGGCGGTCTCGGCTCCTGTAGAAGTCCAGCAGCGGTGCGGTCTTCGCGTCGTACTCACGCATCCGCTCCCGGATCGTCTCTTCGTTGTCGTCGGCGCGGCCCTCGATCTCGGCCCGCTTGAGCAGCCGCTCGACGATCGCGTCGTTGTCGACGGTCAGCGCGAGGCAGCAGTCGAGCGCGACGCCGAGCTTCTCGAGCAGCCCTTCGAGCGCTTCGGCCTGCGCGATCGTGCGCGGGAAGCCGTCGAGCAGGAAGCCCTTCCGGGCGTCGTCTTCGGAGAGGCGCTCTTCGGCGATGCCGATCACGATCTCGTCCGAGACAAGTTCGCCCGCCTCCATGACCGCCCTGGCCTTCAGGCCGACGGGGGTCTCTGCCACGACCGCGGCGCGAAGCATGTCGCCCGTCGAGACGTGGGGGATCCCCAATCGGTCGATCAGGCTCGTGGCCTGGGTGCCCTTCCCTGCCCCGGGCGGGCCCAGCAGGATCATCCGACTCATCTTCCGAGTCTCCCTCGAACGCGGCCCGTGCCGCTGAAGCCCTCGTACCGGCGAGAGACGAGGTGTGCCTCGATCTGGCCGACGGTGTCGAGCGAAACGCTGACCGCGATCAGCAACGCGGTTCCGCCGAAGTAGAAGGGCACGCCCATCTCCTGGGACAGGAGCACCGGCAGCACGCAGATCGCGGCGACGTAGATCGCGCCCACGAGGGTGAGCCGTGACAGCACCGCATCGATGTAGTCCGCGGTCTTGCGGCCCGGTCGAACGCCGGGGATGTAGCCCCCGGAACGCTTGATGTTCTCGGACACGTCGTCGGGGTTGATCATGATCGACGTGTAGAAGAAGCAGAAGAAGATGATCAGCGCGACGTAGACGACGTTGTACGAGATCGCGCCCGGGTTCATCCACTCGTCGATGAAGCGCTGGATCGTCGGGCTCTCGGTGTATTGCCGGACGGTCAGCGGCAGCATCAGGAGCGACGAAGCGAAGATCGGCGGGATCACGCCCGCAGTGTTCACGCGCAGCGGGAAATAGCTCATGGCGGCGGCCTGGCCGGTGTTGCCTCCACGGCGGGCGTGTTGGATCGGGATCCGGCGCTGTCCTCGTTCGACGAAGACCGTGAAGGCGATCGCAGCGACGACGATCGCGCCGAGGAAGATCACGTCGAGGATCTCGAACTGGTCCGTCCGGACCAGGTCCGCGACGTTCGAGATGCCCGAGGGCAGCCCGACGACGATGCCGGAGAAGATGATCAGCGAGATGCCGTTGCCGATGCCGCGCTCGGTCACCTGCTCGCCGAGCCACATGATGAACGCGGTGCCCGCGGTCAGCGTGATCATCGTCGTGAGCCGGAAGCCCCAGCCGGGCTCGAGGACGGCGCCCTGGCCGAACTGGCCGTTCTCGAGGGCGATCGACATCAGGAAGGACTGGAAGAGCGCCAGCGCGATCGTCGCATAGCGCGTCCACTGAGTGATTCGCTTCTGGCCCTCGCTGCCTTCCTTCTTGAGACGCTCGAGGGCGGGGATCACGACGGTCAGCAGCTGGAAGATGATCGACGCCGAGATGTAGGGCATGATGCCCAGAGCGAAGATCGACAGCTGCTCCATCGCGCCACCGGAGAAGACGTTCAGCAAGCCGAACATCGTCCCCTCCATCTGCGAGAAGAACTGGCGGATGACGTTTCCGTTGATCCCGGGCGTGACGACGATGCACCCCACCCGATACACGGCGAGCATCGCCGCGGTGAAGAGGATCCGACGTCGGAGCTCCTCGATCCGGAAGACGTTCTGCAGGGCCTCGAGCACCTAGACGCGCTCCACGCTTCCGCCGGCGGCCTCGATCTTGGCCTGCGCGGCGGAGCTGATCTTGTTGACGGAGAGCTTGAGGCCCTTCGGCGCCTCGCCCTCGGCAAGCACCTTCACGGGCCGACCGGATCCACGCACGAGCCCCTTGTCGACCAGCGCCTTCACGTCGACCTCGGCGTTGTCACCGAAGACCGCGAGAGCCGCGAGGTTCACGACCTCGTTCTCGACCCGGAAGCGATTCTGGAAGCCCTTTTTCGGGACGCGCTGGTAGAGGGGCATCTGGCCACCCTCGAACCACGGCTTGATCTTCTTGCCGCTTCGGGTGCCCTGGCCCTTCACGCCGGTGCCGCAGGTCTTGCCCTTGCCGGAGCCGGGGCCACGACCGACGCGCTTGCGCGCGGCACGAGATCCGGGATTCGGAGAGAGTTCGTTCAGCATGAGTTCTCCTGACTCCTGAGGAATCAGTCTGAGGAATTAGTCTTCCAGCACCACGACGAGGTGCCGCACCTTGTTGATCATCCCGCGAACGGCGGGCGTGTCCTCGAGCTCGTTGATCTGGCGGATCTTGCGCAGTCCGAGCCCGCGAAGGGTCGCCCGCTGCTTGCGGTTGTACCCGATCTCGCTCTTCACCTGCTGGATCTTCACGGTCTGCCCGGATGTGTTGTCGGCCATGTCTGTCTGGTTCCTCGTTCGATCGGCTCGCGACTAACGCGAGCGACCGAGCTGGGCGAGCCGCTCTTCGGGATCACGCAAATCGCTGAGCCCCGCCATCACTGCGTTCACGACGTTGCGCGGCGTCTTCGTGCCGAGAGTCTTCGTGAGGACGTCGGAGACGCCCGCGGACTCGACCACGGCGCGCACCGGACCGCCGGCGATCACGCCGGTACCCGGGGAGGCCGGCTGCATCAGCACGCGACCCGCGCCCGAGATCCCGATCACGTCGTGGGGCAGCGTCCGCCCGTCGATCAGCGGGATCTTGATCAGCGACTTGCGCGCCTTCTCGACACCCTTCCGGATCGCCTCGGGCACCTCGCCCGCCTTGCCGAGCCCGACGCCCACGACGCCCTGCCCGTCACCGACGACGACGAGCGCCGAGAAGCTGAAGCGGCGACCGCCCTTCACGACCTTCGAGACGCGGTTGATGTGGATGACCCGATCGTTCAACTCGTAGTCGTTCGGGTTCAGAAGCGAAGATTGAATTACAGATGCCATTTCAGAACTCGAGCCCCGCTTCACGAGCCCCTTCCGCGACGGCCTTCACGCGGCCGTGGAAGAGGAATCCGTTTCGATTGAAGACCACCTGATCGATGCTCTTTTCCTTCGCGATCCGGCCGATCGCCTCGCCCACCTTCTTGGCGGCCTCGACGTTGCCGGTCCCACCGCCGCCAGCGATCGCGCGATCACGCGTCGACGCCGCCGCCAGGGTCTTGCCAGACGGGTCGACCAGCTGAGCGTAGATGTGCTTCGCGCTTCGGTAGATGGTCAGCGACACGCGCTCGCTCCGGGCGAGCCCCGTATGCGTCCGTGCCTTGCGCGCCACCCACTTGCGGCGCTTCGTGTCCTGGATCTTCTTCTTCATTACGCGCCTGCCTTGCCGACCTTGCGTCGGATGTGTTCGTCCGCGTATCGCACGCCCTTGCCCTTGTAGGGCTCCGGCGGACGCAGCGAGCGCAAATCGGCGGCGAACTGGCCGACCGCCTGCTTGTCCGCGCCCTCGATCGAGACGCTCGTATTCTGATCGACCGAAACCTTGAGGCCCTCGGGAATCGGCATCTCGACCGGATGCGAGAAGCCGAGCAGGAGGTTCAGGCTCTTGCCCTTCACGTCGGCGCGGTAGCCGACGCCCTCGATCTCGAGCTTCTTCACGAAGCCGTCGGAGACGCCCACGATCAAGTTGTTGGCCAGTGCGCGGGCGAGGCCGTGGTTCGTCTTCGCCGGCTTCGAATCGTCCGCGCGATCGAAGACGAGCTTGTCGTCCTCGACCCTGGCGGTGATGCCGGTCGGGATCGCACAGGTGAGTTCGCCCTTCGGGCCCTTCACCTGGACGCCGGAGTCCGACAGGTTCACCGTCACGCCGGACGGGATCGCGATCGGTTGCTTGCCTACGCGCGACATGACTACCAGACCTCGCAGAGCACTTCGCCGCCGACCTTCTGGGCCCGCGCGTCGCGATCGCAGATGACGCCCTTCGACGTCGAGAGGATGGCCATGCCGAGACCGGCACGAACCTGCTTGACATCCCCCGCGCCGACGTAGATCCGTCGGCCCGGCTTGCTCACTCGGCGCATGCCTTCGATCATGAGCTTCCCGTCGTCCTGGTACCGCAGGTCGATCGTGATCGTGGGCTTCTTGTCGTCGCCGTCACTCGCCACGTCGCCGACGAAGCCCTCGTCCGAGAGGACCTGGGCCACGGCGAGCTTGAGCTTGGAAGCGGGGCAGTTCACCTGCGCGTGTCGCGCGCCGCCCGCGTTACGGATACGGGCCAACATGTCACCAACCGGATCGGTCATCATGGTGTTTGTTTCCTTATTTCCGTGCGCCGCGGCTACTGGCGAAAGGGCACGCCGAGGTGGGTCAGCAGCGACTTGGCCTCGGCATCGGTGTTGGCGGTCGTGACGAGAGTGACGTTCATGCCGGTCACCTTCTCGACCTTGTCGTAGTCCACTTCCGGAAAGATCGTCTGTTCGCGAACCCCCAGCGTGTAGTTGCCCCGACCGTCGAAGGCCTTGGGCGACACACCGGAGAAGTCACGCACGCGCGGGAGCGCGACGCTGAGCAGGCGGTCGAGGAACTCCCACTGGCGGGAGCCGCGCAGCGTCACGCTGCAACCGATCGCCTGCCCTTCGCGGAGCTTGAAGTTGGAGACGCTCTTCTTGGCGCGCCGCAGAACCGGCTTCTGGCCGGTGATCTGCGCGAGCTCTTCCATCGCACGTTCGAGGAGCTTCGGATTCGTGGTCGCCTCGCCGAGGCCCACGTTCACGACGACCTTCTCCACCTTCGGGATCTGGTTGACGTTCTTGTACCCGAACTCTTCCTGGAGCTTCGGCCGGATCGCGTCTTCGTACTGCGTCTTGAGGCGGGGTGCTTCCGTGGTGTCGTCGCTCATGTCAGAGAACCTCCGGCGCGAGCGAGACGATGCGCATGAAGCCGGCGCCGCGCAGCTCGCGGGCAACGGGCCCGAAGATGCGGGTCCCGACGACTTCCTTTTCCTTGTTGATCAGGACGGCGGCATTCTCGTCGAAGAGGATGTGCGTCCCGTCGGGACGCGAGATCGCCTTCTTCGTCCGCACGATCACCGCGCGGCGGACCTCGCCTTTCTTCACGCGAGCATTCGGGATGGCTTCCTTGACCGCCACCACGATGATGTCGCCCACGGAGGCGAAGCGACGGCGCGAGCCGCCGAGCACCCGGATGCACTTCACCTTCCGTGCACCCGAGTTGTCCGCCACCTGGAGTGTGGATTCAGCTTGAATCATTCTTCAGTTCCTCTGCCCCGCGCTCTGCGCCGGGCCTGCCTCGCCGGTTCGACCGGACCTAGCGGATGCTAGATCTGCGTCGCCTTCTCGAGCGTCTCCTGGACCTTCCAGCGCTTACGCTTGGACAGCGGCCGGTGTTCGATGATGCGCACCTGGTCGCCTTCCGCGCAGTCGTTTGCCTCGTCGTGAGCCATGAACCGCGAATAGCGGCGGATGTACTTCTTGTACCGCTTGTCCTGCACGAGACGCTCGACGCGTACGACGACGGTCTTGTCCATCTTGTTGCTGACGACGGTCCCGATCAGGGTTCTTCGACTTCCTCGTTCGCTCACTCTTTCATGCTCCCTGACCGGCCGTCTGTCCGGAAATGTTGGCGGCGGCGCGCTTCTCGGTGAGAAGGGTCTCGACGCGAGCGATGTCCTTCTTCAGCTGCCCGAGCAGCGCAGTGTTCTCGAGCTGTTCGGTCGCGCGCCGGATACGGGCGCCCCAGAGCTCGTCGCGGAGCTCCCTTCCCTTCTGCTCGAGTTCGTTCTCGGAGAGATCCCGCAATTCGGAGGCGTTCATTGCCTAGCCCTCCCGCTCGACGAAGCGCGTGCGGACCGGCAGCTTGTGCGCGGCGAGGCGCAGCGCCTCGCGCGCGACCTGCGGATCGACGCCTTCCATCTCGTAGAGGATGCGCCCGCGCTTGACGGGAGCGACCCACGCCTCGAGATTGCCCTTACCCTTACCCATGCGGACTTCGGCAGGCTTCTTCGTGGTCGGCTTGTCGGGGAAGACCCGGATCCAGACCTTGCCCCCGCGCTTGGCGTGACGGGTCATGGCGATACGCGCGGCTTCGATCTGCCGCGCGGTGAGGAATCCCGAGGTCATCGCCTGCAGGCCGAAGGTGCCGAAGGCGAGCGTGTTGCCACGCAACGCCTTTCCGCGGAGCCGGCCCTTGAACATCTTGCGATGCTTGACTTTCTTGGGTTGGAGCATTGTTCGTCTCTCTCAGCTCGATGAGGTGGATGAAGTGGCAGCCGCGCCTAGCGCGGGACCTCCGAGCGATGGTCCTGGGACAGGGGGCCGCGTTTGAGCTCGCGGTCACCGACCTCGCCCTTGAAGATCCAGCACTTCACGCCAATGATCCCGTAGGTCGTGCGCGCTTCGGCGAAACCGTATTCGATCTCGGCGCGGAGCGTGTGCAGCGGCACGCGCCCGTCGCGGTACCACTCGCGGCGCCCCATCTCGGCGCCGCCGAGGCGACCAGAGCACTGGATGCGGATGCCCTCGGCACCGAACTTCATCGTCGAGATCATCGCCTTCTTCATGGCCCGGCGGAACGCGACGCGGCGCTCGAGCTGGGTGGCGATGTTCTCCGCGACGAGCTGCGCATCGAGCTCGGCCTTGCGGATCTCCTTGATGTTGATGAACACGTCACACGCCGTGTAGCCCTTGAGCTCCTTGCGGAGCAGGTCGACCTCGGCGCCGCGCTTGCCGATCAGGATGCCGGGGCGCGCGGTGTGGATGTTGATCACGATCTTGTCGCCGGTTCGCTCGATGACGACCTTCGAGATGCCCGCGTGATAGAGCTTCTTCTTGATGAACTCGCGGATGCGCACGTCCTCGTGCAGCTGCTCGGCGTAGTTCTTCTCGGCGAACCAGTTGGACTGCCACCCGTAGAGGGTGCCGACCCGGAAGCCGTAGGGATGGACCTTCTGACCCATGTTTAGTTCTTCCCTCGCTCAGTGAGCATTCCGCGCTCACTTAGTTCGACGTTGATGGTCGCGGTTCGCTTCTGGATCCAGGCGGCGCGGCCCTGAGCGCGCGGACGGATGCGCCACATGCTCGGGCCTTCGTCGACGTAGATCGTGGACACGACCAGGTCGTCGATCTCGATCCCCGCGTGCTGGTTCTCGTTCTTCTGCTCCGCGTTCGCGACCGCCGAGCGGACGAGCTTGGCGATCGGAGCGGCAATCCGCTTGGGCGAGAGCTCGAGCAGATTCAGGGCGTCCTCGACGCCTTTGCCGCGGATCTGGTCCACGACCAGCCGCGCCTTCTGCGCGCTCACGCGATAGTTGTTGAGGGACGCCTTCACGACGCCCGGGGTCTGCTCAGCCATCAGCGCTTCACCTTCTTGTCGCTCGCGTGGCCCGTGAACTTACGGGTCGGCGCGAACTCGCCGAGGCGGTGGCCCACCATGTTCTCCGTCACGAAGACGGGCATGAAGAGCTTTCCATTGTGAACATGAAAAGTGAGCCCGACGAAGTCGGGGGTGATCATCGAGCGGCGTGACCACGTCTTGATGACGCCCTTGCCGCCACCGGCGGTGATCTTGTCGACCTTGCGCTGCAGGCTCGGGTCGACATACGGGCCCTTACGAAGTGAACGTGCCATTTCTCTCTACCTGCCTATTTCTTACCGCGCCGCTTCACGATGTACTTGTCGGTCTGCTTGTTCTTGCGCGTCTTGGCGCCCTTGGTGGGCTTGCCCCAGGGCGTGCACGGGTGCCGACCGCCCGAGCTGCGTCCCTCGCCGCCACCCATCGGGTGATCGACCGGGTTCATCGCGACACCGCGCACGTTCGAGCGCTTGCCCAGCCAGCGGGAGCGGCCCGCCTTGCCAATGCGCTGGTTCTCGTGCTCGGAGTTGCCGACCTCGCCGATCGTCGCGAGACAGTCGATGTGGACCATCCGCATCTCGCCACTCGGTAGACGGAGCGTCGCCAGCTTGCCTTCGCGGGCCATCAGCTGCGCGCTGGTGCCGGCGGAGCGGACGAGCTGTGCGCCCTTCCCCGGCTTCATTTCGATCGCGTGGAGCTGGGTACCGAGCGGGATCTTCGAGAGCGGCATCGCGTTTCCCGGGGAGATCTCAGCGTTCGCCGAGGACATCACCGAGTCGCCGACCTCGAGGCCGCCGGGGCTCAGGATGTACCGCTTCTCGCCGTCCGCGTAGTGGAGCAGCGCGATGTTCGCCGACCGGTTCGGGTCGTATTCGATCGCGGCAACCTTCGCGGGCACGTCCACCTTGTTGCGGCGGAAGTCGATCTGGCGAAAGCGACGGCGCGCGCCGCCACCACGGTGGTACGACGTGATACGACCGTTGCTATTGCGTCCGCCCGACTTCTTGACGAGGCCCTTCGTGAGACCGCGCTCGGGCTTGCCGCGCGTGATCTCGCCGAAGTCCGAGACGCTCATGTTGCGTCGGCCTGCCGACGTGGGCTTGTAGACCTTGACCGGCATGGATCAGACTCCCTCGAAATATTCGATCGTATTGCCGGGGGCCAACTCGACGATCGCCTTCTTCCAGGAGGGCTTGCGGCCGATCTTCTTGCCGACGCGCCGCTTCTTCCCGGGCTGGTTCATCGTGCGCACGTTCTCGACCTTCACCTCGAAGAGCAGTTCGACGGCGCGGCGGATGTCGTGCTTGGTGGCTTCCGGATCGACGCGGAAGGTCGCGATGTTCGCTTCTTCACGGGCGATGGCGCTCTTCTCCGTCACGATCGGTCGCTGGATCACCTGGTGGAGGTCCATCAGTCCTTTCCTCCGGAAAGCCGCGCTTCGACCTTCTCGATCGCGGCCTTGGTGATGAGCAGGTTCTTGTGGCGGAGCACGTCGTAGACGTTCACGCCCTCGGCGCGCACCACCGAGACGCCCGGAAGGTTCCGGGCCGAGGCCTCGACCGTCGCGTTCGCGTCCTCGATCACGATCAGAGTCGTGCCCTCGAGGCCGAGCGCGCCCAGGATCTCGACGATGGCCTTCGTGCGGAAGCCCTCGACCTGCAGACCGTCGACGACGGTCAGACTCGATTCCGACAGGCTCTGGGAGAGCGCCGACTTGAGGGCTGCACCGCGCACCTTCTTCGGCAGCTTGTGCGAGTAGCCCCGCGGCACGGGACCGAAGACCGCACCGCCGCCCTGGAACTGGGGCGCGCGGATCGTGCCCTGACGAGCGCGGCCCGTGCCCTTCTGGCGGTACGGCTTGGCGCCACCGCCCGAAACGAGGGCGCGGTTCTTCGTGCTGTGGGTTCCGGCGCGACGCTCCGCGAGCTGGCGCCGCACCTCGGCGTGCAGGAGATGAGGCTTGACCTCGCTCTCGAACACGGCCGACGAGAGGTCGACCGAGCCGGCCTTCTCGTTCTGCGTATTGACGACGTCGATCGTGGCCATGACTAGAGCTTGATCTCCACGTCGACGCCGGCTGCGAGCTCGAGCTTCATCAGCGCGTCGACGGTCTGGGGCGTGGGATCGAGAATGTCGATCAGCCGCTTGTGGGTGCGGAGCTCGAACTGCTCGCGCGACTTCTTGTCGATGTGCGGGCCCTTCAGCACGGTCCACTTGTTCTTGTTCGTCGGCAGCGGAATCGGCCCCGCGACCCGCGCGCCGGTGCGCACGGCCGTGTCCACGATCTCACCCGCGCTCTGGTCGAGCAGCTTGTAGTCGTAGGCCTTCATGCGGATCCGAATCTTCTGTGCCGTGGCATCAGCCATGGGTCTTCTCCAATGGATCGCGACATCGTCGCGAAGGGGGCGGCAGGTGATACCCGAGAGCCCTCAGCTCCAGGGTTCGGGCGCGAAGTGCCCGATCCCGGAAAATGTCATTCGATGACTTCGGACACGACCCCGGAACCCACGGTCCGTCCACCTTCGCGGAT